>CAVWOZ010000031.1:0-202863 GCA_963756595.1 uncultured Acidobacteriota bacterium
TCGGGTAGGGCAAGCCCGCGACCTCCTCCGCGCCGTTGCGAGGAACTGAACGTAGGGGCGGGGCTCGTCCCCGCCCGGGTGGGGGCCGGCCGGTGTCGCGAACCTACTGATCCCGGGAGCCTTTTTCCTCCCCCGTACTCGGGGGAGGCCAGGAGGGGGCGTTCCGAAGTCCTGCAACCCCGCGACCCCTGATCCGGGAGATCGTCCGCCGCGAGCTGGACGCTTTCCAGGCGGACAAGGGGTGACCGCCTGGCGGAGGTCGCATTCCAGGCCGGCATCCCGTCACCTTCTTGGAAAGTCCCTTGATCCTGTCGTAAGTCCCATTTTCTGCGTTCAAGTCCCTTTTTTGGTAAATTTGTCCCTTATAGCCACAAAAAACCCCTCCTTGATTTGATCGAGTCCCTCATTCTTGTTAAAAGTCCCTCTTCATGGCCAAAAGTCCCAATCCCTTGCACCGTATCCCCGATTGAGCCAAAAAATCGCTCTGATCCCGAAGGAGACATCGCCTCGCTCCGCGCGGTCCTGCCGCTGCCATCCGCGCTCCTGCTTGTTGGTATCTTTGTGTCCAACCGGCGTGAGAGCGCTGCCGACCGGCGAGGTCTCCTCTCCATGGCTCCCGCAAGCCTCCGCGATGCGATGACCGCGCGCACCGCGATCGGCGCTTGCGCCCTTCGCTACGCCGAACGCGACCTGAAGATGCTCGGGGCCCCTTCCTCCCGGAAGGCTCGGTTTTCGTCGTCGCTGCCGGCGTGTACGACAACTTCAGCGTCGCAAACGGCCAGAACCCGGCGGCCGTGACCTCCAAGCGAGCGATCGACCTGCGCTCCGCGGCCGAGCGCCTGCTGGCGCGGCTGACGCAAGACCACGTGCTCCTCTGTCGCGACTACACCTTCTCGGTCAAGCCGTCCCGTCCGCGAGCCGGCGGCGGTGCCCTGGCAGGCCTCCGGCTGGCCGAACCGCCGCGAGGTGCCAGGGACTTCTTCCCGGACCTCTGCGGTATAATCGTCTCCACGAAATCGCGGATCAGGAGCGTGGCATGCGGCAGATCCCTTCGCTGGACGGTCCTCTGAAAGCCTCACGCCGGCTCTTGGGGCTTGTGTGGAGGTCGGCAGGATGGCGCACAAGGGGCCTGCATAGGATTGAGTCTCCATAGGACAGTTCCGGACTGGCCCGCGGCTTCGCTCAACCTACGTCTATCTGAAATCCTCCCGGAATCGGTCGAGGACTTTGGGGGATCGGTTTGGGGAGGACTTCAGATAGACGCTTAATGGTTGGCCGATAGGCCTTCGGTGCTAAAGCCAATAATCCTTAAAAGGTGACGAAATGGCGAAATGTTTCCTCTCCTATAGCGAGGCCTACAGACCTGTAATGGAGATCATTCGGCGTCTCCTCGAAGCCCTTGAGTTCCAAGTTGACATATTCGATGGACCTGATCTTGATCGACCGCCAGCCTCGGTGTTTCAGCAGCGAATCGCCGCGGCCGATTGCATGGTGCTCCTTCTGGGTCCTCTGAAGAGCGAGATTGGCACACAAGACGCCGAACCCGCTCCCTGGCCTGCCGAGGAAGGCGTGTATGCAGCAGGTCGGGAGAAGCCGATTCCAGTAGGAATGATTATACACCCTGGAACGCGTGTACCGGAAACGCTCCGCAACCTCCAGACCCCGGCTCGATTTAATTTCTGGGACTCCGCAGACCTCCTCCGGAACATGCACCACATTGTAAAACATCTCCTAGATCTAAAGCGCCGAGTCGATCTGCCGCCTGGAGATCAACCTTTCTTGTATACAAAGGCAATAGCGCGCAACAAGATTCAGCGCGGAGGTACGCTCGTGGTTGATGTATATCATGAGGTAGTTGCCCGGCAGCAATGCCCACGGTTTCATCACGCTCTGGATACTGGCATGGACAAGCGAGCGGATGCGCTTATAAGATTGGTCGCGGACGACGCTTATGATATCCAAGCGAGCTTGAACCCTGGTCGCCACAACGTCAGCATTGAATTCGATAAGATCACCGACAAGGAGATCGCTTACTTCGTCAACGTGGACCCTCCGCTTCTTCCCGGCGAGCGCCTAGGGTACCGCCGAGAATTTGAAATTAACAATCTTTTGCCACTCACCAGGGCAGATCTTCTAAAAATATCCGAAGAGGCAAATTTCCCGGACCTCTACAAGCTTGACGGTCGGATCTACTATGGCGATATCTATGATGTCTTGTATGACATGGAGAGCATCATAGTCGCAATTCACTTCCCAAGGAAGGTGGCAATTCGTTCAAAGAGGGCCTTCGCATTCTCAACTATTTCTAAAACCGTGAACGTACTGGAGACGGAGCGATGTAACTCCTCTAATTGCCTGTCTCTTGATGAGGCGCCAGATAGCTCCGACCGAATATTGGTCTTGACAGTTCGGAGGCCCATTATCAATCACCAATACGTTCTTTTGTACGAGCCGGAGCAATAGGGAGCCCATGAGGCAGAGGAGTAGGCGGCCACATGTTGCGCTGTTGCGAGTTGATTCGGCCAACAAAGGGCATCAAGCGGACAGCTGGCTGCCGCTTATGCCCAAACCCTTTGGTCGGCTCTTGTAGAGAGGTGTTACTCAAACCAAGTCAGCGAAGGAACCTGAAGCGCATAGGAGCTTGATATGCAAGAAAGTACACTTCCGCCAAAAGCGTTTATATCGTATTCGTGGGAAAGCGATCTTCACAAGCAGTGGGTACGCGGAATCGCTGAGCGATTAGTTCGTGCAGGCGTAGACGTTACACTCGATCAATGGCAGATTGTGCCTGGAGCGAGCCTGACCGCATTTATGGAAGGGGGCGTTCGTGATTCGGACTTCGTTATCGTCATCTGTACGCCTACTTTTGCGCGTAAGGCAGATTCGCGCACAGGAGGGGTCGGCTACGAGCAGCAGATAGTATCAGGGGATCTGCTGCAAGGAACACCACGTTCTAAGTTCATCCCACTCCTGCGTGCTGGGGAACTCCTCGGTGAATCCCGTGCGCTTCCAGCGTATTTTTCAGGCTCGGTCTTCATCGACTTCCGTGACGATGCAGAATTCGAAACCTCATTAGAAGAGCTTCTTCGCGCGATTCACAAAAAGAGGAAATTTGTAAGGCCCGAAGTGGGAACTCCTCCCTCTCTCCCATCTACTGCTGATGCGTTACCTCTGGAGCCGGTACGACAACCCTCTGAGAAGCATTGCATCATTCTTAATAACCAGCTCCAGCCAGTGGAAGGCTCTCGTGCTGTCGTTATTCTAGTTGACGAGATCTTGGATAGCATGCGGCGTAGGGTGCCATTTGAAGTTGAAGTTATCATACCCCAGTTACGAGATGCTCGCGAAGCACTATCCTCACTCTCAGCTAAGGGAGATCTGTCTCTTGAGGATCGGGAGCTGAGAGTGGATCTGCGTCGTCAGATTCTCCATCTAAGTGCCTTTAATGTCCCGAAGGATGAGCTGCTTTCTGAGGTTATCGAGACGGTAGCAAGACAAGCTAGTCGCATCTATGGACTAACAGACGTGGACCAAGTCGCGGAGTGTGTGAATGAATCAATAGAGCAATTTTCACCAGCATCGCATTCGAAGGAAGGTACCACGTTCCAGATCTATCCCGAGTCTGGGGCTTGGTATGCAAGTTTTACCATAGATAGGAAGGGAGCTGAGGATCTTGCAAGCAAGGAGGGTGTTCAAGTGGGGCACCTTACCGGCGGTTACGGCTTGCAGCTATTTGACTTCCCTTCCGTAGTTGTTCGAACCAGAGTCATTCCTGCTCTAACGTTCGAGTATTTTAGACTAAAGTACAATGAAGAAAGAGGCGATAAATGGAGAAAGGCGTCGTCGGTAGAAGAGTTTTTCGATATCCATAAGCTAAAGGTCGGACTGGCTTGAACAATTAGAGGCGGGGGGAGCGACGCATAAGCCCCGATACCATGAAACGCTGCGCATATCTTCTGCTTGCACTCACCGCTTGTGCGGCTCATGTGACCAGCAGCTTGCAGGTTGACGGGACCGCTTTTGTCCCGACCACTTGCCGATCAGGACAGGCGCGCGGCTTTGCCAGAGTGGAGCTGGCCGATGACCAGCAGCAGCGCCTTCGCCTCGTGCAGGTGCTCGATGGTACATTTCAGGCTGCAGGAATAGGCTGCAGGAATACGTTCCACCCGAATAGTTGAGGACCAGCGATGCACCGTGGCGCCTTGTGTGCGACCGAGGCTGTTGACATGCCTGAGATCGTTCCTGGGCGGTCCAGGCGGGCTGATTTGGAGGTCTAGCGGGAGGGTTTGGACGGCAATCTCGGTCGTAACACCCGGAATTTCAGGCTTCCGGTCTCGCCTGGACACACGTACCCCTGAGACGAGGCCGTTACCTACCCGCCTACGAACGGCAGCGGAGGCGGGAAGCAGCCGGCGGGGAACTGCGCGTCGCGTTGCCCGGCGCGGAGCTTCTCGGCGGCGGAGCGGTAGGCGGCGACGAAGAGGAAGTAGGCGTTGCGCAACTCGCGGCGGACGGCTCGGCGGACGGCGTGGACGGCGGGCGCGGGTGAGCGCTTGGTCTTGAGCGGGCGGCCTTCGTGGCTTTGGGTGAGGATGGCCGCGGGGCCGAGCGCCTGGACTCCGGCGCGCTCCCGGCGTTCCGCGGCTTCCGCTTCGATCTCCGAGACCATGGCGGCGGCGAGTCGCTGCCGCTGCTCGGGCGTCAGGTGCTTCCAGCAGGGGAGGGGAGAGAGCTCCAGGGCTTCGCGGGTCGCATATTGGTAGGGGCCGAAGGCCTCGCCGCGACGGCGGGCGAGGTATTCCTGAGTGCGGTCGAACCACCAGCCCTCGAGAGTCGCTCCGGTGGTCAGCGAGTCGACGCAGTGGACGCCCGGCCAGTCCTGAAGGCGTTCGACCAGGTTCTCCTTGCAACCGTGGCTGAGGACATAGCGGAGCCGCGCAACCTGCGCCTCGGGCTCGTCGCTGATCGGGATCGCCTGGTACCGGCGCCCGAAGATCTTCTCCCGCCACCCGGTGAGCCGGCCGATCTCGCGGGCGACTTTGGAGTTGAAGTGGTTCATGAAGCGGGAGAGCTGACAAGCGTCGTCGACTTCGAGGATGAGGTGGAAGTGGTTGGAAGCAAAGAAGAAGGCGATGATCCGCACCGCATAGCGGCGCTGGGCCCGGGCGAGGGCACCCACGAGGATGACATTGCGTATTCCGCGCGAAGGCGACCACCGATTCCAATCCGAAGGCGACCAGTGATTCCGAGGGAAGACGACCACCCGTTCCAGGCTGAAGGCGACCGTTTCGACGTGGAGATCGGAAGGGTGGTCGGGATGGCCGGAAGGGTGGTCGCCTTGGATCGGAATCCTCTTCACGCAGAGGGTTGACGACGCGCGGTGGCTCCGCAGCTCTGGCATCCTCGGTCCTCATGGACAGGGGGCGAGATGCCGGCACGGAGAGTCAGAGTGAGAAAGATTCGAGAGATTTTAAGATTGTCCTGGGACTGTGGTTTAAGCCAGCGCCAAGTGGCTGGCTGCTGTGGAGCCGGCAAGACGACGGTGGTGGATTGCCTGGCCCGAGCGCGTCGGACGGGGCTGGACTGGCGCGCCGCGACCGTGTTGAGCGACGAGGAGTTGGAGGGTCGGCTCTACCCCCCGGTTGAGGTGATGCCGGCTTCGGAGCGGCCGTTGGTGGACTGGGCCGAGGTGCACACCGAGCTCAAGCGCAAAGGGGTGACGCTGAGCTTGCTGTGGGAGGAGTACCGACAGCAGCAGCCTCGCGGCTACAGGTACAGCCGCTACTGCCAGCTGTACAGCCAGTGGCGAGGCCGGTCGGACCTGTCGATGCGCCAGTTGCATCGGGTCGGCGAGAAGCTGTTCGTCGACTACAGCGGGGCGACGGTGGCGGTGTCGGAGGCCAGCACGGGCGAGGTGCGCGAGGCGCAGGTGTTCGTGGCGGTGTGGGGCGCGAGCAACTACACCTACGCGGAGGCGACGTGGAGCCAGGGCCTTTCGGACTGGATCGGCTCGCACGTGCGGGCCTTCGAGTTTGCGGGCGGGGTGCCAGAGATGGTGGTGCCCGACAACCTGAAGTCGGGGGTCAGCCGTCCGTGCCGGTACGAGCCGGAGCTGAACCCGACCTACCAGGATCTGGCGGTGCACTACGGTGTGGCGGTGATGCCGGCGCGGGTGCGCAAGCCGCGAGACAAGGCCAAAGTCGAGGTGGGAGTGCAGGTGGTGGAGCGCTGGATCCTGGCGCGGCTGCGGCACCGGACCTTCTTTTCGCTGCCCGAGCTCAATTCGGCGATCGGCGAGCTTCTGATCGGCTTGAACGAACGGCCCTTCCGCAAGCTTTTGGGCACGCGCCGGTCGCTGTTTGAGAGCCTGGAGCGGCCGGCTCTGCGCCCGCTGCCGCAAGAGCGTTTCGCCTATGCCGAGTGGAAGAAGGCGCGGGTCAACGTCGACTACCACGTCGAGGTCGAGAGCCACTACTACAGCGTTCCGTACCAACTGGTGAGCCAGCAGCTGGACGTGCGGGTGAGCGCCCAGACGGTGGAGTGTTTCGCGAAAAGCAAGCGAGTGGCGAGCCATCTGCGCAGCTTTCAGCGGGGAGCCCATACGACACAGACGCAGCACATGCCGCGTGCGCACCGCGAGTATGCGGAGTGGACGCCCGAGCGATTGGTGCAATGGTCGCAAAAGGCGGGGCCGTCGGTGTCCGGTCTGATCGAGGCGGTGATGTCGACGCGGATCCACCCGCAGCATGGCTTTCGGTCCTGCCTGGGCATCCAGCGCCTTGGCGATCGCTATGGCGGCGAGCGGCTGGAAGCAGCATGCCGGCGGGCTTTGCAGACCGAAGCCACCTCGTACCGCAGCGTGCGCTCGATCCTGCAACTGGGGCTGGATCGTTGCCTGGACCCAGGCGCCGAGCCGACGATGACGAGGCCGCTGCTCCATGAGAACCTGCGAGGCGCCTCGTACTACGAGGCGAGGCAGAAGCCATGCTGACCCATCCGACGCTGGACAAGCTCCAGGCGCTGCGGCTGACCGGCATGGCCAAGGCTCTCGAGGAGCAACTGCAAATGACCGGTCTTGAGGAGCTCGGCTTCGTCGAACGCCTGGGCCTGCTGGTGGATCGCGAGCTGACGGACCGCGAGAATCGCCGGCTGAAGGACCGGCTGGCCAAGGCACGCTTTCGTCAAGCCGCCGCGGTGGAAGATGTGGACTTGCGAACGCCGCGAGGTCTGGATCGCTCGCAGTTTTTGGCGCTGTGCTCCTGTCAGTGGGTCACCCAGCACCTCAACGTGCTGATCACCGGGCCGACGGGGGCCGGCAAGAGCTTCCTGGCCTGTGCCCTCGCGCAGAAGGCCTGCCGGGAGGGATTCTCGGCGCTGTACCACCGCCTGCCGCGGCTGCTGGCCGAGCTGTCCACGGCCAAAGCCGATGGCCGTTACCCCAAGCTGCTGTCCAGTCTGGCCCGAGCCGATGTCCTGGTACTCGACGATTGGGGCCTTCATCCCTTGACCGACTCCCACCGGCGGGACCTTCTGGAGATCCTCGAGGACCGCTATGGCAATCGCTCCACCGTCGTCACCAGCCAACTGCCCATCGCGTCCTGGCATGATGCCATCGGCGACGCCACCCTGGCCGACGCCGTGCTCGATCGGCTGGTGCACAACGCCTACGAGCTGCAACTGAAGGGCGAGTCGAGGCGCAAGAGCAAGGCGCCGGCGGCCAGCCCGTCATGAGGCGATCGGCGCGCGCAGCTGCGCTGGGCCCCCCCGCCGCCCCCCCAGCCCCCCAACCCGACTATGGAATCTGCCGGGGTATGGAAAGCTCCGGGCCACCACCCGTCCGCCCCCGGACCTTCCCACACCCCTCGGAAATCCTGGGCGCCCGCCCCCCGCCCGCCCAGGATTCCCGCAGCTACCACAGCCGCGGCGACGAGGTCCTGTAGACTGCAAAAGCAAAAGGAGACACTCAAGCCGACCACTTCAATCAACCAGGAGCCGCCCGCTCGTCGCTTCGCTCCGAGCAGTGGTCGCCTTCACTGGAACAGGTGGTCGCCTTCGCCGGAATCCGCAGATGACATCGAGGGTGGGCCCGGGCCGAAAGAGGAAGCGGCTCTGGAGCGCCCGGCAGGTCACTTCGACCAGGGCGCCAGGGGGCGGGATGAAGCGGATGGGTCTGCACATGCACCTGAAGAGACGTAGAAGGCCCCTCGAAACTTTCTCGCCCTAGAAGATCAAGGGTTTGAGAGCATCTCCCAGGAGCTGCTAAGCTCTCGCTGCTAGGTAGTTCTTGCCGAGTTGGGCTGAGCGTCTCATTGTCGACTCCAAGGTCAGGCATCATCGAAAGGAAGGCATGAATGACACGCGTCCGAGTTGATTGCTTCACGATCTCGCTGGACGGATACGGAGCGGGTCCGAATCAGGACCTGGAAAATCCGCTTGGCGTGGGCGGGACCGATTTGCACCAGTGGTTGCTCCCGACGCGCACGTTCCAACAAACCCTGTTCGGCGCCGACGGTGGCACGACGGGGACCGATGACGACTTCGCGGCGCGGGGCTTCGAGAATGTGGGGGCCTGGATTCTCGGAAGAAACATGTTCGGACCCGTTCGCGGTTCCTGGCCCGACATGAGCTGGAAAGGCTGGTGGGGGGAGAACCCTCCCTATCACGTTCCAACCTTCATCCTGACTCATCACGCGCGCGACCCCATCCCCATGGAGGGTGGAACGACCTTCTACTTCGTGACGGGTGGAATTCACGAGGCGCTGGACCGGGCGCGCGACGCGGCCAACGGAAGGGACGTGCGCATTGGCGGCGGAGCCAGCACGATCCAGCAATATCTTCGTGCGGGCCTCATCGACGAGCTGCACGTCGCGATCTCGCCGGTCTTTCTGGGCGGCGGAGAGCGACTGTTCGAGGGGCTTGACATGCGCGCTCTTGGGTACGAATGCGTTCAGTTCGTTGCCTCGGAGAAAGCCACCCATGTCGTGCTCCGACGCCAAGGGGACAAGGACGCCTGACAAGGGGTTGAAGCGGACGGCGGTGAGCCGGAACGTTACTACTGACCAGGCGTTACACCTGGATCTGCCAGCGACTAGACTTTCAAATCTATTTTTGACAACCATAAAGGGAGAAATAAGATGGACAAGAACAAAACCGGACAAAAATTGGCGGGAAAAATTGCGGTAATCACAGGCGGATCGAGCGGCATGGCACTGGCGAGCGCCAAGCGGTTCGTTGAAGAAGGCGCATACGTATTTATTACGGGGCGTCGGCAAGAACAACTTGATGAGGCCGTCCAGCAGATCGGCCGAAACGTAACCGGCGTGCGGGGCGACTCGGCCAACCTGGATGACCTGGACCGTTTGTTCGATACCGTCAGGCGGGAAAAAGGCAGAATCGACGTCCTATTTGCGAGCGCCGGAATTGGGGAGGTCAGCAAGATTGGCGAGATTACAGAAAAGCACTTCGACACGGCTTTCGGGCTGAATACGCGCGGCACGCTTTTCACCGTGCAAAAGGCGTTACCTCTGATTACCGATGGTGGGTCGATCATCATGACCTCGTCGAATGCAGGGCTAAAGGGCTTTCCTGGTTGGGGGGTGTATGCCGCGAGCAAGGCCGC
The DNA here is from genome assembly GCA_963756595.1 of uncultured Acidobacteriota bacterium. Lineage (GTDB taxonomy): Bacteria > Acidobacteriota > Thermoanaerobaculia > Multivoradales > UBA5704 > DATARR01. The sequence goes on from CAVWOZ010000031.1 coordinate 9,620, forward strand.
GCTGCATGTATTCGCACGCACTTGGGTCAACGAGCTGAAGGAGAGGAGGATTCGGGTGAACGTGCTGTGCCCGGGGCAGGTCGATACGCCGATGATGGACCAGGTGCTGGATGCGGAGGCGAAGATACAGTTCGGATCTTTGATTCCGCGGGGGAAAATGGGCACCCCTGACGAGATCGCGACGGTGGCGCTATTTCTCGCTTCAGACGACTCGATCTACGTGAACGGCGTGGAGCTGGTGGCCGACGGTGGCATGATTGTTACCTGAAATCACCCAGAGGATCGCTTCACAGAGCGAGGCCTAACACCAGGTTCAACCGGACTCACTCGCTGCGCTCGTTCGCCGGTTAACCTCAACGTTTACTGCCGGACCGGGAGATACTATGAAACGCTGCGCATTTCTTCTGCTTGCCCTCACCGCTTGTGCGGCGCATGTGACCAGCAGCTTGCAGGTGGACGGGACCGCTTTTGTCCCAACGACTTGCCGATCGGGGCAGGCGCGCGGCTTTGCCGGAGTGGAGCTGGCCGATGACCAGCGGCGGCGCCTTCGTCTCGTGCAGGCGCTCGATGGCACGTTTCAGGCTGTCTATTTTCCGCCCGGTCATCCGGTGGGACAGAACCTGGGATCCTGCGGAACCCTGACGCTTCAAAACGGGATCGCCGTCGTGAACGGGATCCGGAACGTCGAAGGAAGCGCGACGCTGGATTGTGTGGGTGGGTCCAACACGCTGAAGGGGAGCGTCTCCTTCGAGGGATGTCATTGACTTCTTGGGGCCCATAGCATTGACGAGAATTTTTTGGCGCGATAGCCTACCCGATAAGCCCGATAAGCTCAGCCAACAAACCGAGAGCGCATGAAAGCCACCTTTTGCTTCGACCGTCCGGACAGCGGAACTTTGTCGTGTTGGCAGGCCGGCGTGTAAGGCGATCAGACATTGAATCCAAGGTTATGCCTACTGAAAGATATGGAGCTCTCTGGCACGACGATGAGGCTGCGAGTGGCTGGGTACTGGTGCACGCGCAATTCGAGCCATCGCGCGAGCGGCTTGGAGTTGTCTTTCCAAGGCGGGAATGTTCAAGTCATCTCTCTTCGAAAAGAAGGCGGACCCTCATTGGCGTTTGCCATGGTGGTCAGAGTTGCACCCGGAAGCACTGTTCAGCTCCCAAGACGAGGCTTCAGCTCATGTTCGTTCACGCCTCGCAAAGGAAGGAGAGTAGGCAAAACCCGGCGCTCGAGCGGACTGCCTCTACCGTAGCCCCCGTGTGAGCGAGATGTACGAAGGCATCGTCTTCCGTTCTCCCGACGCGGCCGCAGTGGACGCGTTCCGGGGACTGTCGGCACCGTTCCGGCTTCGACTCGTGCGCCTCGCCGATGGCGCCTTCGGCGTGTACCGTGTCGCGGCACGGTCCGATCGGTTCGACGTGGAGACGCTGACGTCGCTCGCCGCCACGCTCTCGGAATCGACGTCGGCGGCGCTGGCCGTCTTCTACGACAACAACTCGGGCGTCCGCGCGGCCACCGTCTTCCGCGGCGGCACATGCTCGGCGGAGTTCGGCGAGGACGACGAGTGGTGGGCCCCGCTCGACGACGACGGCGAGCCGCGGCGCGACGTGCCGCCGGTGTCGGCGACCGATCTGGATGCGGCTGAGGAGTACGAGTGCGTGCGAGACGCCATCGAGGTCGGCCTGGCCGCCTTGGAAGTCCCCATCGTGGTCACGCGGGACACGCTCAAGGATGCGTTCTGCTACGAAAGGCTCCCGGTCCTCGCCGAGGCGGGTTAACCGCGCACTGCAACGGACCGGCCGGGCGGAACGGTCCTTCTGATTTCAACGCAGCTCGGGTGGCCTCTGCGAGGGTCGCTCAGGCGACCGCCTGAAGAGCCTTGACGCGGATTCGGCACAGCGCTACTCTGCCAGCTAAGCTATGTCAACAGAAAGAGATAGCCCATGAATGCCGCCGCTTGCTTCGACCGTCCAGGCAGCGGGAAGTTGTCGCGGTGGCTCGGTAGACCGTGGGGCGATTAGACGTTGAAACCAAGGTTATGCCACAGGAGAAACTCGCATGTACCAGTTGAAGATCGACACGTCCGCCCTCCCCTGGTCGCAGGGGGGCTGGCCCGGCGTCTCGATGAAGATGCTCCAGCAGGTCGAGTCGACTGGCGGAATGACGGGGATGATACGGATGGAAGCCGGGAGCTCGATCCCGGCACACAGCCACACACACGCCGACCACATGGTGTTCGTGGTCGAAGGGGACCTCGTCGAAGACGGCGTGAGTTACGGGCCGGGCAGCTTCTTCGTCGCCAAGGCGGGGTCCCCGCACGGCCCGCACGGCTCGTCCGGCGGTTGTGTCCTGCTGTCCTGGTATTCCGGCCCGCCGGACTTCGTCCCCCTCGGGTAGGCGGCCCGGCTGCGGCATAATCAGCCAATGCAGTGGACCGAGCCTTACGTTGGGGCGTCACAAACCGAGTTTTGTAGTCACTCGCAGATCAGAGAGGCATCATGTCCAAGCTTCGCGTAGAGAGTTTCACCATTTCACTCGACGGTTTCGGCGCTGGCCCCGACCAGGACCTCAACAATCCAATGGGCGTTGGCGGCAACTCGCTTCATGGTTGGGCGATCCCCACTCGAACCTTCCAGCAAAAGGTGTTTGGTAAGGAAGGCGGGGAAACGGGCGTCGACGAAGAGTTTGCCGCTCGAGGTTTCGAGAACGTCGGCGCGTGGATCCTCGGCAGAAATATGTTCGGGCCCGTTCGGGGTCCCTGGCCGGACGAGAGCTGGCGGGGTTGGTGGGGCGAGAACCCTGTGTATCACGTCCCCGTCTTCGTGCTCACGAACTACCCGCGCCCACCGCTCGTCATGGACGGCGGCACGACCTTTTACTTCGTGACGGAAGGGGCTGCCGTCGCTCTCGAGCGCGCCCGGGAAGCCGCCGGAGGCAAAGATGTTCGCGTGGGTGGCGGAGTCAACGTCATCCAGCAATATCTTCGCCACCGCCTGATCGATGAGATGCACGTGGCCATATCGCCGGTCCTGCTCGGCTCCGGGGAGCGCCTCTTCGAAGATGTGAATCTTCCGGCCCTGGGCTATGCCTGCGTCAAGCACGAAGCCACGGCGCAGGCCACTCATCTGATTTTGTCCCGGCAATGACCCACGGTGACGCCTGACCCTTCGCTCGAGCGGAGCCGCAATGAAGATCGAGTACCTTGAAGATGATGAGCCGCCGTTGTCGCTCGTGCGGCTGTTTGACTTCCGACCCGAGGAAGTCGAAGCTCTCTGCAAGGCCTGCAACGACCTCGCCGATGGGCGTATTTCTGAGTTTGCGGTGAATGAACAGGCTTGGGTGCAGCCGGTCGACGGATGCCGCTTCGTTTGGCGAGCCTCGAAGAAGGATGTGGGCGTGCGCAGGCCCGCGTCAGGTCAGCCGCTCGTGCTGGAGTATTCGGACGAGGCGTGGCGCGAGGTCGAGGGAAAGCTCTCGCGGTTCGTCGAGCCGCAGCCTGGTACTTTCAACTGGCTCACGATGGAAGGTGCCGTTGGGGTGTTGATCTCCATGGACGGGAAGTGGTGACCGCGGCCGCGGAGCGACCGGAACCGCCAAAGCGTTAGACGCCAAAAGTCCATGCGCAACATCGTCTTCATCAGCGTCGGAGCGATTCTCATCCTGCTCGGGCTCCTCGCCATATCCGGCACCGACGAAGATGCATGGCTTTTAATTCTTCCCGCGATACCTCTCGCGACGCTCACGAACTGGCTCGATCCGTCGGCAAAGCACGGACTCCTGTGGGATTCCGCGCATAGCCCACCGTTTCTCAACGCGGCCGGTCTTGCTTCAGTGTATTTCCTTCCGGGGCTGTTGCTCGTGGCAACAGGCGTCTTCCGGCAGTCAGGCTCGCGGCGAGGCGTGTAGCTCGGATAGGATAGCGAACGGGCAGCTGTCTCAGGAGAGCTCGGATACGTTCCGGGGCGGAGGCACTATGCACGAATTCAAGAGCATCAAGGTTCTCTTCGTAGCCGGCTTTGGACCGGTCGTACGCGACACCACGGCCGGCAGGAAGCTCTATGCGGACACCTTGGGCCTGCAGTTCAAAGAGGAAACCGACGGCTATCTCCACACCGAAGCCTTAGAGGGCGCCAAGACCTTCGCCCTCTGGACGCTGTCTCAAGCCGCTCAGTCCTGCTTCGGCACGGACTCCTGCCGGATGGAACCCCCACTCCTCAGGCCTGGCTCGAGTTCGATGTCGAAGACGTCGAGACGTCGACGGAAGCCCTCGAGGCCGAGGGCTATCGGATGCTCTCAAGAACAAGAAGGAACCGTGGGGGCAGATTGTCAGTCGATTCCTCGATCCGGAAGGACTCCTGATCGGGATTACGTTCACGCCGCTCTTCAGATCAGCAAAGTAGCTTCTCTATGCGTTCTTTAATCCCCTGCGATACTCCGGAGGCCAGCAACCTATGACAACATCCAACTCGCCAGACGGTTCACAAGCGCGAGCCATAATCATTGCCGCAGTAATTACTTTCGTCGGCGCTATTATCGGGGCGCTCATCGGAGGCCGAGAATGGGGTGAACGACGAGCTGAACATGAAGCTGGCGGTCTTGAGGCTCGCCTTGAGCAACAGGAGAAAGCAACCCAAAGCCTACAAGCTGAACTCTCTGCTCGCGACGCGACAATTCGCCAGAAGGAGCAACGAGCTCAACGTGCTGAGGAACAACTCGCTCAGGCGACCCTAGAACGCACGCCGGTTCGGGCTTCAGCTCCGGAGCGAACTACCTCTTCGACTCCATCGTCCACAATTCAGACGACAGCGGCAAGTATGCCGCAGGTCGCGCCGGAAGAACCGATTGCGGTTGAGCGCATCGCGCCGTTTCAAATATCGCTACAGCTGTGCGAGCGCATCGGCGGCGGAGTGTTATGCGATCTTGAGATCGAGAATACAGGCTCACGGCCTGCCTACCTGGCCTTAGGCTCGACCAGCACCTCTCTTTTCGTGGCCGGAAGCGAATGTCGCCTGCGGGACGCCAGTCTCGGCTCTAGCCGTTGGAGCGCAGAGCAATTTGGTGCCATCCGTCTCGAATCGAAGATCCCAGTGATTGCCAAGCTCCAATTCGAGCAGGTGCCAGGGGGCGCTGCGTCCGGCGCGCTTCGGCTGGTTGTCGCAGTCGTTCCAGGCACCGGGCCTCAGGCTTTCTTTGGGCCGAATCCCGAGTGGCAGACCCCGACGTTCAAGGACATCCCGCTCAGATAGGATTTTCAGAGGTTCACCTCTCGGGACGCATGATCACGCCTAACGAAAGAGAGATTACTGCCGCGAACGAAAGAGAGATTACTGCCGCGCGAAGCCGCGGCAGTAATCTTGGGTTGAGCTCAATCCGGGCACGGCAGGCCGAGTCAGGCGCCTTGGGTTTTCAAGCGTCGAAGGGTGGTGCGGAGGGCGAGTTGAGGGCTGGTAAGGACTCGGTGAAAGGGTGGGTAGAGCCTGCAAGGTAAGTAGGAGGGATCTGCGGTCGGTTGGAAAATGGGCTCGACCCAGCTTTGTGGAGAGCGCGAAGCACGTGGTTGTGGGAGTGAGGACGAGGGTCCTCCGCTCCAGCAGCACTGGTCGAGGTGAGGGCAGAAAGTCTTCGACGGGATGACAGTCGTCATAGAGGCGGCGATCGGGTTGTGTCGGCGCAACGTGAATGGTGTGGTGGACGGTGGAAGGTGCGGAGGCGGACCAAATGACCTTTGCGACAGGCGGGGCAGAGTCGGCGATGGTCAGAGTTGGAGGTATCGTCGACGGGTTGGATCGCCGCGGCTGCGGAGCTTTTGGGGGTCGGTGGGAGCGCAGGGTCGAGCTCGAGCAGTTGGCGGGCGCGCTGGCGTTGGTGGGTGGCAGCCGGACGAAAGAGTCCGTAGCCACGGATCTTTTGAAAGCCCTTTGGGAGGACGTGCTGGAGAAAGCGGGCGATGAAGGCGTGGACGGGAAGGGTGAGACGTCGGGTCTGGTGGGTGCGCGAGTCGATGTAGCGGAAGGTCACGTCACCGTGATCGAAAGTTTCGATGCGATCATTGGTGAGGGCGACACGATGGGCATAGCGGGAGAGGTACTCGGCAGCGTGCTCGCCGTCGCCAGCGTGCTCGAGGTGGACGTTCCAGGCTTTGCGGAAGACTGCCGGATCGACTTGGCGCAAGAGGTTTTCACGGTCGAGGGCGTCGCGGACCTTGGCGCGGAAGATCTTGGACAATGCGTAGCCAGGGACGAGGAAGCGGCGATGGGCGGGCTTGCGCCAGACATTGCCGGAGTCCGCCAGACCTCCGGCGGTGACGAGCAGGTGGACATGAGGGTGGTAGGAGAGGTCGCGAGACCAAGTGTGGAGCACCGCCAGGATGCCGAGCTTTGCGCCGACCCACTGGGGATCGTCGGCGAGGTGTTGGAGGGCCGATGCGGCTTCGCGCAAGAGCAGGTCGTAGACGGTACTTTGGTGGGAGCGTGCAAGGGCTCGGAGCTCGGCGGGGAGGGTGAAGGTGACGAAGTAGTAGGGGCATGGCAAGAGTCGTCTGCGCAGGCCCTCGAGCCAGAGTTGAGAGGGGCCATAGTGACACTTCGGGCAATGTCGGTTGCGGCACGAGTGGTAGGCAAAGTCGAGCCCCTCACAAGTGTCGCAGGCGAACAAGGAGCCGCCGAGAGCCGGTGTCCTGCAGGCGATGATGTCCGCTATCGCCCGTCTGTGGGAGGGCAGCATGCGGTCGCCATAGGCCTGTCGGTAAGCCTCTCCAGCGCTGCGGAAGATCTCCGCCAGCTCGACCATGGTGGTGATCGCTGGCGGTCAGTTGCGCTGCATCAAGCGATTGATGGGGTCTCTTGCGGCGTCGCGAATCTCCCGGGTGAGATGGGTATAGATGGCGGTGGTGCGAGGGCTGGAATGGCCGAGGAATTCCTGAATCAGGCGGAGATTGACACCGTCCTCCAGCAAATGGGTGGCATAGGAGTGCCTCAGGGTGTGGATGTGAGCCCGCTTGTGGAGGCCGCTCCGTTTCACCGCATGGCGAAAGGCGCTTTGCAAACTGTCCCGAGTGATCGGTCCGCAGTCATGAGCGACGGAGTATTGGGTGCCGTGCCTTGTGGCGGCCGGAAAGAGCCATGTGGGAGAGCGGTGGGTTCGCCAATGGCCTCGCAGCAGTTGGAGAGTGGCGGTGGGCAACGGAACCTCGCGGTCCTTGCGGCGCTTGCCCAGGACGTGAAGAACGCCGCAGGCACTGTCGACATTAGGGAGCTGAAGGCTGGCGCCCTCCATGAGTCGCAGACCGCAGGCGTAAATCGTGGTCAGGCAGACGCGGTAGACGTCGATGCGCACGGCGTCGAGGACGCGCCAGACTTCGTCGCGGCTGAGGACGACAGGGAGCTTCTTTTCGGAGCGCGGCTTGGCGACATACAGGCTCGTCCAATCCCGGTGGAGCGCTTGCTGATAGAAAAAGCGCAGGCCGCCGAGGACAACCGAGAAGGAGCCGCGGGCGATCTTCTTGTCGAGGGTCAGATGCAGAAGGTAGCGGCGGACCTCCTCTTCTTCGAGCTTGTCGGGAGATCGGCGGTAGTGGCGCGCCAACTGGGCGACGGCATGAACGTAACCCTCAATCGTGCTCTGGGCGTAGCCCCGAAGCTGCATCTCCTCTATCATTTGGCGGCGTAGCGGTGTCATGAGTCTCTCCTTTCTCAACGGTTCTCAGGAGAAGATGAGACATCGCTACGCTCTTTTCAAAGACCTGGGCCAACCGCCCGACTACCTATCCGCCGCAGGCGGATTGAGTTCAACCCCTTGTTGCAGCGGACAAGACCCGCGCATCCTGCTGGTGGCTGCGGGCGGCCAGCGGATCTCGCCCATCAGTATTCCGGCCACGCCTCGGCTCCCATCCGCTCCTCGGCCGGGTCGAGCTTTGCGCACTCGGCCGCGAGACGGGTCCTCGCGCGCCGGGCGAGGGTGTTGGCCACCGCCGCCTCGATGGTCTGGCTGCGGTTCGGGTACTCGCGGGGCGGCGACCAGCGCATCGAGCTCGTCGAGCAGGCGCCGTTCGAGGGTGACGGCAACTTTGAGCTTGGGCATCGGGGACCTCCGACCAGGATCAGCGATGCAGCTTCCTGCGGATCGCGTTTCGAGCCCCCTGCCTTGTGTCGGTGGACGGGGCCGAGGCATAGCCTCCCGATCCGAGGGACAGCTCACGGAAGATGTCGTAGAGAGTATCGCTCGGAGGGGCGGAGACCTGGTTGCGGAGCGCGAGGATCCCCTGCCTGACGACTCCCGAGATCGAAAGCCCCTCGTCTTTCACCAGCTCTTCCAGACACCTCCCGATGTCGTCGTCCAGCCGTACGGTTCTCGAGGCCATGTCACCCCCCGCGTAAAGACATAATGTATTACAGGGCTTGCGTTCTGCAGCCCGACCGCGGCGAGGTGCCAAGCAAGTGAAGAAACCGGAAGCCCTGCGCGGGCTCAACTCCAGGAAAGACGATATGGCCAAACAAGTGCTCTTTCTACGCGGCGCCGGAGGAGAAGCCGCCTACGAGGCCGATGGGCTCCTCGTGGGAGCGCTGCGAAACGAGTTGGGGGCCGAGTACGAGGTGCGCTATCCGAAGATGCCGTTCGACGACGACGTCGGGTATGCGGGCTGGAAGGCGGACATCGCGGCCGAGCTCTCCAGCCTGGGCGAGGAGGTTCTTCTGGTGGCCCACTCGGTGGGCGGTTCGACCCTGTTGAAGTATCTGGTAGAGGAACGGGTCGAGAAACGGATCGCCGGGCTGTTCCTGCTCGCCGCGCCTTTCTTTGGCGCGGACGAGAAGTGGGACTACGCCGAGATGAAGTTGCCGCAGGACTTTGCCCGTAGGCTTCCGGCGATCCCTCGAATCTGCCTGTACCACAATCGGGACGACGAGACCGTACCCTTTGCCCACCTCGCGTTCTATGCCGAAAGGCTTCCCCACGCCACCGTCCGGGAGCACGAGGAAGGGGGGCATCAGTTCAGGAACGGCCTGGCTGACGTTGCCGAGGACATGAGGACGGCTGGAGCCTGAGGTGCGATCGCTGCTCCTGCTCCGCCGGCGCGGAGTTGGAGGTTCCTCCATCCGGAGAGTTGCTTATGCGACAGCCTGAATAGCGTTGACGCGAATTCGGCACAGCATTAGTCTGGCAGCTGCTCGCCAATGGAGAGAGATAGCGTTTGAACGCCGCCGCTTGCTTCGAGCGCCCGGGCAGCGCGAAGTTGTCGTGTTGGCTCGAGACCACGATCGAACCAGGCGAACGATCAGCCTCCACGCCGTAACAACCAACCGAAAGGGACAATGCCATGGCCGACCTACCTTCTTTCGATTACGAAGTGGAAGTTGCCTTCTTGGACGGTAGAAGGCTTCCGGACGGGGATGAGATAGTTCTCACAGACTTGGGCTCTACCGCCTCTCCGGGAAAAGTTGGCTTCGAGTTGAGCGTCGCCAATAGAAAAATGTGGTGGAAGGGTCTCATCCGTTTCAAAAAAGATCAGTCCAACGCTTGGGAAGCGGTAGTCGCGGGTGATGGGAAGGAGTTGCCGAAGGACAATGAAATTGAGGCCGAGCTCTTGAAAACAGAGTACCTCGTACTGAGCAAGGCCAAGGGCCTGGGGGCTCATCATAATGTATACCACATCGTCGACGCTGGTACGGTTCTCCAAAGGGGGAGGAAGTATGGGGTGATGTGGAAGAGGGACTAACAGGTTCTCGTTGCGCCCGGCGGGTCTAACGGCCGCGCCATTCTTGGGCGCGGACGAGAAGTGGAATTATGCCGAGATGAAGTTACCGCAGGGCTTTGCCCGCAGGCTTCCGGCGATCCCTCGAATCTGCCTGGACCACAATCGTGATGACGAGGTCGTACCCTTTGCCCACCTCGCGTTCTATGCGGCAAGGCTTCCGCACGCCACCCCCCGGGAGCACGAGGTAGGAGGGCATCAGTTCACGAACGGCTTGGCGGACGTTGCCGAGGACCTGAGGACAGCGGGGGCCTGAGATGCGCAGGAGGGCGACCGCGGGTCGCCCCTACCCCTGGTTCCTTGGCATGCCTGGTTCCGGCGGCGGGTGTAGGGGCGACCCGCGGTCGCCCTGGCCCTGCGGCCCCCTTCTGCGCGAGCCCGAGACCAGGTGGTTCCGAAACCAGGTGCCAACCGAATGGTGAGCCGGGACCTCGCGACCATGCCAATCCCCCTGGAAGGCGGAGCGTAGTACAGGGTTCCCGGGGCTGGGCAGCTTGCGAGGAGCCCCCTCGTATTCGGGGGCAGGAAGGGTGCGCGCGGGCCGGTACGCTTCCTTGTCCGGGAGGTCGAGGCCCCCTCCCGGCCTCCCCCGAGTACAGGGGAGGAGAAAAGCGCCCTTCGCTCACCTACATCAGCCCGTAGGGTGCGCTGTGCGCACCGGCGACGTTGCTGGTGCGCACAGCGCACCCTACGGGCGATCTACCTCTCGCCGTTCCTTACTCCGCCAGCGCGAAGTTGAAGGTCAGCAGGAACGAATCCATCCCGATCGAGGTGGTCACCGAGGTGCCGGGGACCGGTCCGGTGGCTCCCAGGAAGGGGCCGGTGATCGAGTTCTGGGGGACGTGGTAGTAGGCGGCGTCGAGCTTCAGGGTGCGGGTCGCCTGGTAGCCGAGGCCGACACAGTAGTGGTCCTTGAAGATCGCCGGCACCTCGACGGTGGCGAAGGTGCGGTCGTTGGGGACGGCGATCTGGCTGTGGTTGTAGCCGGCGCGCAGGGCGAAGCGGTCGGTCGGCTTGTACTGCAGGCCGATCTCGCCGACGGTGATGTTCTTGAGGCCGAGCGCGTCCTTGAAGCCGGCGGCGTCGGCGTAGTTGATCCACTTGCCGTCGATGGCCACCGAGAGGCCGGGGGTCGGGGTCCAGCCGAGGCCGGCGATGGCGACGGCGGGCATGTCGATCTCCTGGCGGATCTTGCGCCCGGTGCCGTAGGTCGGCAGGTTGGGGTTGGCGACCGTCGAGTTCCACTCGAAGGGCTGAAACTTGGTCTTCGAGTTGTAGGAGGCGCCGAGGGCGAGGGCCGGGGTGAGCTTGTACTGGATGCCGATCCCCCCGCCGTAGCCCCAGGCGCCGTCGCTGTTGACCGACGGGAAGTAGCAGGGGCCCTGCGGACCCGAGCAGTCGGGGCTGGCGAAGCCGGCCGGGTTGGCGGTGAGCTGCGCGTAGGCGGCGTTGAGCGAGAAGCCGAGCGAGAAGCGGTCGCTGAGCTTCCAGGCGAGCACCGTCGGCACCTTGAGCAGCTGGTAGTTGGCGTAGACCCGGCCGAAGCCGTTCGGCTGCGGGGAGAGCAGCGGGTTGGTGCGGTCCTGCGGGTAGTCGACGCCGAAGCCGGCGAGGCCGAGGAAGCCGATGCCGTAGGCGAAGTTCGAGTTGGGGTCGTGGTGCGTCCAGCCGAAGGCGGGGATCAGCACGCGGTCGCCGGCGTCGTTGGTCTTGCCGCTGACGGTGCCGAAGGGGAAGGCGATCGAGCTCGACACCGAGTTCTTCGCCTGGTTGTACTCGGCGCTGAAGGCGAAGTGGCTGCCGTCCTGCTGGGTGGCGAGCGCCGGGTTGAGCAGCAGGCCGCCGAGGGTGTCGATCCCCAGCGCCACGCCGGCGCCGCCCATCGAGCTGTTGACGGCGCCGACGCCGTGGAGCGTGTGGCCGTCGCCGGCGAACGCCGCCGGAGTGGCGGCCAAGGCGAGGACGAGCAGCCGGGTGATAGCTTTGCGGTTCATTCCAATCTCCCTAAAAAACGTGAAGCGGGTACACGGCTTCGGCGATCCGACGATCCGAGGCCGTCCAGCAGACTCAAGCCCGTATGAAAGCGAAAGCGAAAGTATTGGGTAGATGTATAGCTCAATTCGCGCACCTTTTCAACGGGTAGCCGACGGGCCGGGGCGATTCCAGGGGGTGCGGGAGGGGTTCCCGGACCCTGGCGCGGCTTGCGGCGGGGTGGGGAAACCCCTATTCTTACGGCCCACGCTCCGTACGAAAGCGCTGTCAGTGACCCGTCACCGATCTGCGGACGCCGTGCAGGCCGTCCCAGGAGAGTAGCCAGGCCAGGAGAGTTGCCAGGATGGACGCAGAGCCGAACCTGTCCACCGCCGCCGCCGCGGGAGATCCTTCCGCCCTGGACGCGGGCGCCGTGGGCCAACACACCGAGAACGCCCTGCTGGGGTGGATCCTGGTCGTCGGGATGACCCTGGTCGGCTTCCTGCTGCTCGCCGTCGGCGGCACGGCGGGGGGGCCGGCCTGGCCGCGCTACGCCTTCCTCGCCTTCGGCCTCGTCGGGGTGGCCGGCTACGGTCTGTGGGTCTACCCCTACTTCCGCGACCTCGAGCGCCGCCTCCCCGAGGGGCGCGAGCGCTGGTCGCGGCTCGAGGCGGAGCTGATCGCGGCCTTCGAGCAGCTCGGCGCCGGCGACCTGGTGCGCTCGATCGAGCACACCGGCGCCCTCCCCGACCGGCTGGCGCAGATCTCCGAGGCGGCGAGCGAGGCGCTGTCGCAGCTCGCGCAGCAGATCCAGGACAGCTCGATCGAGGTGGCGGCCGCCGCCGACGCGGTCAACGAGATCGCCTCCGAGCTCGCCTCCGGGTCGTCGCAGCAGGCGGCCTCGGTGGTCGAGATCACGGCAGCGATGGAGGAGCTGGCGCGCACCGCCTCGCAGATCGCCGAGAACGCCTCGCGGCAGGCGGAGCTGGCGGCGCGCGCCGAGGCGAGCGGCGAGTCGGGGGCGGCGGCGGTGTTCGAGGCGGTCACCGGCGTCGAGGAGGTGCAGAAGCGGATCTCGGCGATCGCCAGCCGCGCCGACGCCCTGGGCACCCGCTCGAAGGAGATCTACCGGGTGCTCGATCTGATCACCGAGATCGCCCAGGAGACCCACATCCTGTCGCTGAACGCGGCGATCGAGGCGGCGGCGGCGGGGGCCGACGGGCGGCGCTTCTCGGTGGTCGCCGAGGAGGTGCGCCACCTCGCCCAGCGCTCGCAGGAGTCGGTCGAGTCGGTGCGCAACCTGCTCGATGAGTTCTCGAGCTCGATCCGCGCCACCATCGTCGCCACCGAGGAGGGGAGCAAGGAGGCGAGCCGGGTGCTCGAGCGCTCGCGGGCCGCGGCGGCGGCGATCGAGGAGCTGCGCGGCGCCAGCGGCGACACCTCGCGGGTCGCCCGCCAGATCTCGCTCGCCACCCAGCAGCAGAACTCCGCCTCGGACGAGGTGGTGATGACGCTGCGCGAGGTGAGCCTGGTGGTGCAGCGGATGACGGGGGGCTTGAAGAACCTGTCGAGCACCGCCGACCGGCTGAACCAGCTCGGCCTCGACATCCAGCTCCTCGCCCAGTCGTTCCACCTCGACTCGCCGCGCTCGCTCAAGCACCTGGTCGAGGACTGGGCGCGCAGGATCGAGCCGCTGCCGACCCTTCCCGAGCAGGAGCACACCCTCGAGGAGCTGGTGCGCAACGCGCCGTTCGTCGAGCTCGGCTACCTGATGGGGCTCGACGGCAGCACCCTCGCGCTCTGCTTCAACCGCGACCTGCTCGACGAGCGGCAGCGCTCGCTGGCCGCCAAGGTGCGCGAGACCGACGTGCGGCAGCGTCCGTGGTTCAAGAGCGTGTCGCGCCATTGGCGCACGACGCTGATCCCCCCCTACGAGTCGATCCAGAACTCGGAGGCCTGCTTCACCGTCTGCACGCCGATCTACGGCCCGGGCGGTGGCGCGAACGGCGACGATGGCAGAAGCGCAGGCGGCCTCCACGAGGGCGCCGCGAACATCGTGGCGGTGCTGGGGATCGACATCAACGTCACCGGCTGGACGCGGATTTGATGGAAGACAGCCGATGAGACAGCCGATGGGAGACAGCCGATGGCGGAGCTGACCGGCTCCCCCGGCGTGGAGCGCAAGACGCGGCGCGAGGGGACGCACCTGCTGGTGCGCGCGGGCGAGTACGCCTGCGCCCTGCCGCTCGCGGCGGTGCGCCGGGTGGTGCGGGCGCTCACCGTGCACCCGCTGCCGGGGGCGGCGGGGGAGCTCGAGGGGCTGGCCGAGTTCGGCGGCGAGCCGCTGCCGGTGCTGAACCTGGCCCGCCTGGTCAACGCCTCGCCGGGCGCCAACCCCTCCTATCCGGTGACGGTGGTGGTGTGGGTGGGGCCGGCCGAGGGGCGGGAGATGATCGGCTTCACGGCGGACGCGGCGCTCGAGGTGGTCCACGTGCCGGCGGGGTCGATCGTGGCCGGGGACGGCGGCTTCATCCTCGGCGAGGCGCCGGTCGGCCGCGAGGTGGTGCGCATCCTCAACCTCGACGCGCTCGGGCGCTGAGATGCCGGGCACCCTGGGGCGGAGACGATGAGCGTTCCGCACGCCCCCGGCGTCCTGGTGTTGCGCCGCGGCGGCGGGTTGTGGGGGATCCCCAACGCCCAGGTCGAGGGGCTCGCCCGGCAGGGCGGGGAGTACCGGGTGACGACGGGTGCGGGGGTGCTCGCCGCCGACGAGATCCTGGGGGTGGTGGCGGAGCTCGCCGTGCGCCCCGTCCCGGCGGTGATCCGGCGCTTCTGGCCCGAGGCCTCGGTGGGGATGGCGGTGCACGGGGCGCAGCCGGTGGTGATGGTCGATCCGCGCCATCCGCCGGCCGCGCTGCGAATCGACGGAGGAGAGAGACCGGATGGAAGGCCCGATGGATCTGAAGACGGAGGCGCGGATGGACGCGATCGCGATGACGAAGCGGCCCCTTGAGCCGATGCGGGACGGGTTCAACCAGGCCCGGATCGGCCTCGCGATCGTGGGGGGCATCGCGCTCGCCGGCCTGCTGCTGCTGCTGGTGGCCGAGGCCGGCGGCGGCCAGAACTGGCTGTTCAACCTCTTCCTGCTGATCTCGATCGGCATCCTGGCGCTCTACGTGAAGGTCGTCTACCGCACCCAGCAGCACCTGCGCGAGCGGGTCGAGGGGGCGGAGCGGCGGCGCGGCGGGATCGAGACCTCCCTGGTGCTGGCGCTCGACCGCCTGCGGGCGGGGGACCTGGTCAACTGCTCGGCGGCGGCGGGGGCGCTGCCGGGGCGGCTCGCGCAGTCGCTCGGCAACGCCACCAACGCGCTCGACGTGCTGGCGCAGCAGATCCAGAGCAGCTCGATCGAGGTCGCCTCGGCGGCGAACTCGGTCAACGAGATCGCCTCCGAGCTCGCCTCGGGCTCCTCCGAGCAGGCGGCCTCGGTGGTCGAGATCACCGCCGCCATGGAGGAGCTGGCGCGCACCGCCTCGCAGATCGCCGAGAACGCCTCGTCGCAGGCCGACCTCGCGCAGGCGGCGGAGGAGAGCGGCAACGCGGGGCAGGGGGCGGTCGAGGAGGCGGTCGACGGCGTCGAGGAGGTCAAGAAGCGGATCAGCGGCATCGCGAGCCGCGCCGAGATCCTCGGCAACCGCTCGAAGGAGATCTACCGGGTGCTCGACCTGATCACCGAGATCGCCCAGGAGACCCACATCCTGTCGCTCAACGCCGCCATCGAGGCGGCGGCGGCGGGGGACCACGGGCGGCGCTTCTCGGTGGTGGCCGAGGAGGTGCGGCGGCTCGCCCAGCGCTCGCAGGAGTCGGTCGAGTCGGTGCGCAACCTGCTCGACGAGTTCGCGGGGTCGATCCGCACCACCGTGGTCGCCACCGACGAGGGGAGCAAGGAGGCCGGCCGCGTGCTCGAGCGGGCGCGCGCCGCCGCCTCGGCGATCGAGGACCTGCGCGGCGCCTCGAGCGACACGGCGCGGGTGGCGCGCGAGATCTCGCTCGCCACCCAGCAGCAGAACTCCGCCTCGGACGAGGTGGTGCTGACCTTGAAGGAGGTCAGCCAGGTGGTGCAGCGGATGGCCGACGGCCTGAAGCACTTCACCGAGACGGCCGACCGGCTGAACCGCCTGGGGCTGATCATCCAGATGCTCGCGCAGTCGTTCCACCTCGACTCCGGCCACTCGCTCAAGCACACCGCGGAGCTGTGGGCGCGCGAGGTGCGGCGCCGGCTCGGCAACTGGGAGGCGATCGAGCGGCTGCTCGAGGACCTGGTGCACCGCCAGGGGTTCGTCGAGTGCCTCTACTTCTACGACGGCCGGCACGGCCAGACGGCGCTGGTGGTCAACCGCGGCATCGTCGGCGACCGCGAGGTGCCGGGGGCGGTGCGCAACGGCGAGGGGTTCTCCGAGCGCCCGTGGTACAAGTCGGCGGTCAAGGAGGGGCACACGGTGCTGACGCCGCTGTTCAACTCGCTCTTCTCGGGGCGGCCGATCTTCACCACCGCCACGCCGATCTACGACCAGGGGGAGCTCCAAGGGGTGCTCGGCCTGGACGTCAACGTCGACAGCTGGACCAAGATCTGACGCCGGAGCGGTTTTGGACTCGGAGTTCGCCGACCTCATACCCCTCTTCGTCGAGGAAGCGCGCGACCGCCTGGAGCGGCTGGCGACGAATGTCCCCCGGCTGGAGGTCGACCCGCTGGCGGTCGTCGAGGCGAAGCGCGAGCTGCACACGCTGAAGGGGGCCGGCCGCATGATGCGGATCGGCGCCCTGGCCGAGCTCTGCCACGCCGCCGAGGAGGTCCTGCAGGCCGCCCGCCCGGGCATGATCCCCCTGCTGACGCGGGTGGTCGACGACCTCTCCGCCCTGGTCGAGGCCGTCTCGCACGGCGAGGACCCGCCCCCCGACGTCGAGCTGATCGCCCAGCTCCACGCCTCGGTGATCGCGGCACCCACGCCGCCGCCGCCGCCGCCGGCGGCGGCGGAGCCGGAGCCGCACGAGGCGCCGGCGCCCGAGCCGCCGCCGGCTCCCCCCCGCCACCCGCTCCTCCTCCCGAGCCGGCGCCGGCGGCCGATCCCGCTCCCGCCGTGCAGGACGAGCCGGCGCTGTCCGCGTCCCCCGCGCCCGCCGGCAAGACGGCGACCCACGCCGGCGGCGGCGACGTGCGGGTGGACGCCGGGGCGCTCGACGCGGTGGCCGAGCGGGCGACGCAGGTGCGCATCATGGCGGTGGCCGGGCGGCAGGTGGTCAACCGCATCTACGACCTCGCCCGCCTGGCCGAGGACGGCCTGCACGAGCCGCAGCCGACGCAGGTGCTCGCCGTGCTCGCCACCATGCTGCGGCGGGTGGCGGTCGAGCTCGAAGGGGGGCAGGGGCGGCTGATCCGCTCGGCCGAGGAGCAGCTGGAGAAGATGCTCTCCCTCCAGCTGCAGCCGCTGCGCGGCTTCCTCCTCTCCTTCGCCCGCTACGCCCGCGAGCTCGCCCGCTCGCTCCAGCGCGAGGTGGAGGTCGAGCTCGAGGGGGAGGACACCCGGCTCGACCGCCGCATCGCCCGCGAGCTCGAGGAGGCGCTCCTCCACCTGGTGAGGAACGCGGTCGACCACGGCATCGAGGCGCCGGAGGTGCGCGTCGGGCGCGGCAAGCCGCGGGCCGGGCGGATCCGCATCAAGGCGCTCGCCGACGGCCCCAAGGTGCGCCTGCTGATCGAGGACGACGGCGGCGGCATCGACGTGCCGCGGGTCCTCGAGCAGGCGGTCGCGGTCGGGCTGGTCGACGCCGGCACGGCGGCGGGGATGGGGAAGAAGGAGGCGCTGCGCCTCCTCTTCGCCCCCGGCTTCTCGACCCGCCGCCAGGTGTCGGAGATCTCCGGCCGCGGCGTCGGGCTCGACGTCGTGGCGACCATCGTCAACCGCGTCGGCGGCGAGGTCTTCGTGGAGACCGAGCCGCGGCAGGGGACCACCTTCATCCTCGAGGTCCCGGTCGCCCGCCGCGGCGAGTCGGTGATCCTGCTCAAGGTCGGCCAGCTGAGGATCGGCCTCCCCGCCTCGGTGGTGCGGCGGGCCACCCGCCTCCATCCGGACGCCGTGATCGAGCGCGACGGCCGCACCCTCGCCGCCCTCGGCGACCGCCTGGTCCCCTTCGTCCCCCTCGCCCGGCTCTACGGGCAGCCGGCGGCCGAGAGCCAGCTGCTGCTCGAAGGGGTGGTCTCGGGGCAGCCGCTCGCCCTGGCGGTCGATTCGGTGGCGGGGGAGGAGGAGGTGCTGGTGCGCCCGATCACCCGCCGCGCCCCCACCGACCGGCTGCTCGAGGGGGTGGCGCTCCTCGCCTCGGGGGAGCCGGTGGGGGTGCTCTCGCCGTCGGTGCTGTCGCAGCGCGAGTACCTGCGCGCCCTGCCGGCGGCGCGCCCGCAGGTGGTCATCCGGCGGGTGCGCGTGCTGCTGGTCGACGACTCGCTGGTCACCCGCGAGATGGAGCGCCGGCTGCTCGAGGACGCCGGCTTCGAGGTGACCGCGGCCGGCGACGCCGAGGAGGCGCTGTCGCTGCTCGGCGAGGAGAGCTTCGACTGCGTGGTCACCGACATCGAGATGCCGCGCATGGACGGCTTCGAGCTGGCGGCCCATCTGCGCGGCATCGAGAGCTTCACCCACCTGCCGATCATCGTCGTCTCGACCCGCGACCGTCCGGAGGACCGCCTGCGCGGCCTCAAGGTGGGGGCCGACGCCTATCTGACCAAGCAGAGCCTGGACGCCGGCGAGCTGGTCGACCTGGTGCGCCGCCTCTCCGGGAGCGGGCGTTGAGGAAACCCTCACTCCCCAACCCCTCTCTCCCAGCCTCCCCCCCGCCGTCCGGGAGAGAGGGGCTAGAACCTCTCGCGCCGGGGAGGTTGCAGGCGTGATCCGCGTCCTGCTGGTCGACGACTCCCCGTCGGTGCGCGCGGTGCTCAAGCGGATCTTCCGCCGCACCCGCGACATCGAGGTGGTGGGGGAGTCGGGGGACGGCGCCCAGGCGGTGCAGGCGGTGGTCGACCTGCAGCCGCACGTGGTGGTGATGGACCTCCAGATGCCGGTGCTCGACGGCTACGCGGCGACCGAGCAGATCATGGCGCTGCGGCCGACCCCGATCGTCGTCCTCTCCTCGCGCGCCAACCGCAACCAGATGCAGATCGCCTTCGAGGCGATGCGGCGCGGCGCCGTCGAGGTGTTGCCGAAGCCCGAGGACACCGCGAGCTGGCAGCAGCTCGCCGAGAGCCTGCCGGCGACGGTGCGGGCGGTGGCCGAGCCGCGGGCGGCGCCGCGCGCCCGGCGGGCGCGCGCGGCCACCGCAGGGGGGGCCGGCGCGCCGCCGGTCGCCGACGCCTCCCGCGGGGCGCGCGGCGAGGAGATCCGCTGGGTGGCGATCGGCGCCTCGACGGGCGGCCCGGCGGCGATCCGCGAGCTGCTCGACGAGATGCCGGCCGACTCGCCCGTCGGCTTCATGATCGTCCAGCACATCGCCTCCGGCTTCGAGCTCGGCTTCGCCGACTGGCTCAACAAGGAGCTCCCCTTCGACGTCCGCCTCGCCCAGCACGGCGAGGTGCTGCGCCGCGGCGCCGTGCGCCTGGCGCCGGGGGGCTCCCACCTGCGCCTCGAGGCCGGCGGCGTCCTCGTCCTCGACTCCGAGACGCCGGTGCGGCGGGGGCACCGGCCGTCGGTCGACGAGATGTTCCTCGCCTGTGCCGAGGCCTGCCCGCGCGAGGTGGCCGGCGTGCTGATGACCGGCATGGGGTCGGACGGCGTCGAGGGGCTGCTCGCCCTGCGCCGGGCCGGCGGCGTCACCCTGGTGCAGGACGAGGCGAGCTCGGTGGTCTTCGGCATGCCGCGCGTCGCCCTCGAGCGCGGCGCGGCGGAGACGGCGCTGCCGCCGCGCGAGCTCGCCCGCGCCCTGGCGCGGCTGTGGGCGAGGGGGGAGCGGTGAACCGGCGGGTGCTGGTGGTCGACGACAGCGAGGTGACGCGGGCGATCCTCTCGCGCACCCTGCGCGGCGCCGGCTACGAGGTGCTCGAGGCGCGCGACGGCGCCGAGGGGGCGATGGCGGCGCTGCGCGAGCAGCCGGCGGTGGTGGTGACCGACCTCGAGATGCCGACCATGGACGGCTTCCCGCTGCTGCGCCTGCTCAAGGCCGATCCGGCGAGCCGCCACATCCCGGTGCTGATCGTCACCAGCCACGGCGAGGCGGCCTCCCGCTACTGGGGGCTGCGCACCGGGGCGGACGCCTACCTCACCAAGGACCACCGGCCGGGGGAGCTGGTCGAGGTCGTCAACCGCCTGGCCACGCTGGCCAACGCCGCCCCCCTCGCGGCGCGCGCCAACGGCCCCCTGGACCTCCAGGCGATGAGCCCGGTCGAGGTGCTCGCCCGCGTGGCGCGCCACCTCGACGCCTCGCTCCTCCAGGCGACGGTGACCAACACCCTGCTCGAAGGGGGGATGGCCGCCAACGACTTCCACGAGGCGGCGCACGGGGCGCTCGAGACCCTCGGCCAGGTGGTGGACGCGCAGTTCCTGGCGGTGGCGGTGGCGGAGCTGGACGCCGGGATGATCCAGATCCATCTCCAGGACCCGGTGCGCCAGGCCGACGTCGAGGAGCTGAGCGACCTGCTCTCCGGCGGGCTCGGCACGGCGGCCGAGGTGCCGGTCGAGATCCGGGTGAGCGGCGAGCGGGGGGACACGGCGGTCGATCTGCAACGGGCGATCTGGCTCCCCCTGCCGGTGCGCGACGCCACCGGCATCCTCTCCTTCCTCCCCCGCGACCCCCACGAGTTCAACGTCTCGGCGACCGGCTCGCTGATCGAGGCGCTGGCGGTCCACCTCGCCCTGGTGCTCGACAACGCCCGCCTGTCGCAGCGGCTGCACGAGCTGTCGACCCTCGACGGCCTGACCCGCCAGCTCAACCACCGGGTGATCTACGGCCGCCTGACCGAGGAGCTCGAGCGGGCCCGCCGCTACAAGTACCCCTTGAGCGTGGTGCTCTGCGACTTCGACCACTTCAAGGAGATCAACGACACCCACGGCCACCTGGCGGGGGACGCCGTGCTGCGCGAGGGGGCGGCGGTGCTCCGCAAGTGCCTGCGCAGCACCGACCTGCTGGGGCGCTACGGCGGCGAGGAGTTCCTCGCCGTGCTGCCGCAGGTCGACCTCGGCGCCGCGCGCCTCGCCGCCGAGCGCCTGCGCCGCGGGCTCGAGGGCCACCCCGTGCTCCTCCCCGGCGGCGAGGAGCTGCACATCACCGCCTCCTTCGGCGTGGCGGACCGCGACGAGATCGCCGGCGCGCCGAGCAGCGATCTGCTGGTGTCGCTCGCCGACCGCCGTCTCTACGAGGCCAAGGCCGCCGGCCGCAACCGCGTCCGCCCCTGATTTCGCCTGAGCAATGACGCACCCCGATCCCGATCCCCTGCAACAGCTCGTCGGGCTGATCCGCGACGCCACGGGGAACGCCCTGCCGCCGGCCCGCCACGGCTTCCTCGAGGACCTCGCGGCGCGCCGGGCGGCGGCGCGCGGGCTCCCCTTCGACGACTACGTGCGGGCGCTGGCGGCCCACCTGCTCCCGGACGAGTGGGAGCGGCTGATCCCCCTCGTCACCATCAAGGAGTCGTACTTCTTCCGCGCCCCGCAGCAGTTCGAGGCGATCCGCCAGCAGGTGCTCCCCGGCCTGGTGCGCGCCCGCGCCGCCACCCGCCAGCTCCGCTTCTGGTCGGCGGCGTGCGCCCGCGGCGAGGAGCCGGCGACCCTCGCCATCCTGCTCGCCGAGGAGCCGGCGCTCGCCGGGTGGAGCTGGCGGATCCTGGCCACCGACCTCGACGAGGAGGCGCTCGCCGGCGCCCGCACCGGGCTCTACGGCGAGCGCGCGGTCGCGCAGGTGCCGCCGCCGCTGCTCGAGCGCTGGTTCAAGCGGCGCGGCAAGCTCTTCGAGCTCGACCCCGCCCTGCGCGCGCACATCGACTACCAGCCGGTCAACCTCGCCCACGCGCCGTTCGCGCTCCCCTTCACGCAGTGCGACCTGGTGCTGATGCGCAACGTGCTGATCTACTTCCGCCGCCCCCTCCAGCGCTGGGTGGTCTCCCAGGTCGGGCAGCTCCTGGCCCCCGAGGGGTTCCTCTTCCTGGGCGCCTCGGAGACCCTGTGGCAGATCCAGGACGAGCTCGAAGCGGTCGACCTCGGCCCCTGCTTCGCCTATCGCCACCGGAAGCCCGCGGCGGAGGCGCCCGCGCCGCCGCTGACGGCGAAACGGCCACCGCAACGCCGGCCGCCTCCGGCCGCCGCCCCCCCGGCCGCGCCGCCGGAGGAACGCCGCTGGCTCGACCCGAGCCCGCGCGACTGGAGCGTGGCGCGGGCCGCGGCCGCCCCGGCGAGCGCCCCGGCGCCGGCCGCGGCGCCTCCCCCCGCCGGCATCCCCGAGCGTCTGGAGGCCGCCGCGCGGGACCTCGCGGCCAATCGCCTCGAGGAGGCGTCGCGCACCCTCGCCACCGCCCTGGCGGCCGCCCCTTCCGAGCCGGCCGCGCATGCCCTGGAAGGGTTTCTCCATGATCTCTGCGGGCGCACCGGCGAGGCGGTGAGCTCCTACCGCGCCGCCCTCTACCTCGATCCCACCCTCTTCCAGGTGCGGGTGCTGCTCGCCGACTGCCTGCTCCGGCTGGGCGACCGCGAGCGCGCCGAGCACCAGTTCCGCGAGGTCCTCACCCTGCTGGCGAGCGGCCGCGAGCGTCCCCTGACCCTGTTCGGCGAGCTCCCCCTCCCCGATCGCGACCGCGCCCAACGGCGCTGCCGGCAGGTGCTGAAGGGGGCGTAGGTAGCGAGAGGGTGTGGGAATCTTCCGCCGCAGAATCGCCTTTTTCCTCACATGTTCACCGTCCGCGCCCCCGCCGTCGCCGGCCAGTTCTATCCCGCCGATCCCCGCGAGCTGAAGCGGATGGTGGAGGGGTTCCTCGCCGAGGGCCCCGCCCCCTCGGAGGGCCGCCCGGCGCCGAAGGCGATCATCGCGCCGCACGCCGGCTACGTGTACTCGGGGTCGATCGCCGGCAGCGCCTTTCGCGCCGTGGCGCCGGCCGCCGGCACGATCGAGCGGGTGGTGCTCCTCGGACCCTCCCACTTCGTGCGCCTCCAGGGGCTCGCGCTCCCCGGCGATCCGATCTTCGCCACGCCGCTCGGCGAGGTGGAGATCGGTTCCCAGGGGGCCCAGGCGTCGCTGCGCCTGCCGCAGGTCCGCGTCTTCCCCCAGGCCCACGCCCGCGAGCACTCGCTCGAGGTCGAGGTGCCGTTCCTGCAGGTGCTGCTCGGCGACTTCGAGCTGGTGCCGCTGGTGGTGGGGGAGGCCGACGCGGCCGAGGTGGCCGAGGTGCTCGACCGGCTGTGGGGGGGGCCCGAGACGCTGATCGTGATCAGCTCCGACCTCTCGCACTACCTCCCCTACGCGGCGGCTCGGCAGGCCGACCGCGCGACCGCGGACGAGATCCTGGCGCTCGGCGGCCCGCTCGACCCCCTCCAGGCGTGCGGCGCCCTGCCGATCAACGGGCTGCTGGCGGCGGCGCGCGAGAGGGGGCTGGCCCCTGAGCTGCTCGACCTCCGCAACTCGGCCGATACCGCCGGCGACCCCTCGCGGGTGGTCGGTTATGGAGCTTTCGCCTTCCATGAGCCCGCTTGAGACGCCGAATCCGGCGGCGGAGGAGCGCGGGAAGGTCCTGCTGCGGATCGCCCGCGCCGCCCTCGCCCAGGCGCTGGGCAGTCCGCAGCCCGTCCCCCTTCCGGTGATCAATCCGGACGATCCCTGGCTGCGCGAGCCCGGGGCGACCTTCGTGACCCTGCGCCGGGCGGACGGCGAGCTGCGCGGCTGCGTCGGCTCGATCGAGGCGCACCGGCCGCTCGCCGAGGACGTCGCGCACAACGCCGTCGCCGCGGCCTTCCACGACGGGCGCTTCCCGCCCCTCGCGCCGCGCGAGCTGGCGGAGATCTCGCTCGAGGTCTCGCTCCTCTCGCACCCCGAGCCGCTCCCCGCCCTCTCCGAGGCCGAGGCGCTGCGCCTCCTGCGCCCGGGTATCGACGGCGTCATCCTCGAATACCGCGGGAGCCGCGGCACCTTCCTGCCGCAGGTCTGGGAGCAGCTCCCCACCCCCCGCGCCTTCCTCGACCACCTGGCCACTAAAGCCGGCCTCCCCCGCGGCTTCTGGGCCCCCGAGGTGCGGCTCAGCCGCTATACGGTTCGCAAGTGGGAGGAGTAGCCTAAGGAGATCCTTGATGGAGCTGGAAGAAGCCTTGAAGGTGTTGGCCAGCCTCGAAAAGGAGGGGGTCGACTATTGTCTCGTGGGCGGCGCGGCGCTGGCGCTGCACGGTTTGGTGAGGGCCACCGAGGATCTCGATCTGTTCGTTCGGCCGACTGCCGAAAACATCGAGCGCTTGCGCAGGGCGCTCCGGGCTGTCTACGACGATCCCAACGTCGACGAGATCTCGACGGCGGACCTGCTGGGCGACTATCCCGCCGTCCGCTACTTCCCCCCCGAAGGCGAGCTGTTCCTGGACGTTCTGACCCGGCTTGGAAACTTCGCGACTTTCGACGATTTGGAGGTCCAGGAGATCGACTACAAGGGCGTCGCAGTGAAGATCGCCTCTCCAAAGACTCTTTACTGGATGAAAAAAGACACGCTTCGTGGCATAGACCGGGCCGATGCGCAGCTCTTGAAAGAGCAGTATCGGCTCGAGGAGCCGGAGGAGTAGACTAAGGAGATGCCGGTCCAAAAATTTCGCAGCATCGAGGACATGCCGCCGGTTCCCTGGTGCGACTCCGGGAAAGAGGACTGCCTGCGCCGAATCGCGAAGCTTTGGGCGCGGTCTTCAGCGTTCAGCGCCAGGATCTATCCGCGGGGAGTTTTCAAGTTCAGGAGCCTCGAGGAGGCGCAGGCCGCCCGCGAGCGCGTAACCCAGGAGAACATCGACCGGCTCCAGCGGGAGCGCGCCGGCCGGGCCACGGCTCCGAAGTCTGAGATCCCCTAGCACCTCCGTTCAGCAGCCGCAGTCCGTTCCCGAAATCTCGCAGGCTGGGCGCCGGCCGACCATGCTCCGTTCTCTTTTCGCCACCTATCGCGCCGCCTTCGCGGGGCTCGGCCGGCCCGTCTGGCTGCTGTCGATCGCCTCGCTGATCAACCGCGCCGGCACGATGGTGATGCCGTTCCTGCTCCTCTTCCTGGTCGAGAGGCGCGGCTTCACCACCACCGAGGCCGGGCAGACCCTGGCGCTCTACGGGGTGGTCGCGATGGTCGCCTCGTACGCCGGGGGGCGGCTGTGCGACCGCTTCGGGGCCATCCGCATCCTGAAGGCGAGCCTGCTGCTGACCGGCTTCGCCTTTCTGGCGCTGGGGAGGGTCGAGGGGCGGCTCGCCATCGCCGGCATGGTGATCCTGCTCAGCCTGGTAGGGGAGGTGTTCCGCGCCGCCAACCTCACCGCGCTGACGGCGGCGAGCGCGCCGGGTGAGCGCTCGCGGAGCATCGCCCTGCTGCGCCTGGCGATCAACGCCGGGATGGCGGTGGGGCCGTCGGTGGGGGGCCTGCTGGCGGCCTACGGCTACGAATGGCTGTTCGTGGTGGACGGCGCGACGTCGATCCTCGCCGCCGGCCTCCTGCAGATCGCCTTTCCCGGCGGCGCCGCGGCGGGGGCGGCGCGCGCGGCGGGGGCCGAGGCGGTGCCCGTCGCGCCGGGCGCGCCGGTGGCCGGGAGAACCTCCCTGGAGATGGCGTCCCGGCCGATGCCGTCCCGGCCGATGGCGTCCCGGGCAGTGCCGCCGCGCCGCTCCGCCTTCCGGGACCGGCCGCTGCTCGCGATCCTCGGCCTGGTCTTCCTGCTCAACATCGTGGCCTTCCAGATCGCCAGCACCTTCCCGCTCTCGCTACGCGACCTCTACGGCTTCTCGAAGGCGTGGATCGGCCTCGCCCTGGCGGTCAACACGCTGATCATCATCCTCTTCGAGATGGTGCTGGTGCACTCGCTCCGGGACCGCGACCCGCTCAAGGTGGCGGCGGTCGGCGCCGTCCTGTTCTGCGGCGGCCTCGCCCTGCTCCCCTTCGGCCGCGGCTTCGGCTACCTGGCCTCGACCATCGTGGTCTGGACGCTGGGGGAGATGCTGGTCTTCCCGCTGGTCACCAGCGCCATCGCCGCCCGGGCGCCCGAGGAGAGCGTCGGCGCCTACATGGGGATGCTCAGCTTCGCGTTCGCCGCCGCCTTCGTGGCGGCGCCGCTCGCCGGGACCTGGGTCTACGAGCAGCTCGGGCCGCGCACTCTGTGGCTCGGCTGCGGCGCCGTGGGGCTGGTGGTGGGGGCGGGGTTCCAGTGGGTGGCGCGGGTGATCTCCCGCCCCGCCGGCGCGCCCCGCTGAGCCGTCAGTCCGGCGTCTCCTCGTGGAGGCGGAGCTTGCGGTATCCGCGGTTCCAGTAGACCAGCGGCGGCGACTCCTCGACCGGCACGTTGCTCGCCACCACGTCGCCGACGTAGATGGTGTGCGAGCCGGCGGGGTAGCGGGCGTGGATCCGGCAGTCGAGCCAGGAGATGGCGTCGGCGAGCACGGGCGCGCCGGTCGCCGCGGTCTGCCAGTCGCCGACGGAGAAGCGGTCCTCGTCCTTCAGCCAGGCGAAGCGGTTGGAGAGCTCCGACTGCTCCTCGCCGAGGATGTTGACGGCGAAGGTCGCGTCCGCCTCCTCGAGCATCGCGTGCGCCTTGTGGCGGTTCTCGATGATGATCGAGATCATCGGCGGCTCGGCCGACACCGAGGAGAACGCCGAGACGGTGAGGCCGTGGGTCTGCTCGCCGGCGCGGATGGTCACGATGGTGACGCCGGCGGGGAAATGACGTAGCGCTTTGCGGAATTCTTCCGACGAGATCACGAGCCTCTCCTTTCCCACTCCGCCCCTGAGCGGTTCGTTGGGTTACTTAAGTGCTCCCGATTGTCCCACAACTCGGGCGCCTGCGTGGCACTTGGCTTGCAGAATCCATAGTGCGATCCGCGGGCCAATTGAGGACAGCGGATCGTAGGCTCCAACATCATCCATACCACCAGCTACCACCAGCGGCCGTGGCCGCGCGGAGGATCGTCATGAGCAAGCTGAAGAAGGTCGGCAAGAACGTCAAAGGGGTGTTGAACCAGCGGGTGCGCATGGGGCTGTTCACTGTCCCGCTGTGGGTGCTCGGCGTCGTCGTGGCGGCCCGCGTGGTGCGCGACCGCCGCCGGCAGCAGAAGTACGCGTGAGGCAATCCGGGCGGTCCCGCGCCGCCCCCGGAACCGGGTTCCTGGCGGATTCCCTTTACTGCGGACCGGCATCCATCTAAGCTACCCCCCTAGCTCGTAGGTGCTTGGAGGGCAGCCGACAGATGGCGTTTTTAAGATCCCTTGGGCGAGGGTGCGTCGTGGTGTGGCTCGGCGCGGTGCCATGCGGTGCCGCGGCCTGGGCTCAGGACCTTCCTGCGGGGGAGCCGGCGGCGGAGCCGGGGTGGGAGCACCGGTTCGGCCTGGAGGTGCGGGCGAATTACCGGCGGAGCGACGACAACGTCTTCCGGACCCCGTTCACCATCGATCACGTTCCCGTCTTCGAGGAGACGGTCGATCCCGGAGCGCACTACGAATTCTCGGACGTCACCCTGTTCGCCGACGTGAGCCGGGGGGACCTCTTCACGTTCCACGGCAAGCTCGACCTGATCGACCTCTACGACCGCAACCCCACCTCGACGGGCCAGAAGGCCGACGTCGACGAGGCCTGGATCCGCATCGGCCGCGAGCCCGGTCCGGCCACCCTGGCGCCCCACAGCGGCGTCTATCTCAAGGTTGGCAAGATCCCCAAGTTCGAGCGCCAGGACGACCGCCACCTCCAGAGCTACGGCCTGCTCTCGACCGCCTTCAACCGCTTCGAGGAGACCGGCGCCGAGGCGGGCCTCCATCTGGGGCGCCACTTCTATCTGAAGCTGCGGGGCGCCTTCGGCAATCCGGTCTTCCTGCGCGATCCGAACGCCCTCGCCGGCGACAACGGCACGCCGGGGCGCCGGACTCCGATCCCGACCGGGGACCTCAACAGCGGCATCGCCATCCTCTACAACGCCCACTACGCCAACTTCAACGTCGACGGCAAATTCGAGACGGGGGCAGGGGTCGGCTGGCGTCTGGCGGACGAGGAGGGGCGCAACGGACTCGACGTGCTGGGCTGGTGGAACGAACGCAAGCTGGCCGACCGGGTGCCGATCCACGGCACCTTCTACGGCGGCGACCTCGACATCCTCAACGGCCCGGAGGCTCCCGGCGTGTCGCCGGGCGACGTCACCTATGCGATCACCAACGACCGCAAGCGGGAGGCGGGCGGCAACGTCTGGCTCTACCTGGGCGGGTTCTCCTTCTTCGGCCAGTACGTGGACCAGGACCTCGCCGGCCTGCCGCGCACGGGGTGGGAGGCGGAGGCCGCCTGGCGCTTCGACCTGCCGCTCGTGTGGGGGATCGCCGGACGCCAGCTCTTCCCCTCGATCGCGCCGGCCGTGCGCTACTCGGACCTCGACAACCACTTCCGCAATCCCCGGCAGACGCCCAGCCCGAGCTTCGCCTGGGATTGGGCGAAGATCGACGCCGGCCTGCGCCTGGGAGTGATCCCCGGCCTCGACCTCACGGTGGAGCACTCCCGGAACATCTTCCTCCTGTTCAACGGCGCGAAGAAGAACAACGACGAATGGCTGACCACTCTGGGATGGAAGATGTGATGGAGGATGTGAGATGAGAGCTCGGTGGCCGCAGGCCCTCGCCGTCTGTCTCGCGCTCCTGGCTCTGCCCCTCCGGGCCGAGGAGCTCCACGTCCACATCCAGCTCCTCGCCAAGGGGGGGAAGGGGCCGACGAAGGGGAGCGACGTGCGGCAGGCGATCGTCTACTACGAGCCCGCCGTGCCGGTGACGGTGAGGCCGTCGCCGGTGCCGTTCGTGATGACCACCCGCCGCAAGGAGTTCGACCCGCGCATCCTGGTGGTGCCGCGCGGCAGCCGGGTGCGCTTCCCCAACGAGGACCCGATCCTGCACAACGTCTTCTCGGTCTCGGCGCCCAACCAGTTCGACCTCGGCCTCTACAAGGGGTCGCCGGGCAAGGAGAAGCGCTTCGATCAGCCCGGCATCGTGCGGGTGTACTGTAACGTGCACCACGACATGGTCGCCTACCTTCTCGTGCTCGCCACCCCCTACCACGGCGCTCCGGACGCCAGCGGCGACCTCGTCCTCTCCGGGCTCCCCCGCGGCGCCGGCAAGCTCTCCGTCTGGCACGAGCAGACGGAGGTGCGCACGGTCGACGTCGACCTGCCGCAGAAGGGAGGGGCGCTCACCGTCGGCGTCGAGGTCGTGCGGCCGCTGATCCCCTCCCATCTCAACAAGTCGGGAGAGTCCTATTTCCGGGCGCGGGGGGACCGCTACGAAAACCGCTAGCCGCAAACGCGCGGGGCTGTCGCTCGAGACCCGGATCTTCCTGGTCACCTCGCTCCTGATCGCGCTGCTGGTGGGCGGCGCGGTGGCGGTCACCTCGGTGATGCTGAACGGGATCGCCGACGGCGCGGCGCTCGATTCGCTGCGCGGCAGCGCGGCGGCGCAGGCGTCGTTCCAGGACCAGCGCTACCGCCAGCTGCTGCTGATCTCGCGGATCTTCGCCTCCGACTCCAACCTCAGCGCCTACCTCTCCGAGGCCGCCAGCACCCGCGACACCCATTCGATCCTCGACCTGCTGAGCGAGCGGCGAGCCGACCTGCAGTGCGACTTCGCCATCGTCCTCGATCCCCAGGGGCGCGTCGTCGCCCGCACCGACCAGCCGCAGGCGACCGGCCAGGACCTCGCGAAGCGGCCGCTGGTGGCCGCCGCCCTCGCCGCCGACAACCGGGAGAGCCGCGGCGTGTGGCGCGAGGGGAACGACCTCTACTACGCCGTCGCCGTGCCGGTGGTGAAGGATTTCACCCCCTTCGCCTATCTGATCACCGCCTTCCAGATCACCGACGAGGGGGTGCGGCAGATCCGCGAGGTGAGCGGCGCCGACATCGCCTTCATGACCATGGGGGCCTCCGGGCCGCACGTCACCGCCACCACCCTGCCGTCGGGGACCGCGCGCAGCCTGGCCAAGGCGTTGGTGGCGGCGGGGGGGATGGGGACGGTGATGCGCGCCGGCACCACCATCCCGCGGGCCGAGCTGACGATCAACGGCGAGCGCTGGATCGCCCTCGAATCGCCGCTGCGCGACGCCGGCGGCACCGTGGCCGGGGCCACCGTGGCGCTCGCCTCGGTCAACCGCGCGCTCGCCGCCTACCGCCAGATCCGGAACGTGCTGCTGGCGGCCGGCCTCGCGGCCCTCCTCCTCGCCCCGCTCCTCGCCTTCATCTTCGTGCGGCGGGCCCTCGCGCCGGTGCGCCAGCTGGCCGCCGCCGCCGAGGCGGCCCGCCAGGGGAACTACGACCAGAAGATCGACTCCGACCGCACCGACGAGGTGGGACGGCTCGCCAGCTCCTTCCGCGAGCTGCTGGCCGACCTGCGCGAGAAGCGGGACATGGAGGAGTACGTCAACGACCTCTCCCGCAACCTCCCGGAGGCCCCGGCGGTGCGCGGTCTGCTCGGCGAGGCGCAGAGCCGGGACGTGCTGCTGCTCGGCATCGAGCTGCGCCGCTACGCGCGGGCCAGCAGCAGCGGCGACCCGCGGCAGACCCTCGTCGAGCTCGCCGCCGACCTCGAGCGCGCGACCACCGCGGTGACCCGGGAGCAAGGGCAGGTGGAGGCCGTCTCGGGGCACCGGGTGCTCGCCCGCTTCGAGGGCGAAGGGCGCGGGGTCCACGCCCTGGCGGTCGCCGCGCGGATGCTCGAGTTCATCCCCGGCAGCGACCCGGAGGCCGAGGAGCCGGTGGTCGCCCTCACCTCCGGCCGCGCGGTCTGCGGCCCCGTCACCTGGGGGGAGCGGGCCGACCGGGCGCTGATCGGGCAGCCGGTGCAGCAGCTCGAGAGCCTGCTGCGCGAGGCGACGCCGGGGGAGATCCTGCTGTCGCGCGAGGTCCACGAGGAGCTGAAGGGGACCTTCGAGACCGCCGGCTACCGGCTGGCGCCGCGCCGCGGCCTGATCTCGCCGCAGCCGCTCTACGTCGTCGGCGCGCAGGTGGCGGCGCGGCTGACCGGCCGCGCCGGCAGCCCGACGGCGATCACGCCGCGCGAGCGCGCCACCCTCTCCGGGATCTCGGTCGGCGCCCTGATCGGCACCCGCTTCGAGGTCCTCTCCGTGCTCGGCGCGGGGGGGATGGGGATCGTCTACAAGGCGCGCGACCGCGAGCTCGACGACCTGGTCGCCCTGAAGATGCTGCAGCGCGACCTGTGGGGAGACCCGAGCCAGCTCGAACGCCTGAAGAGCGAGCTCAAGCTGGCGCGCAAGATCACCCACCCGAACGTGCTGCGCACCTACGACTTCGGCGAGCTCGACGGCATCCCGTACATCTCGATGGAGTACGTGCGCGGCGTGACCCTGCGCTACATGCTCGACCAGACGCGGCGCCTCCCCTACTCGGCGGGGCTGCGCCTGGCCAAGCAGCTCTGCTCGGGGCTCGCCGCCGCCCACTCGGTCGGCGTGCTCCACCGCGACATCAAGCCGGAGAACCTGATCCTCGAGTCGACCGGCAACGCCAAGCTGATGGACTTCGGCATCGCCCGGCCGGTCCACCGCGCGACGCCGGGCGAGACGCAGGCCGGCATGGTGGTGGGGACGCCGCACTATCTGGCCCCCGAGATCCTCAAGGGGGCGGAGGCCGATTTCCGCTCCGACATCTACTCGTGCGGGATCGTGCTCTACGAGATCTTCGCCGGCGTGCTGCCGTTCGACGCCCCCACCTCGATGGAGGTCCTGGTCAAGCACCTGCGCGAGGAGCCGGCGCCGCCGAGCACGAAATGGCAGGAGATCCCGCCGCCGCTCGAAGCGGCGATCCTGCGCTGCCTGAAGAAGGACCCCGGCGAGCGCTTCCGCTCCGTCGCCGAGCTGCTGCGCGAGCTCGAGGCGTTGAGCGCCTGAGCCCGCCGGAGCGACGGCGCTTGAGGGGTTTGGGGCGGCGCCGACGTTCAGCGACGGTTGGAAGGAGGTAGGATGATCGCCACGGAATCCGGAAACCCACCCTTGGGGCCCACGTTCGAGCCCGACCGGCGCCTGGCCGACCGTCTTGCAGAATATGAGCGGCTGCTCGAGATCGGCGTCAAGCTCTCCGGCACGCGCGAGCTCGAAACCGTCCTCGAGCTGGCGCTCGAGAACGCCGAGGAGGTCTGCCGGGCCGAGACGAGCTCGATCTGGGAGCTCGACGAGGAGCGGCGGGAGCTCTTCTTCCGCATCGTGCGCGGGCGGGCCGCCGGCGCCATCCGCGGCATCCGGGTGCCGGTCGGCGAGGGGATCGTCGGCAGCGTCGCGCAGTCGGGCGAGGCCGAGATGGTCAACGACGTGGCCGCCGATCCGCGCTGGCACGGCGATCCGTCGAGCACCTTCCAGAGCCGGGCCATCCTCACCGTGCCGCTGCGGGCGCAGGGGAGCGTCATCGGCGTCGTCCAGCTGCTCAACCCGGTGGGGCGCGACCGCTTCACGGCGGACGACCTCTGGAAGATGCGGCAGTTCGCGGCGATCCTCGCTCCGACGCTGCAGAACGCCCGCCTGTGGGCGGCGCAGCGGCGGCAGTTCTTCCACATGGTGACCGCCTTCGCCGACGCGCTCGACAAGCGCGACCCCTACACCGGCGGCCACGTGCGCCGGGTGGTCGGCTATTCGATCCTGCTCGGCTCCGAGCTCGGCCTGACGCGCGAGGAGCTGCGCGACCTGCAGCTCGCGGCGACCCTGCACGACATCGGCAAGATCACCACCCCGGACCGCATCCTCGGCAAGGACTCGCCGCTCGACGCCGAGGAGGCCGCGATCATGCGCCGCCATGCCGCCGACGGCGCCTCGATCGTCTCCTACCTCGCCAACCCCTGGGTGCTCGACGGCGTGCGCAGCCATCACGAGCGGGTGGACGGCACGGGGTACCCCGACGGGCTCGCCGACGAGGAGATCCCCCTGCCGCCGCGCATCATCGCGGTGGCGGACACCTACGACGCGATCACCACCAGCCGCCCCTACCGGGCCGGCCTGCCGCCGGAGCGAGCCTGTGCCGAGATCCGCGCCGGCGCCGGCTCGCAGTTCTGCCCACGGGTGGTGGCGGCCTTCGAGAGCCTGTTCGCGACCGGCCGCTTCCGGCTGGAGATCGCGGAGCAGGTGCGCCTCGCCGTCGCCGACCCGGACCTGATCCCTTAACGCCCGCCGCCATGCTGCGCCTGCGCTACATCGTCAACGGCGAAGAGCGCTCCTTCGTGATGACCGGCGGCCGGCTCCGCCTGGGACGGGGGAGCGACAACGACGTCGTACTGTCGGACGTCTCGGTCTCCCGCTACCACGCCGAGATCCTGCGCGAGCCGAACGGCTGGTCGATCCACGACCTCAAGAGCACCAACGGCGTCGAGGTCAACCGGGTGCCGGTGGAGCGGGCGCCGCTCGCCGGCGGCGACCTGCTGACCATCGGCTCGTTCGAGATGCGGCTCGATGCCGAGGAGCCGCCGCCGCGGCCGAAGAGCCTCCTCGAGGAGGTCGGGGAGAGCACCCTCGCCGGGCTGTCGAACGCCACGATCATCCGGCCGCTGTCCGATTTCGCCGCCGCCTACGGCCTCGGCGAGGTGGCCGCCAAGACGCCGCCCCTCAAGGGGGCCGCCGGCCTGGCGGCGGCGGCGGTGGCGGCGGCGAGCCCCCCCGTCACCGAGACCGAGGAGCAGGCGTACGTCCACCGGATGTTCGGCTTCCTCACCCGCCTCGCCCGCATGCTCACCCTGGCGGACTCGGTGGACGACGTGCTGGCCCGGGTGCTCGACCTCGCCTTCGAGGCTTTTCCGGTCGACCGCGGCTTCATCCTGCTGTCGGACGACGCGGGGGAGCTGGTCTGCGAGATGTCGCGCATCAAGGACCACGTGGAGATCCGTCCGAGCGGCGAGGTGCCGGTCTCCCGCACCATGCTGCAGGCGGTGATGCAGGAGAGGGTGGCGCTGATCACCTTCGACGCGCAGGCGGATCAGCGATTGTCCGGCGGGGAGTCGATCCGCCTCCACCAGATCCGCTCCGCCATGTGCGCGCCGCTGTGGTCCGGCGAGCGGATCATCGGCGTCATCCAGGTCGACTCGCCGTTCCAGGTGGGAGCGGTGGGCGAGCGCGACCTCGACGTCCTCACCACCCTCGCCAACTACGTGGCGGTGGCGGTCGAGCGCATCCGCTACGCGAAGAAGGCCGAGTTCGAGCGGGTGGCGCGCACGCGCCTCGAGCGCTACCACTCGCCCGGGGTGATCGAGGAGGTGCTGCGGCGCGGCGACGAGGGGATGCGGCGCCTGCAGAGCGCGGAGGCGACGGTGCTCTTCGCCGACCTGGTCGGCTTCACCGCCTTCGCCGAGAACGCCCTCCCCGAGCGGGTGGCGGAGTCGCTCGACGCCTTCCTCGATCTCGCCGTCGAAGCGATCTTCCGCGCCGGCGGCACGCTCGACAAGTTCATCGGCGACTGCGTGATGGCCTTCTTCGGGGCGCCGGTGGCGCAGGACGATCACGCGTTGCGCGGCGTGCGCGCCGGCCTCGAGATCCAGGAGCGCCTCGGCGCCTGGAACCTCCGCCGCGCCGCCGAGGGGCTGCCCGGCTTCAAGGCGCGGGTGGCGCTGAACAGCGGGCCGGTGGTGGTGGGGGACATCGGCAGCGCCCGCCGCGTCGACTACACGGTGCTCGGCAACACCGTCAACGTCGCCTCCCGCCTCGAGGGGATCGCGCCGCCGGACGAGATCGTCATCGGCCCCGAGACCCACCGCCTCCTCGCCGGCGCCATCCCCACCGTGCCGCTCGGCGAATTCCAGCTCAAGGGGTTGCAGCAGAAGATCCTTGCCTACCGGGTGGCGAGGACGTAAAAACGCCCGGCCTTGGAAGGGCCGGGCGTTGGCCTGGCCGAGGGGATGTAGTAGTTGATGGTGTAGGCCGTGCTGACCAATACCTGGACGTAGGTGAAGGGGTGGATGACTAAGGGTGTAGTCATTCGAGCCGGCGCTATTGTTGGAGTTCTGCGGGAAGGCTGACACGGCTGAGAAGTCTCTGCACGAAGTCGTTCGCAGCGGTGAAAGAGTGTTGAATGGAGCTCAGACAGTTACTGGTGCAGCCGCTGCCGCTTTCTTCGGCGTTCGAGGGGCTCCAGGAGGCTAGGATGTCCTCATAGTCCACGAGCGTGGTTACATCGCAGGAGGTGTTCACGTCACAGATTTGCTGCTGCTTCCTAGGTGTTCAAGACCCAGGTTATGTTAGTCTCGCAGACATCGAGTTCCTTGTGCGAAAGGAGCTGCTTGCACGTTGACTGTTCGTACCGAACCTCGGCTATTTCCATTATCAGGTTATAGCCAGGGCAATGAAGGGACGACGCCGACGGGAAGGACTGCAGGGTGCAGAAGGCTCAGCTCGAGGCGACCGCCCGGCAGGCGGGATTCCTGACTCGCAGCTCGGCGCGCGGAGGCCGATTCCAATTGCTGAACCGGCTCGCCGTCGAGGAGCTGGAAGCCTGGTTCTTCGGCGACGTGGAAGCTCTCCGCGCGGCGTATCCCGGCCTCTCTCCGTCGCTCGGAAAGCGCGCGAGCTATCGGGACCCGGATGCCATTCGAGGCGGAACCTGGGAAGCTCTCGAGCGCGAGCTGAAGAGAGCGGGGCACTATCGGGCGGGTCTGGCGAAGATCAAGGCTGCCCGCGAGATCTCGCAGGGTATGGAACCGCTCCGGAATCGCTCCCGGAGCTTCCAGGCATTTCGCGAGGGACTGCTGGATTTTGTAGGGGCTCGGTTGAGCGCTCCGAAGGGATCTACCGTCTAGCGGGCGGCGACCGAACGACCGTGCTTCGGCTTCGCGTGAGAGGCGTGGTGCGAGGCGACGGCCACCCGATGGCGGGGGGAGACGCGGTGGCCGGTGGCGCGCACGGCGTGGCCGCTCCGGGCGACGACCGCGTGGTGACGGCTGGAGCGGCTCGCATGGCTCGGACGGCTGCTCGCCCGCGCCGCGTGGCCATGCCTGCCGGCATGGCCGGAGTGCCGGGCGATCGCGGTCCGCGCCCGCCCCGCACG
Source organism: uncultured Acidobacteriota bacterium (assembly GCA_963756595.1). Lineage (GTDB taxonomy): Bacteria > Acidobacteriota > Thermoanaerobaculia > Multivoradales > UBA5704 > DATARR01. The sequence continues at coordinate 45,573 of CAVWOZ010000031.1, forward strand.
CCCGCGGCGGTAGTGGACGGCGCGCACTCGCGAGGAGCCTTCGTGGACCGTCGACCTGGCGACCAGGACCTTCGGCAGCTCAGCCCCCGAGGCGACGTATTGCAGGTACGGGTTGGGGAACACCGCCACGTGGTAGTGCGGCGGATACTGCTCGCGCGTCGCCTCGATCACGCCCTTCCCCTCGAGGTCGAGGAGCACGGTCTCGAGCCACTGCCGGCAGCCGGCGCCGTCGCTGCGCCGCAGGTCGACCGCCATGCCGGTGGGGTGGACCGAGATCACCGAGGCGTTCGCCGGCTGGCGGTTGATCGGCCGGGTGAGGCTGGTGACCACCAGCGGCTCGCCGCAGGCGCTGTGGTACTGGTCCGCCAGGCGCTCGATGAACAGCTTCACCTCGGGGCGCGCGTACGGGAAGGACACCTCCTCGGTGGCCAGCTCGTAGTCGGCGTTCCCGGGCACCCGCACCAGGACCCCCTGCTGCGCGTACTCGCGCACCTCGGCCGAGGTGCGCAGGTAGCTGAAGTCGTGGTCGCGCGCCTCTTCGTTCTGTTTGAGCAGCGATTCGTGGGAGCCGAGGAGGCTCTGGGCGCCGGCGACCTGCGCGAGCGGCGCGGCGCAGGTGGTCAGCGCGAGGAGCGACAGGGCCGCATTGCGGCAGAGACGGGGGTTCTGCGAACGGGACGGGCTTTGCATGGGCGGTGTCCGAAACTCCATACCGGTTGTGGGGCCCCATGCGCCAGCGGCGCAGTCGAGCGCGGGAAACGCCGAGACGACCGCACGAAGGTACCATAGAATCGTCTGATTTCAAGCCACTTTGCGCGATCAGAGGACCACGAGATCGCGCCGGGTGTGACCGATTTTACACTCCGGGTACATCCTGCACATGGACCTCGAAACGGCGGTGGCCGAGCTGGCCCCCCAACTCCTGCGCTACAGCCTCGGGCGGACGGGCGACGCCGCCCTGGCCGAGGAGGTGGCCCAGGACGCGCTGGCGGCGCTCGTCGAGCGCTGGCGCCGGCTCTCGGGCCCCGGACTGCCCGGCGGCCTTCGCCTTCGCCGTGGCGCGGCGCCGCGCCGGCCGCGCGATGCTGCGCCGCCGCCTGCTCGAGCCGCTGCAACGGCTGCGCGAGGCCGCGAGCCGCCAGCCGGGGCCCGAGGAGAGCGCCGCGGCGAGGTCCGAGCTCGGCCTCGTCCTCGCCGCGCTGCGCCGGCTGCCGCGCCGGGACCGCGAGGCCCTGCTGCTGGCGGCGGCGGGCGATCTGGACACCGCGGCGGCCTCCGCGGCGCTCAAGATCTCGCCGCCGGCTTTCAAGATGCGCCTGCACCGGGCGAGGCAGCGGCTGAAGCAACTCTTGGAGGATCGCGATGGACACCCCTGATGAGGACCGCCAGGACCGCCAGGACCGCCGGCTGCGCGCGGCGCTGGAGCCCGCGCCGGAGGCCGTCGAACGGATCATCGGCAAGGCGTTGAGCGCCCGGCGTCCGGCGCGGTCCGCCGGCCGGCTGGTGCCCGCGGGGTTCGCGGCGGCGGCGCTGCTCGCTCTGGCGGTGCTCTTCGTGGCGTCGCCGCGATCGCCGCGATCGCCGCAGCTTTGGCGTCCGGCGGCGCCCGCGGGCGCGGGTGCGGTCGCGATCGAGAACGTGGGGGACGTGATCGTCGTCCGTCCCCGCGCGGGAGGGCGCTGGCTCATCCACAACGGGGAGACCGGCGAGGGATCGCAGGGGAGCGGATCCGTCATCTTCATTCACGGAGGCAAGCGATGAGACGAACCTGGAAGCTGGGACTGGGAGTGATCTTTCTCGTCGCGCTCGCCGCGACGGTCGCCCCGGCGTGGGCGGAGCCGGCGGGCGCGGGAGACAGGCCGGACAAGCTGGACGAGCGGATCGACATGGCGCTCAAGAACGCGGCGCCGGACGACCTGTTCGGCACCTTCGCCAAGCTGTTCGGCCCCAACGCCGTCGCCGTCGTCGATCCGGCCGTCCACGGCCCGGTGACGATCGAGCTGCACAACGTCCGCGCCCGCACCCTGCTCGACGCCATCTGCGAGAGCATCGGCTGCCGCTGGAGCGTGGTGGCCGCGACGCCGGCCACCCCGGCGAAGCTGCTCGTCATCCCCCTGCGCGGCAAGGAGCACCCTGAAGGAGCTCCCAAGACGCCGATCAAGGAGCCCATCGACCTCAAGGTGACCCAGGCCGACGGACGGGACGTGCTGAGGACCTTCGGCGAGATCCTGGGGGCGGAGCTGGTGGTGGAGCCGGGGGTCGCGGGGCAGGTGAGCCTGGCGCTGGAAAACCTGCCGGTCGATCAGACGATCGACGCGGTCTGCAAGTCGCTGGGCTGCGAGTGGAGCTTCACGGAGGGTGCGAACGGCAGGAAGCCGGTGCTGCGGGTGTGGCCCAAAAGAAAGTGAGCAGGAAGTGAGGCGCGGGGAGGGGGGCGGCGAAGAGTGACCGCCCCCCTTGTCGCCCGGCCGTCGGGCGGCTAGCCCTGCTTCTTGGCCTTCGAGAAGAAGTCGGCCATCGAGCCGAAGCCCGAGCCGCTCGAGGTGACCACGCCGGTGCCGCGCGCGAACGAGTCGTCGCCGCGGTCTCCGCCGCGATCGCCACCCCCCCGGCTCTCGCGATCGCCGCCCCGGCCGCGGTCGCCGCCGCGGTTGCGGTCGCCGCCCCGGCCGCGGTCACCGCCGCCCCCGCGCTCGCCGCGCGGACGCTCCTCGCGCCGCTCGCCGCCGCCGCCCGCCGACGGGGCGCTCGACATGCCGGCCCCCGCGCCCGATCCGGCTCCCATCGAGAGCGAGATCCGGCGCCGGGCGGTGTCGACCCCCAACACCCGCACCTGGACGTCCTGGCCGAGCTGCACCGCCTCGCGGGAGTGGTTCAGCCGCCGGCCGGCCCCCATCTCGCTGATGTGCACCAGCCCCTCGAGGCCGGGCGCCAGCTCGACGAAGGCGCCGAAGGTCTCGAGGCGCGCCACGCGGCCGGTCGCCTCCGTCCCCTCGGTGAAGCGGGAGGCCGCATCGTTCCACGGATCGCTCTCGAGCGCGCGGCGGGAGAGCGAGATCCGCTCGGGTCGCTTCTCGTCCTTCCCCTGCTCGATCTTGATCACCTGCACCTCGACCTCCTGGCCGATCGTGAAGACGTCCTGCGGGTGCGCGGTGCGGCTGTGGCCGATCTCGCTGACGTGCAGCATCCCCTCGATGCCGCCGAGGTCGATGAAGGCGCCGTAGGTGGTCAGCGAGGTCACCTTGCCGGTGAGCACGGCGCCGACCTGGAGCTTGTCGCGGGTCTCGGCGGCGCGCGCCTGCTGCTCCTCCTCGAGGAGCTGGCGGCGCGACAGCACGATGTTGGGGCCGCGGCCCCCGCGGTTCCCCTCCTCCAGCCGGTTGACCTTGAACAGGAGCTTCTGGCCGACGAACTGCTGCGGGTTCTCGACGTAGCGCAGGTCGAGCTGCGAGAGCGGGCAGAAGGCGCGCATGCCGAAGACCTGGATCTCGGCGCCCCCCTTGTTGAGGCCGGTGACCAGCCCCTCGAGCGGCAGGTTGTTCTCGTGCGCCTGGCGGATCTCGGGGACCACCTCGGCGGACTTCTTGCTCTTGCCGCCGCCGGCGCGGCGGCGCAGCACCAGGGCGCCGCTCTCGGCGTCGGTGCCGGTCACCGTCGCCTCGACGGTGTCCCCTTCCTTGACGGTGAGGTTCCCCTCGGCATCCTTGAGCTCGGCGGCGGCGATACGCCCCTCGGCCTTGGTGCCGAGGTCGAGGAAGACCCACTCGTCTCCGAGGGACAGGACCTTTCCACTGACCTTCTGGCCGACCGTAGGTTCTTCGCTCTTCGCCGGGGCCTCCTGTTCGAACTCGGCCAGGACCTGGCCGAAGTCCTGCGGTTCCTGGTTTTCCTGATCGTTCATTTCTTCTCCACTCTTCTTGGGATTTTCAGGCAACTCGGGCGCTTTGCGGACCGGCCTGCCTGGAGGCAGCCGCTCCGGCGGGTCCGTGAAACTACCGAGCCGGGAAAATCTTTAACCGATGGGGGTAGTCTGGAATTCCTTTGTACGGGGCTGCGGGGGGCGGGCGCGGGCTCCCCCCGTTTGGTGCAGAATAGCAGGCGTCAGCCGACGTTCCAACCCTATTCTACGACGGGGACCCCAATTGAGACCACGGACTCTGCCTGTTTTCCTTGCGCTCTTCCCGCTCGCGGCCCGGATTGCGGGCGCCGCGACGGGGCCGCAAGCGCCGCCCCTCGATCCGCGCGAGGTCCACCTCGCCGACCTGCGTCAGATCACCCGCGGCGGCGAGAACGCCGAGGCCTACTGGTCGCCGGACAGCCGGGGGCTGGTCCTCCAGTCCACCCACCCGCCCTACGGCTGCGACCAGATCTTCCGCACCCCGGCCGACGGCTCGGGACCGCTGACCCTGGTGTCGACCGGCAAGGGGCGGACCACCTGCTCCTACTACACGGCCGACGCGCGCCGCATCCTCTACTCCTCGACCCACCTCTACGATCCCGCCTGCCCGGCGCCCCCCGACCGCTCGCACGGCTACGTCTGGCAGATCGACCCCAACTACGAGATCCTGAGCGTCAAGCCCGACGGCTCGGACCCCGTCCGCCTGACCGAGAACCACGCCTACGACGCCGAGACCACCGTCTGCGCCAGGGACGGCTCGCTGATCTTCACCTCGACGCGCGACGGCGACCTCGACCTCTACCGCATGGACGCCGACGGCAGGAACGTCAAGCGGCTGACCGACACCCCCGGCTACGACGGCGGCGCCTTCTTCTCCCCCGACTGCTCGCAGATCGTCTGGCGCGCCTCGCGGCCGAAGAATCAAGCCGAGCTCGACGACTACCGCCGCCTGCTCGCCCAGGGGCTGGTGCGCCCCACCCAGCTCGAGATCTGGACCGCCAACGCCGACGGCAGCCAGGCCCGCCAGGTCACCTACCTGAACGCCGCCTCGTTCGGCCCGTCGTTCCTCCCCTCCGGCGACCGCATCCTCTTCGCCTCGAACTACGGCGACCCCAAGGGGCGGGAGTTCGACATCTGGGCGATCAACCTCGACGGCAGCGGCCTCGAGCGGATCACCTGGACCCCTGGCTTCGACGGCTTCCCGCTGATCTCCCCCGACGGCACCCACATCGCCTTCGCCTCCAACCGGAACGGCACGCAGCCGGGGGAGACCGACGTCTTCGTGGCGCGCTGGGTGGAGCACCCGGCGGGTCCGCCGCGGGCCGCCGCCGTCGAAACGGCCGCCGCAGACCGCTTCCGCGACGACGTGCGCTGGCTGGCCGACGACGCCCGCGAGGGGCGGGGGATCGGCACCGCCGGGCTCGAGGCGGCCAAGAGCTGGCTCGCCGGCCGCTTCCGCGCCCTGGGGGTCGAGCCGGCCGGGGACGCCGGCAGTTACTTCGAGAGCTTCGAGGTCCCCGTCGCCGTCGAGAGGAAAGCCGGCACCGGGATGACCCTCGACGGCACGCCCGTGCCGGACGACGCCTTCCGCCCCGCCTCGTTCTCGATCTCCGGAGAGGCCGCCGGCGAGGTGGTGGCGGCCGGCTACGGCATCACCGCCCCCGAGCTCGGGGGCGACGACTACCAGGGGGTCGAGGCCCGGGGGAAGATCGTCGCCGTCCGCCGCTTCGTCCCCGCCGGCAAGCCGTTCGCCGATCCGCAGGCGGAGCGCCGCTACGGCGACCTGCGCTACAAGGCGTGGAACGCCCGCGAGCACGGGGCGATCGGGGTGATCGTCGTCGATGCGCCGTCCTCAGGGAATGCCGCCGAGGCGCCGCTCCCGGCGCTGGCGATCGACCCGGTCGACGCGGGCGGCGACGTCGGCCTGCCGGCCGTGGTGGTCGTGCGGTCCGCCGGCGCCGCGCTGTTCACCGGCACGCACCAGGCGAAGCTCGCCGTCGCCCTCGAGCGGCGGACGAAGCCGGCCGCCAACGTCATCGGCGTGATCCACCCCTCGGGGCCGGCCGCGGAGCGCCTCCCCGGCGCGCTGGTGATCGGCGCCCACTACGACCACCTGGGGCACGGCGGCACGGGGTCGCTCGCCCCCGACTCGCACGAGATCCACAACGGGGCGGACGACAACGCCTCCGGCACCGCCGCCCTGCTCGAGGCGGCCCGCCAGCTCGCCGGCGAGCGCGGCCGGCTGCGGCGGGACGTCTACCTGATCGCCTTCTCCGGCGAGGAGGAGGGGGTGCTCGGCTCGACCGCCTTCACCCGCCATCCCACCGCCGGCCTGAAGACCGCCGATCTCGTCGCCATGCTCAACATGGACATGGTCGGCCGGCTGCGGGGGAACGAGGTCACCGTGCTGGGGGCCGAGTCGGCGGCGGAGTGGAAGCAGATCGTCCCTCCCGCCTGCGAGCGGGAAGGGGTCGCCTGCGCCCTCTCGGGGGACGGCTACGGCCCCTCGGACCACAGCCCGTTCTATGCCGCGGGGGTTCCCGTGCTCCACTTCTTCACCGGTACCCACGGCGACTACCACAAGCCGTCGGACGACGCGGACAAGATCAACGCCGGCGGCGGCGCCAAGGTCGCCGCCCTGGTCGCCGACCTCGCCCTGGCGATCGACAGCCGCCCCGAGCGGCCGACCTACAGGAGCGTGGCGGCCCCCGCGCCGCGCGGCGACGTGCGCTCCTACGGCGCCTCGCTCGGCACGGTGCCCGACTACGCGGGGGACGGCCGCCCCGGCGTCCTCCTCGCCGGGGTGCGCGCCGGCGGCCCCGCCGAGGCTGCCGGCCTGCGCCGCGGCGACCTGCTGGTCGAGCTCGGCGGCCAGGCGGTGCGCGACATCCACGACTTCATGTACGTCCTCGAGCGGGCGAAGCCCGGCGAGAAGACCACGGCGGTGGTGGTGCGCAACGGGCAGAAGGTCTCGCTCGACGTGACCTACGGCGGGTCGAAGCGGTGAGCCGGGCGCTCCCGGCCAGGTGGCTGCTGGCCGGGTGCCTGGCGATCTTCCCGGTTTTCCCAGAGAGCGCCGCGGCCACCGGGCCGCCGGACCTCGCCGAGTCGGCGCGCCGGCTCGCGGCGTTTCCCGCCACCCAGGGGGAGGGGAGCGAGAGCGAGCGGCTGCGGCGGCTCTTCGCTCTCCTCTGGAGCACGCGCCTGGCCGGCTATCCGGAATTCGCCACCTACGTCGGCGTTCCCGGCTACGACGACCGCCTGAGTGACGTCTCCGACGAGACGATCGAAATCGGCCGCCGGATCATCCGCGACGAGCGGGCGGCCCTCGCCGCGGTCGACCGTTCCCGAGCTCACCCCCGCCGAGCAGGTCGACTACGACCTGGCGGTCTGGCACGTCGAGCAGGCGATCGCAGGGGGAGAGGTTCCACGGCGAGTACCTGCAGGTCCACCAGCTGGGCGGCATCCAGGAGGATCTCCCCGGGCTCCTGGCGAGCATGCCGGCCCGCACCGTGCAGGACTTCGAGAACCGGCTCGCCCGCCTGCGCCAGGTTCCCGCCCTGGTCGACCAGACGCTGGTCCTGCTCGCCCGCGGGCTCGCGAAGGGGATCACGCCGCCCGGGTGACCCTGCGCGACGTGCCCGGCCAGTTCGCAGAGCCCTGCTGACCGACGACCCATGCAGAGCCCGGTCCTCGAGACGTTCGGCCAGACTCCCCGAGGCGATCCCCGCCGCCGAACGGGAACGGCTCCGCGGCGAGGCGTCCCGGCTCTTCCGCGAGCAGGTGGCGCCGGCCCTGCGCAAGCTCCACGACTACCTGGTCCACACCTACATCCCGGGCGCCCGGGAATCGATCGCCACCGGCGACCTGCCGGACGGCAAGGCCTGGTACGCCCACATCCTGCAGACCTCGACGACGACCGACCTGACGCCGGAGCAGATCCACCGGCTCGGCCTCGCCGAGGTGAAGCGCATCCGCAGGCGAGATGGACGCGCTGATCGCCGCCACCGGCTTCCGCGGGAGCTTCGCCGACTTCTGCCGGTTCCTGCGCACCGATCCGCGCTTCTTCTACGACAAGCCCGAGGATCTCCTGACGCGGCTACCGCGACATCGCCAAGCGGATCGATCCCGAGCTGGTCAAGCTGTTCGGCAAGCTGCCGCGCCTCCCCTACGGCGTGATCGCCGGTCCCCGCCTAGCTCGAGAAGTCGCAGACCACCGCCTACTACGACGAGGGATCGCTCGCCGCCGGCCGGCCGGGGGAGTTCAACGCCAACACCTACGACCTGAAGTCGCGCCCGAAGTGGGAGATGGAGGCGCTCACCTCGCACGAGGCGGTGCCGGGGCATCACCTGCAGCTCGCCCTCGCCCAGGAGCTCGAAGGGGTCCCGGAGTGGCGCCGGTACGACGACTACACCGCCTTCGTCGAAGGGTGGGGGCTCTACTCCGAGAGCCTGGGAGGGAGATCGGCCTCTACAAGGACCCCTACTCCCGCTTCGGCCAGCTCACCTACGAGATCTGGCGGGCCATCCGGCTGGTGGTCGACACCGGCATCCACACCATGGGCTGGACGCCGCCAGCAGGCGATCGACTATTTCAAGGCCAACTCCGCCAAGGCCGAGCACGACATCGAGGTCGAGATCGACCGCTACATCGTCTCGCCGGGGCAGGCGCTCGCCTACAAGATCGGCGAGCTGAAGATCAAGGAGCTGCGCGCCTACGCGCAGCGGGAGCTGGGCGACGGGTTCGACATCCGCGCCTTCCACGACCACGTGCTGGGCAACGGCGCCGTGCCGCTCGACCTGCTCGAGCGGAACATCAAGGCGTGGGTGGCGGAGGTGAAGGCGGGGACGCCGGGGGCGAAGGCGGCGGCCCGCTAGCGCCGGGGGCGGCTGGCGGGGGAGTCGGCGGTGGCGGGGGAGCGAGCGTCCACCCCTTGAGATAGGGGGCCAGCGGCTCCGCCCATCCTTCGGCGATCTTCCCGTACTCCGCCGCGCACCCCTCGGCCCGGCCGGCGAGCAGGGTGCCGTCGGCGAGCTGCTCCTGGAGCCCCTGCGGGTTCTTGCCGTAGGCCCAGCAGATCATGTTGGCGAGGCGGCGCTCGTCGAAGCCGTGGCCGCTCCAGAACGGCACTCGGGCGAGCGCTCCCCGCGCGGCGGCGTCGCGCGCCAGCACGAGGAGGGTCGAGGCGCTGTCGATCGCCGTCGCCGCCCCCTGTTTGCCGCTGCCGGTGAGCACCAGCGTCGCGAGCTGGTCGGCGGCCTCCTCCTTCTCCCTGCCTCCGCCCTCGAGATGATAGAGGTCGAGAAGCGCGTGGCCGGTCTCGTGGAAGAGGGCGAAGAGGGTGGCGCCGGCCACGGCGGCCCCCGCCTGGCTGGCGTCCGGCGCCTTGCCGGAGTTGCCGAGGAAGAGCCCGGCGAAGGCGTCGACCAACTCATAGCAGATCGAGATGCGGTGGCGGTCCGGCTCGTAGGAGGCTTCCGCGCCGCCGCACTCGCGCAGGGTCACCGTGACGTCGGCGGGGAGCGCCAGCTTCTCGTTCAGCGCCTTGGCGGTCTCCTCGAGGAGCTGGGTCCCCCGAAAGACCTCCTGGAGCCCCCGGTAGTCCGGGTTCTTGGCCTTCTCGTAGACCACCTTGAAGTCGCCGCGGTCGGGCGCCGGGGGTGGGGGCGTCGGGGGAACGGGAACGGCGACGGCCGGCGGCTCGGGCACCGGCGGCGGCGTGGTGGGCTGTTGCCCGGCCGCCGCGGTGGCGGTGAAGGTGAAGACGATGAGGGCGATCGGGAGCGCCAGTCGACGGATGGGCACGGAACCTCCTGGGTGTGGAATCCGCTGGAGGCTCGCAAGAAGGGGCCTCTCCTGTCAAGGCGGGATAGACTTCCTGTGCGATGGAGAGCCCGCTGAACGTCAAGCCCGTGGTGCTCGAGGGGCCGGCGCTGCGGCTCGAGCCGCTGACCCTCGACCACGCGCCGCGGCTCTGGCCGCACGTCGACCTCGACATCTTCCGCTACACGCTCGAGGTGCCGCGCGACGCGAGCTACGCAGGGTTCGAGGGGTGGATGCGCTACAGCCTGGGGGTTCCCGACTCCCGGCTCTGGGCCCTCGTCCTGCGCGCGACCGGCGAGGCGGTGGGGGTGTCGGGCTACCTCGAGATCCGGCCGCCCCACCGTGGGCTCGAGATCGGGCGCACCTGGATCGGCAAGGCCCACCAGGGGACGCGGGTCAACCCGGAGAGCAAGTATCTCCTGCTCGGCCACGCCTTCGAGACGCTCGGCGCCGTGCGGGTGCAGCTCAAGACCGACCTCAACAACCTGCGCAGCCAGGCGGCGATCGAGAAGCTCGGCGCCCGGCGCGAAGGGGTGCTGCGCCGCTATCAGACGCGCTCGAACGGCACCGTTCGCGACACCGTGGTCTACAGCATCCTCGCCGAGGAGTGGCCGGCGGTGAAGGCGGGGCTCGAGGCTCGGCTGGCGGCGCCCTAGATCGATCTCACCCATGCTCTCGACTCTCCAGCGCGCCGGGCGGGCGCGGCTCCTCGCCTGGATCGCCGCGCCGCTCGCGGTGGCGGCGGTCACCACGCTGGGGCGCCAGGCGGGAGCCAACGCGCCGACCATCGGGTCGATCTACCTGGTCGCCGTCCTCGGCCTCGCCGCCTGGGGGGGATGGGCGGTGGGAGCCACGGCCTCGGTCGCCGCGATGCTCTGCTTCAACTACTTCTTCCTGCCGCCGCTCGGCACGCTGACCATCGCCGAGCCGGCCAACTGGGTGGCCCTCGTCTCCTTCCTCGCCGCCTCGACCTTCGCCAGCCGCCTGGTGGCGACCGCGCGGCGCCAGGCCGACGAGGCGCAGCAGCGCCGGCGTCAGGTGGAGACGCTCTACGACCTCTGCTTCGGCCTGTTCACCGCCAGCCAGCGCTCGGGGGCCCTGGGCGAGGCGGCGGCGCGGACGCTCGCCGCCATCGAGGCGAGCGCGGGGGTCCTCCTCCTCGGCGAAGGCGGCGAGGTGGCGAGCGTCATCGGGGAGGAGCCGGTCGAGATGGACGCGGCGGCCGCGGGGCGGGCACGGGCCACGCACCGGATCGTCGAAACCGAGGAGAAAGGCGGGGGGTGGACCACCTACCTCCCCCTCGAGGTCGGCGGCGTGCTGACCGGCCTGCTGGTGGCGCGCGGGGCGCTCGCGCCGCGCGCCGTCCTCGAGCCGGCGGGGCGCCTGCTGGCGCTCGCCGTCGAGCGCGAGCGGCTGCTCGCCGAGTCGGCGCACCTGGTGGCGATGCAGGAGAGCGACACCCTCAAGACCTCCCTGCTGCGCGCCGTCTCGCACGACCTCCGGACGCCGCTCACCGCCCTGCGCCTGGAGATCGAGAGCCTCGACCGCCATCTGGCCGGCGACCGGGAGGGGCAGGCCCTCGTGCAGGGGCTGGCGCGCGAGCAGGAACGCCTGGCGCGCCGCATCGACAACCTGCTGTCGCTGGCCCGGCTGGAGGCCGGCGTGGCGCGCCCGCACCCCGAGCCGGTCCCCGCCGCCTCCCTCTTCCGCGCCGCCCGCGAGAGCCTGGCGTCGATCCTCGGCGGCCGGCGGCTCGCGCTGGCGGTCGATGCCGAATGCCCGGAGCTGCGGGCGGACCCCGCGCTCGCCCTCGAGGTGCTGGTGAACCTGCTCGAGAACGCGGCCCGCGCCGCGCCCCCCGAGGAGCCGCTCGAGCTGGCGGCGGAGGGCGATCCCGCGGCGCCGGGGAACGTGCGGATCGAGGTGCGCGACCGCGGGCCGGGGCTGCCGCCGGGGGTCCGGCGCCTGCTCGAGAGCCCGCGCGAGCTGCGCACCGCCGGCGACTCGGGGGACACCGCCGCGGGCGGCCTGGGACTGCAGATCGCCCACGGCCTCGCGGCGGCGAACGGCGGTACGCTCGCGCTCCTCGACCGCGCGGGAGGGGGAACGATCGCCCGCCTGACGCTTCCCGCCGTGGTCGAGCCCGTCGATCCCGTCGGGCCGGAGGACCCTGAGACGTGACCCGCGCCAAGCCGCTGATCCTGGTCGTCGACGACGACCCCTCGATCCGCCAGACCCTGGCCCGCGAGCTGGCGCTCGCCGGCTACGACGCCGTGGTGGCGGCGGACGGCCTGGCGGGGGCCGAGACGTTCGCCGAGCGCCACCCCGATCTGGTGATCACCGACCTCGCCATGCCGCGGGCGGACGGCTTCGCCCTGCTCTCCGCCGTCCGCCGGAGCGGCGCGACGCCCGTCCTCGTCCTCTCCGTGCGCGGCGAGGAGGAGGACAAGATCCGCGCCCTGGACCTCGGGGCGGACGACTACGTCACCAAGCCGTTCTCCCTGCGCGAGCTGCTCGCCCGGGTGCGCACCCAGCTGCGGCGGCTGGCGGCGGGGACGGCACCCGAGGTGCTCCGCTTCCCCGGCCTCGAGATCGACCGCGCCCGCCGCACCGTGGCCCGCGACGGGCGCGAGATCCGCCTCACCCCCACCGAGCTCGCCATCCTCGAGCTGCTGGCGGGGCAGGCCGGGAAGCCGGTGACCCTGCGGCAGATCATCGCCACGGTCTGGAAGGGGGCGCCGGCGACCACCAGCGACGCCGTCCGCGTCCACGTCGGCTCGCTACGCCGCAAGCTCGAGCCCGACCCCGCCGAGCCGCGCTACATCGGCACCGAGCCGTGGGTGGGCTACAGGTTCCTCGCCGAGCCCGAAGAATCGTCCTGACGGGCCGCCGCCAGCAGGCGGTGCAGCTCGCGGAGCTTCGAGTGCCGCGGCGAGACGTGGGCACGGAGGATCGGCTCCGCGGCCTCGAGGTCGCGGCGGGCCCCGGCGCCGTCCCCGTCGAGGAGGGCGACGCGTCCGCTCTCGAGCAGGACCAGCGCGTAGTTCACCTCTTGGGGACAGACCTGGGAAGCGATCGCCCGCCCCTCGGCCAGCGAGCGGCGCGCCGCCTGCACGCCGGCGATGCCGCCCCGGGCGCGCCACGCCTTGGCGAGCAGGAGATCCGAGAGGGCCACCTCGCAATGCCGGCGGGTGCCGAAGAGCTTCACCTCCAGGCGGTCGAGGCGTTCGAGGACGGCGATCGCCTCGGGGGTGGCGCCGGCCGCGATCAGCGTCTCCCCCAGCTCCCGGAGCGGCAGGCGCAGCTCGTAGCTCTCCGGTCCGGTGAGCCTTTCGAGCTTGGCGACGGCGGTGCCGAGCTCCCGCCGCGCCAGCGCCACCTGCCCGAGCTTGAGGTGCGCCCAGCCGAGGTTGGCGATCGTCCGCCAGCGGTCGAAATCCTCCGCCCCCAGCGTGCTCGCGAGCTTCGCGGCGGCCTGGGTGAACAGCCCGGCGGCCTCCTGATAGCGTTCCTGGTCCATCGCCGACAGCCCCAGGTAGCGCAGGCAGTAGCCGGCCTCGTAGCGGTTCGGCCCGAAGATCTCCAGCGCCTCGTGCAACGCCGCTTCGGCGGCCGCGTGCTCGTGCTGGAAGTTCAGCAGCAGCCCGTAGGAGAAGAGCGTCGACGCCAGGCCGAAATGATGCGGCCCGAGGACGGCGCGCTGCGTGGCGATGGCCGTCTCGAAGAGCGGCCGCGCCTCGGCCGAGCGGGAGAGCCGGTCGAGCAGGCCGGCGAGATCGGCCTGGACCTCCGCCACTCTGGGATGCCGGGGCCCGAGGGTGCGCGTGAGCTGCGCGAGCGCCTGCCGGTAGGCCTGCTCGGCCTCGGCATACTGCTGGCTCACCTCGAGCTTGACGCCCAGCTCCTGCAGCGTCTCGATGGTCTGGATCGCGCCATCCCCGAGGCGACGGCGGAAGGTGGCGAGCGCCTGGCGCAGCAGCGCCACGGCCCGGGCCCGGCTCTCCGGGCGGCGCAGCGAGCCCGCCAGGATGCGCCGGGCCTCGGCCGTTTCGAGGCTGGCTTCGCCGTGGGCCGCGACGGTCTCCGCCAGCGCCCGCTCGAGCGTCCCCGCGGCCTGGTCCATGTCCCCCCGGGCGCGCTCGGTGTCGCCGAGCAGGACGCGGCTCGCGGCGATCCGGGCGTCCCCCCGGGGGAGGACCTTCTCGCGCAGGGCGAGGGCGCGGGTGGAGTGGGTGAGCGCGAAGTCGAAGAGGCCGAGGTTGTTCTCGATCCGCGCCACGGCGTCGAACACGTCGGCCTGCGTGACGGGATCGCCGGCCAGCTCGGCGTCGATCCGCCGCGCGCCCCCCTCGAGCAGCTCGCGGGCGGTGACCGCGCCGCCGCCGGCCCCCTCCGGATCGGACTGCCGGAAGACCGAGAGGAGGAACGACTTGACGCGCTCGGCCCGCGCGGTCGCGGCGTCGGCGCGGCGCGCCTCGAGGCGGGCGGCGTGGGCCTGCCAGAGCGCCAGCCCCAGGCCGCCGAGGAGCGCGGTGAGCCCGAGCGCCGCCACGGTCACCGGCAGCCGGTTGCGGCCGACGAACTTGCGGAGGCGGTAGCGGCGGGTGTCGGCCCGGGCGCCGATCGGCCGGCCGGCCAGGAAGCGCTCGAGGTCGTCGGCGAGCGCCGCCGCCGAGGCGTAGCGGCGGGTGGGGTCGCGGTGGAGGGCGGTGAGCACGATGAGGTCGAGGTCGCCGGCGACGCGGCGGACCAGGCGGGGCGCCTCCTCGCCGGCGAGGCGGCGCAGCACGGCGCTCGGCCGCTCGATCGTCTCCCGCACCACGGCGCCGGCGAGGGCGCCGAGCGGTCCCTTCCCGCGCGCGTGGGGCAGGGCGCCGGTGATCAGCTCGAACAGCAGCACCCCGAGGGCGTAGACGTCGGTCGCCGTGGTGACCGGCTCGCCCAGGATCTGCTCCGGCGCCGCGTAGGCGGGGGTGAGCACGCGGGCGTCGAGGTGGGTGAGCTGGGTGAGGTCGGCCGCCTCGTCCTCGTCCCCCGCCAGCAGCTTGGCGATGCCGAAGTCGAGCAGCTTCACGGTGCCGCCGGCGGAGACCAGGATGTTGGCGGGCTTCAAGTCGCGGTGCACCACCAGACGGCGGTGGGCGCTGGCGACCGCCGCGCAGACGCTCTGCACCAGCCGCACCCGGGCCTCGAGCCCCAGCTTCTCGTCGCGGCAGTAGACGGTGATCGGGGTCCCTTCCACGCGGTCGAGCACGAAGTAGGGGCGGCCGTCGGCGGTGCTGCCGCCGTCGAGCAGGCGGGCGATGCCGGGGTGGTCGAGCCGGGAGAGGATCAGGCGCTCGCGCACGAAGCGCTCCACGATCGCCGCCGAGTCCATCCCCCGCTTGATCAGCTTGAGCGCCGCCCGCTGGGTGAAGCTCCCCTCGTCGCGCTCCGCGAGGTAGACCTCGCCCATGCCGCCGCGGCCGAGCAGCCCGAGCAGGCGCCAGGCGCCGATCCGGGTCCCCGGGGGAGCGACGCGGCGGCCGCGCGCTCCTCGCCCGGTTCGGGATCGGTGGCGCCGGCGGTGCCGGCGCCGGCCTCGGCGAGCAGCTCGATCGCCGGCCGGGCGAGGAAGTCGGTCCCCTCGCCGTCCGCGGCCAGCAGCCGCGCCAGGCGGGCCGCGAGCGCCGGATCCCCGGCCGCGACCTCGGCGAGGCGGCCGGCGCGCGGCGCCGGCGGCAGCTCGGCGAGCTCGTCGAAGAGCTCCTCCCAGCGCGCGCCGGCCTCTCCGGCCCCCTCGGCAAGCGCCGCCGCCGTGCGCGGGCTCATGCCCCGGGCCCCGGCTGGAGCTCGGCGAGGAGGAACGCCCGGGCCTTGCGCCAGTCGCGCTTGAGCGTGCGCTCGCCGACGTCGAGGAGGGTGGCGATCTCCTCGAGCGCGAGGCCGGCGTAGAAGCGCAGCTCGACGACCCGCGCGAGCCGCGGGCTCTCCGCCTGCAGGCGGGCGAGCGCCGTGTCGAGGGCGAGCAGGTCGAGCTCCGACCCCTCGCTCCTCGCCTCCGGGTCGAGCCCCGTGGGCCAGGTGACCTGCAGCGCGGCGCCCCGCTTCTCGGCATCGCGCCGGCGCGCGAAGTCGACGACGACGTTGCGCATCACCCGCGCCGTGAGGTTGAAGAAGTGGGCGCGCCCCATGGCGTCGAGCCGGGAGGCGCCGCCGAGCCGCAGGTAGGCCTCGTTGACCAGCGACGTGGTGTCGAGCGTCCCCCCCGGGCGGCGGCCGGAGAGCTGGGCGCGGGCGAGGCGTTTCAGGTCGCCGTAGACGCGGGCGAACAGCGCCTCCTCGGCCCCCCGGTCCCCCTGGCGCGCGGCATGGAGGAGGGTGGTGACGTTGGCCGGGCTGGCAGGGGGGGCTGGGGGGGATCGGCGATGGCCATCGGGGGGCCCTCTTCATTCGAACGACGCGCGACGCGCATTTTGGGTCTGGAGAAAGGGTAGCAAGGGCGACTCTTCGGGCGTTCCTCATCCCTGGATGTCGGCGGTTGGCAATCCATTTCACTCCTTTCGTCCCGAGCGGTGGTGGTCCACGAGTCGCGGGTGGCGCCGACGGCGCTCGCGGCCGAGATGGACTTCGTCTGGCAGCAGGGGCCGCAGGTGAGGCGACGACGGGGGCGGCGGGGCAACAAAATCTTTAGAAAATCTTTCGCTCTTCCTCCGGACTTCTTAAGACCTTCCCGGCGATCCTGATCCTGCCCGCGTCAGGCGGAAAGCCGCGTCGCGGGCCGTCCCGAGGGGATCGCCATGACTCATCAACACCAGCTCGCCAGCGCCCCGCGCGGCCTCGGGCTGCGCACCCAGCTCATCCTTGGCTTCGTCGTGCTGCTCGCGATCCTGATCGCCGTCGGCGTCGAGAGCATCTCCCTGCTCGACCGCCTCGGCGGCTCGATCGACGTCATCCTGCGCGAGAACTACAAGAGCGTCATCGCCTGCGAGCAGATGAAGGAGGCGCTCGAGCGGATGGACAGTGGCGCCCTGTTCGCCCTGGCGGGGGAGGAGGGGGAGGGGGGGACGCTCGCGGCGCAGAACCGCCCGCGCTTCGCGGCGGCCCTGCAGACGGAGCTGGGGAACATCACCCTGCCGGGGGAGGGGGCGCGGGCCGAGCGCCTGCGCCAGCTCTTCGCCGCCTACACGCCGGTGCTGGAGCAGGTGCTCGCCCCGCAGGCTCCCGCCGCGGAGCGGCGCGCGCTCTATTTCCAGCGGCTCTATCCAACCTTCCAGCAGATCAAGGAGACGGCTGACGAGATCCTGGAGATGAACCAGGGGAACATGGTGCAGGCGAACGACCGCGCCCGCCATCTCGCCTCCTCGGCGAGCCGCGAGATGGCCCTGCTCCTCCTCGCCGGGACCGCCGTGGCGGGCCTCTGCATCTTCCTCCTCTCCAACGCCATCCTGGGTCCCCTCGAGCGGCTGACCCGGGCGGCGGGCGAGATCGAGAAGGGGAACCTCGACCTCCGGCTGCCGGTCACCTCGCGCGACGAGCTCGGCGTGCTCGCCGCCGCCTTCAACTCGATGGCCCATGGCCTGCGCGAGCTGCGCGAGACCGACCAGGCGCGCCTCCTGCGCGCCCGGCGGATCTCGCAATCCGCCCTCGACAAGCTCCCCGAAGCGGTGGCCGTGGTCTCCGGCGAGCGCCCCGAGCGCAAGGTGGAGCTGGCGAACCAGGCCGCCACCACCTTGTTCGGCCTGGTGCCGGATCAGCCGATCCCCGAGCCGCATGCCGAATGGCTCTCGCCGCTGCTCGACCATCTCGCCTCCGGCCGATTGGGTGCCGAGGCGCGGGTGAAGGTCACGATCGACGGGCATGAGCGCTTCTTCGAGCCGCACGGCATGGTCCTGCGCGACGCGCAGGGACGGATGGACGGGATGGTCCTGGTGCTCGCCGACGTGACGGGCGGGCTGCGCGGCAGCGAGGTTCAGGCCGGCCTCCTGGCCAACGCGGCCCACGACTTCGAGCTCTCGCTCGGCCCTCTGCGCGACGCCCTGGAATCGCTCGGCGGCGAGCGCCTCGGGCCGCTGACTCCCCACCAGAAGCAGCGGCTGGACGCCGCTCAGGCTCAGGCTGCCCGCCTCGGCGAGGTGGCCGCGCACCTGCTCGCGGTGTCGAGCCTGGGCGAGAGCCGCCAGCAGCTCCATCTCGAGCCGGTCTCTCCGGCCGAACTGGTCGCCGCCGCGGTCGAGGAGACCGCGCCGGGCTTCAAGGAGGAGCAGGTGAAGGCGGTGACGGACGTCAGCCCCGAGGTGCCGCGCGTCCTCGCCGATGGCGAGCGGGCCCGGCTGGTCCTCACCTCGCTGCTGCGCAACGCGCGCGCTCACTCCGCCCCCGGCGGCGTGGTGACGGTGAGGGCCGAGCCCTGGCAGGGGCGGGTGCGCTTCAGCGTGGCCGATACCGGCAGCGGCATCCCGTCCGCGCACCTCGAGCAGATCTTCGAGCCCTTCCATCAGGTCCCCGGGACGCAGGACCTGGGGGGGGTGGGGATGGGGCTCGCCATCGCGCGCAGCATCGTCCTGGCGCACGGCGGGGAGATCCATGTCGAGAGCGAGGAGGGGCACGGGGCCACCTTCTGGTTCACCCTCCCCGTGGCGACGGATTGAACGAGCGAAATCTTTAGAAACCCTTTCGATCTCCCTCCGGACTTCTTAAGACCCGGTCGGCGATATTGGTTTCACCCTCCCTCGTGAGTAGCGGAGGGGAGATTGGAGATTGGAATGTTCACGTTTCGCCGCACCGCGATTCTGATTCTGTCGCTCCTGCCGGCCGGCGCCGCCCTCGGGCAGGCCGCCACGCCGTCGCCGCAGTCGCCGCCTTCGCCCCTGGTCACCGATCGTCCCGGCTTCCTGTTCAGCAGCCTCACCGTCGGCCGCGGGACCTTGCAGACCGAGTGGGGGATCCCCGCCGTGACCGTCAACGACGCCGCCGGCGTCGACGCCCGCCTCACCAGCCTCTTCGGCCTCGTCCGCTACGGCGTCACCGACAGCTTCGAGCTGCGCCTGGACAGCCCGGTCTACAACGAATCGCGCGTCACAGTGGGCGGCCGGACCGCCACCGACCACGGCGTCGGCGACCTCGAGATCGGCGCCAAGTGGCACCTGCTCGACAACGACGGAGCGCAGCCCTCGTTCGCCCTCATCCCCTCGGTGATCGTGCCGACCGGTGCCACGGGGTTCACCGCCGACCACCCCATCTATCAGCTCGACGCGATGGCCGAGTGGAACTTGGCGAGCGGCTGGGGGATCGGCGCTCTCGCCGGCTATCTGAACGGTCCCTCCGGCGGCGACCGCTATGGGCAGGGGACCTTCGCGGTCTCGCTCGGCCGCTCGCTGCCGTCCCCCAAGTGGAGCGCCTACGGCGAGGCCGTCTACGTGACCACCAACCTCTCCGGCGCCAGCGACTCGTCGTTTCTCGGCGGCGGGATCAAGTACCTGGTCTCGAACGACGTGCAGCTCGACCTGAGCTTCGACCGCGGCCTGACCTCCGACTCTCCCGACCGGCTGTTCGGTCTAGGGATCGCCGTCCGCTTCTGAGGAAATCGAACAAGGAGATCGATCCATGGACTTCGTCTTTATCATCGCCACCGTCCTCTTCTTCTGGCTGTCCTGGCGGTTCGTGCGTTTCTGCGACTCCATGGACACTGCACGGGCGGAAAACCCGCGGGAGGAAACGAAATGAACGGCCTCTACGTCCTCGGCCTGCTGGTGACGCTCGGTCTGACCGTCTACCTGTTCGTGGCCCTGCTGAAACCGGAGCGCTTCTAAAAGCGAGAAACCGATGACTACCAACGGATTGCTCCAGATCTTTCTATTCATCGCCGTCCTGGTGGCGCTCGCGAAGCCGCTCGGCTCCTACATGGCGCGGGTCTACGAGGGCCGGCCGCTGTGGGGGCTCGACCGCGTCCTCGGGCCCGTCGAACGGCTGATCTATCGCGTTTGCGGCGTGCGGCCGGAGGAGGAGATGGACTGGAAGGTCTATGCCCTCGCCGTCCTCCTGTTCAGCGCCGTGGGGATGATCGTCCTCTACCTGCAGCAGCGCCTGCAGGGGTGGCTGCCGTTCAATCCCCAGAAGCTCGGCGCCGTGTCGGCCGACTCCTCGCTCAACACCGCCGCGAGCTTCACCACCAACACCAACTGGCAGGCGTACGTGGGCGAGACCACGATGAGCTACCTGACCCAGATGGCCGGGCTCGCCGTGCACAACTTCACCTCCGCGGCGACCGGCATGGCGATCCTCGTCGCCTTCATCCGCGGCATCGCGCGCCGGAAATCGGCCACGCTGGGGAACTTCTGGGTCGACCTGACGCGGACGACCCTTTACATCCTGCTGCCGCTCTCGCTCGTCCTCTCGCTGGTGCTGGTGTCGCAGGGGGTGGTGCAGACCCTCTCCACGTACCACACCGTGCCGCTCGTCGAGGCGACCAAAGACGCGGACGGCAAAGCGGTCACCGAGCAGGTGATCGCCGTCGGCCCGGTCGCCTCGCAGATGGCGATCAAGCACATCGGGACGAACGGCGGCGGCTTCTTCAACGCCAACGCCGCCCATCCGTTCGAAAGCCCGACGCCGCTGACCGACCTGCTGCTGGTGCTCGCCGAGACGGTGATCGCCGCCGCGCTCTGCTACACCTTCGGCAAGATGGTGGGGGACACCCGGCAGGGGTGGGCGATCCTCGCCGCCATGCTGATCGTGCTGCTCGGCTTCCAGCTCTTCGGCTACTGGGCCGAGGCGCAGGGGAACCCGAGGATCGGGGCGCTGGGGGTCGACCAGACGGCGACCGTGCTCAATCCGGGGGGGAACATGGAGGGGAAGGAGGTGCGCTTCGGCGTCGCCCGCTCGGCCCTCTTCGCCGCCGCCACCACCGCCACCTCGTGCGGCGCGGTGAACTCGATGCACGACTCCTTCACGCCGCTCGGCGGCCTGGTCCCTCTCTTCCTGATGCAGTTCAGCGAGACGATCCTCGGCGGCGTCGGCTCGGGGCTCTACGGCATGCTGATCTTCGTCATCGTCGCCGTCTTCATCGCCGGCCTGATGGTCGGCCGAACGCCGGAGTACCTCGGCAAGAAGATCGAGTCGTACGAGGTCAAGATGGCGGCGCTGATCGTGCTCATCATGCCGCTCGTCGTGCTGCTGTTCACCGCCGTGGCGGTGGTCGTCCAACCGGGCTTGAAGGCGATCGCCAACCCCGGCGCGCACGGCTTCAGCGAGATCCTCTACATCTACACCTCGCAGGGGAACAACAACGGCAGCGCCTTCGCCGGCGTCTCCGCCAACACCCCGTTCTACAACCTGACCGGCACGGTCGCGATGCTCGTCTCCCGCTTCTGGCTGGCCATCCCGACGCTGGCGATCGCCGGCTCGCTGGCGAAGAAGAAGCTGGTGCCGGCCGGGCCCGGCACGCTCCCCACCCATACGCCGCTCTTCGTGGTGCTGCTGATCGGCACCGTCGTGCTGATCGGCGCCCTGACCTTCTTCCCGGCGCTGGCGCTCGGCCCCATCGTCGAGCATCTCCAGATGATGGCCGGAGGTTCATAACGTCATGTCGAAAAGAAAGACTTCTCTGTTCGATCCCAGCATCGTCCGCGCGGCGGTCAAGGATTCGTTCCGCAAGCTCTCGCCGCGGACCATGGTGCGCAATCCCGTGATGTTCGTGGTCTACGTCGGCAGCCTCCTCACCACCGGCCTCTTCGTCCAGGCCCTGGTGGGCAAGGGGGAGGCGTCGCCCGGATTCATCCTCGCCGTCTCGCTCTGGCTCTGGTTCACGGTGCTGTTCGCCAACTTCGCCGAGGCGATGGCCGAGGGGCGGGGGAAGGCCCAGGCCGCGGCGCTGCGCCAGACCCGCCGGACGACGCTCGCCAAGAAGCTCGCGCAGCCGCGCTTCGACGCCGCCCGTTCCGAGGTCGCCTCGACGGACCTGAGAAAAGGGGACGTCGTCCTCGTCGAGGCGGGGGACACCATCCCCGGCGACGGCGAGGTCGTCGAAGGGGTGGCCTCGGTCAACGAGGCGGCGGTCACCGGCGAGAGCGCCCCGGTGATCCGCGAGAGCGGCGGCGACCGCAGCTCGGTCACCGGCGGCACCCAGGTGCTCTCCGACTGGCTGGTCGTGCGCATCATCGCCAACCCCGGCGAGACCTTCCTCGACCGCATGATCGCGCTGGTCGAGGGGGCGAAGCGGCAGAAGACGCCGAACGAGATCGCCCTCTCGATCCTGCTCGCCGGCCTCACCCTGGTCTTCCTGATGGCGACCGTCACCCTGCTGCCGTTCTCGATCTACAGCGTCACCGCCGCCGGCCACGGCACGCCGGTCACCGTCACCGTGCTCACCGCGCTGCTGGTCTGCCTGATCCCCACCACGATCGGCGGCCTCCTCTCGGCGATCGGCATCGCCGGCATGGACCGCATGATCCAGGCGAACGTCATCGCCACCTCCGGCCGCGCCGTCGAGGCGGCGGGGGACGTCGACGTGCTGCTGCTCGACAAGACAGGCACCATCACCCTCGGCAACCGCCAGGCGACCGAGTTCCTCCCCGCCGACGGCACCCCTGAGCGCGAGCTCGCCGACGCCGCGCAGCTCTCCTCGCTGGCCGACGAGACCCCCGAGGGGCGCAGCATCGTGGTGCTCGCCAAGGAGCGCTATGGGATCCGCGAGCGCGACATCCACGCCCTCGGCGCCAGGTTCGTCCCGTTCACGGCACAGACCCGGATGAGCGGCGTCGACCTCGAAGGCCAGCCGATCCGCAAGGGGGCCGCCGACGCCGTCGAGGCGTTCGTGGTCGGCAAGGGGGGGGCCTTCCCCAATGACGTGCGCAACAAGGTGGAGACGATCGCCAAGTCCGGCGGCACGCCGCTGGTGGTGGCCGCGGGCTCGCGGGTGCTCGGCGTGGTCCATCTCAAGGACATCGTCAAGGGGGGGATCCGCGAGCGCTTCGCCGAGCTGCGGGAGATGGGGATCAAGACGGTGATGATCACCGGCGACAATCCGCTGACCGCCGCCGCCATCGCCGCCGAGGCCGGGGTGGACGACTTCCTGGCCCAGGCGACGCCGGAGGCCAAGCTCAAGCTGATCCGCGACTACCAGGCCGGCGGACGGCTGGTGGCGATGACCGGCGACGGCACCAACGACGCGCCGGCGCTCGCCCAGGCCGACGTCGCCGTCGCCATGAACTCCGGCACCCAGGCGGCCAAGGAGGCGGCGAACCTGGTCGACCTCGACTCCAACCCCACCAAGCTGATCGAGGCGGTGGAGATCGGCAAGCAGCTCCTGATCACCCGCGGCACCCTCACCACCTTCTCGATCGCCAACGACGTCGCCAAGTACTTCGCGATCATCCCGGCGGCGTTCGCCACCACCTACCCGGTGCTCAACCGGATCAACCTGATGCACCTCGCGAGCCCGAACAGCGCCATCCTCTCGGCGGTGATCTTCAACGCGCTGATCATCATCGTGCTGATCCCGCTGGCGCTCAAAGGGGTCAAGTTCCGCCGCCACACGGCGTCGCGCCTGCTGCGCGACAACCTGCTGATCTACGGCCTGGGCGGGGTGATCGTCCCCTTCCTCGGCATCAAGCTGATCGACCTCATCCTGCAAGGGATTGGAGTGGTGTGACCATGCGACAACTGCGCAGCTCGATCCTGATCTTCCTCGTCTTCACGGTGCTCACCGGCCTGCTCTATCCTCTGGCCGTGACCGGCATCGCGCAGGCCCTCTTTCCCCACCAGGCGAACGGCAGCCTGGTGATGCGGAACGGCCACGCCGTCGGCTCGGAGCTGATCGGCCAGCCCTTCGCGAGCCCCCGTTACTTCTGGGGGCGCCCGTCGGCGACCACGCCGGCCCCCTATAACGCCGCGAGCTCGACGGGCTCGAACCTCGGGCCGACCAACCCGGACCTGCTCAAGCGGGTCAAGGGGGACGTCGACCGCATCCGCGCCGCGAATGGCGGCGGCCCCGTGCCGGTCGATCTGGTGACCGCCTCGGCCTCCGGGCTCGATCCCCACATCAGCCCGGCGGCGGCGTTCTACCAGGTGAATCGTGTCGCCGCGGCGCGCGGCCTCGACCCCGCGGCGCTCCACCGGCAGGTCGAAGCCCATGTCGAAGGGCGCTGGCTCGGCCTGATCGGCGAGCCACGGGTGAACGTGCTGGAATTGAACCTGGCGCTCGATCGGAAATGACCGACCACCACCGTCCCGACCCCGACGCTCTCCTCGCCCTGGCGCAGGCCGAGGAGGAGCGGGAGCGGCGGGGGAAGCTCAAGGTCTTCTTCGGCGCCACCGCCGGGGTGGGGAAGACGTTCGCCATGTTGCAGGCGGCGCAGGAGCTGCGGCGGCGGGGCGTCGACGTGGTGGTGGGGGTGGTCGAGACCCACGGCCGCGCCGAGACCGAGGCGCTGGTGGCGGGGCTCGAGGTGCTGCCGCCGCGCCGCGACGAGCACCGCGGGGTGACCCTCGCGGAATTCGATCTCGACGCCGCCCTCGCGCGCCGCGCCGCGGTGACGCTGGTCGACGAGCTCGCCCACACCAACGCTCCCGGTTCGCGCCACACCAAGCGCTGGCAGGACGTCGAGGAGCTGCTCGCCGCCGGGCTCGACGTCTATACCGCGTTCAACGTCCAGCACCTCGAGAGCCTGAACGACCTGATCGGCAAGATCACCGGGGTGGTGGTGCGCGAGACGGTCCCCGACTCGATCCTCGAGCGGGCGGACCAGGTCGAGCTGGTCGACCTCCCCCCCGAGGAGCTGCTGAAGCGCCTCCAGGAGGGGAAGGTCTACATCCCCGAGCAGGCGGCGCGGGCGCGCGACGGCTTCTTCCGGCCGGGGAACCTGATCGCCCTGCGCGAGCTCGCCCTGCGCAAGACGGCCGAGCGGGTGGAGGCCCAGATGCAGCGCTACCGCGAGCTGCACGGCGTGGCCGAGACCTGGCCGGTCGCCGAGCGGCTGCTGGTGGCGGTCAGCTCGGGGCCCCACGGCGCCCGCCTGGTGCGGGCGGCGCGGCGCCTCGCCGAGCGGCTGCGGGCGGAGTGGGTGGTGGTCTACGTCGAGACCCCTGCCGAGCTGCGCGTGGCCAAAGAGGAGCGCGAGGGGGTCTGGCAGACCCTCCGCCTCGCCGAGCGGCTGGGGGCGGAGACGGTAACCCTGAGCGGCGAGCGGCCGGCGGCCGAGATCCTGCGCTACGCCCGCCGGCGCAACGTTTCGAAGATCGTGGTCGGCAAGCCGATCCGCCCCCGCTGGCGCGACGTCTTCTTCGGCTCGGTGCGCGACCAGCTCGAGCGCGAGAGCGGCGACATCGACGTCTACGTGATCGCCGGCGAGGTGGGGGAGGGCGGGGCGGTGCTCGCCCGCCGCGAGCGCCGCCGCCAGCCGGACCTCCGGCGCTATGGGGCGGCCGTCCTGGTCACGGCTCTCGCGACCGGCCTCTGCGTCCCCGCCCGGGCCTATCTCGGCCCCACCAACCTGGTGATGATCCTCCTGCTGGGGATCGTCGCCACCGCCTTCCGCTTCGGCCGCGGCCCCTCGGTCCTCGCCTCGGTGCTGAGCGTGGCGGCGTTCGACTTCTTTTTCGTGCCGCCGTACTACACCTTCCAGGTCTCGGACACCGAATACCTGTTCACCTTCGCGGTGCTGCTGGTCACCGGGCTGCTGATCTCGACCCTCACCGTGCGCCTGCGCCAGCAGGCCGAGGCCGCGGACGACCGCGAGCGGCGCACCGCCGCCCTCTACGCGATGAGCCGCGACCTCGCGGCGGCCAAGGACGTCGACGAGATCCTGCAGGCGGCGGCGCGCCACATCCACTCCGTCTTCCTGAGCCAGGTCCTCCTCCTCCTCCCCGACGCCGACGGCCGGGTGGCCGAGCGGGCGGGGGAGAGCGTCACCTTCGTCCTCGACACCCGCGAGCACGCGGTGGCGCAATGGGTCTTCGACCACGGCCAGGCCGCCGGCAAGACCACCAACACCCTCCCCGCCGCCAAGGGGCTCTACCTCCCCCTCAAGACCTCGCGCGGCCCGGTCGGCGTCCTCGGCGTCCACCCCGCCGACCCCGAGAGCCTCGCCGCCCCGGAACGCCTCCACTTCCTCGAAGCCTTCGCCAACCAGATCGCGCTGGCGGTGGAGTAGGGAGGAAACTGAAACTTCAGGCAAATCGCGAGCCCGTCAGGGCGGCCTTCCTGTAGCCCAGGGTGTGAACCCTGGGTGGCCGAGATCCGGCAACGGCTCTCGCAGGGCGCTTGGTTCCTCCCCTGTACTCGGGGGAGGTCAGGAGGGGGCCTCAACCCTCCAACCAAGGCAGCATCCCAGACTCCGGAACACCCCCTCCTGGCCTCCCCCGAGTACAGGGGAGGAAAAAGGCTCCCGGGATCGGTGCGATCGCGACTCCGTCCGGCCTCTGTCCTCCGGGCTCGCGGCGGCGGTTCCCCCCAGGCACGTTTTTCCCTCCTCCTGTGTCTAACCTCCCAGGCAGCCTCAAATCGGGGCCGTCCATCCGGGAGGAGAACCTCCATGTCGCGTCCGATTCGTTCGCTTCCGCTGCTCGGCATTCCGCTGATCCTCGCCGTCCTGCTCGTCGCCGGCCTCACCGCCGGCGCGACGGCGGCCCACGACGCTTCCCCGCACGCTTCCGTGAACGCCGCCGCTACTCCGGCGCCGTTCCGTTT
This sequence comes from uncultured Acidobacteriota bacterium, assembly GCA_963756595.1. Taxonomy (GTDB): domain Bacteria; phylum Acidobacteriota; class Thermoanaerobaculia; order Multivoradales; family UBA5704; genus DATARR01. Next base: position 71,961 of record CAVWOZ010000031.1, read on the forward strand.
CGCCAAGGCTCCGGACCGCCCCGACGCCGGGCCGGTCCCCCCGATCGGCCTCACCGCCTCGGACGGCACCGGGCTCGCCCTGGTCGCCGTCGAGGCGAACGGCGTCCTCGAGCCGCCGCTCGCCTTCACCGAGCTCCACCTCACCTTCGAGAACCCGCGCGACGAGGTGATGGAGGGGCGCTTCCGCATCGCCCTGCCGCAGGGGGCGGCGCTCAGCCGCTTCGCGATGAAGCTCGGCGGCGCCTGGCAGGAGGGGGAGGTGGTGGAACGCCGCCGCGCCCAGGTCGTCTACGAGGATTTCCTGCACCGCAAGCAGGATCCGGCGCTCCTCGAGCAGGAGGCGGGGAACGAGTTCTCGGCCCGCGTCTTCCCGATCCCCGCCCGCGGCCGGAAGGAGATCATCGTCTCCTACTCCCACGCGCTCGCCCGCGCCGACGAGCCCTACGTCCTCCCCCTGCGCGGCCTCTCCGCGATCGGCCGCCTCGACCTCCGCGTCCTCCTCAGCGGGCGTCCCGTCTCAGGCTCCGAGGACTCCGCGGCGAGCAACCTCGGCGGCGAGGTCAGCGACCGCCGGGTGGTCGAGCTCCACAAGCGGGACTGGACCCCCGACCGCGATTTCGAGATCCCGCAGTCGCAGGTGGCGAGCCGCGCCGGTCTGCGCCACGGCAACCTGGCGGTGGTCCGCATCGCGGCGCCGGTCCCCCCCGTGCCGGAGGAGATCGACTCCCTCTACGTGCTGGTCGATTCGAGCGCCTCGCGCGCCCTCGGCTACGCCACCCAGGTACGCCGCGTCGGCGAGCTGATCGCCGGCCTGCGCGACGGGAAGAACGGAGGCGGCCGCGGCACCCCGGTCGGGGTCGCCGCCTTCGACCAGGAGGTGGCGCCGATGTTCGAGGGGACGGCCGGCGGCTTCGGGAGCCCGGAGCTCCAGCGCCTCGCCGCCCGCCGCCCGCTGGGCGCCTCGGACCTCGGCCGCGCCCTCGGCTGGCTCGCCCGGCATCTGGACAGCGGCGGCGCCCGCTACCGCCGGGTCCTCCTGGTCACCGACGGCGAGGCGACGGCCGGCGACGTCGAGACGCGGGCGCTCAAGGCGGCGGTGCACGCCCTCGGCGACAAGGGAGTCGAGCGGCTGGACGTCCTCGCCGTCGGCGGCCTGCGCGACGACGCCGTCCTCCGCGAGCTGGTGACCGGCAACCTGCCGCACGACGGCCAGCGCCTCGACGGCGCCGCGCCGACTCCCGAGATCGCCCGCCGGCTGACCCTCGCCTGCCGCTCCGGCCTCAAGGTAGGGATCGAGGGGGCGGAGTGGATCTGGCCCGAGACCCTCGACGGGGTCCAGGCCGGCGACCAGGCGCTGGTCTACGCCGACCTGCCGGCCGACCGCCCCCTCCGTCTCACCGTCGCCGGCCGGCCCGTCGCGACGGGAGAGCTGACGGCGGCCGAGCGCCCGCTCCTCGAACGTGCCTGGGCCTCCGCGCGCATCGAGCGGCTGGTCCATCTGCGCGACGCAGCGCTCTCGGGCGACGAGGACCTCCGGCGCGCGCTCAGCCTCCAGATCGTCGAGGTCAGCGTCAAGCACCGGGTCCTGAGCCCGCTGACCGCCATGCTGGTGCTCGAGTCCGAATGGGACTACCAGCGCTTCGGCCTCGATCAGAAGAGCCTCGCCGACATCCTGACCGTCGGCCCGGGCGGGCTCGACGTGCTCGCCCGGAGCCGCTCCATCCTGCGTCCGGATTTCGATCGACCGGCCGCGGCGGCGAAATCTGCGCCGGCCGCTCCGCGGGTCCGCCGGCCGGAGGCCCCCGTCGAAGACTTCGATAACTTCGCTCCCCGGCCCGCGCCGGAGCCGGCCGAGGAAGCCGAGGAGGTGGGCCAGGACCCCGAGTCGGCGCTCGAGGAGGGGGTCGCCGGCGGCGTGCCGGGAGGCGTCGCGGGCGGCGTCCCCGGTGGGGTCGCGGGTGGTGTGGTCGGCGGCATTGCCAGCGACCAGGCCCGCGGCGGTGTCGCCGCCGTGCAGCCAGTCCAGGTGCCGTCACCCCCGCCTGCCGTTCCTATGCTGCGGGAGAACCTCCAGGTGGAGGCGGGAGTCTCCGGGGGAGCGCCGGCCGATTCCGAGGGCGCCGGTCCGCGGGGCCGCACCGCGCGGAGCAAGGGGGGGCAGGTGGCGCCCTACAACGGCCGCTTCGGCGAGGTGAAGGCGCATCTCGCCGCCGGCCGCGTCCGCGAGGCGCGCGCCCTCGCCGAGGCGTGGAACACCGAGGCGCCGGGTGACGTGCTGGGCCTCTTGGCCCTGGGCGAGGCCTGGGAGGCCGCCGGCGAGCCCGCGGCGGCGGCACGGGCCTACGGCTCGCTGATCGACCTCTTCCCCAGCCGCGCCGACCTGCGGCGGCTGGCGGGGGAGCGCCTCGAGCACCTGGGCGAGGCGGGCTGCCGCTCGCGATCGACACCTACCGCAAGGCGGTCGCCCAGCGGCCGGACCATCCGTCCGGGCACCGCCTCCTCGCCTGGGCCCTGCTGCGCGCCGGCCGTCCCGCGGAAGCCTTCGCGGCGCTCGAAGCCGGATTGGAGCAGAAGTACCCGGGAGGGCGCTTCGCCGGGGTCGACCGGGTGCTGCGCGAGGATCTCGGCCTCCTGGGATCGGCCTGGCTCGCAGCCGAGCCCGCCCACCGCGCCGAGATCCTCGACCGCCTCCAGGCGCACGAGGCGCGGCTCGCGAGCGGACCGTCGCTGCGCTTCGTCCTCACCTGGGAGACCGACGCCAACGACGTCGACCTCCACGTCTACGACCGCAAGGGAAACCACGCCTTCTACGAGGCGAAGACCTTGCCGACCGGCGGCGAGCTGTTCGCCGACGTCACCACCGGCTACGGTCCCGAATGCTTCGCGGTGAGCGATCCGGCCACCCGCGCCGCCGGCCCCTATCGCCTGTGGGTGAACTACTACAGCCGCGGCCCCATGGGCTACGGCATGGGCACTGTCCAGGTCGTCGCCTACGACGGCCACGGAAGGCTCACCGTCGACCCCCGCCCCTTCGTGGTGATGGCCGACGACGCCACCCTCGACCTCGGGAGCGCCGGGGAGAAGGGGGTGGTGCGGAAGGCGGCGAAGTAGGGGGGCCGCGGGCCGAGGAAGGTGATGAAGGTCAGGAGGCTGCCGCGCGGCAGCCTCCTTTCGCCGTAGACTGGAAACGCATGCGGCGCAAGATCATCGCTTTTCATCAGGACGAACGGCTGGACTGGGTCGCCGATCTGGAGTGCGGGCACGCCCAGCACGTTCGTCACAATCCGCCGTGGATGAACCGTCCCTGGGTGATCGATCCTGAAGAACGCGAGAAATGGCTGGGCGCCGAGCTGGGCTGCGTGAAATGTGACCAACCCCAAGGTTGATTTCTGGAGGATCATCCCGCGCCTGCGGTGAGCCGCATCGTTCGGCGACGAGGTGCTCTTACGGGCGGAGCGGAGGACTGTCCGTGGGCAGGGCCAGCTCCAGGTCGGGCTGCGTTTGCGCGAGGACATTCCTGAGGATGCCCGGCCGGTTGGTGACGATCGCGTTCACGCCGAGCTGCAGGTAATTGATCATGCTGCGTTCGAGATCGATCGTCCAGATGCCGTTGAGGCTGACGGGACCGGGAACCCGGTTCGTCACGCCGCCGGAAATCTCGGAGTAGAACGTATCGGCAAGGCAGGCGGTGATGCCGGTCGAATAGACCAGATTCGGTGAGCCCGGAAGCTGCTTGAGCACGTCGAGGCCTCTGCTGGCCGGCCCGCGGACCTGGTCGAACCCGAAGAAGTACCGCTTGGCGTGGGCTGTCTGCCCGGCTTCGCGCACCGCGGCCAGCAGATACTGAAAATTCGTCGTGTCGGGCGCCGCGACGATCACCACCCCCTGATACCCGTTGCCGAACAGGTTGGTTTCCAGGAGTCGGATCACCTCCGTGCCAGCCTGCGGATTGGTGTTCGCGTCGACCTTGCTGTCGATATAGACGAGCGCCAGGCCGGGCAGGCCAGCGATGTCGCTGAGGTGCGCCGCCGCGCTGGCCATCGCGTTACAGGACTTGCCGAGGCCATTGCTGCAGATGTGTTCCGTCGTCACGAGACAGGTGCAGTCGCAGGGAAAGCCATGCAGGAACGACGTCGGCCGGCCCAGGCTGTCGAAGTTCAGGTCCATCTCGAGGCCGTTCGCGCCTTGGTCGATGGCCCACTTCGCGGCGGCTATCGTGTTGGCCATGTGGGCGATGTTGTAAAACTCCTGGCGTGGCCGGGAGAGCGGAGGGTTCCAATCGATGTTCGAGTTGCGAGGCAGCGTGCTGACCGGCCGGAAGCACGACACTCCCGTGTTCGTAAAGCCGACCGGACAGGGCTTGTAGCAGCGCGCTCCGGACTTGAACTCATTCGGCCCGCAGGTCATCGCGTCCATGCCCAGCGTGCTGGCAGGGCGAAAGCAGGAGACTCCCGTGTTCGTATATCCGTCGGGGCAAGGTTTGTAGCACCGCCCACCGCTCCGGAACCAGCCGTCCGGACAGGTCATGTGGCTCATGCTCAGCGACTTGGGCGGCCAGGCACGGTAGCACGACGCGCCCATGTTCCTGAAGCCGCTGGGGCAATCCGCGAGGATGGAGCCGCCGTTCGAGATCGTGTGGGCTCCACGGCCGCAGGTCGCTCCGTTGTTCGTGTAGCCGGCGGGGCAATCGGCAACCCGCGAGCCGCCGTTCGGGATCGTGCTCGCCCCTCTGCCGCAAGTGAGGCCGTTGTTCGTATATCCGGGAGGACAGTTTTGGGCCAGCGCGGAATGCGGCATTGTAAAGACCGTCAGCAGACAGAGGCCGGCGAGCAACTTCCAGAAACTGGACATCGGAATCTCCTTTTCGTAACGAGTGAACGGACGAAGCTGAAAAAAGAATGCATCGAGGATGTGCCCCGGCGCGCCGGCTTATCCCACCCTGCGAGCCCAAGTCGCCGTGGCGGCACGTTCAGCCGTGTCCCCCGAGTCTGCGTCGGGGGCGTGCTACCATCGCCTCGTCCTTCTTTACAAAGGGAGTTTGAGGTTGGGATTGCGCGCAAGGTGGCTTGGCGGCCTCGGCTGGATCGTGGTCCTCGCCGGCGCCGGAGCGTTGGCCGGAGGCTCGCCTTCCGGCCCCGGAAGCCGGCCGGTACGTCCTGCCTTGCCGATCGCGGGGCTCGCTCGCCGGTTGGCGGGCGGCGAGGTCCATGTCTACGGCCTCCCGGCGAGACCTGGCGCCCGCCAATTGATCACCGTCGAGCAGCGGGGGATCGACGTCGAGGTCGCCGTGCTGCGGCCGGACGGCACGGCGCGGATCGTGGTGGACGGCCCGACGGACAGCGAAGGGCCGGAGTCGCTGCTGGTGTCCGCGGACGCCGCCGACGCCGCGGGGCGGCTCGCCATCCGGGTCAGCTCGCCGAGCCCCGGCGTGGCGCCCGGGACCTACACGCTGAGGATCGAGGAGCTGGCGGAGTCGGCGCCCGCCGAGCGCCGGCGCGTCGCGGCCGAGCAGTTGATGACCGAGGCGGCGGCGGGCAACCGGGAAGGCCGGGCGGAGTCGCTGCGGCGGGCCGCCGTCCGCTACGGGGAGGCCCGGGCCCTCTGGCGCTCGCTGGGCAACCGCCGGGAGGAGACCCGATGCGCCCTCTCGGCCGGCGGCATCCACCTGGCGCTCGGCGAGCCGAAGGAAGCCCTGGAGGACTACCGGCAGGCGCTGGCCCTGGCGGCCGCTCGGGGGGACGCGCCCGGGCAGGCGGCCGCCTGGGGCGGGCTCGGGCTCGCCCGCACCGCGACGGGCGATTTCACGGGCGCCGTGGCGGCGCAGCGCAACGCGCGGGTGCTGGAGCACGGCCTCGGCCGCCCTTACGAGGAAGCCAAGGCGCTCAACAACCTTGGCTACGCCCTGCATTCGCAAGGCGAGCTGCGCGCGGCCCTGGGCTTCTACGAGGCGGCGCTCGAAATTTTCCACCGCGTCGGAGAGAAAGGTTTTCAAGAGGCGAACGTGCTCCAGAACCTCGCGGCGGTCGCCATGAGCCTGGGCGAGCCGGAGGCGGCGCTGCGCAGCTACCGCCGGGTCCTCGCGCAGCAACGCGCCCTGGGCGATCGGAAAGGGGAGGCCCGGACCCTCAACAATCTGGGAGTCCTGTACGAGAGCCTCGGCGAGCTCGGCGAAGCTCTCGCCGCCGATGCCGCGGCGCTCGCGATCGTCCGCCCGTCCGGCGACCGGCTGCTGGAAGCCGCGCTCCTCCACAATATCGGCGTCGCCTGGTACGGACGGGGTGACTATCCGCGCTCGCTCGCCAACCTGGAGCAGGCCCTGTCCATCCGCCGGGAGATCGGCGACGAGCCCGGCGAGGCGGGGACCGAAACCGCACTCGGCGAGGCGCATTTCCGGCTCGGCGACACGGCCCGGGCGCTCGACGCCGGCCGCCGGGCTGCCGGGGTGGCGAGCGCGGCGGCCGACCGCCGGGGGGAGATGCACGCCCGCCGTCTCCTCGGCGAGGTGAGCCTCGCCGCGGGCAAGCCCAGGGCGGCCCTCTCCGACCTCAGCCGCGCTCTCGACCTCTCGCGGCGGCTGACCGACCGGGCCGACGAAGGGCTGATCCTGATCGACCTCGGACAGACATCCCTGGCCCTGCGGCAGCCGGAACGGGCCGCCGGGCTCCTGGTCCAGGCGGTCGGCCGCGCCCGCGCGGTCGAGGCGCCGGCCCGCATCATCGCCTCGCTGACGGCGCTGGCCCGCGCCGAGCGGGCGCTGGGCCGGCCGCGGCAGGCCCTGGCGCGGGTCGAGGAGGCGCTCGGCCGGGTCGAGACCCTGCGCGCCACGGAGACGGATGCGGACCTGCGCGCCCTGTTCCTGGCCTCCAAGCACGCCGCGTTCGAGCTCGCCGTCGATCTCCAGATGGGGCTCGACCGCCGGGAGCCGGGGCGGGGGCACGCGCGGGCGGCGCTCGAGGCCAGCGAACGCTCCCGTGCCCGTTCCCTCCTCGACCTGCTCCTGGAGGCGGGCACCGAGGTCCGCGCGGGGGTCGATCCGCTCCTGCGCGAGCACGAGCGGGCTCTGCTCCGGCGCCTCAAGGCCAAGACAGGCCGGCAGGCCAGCCTGCTCGCGGGGCCCGCCGCCGGAACGCGGGAGCGCGCGGCGGACGATGAGATCCGCGCGGTGCTCGCGGAGCTCTCCCAGGTCGAGGCCGAGATCCGCCGCCGGAGCCCGCGCTACGCGGCGCTCACCCAGCCGCCGCTCCCCCGCAGCGGCGAGATCCAGGCCCTGCTCGACGGCGGCACGCTGCTGCTCGAGTACGCGCTCGGCGAGGAGCGCAGCTTCCTCTGGGCGGTCGACCGGGGCTCCGTGACGGGATTCGAGCTGCCGCCGCGGGCGCGGATCGAGGCCGCCGCCCGTGAGGTGTACGGCGGTTTGAGCGTCCTGGCGCCCGGCGAGGCGGAGGAGCGCCGCCTCGCGACCGCCGCCGCGGCTCTGAGTCGGATGCTGCTCGGGCCGGTCGCCGGAAGGCTCGGCGAGCGCCGGCTGATCGTCGTCGCCGACGGCGAGCTCGCGTACATCCCGTTCGGGATTCTGCCGTCTCCCGGGGCCGGGGGAACCCCCCTGCTCGCCCGGCACGAGATCGTCAACGCCTTTTCGGCCTCCACCCTGGCCGTGCAGCGGCGGTCGGCCCGCGAGCCGGCGCCGGGCGCGGTGGCGGTGCTGGCCGATCCCGTCTTCGATCCCGCCGATCCGCGTGTGACGGCGCGAGCCGGGACGGGAACCCCGGCGGCCTCGGCAAACTCGGCGGCACGTTCCGTGTCCGGCGCCGAACAGCTCCTCCGCCTCCCCTGGACCCGGCGCGAGGCGCGGGCGATCGCCGCGGCCGCGCTTCCCGCCCCGTCGCTCCTGGCGCTCGACTTCCGGGCCAGCCGCAAGACCGTCCTCTCCCCGGAGCTCGCCGGCTACCGCATCGTCCACTTCGCCACCCACGGCCTGATCGATGCCCAGACCCCCGCCCTCTCCGGCCTGATGCTCTCCCGCGTCGGGGAACGGGGCGAGCCGGTCGAGGGGTTCCTCGGCCTCGGCGACATCTACAACCTGCGGCTCGGCGCCGACCTGGTCGTCCTCTCCGGCTGCGAGACGGCGCTGGGCCGGGAGGTGCGGGGCGAGGGGCTGGAGGGGCTGACGCAGGGCTTCCTCTACGCCGGAGCCCGGCAGGTCGTCGCGAGCCTCTGGCGGGTCGAGGACCAGGCGACGGCGGAGCTGATGTCGCGCTTCTATCGCGCTCTCCTCTCCGAGCGCCGGACCCCGGCCGCGGCCCTGCGCCTGGCGCAGCTCGCCGTCCGGGAGGACCGGCGCTGGCGGTCCCCCTACTACTGGAGCGGTTTCGTGCTCCAGGGCGACGGAAATCGGCTCTTTTCCCGCGTGAGGCCCTGAGACAACCGGCGCTCCTGGGGCACTTCAGTGCAATCGGCGGCAATGCCGCCTTCTTCGAGAAAGGAAAGAGCCATGGAGCCGATGGACCCGATGGACCCCCGCATCGCCGGATGGTGGAAGATCATGGAATGGGAGCCGAAAAACGACAACAGCTCCGCGGATCAATTCCCGCCCGGTGCGTTCGTTCCGGACCACACGCACGCCAACCTGCTGCGGCCCAAGGACGAGACCTTCCAGATCGTCTGGCTGGACGAGGACGGCCAGGACTGCTCGCTGGATTATTCGCGAGCTGCGACGACCCGGGTGACCTTTGCGGACCACACCTTCGTCTGCGGGATCAGAGCCGACCTGATCCTGCTCGACGCCCAGGCGCCGAGAGCGCTCCGACTCACCGTCACCCTGACCACGCTCGAAGCCGCCGGTGGAGGATCGACCGGCAACACCGGCACCTTCATCGCGCAGTCGGTCCCCGGGCCGCCGCCCTATGGCGCGCCCGGCCCGGACGAGCCTGGAAAGTAGGCGCCGTCCCCGCCGGGGAGGCTCGTCCCGGTTCCTGTATCATCCAGCCCTCTTCGAAAGAGGGTTTATGGACGGGCTGAGATGTTTGCCGGCCTCGTGGCACCTCCCGAGCAGGCGGGCGCCGCGATGAGCGATCCCGCCGCGGCTCCGTCGCCGGATTCTGAGGCGATGGCGGATCTGGTCCGCCGCATCGTCGCCGGGGACCCGGCCGCCGAGGCCGAGCTGGTCCAGCGCTTCAGTCGCGCCGTCACGTTCCTGCTGCGGCGGCTGGCCCGGGAGGAAGCGATGGTGGAGGACCTGTACCAGGAGACCTTCCGGCTGGTGATCGAGAAGGTGCGGGGGGGCGAGCTGCGCGAGGCGGAACGGCTGCCGGGATTCGTCAGCGGCATGGCCCGCAACCTCTTCCTCGGCGCCGTCCGCCGCGGCGGACGGCGGCAGAAGTGGCAGGCGGAGCCCGAGGCCGCCGAGACCGCGCCGGACCCGGCCCCCGGACAGCTCGCGAGGCTCCTCGCCCAGGAGCGGGCGTCGATCGTCCGCCGTGTGCTCTCCGAGCTGAAGAACGACCGCGACCGCGAGATCCTCTCCCGGTACTACATCGCGGACCATGACAAAGAGGAGATCTGCCGCGACCTCGATCTCTCGGACCTCCACTTCAATCGCGTGCTGTTCCGCGCCCGGCAGCGCTACCGGGAGCTGTTCGAGAAATGGCAGGGCGCGGCGGTGGCGGCCCCGCGAGCGCAGGCCGCCGGGTGAGAGGAGAACGGAGGATTTCCATGGATCATGCCTACGCCGAAGAGCACGGCCTCCTCGATGCCTATCTCAAGGACCGGCTGAGCGAGAGCGAGCGGGATGCCTTCGAGGCCCACTACTTCGCCTGCGAGGAGTGCATGGCGCAGCTCGAGGCGGCGAGCGACTTCCGCGAGGGGATGCTCGACGTGGCGGCGGAGGAGACCGCCCGCGCCCGGGCCGGCCTGCTCGCTCGCCTGGCCCTGCTCTCCCGGGCGCAACGGCTCGCGCTGGCGGGCCTTCTGCTGTTCCTCCTGGCGCTGCCGCTCGCCCTTCTGGTGACGAACCGCGGGCTCGAGCGCCGGCTGGCGGCGGCGCGCGCCGGGGCCGCCCCGCGGCTCGCGAGCCGGGAGCCGGAGGCGGCCGCGGGGGCGCAGGTGAACCTTCCCCTCTTCACGCTCGCCGCCGTGCGCGGCGGCGAGGAGGCCGGACGCGAGCCGGTGAACCGCGTGCCGCTCGCCGCCGCCACCCCGTCGGTCCTCTTCGACCTGGCGCTCGCCATGGTCGACGATCCCTCCTACCGCGCCGTGCTGCGCGACGCGGCCGGCCACGAGGTCTGGCGGGGCCGCGACCTCCACCCGGACGGCCGCGATTCGCTGGTCCTCCTCCTCCCCTCCCGACTGCTCCCCGCGGGCGTCTACCAGTTGACGATCACCGGGGTGAAGAATGGCGCTCCGGAGGCGGTTGTCGCCGCGTATCCGTTCCGCGTCGTGCGGGACCGCTGAAGGCTTGGCCCGGTGGGACCGCCGGTGGTACCCTTCCCGCGCTCCGACATCGGGATCTGGTGGTTTCTGCCGGCGCGCGGCGCCGGGCGAGGGGGAGAGCCGGACGTGGAAAGGTTTGCTCGCAGCAGAGGTTTCGCCGCCGCCCTGGCGGTGGGGATCGCGATAACGGCCGCCGGTCTCGCGGCCCAGGGCGCCGCCGGCCAGGCACCGGCGCCGCCGGCCGACTCGGGGTTCGACGTGGTGCAGGTCGACCTCAACGGCCAGATGTTCAACCGGGTCCTCCCGTTCGACGTGCCGTTCATCCTCACCGGCGGAGTCCCCCAGGGGGCAACCACCCTCGAGCTGCGCTGCTGGAAGCTGCCGACCACCAACGGCAAGCACAGCGGCAAGCCCCTCCTGGTCAGCGCGGACCGGCTGCGCGCCAAGCCGGACGGCGACTGCTGGGACGGCGGCGCTCTCGTGTGGCGCAACACGGTCGACCCCGCGGCCCCCAACCCGCAGTTCCGCATGCTGGTGCCACGGCTCGACGCCGAGCAGTACTACCAGTTCAAGTTCAGCTTCGAGAAGAAGATCACCCCCCAGGAAGCCACGGCCTTCGCCCAGCAGGTGCAGGGGATCGTCGACGCCGCCGTGTGGGGGGATCCCGCGACCTCGCCGAGCCTGCCGCTCGCCGGCGACCTGACGGTGCCGGAGCTCTCCGCGATCCGCACCCAGCTCACCCAGGCGCTGCAGCGGATTACCGGCGCGGACCGCTTCCCGGAGGCCGGCTCGCTGTTCAACCCCGACACCTCCTTCGACGCCGTGCGCGACGCGCTCAACACCGCGCTGCTGCCGGTGCGCAACGCGCAGGGGCAGATCGCCGACGCCGACGGCGACTACCAGGACACGATCGCCAACCTCAACGCCAGCCTGCAGCAGATGCGGAGCGATCCGGCGCTGGGCCGGCTGCGCGACGCCCTGGCGGCCCGGGCGGCGGCCCAGCCGAGCGTCCAGCCCTATGCCGACGAGGTGGGAGGCGCCCTGGCGCTCGCCGACGCCCCGGTGCTGACGCGCCAGAACCGGCAGAGCGCCGCCGACCTCGCCGCCTTCGTGACGGCGAGCGGCGCCTACTTCGCCGACGCCACGGCGAAGACGGCGAAGCTGCGCGCCCTGCTCTCCGACAAGCTGGCGGGGGAGGATGGCGCGCCGCAGCCGTTCCTGGCGCCGATGGTCACCGAGGGGAAGCTGTCGCCGGACGACCTCAAGGCCCTGGTCGCTTCGGGGCAGCCGCGCGGCCTGGTGGGGAGCGTCGACCGCGCGATGGCGCGGGCCGCCGGCGTGCTCTCCCAGCGCCTCCAGCCGCTGCTCGCCGGCCGTGCCCGGGCGGTCGCCGCGCTGGCCGAGCGCTACCGGACGCAGGTGCAGAACATGATCCTCATCGCCGGCTCGACGACCGGCAGCTTCGAGACCCAGAGCAACAACTACATCAGCGCCGACACCGGCGTCGCCTGCGCGCCCGAGCTGAGCTCGTGCACCACCTACGTCGGCACCAACATCTACTTCCGGCCGATCAACAAGGCCGCTCCCTTGAGCCAGTTCGGAAACTTCTTCCACACCCTCGACCGGCGGGTGTCGGCGACCATCGGCCTGACGGTGAACGGGATCGGCAACGACAAGACCCGCGACGATCTGTTCGGCACCCAGTCGCTCGTCGTCGGCCTCGGGGTGCGGATCACCAACTCGGTGCGGCTCACGGCGGGGAGCATCGTGTTCCAGAAGCTCAGCCCGAACCCGCTCAACACGGACAAGAAGCTGACCACGACCTATTTCTTCTCCCTCTCGTTCGACATCGACGTGGTGCCGGCGCTGAAGGGGATCGGCAGCCTGTTCAAGCCCTGATCGGGGTTGGACGGCGGACGGAGGTTCTTCACCATGGCGGTTGTGATCGACCATACCCTGACGGCCGCGCCTTCGCAGGTCAGCCTGCCGAGCGGGCCGATCCTGTTGCGCCAGAGCCTGCACTCGGACTTGGGCGGCGAGCCGGCGCAGATCACCTATTCGCTCGACGGGCGGCACAACGTCGCCTTCCAGACGCCGCAGGGTCCCGCCAAGCAGATCCACGTCAGCGCCCAGATCCCCGGCGCGATGACCGAGCGCACCGACACCGTCTCGCTGGTCCTGCACGGGGCCGGCACCAGCATCGCCCAGGTCGTCGTCAAGCAACTGATCCAGGCCGAGACGAAGACGCATGACAGCGTCACCCTCGCCATCCTGAGCTGAAGGACTCGTCCGTGATGATGCACCGACTCCGCAGTCTCACCCTCCTGGTTCTGCTGCTCGCGGTTTTTGGGGGCTGCTACAAGAAATCGGACTACTCGCCGACCGCGCCGCTGGCCAACGACGTCATCACCCTGAGCTCGCCGGGCGGCGTCACCACCCTGCCGGCCGACGGCTTCTCGCGCCTCCACCTCCAGGCGCGCCTGCCGGGCGACCCGGCGTTCGCCAACCGCACCGTGGTCTTCTCGACCACCAACGGCACGCTCGACGGCGGCGTCCCCGGCACCGGCTGCACCGGCTGCCGCAACGTACAGGCGGACGGCAACGGCCTCGCGCAGATCGATCTCATCGCCTCGCAGCAGGTGGGATCGGCGGTGGTCTCGGCGTCCCCCCTGGCATCCCCCGGCATCCTCGCCTCGCTCACCGTGAGCTTCGTGCCGGCGGGGGCGGACGACACGATCCGCTTCGTGACCGCGCCGCCCCAGGCGCCGGCGGACGGCGCCACGGCGACCACCTTCACGGTGGCGATCTCCTCCTCGCTCCCCGCCGGCTCGCGCCAGGTGACCTTCCAGACCACGGCCGGCACCTTCGCCCCCGGCGGCGGGCCGACCGTCCAGGTGGCCGCCGACGCCGGCGGGCGCGCCTCGGCGGACCTGATCAGCCCGAAGACGATCACCACGGCGCGCGTCTCGGCGACCGTCAACGGCGTCACCCGCGAGGTCCCGATCCAGTTCGTGCGCGCCCTGCCGACCGTGATCACCGCCGCCGTCGACCCGCCGATCGCCCCCGCCGCGGCGAGCACCAAGATCCACGTCACCGCCACCCTGCTGCGCGATCAGGGGATGGTGACCGACGGCACGGTGGTGACCTTCCAGGCGACGACGGCCGACGGCAAGCCGGTGGGGGTGTTCACCAACATCACCACCAGCTCGAACGGCACGGCCGGAGCGGACTTCCTCCCTGACACCACCACGCCGGGGACGGTGACGATCACCGTCGGCGCCCAGGGCACCTCGGTCAAGGGGAGCGTCCAGGTGATTTTGACCGGCAGCTAGCGGCAGGGTTCCGGGCCCGGCGCCGCCGCCTGGCCCGCGGGTTGCAAACTCCTCCCCGCCGTGGGAATCGAGAAGGCCTGGGGCCTGCTGACGGCGAAGCTGCTGGGATGGATGCGCGAATTCATCCTGCTGCTGCCGAACCTCGCGGTGGCGGTGGCGGTGCAGGTCGGCTTCTGGCTGCTGGCCAAGCTGGCGCGCAACCTCCTCGCCCGCGTGCTGCGGCGGATCTCCCACAGCGAGCAGGTCAACAAGCTCCTGGCGCAGGCGCTCTACCTCGCCCTGATCGCCGCCGGCTTCTTCGTGGCCCTGGGAATTCTCGACCTCCAGAAGACGCTCGCCTCGCTCCTCGCCGGCGCCGGCATCCTCGGCCTCGCCCTCGGCTTCGCCTTCCAGGACATCGCGGCCAACTTCATGGCCGGCATCTATCTCTCGATCGAGCACCCGTTCCGCCCCGGGCACCTGATCCGCAGCAAGGACATCCAGGGGGTCGTCCACCGCATCCGCCTGCGCTGGACGGAGATCGCGGCCCCCGAGGGGCAGCTCCTCCTGGTCCCCAACAAGCAGGTGTTCGAGAACCCGATCACCAACTTCACGACGCCGGGGCGGCGGCGCGTCGACCTCAAGGCGGGGGTCGGCTACGGCGACGACCTCGAGACCGCGCGCAAGGTGGCGATCGCGGCGGTCGAGCAGGTCTCGACGCGGACGGCGAACACCCAGGTCGAATTCTTCTTCGAGGAGTTCGGAGAGAGCACGATCACCTTCGTGGTCCGCTTCTGGATCCCCTTCGTCGCCAAGCAGGCCGACTACCTGCGCGCCCGGAGCGAGGCGATCGTGCTGCTGAAGCGCGCCTTCGACGAGAACGGGATCTCGATGCCGTTCCCGACCCGCACGATCGAATTCGCGGGGCCCGGGCCGGGCGCGGCGGCGCAGTCCGCGGCGGAGGGATCTTCAACCCCTTCCGCGGATTCGGCTGCGTGACCTCCCCGTCTTCTCGAATCCGCCGCGGCCGGCTCCGCCGCAGCGGCGCGGACTCTGCCCTGGAGACGCTTCCTTCCTGTTGGAGAGGATGACTCTGCCTTGGAGATCCAGCTCCAGCGTGGAGATGCCGACTCTGTCCTGGAGATCCTGATCCAACCTGGAGATGCCGACTCCAGGATGGAGATCCTTCCTTCAACCTGGAGACGCCGACTCTGCCCTGGAGATCCCGCTCCAGCGTGGAGACGCCGACTCTGTCCTGGAGATCCTTCTTCAGCTTGGAGATGCTGACTCCAGGCTGGAGATCCTTCCTTCAACCTGGAGATGCTGACTCTGCCCTGGAGATCCCGCTCCAGCGTGGAGACGCTGACTCTGTCCTGGAGATCCTGATCCGGCTTGGAGATGCTGACTCCAGGATGGAGATTCTTCCTTCATCCTGGAGATGCTGACTCTGCCCTGGAGATCGGGCGCCAGCTTGGAGATCCTGACTCTGTGATGGAGATTCTTATTCAGCTTGGGTTTTGTGCGCGTCGCTATGAGACGCCCTTGAATACGCCGCACGGCGCGCCCCGAAGGGGCGAAAATTTGAATAGCCCGGTGCTTCAGCGCCGGGTTCCCGGACCCCAACCTTCCCCATCCGCCCTGAAGGGGCGGTGCCTTTCGGGCGCGTGACGCCGGAGAATCCGGTCTCCCGCAACCGCCTCGCCGCTCCGGAGACGCCCCGCCGTCCCCGTGGCCTGCGGTCGTTCTCGTTGCGCGATGGGAGCGTCTCTACACCCTCGTCGCGGGCGTTCGCGGACGGCTACAATGCGCGGAACCCAAAATCACCCCTCCTCCGCCGGCGCCGGCCCTCTCGTGGCATCGAGCCCGTGTCCGGCCGGCATCGTGATCGGGTGGCCGGCCTCTGCGGAGGCGTAGAGCTGCTCGATGATGCGGACGTCGGCGAGCCCTTCCTCTCCGGGGGTGTGCGGCCGGCGGTTCTCGGCGATGCACTGCGACAGGTGATCGATCTCGCGGGCGAACTGGTTGGGCTCGCCGAGGTGCTCCTCGGTGATCCGTTCGTTCTTCCCTTCGGCGCGGGCGGTGCGCAGGCGCAGCCCGCGGTAGGCGAAGGCGGGGCTGAGCTCGGCCCAGCCGAGGGAGCCGGCGAGCGCGTAGCGCTGCAGCCGGTGGTTGCCGTAGCCGCAGGTGCAGGCGGCGAGGAGGCCGCCCGGGAAGCGGAGCTCGAAGGTCACCGTCTCCTCGACCTCCTGGAAACGCGGATCGCCCGGGGTCGAGAAGGTCCGCGCGAAGACCTCCACCGGCTCCTCGCCGGTGAGGAAGCGCGCCGCGTTCAGGCAGTAGATGCCGACGTCGGGGAGCGAGCCGCCGCCCGAGAGGGCGCGCTTCAGGCGCCACTGCGTGGGGTCTCCCTGGTTCTGGCCGTTGTCGGCGGTGAAGAGCTTGAGGTCGCCGAGCTCCCGGGCGCGGGCGCGGCGGAGCACCTCGCGGTTCAGCGGCTCGTACTGCTGGCGATAGGCGATCATCAGATGGCGGTCCGCCGCCTTGCAGGCGTCGATCATCGCCAGGCAGTCGCGGGAGGTGGTCGCCATCGGTTTCTCGCAAAGGACGTGCTTGCCGGCCCTGGCGGCGCGGATCGTGTACTCGGCGTGCATCGAGTTGGGGAGCGCGATGTAGACCGCCTCGACGTCGCGGTCGTTGCGCAGCTCGTCGTAGCGCTCGTAGCTGTAGATGTGGCGCGGCTCGAGCCCCAGCCGGCGCGCCACGGCGGCGGCCTTCTCGGGGTGGCCGCTGACCAGGGCGGTGACCTTGGAGCGCTGGCTCTGCGCGATGGCGGGGATCATCTCCTCGAGGGCGATCCGCCCCAGCCCCACGATGGCGTAGCCGATCCGGTGGTCCGGCGGCAGCGGGTTGGGGGTCGGCGCCTGCTTCTGCTCGGTGGGGGCGGAGAGCGTGGGAAGCTCGACTTTTGCTGGGATCGGCGGCACGGGGCCGCGCTCGCCAGGAGGCGGCGCGGCGGCGGCGTTCAGCGGCAGGGCGCCCGCTACGCCGGCCACCACGAGGCTCTGGCCGGCGTAGTTGAGCAGGTCTCGGCGCGACAGCTGTGAAGCGGGGGATGCGTTGCGGTCCATGTGTGGATCTCCTTCCTCCCATCCAGTTCGTCTGAACTTCGAGCAGGAGCCGTGCCAGAAGCGGGTCCACCGGTAAGGTCTCCGCGCCGCCGGCGTAGAAGGGGCGAGGAGGAATCGCCATGGAGCTCGAGATCGCCGGAGTGGGGAAGCGGTACAAGGGGGATGTCTGGGCGTTGCGCGGGCTCGACCTCGCGCTCGGCGCCGGGGTGCTCGGGCTGCTGGGTCCGAACGGGGCGGGGAAGTCGACGCTGATGCGGATCCTCGCCACGATCACCAAACCGACCGAGGGACGGGTGAGCTGGAACGGCGTCGACACCGCCCGCTCCCCCGACGGGCTGCGCGCGGTGCTCGGCTATCTGCCGCAGGACTTCGGCGTCTATCCAAATCTCAACGCCGTCGAGTTCCTGGAGTACATGGCGGCGGTCAAGGGGCTCGACGGGCGGGCGGCGGCGCGGCGGATCGAGGAGCTGCTGGCGCTGGTCAACCTGACCGAGGCGAAGAAGCGCCCGCTCGGCGGCTATTCGGGGGGGATGCGGCAGCGGATCGGCATCGCCCAGGCGCTGCTCAACGACCCCGAGCTGCTGATCGTCGACGAGCCGACGGTGGGGCTCGACCCCGAGGAGCGGGTGCGCTTCCGCAACCTCCTCTCCGACCTCGGCGGCGAGCGGCTGGTGATCCTCTCGACCCACATCGTCTCGGACGTCGAGGCGGTGGCGACCTCGATCGCCATCATGGACCGCGGCCGCCTGCTCGCCTGGGCCGAGCCCGAGGCGCTGCTCTCCGCCGTCGAGGGGCGGGTGTGGGAGTGGGTGATCCCGAGCGCCGACCTCGCCGCGGCGCGCGGGCGCTGGAAGATCAGCTCGACCGTCCGCCGCGCCGACGGCGTGCACGTGCGGGTGGTGGCGGACCTGCCGCCGTCGGCGACGGCGCGGCCGGCGCAGCCCAGCCTGGAGGACGCGTATCTCGCCGTGCTCGAGGGAGACCGGGCGCGGGCCGAGGTGGCGGCGTGAACGCCTTCTGCGCCGTCTGGCATCTGGCGAAGGCCGACTTCCTCGAGCGGGTGCGCCGCCCGGGCTTCCTGATGACCCTGGGGCTCGCCGTCTATCTCGGCTACGTGGTGAGCGCCGGGCAGCTCAAGCTCTGGCTGGGGGACTACCGCGGCGTCTACAACTCGGCCTGGGTGGGGCTGCTGATGGCGCTGGTCGCCAACATGTTCCTCTCGCTCGCCGGCTTCTACGTGGTGAAGAACGCCGTCGAGCGCGACCGCCGCACCGGAGTGGGGCAGATCCTCGCCACCACGCGGCTGTCGAAGCCGCTCTACGCGCTCGGCAAGGCGGCGAGCAACCTCGCCGTGCTGCTCGCCATGGTCGGCGTGCTCGCCGCGATGGCGGTGGCCGCCCAACTGGTGGCGGGGGAGGACCGGCACGTCGAGCTGGGGGCGCTCCTCTCCCCCTTCCTCTTCCTCTGCGTGCCGGCGATGGCGGTGGTGGCCGCGCTCGCCGTCCTCTTCGAGATGGTCCCATTCCTCTCCGGCGGCCTCGGCAACGCGGTCTGGTTCTTCGCCTGGGGCGGGATCGCGCCGAGCACCCTGCTGATCGAGGGGTTCCACGATCCCTTCGGCCTGGGGGTGGTGACCACGGCGCTGTTCCGCGAGATGTACCAGCGGTTCGGCAGGACCGACCACTCGATGACGCTCGGGATGCTGGCCGACGAGCGGAAGACCCACACCTTCGTCTGGCAGGGGATGGACTGGACGGGTGGCATCGTCCTCGGGCAGCTCGCCTGGCTCCTCGGCGCGGTCGGGATCGCCCTCGCCGCGGCGCTCCTCTTCGACCGGTTCGATCCGTCGCGGCGCCGGCTGGGGATCGCCCGGCGCCAGCCGGCTGTCGAACCGGAGCCGGCCGACGCGGCGGCGGCGATCCCGTTCCCCGTTCCGGCCGCGCTGACCCCGCTCACCCCGCTCCCTCCCGGCGCCCGGCGCTTCGGCGGGCGCGGCTTCGTCCGGCTGCTCCTGGCCGAGACGCGGCTGTTGCTCCAGGGGCAGCGCTGGTGGTGGTACGCGGTAGCGCTCGGGCTGTGGATCGCCACCCTCGCGGCGCCGCTCGCCATCGCGCGCGGCGTCCTCCTCCCCATCGCCTGGATCTGGCCGCTGCTCCTCTGGTCGGCGCTGGGGAACCGGGAGGCGCGCCACGACACCGGCGGCCTGGTCTTCTCGGCCGCCCATCCGCTCGCCCGCCAGCTCCCGGCCGCCTGGGGGGCCGGAGCGCTCCTCGCCCTGGCGACCGGCGGCGCCGTCGCCCTGCGCCTCCTCCTCGCCCACGACTACGCCGGGTTCGGCGCCTGGCTGGTCGGCGCGCTGTTCATCCCCACGCTGGCGCTGGCACTCGGGGTGTGGAGCGGCGGCGGCAAGCTGTTCGAGGTGGTCTACCTCGTCGTCTGGTACCTCGGCCCGATGCAACATCTGCGGATGCTGGACTACCTGGGCGCCGCGCCGGCGACGGTCGCGGCGGGGATGCCGCTCGCCTACCTGGCGGCCACCGGGCTGCTGGGCATGGCGGCCGTGGCGGGGCGGAAGCGGCAGCTCGCGATGGGGTGAGGCTTCGGGTACTCTATGCCGCTATGGTCGAGAGCCTGTGGAACGACGACGAAGCGGCGGGCTACCCGGGGGACCTGGGGCTGCGCGTCTACACCTCGCGCCTGCTGGGACGGGACAAGACGCTGGTGCTGCACGGCGGCGGCAACACCTCGGTGAAGATCCGCGAGGCGAACCGCTTCGGCGACGAGGAGGAGATCCTCTACGTCAAGGGGAGCGGCTGGGACCTGGAGACGATCGAGGCGGCGGGGTTCTCGCCGGTGCGCCTGGCGCCGGCGGCGCGCCTCGCCACCCTGCCGCGCCTCTCCGATCCCGAGATGGTCAACGAGCTGCGCACGGCGATGACCGTCGCCTCGGCGCCGACGCCGTCGGTCGAGGCGATCCTGCACGCGGCGCTGCCGTACAAGTACGTCGATCACACCCACGCCGACGCGGTGGTGACGATCACCAACTCGGTCGACGGCGAAGCGCTGATCCGCGAGGCCTACGGCGACTCGGTGGTGGTGATCCCCTACGTCATGCCGGGCTTCGACCTCGCCCGCCTGTGCGCCGAGCGCTTCCCGGCCGAGGCGGGGAAGCGGACGGTCGGCATGGTGCTGCTCAACCACGGCATCTTCTCTTTTGGAGAGACCGCGCGCGAGTCGTACGAGCGCATGATCGAGCTGGTGAGCCGCGCCGAGCAGCTCCTCGCGCGGCGGGGCGCCTGGGCGCTCGGTGCTCCGGCTGACGCGCCGGCTGAAACGATCGATCCGGCGCCGGACCCCGTCGAGATCGCCCGCCTGCGCCGCGACCTCTCGCAGGCGGCGGGGTTTCCGATGGTGCTGCGCGGCCAGCGCGATCCGCGAAGCCTCGCCTTCGTCCGCCGCGCCGACGCCGGCGCCATCTCGCAGCAGGGGCCGGCGACCCCGGACCACGTGATCCGCACCAAGCGGCTGCCGCTCTTCGGGCGCGACGTCGCGGCCTACGCCGACGCCTACCGCGCCTTCTTCGCCGAGCACTCGCCGCACGCTGCCGCCAAGAAGACGATGCTCGACCCGGCGCCGCGGGTGGTCCTCGACCCCGAGCTGGGGCTCGCCACCGCGGGACGCTCGGTGAAGGAGGCGGCGATCGCCGCCGAGATCTACCAGCACACGATGGAGATCATCGAGCGCGCCGAGCTCCTCGGCGGCTACCGGGCGCTGCCGGCGCGGGACCTCTTCGACATGGAGTACTGGGACCTCGAGCAGGCGAAGCTCGCCAAGGCGGGGAAGGCCCCGGCCTTCGCCGGCGAGGTGGCGCTGGTGACCGGCGCCGCCTCGGGGATCGGCCGCGCCGCCGTCGACGTGCTGCTCGCCCGCGGCGCGGCGGTGGTGGGGCTCGACGTCGATCCCAAGGTGGAGACGATCCTCGCCCGCCCCGACTTCCTGGGGATCGCCTGCGACGTCACGGACGAGGCGGCGGTCACCGCCGCGGTCGCGAAGACGGTGGCGGCGTTCGGCGGGCTCGACATGCTGATCCTGAACGCCGGCATCTTCCCGGCCGCCCGGAAGATCGCCGACCTTCCGCTCGCCGACTGGGACCGGGTGATGCGGGTGAACCTCGACGCCAACCTCAGCCTCCTCCGCCTCGCCCACCCGCTGCTGGCGCTGGCGCCGGCGGGAGGCCGCGTGGTGGTGATCGGCTCGAAGAACGTGCCGGCGCCGGGGCCGGGCGCGGCGGCCTACTCGGCCTCCAAGGCGGCGCTCGCGCAGCTCGCCCGCGTCGCGGCGCTCGAATGGGGGAAGGACGGCATCCGGGTCAACATGCTCCACCCGAACGCCGTCTTCGACACGGGGGTGTGGACCGACGAGGTACTCGCCTCGCGCGCCGCCGCCTACAAGCTCTCGGTCGACGAGTACCGGCGGAACAACGTGCTCGGCGTCGAGGTGACCAGCCTCGACGTCGCCGAGCTGGCCGCCGAGCTCTGCGGCCCCCGTTTCGCCAAGACGACGGGGGCCTGGATCCCGGTGGACGGCGGCAACGAGCGGGTGATCTGAGGGTTCAGTCCCCCGCGATCTGAAGCTTGAAGATCCCGCGCTCGCGGGTGCCGGCGTAGAGCGTCGTGCGGCTGCGGGGATCGAGCACGAGGAAGCCGACGTTCAATCCTTCGAGCCCCGGCCCCACCGAGGTCCAGGTGGCGCCGGCGTCGGCCGTCTTGAACACGCCGTTCCGGGCCGTCGCGGCATAGGCGACGTTCGCATCCCCGGGATCGAGCGCCAGCGCCACCACCGGGTCGTCGGCGTCGGTGGGGAGGCCGGCGCCGTCCGGCGTCCAGGTCACGCCGCCGTCGTCGCTGCCGTGGACGCCGAACGAGCCCCCGGCCCACAGCCGGCCGGCGAGGTGGGGGTCGGCGGCGAGGACCTTGATCCCCGGCTGCGGCGAGAGGAACGACCAGGTGCCGCCGCGGTCGGCGCTGCGGTAGACGTCGCCGCCGTTCACGGCGTAGACCACCCCGGCCTGGACAGGGTCGGGGACCACCAGCGAGGCGAATTTCCCCAGCGCGCTCCCCCCGATGCAGGACCAGTTCGCTCCGGCGTCGTCGCTGCGGAAGATGCCGCAGAGATCTGGAATGCTGACGCACCCCGCCTCGGAGGGGTCGCCCGCCGTATAGACCACCGAGGAGTCGCGCGGGTCGACGGCGATCGCCAGCGGCTCGAAACAGTTCAAGGGGCTGCCGGCGGCCCAATGGTTGCCGGCGTCGGCGCTGCGCAGGATCCTGCCGCCGGAAATGCCGGCGTAGAGGACCCCCGGACCGTTGGGATCGGACGCCAGCGGTCCGTTGATGGGACTATCCGGAGACGGCGGCAGCAGCGCCCATTGCCCGCCGCCGGAAGTCGTCCGGTAGACGTTGCCCGCCCAATCGAGCGACCAGAGGCGCAGCGGCCGCAGGGGATCGAGGGCCAGACCCTGGAGATTGGCGGCCAGGATTCCAGAGCTCGATGAGCTCCAGGAGGCGCCGCGGTTGGCGCTCTTGAAAACGCCGGCGCCCGTGCCGGCGAGCGGCGTGGCGCCGGGCAGGACGGTGTTCACCTGGTAAACCGGCGGCAGGCCGGCGTCGGCAAAGCTCCAGGTACGGCCGCGGTCGAGGCTGCGGAACAGGCCGAAGACCGACAGGGCCCAGACGGCGCCGCCCTTTCCCGGGTCGACGGCCACCTGGACGGTGGGGCCCAGCTGGCCATGGTCCACGGCGGTCCAGCTCGCCCCTCCGTTGTCGCTGCGGAAGACCCTGTGATCCCCGGCGGCTCCGGCGAGCACCAGGTAGATCGTCCGCGGGGAGCGGGGATCGATCGCCAGCGAGAGGACGAAGGAGGACGCCGGCAGCCCGCGGTCGCTGGGCTGCCAGCTCGCGCCGCGGTCGCGGCTGATGAAGAATCCGGAGTCCGTGCCGGCGTAGAGGGTCGCGGAGTGCGCGGGGTCGATCGCCAGGGCCTCGATGCCGGCCGGCGAGCCCTCGAGCGTCAGCCAGGTGGCTCCGGCGTCGAGGCTGCGCTGCAACCCGATGTTGCCGAGCGACGCATAGACCGTACTGGGGACCGTCGGGTCGACAGCGAGGATGAGGCCGCCGCCGAAGCGCACCGAGGCCCAGTGCGCGCCGCCGTCCGTGCTGCGGTAGATCATGCCGCTGGTGGCGGCCCACAACCTGCCGGGGAGCCGCGGGTCCACCGCCAGGGCGTTGATCTGCTCCTTGACGTCGATGCCGTTGCTGGCGGACGTCCAGGTGCTTCCCCCGTCGAGGCTACGGTAGACGCCGCCGCTGATGAGGCCGGCGTAGACCGTCGCCGGCCGCGAGGGGGCGGCGGCGAGGACGGTGACGATCCCGGTATCCGGTCCCACCGGAGTCCAGCGGTCGATGCCGGCCGCGGCGGGAAGGGGCAACAGGGCGGCGAGGGCGAGCAGGAACAGGGGCGCGAAGGCGCGTCGGTACATGGGGGCCTCCTGAAGTTCTATCTTGCTGCGAACACTGAGGTATACGCCCGGCGAGGAAAAGGTGTCACGGGGCAGGGGGCCCTTCCTGGGAGCGCCGGCGTCCCGCCGGCTTCTAACTCGAGCTAACCAGACCCCGTCAGGGAATCAGCAGCACCTTCCCCGTCGTCTCTCTTCCCTCGAGCGCCCGGTGGGCGTCGGCGGCCTGCTCGAGCGGTATCTCGCGGTCGATGGCGAGCCGCAGTTTGCCGTCCGCGATCCAGCCGAGGACGTCGCCCGCCCGCCCCATCAGCTCCTCGCGGTCGGCGATGTAGTGGATCATCGAGGGGCGGGTGACGTAGAGCGACCCCTTGGGGTTGAGGACCGAGAGGTCGAAGGGGGGGACCGGGCCGCTCGCCTGGCCGAAGAGGACCATCAGGCCGCGCGGGAGCAGCGTGTCGAGCCCCTTCTCGAAGGTCGCCTTCCCCACGCCGTCGTAGATCACCCGCACGCCGCGGCCGCCGTTCAGGCGCTTCACCTCGGCCGAGAAGTCCTGCTGGCTGTAGAGGATCACCTCGTCCGCCCCGGCGGCGCGGGCGATTCTCGCCTTCTCCTCGGTCGAGACGGTGGCGAAGACCTTGGCGCCGCGCAGCTTGGCGACCTGGCAGAGGAGCTGGCCGACGCCCCCCGCCGCGGCGTGGACGAGGCAGGTGTCCCCCGGCTGGAGCGCGTAGGTGCTGGTCGCGAGGTAGTGGGCGGTGATCCCCTGCAGCATGGCGGCGGCGCCCTGGTGGGTGGAGACGCCGTCCGGCAGCTTGACCAGGCGCGCCGCCGGCACCACGGCGAGCTGGGCATAGGCGCCATGGATGCCGACCCAGGCGACGCGGTCCCCCACCGCCACCTCGGTGACCCCGGGGCCGACGGCCTCCACCGTGCCGGCGCCCTCCTGGCCCGCCACGAAGGGGAGCGGCGGTCCCTTGTAGAGGCCGGTGCGGAAGTAGACGTCGACGAAGTTGACCCCCGCCGCCTCGACGCGGACGAGAGCCTGGCCGGCTTGCGGCTGCGGGTCGGGAGCGTCCTCGAAGCAGAGCACCTCGGGGCCGCCGGTCTGGTGGATGCGGATGGCTTTCATCGTGTCCCTCCTCTCGCCGGAGGGTATCGCGAGACGCGGGCGGGTGGGGAGGGGCAGGGGGGACGTCGTGTCTTCGTTTGAACCGCGCAGCCGACTGGCAGCGACGAAGGAGCGGAGCCCGAAGGAGGCGAGCAGGTTTCAAACGAGGACACGACGGAGGGTGGGACCCGTCGCGGCGGTCAGTCGCGGACGGCGGCGCCCTCGAGCTTGACCCAGCGGCTGCACAGCTCGAACAGGACGCGGGGGTCGGGGGTCGACAGCGCCTCGGAGCTGAAGCGGTCGATCTCGGTCGGCGGCGTGCCGGCGCGGCGCAGGCCGTGGCGGATGGCGCTCACCAGGGCGAAGCGATTGCGGCTTCGGAGGCAGATTTTGATGTTCGGGTAGAGAGGTCCCATCGAGGTCTCCATACTAATAACGTCCGGAACGGGAAAAACGTTTCATCCCTCCTTGGCGATGTTTGGCGATGTTTGGCGATCTTTGGCGATACCCTAGGGGGATGTCGGTCAGCGGCCATCTGTGGACCATCGCTCCCCGGGTGCGCCACCGCCTGCGGCCGCCGGCGATCCCCGCCTCGCGCCCCTGGGCGGCCGTGATCGACGATCCGGTGGCCGGTCCGGTGCGGGTGACCGGCGCCTTGAGCGAGGTCGCGGGGAGCGACGAGCTGTTGCTGCTGGTCCACGGCCTGGGAGGGGACACCGGGAGCCACTACCTGAGCGGCGGGCTGGCGGCGGCGGAGGCGGCGGGGGTCTCGACGCTGCGGATCAACCTGCGCGGCGCCGACCGCCAGGGGACCGACTTCTATCACGCCGGGCTCACCGCCGACCTCCACGCCGCCCTGGCGAGCCCCGAGCTCGCCGCCTACCGGCGCCTCTACGTGCTCGGCTACTCGCTCGGCGGGCACGTGGCGCTCCGGCTGGGGACCGAGGCGGGGGACCCGCGCCTCGCGGCGGTGGCCGCCATCGGCGCCCCTATCGATCTCGCCCTCTCGCAGCGCGAGATCGACGCCCCCCGCGCCTGGCTCTACCGGCGCTACCTGCTCCGCGGACTGAGCGACATCTACGCCGCGGTGCACGCCCTGCGGCCGCTGCCGCTGCCGGTCGCGGCGGTCCGCCGCATGCGGACCATCCGCGAGTGGGACGACCGCGTGGTGGCGCCCCGCCACGGCTTCGCCGACGCCGCCGACTACTACGCCCGGGCCAGCGTGGCGCCGCGCCTCCCGGACCTGCGGGTGCCCGCCCTCCTGATCAGCTCCGAGCGCGATCCCATGGTCCCCGCCCGCGCCGTCCGCGCCGGGCTCGCGCGCCCCGCCCCCCGCCTCGAGACAGCTTGGGTCCCCGCCGGCGGCCACGTCGCCTTCCCCCGCGGCCTCGACCTCGGCTTCGGCGGCGGCTCGGGGGTCAACGCGCAGGTGGTGGGGTGGCTGAGAGCAGACCACGGACGAGCACGGACGGGCACGGACGAACAAGGACGAACAAGGACAGAGCTGAGACCGCCGGAGCGCTGTCCGTGCCAGTCCCTGTGCGTCCGTGTCAGTCCGTGGTCTGCGCCCTCCCTTTAAAGCAAAAAGGACGCCCCCGGGCGGTTGCCGAGCGCGTCGTACGAGGAGGCCGGTCCTGGGGGACCAACCACGGGGTGGGGCTTGCGCCTTCCTCCCGCTACACGTGGGAGACCCCGTTCCGGTGCTGCAGGTTTAGACGGATGCGAGGAAGTTATTTCGCGGTGGCCGGGCCGTGGAAGCAGCGGGCCAGGGTCTCGATGCCGTCGACCAGGCGGGGGCCGGGACGGCTGAAGCAGCCGTTGGCGTCCACCGGGTAGACCCGACCGCCGCGCACGGCGCGCAGCGCCCGCCATTCGGGGCGATCGGAGATCGTGGCGATCTGCTCCTGGGCTCCCGCCGCGTCGAAGCCGCACGGCATCACCACGATCACGTCGGGATCGGCGGCGGCGACCTCGTCCCAAGTGAGCCGCGCCGAGGAGTCGCCGGGGCGGGCCACGGCGTCGATCCCCCCCGCGCGATCGATCATCTCCGGCACCCAGTGGCCGCCGGCGAACGGCGGATCGAGCCATTCGAGGGCCAGCACGCGGGGGCGGGTGAGGCCGTCGACGCTCGCGGTCACCGCCGCCAGGCGGCGCTCGAGACCGGCGAGGAGCGCCTCGGCCGCCGCCGTCCGCCCGGTCGCCGCGCCGACCCGCGCGATGTCCGCGAAGACCCCGGCGAGCGTCCGCGGATCGAGCGACAGGAGCTCCGGGCAGCGGGGGAGGGGGCGCACGGCGTCGCCGACCTGCTCCGTCGAGACGGCGCAGACGGGGCAGAGCTCCTGGGTGACGATGAGGTCCGGCGCCAGGGCGGCGATCCGCGCCTCGTCGAGGGTGTAGAGGCTGAGGCCGTTCCCCACCTGGGCGGCGACGGCGGCGTCCACCTCGGCGGCGCTCATCCCGGGGGTGAGCGCGCTGCCGGTGAGGATCGGCCGCGTCCGCGCCTCGTCCGGATAGTCGCACTCGTGGCTGACGCCGACCACCTCGTCCCCGGCGCCGAGGGCGAACAGGATCTCGGTGCCGTTGGGGACCAGCGAGACGATGCGGAGAGTAGTCACGAGGCGGGAGTCTAGCAAAGGCGCGTTGACGGTAAGCTGCCGCGATGCCGCTTCCCCTCCATCCCCCCAGAGGCCGCTACGCGCCGTCCCCCACCGGGCATCTCCACGTCGGCAACGCCCGCACGGCGCTGGCGGCGTGGCTCTCCGTCCGCAGCCGCGGCGGCCGCTTCGTCTGGCGCCTCGAGGACCTCGATCCGCCGCGCGTGATCCCCGGCGTCGCCGCGGCGCAGCTCGCCGACCTCGCCTGGCTCGGGCTCGACTGGGACGAGGGGCCGGACGCCGGCGGCCCCTTCGCCCCCTACGTCCAGTCGCAGCGCTCGGAGCTCTACGAGGAGGCGCTCCGCCGCCTCGCCGCCGCGGGCCGCCTCTTCCCCTGCCGCGTGTCGCGCCGCGATCTGGCGGCGATTGCCTCGGCGCCGCACGGCGCCGAGGAGGTGCCCTACCCGGCGGCGCTGCGCCCCCGGGAGCTCGACCCCGGCTGGTTCGCCCGCGGCGAGGGCATGCGCGACGCGGCGATCCGCTTCCGGGTCGACGCCGAGCCGGTCTCCTTCGTCGACCGCGTGCAGGGGCCGATCACCGAACGGGTCGACCTCGCGGTGGGGGACTTCGTGCTGCGCCGCCGCGACGGCCTCTGGGCCTACCAGCTCGCGGTGGTGGTGGACGACCTCGCGATGGAGATCGACGAGGTGGTCCGCGGCGCCGATCTCCTCGCCTCGACGGCGCGGCAGATCCAATTGATTCGCGCCCTGGGCGGCGAGCCGCCGGCCTACGCCCACGTGCCGCTCCTGCTCGACTCCGGCGGCGGCAAGCTCTCGAAGCGCGACGCCTCCCTCACCCTCGGCTCCCTCCGCGCGGCGGGGGTCCGCCCCGAGGCGCTCACCGGCTACCTCGCCCATTCCCTCGGCCTCCTCGACCGCCCTGAGCCCTGCCGCCCCGCCGACCTCGTGGCCGCCTTCGCCTGGGAGAGGATCGGCCGCGCGGATCAGCGGCTGCCGGCGGATCTGGCGGCTCTCCTCCTTGCCCGATGACGATCGCGATCCGCCCCTACGAGCCGCGGGACCGCGCGGCGGTGCGCGAGATCTGCCGCGTCACGGCCTACGGCGGCGGGGAGGAGGGGATGGTCGAGCCGGGGCTCTTCGTCGACCTGATGACCCGCGCATGGACCGACTTCGCGGCGGGGCCGCTGTGGGTGGCCGAGGAGAGTGAACGGGTGGTGGGCTTCCTCGCCGGCGGGCTCGACGCGCGGCGGTTCCAGCGCATCCAGCTGTGGCGGGTGATCCCCGCCGCCGTCCTGCGCTCGCTGGGCGCCGGGCTCCTCGCGCGCCGGGAGCTCTGGCGGCTCGCCGCCGGCCTCCCCGGCTTCCTCGCCGCCGGCCGGCGCGAGAAGAGCGACGCCGCCGAGGCCCCTGAGGACGCCTATCCCGGCCATCTGCACGTCAACCTGCTCGCCGAGGCGCGCGGCCGGGCGGTGGGGCGGCGGCTGGTCGAGGGCTTCCTCGCCGAGGCGCGGCGGCAGGGGGTGCGGGGGGTGCACGCCGTGGTCTATGAGGGCAATGAAAGGGGACGGCGCTTCTTCGAGCGGCTCGGCTTCCATCCCCTGCGGCGCGAGCCCGCCTTCAAGCCCCCGCCGGCGGGGGGCGGGCGGGAGTGGAAGATCGTCTACGGCCGGCGGGTTTAACTCGAGGGCTTCCGAGTCCTGCGGCGGAGGCGGTAGAGACGCCCCAGGTCCCATCGAGGACCTTCCGAGGCCACGGACGCGGGGCGTCTCCGGTGCGGCAAGGCGGGTCCGGTGGTGCAGGGCGTTCGAGGGCACACGGCCGCGCTTGCTTCGGGTGGGTGTGCCCTCGCAGTACCTTGCGGGTTCGGGCCGACCTGCCCTCCGCCGGAGACGCCCCGCGTCCGTGGCCTCGGAAGGTCCTCGATGGGACCTGGGGACGTCTCTACCGCCTCCGCCCCAGGTTGATCGTCAACAGACCCAAGGCGCCGGATGGCCGTCTCGATCATGATCCCGAAAATCGGACCCACTGCACTAGAATCGGGCGTCGTCACGCCTCAAGGACCCTCAGGAGACCGCATGCATCGCCTAAAAATAACCCTCGCCCTCCTCGCCGTGTTTGCCCTCGGAACGGCCGCCGTCGCCACCACGCCCCAGGCCGCCGCCCCGGCCAAGCCGAAGGCCGCGGCTCCCCGTCCCCTCGGCACCAGCCATGGCGATCCGATCGCCATCGCCCGCGCCTTCTTCGAGCGCTACGTCCGCCTCGAGCACAACTTCGACACCGCCCAGGCCGACCTCTACGCGGACGACGCGAAGATCGTCAACAAGCGGGTCTATCCGGGCGGCAAGACGGCGTCGGTACAGATCCCGGCCCTGCGCTACAAGAACGAGGTCATCCGCAAGGGGATGGCCGACGCCAAGGCGAAGGGGGACATCAGCAACTACTCGGACGAGACCTACACGATCGAGGGGAACATGGTGCGCATCAAGGCGACCCGCTACTCTGTGCTCAAGAAGTACTCGTCCCCGATCTCGCAGCTCGTCGGCCCCGACGCCAACGGCGTCTGGGTGATCCACGAGGAGATCAGCGAATCGCACGTGTGACCTTGATCGGCATGAGCGGCGTCGGCGGCTGAGGCGGCGAGGGATACAAGGCTCCATCGGCCTTCGGTCGATCGGGGTCGAGGGAGGGCATTGCCTTCGAGAGACGTCCCGCCGTCCCCGTGGCCTGCGGAGGGTGTCGTTAATCGATGGGAGCGTCTCTACGGGACCGTTGTCACGGTCGGAGCGATGACGCGTTTCCGAGCAGGTGGAAGCGCTCGATGAACGGCGACGTTCCCGTAGAGACGCTCCCATCGCGAAACGAGAACTCATGCAGGCCACGGGGACGGCGGGGCGTCTCTTCGCAGGGCAGGCCCTTCCGATCTGCCACGGTCCGTGGTGCGCACAGCGCACCCTACGGGACGCTCACCGCAGGGCCAGAAGCTCTCGCCCGCCGCCCCCCGCTCCGCCCCTACCCCTTCCCTCCGAACCGCGCGTAGAACCCGCCGGCGGCCGCGGTGGCGCGCAGCGCCTCCGAGGGGGCGTAGCGCTCGCCCACGGAGCTCGCGAAGCGCTCGAGGGTGGCGAGGATGCGGGCGAGCCCCTCCTGGTCCGCCCAGCGGCAGAGGCCGCCGCGGAAGGGGGGGAAGCCGGTGCCGAAGATCAGGGCCAGGTCGAGGTCGGCGGCGCTGCGCACCACCCCCTCCTCGAGGCAGCGGGCGGCCTCGTTGACCATCGGCAGCACCATGCGGTCGGCGATCAGCCCGGGGTCGGGGTTCTCCACCCGCGGGTCGAGGCCGAGGAGGGGGTAGACCGCCGGGTCGGGCGCTTTCCTCTCCCTTCCTTCGTAGAGATAGAACCCCTTGCCGTTCTTGGTCCCCAGCCGGCCGCTCTGCGGCACGCGGTCGAGCCAGTCGGGGACGGGGAGCCGCTCGCTGAAGGCGTCGTGCAGGATGTGGGCGACCTTGGTGGCGACGTCGATCCCCACCTCGTCGGTGAGCGCCATCGGCCCCATCGGCATCCCCCACTCGGACATCGCGCGGTCGAGGTCCTCGATGCGGAACCCCTCGTCGAGCAGCCAGAGCCCCTCGGTCGAGTAGAACATCAGCAGCCGGTTGACCAGGAAGCCCGGGGTGTCCTTGACCAGGATCGGGGTCTTGCCGAGCTTGCGGGTGTAGGCGAAGACGGTGTTGACCGCCGCCGGATCGCTCCCCTCGGCGGCGATCACCTCGACCAGCGGCATCTTGTCGACCGGATTGAAGAAGTGCATGCCGACCACCCGCTCCGGGTGCGGCGTCTTCGCGCCGATCGCCGCGATCGACAGCGACGAGGTGTTCGACGCCAGGATCGCGCCGTCCGCCACCTGCGCCGCGGTGTCGGCGAACACCTGCTGCTTGACGCCGAGGTTCTCGACGATCGCCTCGACCACCAGGTCGACCGTCCGGAAGCCGCTGAAATCGAGGGTGGGGTGGAGGAGCGCCATCCGGCGCCGCGCCTCGGGGGCGGTCAGCCGGCGGCGCTCGACCTGCTTGTTGAACAGGCGGGCGGCGTGCTGCATGCCGCTCGCCAGCGCCTCGTCGCGCACGTCCTTCATGCGCACCGGCAGGCCCGTCTGGTCGGCGATCAGCTGGGCGACGCCGCCCCCCATCACGCCGGCGCCCAGCACGGCGGTCGAGCGCACCTCGCGCGGCGCGGCGCCGGGGAGGCCGTTCTCCTTCTTCGCCTCCTCGGTCAGCCGGAAGACGTGGATCAGGTTCTTCGCCGTCCGCGAGACGGCGAGCTCGGCGACCGCCCGCGCCTCGGCGTCGAAGCCGGCGCGCGGGCCGTCCTCGATCCCCACCCGCACCACCTCGATGGCGCGCAGCGGCGCCGGGTAGTGGCCGCGGGTCGTCTCGAGGGTCTTCTTGCGCGCCTGGTCGAAGAGGATCTTGCGGCCGAGCGGGTTCTTCTCGAGAAGCATTTCCTTCAAATCGTCCTTGAAGTCGACCGCCTCCTCGGCGCGCTGCTTCTGGTCGCGCCGCGCGAGGGCGAAGTCGCGCACGTTGTCGAGGAAGCGGGCGTCGGGGAGGAGGGCGTCGATCAGCCCGAGCTTCAGCGCCTTCCTCCCCACCACCGTCTTGCCGGTGAGGATGAGGTCGAGCGCCTCGGCGATGCCGATCCGCCGCGGCAGGCGCGTCGAGCCCCCCCAGCCGGGGAGGATGCCGAGGCGCACCTCGGGGAGCCCCATCTTGGTGTCCGGGCGGTCGCTCGCCACCCGGTAGGTCGAGGCGAGGGAGATCTCGAGCCCGCCGCCGAGGCAGGTGCCGCGGATGGCGGCGATGGTGGGGAAGGGGAGCCCCTCCCAGGCGGAGAACAGGCGGTGGCCGACCCGCGAGCCGGCCTCGGCCTCCACCGGATCGGTCACCTGCGCGATCGCCTCGACGTCGGCGCCGGCGATGAAGCCGCTCTTCTTGCCGGAGAGGAGGACCAGGGCGCCGATGTCCTTGCGGGCCGCCAGCTCGTCGAGCAGCCGCTCGAGCTCCTGGAAGGCCTCGCGGGAGAAGACGTTGACCTTGCGGTCGGGCGAATCGAAGGTCAGCGTCGCCAGGCGGTCGGCGCCGACCTCGAGATGAAAGTTGGGTGACACGTTGAAACCTCCCGCCCCGGGGCCTATCCCCCGTTCTTGTCCGCCTCGGCATAGAGGCGGTCGATGATCGGCCCGTACTTCTGGTTGATGACCCGCCGCTTGATCTTCTGGGTCGGCGTCAGCTCGCCGGTCTCCAGGGTGAACTCGTCGGGGAGGAGAT
Organism: uncultured Acidobacteriota bacterium; assembly: GCA_963756595.1. Classification (GTDB taxonomy): domain Bacteria; phylum Acidobacteriota; class Thermoanaerobaculia; order Multivoradales; family UBA5704; genus DATARR01. The sequence goes on from CAVWOZ010000031.1 coordinate 104,390, forward strand.
CCCAGGCGACGATCTTCTCGAAGCCGGCGAGCTTGGCGTTGACCGCCTCGACCTCCTGGCGGATCTGCTCGCGCACCTGGGGAGCGGCGATCAGCGCCTTGCGGTCGGCCGCCGGGATCCCCTGCTTCTCCGCCCACGGCCCGAGCGCCGCGAAGTCGGGGACCAGGAGGGCCGAGAGGAACTTCCGGCGGTCGCCGATCACCACCGCCTGCTCGAGGAAGCGGCTGGCCTTGAGCGCGTTCTCGATCGGCGCCGGCGCCACGTTCTTGCCGTAGGCGTTGATGATCAGCTCCTTCTTGCGGTCGGTGATGCGCAGGAAGTTTTCGGAATCGAGCTCGCCGATGTCGCCGGTGTGGAACCAGCCGTCGGCGTCGAGCACCTCGGCGGTCTCCTTCTCCATGTGCCAGTACCCCTGCATGATGTTGGGGCCGCGGGCGAGGATCTCGCCGTCCTCGGCGATCCTGACCTCGATCCCCGGCATCGGCTGGCCGACCGTCCCCATCTTGACGTGCTCCTGGGTGTTGACCGAGATCACCGGCGAGGTCTCCGAGAGGCCGTACCCCTCGTAGATCGGGATGCCCGCCCCCCAGAAGAACTCGGCGAGGTCGCGGGCGAGCGGCGCGCCGCCCGAGAGGGCGAACTCGAACTCGCCGCCGAGGCGCGCCTTGATCTTCGAGAACACCAGCTTGTCGGCGAGGTCGAGCTTGACCCCCTGGAAGCCCGGCGGCTTCTCGCGCTTCAGGCGGTAGGGGAGCGCCTCGCGGCCGAGCCGCACGGCCCAGGCGAAGAGCTTCTGCTTGACGGGTGAGCCGGCCGCCACCCCCTCCTGCACCTTGCTGTAGACCTTCTCGTAGACCCGCGGCACCGAGACGAAGACCTGCGGCTTGACCTCCATCATGTTCTGCGCCACCGCCGCCACCGACTCGGCGTAGGCGATGGTGCAGCCGCAGAGGAAGTAGCAGTAGTCGACCGTGCGCTCGAACGAGTGGGAGAGCGGCAGGAACGACAGCGCGAGGTAGCCGCCGTCGAGGTGGAGCGCGTTGCTGCCGGAGCTGGCGTTCGAGGCGAGGTTGCCGTGGGTGAGCATCACCCCCTTGGGGGTGCCGGTGGTGCCGCTGGTGTAGATGAAGGTCGCGAGATCCTCCGGGCGGACGGCGCGGGCGCGCGCCTCGAAGTCGGCGACGTCGACCCCCGCCCCCTGCGCGATCAGCTGGTCGAGGTGGGTGACCCGCGGATCGCTCGACTCCCCCTTGATCAGCACGAAGTGGCGGACGTCGGGCAGCTCGGCGGCGTGGTCGAGGAGCCCCTGGAGGTGCACGGGGGTCTCGGCCACCACCACCTTGGCGCCGCAGTTGGCGGCGATGTACGACGACTGGTCGGGGAGGAGCGTCGGATAGATCGGCACCAGCACGGCGCCGGCGCAGAGGGTGGCGAAGTCGACGGTCGGCCAGTGCGGGCCGTTCTCGGACATCAGCGCCACCCGGTCCCCCTTCGCGACCCCGAGATCCACCAGCGCCTTCGACAGCCGGCGGACACGGTCGACCAGCTCCGCCGTCGACATCGGCTGGTAGGTGCCGCCCACCTTGGACATCAGGCAGGCCGGCTTGTTGTAGGAGGCGGCTTGAAGGAACAGCTCGGGGATCGTCGAGACGGACTTGGCCATGGGCACCCTCCCGCTTGGGGTTAGAGCCGCAGTCTATCCCAAGCGGAAAGGGAGGCTAGGCCACGGACGGACACGGACGAGCACGGACCTTCACGGACAGGGAAGAGGACACGTCGCAGCGGCCTCGTCGCCGTCCTTGTTCGTCCCTGTGAGTCCGTGCTCGTCCGTGGTCCTCCCCGCCAACCCCTCTAAGGCAACAGCGGACACGTCCCGCCGCCGGTGGGGACCAGGCAGGCCATCCGGGGGAAGACCGGCAGGTGGCAGCAGAGGAGCCCGGTGGCGCAGTCGGCGTCGGTCGCGCAGCCGTTGCAGCTCGCGAGCGCCAAGGTGTCCTGCACCGGCAGCGCCTCGGTGAGGTCGGGGTTGGTGTAGGTCTTCGCGACGTGCCCCAGGGTGGTGTCCTTGACCGTCACCGAGAACCCCGCGTTGGTGCCGGCGGTGACGTAGACCCAGTAATGATCGTTCAGGGCGCAGCCGTTCAGCACCTTGACCAGCACCTCGGGGTTGTCGGGGGCGAAGAACCAGAACAGCCCGCCGCGGTTGACGCCGAGCGGCGAGGTCGGGATGGCCGAGGCGTTCCCCGACAGGCCGCCGGCGAGCGACGTGTTGTAGCTCGCCTTGACCTCGAAGCGGTGGTCGCCGGGCGAGTCGTCGATGCAGAGCGTGGTGTCGCTCGGCACGCAGGTCGGCGGGAACGGGCCGCCGGGGGGAGGCACGTTCTCGGTGATGGTGACGCCGGCCGTCCCCGCGACAGGGCCGCCGAGGGGGGGAAGGAACCCACCGTCTGGACGACCCCGGGGCAGGTCGTGCCGCCGTCGTAGAAGACCGACGCCCCGGTCGAGCCGAGGATCTCGAAGTCCTGCGTGAACGCGATGCGGTCGCCGGGGGTCACCGGAGCGCCGTGGAAGTCGAAGGTCACGGCGACCTCACCCGCCGTCGGCAGGTCGACGACGGCGGTCTGGGCGGTGCCGACGAGCGGGCCGTCGTAGGTGTTGCGGTGCGCGGTCAGCGTGATGGCATATTTCTGGGCGAAGCTCGCCGCATAGGCGAGGGTCACCCGCGAGAGGTTGTTGCCGGAGTAGCTGTTCACGTAAAAACCATTGAAAGAGCTGGCGTTGGCGAAACCGGCGAGCGGACAGGAGACCGGCGTCGCGGGAAGGGCGTGGAGCGCAGCGCCACCGGTGGCGAGGATCGCCAGGAGCGGAATCGCGAGAAGCGGGATCGCCAGCATCCGACGCGGGGTACCAAAATGCTTTGACGGCATTGGACTCGCCTCCTTTTTCAACAGAACAGGGGATCGGTGGGGGTGTTGCTTCGCCGACATGCTACATCAGCATTTTCATTCCTGCAACAGGCCGCTTCACCGCACCGCGGACCTGCCGCGAGCACGGCGCGCTTTTTCCTTTTGAGGCAACCTTTCTTTTGGAGGCTGCGGCTCCGCCGGCATGCCGCCGCGCGCGAGGCCCACCCCGAAGGAGTTTCCTCATGTCCACCAAGTTCGCTTCCCAAAAGGTTTTTTCCGTCCTCGCCCTGCTGGCCGTGCTGGCGTTCGCGGCCCTCCCCCTCCAGGCGCAGGCGCCGCGCCGGCCGTCGGCGAGCCGTCCGTCCGTTGCCGCGACCGGCGAAGCGGGGATCTTCGCCCGTCTCTGGAGCCTGCTGGCCCCTCTCGGGCGTCCGGAGATGGCCTTGGAGGAGGGGATGTCGATCGATCCCGACGGCAATCACCATTCCACGACGACGGTCACCTCCAAGCCGGGTGACGAGGGGATGTCGATCGATCCCAACGGCTAGCGGCAGCTCCCCGCAGGCTGGGGCCGGATGTCCTCCGGCCCGCTTTTTTGTCTTCAGGTGTCACGAAATCTCCCCATCCGGTGACTTGGTCCTTTAGAACGGCATCGAACAGGCTTGGACTGGAGGAGGGGCGGATGGACGATGGGCACCTTGGCGTGGAGACGATGGCGAAGTGGCTCTCGGGGACGCTGGAGCATGAGGACGTGCAGCGGCTCGTGGTGCCGCATCTGCTGGCGCAGTGCGTGGTTTGCCGCGAACGGCACGCGGAGATCCTGCGCTGGCAGCAGGAGGTGGGGCACTGGGACCCGGAAATCGCGGTGGTCGAGGGGCAGGACGCGCCGGAGCTCTGGGCACGGTTGGACGACCTTCCCTACGCCGAGCAGCTCCGGGAGGTCGAGGACGGCGACGATCTCCACACCTGGGGGCTCTGCCGGCTCCTGCTGCGCAAGAGCCGCGAGGCGACTTTCAACGACCCGGCGCGCGGCGTGGAGCTGGCGAACCTGGCGCTGCGCGTCGTCCGCCACCTCGGCGCCGCCTACGACCCGGGGTGGGTCCTCGAGCTGCGGGCGCGCTGCTTCGCGGCGCTCGGCAACGCGCGCCGGGTGCTCGGCGAGCTGCGCAGCGCCGACGACGCCTTCGTCAAGGCGGAGGGCTGCCTCGCCCGCGACACCGCCGGGAACCTCGAGGTGGAAGCCGAGATCCTCGATCTCAAGTCCTCCCTGCGCCGGGCCCAGCGCCGGCTCGGCGAGGCGCTGGAGCTGGTCGACCGGGCGCTCGCCCTGTATCGCGAGCTGGGGGATGCGCACGGGACGGGGAAGTCGCTGTTGCAGAAAGCCAAGATCCTCGAGGAGAGCGGGGACCTCGGCGGCGCGATCGAGCTGCTCGTCCAGACGGGACGCGAGATCGATCCGGTCCGGGAGGCGCGCCTCTTCGTCTACGCCCGCTTCAATCTCCTCTGCGCGCTGATCCTGGCCGAGCGTCACGGCGACGCCGAGCGTCTCTTCCCCGAGGTCGAAGCTCATCTGCGCGACGCCGCCCAGCCCCTCGATCTCGTCCGCCTGCGCTGGGTCCAGGGGAACATCGACCTCGGCCTCGGCCGCCGCGGCCCGGCCGAAGCCGCTTTCCGGGAGGTGCAGCGGGAGTTCCTGGAGCGGCGCATGGGCTACGACGCGGCCCTGGTCTCGCTCGATCTCGCCCGTCTGCTCGCGGCGGAGGGGTGCACGGACGATCTGAAGCGCCTCGCGGCGGAGTTGATGCCCGTTTTCGAGTCGCGCGACGTCCACCGCGAGGCGATCGTGGCCCTGCTGATCTTCCAGCGCGCCTGCGAAGAGGAGCGTTTGACCGTCGAGCTGGTCCAACAGCTCGCCGCATACCTTCGGAGGGAGCGTCGGGGTTAAGAAAACGGCGCCGCGAAGCTTCGCGGACGCGCCAACAGGCTTGATCTGCGACGCGCGTGACCTCGCGCGCCGCAGAAACAGCGAGAAAAACGATCTCGCAAGCTTGGCGAGCGTCGAAAATCATCAGTGAAGCCCTGAAATTGGCTTGACGAGGCCGATGCAAAGCGAGTGGAGACGAAAAATAAGGCCGGGAAACGCTGCGCGAAGCTTGTGAAGTCCCGCGATAAGGTTGTGAGAGCCGCTTTTTTCGTGCGAACAACGTTTCCATCCCCACAAACCTCCTGGAATCGCCTCGACGCCAGCCCGATAGGGCGGCCTTCCTGTAGCCCAGGGTGTGAACCCTGGGACCGTCGGCGTGCCCCTCCCTGTTTTCGGGACCGCACCTTCGCCCCTTTCGGGGCCGCACCTTCGCCCCTTTCGGGGGCCGCACCTCCTCCCCTTTTCGGGGCCCGCACCTCCGCCCCTTTTCGGGGGCCGCACCTCCGCCCCTTTTCGGGCCCGCGCCTCCGCCCCTTTTCGGGGCCCGCACCTCCTCCCTATTTTTCGGGCCCGCACCTCCGCCCCTTTCGGGGACCGCACCTCCTCCCCTTTTCGGGCCCGCGCCTCCGCCCCTTCGGGGGCCGCACCTCCGCCCACCCAGGGTTCACACCCTGGGCTACAGGAAGGCCGCCCTACCGGGCTGGCGTTCTTCACCTTCGGGCGCCGCAGCCCCTCCGGACCTGAGCCCGATCCCCCCTGCTACAATCCCCCGCCTGATGAAGACGTGGAGTTTCGCGGCCGTCGCCGCGCTGGCCGGGGTGATGCTCGCCGCCGCACCTCCGCCGAAAGCGCCGAAGCCGCGCCCACCCGCCCCTGCCGCGGCATCCCGCGACATCGTCCTGATCACCATCGACACCCTGCGGGCGGACGCTCCGGGGTTCTCCGGCAATCCGAAGTCCCAGACGCCGGTGCTCGACCGCCTGGCGGCGCAGGGGCGGGTGTTCACCAACGCGCACGCGCACAACGTGGTGACCCTCGCCTCGCACACCAACATCCTCACCGGCCTCTACCCCTTCCAGCACGGCATCCGCGACAACACCGGCTTCCGGCTGGCGGCGAAGTTCCCGACCCTCGCCACCGTGCTGCACGGCGCGGGGTATGCCACCGGCGCCTTCGTGGGCGCCTTCCCGCTCGACTCGCAGTTCGGGCTCGACCACGGCTTCGACGTCTACGACGACCACTATCCCAAGGGGTCGCACGCCACCGAGTTCTACCTCCCCGAGCGGCGCGGCGACGAGGTGGTGCGCCTGGCGCTCGCCTGGTGGCGGGCGCAGGCGGGGAAGAAGCCGCGCTTCCTCTGGGTGCACCTCTACGATCCGCACGCCCCCTACGAGCCCCCCGAGCCGTTCGCCTCGCGCTTCAAGACCAACGCCTACCTCGGCGAGGTGGCCGCCGCCGACTCGTTCCTGGCGCCGCTCCTCGGGCCGTTCCTCGACGGCCGCGAGAAGCCGGCGCTGGTCGTCGTCACCGGCGACCACGGCGAGTCGCTCGGGGAGCACGGCGAGCAGACGCACGGCCTGTTCACCTACGAGGCGACGCTCAAGGTGCCGCTCGTGGTCTGGGGGCGCGGGGTGGTGCCGGGGCGCGATGCCCGCTCGGCGCGCCATGTCGACATCTTCCCGACCATCCTCCAGGCGGCGGGGGTGAGCCCGCCCGCGGCTTCGGTCCTCGGGGTCCGCCGCCCCGGCCGCACCCTCCTCGCGCCGCCGGCGGACGCCGGCGACTCCTACTTCGAGGCGCTGTCGACCACCCTCAACCGCGGCTGGGCACCGCTGCGCGGCCTGCTGCGCGGCGGCACCAAGTTCATCTCGCTGCCGCTCCCCGAGGTCTACGATCTCCCCAAGGATCCCCACGAGAAGGAGAACCGCTTCGCGGCCGAGCAGGGGGCGGCGCGCGGGGTCTTCGCCGCTCTCCCCAAAGAGTCGGCGTGGCCGCCGAAGCGCGAGGACCCGACCGCCGAGGCCGCCGCCAGCCTCGAGGCGCTGGGCTACGTCTCGGGGTCGGCCGGCCTGCGCGACAGCTACGGCCCGGAGGACGACCCCAAGCGGCTGGTCGCCCTCGACCAGCAGATCCACGACCTGATCGATTTCTACATGACGGGGAAGCTCGACGCCGCCATCCGCCTGGGGCGCGAGGTGGTCGCCAAGCGCCCCACCATGTCGCTCGGCCACTCTCTCCTCGCCCAGTCGCTCCTCCAGACCGGACGGACCCAGGAGGCGCTCGACGTCATGCTCGCCGCCCGCAAGCAGGGGGTGGTGTCGGACGGCCTGCTGCGCCAGCTCGGCCTCACCCTCTCCGAGGTGGGGCGGGCGAAGGAGGCGATCGACGTCCTCAAGCCGATGGTCCCGGCGGGCGATCCGCAGACGCTCGACGCCTACGCCCTGGTCCTCTCCGAGGCCGGCCGGCAGCCCGAGGCCGCCGAGGTGCTGCAACGGGTGCTCGCCGCCCATCCCGGCGATCCCAAGGCGTACGAGCAGCTCGGCCTGATCGCGCTGCGCCAGGGGCGCTGGGCGGAGGCGCGCGACCGCTCGCGCCAGGCGCTGAAGCTCAACCCCACCCTGCCGCTCGCCTGGAACGACCTCGGCGTCTCCCTCTTCCAACTCGGCGCGAAGGGTGAGGCGCTCGACGCCTGGCAGAAGGCGGTCGACCTCCAGCCCGACCTCTGGGACGCCCTCTGGAATCTCGGCACCCAGGCCGCCGCCCAGGGGCGCGCCCCGCAAGCCCGCAAGGCCCTCGAGCGCTTCGCCGCCGGAGCCCCCCCCGCCCGCTACGCCGCCGACATCGAGAAGGCGCGGGCGTATCTGAAACAAGCGCCATGAGGATCGCCATGAAAACAGGGATCGCCCGCGGCCCGCGGCAAGCCCGTAGGGTGCGCTGTGCGCACCGCAACGCCGCTGGTGCGCACAGCGCACCCTACGTCCGATTCGTTCCCGTCCTCCTGCTGCTCCTTCCCCTTTTCTTTCTCGCCGCCTGCTCGCGCTCCGGCGGCGGCACGGCGGACGTTCCCAAGGGGACGCCGGTGATCCTGATCTCGATCGACACGCTCCGCGCCGATCACCTGCCGGCTTACGGCTACAAGGGGGTGGAGACGCCGGCGCTCGACGCGCTGCGCCGCGACGGCGTCCTCTACGAGCGCGCCTACTCGACGACGCCGCTGACCTTCCCGTCGCACACCACCCTGCTGACCGGCGTGCTGCCGGCCGTGCACGGGGTGCGCGACAACGTCGGCTACAAGCTCGATCCCGGCAAGGTCGAGCGCGGCGAGCTCCCCTACCTGCCGGAGATCCTCAAGAAGGCGGGGTACGCGACGGGCGGCGCCGTCTCCGCCTACGTGCTGCAGGGGAAGACGGGACTCTCGACCGGCTTCGACTTCTACGAGGACGGCATCGAGTTCCGCACCGGCACCGGCCTCGGCGGCCTCCAGCGCCCTGGGGGGGAGACCCTCCGCCTGTCGCGCGACTGGCTGGCCTCGGTCAAAGACAAGCCGTTCTTCTTCTTCTTCCACATCTACGAGCCGCACACCCCCTACGCGCCCCCGGAGCCGTACGCCTCGCGCTACCCGCTGAAGTACGACGGCGAGATCGCCACCGCCGACCACATCGTGGGGGACCTCGTCGCCGAGCTGAAGACGCTCGGCGTCTACGACAAGGCGCTGATCGTCCTCCTCTCGGACCACGGCGAGGGGCTGAACGACCACGGCGAGGAGGAGCACGGCGTCCTGCTCTACAACGAGGCGATCCACGTGCCGCTGATCCTCAAGCTGCCGAAGTCCCAGCAGGCGGGGGGGACCACGGCGCGCCCGGTGCAGCTCCTCGACGTCGCCCCCACCGTGCTCGGCCTGCTCGGGCTCGGGGTGCCGAAGCCGATGCCGGGGCTGTCGCTCCTCGCCCAGAACGTGCCGCCGCGGCGGATCTACTCCGAGACCTTCTACCCCCGTCTCCACTTCGGCTGGAGCGAGCTCTCCTCGCTGATCGACGAGAAGGACCACTACATCGAAGGGCCCGACCCCGAGCTCTACGACCGCCAGAAAGACCCGCGCGAGAAGAGCAACGTCTTGAAGGACGAGCGGCGGGTCTACGGCTCGATGCGCCAGGACCTGGCGGCCTACGACCGCCGCCTTGCCGCCCCGTCGGCGGTCGACGACGAGACCCGCGAGGCGATGAAGGCGCTCGGCTACATCGGCTCGGGCGCCGGCGCCGACAACGGCGGCCCGCTCCCCGATCCGAAGGCGAAGATCGGCTCGCTCGGCGACCTCCGCGAGGGGTTCCGGCTGACCGCGGCGAAGCAGTTCCCGGAGGCGGCCGTCGCCTTCCGCAAGGTGATCGCCGAGAACCCCAAGATGGTTGACGCCTGGGAGTTCCTGGCCCGCGCCCTCCAGCGGCAGGGGAAGTCCGACGAGGCGCTCGCCGCCTACCAGCAGGCGCTCAAGGTGTCGAACGGCTCGCCGCAGATCGCGGTGGCGGCGGCCTCCCTCTATTTCGACCTCGGCCGCCTCGACGAGGCCGAGACTCACGCCAAGATGGCCCTCGGCACCCACGCCTCCTTCGCCCACGGCCTCCTCGCCCAGATCGCCCTCCAGCGCAACGACCTCGGCGCCGCCGAGCGCGAGGCGCGCGCCGCGATGGACGAGAAGAGCCTCCGCCTGGGTCCGATGATCACTCTCGCCGAGGTGCTCCACGCGAGGAAGGACGACGCCGGCGCCCTCGAGCTCACCCGCAAGGCGGCCGAGGTCTACAACCAAAGAGAGGCCAAGGATCCCGAGCTGATCCGCGGCCTCGCCCTGATCCAGGGGAAGCTCCTCGCCGACCAGGGGGACGCCGACGGCGCCGAGCGCGATTTCAAGCAGGAGATCGCCATGTTCCCCGACAGCATCCGCGCCTACTCGAACCTCGCGATCCTCTACGCCCTCACCGGCCGCAACGCCGAGGTCTCCGCCGCCCTGCAGGGCCTGGTCGAGAAGAACCCCTACCCCCCCGCCTACGCCGAAGCGGTGAAGACCCTCCGCATCCTCAACGACCCCGGTTCGGCGACGAAGCTGCTGCGCTACGCCCAGGGGCGGTTCCCAGGGGATTCGGGGTTGCGGACGCTGGGGTAGGGGGGCGAGGGCTACGCCGCCTGCCCCGTCTTCTGCGCACCCTCGGCCTGTGCCCCGAGCGGGGGCGCAGCTTCACCGACGCCGAGGGGGAGTCGCTGTCGCACGTGGCGCTGGTCAACCGCCTGCTCGCCGAGAAGCTGTGGCCCAAGCAGGACCCGGTGGGACGGCGCTTCCGGCTGCTCGACGCCAAGAGCCCGGACTGTTTCGGTGATCGGCGTCGTCGCCGACTTCAAGAACGGCGGGGTGAACAACAAGCTGCAGGCGAGCGCCTACGTCCCCTATCCGTACGACGCGCAGCGCAACACCGGCATCACCCTGCGCACCCGCGCCGCGCCGACGTCAGCCCGAACGACCCCGCGAGCTTCGGCACCATCGCCGCCCTCCTGGCGGCGACCGCCGCGCTGGCGAGTTATCTCCCGTTGCGCAGGGCGTTGGAGATCGATCCCCTGGATGCGCTGCGGAGGGAGTAGGGCAATCCTCCGGCGAAGGGTGTAGAGACGTGACAGGTCGTAACGAGAACCTGCCGAGGCCACGGGGACGGCGGTCCGTCTCTTCGCAGGGCAGGCCGCCGGATCTACCGATCGGGCTGAAGGGGGATTCGCTTCCCGCCGGCTGGTGCTCCATCCGCAATTCAAAAAGAACCCCGGAGAACCTACCCCGGTCACGCCTGGCCATGGGGGCCGGCATGCCCTCCGCCGGAGACGGACCGCCGTCCCCGTGGTTTCGGAGAGGTTCTCGTTACGACCTGGCCCGTCTCTACCGCCTCCGCCACAAGATGATCGTTGACGCTGCTCACTCCTCCGGCAACGGCTCGTCCTTCACCAGGAAGGGCGGGCGCTTCATCTCCTTGATGCACGCGGTGTCGAGGCCGAAGGGGGTGCCGTTGGCTATGAAGTCGCCGATCAGCTTGGCGTAGCACTCGGGGTGGGGGAGGCCTCCCGGGCCGTGGTGGCCGTCGCGGAGGACCACGTTCAGGCTGTTGGGGAGGTGGCGCTGGACCTCGGCGGCCCATTCGGGGGGGGTGGCGGGGTCGAGCCAGCCGGTGATCAGGAGGGTCGGCGCCACCGATTCGAGGGGCTGGAAGAAGCTCTCCGGCACCTGGGCCTTCGGCCAGAAGGCGCAGGCGGCGACCTGGTCGCGGATGCGGTCGTCCCCCTGGTAGGTGTTGGCGATCAGCGCGGGAACGGCCGCCGGATCGATGCGGGCCACGTCCTCGGCGCAGGTGATCGAGAGGTACATGCCGATGTCCCAGTCGGGGTCGGTGCGGTCGTCGATCGTCATGCGCAGCATCGGCCGGTAGTCCCCTCCCGCGGCGAGGTGCAGGTAGAGCGGGATGCGCGCCGAGAGGGCGGCGTTGTACTGCATGGAGCGCAGGGTGGTGGTGAACGCCCCCTTGGCGATCGCGAGCTCGACCGGCTTGCCGGGTTGTCCGCTTTTTACATCGTCGATCGCCTGCTTCACCGGCCCCTGGTCGAGGCGCGCCATCACCTGGCGGAGCTCGTCGCGTACGGCGGGGAAGGCGGCGTGGCAGGGCTCGTCGACGGCGCAGTCGTCGAGCAGCTTGTCGAGCGATTCCTGGGCCTTGCGCGCGTGGTAGAGGGGCATCCTGCCGTCCGCGATCATGACCCCGGTGAGCACGGCGCTGCGCACGTGCTCCCCGTGCTGGCGCAGATAGGCCTGCGCGGCGCGCGTGCCGTAGGAGGTGCCGAAGACGTCGATCCGCTCGTAGCCGAGCCAGGCGCGGACCTCGTCGAGGTCGTCCATGGCGATCGCCGTGGTGTACTGGGTGAGGTCGGCGTCGGCGGCGAGCCGCTTCTCGCACGCCTCGAGGACGGGGAGGGGGAAAAGGGAGCGCACGTACCCCTGGAGGTCGTCCGGACCGCCGGGGAGGACGCAGTGGAGGGGGTGCGACTTCCCGGTTCCCCGCTGGTCGACGAAGACGAAGTCGTGCCGGCGGTGGACGTCGGCGAGGTAGTTGGCGAGGCCGGTGGCGCCGGTCGAGGCGTAGCCGGGGCCGCCGTTGATGTAGAAGACGGGGTCGGGCGCGGGGTCGGCGTCGGCCGCGGGGGCGACCACGACGTTGAGGTCGATCTTCCGCCCCTGCTTCGTGGTGCGGTTCTCCCAGACCGCCAGGGTGCCGCAGAGCCTTTCCTCCGGGTGACCCCCGACCTTGCACGGCTTCAGTTTCTGGTAGATCGGCCGCGGGCCCGGGAGCGGCGGGGTCTGGGCGCCCGCCAGGGAGGGGATCAGGATGCCGGCGGCGAGCAGGAATGGTGCTACCTTTTTCATCGCATCTCTCCTTGAGTCGTCGCTCCGCCTTACGTCGCCCGCAGCCGCGGAGTTGCATCCCGCCGAGGAGTCCGGCGGGGCGCCGTCTTCCGTATTGTGGCAGGAGGTACGAAGAGGAACTTATGACCGCCGAGCCGATCGAGCAAGCGCCCCGCCGTCCCGCCGCCGAATCCGCCGCCGCCGAAGCCGGGGTGCGCCGCCCGCTGGTCCACCGCCATCACTGGATCGTCCGCCTCACCCACTGGGCGAACTTCTTCCTGCTGCTGGGGATGATCGGCAGCGGCCTCCAGATCTACATGGCCTTCATGCACTTCGGGATCCGCGGCAGCCACTACTTTCCGAACCCGTGGGACGGCAAGCCGTTCCCCCCCTGGAGCCGGCTCGGCGGCTGGCTGGCCGGGGGGCTCAACTGGCACTTCGCCCTCGCCTGGCCGTTCGCGGCGAGCGGCCTGCTCTACGTGGGCTACCTGGCCCTGACGGGGGAGTGGCGCTCGCTGGTCTTCCGGCCGAGCGACGTCCCGCGCGCCGTCCAGATGCAGCTCTACTACCTGCGCCTGCGCAAGGAGCACCCGCCGCAGGGGAAGCACAACGCCCTCCAGAAGCTCGCCTACACCTCGATCGTGCTGCTCGGCGCCCTGTCGGTGGCGACCGGTTTCGCGGTCTACAAGCCGGTCGAGCTCTCCTGGCTGACCGCCCTCTTCGGCGGCTACGAGCTCGCCCGCTACTGGCACTTCTGGGCGGTCTGGATCTTCGTCGCCTTCCTCGCCGTCCACGTCGCCCTGGTGCTGCTGGTCGACCCCGCCTCGCTGCGGGCGATGATCACCGGCTGGTACCGGGGGAGGTTCCCGAGCCATGACTGACCATCCGTTCAATCGCCGCGACCTCCTCCGCCTGGGGCTCACCGCCGGCGCCGCGACGCTCGTCACCGCCTGCGGCCAGCAGAACCCCATCCTGCTCGCCAGGCTCAAGGACTGGCTGGGAGCCAAGGCCTCGCCCGGCTTGCGGGGCGCCGCCGAGCTCAACGACTGGGTGGGGGAGAACGTGCTCCTCGCCGGCCACCGCCTGGCACCCCAGTACCTGATCACGGAGCGCACGCCCGAGCACGACTTCCCGGCCTACTCGATCGCCCGGCCGCTGCCGCAGGTCGCCGACCCGGCCGCCTGGGCGCTCGAGGTCGGCGGCAAGGTGCGCCGTCCCATGCGCTTCACCCTCGAGATGCTGGAGGCGATGCCGCGCATCACCTACACGATCAAGCACCACTGCGTCGAGGGATGGTCCGCCATCGGCACCTGGACGGGGGTGCCGGTCGCCTCGGTGGTGGCGATGGTCGAGCCGACCCACGAAGCCAAGTACGTCCGCTTCGACACCTTCGACGCGAACTATTACAACGGCTGGGACAGAAAGAGCGTCCTCCACCCGCAGACGATCCTCGCCTACGCCTACAACGACCGCCCCTTGACCCCCGCCCACGGCGCTCCCGTGCGCCTCTACTCGCCGGTCAAGCTCGGCTACAAGCTGACCAAGTACCTCACCCGGGTGACCTTCACCAGCGAGCGGCCGGGCGGCTACTGGGAGGATCAGGGATACCCCTGGCTGGGCGGCATCTAGCGGCATCCGGGAGCCGGGAAGGCATAGAGCTTGCTTCTTCAATGCTCCAAACTGCATCCGGGCTGATCCGGTGCGAGGAGGCGTCTTGGAGAAGTCGAGCAGTGGCGGAGCGGGGCTGTGGGCGATCGTGCTGGCGGCGGGGAAGGGGAGCCGGCTGCGGGGAATCACCACCCTGGCGGGGGAAGCGGTACCGAAGCAGTTCTGTGCGCTGCACGGCGACGTGTCGATGCTGCGCCGGGCCTTGCAGCGCGCGGCGCGGCGGGTGCCCGTATCCAACATCCAGGTGGTGGTGGCGACCGAGCACCGCAAGTGGTGGGAGCGGGAGCTCGAGGACCTGCCGGCGTCGAGCGTGGTGGCGCAGCCGGCGGACCGCGGCACGGCGGCCGGCGTGCTCCTCCCGCTGACCCCGATCCTCCGCCAGGACCCCGACGGGATCGTGGTGCTGCTGCCGGCCGACCATCACGTCGGCAGGGAGTGGGTGCTCCAGGAGGCGATCGACCGGGCGCTGGTCGTCGTGCGGGCCGCCCCGGAGAAAGTGGCGCTCCTCGGCATGACGCCGGAGGACGGCGCGGACCCGGACTACGGCTGGATCCTCCCCGTGCCGGGGCACCCCGAGGGCTTCGCCGGACCGGCGGCGGTCGAGCGCTTCCGGGAGAAGCCGGGGGCCGCGGAGGCCGCGGCGCTCTGGGAGCGCGGGGGGCTGGTGAACTCGTTCGTCCTGGTGGCGCGGGCCCGCACGCTCCAGGCGCTCTATGCGGAGCGGCTCGGCGAGCTCGACGGCGCGTTCCGGCGCTGGCAGGGGGACCAGCCGACGCTGCGCAGGATCTACCAGCAGATCCCCAGCCACGACTTCTCGCGCCATCTGATCGAGCCGTCCGTCGACCGCCTGTGGGTGATGCCGGTCCCTCCCTGCGGCTGGAGCGACCTCGGAACGCCGGAGCGGGTGGCGCGCTGCCTCGAGTCCCCGGAGGCGGAGGTCGCCGCGCCGACGGCGCTCCTGCCGCCGCGGCCGGGGTTCGTGCCGCCGGTCGACCTCAGCCGCCGCCTCGCGCCGGCCCATCGCGTGGCCTGAAAACCTGAAGCCGGCGGTCCCTCAGGATCACCGGCCGAGGATCACCCCCCAGGCCCCTTTCCCCGCCGGCACGGTGGCGATCACCTCGAGGGTGGTGGTGTCGATCACCGAGACGTCGCCGCTCAGGCCGTTGGCGGTGTAGAGCCGGCGGCCGTCGGGGGTGAGGTCGATCCCCCAGGGGCGCTTCCCCACCGGGATGGTGGCGGTGAGGGTTTCGCTCGCGGCGTCGATCACCGAGACCGAGTTGCCGTGGCCGTTGGCGACGTAGATCCGCCGGCCGTCGGGCGAGACCACCACGCCGACCGGCTTCGAGCGCGGCGGCAGGCGGATGGTGCGCAGCACCTGGTGATGGACGGCGTCGACCACCGCCACGGTGCCGCCGACCTCGGCGGTGACGTAGGCCCGCTTGCCGTCCGGCGAGAAGGCGGCGACCCGCGGGCGGGGATCGACCAGGAAGGTGGTGACCACCTTCAGGGTGCGGGTGTCGATCACCGAGACGGTGTTGCTGGTCTCGGCGGTGACGTAGACCCAGCGCCCGTCGGGGCTGAGGGCCACCCCTTCGGGCTCGATCCCCACCACCAGCGTGGCGATCACCCGGTTGCGGCGGATGTCGGTCACCGTCGCAGTCCCGGCGTCCTCGTTGGCGGCGTAGAGGCGGGAGCCGTCGCGGCTGACCACGAAGCGCTCGGGGTCGGTGCCGACGTCGAAGCGCTGCAGCTCCTTGAAGGTGCGGGCGTCGAGCGCCACCACGGCGTCCGCCGGCCCCTTGGCGAGGTGGGCGAGGTCGCTCAGGGCGACGTAGAGGCGCTTGCCGTCGGCGGTGCGCTGGATGCCGCGCGGACGGGCGCCCGCCGGGGTCATGGGAACCGTCGCCACCACCCGGTTGGTGGCGGTGTCGAGGACCGTCACCGTGCCGGCCACCTCGTTGCTGACGTAGGCGAGCGGACCGGCGGCGGCGGCGGGAAGAGAGGAGAAGGCGACGAGGAGCGCGATCATGGTCTTCCTTCCATCCATCTCAAGCCTCCCCTTCGGGCTCGACGGCCTCGACGAGCTTCCCTTGCGCGTCCACCAGATAGACCGGCTGGACCAGGTGACGGTCCCTGGGGTCGAAGCTCAGCATCATCCCCTTGTGGCCGTCGAGGCGGAGCTCGCCGACCTTCTCCTTCGGACTGCCGCCCGGATAGCGCAGGGCCAGCTCGACGGCGCACTTGACGGCGATCCAGCCGTGCCAGGCGCGCTCGTCCATCGGCCCGTTGAAGCGGCGGCGGAAGCGGACGTTGAGCTCCTCGGCGCCGAACTTCATCAGGCCGGGGTGCCAGTCGGCGGCGCGCAGATCCTTGCGGTCCGGGTGCCGGCCGAGCGCCTGCTGCCGGAAGGCGGGGCTCGAGCTCACGTTCCAGGCTGCTTCATCGCTTCCGTCCACGGTCAGGAACAGCGCCGTCGTCTCCCGTTTCGGCGGGGCGGCGCCGATCAGCACGAACTCGGAGGTGGGGCCGGAGGAGATCTCGACGTGCAGGAGCTCCCCCACCCGGCGCGCCTCGTCGAGGCCGAGCGCCGCCCCGCGCCCCTCGGGGGTGCCGGGATCGAGCAGGAGGCCGAGGGAGAAGCGGCGGGCCTTGGGGGTGGGCATCGGCAGCGGCTGGGCGAAGGTGGGGAGGCGGGCGATACCGTGGCCGGCGATCGCCGCCGTCGCCATCGTGAGGAGGGAGCGCAGGAGGTCACGGCGTTCGATCATCGGATCTCTCCTCTCAGCGCTTCGCTGCGGGTGTGGGCCACCCGGCGTTCCGCCTCGCCCAGCCAGGCGGCGAACAGGCCGAGCCCGAGGACGATGAAGAGCGCTCCGGCGGGGACCCACATGATCAGCCCGGCGAGCTGCTGGTCCTCGAGCGGGGAGAGCCCCCAGCGGCTGGTGCGCGCCGCGTAGATCGGATACCAGAGGCGCGGGGCGAAGGTGAGCAGCGCCCCGAGGACGCCGCTGTGCAGCGAGGTGAGGAAGACGTAGAGCACGGCGGCGCCGTACCCCAGGCGGCCGAAACGGCCGTGGATCAGCGCCCACCAGAAGAGGGCGGAGCTGAGGAAGAAGCTGAGGTGCTGGCAGGCGTGGAGGAGCTCGTGGTCGAGCGTCGCCTGGTAAAGGCTCGGCAGGTGCCAGATCCAGAGCGCCAGGCCGTGCAGGAGGAAGACGGCGAGCGGCGCGGTGAGCCGCCGCCATCCCGCCGCGAAGGCCGGCGCCTGCGACCAGCGGCCGGCCGTCTCGCGGGCCGCAACCGGCAGCGCCCAGAGCATCGGCGCCAGCGGCCGGCCGAGCACCATCAGCGGCGCGGCGACCAGGATCAGCAGCTCGTGCTGCGCCATGTGGGCCGAGAACAGGATGCCGCCCAGGGCGTCGACCGGCGAGAGGAGCGCCGCGACCAGCCCCAGCCAGCCGGCGGCGAAGCAGGCGGCCTGCCAGCGGCGAATCCCCTGTCCGACCCCCGCCCGCCGCCAGAGACGCGCGAGCCCTCCGGCGTAGAGCCCCGCGGAGAGCGCCAGCAGGGCCACGGTGTACGGCTCCCAGGTCCACCAGGAGAGGACGGTCCCGGCGTCGAGATGGTGCTCGCCACCATGGAAGAAGAGGAAGCCGAGGGCCATCAGTCGCAGACCCTGAGCAGCAGGGGAGGGAGGGTGAAGGCCACGATCGCCAGCGCGAAGCCGAGGCAGAGCCAGAAGCCCGCCAGCGCCATGAAGCGGGAGCGGGAGTCCCCGGCATCCCCCGTCTCGGTCGACCCCGGGGGTTCGCGATGCCGGCGCCGCCAGGCGAGCGCCGCGCCGGCGAGGACGACGAGCAGGGGAGCGAGCGGCACGATATAGAGGACCAGGGGGTGCCCCAGCCAGCAGGCGGTGGGGGCGAGGGAGTAGCTCGCCAGCTCGGCGAGCGCAAAGGCGAGCGGCCCGGCGAGCACGGCGAACCAGAGCAGGACGTCGGTACGCTCGCTGGGATCGGCCATCGGTCAGGCTCCGCCGCCGAGCCGCGCGAGCAGCCCGGGATCGAGGAAGAAGATGCAGTAGAAGAGCGCCCAGCAGGCGACCACGAAGTACCAGTAGAGGCTGTTGAGGCGCAGGTCGTCCATCAGCTTGTCCTCGACCGGGCCGCGGGTCAGCACGCTGATGAACAGCAGGTTCTCGCAGATGCCGGTGACCACGTGCACGGTGTGCAGCCCGACCGTCGTGAAGACGAGCGAGCCGTAGGCGTGGCTGTCCCAGCGGAAGCTCAGGCGGTGCAGGATGACGAAGCGGATGGCCAGGAAGGCGGCCATCAGCACCGTCGAGACGATCAGCCAGAGCCGGATGCGCGAAAGCTCCGCGCGTCCCGCCGCCCGCGCCGCGCGGTGCATCGGGAAGAGGCTGGCGAGCAGGATGGCAAGGTTCAGGGTGGTGATCCCGATCCCGGGGTGGAGCACGCCGGGGGGCGGCCAGACGCGGGTGCCGCCGCGCAGGTAGAAGTAGCTCGCCGCCATGATGGCGAACATCGTCCCCTCGATGCTCATGATGCCGGCGACCCCCCACCAGAGCGGATCGCGCGGTCCGAAGGCGGTGGTCGGCAGGTCGGAGACGTCGAGGTCCCGGCGCGCGCCCGTCATCGCTTCCCCCCTTTCGGCTTGAGCAGCTCGTGCCCCTGGTCGCCGCGCGGCCAGAACCAGGCGACCAGCGCGACGGCGCACGGCACGGCGCCGATCGGCAGCCCCCAGGGGGTGAAGATGCCGACGATGAAGGTGACGCCGACCCCCAGCGCGAGGACGAACGGCCAGAGCGTGGGGCCGGGGGAGACCTGGCGGTGGTCCGGTTCGGCGTCGAGCAGGCCGGTGATCAGGAGCTCGCGGCGGTCGCTGCGCAGGCCGGTGACCACCGGGTTGTCCTGGTGCCAGAGCCAGAGCGGCGAGCGGCCGCCGACCGTGGGGAGGTGCTGGAAGTTGTAGGGGGGCGGCGGCGAGGCGACCGACCATTCGAGGGTGTCCGCTCCCCAGGGGTCGTCGCCGGCGGGAGCGCCGCGGCGCAGGCTGATCAGGCCGTTGAGAACGAAGGCCAGCACGCCGAGGCCGAGCACGAAGGCGCCGGCGGTCGACAGCAGGTTGAGCGGCCCCCAGCCGGTCCCGGGGAGGTAGGTGTAGACCCGGCGCGGCATCCCCTCGAGCCCCAGGATGTGCTGCGGGAAGAAGGTGATCTGGAAGCCGAGGAAGACCAGCCAGAAGGAGACCTTCCCCCAGGTCTCGGAGAGCAGGCGGCCGGTCATCTTGGGGAACCAGTAGAACAGCCCGCCGAGGAGCGGGAAGACGGCGCCGCCGATCAGCACGTAGTGGAAGTGGGCGACCACGAAGAAAGTGTCGTGGACCTGGAGATTGAGCGGCACGGCGGCCAGCATGACGCCGGTCAGGCCGCCGATCACGAAGGTGAAGAGGAAGCCGAGGACGAAGAGCAGCGGCGTCTTGAAGCGCAGGTGGCCCCCCCAGAGGGTGGCGATCCAGCAGAAGATCTGGGTGCCGGCGGGGATGGCGATCAGGATGCTCGCCGCGGTGAAGAAGCTCGCCCCCATCTGCGGCAGGCCGGTGGCGAACATGTGGTGCACCCAGAGGCCGAAGCCGATGAAGCCGGTGGCCACCAGGGAAAGGACGAGCGCCAGGTAGCCGAACACCTCGCGGCGGGTGAATGCCGCCAGGATCGTCGAGACGATCCCGGTCGCCGGGATGAAGATGATGTAGACCTCCGGATGGCCGAAGAACCAGAAGAGATGCTGCCAGAGGAGGGCGTCGCCCCCTTGCGCCGGGTTGAAGAAGTGGGTGTCGACCAGGCGGTCGAGGGCGAGCATCAGGCTCGACAGCATCACGGCCGGCATCGCGAAGACCACCATGAACGAGGTCACCAGCATCGCCCAGACGTAGAGCGGGATGCGGTTGAGCGACATCCCCGGCGCGCGCTGCTTGAAGATGGTGGTGATCAGGTTCACCGCCACCGCCAGCGACGAGATCTCGGTGAAGGTGATCATCTGCGCCCAGACGTCCACCCGCTTCCCCGGGCTGAACTGCGGGCCGGAGAGGGGCACGTAGGCGAACCAGCCGGCGTCCGGCCCGGTGTTGAGGAAGAAGGCGGCGTAGAGGAAGAGGCCGCCGATCAGGTAGACGTAGTAGGAGAAGGCGTTGAGCCGCGGGAAGGCGAGGTTGCGCGTGCCGACCATCAGCGGCACCAGATAGGTGGCGAGCCCCAGCAGGATCGGCACGGCGAAGAGGAACATCATCGTCGAGCCGTGGGTGGTGAACACCTGGTTGTAGAGGTCGGGGCCGAGGAAGCGGTTCTCCGGCCGCGCCAGCTGGACGCGCATGGCGAGCGCCTCGATCCCGCCGGCGAGGAAGAAGAGGAGAGCGGTGACGATGTAGCGCACGCCGATCCGCGAGTGGTCGACCTCGGCGAGCCAGCCGCGGAGGCCGGCGGCGTACCGCCAGGTGCGCTCGAGGAGGCGGCGGTCCGCCGTCTCCTGCTCGTCCCCCCGCGCGGCGATCGGCTCGGCGCTCAAGTTTCTCCTTCGCAGGCCTTCATCGCAGGCTCTCGAGATAGGCCAGCACGGCCTGCCGGTCGGCGGCGGCGAGCGGGTTGGCCGGCATCTGGTTGCCGGGCTTGATCCCCTGCGGATCGGCGATCCAGCGGGCGAGGTTCTGCGGCGTGTTCGGAAGCGTCGCGGCGGCGAGGGTGCGGCGGCTGGCGAGATGGCTGAGGTCGGGGCCGAGGCTGCCGGAGGCCTGCGTCCCCTGGATGGTGTGGCAGACGGCGCAGGGGGCCGCCTCGACGACCTGCCGCCCGCGCTGCGCCAGCGGATCGGCCGGCGGCGGCGGGGTCTGGAGCTGGCCGGCGTACCAGGCGGCGTAGCGCGCGGGCGGGTCGGCGATCACCAGCAGCCCCATGTGGGCGTGCTGGTGGCCGCAGAACTCGGCGCAGAAGCCGCGGTAGACGCCGGGGCGGTCGGCCTCGATCCAGAGCGACGAGTCGTGGCCGGGGATCAGGTCGCGCTTGCCGTGCAGGCTGGGGACCCAGAAGCTGTGGATGACGTCGGCCGACGCGAGGCGGAGCAGCACCGGCCGGCCGGCGGGGATGTGGATCTCGTTGGCGGTGGTGAGCGTCCGGTCCGCGCGGTCCGGCCGCGGGTCCTGGTATCGGACCTCCCACCACCACTGGTGGCCGGTGACCTCGATCACCGCCGCGGCCCGTTGCGTCCCGTCAGCTGGGCCGTCGCCGAGCGAGGCGACGGCCCGCCCGGTGCTGATGCTGGCGGCCAGCAGCACGAAGAGGGTGAGCGCCGTCAGGACGACCGCGCCGGCCACCACCCGGTGGCGCCGCAGCCGCGCCGCCGGCGGCAGCGGGCCGGGGAGGCCGCTCGCCTGCGGGCGCCGGGTGACGGCGAGGGCGAGCGCCAGCATCACCAGCAGGAAGACGGCCGACGCGACCCAGAACATCAGCCACCAGAGATGGCCGATGCGGGCGGCCTCGACGCCATGCGCGTGGAGGGCGGAGTGGCGGCCGATCCAGTCGACCCCCTTCGCCGTCTGCGTCGTCTGCGTCGTCAGCATCGTGTGCATCGTGCGGCCGCTCATCCGGGATGGTTCGCCGGCGCCGGCCGCGGCGTCTGGCGCGGCATCGCCTGCTCGGAGGGATGGGGGAAGAGCTCGTCGCTGCGCGTCGGGCGCGAGGGCTTCGGCACCTGCCCGGAGAGGGTGCGCACGTAGGCGGTGATCATCCACACCTGGTCGTCGGGGATGTGGCCGCCGTAGGAGGGCATGCCGTTCGGGCGCCCCTCGACGATGGTGTCGTGGATGTTCTGGCCGCTGCCGCCGTAGATCCACTCGGCGTCCATCAAGGGGGGGCCGATCCCGCCGCCGCCATGGAAGTGGCACCCCGCGCAGTTGTACTGCTCGTAGAGCCGCTCCCCCTGGCTGATCGCCCAGGCGTTCCCCTCGTAGGGGCCGCTCGCCGCCCGCTGCGGGAGCGGCGCGCCGGGCTGCAGGCTGATCAGGCGGACCGGCGTCGGCCGCGCGTTCGCCGCCTGCGGTGAACGGAAGCTCCGCGTCTCGCGCGGGCAGCCGGCGAGCGCCAGCCCCGCGAGCAGCAGGATGGAAACGGTCAGGTGAGAGCTTCGAGATTTTTGCATGGCGTGCATGGCGGGCCTCAGGACGCCTGTCCCGCCCCTCCCACCCGCGGCACGCCGTAGCGCGCCAGCAGGGCGTCGATCTCGGGCTGCCGGCGCTCGATGAAGGCGTCGAGCTCGGCGCGCAGCGCGTCGTCCCCCCGCCGCACCGCCATCGAGACGTCGAAGACGAAGGGGAGGTAGGGGCGGTCGATCTGCGGCGACACCGGCACCAGCACCAGCGGCACCCCCTGGCGCGGCGCGAAGTAGCCGGCGAGCGGCCCCCAGACGACCGCCACGTCGACGTCGCCGCGCGCCACCGCCGCCACGATGCGGGCCGGCGGATCGGGCTGCGCGTAGTCGCCGTAGACGGAGTAGCCGACGACGTTCCGGGTCATCCCGCGGTTGGCGAGCGCGTGCGCCGGCGGCGAGTTGACGCCGTCGTCGCCGATCATCTGCACTCCCACCCGCAGCCGGCGCAGGGCCGGGTCGTCGAACGAGCGCACGGCGATGCCGCGGTTTTTTGGATAGACGAAGACGTAGGTCGACCGGTAGTAGGGCCGGGTGGTGAGCGCCAGCTCGACGCTGCTCGGCAGCCCCATCACCACGTCGCACGTCCCCGCCTTCAGCGTGTTGCGGATGAAGCCGCGGTGCTGCGGCCACCAGGTGTAGCGCAGCGTGGCGTGGAGGTCGCGGGCGACCATCTCCGCCAGCCGGTTCTCGAACCCCTCCAGCCGCCGGTTCGAATACGGCAGGTTGTTGGGATCGGCGCAGACCCGCAGCACGCGGGGCGGCGGGGGCGGCGCGGCGGCGGACTTGCCGGCGCAGGCCGCCGTAAGCCCGGCGAGGAGAAGGAGAGCCGCGAGGCCGATCCCGAACGTTCCTCGGCTGAAGCGACGACCGTGCCGCCGGGCCCTCATGTCTTTCCCTACAAAGCGCCCGGCCCCTCTCTCCCAGCCTTCCTCCCACCCGACCGGGCGAGAGGGGAGAACTGCAAAAGCGAGGAGGGAACCCTGTCGGCTCATCGCAGGGCCCCCCTCTTCTCCCGGCGGTCGGGGGGGAGGCGGGGAGAAGAGGGCCGGGGTGATGAGGGCCCGGAGCGGCGGATCCTGCCCCAGCCCGGCACGCCGGCGGCCGTCAAGGCCTGTCGGCCTACCGCAGCGCGAACACATACAGCATGCCCCCCGGGGTGGTGTATTTCGGCAGGTCGGCCATGGCGCCGGTGAAGCCGAGGGCGCCGGTGGCGTCGCGGGGATCGAGCTTGCCGGCCACGATGGCGCCGGACCAGCCGCCGACGCCGGAGAGGACGGCGACGTACTGCCGGCCGTCGGGCCCCTTGTAGGTGACCGGCTGGCCGATGATCCCGGAGCCGGTCTTGAACTTCCAGAGCTCGCGGCCGGTCCGCGCGTCGACGGCCTTGAACCACCCTTCCATCGTGCCGTAGAAGACGACGTCGCCGGCGGTCGCCAGGGCGCCGCTCCAGGCGGGGAAGAATTCCTTGATCTCCCAGCGCGCCTTGCCGGCGGCGGGGTCCCAGGCGGTGAAGGCGCCGCGGTTGCCGCCGGGGCCGGCGTACATCTTCACGTTGGCCCCCACGAACGGCGTGCCGGCGATGTAGTTGGCCTCCATCCCCTGGAAGTCCATGCACAGGTTGTTGTGGGGGAGGTAGAGCAGCCCCGTGCGCGGCGAGAAGGCGGAGGGCTGCCAGTCCTTGGCGCCGGGGGAGGCCGGGCAGATGTCGCTGACGGTCTCCCCCTGCTTCGTCTTCTTCGCCTCCACCTCGCGGAGGACGCCCGTCCTGAGATCGACCCCGGCGTTGCTGTTGACGAAGGCGAAGGGGTCGGCGGAGAGCAGCTCGCCGGTGGCGCGGTCGAGCATGTAGAGGAGGCCGTTGCGGTCCGGGTGGAGGAGGACCTTGCGGCGCGCGCCGCGGACGTCGAGGTCGAGCAGCACGTTCTCGTTGACCCCGTCGTAGTCGTGCAGGTCGTGCGGGTTCATCTGGTAGAACCAGCGCGCCTGGCCGGTGTCGGCGTCGCGGGCGAAGAGGCCGCACGTCCACTGGTTCGCCCCCGGCCGCTGCGCGGCGTTCCACGGGCCGGGGTTGCCGGTGCCGTAATAGATCAGGTTGAGCTCGGGGTCGTAGGAGATCCACCCCCAGACGGTGCCGCCGCCGGTCCGCCACGCCTCGGGGGGCCAGGTGGCGACCCCGAGGTCCTGGCCGCGGTCCTTGGCGTAGAACGGTTTGAAGCCGGGGCCGATCAGCACGTCGCGGTCGGGGCCGGTGCTGAACGCCTTCCAGACCACCTTGCCGCTGGCCGCGTCGAGCGCCGTCAGCCAGCCGCGGACGCCGAACTCGCCGCCGCTGTTCCCGACCAGCACCTTGTCCTTGACCACCAGCGGCGCCATGGTGATCGACTCCCCCTGGTTGATATTGCCGAGCGCGGTGCGCCAGACCTCCTTGCCCGTAGCGGCGTCGACGGCGACCGTCTGGCCGTCGAGGGTGTTGTAAAAAATCTTGCCGGCGGAGAAGGTCGCGCCACGATTTACCTGGTCGCAGCAGGCCACCCCTTGCGCCGCGGCGTCCACCGGCGGCTTGTAGACCCACTTGACCGCTCCCGAATTCGCCAGGTCGAGGGCGTAGAGGTGGTTGGGGAACGGGGTGACCACGTACATCGTGGCGCCGACGACGAGCGGCGCCGCCTCCTCGCCGCGCGTGACGCCGGTCGAGAAGGTCCAGGCGACCTTGAGACTGCCGACGTTCCCGGCGTCGATCTGGGCGAGCTCGCTGTAGCGCGTGCTGGCGTAGTTCTTCGCCGGCATCAGCCACTGGCCGTCGTCCGTGCCCGCCGCTCCGGGAGGCTGGGGCGCCACCCGCGCGCCGGCCACCCCGGTCGCCCGCGGAGCCCGCGGCGCCGGCGCGTCGCCGCCGCGGTCGGTGCGCGTCCGGCAGCCGGCGCCGCCCAGGCAGGCGAGCAGGAGGAGGGCGGCAGCAACCCTGATCCCGGGCCTGATCCCGGGGGTCGAGTGAACGGTGGAGTCGGTCGGCGTGGTCATTCTTGTCGCGTCTTCCGGGAACATCCCTTAGCAAAACGCAGGCCAGCGTCCCCCGCCCCGCGGAGCCGACATACGGCCGACGTCGCCGGCTGTGTCGCCGACTGTCGGCGTCATACGGGCGACAGTTCCCGCGGCGCCGGTCCCGCCGTACGCCAGGGAAGGTAAATATTTGCAATCGCAGAGCTTACCGTTCTGAACACAGCATGGCACCAGGGTTGCTCTAGCCGCTCCCGGCATCACCTACAGGAGGTCGGGAAATGAACAGGAAGCGCGCTTTCGCCGTGTCTCTGCTGGCAGCGGCCCTGCTGCTGATCACGCTGTTCGGTTTTGCCGGTACGGCTCCGCCGCCGGGCCCGGATGCGAGCGAGGCGCCGGCGGTACCGGTGGCGCCGGAAACCGCCAACGTTCCCAGCGAGCCCGGGGGCGACGACGCGGGGAGGGTCTTCGCGGCCTCGCCCCGCGTCCGGCGCATCGGAGCCGCTCTCGGGGATGCTCCCGCGGTGGCGGGGACCTTCCGCTTCGACCTCCCGGTGCCGGCCGAGAGTGTGACCCGGGCCTTCCTCACCTACGAGCTGGCCGGCGTGCCGCGCTGGACGGCCGCCGTCCGCTCACTGAACGGCCTGCCGCCGCAAGGGGGTTTCGGCAGCGTCCCGGCCTCGGGGATGGCCTTGCAGGTCGAGGAGGTCAACCCGCGCTGGCTGCGCGACGGCGAGAACGTGGTGACCTTCCTGCCGGTCGGCGCCGGCGAGCTGCCGCCGATCGGCGTCACCCGGGTGGAGGAGGGGGGCCCTCCGGCCGGCGAGCCGATCCCCTACACCGTGCGCAACCTCCGGCTGGTGGCCTTCACTCAGGGAGCGCGGCCGGCGGGGGCGCGCCTGCGCATCACCCATCCGGTCAAGGGGGAGAGCGATGCCGACGGCGTCGAGGTGCGCGGCTTCGTCGATCCGGCGGCCCTCCCCGCCGGGCCGGCCGAGCTGTTCGTCGACGGCGGCCACGTCCCCGGCGGCGTGCGTCCGGCGGACGGCACGTTCGCCGTCTTCGTCCCCCGCTCCGGCGCGGCCGGCGAGCCGTGGGAGATCGAGGTCGAGGTGGTCTATCCCGACGGCACCCGGCTGCGCCAGACCGTCCACCTCCGGGGGAGGAAGCCCGGCGAGGACGATGATGGCGACAGGGACAAGGACGGTGACGGCGGCCCGGCCGCGAAGGGCGAGAAGGCGGAGGTGGACGCCAAGACAGGGGAGGCCAAGAGCCTGTCTCTCGGCGGGGCGCGGCTCGAAGTCCCCGCCGGCGCCCTGCCGCGAGCGGTCCGGCTCACCATGCGCCGCCTGGGCGCGGGCGAGGTGCCGGCGCTCGACAGCGGGATGACCAACGTCACCCCCCTCAAGGGCGGCCTCCGCATGGGCCCGCACGGGCTCAAGTTCAACAAGCCCGTCCACCTCACCCTGCCGTACGACCCGGCGTTGCTGCCGCGGGGGATGACCGAGGCGGACGTCCACACCTTCTTCCTCGACGAGGCGGCGGGCCGCTGGGTCGTCCTGCCGCGCTCGGCGGAGAAGGCCGGCGGCACGGCCATCGTCAGCCTCACCGGTCACTTCACCGACTTCGTCAACGCCACCCTCGCCATGCCGGACGAGCCGGCGGAGAGCAACCTCAGCCCCAACTCCCTCGCGGAGCTGGCCAAGGCCGATCCGGCGGCGGCGATCACCCAGATCGAGCCTCCCCAGGGGGGGCCGACCGGCGACGCCCTGCTGAGCTTCCCGCTCACCCTGCCGCCCGGCCGCCACGGCCTCGCCCCGGAGCTCGCGGTGGACTACGACAGCTCCGGCGGCGACGGCTGGCTCGGGATGGGGTGGGACCTGCGGCTGCCGAGCATCGAGGTCTCGACGCTGTTCGGCGTCCCCTTCTACGATCCCGCCAAGGAGAGCGAGAGCTACCTGATCGACGGCGCGCAGCTCGCGCCGCTGGCCGATCCGGGGCTGGACCGGATCGCCGACCGCGGCTACGTGCGGCGCTCCGAGGGGAGCTTCGAGCGCATCGTCAGGCGGGGGAGCGCCCCGGCCGGCTATTCCTGGGAGGTGACCGGCAAGGACGGCACCCGCTACCTCTACGGCCTCTCGGCGCAGAGCCGCCTGCAGGACCCCGCCTCGGGCAACGCCTTCCGCTGGTACCTCGAGCGGACGATCGACCTGCGCGGCAACACGGTCGACTACACCTATTTCACGGATTCCGGCGGCGGGCCGGCCACCCCGGAAGGCGGCGAGCCCTGGGTGGAGGTCTATCCGGCGACGATCTCCTACACCGGGATCCACGGCGCCGGCGCCTTCTACCAGGTCCGCTTCACCCTCGACGACGGCGGCCAGCGGCCGGACCGCAGGTCCTCGGGACGCTCGGGATTCAAGACGGTCACCCGCCGCCGGCTCGCGGCGGTGGACGTGCTGGCCGGCGGCGCGCTGGTGCGGCGCTACCTCTTCAACTACCGCGAGGGAGACTTCCGCAAGACGCTGCTCGACTCGATCGCGGCGACCGGCGAGGACGGCGCGACCGAGCTCTACCGCCACGGCTTCGACTACGTCCCGATGGCGGTCGAGGGGGACGGCTACGCCGGCTTCGGCGCTCCCCAGCCGTGGAGCGGCATCGGCAGCTCGGGGGATTCCACCTCCGCGCTCCACGCCGGCGGCGGCGCCCACGGCTTCATGGGGCTGGGGCCGCCCGAGTGCTACCCCCACGCCGGCGTCCAGCTCGGCGGCGGCGGCTCGGACACCTACGAGAAGGCGAGCTTCGTCGACGTCAACGGCGACGGCCTCCCCGACCGCATCACCGACGACGGCAGCGTCGACCTCAACCGCTTCGACCCCACGGCCGACGCGACGGGGCAGGCCGCGGGGAGCTTCGCCTCCACCCGCTTCGACGGCGTCAGCTCGCTCGGCCACACCGGGGAGTGGAACCTCGACTTCGGGGCCGGCCTGCACTCCGAGCTCGGCATTCCGGCCTCGCTCGACGCCTCCTGGTCCTGGTCGCACAGCAACGACGACCACGCGCTGATCGACGTCGACGGCGACGGCCGGCCGGACCTGGTGAGCACCGCGGACGGCTTCCAGGTGCTCCGGAACGACGGCCACTCCTTCGTCCCCGCCACGTCGTCCTGGGCGGGCTTCGGCGGCATCCTCAGCGCTTCGTCGGCGGGCGAGCAGTCGGAGGTGATGGGGAGCTTCCCGTCCACCGAGCCGCTGCGCCAGCTCGTCCTCCCCTACCACGGCGCGATCACCGTCACCGGCGCGGTGAGCAAGAAGCTGGCGGGGGGCGACGGCGTCACCGCCGCGATCTATCTCGGCGCCTCCCGGGTGTGGAGCCATCGCTTCGCGGCGGGCGAGACCGCGCCCTGCGTGCCCGGCCCCGGCGACTCCTGCGACGGCGGGCTGCAGCTCACCGCGTCGGCGGGAGCGAGCCTCTACTTCCTCGCCGACGCGGGGCGGGACACCGACGCCGATGCCCTGCTCTGGTCGCCGGTCGTCTCCTACGACGGCCAGGATCCCCAGGCGCGCGAGCCCTGGGGGGCGCCGGTCTACGTCTTCGACGCTGCCCGGGACTTCAGCCTCGCCGGCTATCGCGGCGCCTCCTGGTACGCTCAAGCAGCGGGCACGGCGCGGGTCTCCGGTCCCTTCGTCAAGCAGGCGACCTCGGACGACGTGACGGTCACCGTCTTCCTCGGCCTCGCCGGCCTCGACCTCCCGATCTACCGGCGCACCTTCGGGGCCGCGGAGGCGGGGAGCTTCGACGAGATCCCCAGCTTCCCGGTGGCGCAGGGGAACGTCCTCTTCCTCAGCGTCACCTCCGACACGCCGGTCGACCCGTCCCTCGTCCAGTGGCACCCCACGGTGACCCTCGACGGGGGGAGCGCGCCGCCCCAGAGCGCCGTCGTCGGCTTCGCCCTGCCGCCGGCGCTGCCGCTCGACCAGCCGACGCGCTCCTGGCCGGCGCCGGCCGCGCCGGCGGGTGCCGACAACATCGTCCAGGTCTCCTGGCAGCCGTCGACCGCCAATCCCGTCACCCTCCTGGTGCAGGGGGTCGGCCGGCTGATCGCGAAGCGGCAGCTGACGGCGGCGGGCGACTTTCCGCTGACCGTGCCGGCCGCCGCCGGGGAGCCCCTCTTCTTCACCCTGATGGCGAACGGCGCGGCGGACGCCGGCAGCCTCTCCCTCTCCAGCGGCGGTGGCGGGGCGGTCCCCTACAACCTGCGCCTGCGCGGCGACGGCACGCCGGCGAGCGTGCTCTCCGGCGGCTGGCACGGCTGGTACTACGGCGAGTGGGAGGGGAGCGCCTTCGATCCCGCGGGGCTGGTGCCTCCCCCGCAGGGCGCGACCGGCGCGCCGGCCTTCACCTCCGGCGTTCCGGTCCCGGACGGGACGGCGGCTCTCGCCGCGCCGCTCTGGAAGGGGCTGGGGCACGACCTCTACGTCGCCGCGGAGGGGCTCAAGCCCTCGCGGCAGGGGGGAACGCCGGCGGCATCCTCGACCAGGCGTCGGGGGTCTCCGCCTCCGGCGGCGGCCTCTCCGTCCTGCGCAAGACCGCGACCCGCACGGCGGGAGTCTCGGCCGGGGCCATCGCCGGCATCGGCCTCAGCCAGGGGACGAGCGAGACCGATCTCGACCTGATCGACATGAACGGCGACGGCTACCCCGACCAGGTGTCGTCCGGCGGCGTGCGCTTCTCGAACGGCCGCGACGGCTTCGAGGGGTACCAGAGCTTCGCCGGGCTCGAGTCGGGGGTGCGCGAGGTCGACGACGCCAGCGCCAGCACTTCGATCGGGCTGGGGATCAACTCGGTGAAGAAGGACGGCGCCGGCAAGGTCGCGGCCGTCCTCAGCTCGCTCCCCTCGGGCGGCTCGACGGTCGCCCTCTCACAGACCCGGACCGACCTGATCGACGTCAACGGCGACGGCCTGCCGGACCGCGTCGCCATGGACCCCGGCTCGGGCGCGGTGACGGTGCAGCTCAACCTCGGCTACCGCTTCGGCGCCGCCGAGAGCTGGCCGCTGCCGTCCTGGAACCACGGCGGCGACGGCCGCTGCTCGGACGTCATCGACTCGCTGGGCTCGGCGCTCGGCAGCCTCTCGCCGCTCGACACCCTCGACGCGCTCAACTTCACCCGCAGCTCCGCCGTCCATGTCGGCGGCGCCTTCGGGCCGTTCGGCGCCAGCGTCGTCTCGACCCTCGCCCGCACCCTGGTCGAGATGGCCGACATCAACGGCGACGGCCTTCCCGACCGCGTCGCCAAGGAGGAGGGGGAGGACTACTTCCGGGTCCAGCTCAACCTCGGCGACCACTGGGACCAGGAGCGCCGCTGGTACGCCCCCGGCTGGTCCACCTCGATCGGCGACGGCTACAACCCGCTGGGGATCTTCCACTGCCTCGACGCCGTCGCGTTCAACGGCAACGTCGAGACCGAGGGGTCGGCCGGCGCGCCGATCTGCATCCCGCTGGTCCCTCCCATTCCGGTGGTGGGGCTGCAGATCGAGGTCTCCGCCCAGGCCTTCGGCGGCCAGGGGGGGCTGCAGCTCTTCTTCCAGGACCTCGACGGCGACGGGCTCGCCGACCACGTCCTCAAGAAGGCCGGCGATCCCAACCTCTATGTCAAGCGCAACCAGGCCGAGCGGGTGAACCTGCTCTCCGCCGTCCACCGGCCGCTCGGCAGCACGATCGAGCTCTCCTACCAGCGGCGGGGGAACACCCCCGACATGCCGGCGAGCCAGTGGGTGCTGGCCGCCTCCACCGTCCGCGACGGCCGCGGCAACGTCTACACCACCAGCAACCAGTACGGCAACGACGCGTTCTACGACCGCGCCGAACGGGAGAGCTACGGCTACCCGCATCTGAAGACCGTGCTCCCCGACGGCTCGAGCGTCGAGCGCTGGTTCGACAACCACGACCTCTACAGCCGCCACCTGCCGCTCAAGACCGCCGTCGCCGACGCCCTGGGCAACCTCTTCCGCGTCGAGACGACGACCTATTCCGAGGTCCCCCTCGCTCCCCAGGCCAGCTTCCCGGCCAAGGTGCAGGAGACGACCTTCTTCTACGAGGGCTCGGCCGCGGCGGGCAAATCGACCGCCAGGAGCTGGCAGTACGACGGGCTCGGCAACGTGATCGCGAGGACCGACGGCGGGGACGACGGACCGGCGGACGACCTCAGCGCGACGGTCGCCTATACCGCCGACACCAACTCGTGGGTGTTCAAGCCCCAGGTCGTCGAGGAGCGCGACGGCACCGGTGCCCTGCTGCGCCGGGAAGTGGCCAGCTATGACACCACGGGCACCTTCGAGCTGACCCGCCTCGAGAAGACGCTCGCCGGCGGCGTCGATCCGTCGACCGGCTCCCCCTACAGCGGCAACCGGAACGCCATCTGGATCTTCGCCTATGACGACGCGGGGAATCTCGTCTCGTCGGTCGATCCCAGCGGCTATGCCACGACGTCCACCTACGACCCGCAGACCCGCACCTACCCCGTCCAGGTCCGCGACTCCTTCGGCTACGTCACCGCCTACGCCTACGAGCTCAAG
This sequence comes from uncultured Acidobacteriota bacterium, assembly GCA_963756595.1. GTDB lineage: Bacteria > Acidobacteriota > Thermoanaerobaculia > Multivoradales > UBA5704 > DATARR01. Next base: position 136,098 of record CAVWOZ010000031.1, read on the forward strand.
TACGGCGAGCCGACCGCGACGACGGACGAGAACGGCAACACGCTGCGCCGTGCCTACGACTCCTTCGGCCGGCTCCTCCGCGTGGTGGGGCCCGACGACAGCGACGCCTCGCCGGCGCTCGCCTTCGAGTACCACCCGGGCGCCGCGCTCTCGTGGAGCGTCGTCCACCAGAAGGACGTCACCCGCGGCGATCCGATCGATTCTGCGCTGTTCATCGACTCGCTCGAGCGGGTGCTGGAGACCAAGGAGGACACCGAGCTCGACCTCGGCTCCGGCACCTCGACCCGCATCGGCATGCGGGTCAGCGGCAGGATCGCCTTCGACGCCAAGGGGCGCATCGCCTCCCAGGGGCAGCCCCTCTTCGACAGCAGCCCGGCGGGCACGTTCGTGGACGCCGCCGCCAAAAACCCCACGGCTTTCTCCTATGACCCCCTCGACCGCGTGCGCGAGGTCGACTTTCCGCAGGGGGCCGCCACCCGCATCGACTACGGCTTCGGCACCCTCGACGGCGCCGCGCGGCTGCTCACCACCCGCACCGATCCCACCGGCCGGGCCACCCGCTTCTACCGCGACGTGCGAGAGAACGTCCGCGGCGTCGAGCAGACCAACACGATCGCCGGCACCAGCAAGACGCTGATCACCCGCTACGCTTACGACGCCCTCTCCCAGCTCCTCTCGGTGACCGACGCCCTGGGCAAGTCCACCCGCCTGGAGTGGGACACCCTCGGCCGCAACGTGGTGGTCGACAACCCCGACGCCGGCCGCACCGAGCACCGCTACGATCCGGCGGGGAACCTGGGGGCGGAGGTCACCGCCAACCTCGCGGCCCGCGGCCAACAGATCCGTTACTCCTACAACTTCGGCCGTCTCAGCCGCATCGACTATCCGTCGAGCCCGGCCGTCGTCTACACCTACGGCGCGCCCGGTGCGTCGGCCAACGGCGCCAACCGGATCGTCACCGTGGCCGACGAGTCGGGCACCGAGCAGCGCTCCTACGACAAGCTCGGCGACGTCGTCCTGGCGGTCAAGACGATCAACTCCCTCAACGGCTCCAACCCCCGGGGTCCCTACACCTCCCGCTTCCAGTACGACGGCTTCGGCCGTCTGCTCTCCCTCACCTATCCGGACGGCGAGCAGCTCACCTATGGCTTCGACGCCGGCGGGCGGGTGAAGACGGCCACCGGAACCCTGCGGCGCGCCCGCTACGACTACCTGCGCCACATGGGCTACGACGAGTTCGGTGACCGGGTGCGGATGGTCTACGGCAACGGCGTCGAGACCCGTTACACCTTCGACGCGAAGTCGCGCTTCCTCAACCAGCTGCGCTGCATCAGCCCGGCGCGCGACCTGCAGAACCTGTCGTACCAGCACGACGCGGCCGGCACGCTGCTCGGCCTCCAGAACAACGTGGCGGCGTCGGCGGTGCCCTCGCTCTACGGCGGTCCCGTCTCGCAGAGCTTCCAGTACGACGCCCTCTCCCAGCTCACCGGCGCCACCGGCACCTATCTGCAGGCGCTCGGCAAGACGTCGTCCTACAGCTTCTCGATGGCCTACGACGAGGTGGGGGACGTCGTCGCCAAGAGCCAGCTCCACCAGACGGCCCCCTTCGGAGGCCCGCCGACCACCCAGGCGAAGACCTCCTACAACTGGGCCTACACCTATGGCGGCCCGCAGCCGCACGCGCCGACCCGCATCGGCGACCGCACCTTCCATTACGACCTCGACGGCAACCAGACCGGCTGGGACAGCGACGGCGGCACCCACCGCACGATCGCCTGGGACGAAGAGAACCGCCCGCTCGCGGTGACCGACAACGGCCAGCCGACCCCCACCCGCTTCCTCTACGACGCCGAGGGGGTGCGCACCAACAAGCTGGGGGTGCACGGCGAGACCCTCTACCTCAGCCGCTGGTTCTCGCTGCGCAACGGCGGCACGGTCAGCAAGCACGTCTTCGCGGACGGCGTCCGCGTCGCGACCAAGGTCACCACCAGCGCCGAGTTCCTCTTCTTCTACGAGCCCGACCACCTGGGCTCGGCCGAGTTCATCACCGACGAGCAGGGGTCGGCTTACGCGCACCTCGAGTACTTCCCCTCGGGTGAGATCTGGGTCGACGAGCACTCCGACACGCTGAACCTCCCGTTCCTGTTCAGCGGCAAGGAGCTCGACGACGAGACCGGCCTCTCCTACTTCGGGGCCCGCTACTACGACGCCCGCCAGGGGGAGTGGATCAGCGCCGATCCGATCCTGGACGAGATGCTGGAGGTGGGGAACCTGGAGAGCCCGGATCTCACTCCAGGAGCCTTCAGGCTCTCGGGCCTCGTCTACGGTTACGTAGGGAACAGCCCTTCGAATCTCGTGGATCCCGACGGTCTCTTCGGATTCCTGAGCCTGGTGGGCCGGAGCGCTATCAGGTCGCCCCTGTTCTCCGCCCGCAGCTACAGCTCCGCCCCGAGTGCCATTACACTGGCACGGCAGCTTTCCCGGTCCTCTGACGCCAGCAGAAGAGCTGCCCAGGTAAGGGCGAACCAGATCGCCGGCAACGAATTCCAGCAAGCAGTTACCGAGCGTATGAAAGCCACGCACGACGACGTGGTCGGAGAAGTGTCGATCCGGCCCGAGGGGATGTCCGGTACGAAGAAGGTTCGCGTGGACGTCGTGGGAAAGAACAAGGAGACCGGGCAAATCGATCTCGTCGACGCCAAGAGCAGCGCGACTGCCCCGTTAACGGCGAATCAGAAAGAGGGGTATCCTTTGCTCGAGAAAAACGGGGGAACCGTCGTCGGAAAGAAAGGTGGCAGCCTCTATCCCCGGGGTACGAAGATTCCTCCCACCAGAGTCAAGATCGTCAAACCGCCCGAGAACAGGAACTAAAAGCGATGGCCATTGACAATCCGGAGGTCATTGACGCCATGGGGCTGGACAGGAAGACGGGCCGCGTTACCCTCACGGTCTCGGACCACCTGGAGTGGGAATGCCCGGAGGAGCATTTCACCCTGCTGAAAGAGAAAGTCGAGGCCTACGTACGTTTCGTTCAGAGCGGACAGCTGCTGGAAAGCTATCCGAAAGCGCGGGACCGGCAGGTGGAGATCAAGGTCGTGTTCAAGCACAGTCCGGTCGGTCTGAGGAAGCTCGACGAAATCGGCGCGGCGGTAGGGCGGGCGGGCCTATTCTTTTCTCACGAGGTGTTTTCAACTCATTGAGGCGAGAATTCTCCTCCTCCTCGTAGCTGGCGGGGGCATCCGTCCCGGGTGCCCCCGCCGCTCGTCCTCCGACATCCTCCGACATTCTCCGACATCCTCCGACATTCCCCCGACAGGTCCCCGAACAGCTCGCAAAGCTGTCCGATTCCGCTGGGTCTTCTTTCGTAAACAACTGACTATCAGGTAGTTATGGCGATCTCTTGGATCGTGGTGACGCTCCCGCCTGGTACCGGCGGCGATGCCGCAAGGTTGGCACGCATCTAGCTTTGTCTCAATTGCAGAAACCAGGTCCCAAAGTCCTTCCCCACGGCGGCGGGACAAAATCAAAACGGGGAATTTTGTAGGGAGGTGTTCCATGGTCAGCACCAAGCAGTTCACGATTCTGTTCCTGCTGGTCGTCGTCTTTCTCGTCGCGATCATGATCGTATCGTCGCTCGCCTGGCGCGAGTCGGGCAAGACGTACGACACCACCAGCATCCGGACGAGCCTGCTCAGCATCGTCGATTTTTCCGCCTACAAGATCTCCGAGCAGGAATCCGCCATGCAGGCCTGGGTCGACGACGTCGACCTCGAGCTGCATCAGACCCAGGGGCAGATCAGCTCCCTCCAGGAGCACGTCGACACGACGATCCAGGGCCAGGGTCCGCTCCCCCGTCCGGCGTTCTGGTGAGCCGAGGCGCTGCCTGGAGGTCCGCCGCTCCAGGCAGCGTTCCCCCGCCGCGGGCGTCCGGAGATCGATGCGAAGAGACAGCCCTTTGCGAACCGTTACGAATCGATAGGTTTTCAAACCCATGAGATCCGACCTGGCAAAGAAAATGGTTTCGATCGTCCTCCTCCTCCTCACGGTCGGCGTGGCCGCGCCGCGGAGCGCCGCCGGTGTCGCCGGCGTCGTAGCGAAGGGCGCGCCGGGGCTCGCCGACGTCGACCTCGACGAGGTGCCGGTCGGCCGCGCGCTGCGTCTCCTCGCCGAGACCTACGACGTCTCGATCGCGACCGGCGCCCTCCCCGACACCAAGGTGACGGTCCGCCTGCGCGGCATCGGGGCCGACGAGGCCTTCGCGGCCGTCGCCGCCGCCGCCGGGCTCGAGGTGGTCCGCGAGGGGGGAGAGGGCGCCGTGGTGCGGCTGGTGCCGAAGAGCGCCGACGCCGCGGCCCGCCAGGTCGTCCCCGCCGTCTTCTCCGCCGGGACGGAGGCGGGGCTCGCCGGGCTCCACGAGGCCGGCGTCGAAGCCCACCGGATCGGCCAGGGGGGCCTGCTGCTCGAGGGGAGGAAGAACGCCGTCGAGGCGGCGGCGCTGGCCCTCGGCAACGCCCGCCAGCATCAGGTGACGGACCGGGTCTATCCCCTCGGCGTCGCGCCGGGGGAGGAGACGCTGAAGGCGGTCCAGCCGCTGCTCGAGCCGCATCTCGAGGTCGCGACCTACAACGCCGTCGAGAACCAGCTCACGGTCTCGGCGCTCCCCGCGACGCTCGCGCGGGTCGATGCCCTCCTCGGCGAGCTGACACGGACGCCGAAGCAGTACGAGATCGAGGTGCAGGTGGTCGAGGTGTCGAAGAACGCGCTGCGGCAGATGGGCTCGCAGGGGACCTTCGGGCTCGACATCCGCGGCGGCGTCCTCGCCAGCACGTTCCCCCTGGCCGGCCTCAACGCCGCCAAGCGGTATCTTCCCTCGGCGAACGATCTCGCGGCGCTCAGCCGGTTCGGCACCGCGGGGGGCGTCACGGCGGGGAGCGGCGATCCCGGCAGCCTCGCCGATCCGGGTTTCCGCTTCGGGCAGATCGACGCGCGGGGGATCGGCCTGATGATCCAGGCGCTCGAGCAGTCCGGCGAGGCCCGCGTGATGGCCACTCCCAGGGTCACGGCGCTCGACAACCGGCGGGCGCGGATCAGCATGGTCACCACCCTGCGCATCCCGACCTTCACGCAGAATCAGGCCTTCGCCACCACCACCGTCACCGGCATCGAGCAGGTGGACGTGGGGACGACCCTCGAGGTGCGCCCCCGCCATGGCGCCGGCAAGCAGATCCTGCTCACCGTCTCCCCCGAGGTGAGCGAGCTGCAGCCGAACAATTCGGCGGTGACCCAGAACGGGCTCACCCAGGGGCTGCCCGTCGTCACCCGGCGCCGCACGGAGACCGAGGTGGTGCTCGAATCGGGCGAGACGCTGATCATCGGCGGGCTGGTCACCGAGCACAAGACCGAGACCCACGGCAGGACGCCGGGGCTCGCCAGCCTGCCGCTGATCGGCCGCGCCTTCCGGCTCGAAGGCAAGCAGAGCGAGAACACCGAGCTCCTGGTCTTCGTGACCCCCCGCGAGCTCCCCTCGCCGGAGGCGAGGAAGTCGAAGGTGCGGATCGGCGAGACCTGGCTCCCCTTCGCCCTCGCGGCCGAGCTCGAAGGCGCCCGCACCCAGCTGCACGGCCAGGCGGCGGCGGACCGCGTGGCCGGCCTCCGCTCCCTCGAACGGATCGACGCCGATCTCCTCGCCGCGGAGGTCGACAGCGGCCGCGACGTCGCGGCCCTGGGGGGGACGCGAGCCTCGACGTCCGGGTCGCGGCGCTGCTCTTCCTGCTGCATCTGCGGCCGGCGGAGGCGCTGGGCGATCTGGCGCGGTTCAAGGAAGCGCGGGCGGTGGCGCTCGCGGCGCTCGATTCGCCGATGGCGCCGATGGCGCCGCACCTGCGCGCGGCGCTGGCCGAGCTCGCCGGGCTTGCCGGACAGCCGTCCCCTGGGAAGACCGCGCCCCCCGCCGGCGCCGAGCCGGCGCTCGCCTGGAGCGGAGCGCCGGACGAGATCGCCCTCTCGGGCGATGCGGCCGGCACCGGGCTGGTGCGGGAGGCGCTCGATCTGCTCGCCCGGCGGGCCCCCGACCTGCGCCATTTCGTGGGCTTCGGCCTCGCCGCGGTCGAAGCCGGCGCGGCGCGCCCCGCCATCGATCCGGCCCTGCGCGGCGCCCGCGTCGTCACCGCCGGCATGACGCCGGAGCGCGTGGCGCTGCAGATGGTCCGCCTCGCCACGCTGGCCTTCGAAACCCGGGTGGCCGGCCTGCCGGCCGCCGACGGCCGCAACCTCGCCCTGGCCGTGCAGGAGGAGACCCGCGCGCTGGAGCGCCTGACTGGCGCGACGGCCGCCGCCCATCCGTCGCCGGCCGTCCGCGACGCGCTGGCGGCGGGGCTGCGATGGATCGCCGCGAACGCGCCCGAAACCGTGGCCGGCGACGCCTATGCCATCGCCACCGCCGCCACCGCCACCCGGGCGGGAGGCCAGCCATGAAGCTGACCAGCCTCGCCGTCCCGGTGATGATCGCCGCGCTCACCGTCGCCGCCCTCGGCGGCCTGGGGCGCCTCGCCGTGCGCGCCAGCGCCGTCTCGACGGAGACCAGCATCCATCTGCTGCGCATCAACCTGCGCATCGCGCGCCTGCACGACCAGCTCCTCCAGCACGCCAGGGAATCCCTGGCGGCCCAGCTGGCGCTGCCGCCGCGCCCCCCGGCGCCCACCGCCATCCCCGCCATCAAGAAGGACGTACGCGGCGGCGAGCTCCCGCCCCTGCCGGACGCGTCGGCCGCGGCCGAGCCCTGGCCCGAGGCCGAGGAGACGATGCCGTGATCCAGCCCGTCCTTCGCATCCCCGTTCGCATCCCGGAAGATCCGGCCGGCGCCGGCCGCGAGCTGTCGCTCCTCGAAGGGCTGCGGGCCGTGCCGCCGCGCGTCGCCCGCGGCCACCAGGCGATCCCGCTGCGCTACGAGGGGGAGCGGCTGATCGTCGGCGTCCGCGATCCGCGCCAGACGCGCACGCTCGACACGCTGCGCCGCCTGGGCAACGCCGACGTGGCGCTCGAGGCGATCACCGCGGAGCGCTTCCGGGAGGTGCTGGAGAAGTGGTACGGCCCGGCCGGGGACGTCGCCGAATTCGTCGCCGGGCTCCCCTCGTCCGCGCCGGCCGGAGCCCCCGGCGCACCCGGAGAGCCGCTGGAGGCGACCCCGGCGCCGCGCTTCCTGGAGCTGACCCTCAAGGCGGCCCTCGCCGAGCGGGCGAGCGACGTGCACATCGAGCCCGACGCGCGCTCGCCGCGGGTGCGCTTCCGCGTCGACGGCCTGCTCGCCGAGCGCGTCGCCCCGCCCGCCTGGCTGGCCGGCCGGGTGATCGGCCGGATCAAGGCGCTGGCCGGCCTCGCCCTCGGCGAGTGCCTCTTCCCCCAGGACGGCGTGTTCGACCTGCCGACCGCGGCCGGGCCGGTGGCGGTCCGCGTCTCGATCCTCCCCACCGCCCGCGGCGAGTGCGCCGTGCTGCGCCTGCTGACCGTCGAGGACGACATCCCCTCGCTCGCCGCCCTCGGCGTGCCGCCGGAGCTGGAGCGGCTCCTGGTGGCGACGGCCGCGGCGCCCGAGGGGCTGATCGTCTTCGCCGGACCGACCGGGAGCGGCAAGACGACGACCCTCCACGCCCTGCTCCGGACGGTCGACGCCGACCGGCGCAACGTGGTGTCGATCGAGGACCCGGTGGAGATCCGCTCGCGGCGCCTGCGGCAGGTGCCGGTGCGCCGGGACCTCGGGCTCGACTTCGCCGGCGCCCTGCGCTCCGTCCTGCGCCAGGACCCCGACGTCATCCTGCTGGGGGAGACGCGCGACGCGGAGACCGCGGCGCTCGCCGTGCAGGCAGCGCTCGCCGGCCACCTGGTGCTGACCACGGTCCACGCCGCCAGCGCCCTCGACGTCTTCGACCGCTTCACCCAGCTGGGGGCCGACCGCGCGCTGCTGGCGCAGGTCACCCGGCTCACCGTGTCGCAGCGGCTGCTGCGCCGGGTCTGCCCGTACTGCGCGGGGGAGGGGTGCTTCGCCTGCGAGGGGAGCGGGCTCAAGGGGAGGACGGGGCTCTACGAGGCGGTGGCGATGAGCGCGCCGCTCGCCGCCCGGCTGCGGCAGGGGGCGGAGCCCGGCGAGCTGCGGCAGGTGGCGCGCGACGGCGGCTACCGCCCGCTCCTCGACGCCGCCCGCGAGCTGGTGCGTCAGGGGGTGACCACCGCCGCCGAGATCGCCCGCGTGCTCGACGCGGGGATGGACGGAGGGCTTTCATGATGAGCCAGACGATGATCCACGCCGCGAAGCGCCGCTCGCCGGCGACCGTGGCCCTCGACCTGCGCCGCGCGGACCAGGCGGCGGCGGTGGCCGTGGACGGCCGGGGCGGGCTCGTCGCCTGGGCGGTCGTCGCCGCTCCCGCGGCGGGGGGCGATCCGGTGGCGCTCGCCCGGCGCGCCCTCCGCGAGCTGCGGGTACGCCCCCGGGAGGTCCGGGCGCTCGTCGGGGCCCAGCAGGCGGCGCAGACGGCGCTTCTCGCCCAGGCCTCGGCGCCGGGGGAGGGGGAGATCCGGGCCGCCCTGTTCGCGGAGGGGTACGAGCGGCTGAGCGAGCCGGCGGCCGCGGCCCTCGCCGTCGCGCCCGGGGCCTGGCTGGCAGCGGCGTGTGAGGCCGCGCCCCTCGAGGCGCTCGCCGCGGGCTTGCTGGCGGAGAGCGAGACGGAGTCAGTCTTCGTCGCCGATCAGCTCGCGGCCGTCGAGGGGCTGGAAGCGGGTTCGGCCGTGGTCGAACACGGCGAGACGGGGCTCCTGATCGCCGCCAGGCCCCTGGCGTCGGCCGCGTTCGTGCGCTTCCTGCCGGGGGGAGTCTCCACGGACGAAGAGGCAGCCCGCGAAAGCCTGGAGAGCCTCGCGGCGGCCGGCTTCGACGGCAGCGTGCGGATCGTGGGGGAGCGCTGCGACGCTCTCGCCGCGTTCCTCGCCGCCGGTGGCGTGGCGGCGAGCGTGGCCACGTTGCCGGGATCGCCGGGAGCTCAGGGATCGGGGGCGTTGCCGGCGGCCTGCGAGCTCGCCTGGGAGCTGGCGCTGCGCCCCGCCGCCGCCGTGACGCGGCTGGCGAGCCGGCGCGGTGAGCGGCGGCGCGCGAGCCTCGCCTGGGCCCGACGCGCCACCCGGGCGGCGCTCGTCGTCGCGCTCCTCGGCGCCGTGGCGATGGCGCTCGGCATGCTGGCGACCTGGGGGAGCCGGGCGAGGAGCCGCGAGCTCGCCTCCCAGGCGGCCGGCGCGCCGCAGATGGCGCGGATGGCGCGGATGGTGGCCATGCTGCGGGAGATCGGCACCCTGGCCGGCGAGGCGAAGCGGCTGCAGAGCGGGCTCGCCGGCCGCACGGCCCCCTGGCCGCGCGTGGCCGAGACGATCGCCACCCTGGCGCAGCGGCTGCCGCCGGAGACCGCCTGGGAGCGCCTCCAGGTCAAGGACGGCGCCCTGGAGCTCGCGGCCGTGGCGACGGGCACGGCGCCCCGGGCCCGGCTGGAGGCTCTGCGGCAAAGCCTCGAACGCGCGCCGGGGATCCTCAACCTCTCCTGGACGGCGCCGGCCGCCGATCCGCACGCTCCGCGCCTGCGCCAGCTCTTCCGGGCGACGCTGGCGGCGGCACCGGGGGGGGTGCCATGAGCCCCGCCTGGCGCCAGGCCGCGGCGATCGCGGCGGGAGCCTGCCTGCTCCTGGCGGCCGGCCTCTATTCGCTGCGCTCGGGGCTGCGGGCGGGGCGCGGGCCGCGCGAGCTGGCGGAGACCCGCGAAATCCTCCGCCGGGTGGGCGGGGAGAGCGGGCTCGCCGCCCGCAGGGCGCAGATGGCCGCCCTCGTCGCGCGCCTCGAGCAGCGGCGGATGGCGCACGCCGCCGACGCGGCCGCCTTCAGCCGGCGCCTCGAGGCGGCCTTCGCCGAGCTCGGGCTGGAGCTGACCGCGTCGGGCGACTGGAAGCCGGTGCCCAACGTCAAGCTCCCCCAGGCGGCCGCCTTCGAGCGCTCCTTCGCGGGGACCGGCTCCTTCGCCGCCCTGCTCGACGCCGTGGCGACCCTGGAGAGCTGGCCGGACGAGGGGCGGGTGCGGTCCTTGCGGATCGGCCGGCAGGGGGAGGGAAGAGTGTTCTTCACCCTCGAGGTGACCGCCATCCGCACCCTGCCCTCATCTCAATCGCCTCAATCTTCTCCATCAGCTCCATCGCCGGCCCGGGAGGCCCGCTAGCATGTCCAAAGGGAGAGTCCTGCTCGTCGCCCTCGGGGTGCTGATCGCCGCCGGCGGCGTCTCTCTGGTCGTCCGCGGCTTTCGTGGCGCGGACGCCGCCGGATCGCCGCCGGCGGAGCCGCCGGCCGCCGAGCCTCGGGGGCGCCACGGCAAGGGGGAGCAGAAGGCGCCGGGATGGGGGATCTTCGTACGGCCGGGGGAGCGCGCAACGCCGCGCCGCCCGCTGGTCCGCTTCGCGCGCGCCGTCGCCGACCCCTTCGACCGTCTGCCGGCCGCCCCCCGTGTCGCCAGGCCGGAGAACCCGGGCTTCCGCCTCGAAGGAATCTCCGCCGGGGCGCGGCCGGTGGCGCTGATCTCGGGGCACGCCGTCCGCGAGGGGGGCGCGATCTCGGGCTTCCGGGTCCTGCGGATCAGTCGCTCGGCGGTGCTCCTGGCGAGCCCGCGGGGAGACCGCCTCGGCCTCCGGCTGCGAGGCGGCCGATGAACGGCCTGACCCGGATGCCGGCGGCGGCGGTCGATGCACTGGCGGACCTCGTGGCGGTGGGCTTCGGCGTCGCCGAGGCGCTCGCCGCGCTCCCCCGGCAGTCGCTGCCGCCGAAGCTGGCGCGCCGGCTCGACGGCGAGCTCGCCCGCCTGCAGGGGGGCGAGCCGCTCGACGCCGCCCTCGACCGGCTGGGTCTGGAGATCACCGCCGCGTCGATCCGCGGCTCGCGCGGGCGGAGCGCGGAGGTCGAGAAGGCGCTCCGCGCGGACGGCGAGGCGCAGGAGGCGATCGACGGCGCGCTCCGCAAGACGCGGCGCCGGATCCAGACCCTCGCCCTGGTCCTCGTCGCCCTCCTCGTCTCGACCTTGTACCTCTCGTTCGTCGCCGTGCCGGCGATGATCCGGAAGAGCACCGAGAACCTGCCGGCGGGGTGGCAGGTGCCGCCGGCGCTGCGCCAGTTCGAGAGCTTCCGCAACCTGTGGCTGGCGGTGGGAGCTTGCTGCCTGCTGCTGGTCGCGGCGCTGGTGGCGGCCGTCGCCGGCTCCCTCGGCCGGCCGCGGTGGGGCGCGTTCGTCCAGGACCTGCGGCTCTTCCTGCCGTTCCTGCGGGCGCACGCGGTGCATGCGAGCCGCGCCCGCCTCCTCGAAGCGCTCGCCGCCGAGCAGGCGGCCGGCCTGCCGGCCAACGAGACGCTGCGCCGCGTCGGCCGGCGGGAGCCGGTCCCCCGGCTGGCGGCGGCGCTGGCGCAGGGGGCGGCGCATCTGGACGCCGGCGAGCCGTGGGGGAGCTGTCTGCGCGGCACCCCTCTCGACGCGCCGCTGCTCGCCGACCTCACCGCGCTCGCGGGGCACGGCGCGCGTCCCACCAAAGGGCTGCGCTGGGCCGCCGCGCAGAGCCGCGAGCAGGCGGTCACCGGCCTGCGCTGGGCGGTCACCGCGCTCGCGGCGCTGCTGCTCGTCCCCTCCTTCGCCTACCTCCTGGTCCTCCTCCACGTCGCCTCGGTGACGGCGGCCATCGCCCAGGTGGAGTCGATCCGCCTGGAGATGGAGTCGCTGACCAGCGAGGTCGAACAGATCCTGCAGAAGCCTTGACCGGCGACGCCCTCGACCGCGCGCCGGAGCGGCCTTCCCACGCGGCTGCGCAGGGCGAGTTCCTGTATGATTTCAGAGTTCGCCGACAGAATGGCTCGGCCGCCGGTGGAGTGATCCGCCGGCTGGGGATTTGCGCAGCGTAGAGGAGGAGGATCGTCCGATGGTCGGTCGCTCGGTCGGGCACTACCGGCTCCTGGAGAAGCTCGGCGCCGGAGGCATGGGAGAGGTCTTCCTGGCCGAGGACATCCGGTTGGGCCGCCAGGTCGCCCTCAAGACCCTGACGCCCGAGCGGTCCGCCCAACCGCAGCACCTGGAGCGCTTCCGGCGCGAGGCGCGCCTGGTCGCCGCCTTCAATCACCCGAACATCGTCACCATCCACTCGGTCGAGGAATACGAGGGGCTGCATTTCCTGACCATGGAGCTCGTCCACGGCAGCACCCTCGAGGCGCTGATCCCGCCGGAGGGGATGCCCCTGCAGCGCATTCTCGAGATCGCCATCCCCCTCGCCGACGCCCTGGCGGCCGCCCATGCCCAAGGGATCGTGCACCGCGACCTGAAACCGGCGAACGTGATGGTCAGTCACGAGGGACGTCTCAAGGTCCTCGACTTCGGCATCGCCAAACCCGCCGCCGCGCAGGAGGCGGCCTTCCTCGGCGGCGAGGCGGCCGGGGAGGACCTGCTGACCGGGGCCGGGCAGGTTCTCGGCACCCCCGCCTACATGTCGCCGGAACAGATCCTCGGGCAGCCCGTGGACTGTCGCACCGACATCTTCTCGTTCGGCGTCGTCCTCTTCCAGATGGCGACCGGGCGGCACCCCCTGGGGGGGAGGCGCCGGCCGTGAGCTGCTGATGGCCATCCTGTACGACCCGCCGCGGCGGCCGTCCAGCCTGAGCCCGCAGGTGCCCGCCGTGCTCGACGAGCTGATCGTACGCTGCCTCGAGAAGGATGCCGACCGGCGCCTGCAGAGCGCGCGGGAGATCCACGAGATCCTGCACACCCTCCTGCCGTCCGCGCCGCTGCTGTCTGCCGCGCCGGCGGGACCGCCGGCGGAGCGCCCCGCTGCCCGTTCCGCGGCGGCGGCCCCGTCGAGCTCGGGCTGGGTGAGCCGCATGCTCGCCGGCCTCCCTTCCCACCTGCCCAAGCGTCTTCGCCTCCCCGTCCTCTTCGCCCTGCCGGCCCGAAAGGCGCCCAAGCCGAGGCCCGGCCTCGCGGTGCTCCCCCTGGGCAATTTTTCGCACGATCCGGAGTACTTCGTCGACGGCATGACCGACGCCCTCATCGCCGCCCTGTCCGAGCTGCAGGGGGCCCGTGTCATCTCGCGCCAGTCGGTGATGCGCTTCAAGGGGTCGCCCCAGTCGCTGCCCGAGATCGCCCGCCAGCTCGGCGTGGACATGATCGTCCAGGGCTCGGTGATGCGCGAGGGGAGCCGGGTGCGCATCACGGCCCAGCTGATCCGCACCGATCCCGAGCACCAGATCTGGGCGCGCAGCTATGAGCGCGACTTTTCCAACGTGCTCGCCCTCCAGAAGGACGTGGCGGCGGCGATCAGCCAGGAGATCCAGGTCAGGCTCGAGCCCGCGAGCCAGCGCCCGGCGGCGGTGCAGACGGTCAATCCGGAGGCGTACGACGCGTACCTGCACGGCCGCCACGCCTTGAACCTGCGGACCAAAGGCAGCTTCGTCGCCGCGCGGGAATCGTTCCAGGAAGCTCTCCGCCGTGACCCGACCTTCGCCCCGGCCCATGCCGGCCTGGCGGAATTGCATGCCATCACCGCGCTGCACGGCTTCGCCGACCAGGCCGAGGCCAACCGCCAGGCTCGCCTCCACGCCCGCTCCGCCCTGCAGCTCGATCCGGACCTGGCCGATGCCCACGTCTCTCTCGGGCTCGTCCAGCTGTACGCCAACCGTGACTGGGAGGGCGCCGAGGCTTCCTTCCGCCGGGTGATCGCCCTGCGCCCCAGCCATGCCGAGGCGCATCACTATTACGCGATCTATCTGCTGATCCGCGATCGTTGGGCCGAAGCCATGGAGCAGTTCCGGCGGCACCTCGAGCTCGACCCGCTGTCCCCTTCCGCGAACGTCAACCTCGGGATGCGCGCCTACCTCGAAGGCCGGGCGGACGAGGCCCTGCGCTTCTTTCACAAGGCGCAGACCCTGGCTCCGGACTACTACGTCGCCTACCTGAAGATGTCCGACTTCTACCGCTTGCAGGGGAATCCGGCGAAGGACTTCGAGTACTTCCGCAAGGTCCTGGCGCTGCGCTACCCCCAGATCGTGCCGGCCCTCGACCAGGCGTTCCTGGAGGGCGGGCGGCAGGGTGTCCTCCAGGCCGCGGCCGCCGCCCTGGAGAGCGAGATGGCGCCGCCCGAGGACCTCGCGCGCGTCTACCTGCGGCTCGGCGCCCGGGACCGGACGATCGATTGCCTGGAGGAGTCGTACAGCCGGGGCTTCGCCGGCGCGCTGCTGTTCGGAGCCGGCAAGGACTGGGACTGGGACGTCCTGCGCGCCGAGCCGCGCTTCCAGGATCTCCTCGAGCGCATCCGCCAGGCCCCGGACCCGGGGGAGGATTCCGTCTCGACCCTCGGCGAGACGGTCGCCCCTGCCGCCGTCCTCCCGCCGCAGGAAAAGACCGCCGTCGAATGGAGGCGATGATGCGGGTCGCGCTCGTCGTCATGCCCCTCGCGGCCACCGATCGCCCCAGCCTCCCCACCGGTCTGCTGAAAGCGCTCCTGCTCGAGCGCGGCATGGCTTGCGACTGCAAGTACTTCAACCTGACGCTCCGCAACCTGTTGGGGGCGGCGGCCTACGACCTCGCTTCGGTTCACATGACCTGCGCGCTGGCCGGTGAATGGGTCTTCTCGCAGGTCTACTTCGGCGAGGCCTTCTCCTGCTGGGAGAGCTACCGCCGGGAGATCCTCGAGCACCCGCGCTGGGGGGTGGCGGCGGAGTACACGGCGGTCGTCCGGGCGCTGCGAGAGGTCGCGCCGGCGTTCCTCCGCATCGCGTATGAGTCCTGCGACTGGTCCCGCTACGACCTCGTCGGCTTCACCAGCAGCTTCGAGCAGACCATGCCCGGCGTGTGCCTCGCGCGGATGATCCGCGCCCACCATCCGCAGGTGAAGATCGCGTTCGGAGGCACCAACTTCGAAGGTCCGATGGCGCGTCCCTATCTCGACCTCTTCCCGGAGATCGACTACCTCTCCTACCGGGAGGCCGACCACAGCTTTCCCCAGCTCTGCGAGAACCTCGCCCGCGGCAACCCCTCGGTGCCGCCGGGGATCCTCCATCGCCGGCCGCCGGCGGAGCCCGCGCCGCAGGAGGGGACGCCCCCCGCTCCGGTGGCGCTCGATTCGCTGCCGGTCCCGAACTACGACGAGTTCTTCGCGGCGCTCGCGAAGTCGCCGCCGGCGGCGCAGACCTTCGTGATGCTCGAGGCCTCCCGCGGCTGCTGGTGGGGGGCCCGGCAGCACTGCACGTTCTGTGCGTTCAGCAAGGAATCGGTCGTCTTCCGCCGCAAGGGCTGGCAGCGGGTCGCCTCCGAGGCCGCGGCGCTGCGGGAGCGCTATCGTCCCGACGGCCTGTTCTTCGCCGACAGCATCCTCGCCATGGACTACTTCGGGACGCTGCTGCCCCATTGGGCCGGAGAGGACGACGCGATCCCCAAATTCTTCGAGATCAAGGCCAACCTGAGACGGGAGCAGGTCGAAACCCTGAGGAAGGCGAAAATCCTTTACGTGCAGTCCGGAATCGAGAGCCTGGCGGACCGCACCCTGGAGGTCATGAAGAAAGGGGTCTCGGCGGCGCAGAACGTCGCCCTCCTCCGTTGGTGCCGCGAGCTCGGCATCCAGGTCCATTGGAACGTCCTGTTCGGGTTTCCGGAAGAGAGCCTGGAGGACTATTCCACCCTGCACGAGGTGATGACCCAGCTCGCGCACCTCCAGGCGCCGGACATCTGCGGGCCGATTCGCCTGGACCGCTTCAGCCCCAACTACGAGCGGTGGGAAGAGCACGGGTTCCGCGCGATCTATCCCCTGCCCGTCTACGGGCACCTCTTTCCCCTCGACGAGGCCGGGCTCGGCGAAGCCGCCTACTATTTCGGTTACGAGCACGCCCATTCCGATCGCCTGCTGGAGCTCGGGCGCGACGTCATGGAGTTCGGCGCGGCCTGGCGCGGCCGCTGCGAGCGGCGGACGGGCGGCACGTTTTCGGTCCGGCGGCACCTGGACGGCGGCTGGGTCCTCGTCGACGACCGCTTCAACCAGCCGAAGTCCGCCCACCGGCTCGCCGCCGAGGATCTCCTGCTCCTCCTCCTCGGCGATCACCCGACGACCCCGCGAGCGCTCCTGGACGCGGCGGCCCGCAGGCTGGGGGACGACGCCCAAAGCCCTCTCGCCGAAGCCTATGAACGCCTCCGGCAATGGGGAGCGATCTATCCGGTCGGCCCCAGAATCGTGACCCTTCCGCTCTTGCCGGAGGAGCTGCGGAGAACCCCCCTTCCTCGGAAAGGAGACGTTTGAATGAGTGAGCTCCAGCGCTATCTCGTTTCGGTCGATCCTGCCAACGGCGTCGTCAAAGTGGAGCGGATCGGGGAGGCCGGCGATCTCACGGAGGTGGACGCCAAGGCCTTCCAGCAGCTCTTTGGGCCGGCTGCTCCGAGCTCGCGATCGGCGCCTCAGGTGGTGATCAATATCTTCGGCGAAGGCTCCCCCTGTGGGACGGCCCAGGTCGCGGTCACGCAGGCTTCGACCAGCAATTGGGCGTGGGGCGGCTCGGTCCCTCCCGCGCACAAGGGGGAAGGTCCGACCCCCCCGCACATCAGCAAGGGGTGGGGTGGCCCCCCTGCCCCTCAGGACAAGCCGGACGATCCGGGCAAGAGCTGAGCCGGCGCCGCTTCGCCGCGCCCGGCCCGGCGGTTGCATCCTGCCGTCCGGCGGGAGATCTTTACCGCCTGATGGCGACCTATGCGATCGGCGACGTCCACGGCAGCTTCGCGACGCTCCAGCTCCTGTTGCGGCGGATCGCCTTCGACCCCCGTGCGGACCGCCTGTGGTTCGTGGGCGACCTGGTGAACCGCGGGGAGGGGTCGCTCGCCATGCTGCGCTGGGCGGTCGAGAACGACGAGCGGATCGTCGCCGTGCTGGGGAACCACGACCTCCACCTGCTCGCCCGCGCCGCCGGGGTGGCGGCGGCGAAGAAGCGCGACAACCTGGAGGAGGTGCTCGCGGCGCCGGACCGCGACGACCTCCTCGCCTGGCTGCGGTGCCGGCCGCTCCTCCACCGCGAGGGGGAGACGCTGCTGGTGCACGCCGGCCTCTTCCCCGAGTGGACGCCGGCGGCGGCGGAGCGGCTGGCGGGCGAGGTGGAGGAGCGGCTGCGCGGCGAGAAGGGGGCGCGCCTGCTGGCGGCGGCCGATCCGAAAGGGGGGGCGCGCTGGAAGGAGGAGCTCTCCGGCCAGGAGCGGGCGCGGGTGGCGCTCACCGGCTTCGCGCGGCTGCGCACCCTTTACCAGAACGGCCGCGTCTGCGCCGACTTCAGCGGCCCGCCGGCCTTCGCGCCGCGCGGCTGCCGCCCCTGGTTCGCCATCCCCGGCCGCAAGAGCGCCGGCGCGACGGTGATCTTCGGCCACTGGGCCGCCCTCGGGCTCCAGGTCGGCGGCGGGATCGCGGCGCTCGATACCGGCTGCGCCTGGGGGCGCGAGCTGACCGCCCTGCGCCTCGACGACTGGCGGGTGTTCCAGCAGCCCGCGGCCGGCTAGCCGGCGGGCAGCTTCCGCAGCTTCGGTTAGACTGCGCGGCATGAGCGACGACGCGCGCACCTGGGAGCTGCTCGGGCTCCTGTTCCAGGCCCATCCATGGCACGGCGTGGCGATCGGCCCCGAGGCCCCGGCGCGGGTCTCGGCCTACATCGAGATCGTCCCCACCGACACCGTCAAATACGAGATCGACAAGCCGAGCGGCCATCTCAAGGTCGACCGGCCGCAGCAGTTCTCGAACGTCTGCCCGACCCTCTACGGCCTGATCCCGCAGACCTACTGCGGCGCCCGCGTGGCCGCCTTCGGCAACGCGCCCGGCGACGCCGCGGCGCTCGAAGGGGACGGCGATCCGCTCGACATCTGCATCCTGTCGGAGAAACAGTTCTCGCACGGCGGCGTGCTTCTCCAGGCGGTGCCGGTCGGCGGCCTGCGGCTGATCGACAGGAACGAGGCGGACGACAAGATCGTCGCCGTGCTCCAGGGGGATGCCGCCTACGGCCACTGCCGGGAGATCGGCGACCTGCCGGCGGCGCTGATCGAGCGGCTGAAACACTACTTCCTGACCTACAAGCGGCCGCCGGGAGCCACCAGCGGCACGGTCGAGATCACCCGCACCTACGGCGCCGCCGAGGCCCGCGAGGTGATCGGGCGCAGCCGCGAGGACTACCAGGAGCTCTACCCCGACCTCAAGGGGAGGTTCCTGGCGGCGCTGCGGCAGGGATGACGGAGGAGAGACGGAGGAGAAGGATTAAGGGTGAGGGGCTGGATCGATGCCTGGATTCCTGCCGCGCCCCTCACCCATCGCTCCATCTAGACGGACCCGCCGCCGGTTTTCCCGCCAGCCTCCGGTGCGCTAGAATTGCCCCTTACCTCGAGCTCGAGCAGATGCCTGGATGATCTCCCGTTCGGAAGAAAAGGTGATGTACGAGTTCGACGCCTTCCGCGTCGATCCCGTCCGCCGCCTCCTGCTGCGCGACGGCGAGCCGCTGCCGGTCACTCCGAAGGCGCTGTCGATCCTCCTCATCCTGCTCGAGCGGGCCGGGGAGGTGGTGGAGAAGTCGGAGCTGATCGAGCGCATCTGGCAGGGCGCCTTCGTCACCGAGGCGAACCTGACCCAGAACGTCTTCTCGCTGCGCAAGTGCCTGGGCGAGCGGGCCAACGACAACCGCTACATCGTCACCGTCCCCGGCCGGGGGTACATCTTCGCCGGCGAGGTGCGCCGCTACGAGCGCTTCGCGACCGCCGAGATCCCCATCGTGGTGATCGCCGAGCCGGCCGCCGCGCCGTCCTCTTCCTCTTCCTCCGAGACGCCGGACCCGTTCCCGCCGCTGCGGCTGACCGCCGACACGCCGCCGCCGGCCGCCTCGCGGCCGGCGATGACGGCGATGGCCGCCGCCGCACCGACCGCCGAGATGGCGCTGCCGGCGGTGCCGGCGGCGGACCCGGCCGCCGCGCCCTCGCTCCCGTCGCGCCGCCGCTGGGCGCAGCTCGGGTGGAGCGCCGGCGCCGTCCTCCTCCTGCTCCTCGCCGCCGTCGCGGCGCACGTGCTGAGCCATCTCGGCGACCCCAAGCCCAGGGCGGCGGAGCGCGTGCGCCCCGCCATCGCCGTGCTCGACTTCAAGAGCCTCTCGCCGAGCTCCGAGACCCGCTGGCTCGAGACCGCCTTCTCCGAGATGCTGACCACCGAGCTCGCCGCCGGCGGCAAGATGCGGGTGATCCGCGGCGAGCGGGTCGCCCAGGCGGTGCGCTCGCTGGCGCTGGGCGATCCCGCGAGCCTCGGGCCGGCCGACCTCGAGCGGCTGCACGACACCCTCGGCGCCGACATGGTGGTGATGGGCTCCTTCCTCCCCATCAAGGGACAGATCCGCCTCGACCTGCGGGTGGTGCAGATCCCGAGCGGCGAGACGGTCGTCTCGCTGGTCCAGATGGGGAGCCAGCAGGGGCTGTTCGACCTCGTGTCGCGCACCGGCGAGAGCTTGCGCGACCGGCTGGGGGTCAAGGAGCTCTCCCCGCAGCAGGTGCGGGAGGCGGTGGCGCTGCGGCCGTCGAGCCCGGACTCGTCGCGCCTCTACTCGCAGGGGCTCGCCCGGCTGCGCGCCTTCGATCCGCCCGGCGCCCTGGCGCTCCTCCAGCAGGCCGCCAGGGCCGACCCCGGCTCGGCGGTGATCCACTCCGCGCTCTCCCAGGCGTGGTCGATCTACGGCGCCGACGCGCGGGCGGTCGACGAGGCACGCCGGGCGCTCGACCTCGCCGCGCCGCTGGCGCGCGAGGAGCGGCTCGCCATCGAAGGGCGCTTCTACAAGGTGAGCAAGGAGTGGGGGAAGGCGGCGGAGACCTACCGCTCGCTGTGGACCTTCTATCCCGACGACATCGAGCACGGCCTGCTGCTCGGCGAGAGCCTGATGTCGGGGGGGCGCACCGCCGAGGCGGCGGCCACCATCGCGTCGCTGCGCAAGCTGCCGGCGCCGGCGGGGGCGGACCCGCGGATCGACGTGGCGGAGGCGAAGATCGCCATGCGCCGGTCGGACCCCGCCACCGAGCTGCGCGCCGCGCGGGCGGCGATCGCGAAGGGGGAGCGCTCCGGGCAGAGCCTGGTGGTGTCGCAGGCCCTGATCTACCAGGGGGATGCGGTGCTCAAGGGGGGGCGCGCGCAGGAGGCGGTCCTCCTCTTCCGCCGCTCCGCGGAGCTCGCCAAGAAGGCCGGCTACGAATGGGGGTACGGCCAGGCGCTGGCCAACGTCGGCTTCGCCCTGCAGTCGCTCGGCGACCTCGACGGCGCCGAGAAGGCCAACGTCCAGGCGCTCGGCATCGCGCAGAAGCTCGGCAGCGGCATCGGCCTCGCGTCGCAGTACCTCGCCCTGGGCTCCCTGCACCAGGACCGCGGCGAGCTCGCCGCGGCGCTCCGGAACCTCGACCAGTCGATCTTCTGGTACGTCAAGATCGGCGACCGGCTGATGGAGGCGCGGACGCTCAACATCGTGACCGGCGTGCTGGTCTCGCAAGGGAACCTGGCCGCCGCCCGCGGGCGCTGCGAGAAGGCGCTGGAGCTCACCCAGGCGCTCAACGATCCCACCGACGAGGCGGTGGCGCTCGCCAACCTGGCGCGGGTGCTCGAGGCGCAGGGGGACCTCTCGGGCGCCCGCCGCCGCCACGAGGAGGCGTTCTCGCTCCTCCACCGGGTGGGGAACCTGAGCGGAGCGGCGGCGGCGCTGGCGGACTCGGCGAGCGCTCTCGCCAAGCTCGGCGATCTGCGCGGGGCCTGGCAGCGCTCGGCGCAGGCGCTGGCCGCCAAACAGCAGGCGGGAGACCGCATCGGCGCCGGCCGCATCCTCGGGCTGCGCGCCCGCGTCGCCTACCAGCTCGGCGACCTCGAGGCCTCGCGGTCGCTCGCCGACGAGCAGCTGCGGATCGCCCACGACACCGGAGCGCGCTCGCTCACCGCCGTGGCGCTCGCGAACCGCGGCCGCGCCGACTTCGCCGCCGGCGACCTCGCCGCGGCGCGCGCCGGGCTCACCGAGGCGCTGCGGCTCAGCTCGCTCGCCGCCGCCGAGCAGCAGGCGACGGAGATCCGCCTCGACCTCGCCGTCCTCGCCCTCGCCGAGGGGGAGGGCGCCAGGGCCGCCGACCTGGCACGCCAGGCCGCCGGCTGGTACCACAGCCGGGAGATCGCCGGCGGCGAGGCGATGGCGCAGTCGATCCTCGCCGAGGCTCTGTTGCACCAGGGGTTGCGGCAGGAGGCGCTGGCCGCGGCGGCGGCGGCGCGCACCCGCCTCGAGACCAGCGAGGACCGCGAGATCCGCCTCGGCGCTGGCGTCCGCCTGGCGCGGGTCGCCGCCGCGACGGCCGATCCGGGAGAGGCCCTGCGCCAGCTCCGCCGCGCCGTCGACGAGGCGGCGGCCCTCGGGCTCACCGCCGCCGGGCTCGAGGCGCGGCTCGCCCTGGGCGAGGTCCAGCGCGGCGCCGGCGACCCCGCCGCGGCGGCCACCCTGGCCGCCCTGCGCAAGGAGGCCGAGACGCGCGGCTTCAAGCGGCTGGCGCTGGCGGCGGCAGCGAGACGGTGAGGCTCTTCTAGGGCTTGCCGGGAAGCATCTCCTGGAGCAGGGGCCTTGCGGCGTCGCCGTCGAGCGCCTGGAGCATCCAGAGCAGATAGCGCACGTCGACGCTTACGTTGCGCGCCACCTCCGGGTTGTAGCCGAAGTCGTTGGCGACGTTCTCCCAGACGCGATCGAAGTTGACCCCCACCAGCTCGCCACGGCCGTTGACCACCGGGCTGCCGGAGTTGCCGCCGGTGGTGTCGGCATCGGCCAGGAAGTCGACCGGCACGTCGTGGAGGGCGGGGTCCGCCCAGCGGCTCTTCGCCGCGCCGCCCGAGCTGTCGGCCGCGGCGAGCAGCTCGGGCGGCGCCGCGAACGGCTCGGCGCCGGTGTTCTTCTCGACCACGCCGGCGAGGGTCGTCTGCGGGCGCATGAAGACGCCGTCGCGCGGGCTGTACCCCCGGACGTGGGCGAAGGAGACGCGCAGGGTGCCGTTGGCGTCCGGCGCCAGCGGGCGGCCGGCATGAGCGATCACGGCGCGCTGCCAGAGCGGGCGCAGGCGCGACACCGCGCCGAGGAAGCGGTCCTCCCGCTCCTTGACGCCGCGCAGCTCGGCGTCGAGGGCGAGCCCGAGGTCGAGGAGGGGATCGTGCCGGGCCGCGAGGTCGGCCGCGCTCTCGGCGAACATCCGCCGGCGCTCTTCGAGGTCGGTGACCCGGGTGTGGGCGAGCAGGCCGTCCGCCCGGGCGCGGATCTCCTCGGGCGAGCGGGCGCCGGCGAGCAGGGCGTCCACGGCCGGCACGCGGCTCCCCTCGGGGAGGGCGGCGAAGCGGCCGAGGACGTCGGCGAGCAGGTCGGCCTCGGCGGCCGGGTCCATCCGTTTCTGCTCGCGCTCCAGCCGTTCGCCGAGGCGCTGGCGGTTGCGCTCCTGGAAGTCGGGCTCGCGCTCGAGGTCCGGCTTCGCCCGCTCGCCCGCCCAGCGCGCCAGGGTGAGCGCGAGGTCGAGCGGCTTGGGGCCGAAGCGCATCTGGTTGAGCAGGAAGTCGCGCTCCCAAGTCCGCCGCCGCTCGGCGACGAGGCGCGCCAGCTCGTCGTGCGCGGCGAGCGCCGGGCGCTGGTCCGCCCGCGCCCCCGCCCAGGCGAGGACCTCCCGCTCGTCGGCCGCCTTGCGCTCCAGGATCTGCCCGCGGCGGATCCCCGCCACCTGCCCGCGCCCGTTCTTCTCCTGGTTGGCGAGCCCCTTCATGCGGTCGGCGAGGGCGATGCGCGCCCCCTCGCTCCCCTGCGACGCGGCCTCCATCCGCTCGATCCAGCGGGCGTAGAGCTCGGAGCGGCGCGGGTAGAAGAGCTCCGCGCGCTCGCGCATCTCGGCCTCGGTGAAGGAGCGGAAGGTGAGGCCGGGGTAGCCGGGGA
Source organism: uncultured Acidobacteriota bacterium (assembly GCA_963756595.1). GTDB lineage: Bacteria > Acidobacteriota > Thermoanaerobaculia > Multivoradales > UBA5704 > DATARR01. Next base: position 159,115 of record CAVWOZ010000031.1, read on the forward strand.
CCATCACGAAGGCGTCCGGCTCGATCCCCCGCGGGGCCACCGGGAAGAAATGCCGCGGCCGGTAGGGGACGTTCCCCTCCCCCTTGTCCGCCGGCTCGCCGCCGGGTCCGGCGTAGACCCGCAGCAGGGCGAAGTCGCCGGTGTGGCGGGGCCAGCTCCAGTTGTCGGTCTCGCCGCCGTACTCGCCCACCGCCCGCGGCGGCGCGTAGACCAGCCGCACGTCGGGGAACTCCAGGCTGTCGATCAGCGTGTAGCGCACGCCGCCGTCGAACGCCGCCACCTGGCAGCGGTGGTGCGCCGCCCCCTCGCAGGCGGCGACCAGCTCCTTCTCCCGCCGCTCGATGGCGCGGAAGCGCGCCAGGTCGTCGCCCCCCGCGTGGGCGTCTGCCGGGTGGGCGCCGGCAGCAGCGGCCTCGATCTGGGCGGTGACGTCGGTCATCCGGTGCGGCAGGGTGGCGTGGAGGCCGGCCCCGGCCAGCTCCTCGGCGGGGGAGCGGGCGAGGAAGCCGTGGGTGATCAGGTCGCGCGCGGGGGTCGAGTGCTGCTGGAGGATCGAGAAGGCGCAGTGATGGTTGGTGATCAGCAGCCCGCGGGCCGAGATGAAGCCGGCCGAGCACCCCTCGATCTTCACCGCCGCCTCGAGCAGCCCGCCTCCGTCCGGGGACCACAGCTGCCGCGGCGGGATCTCGAGGCCGAGCGAGCGGAGCCACTTCGCATCGTGCTGGAGCACCTGCTCCGGAGTCCATTTCCCTTCGACTGCGGCGGCGGGAGAGACGGCGGCGGCGGCCCAGAGGGCGAGGCCGAGAGGGAGGGCGGCGCGGATCTTCATGGTCCGGAAGTGTAGCCCAGGGCGCCCGTCGGCTCGTCACTGCGATAGGCTTCGCAGCCGCCGCGGGAATCGCGGCTCCCTCCGCCGCGGTTGAGACGGGGCGGACCCATCCTCTACGGAGTCAGAACCTTGATGAAATCCTTCCAGACGTCGATCGCCCTCGGAGCCACGCTCCTCCTCTTCGCCGTCGCCGCTTTCGCCGCCGACGCCGGCACCGCGCCGGCGGGAGCCTCGAAGCCGTCCCCGCCGACGGCAGCCGCCGGGTCCGCCGTGGCCGCGCCGTCCGCCGCGGCCGACCCCAGCTACCTGACGGTGCGCGAGAAGGACTACGTGCTGACCGTGCACCGGCCGGCGGGGTGGCAGGAGGATGCCGAGGGGGCCACGAAGTACCGCGGCAAGTTCCTCTTCCACCCGCAGCCGGAGGCCGGCAAGGCGGACAGCGGCACCATGCTGCTGGTCAGCACGTACCACAAGTTCGACGAGAACGTCGGCCTGCGCCTGCAGAGCGACGCCGAAAGCTTCCGCAAGCAGTTCCCCAACCTCGAGCAGGGGACGGTCGACGTGAAGCACCCGAAGTACGCCACCTACGCCCGCGTCTTCTCGCAGCCCGGCGGCTTCTACCAGTACGTGACCTATCTCAATCCCGGCGGCGCCCAGCCCTACGCGGTCTACGTGGCGCTGGGGCGCGAGAAGGGGGCCGCGACCCCGGCCGAGCTCGCCGCTTACAAGGAGCTCGTCGAGTCGCTGGTGATCTCGCTGCCGGCCGGCAAGCCGGGGAGCTAGGCCGCCCTCACCCCTGGATCAGGGTGCGATAGGTGCGCAGATGGCGGAAGGCGGCCTCGCGCTCGCCCTGCTGCTCGTAGATCCCGGCCAGGTTGTAGTGCGCGTCGGCCAGGGTCGAGTCGAGCGCCAGCGCCGCCTCGTAGGCGGCGGCCGCCTCGTCGAGGCGGCCGCGGTCCTGCAGGGCGACGCCGAGGTTGAACGCGGCGGTCGCGTCGCCGGGGCGGGCGGCGAGGGCCTGCCGGTAGCACTGCTCCGCCTCCTCCGTCTTCCCCTGCTCGTGCAGCAGCCGCCCCAGATTGAGGTGGGCGTCGGCGAGGCCGGGCTCCCCCGCGATCGCCCGCCGGTAGGCCGCCATCGCCGCGGCGACCGCGGCGGGCGACCCCTCCGCCTCGAGCTCCTCGCCGCGCGCGAACCAGTCGGCCGCCTCGGGCTCCCGGTCGGGGTCCGCTGCGGCGGGCGCGGCGGACCCGCTGGACCCCCCGGAAGAGAACGCGCGCAGCTCGCGCGTCGTGGCCTCGCGCGCCAGCGCGGCGACCTCGAAGTCGAAGAGGGCCTGGCCGGACTCGGGGTTCCACAGCTCGCCGCCATCGCGCACCACCACCTGATGCCCCTGCGCCGAGATGCGGACGCCGGTCAGCGCCCGCCCGTCGGGGAGCTGGTCGCGCAGGTTCTGGAGCGAGAGGCGCACGCGGCGGCGCGGCACGCGGGCGGCGAGCAGCGCCTTGGCCGTGCGCAGCAGCACGAGGTCCTGGAAGGAGAAGGAGTATTCGCCGCGCGCCCCCTGCGGCGGGGAGAGGAAGCCGGCCCGCACGTAGGAGCGCACCTGGGTGGTGGAGAGGCCGAGCAGCGCGGCGACGTCCTTGGTCGAGTAGCCGCCGGCGGGGAGGCCGGCGGCGCGGTCGTCGTGGGCCTGGAGAGCGGAAGACCCCTTCATCGCCCTCCAGTGTAACCCGGCCGCCTACCGCTTCGAGCCTTTTCGTTTCGGCGCCGCCGCGACCTCCGCCTCCGCTTCGACCACGGTGTGCGGCGACCGCTTCGGCGGCTTGCGGGCGGCGAGCGAGATCGGCGCCTCCGCGGCCTCCGTCCCGGGCTTGGCCGCGGCGAGGCTCGCCTTGAGCGCCGCCATCAGATCGATGATCTGCGCCTTCGGCGCCTCGACCGGCGGGGCGGTGATCTCCTCGCCCTGCACCTTGCGCTCGATCAGCGCGCGCACCTGCTGGCGCTGGGTGTCCTCGTAGGTCTCCGGCAGGAAGGTGTCGGCGGCGATCTGATCGATCAGCTGGATGGCGAGCTTGAGCTCGGGCTCCTTGATCTCGGCGCTGCCGAGCGGCACCTCGGAGAACGGCCGCAGCTCGTCCGAATAGCGCAGCTGCTGCATGATCAATCCCTCGTCGTAGGGGCGCAGCAGCACCAGCTGGTCCTTGCCGCGCGCGACGTAGCGGGCGAGCGCCGCGCGGCCGGTCTGCCGCATCGCCTCCGAGAGCAGGCGGTAGGGGCGGTCGCCTCCCTTGTCGGGGCCGAGATAGTAAGATCTTTCGAAATACACCGGATCGACCTGCTCGAGCGGCACGAACTCGCGGATCTCCACCGCGTTCGTCGGCTCCGGCGTCAGCGCCTTGAGCTCATCTTCCGTAAACAGGACATATTGCCCCTTCGCGTACTCGTAACCCTTCACCATTTCGTCGCGTCCCACGACCTCGTTATCGATCGGGCAGACGTATTGTTGCTTCAATCGGGAACGGCATTTCTTGTGCAGCATGTTAAATTGGATTCCGGCGGCGCTCTCCCCCGTGGAATAGAGCTTTACCGGGATCGTGACGAGACCGAACGAGATCATTCCGGAGGCGAAAGGGCGGGCGCTCATGAAGCGTAATATATCATCCAACCGCCGGGCCGGGCTGGATTTAACCGGAATCGAGCAGCAGATTCACGCGCCCGCGCCGGGCCTCGCCGCCGTCGTGCAATATAATCTTTTTACAGAACCCGCCGTGCTTGAAACCGCGCCCGCCGTCTCCTGATTCCGTCACCCGCACGCTGCGGGAGATCCGCGCCGACCTGGCGCGGCTCGGCGCGCCGCGCGCCGCCGTCGACGCCGCGGCGGTGCGGCCGATGAAACCGGAGAGCCGCGAGCGGGCGTTCGACCGCGCGGGTTGGCTCTTCGAGCTCAAGTACGACGGCTTCCGCCTGCTCGCGGCAGGGGGAGCGGGGGAGGCGCGGCTCTACTACAAGAGCGGCCACGACGCGACCGTGATCTTCCCGGAGATCGTCCAGGGGATCGCCGCGCTGCCGTGGCGCGGCCTGCTGCTCGACGGCGAGGTGACGGTGCTCGACGCGGCGGGGCGTCCCGATTTCCAGCGCCTGCAACGGCGGGGGCTGCGCACCCGTCACGCCGACGTCCGCCACGCCGCGGCGGCGGCGCCGGCCACCCTCTTCGTCTTCGACCTGCTGGCCCTGGAGGGCTTCGATCTGCGGCCGCTGCCGCTCCGGGAGCGCAAGCGGCTGCTGCGCCGGCTGGTCCCCGCCGAGGATCCCTGGATCCGCCTCAGCGAGGAGGTCCCCGAGCGCGGCGAGGACCTCTACGCCGCCGTCGCCGCGATGGGGCTCGAGGGGATCGTCGCCAAGCGGGGCGATTCCCCGTACCGCGCCGGCTACTCGGCCGACTGGCTGAAGGTGCGCGTCGACCGCAGCTCCGACTTCGCCGTCGTCGGCTTCGAGCCGGAGGGGAGCACGGGGCTGCGCCGGCTCCACCTCGCGGTGCGCGACGGCGCCGGGCTCGCCGACGCCGGCACGGTGGGGACCGGCTTCGGCCGCGAGGAGCAGAAGGAGCTGCGGGCCCGCCTCGATCCGCTGCGGCGGGAGTCGTCCCTCCTCTCGCCGGCGCCGGCCGCCGCCGACCGCAAGACCGTCTGGACCGAGCCCGGCCTGGTGGTCGAGGTGCGCTACAAGGAGTGGACGGACGGCGGCCATCTCCGCCATCCCGTCTACCTGCGCCGGCGCGACGACAAGACGGCCGCCGAGTGCTTCCGCCCGGGAGAGGAGCGCGCGGACGGCGAGGACGTCGAGCCGGAGGAGCCGGAGGAGACGGAGGAGAGGGAGAGGCCGCAGCGGGCTCCGGCCGTCTTCAGCAACCTCGGCAAGCTCTTCTGGCCGGAGGAGGGGATCACCAAGGGGGACTTGATCGACTACTACCGGGCGGTCTCCCCCTGGATGCTGCCGTTCCTGCGTGGGCGGGCGGTGACCCTCGACCGCTATCCGGACGGCATCGCCGGCAAGTCGTTCTTCCAGAAGACGGCCGCGGGGTCGACCGCGCCGCTCGCCTGCGACGACGTCGACGACCTTCTTTACCTGGTGAACCTGGGGGCCATCCCGTTCCACATCGGGGCGGCCCGGGCGGGTTCGCTCGAAAGGCCGGACTGGTGCATCCTCGACCTCGATCCGAAAACGGCGCCGTTCGCCCACGTGGTCGAGATCGCCCTCGCCATCCGCGAGCTGTGCGGCGAGATCGAGCTCCCCTGCCACGTCAAGACCAGCGGCGGCAGCGGCCTGCACGTCCTGCTGCCGATGGGGGCCACGCTGGAGCACGAGGGGGTGCGGCAGCTCGCCGAGCTGCTCGCCGGGGTGATCGTGGCGCGCCTCCCGAAGATCGCCACCACGGCCCGCGCCATCGCGGCCCGCGGCGGCCGGGTCTACGTCGACGCCCTGCAGAACGGACGCGGCAAGCTCCTCGCCGCCCCCTACTGCGCCCGCCCGCGGCCGGGCGCCACCGTCTCGACGCCGCTCGAATGGAGAGAGGTGAACGGCCGGCTGGACGTCGGCGCCTTCAACATCCGCACCGTGCCGGCCCGGTTGCAGAAACTGCAGAAGCTGCGGAAGCGGAAGGGCGATCCCCTGCTGCCGGTGCTCGGCGAGGCGCCCGACCTCGAACGGTCGCTGGCCCTCCTCGCCGAGCGGATGTAACGCTGAGGCCTACGGCTCGGCGACCGGCACGGTCCAGATCTCTTCCTTGCCGGCGCTCCTGCGGTCGGTCCAGATCGGGAAGATCTTGCTGGCGTAGATCGACAGGCTGTTGTAGTCGCCGTACTGGTTGCCGGAGTCGGAGCCGGTGACCGTCTCGTCGGTCTGGGCGGTGGTCAGCTTGGTGGCGGCGCTCCAGGTGGCGCCGTTGTCCGCCGAGGTCTGGTACCAGATGTCGGTCTTCTTGCGCGAGGTGCCGCCGGCGGTGTCGTAGTAGATCAGGGCGATGCGGCCGGTCACCGGATCGACACCCAGCCACTGGTTGAACTGGTCGTTGAGCGTCGATTGATTGTTGGTCATCACCGGCGCCGACCAGGTGGTGCCGCCGTCGGTCGAGCGGTCGAACCAGACGCGGGTCTTGCAGGTCGAGGAGACGTTGGTGCCCGGCTCGTTGGCGGGGGCGGTGCAGCCGGTGGCGCCGGTCAGGTCGACCCAGGAGGCGTAGACGTTGTTCACCGTCCCGTTGCTGTAGGCGGCCCCGGAGACGTAGATCAGGGCGCGGCGGCTCGCCATCGCCGGCACGCCGATGTCATAGCTGTCCTTGCTGGTGGCGATCACCTTCGGCGTCCCCCAGCTGGTGCCGCCGTTGGTCGACTTCGCCATCACGATCCGGCTGTTGCCGGTGGTCGGCCAGAAGACGAAGGCGTCGCCATTGGCGTTGCTCCACAGCGAGCAGCCGATGGCGGTGCCCGTCGACTCGGAGCTGCTGACCTGGATCGGCGTCCCCCACGCGCCGGAGGGGCCGGTGCGGCGGTTGACGTACGCCGGGTTGCCGTTGTGCCAGCAGGCGTAGATCGTGTCCTTGAACGGCGACGTGGCGCTGTGGTCGATCCAGATCAGCTCCTTGTCGGTGTTCTTCTGCGTGCCGGAGAAAGTGTTGTCGAAGGTCCAGGTGGCGCCGCCGTTGGTCGACTTGTAGGCGCGCATCTGCAGGGTATTCCCCTTGATGCCGATGGTCGCCGACCAGGCGGTGCCGTCCGAGGTCCAGTCGACGGCCGGATCGGAGTGGAAGCTGTCGCTGCCGGTCAGCGGCAGGAAGCTCTGCCCCCAGGTGGCGCCGCCGTCGCTCGAGTAGTACTGCGCCTGCTGGCCGGTGCCGCCGATGTTGTTGGAGGCGGCGATCACCTTGAGCGGGTTGAGGAAGTTGATCCGGATGTCGGCCTCGCTGCGCGGCACGGTCTGGGCTCCCGAGACGCGGCCGTTGGGGCTGACGGTGGTCTTGCCGGTCAAGGCCTTCGCCTCGGCCTCGTCGTCACCATCGAAGGCGGGAGCGCGCCCCTCGTCGGCGTCGGTCGGCACCAGCTCCTGGTGGAGCTGCATCCACTCGGCGATCTCCTTCAGCACGTGCGGGTAGCCGCCGGTCGGGTCGGCCGCCGAGTAGTTGGCCTCGGGGTGCGCCTTGCGCCAGTAGACGCGCAGCCAGAGCGGCACCGGGATCTTGTCGTTGGCCTCCTCGGGGCGCAGCATGCCGAAGTCCTGGTTGTTGAGGATCAGCTTCTCGAGCGCCGTGCCGGGCTCGACGCGGGAGCGCTTGAGCTGCTGGTCGGCGCTGGGCCAGGCGGCCGGGCGGGGCGGGGTGGCGACGAGAACGGCGGGGACGGCGACGAGGGAGAGGGACAGGACCATCCTGACGAGGGTCGGCATTCGCATAGCCGGGCTCCTTTGCTACTTCCACACATTGATAGACCACAGACGACACGAGGACAGACTGCACAGTAGAGGTGCGCAATGGCCCTTCCGGCGAGCCGAGAAGCCGGAAGGGCCCGGAGAAACGGTTACTGGATGTTCACGGCGAAGTCGTCGACCACGAAGGAGGTCTGCAGCGAGCCGTTCTCGATCGCGATCAGGAAGATCTGGATCGTCTGCCCGCGGAACGAGGTGATGTCGAAGCTCTTCTGGGCGAAGCCGGTATTTTTGTTCAGGTTGGAGTAGGTGGCGAGGGTCGAGAGCACCGTGCCCGAGGTGTTGCGGATCTGCACCTTCAGGGTGTCGAAGGGGGTCGTGGTGGTGGTCTCGGCGGTGTCGATATGGAGCCAGAAGGAGAGGGTCGCGAGAGTGGCGGTCGCCGGGATGGTCACCGTCTGCAGGATGCTGTCGGTGTGGGCGGTGCCGTAGCCGTCCATCCACGCCTTCCACGAGCCGGAGTGGGCCGCCTCGCCGGTGGAGCTGTCGACGACGCCGGCGGTCACCGTCCACGGCGCCGGGCTGGCGGAGCCGTTCTCGAAGCCGGGGTTGCCGAGGAGCTGGCTGACGGTGCCGGTCACGGTCAGGGTGAGCGTGGCGGTGTGGGCGGTGGTGCCGCCGGTGCCGGTGATGGTGATCGTCGAGGTGCCGGCGGCGGCGGTCGAGGCGACGGTGATCGTCATCGTCGCGCTGCCGGCGCCGGGCGCCGCGATCGCGGCCGGGCTGAAGGAGACGGTGACGCCGGCCGGCATGCCGGTGGCCGAGAGGAAGACGGCGTTGTTGAAGGCGCCGGAGATGAAGGTGGTGATCGTCGAGCTCCCCGCCGACCCCTTGGCGATCGACAGCGCCGTCGGCGCAGCGGCTAGCGAGAAGTCGGTCGACGCGACCGGGGTGGCCGCCACGCAGTTCGAGGGGAGCGAGGCGCACGACTCGTTGCCGCTCGGCAGCGCGGTCACCTGGTAGTAGTAGGTGAAGCCGTTGGCGACCGCGGGATCGGTGAGCGACGTGCCGGTCGCGGCGTTGGCGATCTTGGTGAAGCCGGCGTTGCAGCCGACGTCGTTGCGGAACACGTCGTAGACCGCGGTGCCGGACGCCGTCCAGGCGAGCGAGTCGACGTTGGTGCCGGCGGTGGCGCTGAGCGTCGGGGCGGCCGGCGGGGTGCAGCCGGCGAAGGTGGTGGAGGCGCCGGCGTCGGTGGCGCAGGCGATGCCGTGGCGGTTGAACGCCGCGAACAGGGCGCCGCCGTGCGGGGTGCCGTCGTTGAGGTTGCCGTTGTCGTCATCGATGGCGCGGAAGACCTTCCACAGCGAGCCGGCCGAGCAGCCGTTCGAGGTGTAGGTGGTGCCGGCGGTGCAGGAGAACGACTTGGTGGCGGTGTTGCGAGACAGGTACCAGAGGCGGTCGAGGAGGGTCCAGGCGACCCCGGTGCCGGCGCCCGGGAGATCGCGCGCGGCGAGGTCCCACATCGTCTCGGTCGGCACGTACGACTCGCAGTGGACCTCCTTGCCGCAGGGGCCGGCGCCGCCCGAGGCGGCGGGGCAGTGGACGCGGATGAAGTTGTCCGCCGTCGCCGCGGTGTGCGAGGCGTGCTTGTTCCAGTCGGCGTCGCGCACCCCCGTGCAGGCGGTGCAGGCATCGCCGTACCCCGCGCAGTTGCTGGAGAGGAACCCTTCGCCGAGGCAGGAGTCGTGGAGGGCGATCAGCGCCGTGGTGTCGCCGTACGACTCGCCGGTGGCGCCGTCGGTAGCGGTGCCGGTGCCGTCGTTCTGGTCGACGCCGTGGCCGAACTCGTGGAGCGAGACGCCGGCGATCTGGCCGGTGTTGGCGCAGCCGCCCCCCGACTTGAAGAAGTTGAGGGCGGTGCCGTCCCAGTAGGCGTTGCAGGTCTGGTTCAGATTGACCTTGACGTTGAGCTGGGTGTTGATCCAGGTGTTGCTCGGGAGCCAGCCGCGGACCACCCCCTTGATCTTTTCGATCTGGTAGAACTGCTCGCGGGCGGAGTGGGTGTTGCCGGCGCCGCCGTGCCCCGGCGTCGTGCAGTCGGTGCCGGTGGAGGTGCCGAAGTCGATGTTGCCGGCGGCGTCCGAGGTCTGCGAGATGGCGCCGCAGCTGTCGGTGATCTTGACGAACTGGCCGCTCAGCGTGCCGGTGACGGTGCCGCCGGTGTAGTTGTAGAGGCCGCCGCCGTTCGAGAAGCCGCCGCTCGACAGGCCGACGTCGGGGAACGGGCGCTCGACCTCGCCGCCGGTCGCCGGCGAGTTGAGGTAGACGCCGCCGCTGACCAGCGCCTGGACGTACTTGTTGGCGTCGTCGAACGACAGCAGCTCGCCGGTCGCGGCGTCGACCTGCGCGGTCCAGCTCCCCATCACCCCCGGGCGCTTGAAGGCGACCCGCCAGACCTTGGTCAGCCCGCGGCCGTTGCCGAAGTCGTAGCCGTCGGCCGTCCTGGCGCTGAGGATGGCGGACGGCAGCAGGTGGAGGCTCCCCGCGTCGCGCAGCGCATCGCCGGCCTGGAACCCGCCGATGTAGCGGGCGACGGCGGCGCGCGCCTGGGACGCCGTGAGGCGGGTGGCGGGGACGGGGGCGCCGGCGACCGGCAGGTTCTCGCTGCCGTACTGGATCAGGTTGCCGTTGTTGACCCGGAAGACGACCCGCGCCCCCTCGACCACCAGACCGTCGCGGACGACGTCGTAGTCGACGAACCAGACGTGGCTCGCCGGCTGCCCCGAGCGGGCGCGGTCGAGCACCAGCTGCGCCGGATCGACGCCGAGCAGAGCCTCGACCCGCGGCAGGAAGTCGCGGGCGATCGAGTCCATCACCCCGAGGTCGACCCGCGGCTTCGCCTTGAGGAAGCCGGCGAGGTCCCGATCGGTCAGCGAGTTGCCGCGGCCGGGGACCCAGGGGACGTTCCCCCCTTCGGCGAAGGTGACGAGGCCGGTGCGCTTGTCGATCGCGGCGCTCCACTCGGCGTGGGCGGGAAGGCCGATGCGGAAGGCTTCCCAGCCGTTCTCGAGCGACTTCGCGAGGACGGAACGGACGTTGTCGAGCGGCTCGATCTGGTCCGCGGCGTTCAGCTTGTCGTGGACGAAGACCAGGGACGACAGGACGTCGTTCCCCGGCTTCGCCACCTGCGCCGAGGCCGGAGCGGCGAGCAGGGCGAGGGCGAGCACGGACAGCGTGAGACGGACCCACGGCGAAAGATGCGGCTTGGCCATCATGAGAGGTCCCCCCTCCTCAAGGGGAAGTCTGAAAAGCAATCTCTAAACAAGGAGGTGTGGACCGTCCGCGGGAGCGAGCCCTGAAAAGGAAAGCGCCCCTCCCCCGCGAGGGGAAGGGGCGCCGGTGCTAGAGGACTTCGGCCCTTGGGTTTACTGCACGTTCAGGGTGAAGTCGTCGACCACGAAGGAGGTCTGCAGCGAGCTGTCCTCGGTGGCGACCAGGTAGACCTGGATGGTCTGGCCCTTGAACGAGGTCACGTCGAAGCTCTTCTGAGCGTAGCCCGTGTTCTTGTTCAGGTTGGAGTAGGTGGCGAGGGTCGAGAGGACCGTGCCCGAGGTGTTGCGGATCTGCACCTTCAGGGTGTCGAACGCGGTCGTGGTGGTGGTCTCGGCCGTGTCGATGTGGAGCCAGAAGGCGAGGGTCGCCGTGGTGGCGGTCGACGGGATGGTCACCGTCTGCACGATGCTGTCGGTGTGGGTGGTGCCGTAGCCGTCCATCCACGCCTTCCACGAACCGGAGTGAGCCGGCTCACCCGTCGAGCTGTCGATGACGCCGGCGGTGACGGTCCACGGCGCCGGGGCGCTCGAGCCGTTCTCGAAGCCGGGGTTGCCGAGGAGCTGCGTGATGCCGCCGCTGGTCACGGTCAGGGCGACCGTGGTGGTGTGGGTGGTGGTCCCGCCGACGCCCGTGATGGTGACCGTCGCGGTCCCCAGGGTGGCGGTCGAGGAGACGGTGAAGGTCAGCGTCGAGGTCCCGGCGCCGGGCGCCGCGATCGAGGCCGGGCTGAAGGAAGCCGTGACGCCGGCCGGCAGGCCGGAGGCCGACAGCGAGATGGCGTTGCTGAAGCCGCCGGAGACCGCGGTGGTGACCGTCGAGCTTCCCGCCGCGCCTCTGGCGATCGACACCGCGCTCGGCGAGGCCGAGATGGTGAAGTCGGGGGTGGCGACGGCGCTGACGGTCAGGGCGACCGTGGTGGTGTGGGTGGTGCTGCCGCCGACGCCCGTGATGGTGACCGTGGAGGTCCCCAGCGTGGCGCCCGAGGCGACGGTGAAGGTCAGCGTCGAGCTGCCGGAGCCGGGCGCCGCGATCGAGGCCGGGCTGAAGGAAGCCGTGACGCCCGCCGGCAGGCCGGAGGCCGACAGCGAGATGGCGTTGTTGAAGCCGCCGGAGACGGCGGTGGTGACGGTGACGTTGCCGGTGCTCCCCTGGGCGATGGTGGTCGCGGTGGGCGCGGCGGCGATGGTGAAGTCAGGCGTCGTGGTGGTGCTCGGGGTGACCGAGATGCAGGTGGACGGGAGCGAGGCGCAGGCCTCGTTGCCGCTCGGGAAGGAGGTCACCTGGTAGTAGTAGGTGAGGCCGTTGGCGACCGCGGTGTCGCTGAGCGACGTCGCCGAGGTGCCGCTGGCGATCTTGGTGAAGCCGGCGTTGCAGCCGGTCTCGTTGCGGAACACGTCGTAGACCGACGAGCCGGCCGCCGTCCAGGAGAGCGACGCCGAGTTGGTGCCGGCGGCGACGGAGAGGGTCGGCGAGGCCGGCGGGGTGCAGCCGGCGAAGGTGGTGGAGGCGCCGGTGTCGGTGGTGCAGGCGATGCTGTGGCGGTTGAACGCCGCGAACAGCGCGCCGCCGTGCGGGGTGCCGTCGTTGAGGTTGCCGTTGTCGTCGTCGATGGCGCGGAAGACCTTCCACAGCGAGCCGGCCGAGCAGCCGTTCGAGGTGTAGGTGGTGCCGGTGGTGCAGGAGAACGACTTGGTGGCGGTGTTGCGCGACAGGTACCACAGACGGTCGAGGAGGGTCCAGGCGACGCCCGTGCCGGGGCTCGGGAGATCGCGCGCGGCGAGGTCCCACATCGTCTCGGTCGGCACGTACGACTCGCAGTGGACTTCCTTGCCGCAGGGGCCGGCGCCGCCGGAAGCGGCGGGGCAGCGGACGCGGATGAAGTTGTCCGCGGTCGCCGGGGTGTTCGAGGAGTGCTTGGCGAAGTCGGCGTCGCGGACGCCGGTGCAGGAGGTGCAGGCGTCGCCGTAGCCGGAGCAGTTGCTGCCCAGGAAGCCGGCGCCGAGGCAGGAGGCATGGAGGGCGATCAGCGCGGTGGTGTCGCCGTAGGACTCGCCGGTGGCGCCGTCGGTGGCGGTGCCGGTCGAATCGTTCTGGTCGATGCCGTGGCCGAACTCGTGGAGCGAGACGCCGGCGATCTCACCGGTGTTGTTGCAGCCGCCGCCCGACTTGAAGAAGTTGAGCGCGGTGCCGTCCCAGTAGGCGTTGCAGGTCTGGTTGAGGTTGACCTTGACGTTGAGCTGGGTGTTGATCCAGGTGTTGCTGGGGAGCCAGCCGCGGACCACTTCCTTGATCCGGTTGACCTGGTAGTACTGCTCGCGGGAGGCGTGGGTGTTGCCCGCGCCGCCGTGGCCCGGGGTGGTGCAGTCGGTCCCCGTGGAGGTGCCGAAGGCGACGTTGCCGGAGCCGTCGGAAGCCTGCGAGATGGCGCCGCAGGTGTCGGTGATCTTGACGTAGGTGCCGGCGAGGTTCGAGGTGACCGCGGCGGTGTTGTTGTAGATGCCGCCCGAGTTGGTGGTGGCGGTCCCGAGGGTGAGGTACGGGGCCGGGCGGACGACCTCGGAGCCGGTGGTCGGCGAGTTGAGGTAGGTGCCGCCGGTGGCCTGGGCCGTGGCGTACTTGTTGACGTCGTCGAAGGACAGGACCTCGCCGGTCGAGGCATCGACCTGGGCCTGCCAGGTGCCCATCACGCCGGCGCGCTTGAAGGTGACCTGATACACCTTGGTCAGGCCGCGGCCGTTGCCGAACTCGTAGCCGTCGGCCGACTTGGCGCTGAGGATGGCGGACGGCAGCAGGTGGAGGCTGCCGGAGTCGCGCATCGTGTCGCCGACCTGGAAGCCGCCGATGTAGCGGGAGACGGCGGCGAGCGCCTGCTTGGGGGTCAGCTTGGTGGCCGGCACCTTGGCGCTGACGACCGGCAGGTTCTCCGAGCCGTACTGGATCAGGTTGCCGTTGTTGACGCGGAAGACGACCCGCGCCCCCTCGACGACCAGGCCGTCGCGGACGACGTCGTAGTCGACGAACCAGACGTGCCCGGCCGGCTGGCCGGAGCGGGCGCGGTTGAGCACCAGCTGCGCCGGATCGACGCCGAGCAGGTTCTTCACCCGGGGCAGGAAGTTGCGGGCGATCGCGTCCATGACGTCGAGGTCGATCGCCGGCTTGGCCTTGAGGAAGCCGGCGAGGTCCTGGTTGGTCAGGCGGTTGCCGTGGCCGGGGACCCAGGCGACGTTGCCGCCCTCGGCGAAGGTGACGAGGCCGGTGCGCTTGTCGACCGAGGCGTTCCACTCGGCGTTGGTGTCGAGGCCGATGCGGAAGGCCTCCCAACCGTTGGACAGCGACTTGTCCATCACCGAGCGGACGTTCTGGATCGGCTCGATCTGATCCTGAGCGTTCAGCTTTTCATGGACGAAGGCGAGGGATGACAGGACATCGTTGCCCTGCTTGGCGACCTGCGCCATCGCCGGGGCGACGAGCAGGGCGCTGACGAGGACGGACTGCGTGAGACGGACCCACAGCGACACATTCGATTTGGCCATCATAAAAGTCCCCCCTCCTAAAGGGGACAGCAACAAAGAGGCAACAGGCCTCTTTAAACCTTACAGAATGATTAAATCAGCTCGAATACTGCCAACCTGGCTCGTTGCATGACCCTGGCTTACCTATACCCAGTGCATCAGGACCCCCAAAGCGAGCCACAAAAGAATTTGATCAATCGGATCGTAGACACTAAAAGAAGAACGCCCCCCTCCCGGAGGAGAGGGGCGCGCGATGAGGGGCCTGCGTTTGAGTCCTGAAAGCGGGACTTTAGAAGCAGGAGGTCACGGTGACGTCGTCGAGGAACCAGCCGGTGCTGGTGGTCGAGCAGTCGGTGATCGACGTGAAGCCGATGAACACCGAATGGCCGGCGCAGCCCGTGCTGAGGCCGGTGACGACGTTGCAGGCGGCGTCGAGGTCGACCGTGGTGTTGGTCATCGAGCTCGACGCGCCGGTGAAGATGCCGGCACCGGCGGAGCCCGCCGGCGGGCAGGCCGCGTTGACCGTGCCGTTGTAGTTGCCGCTGAGGATCGCCGAGGACGGGATGAACTCGTAGTTGGTGCCGTCGACCGAGATGGTCAGGGCGCCGCCGTCGAATCCGCTCTCGTAGCTCCGCCGGTGCCAGAACGACAGCCGGTTGGTGGTGGCGCCGGCGGGAATCGTGATGCCGGTCGCGCCCTTCGGCTGGGCGAAGTTGAACTCGTTGTTGCTGTAGGACGCCGTGCAGGTGCTGCCGCCGTAGCGGAAGATGTTGCCGCCGCTATGGGTCGGAGCACAGGCCTGGACGCCGCGCCAGTTGGTCGCCGAGGTGCCGCCGAAGGTCCCGCGGGTCCAGTCGGAGAGGCCGCTCGCGGAGTCGAACGTGTTGCTGTACTGCGTGTGGGTCGTGCAGCCCGTGCAGGCCGAGGTGGTCGCCGAGCCCTGCGCCGAGTTGCCCGAGTCGCAGGTGCCGTTCGAGGCGGTGACGACGTAGAAGTAGGACGTGTTGCAGGTCAGGCCGGTGTCGGCGAACGAGGTCGTCGACGAGGTGCCGACCTGGGTGTACGGGCCGCCGCTGGTGGTGGCGCGGAAGACCTTGTACGAGGTGGCGCCGGAGCTCGCGGTCCAGGAGACCGTGGTGCCGGTCTGCGTCGTCCCCGAGGTGGCGACGCCGGTCGGCGCGGCCGGCGGCGTGCAGGTGCAGGTCGCCGTGGTGGTCGAGGTCTGGGCCGAGTTGCCCGAGTCGCAGGTGCCGTTGGAGGCGGTGACGACGTAGAAGTAGGTCGTGCCGCACGCCAGGCCGGAATCGGCGAAGGACGTGGTGGAGGAGGTGCCGACCTGGGTGTACGGGCCGCCGCTGGTGGTGGCGCGGAAGACCTTGTACGAGGTGGCGCCGGAGACCGCGGTCCAGGAGACCGTGGTGGTGGTGGTGCCGGTGCCCGAGGTGGTGACGCCGGTCGGCGCCGCCGGCGGCGTGCAGGCGGTGCCCGACGGGGTGACCGAGACGCAGGTCGACGGCAGCGAGGCGCAGGCCTCGTTGCCGCTCGGGAAGGCGGTCACCTGGTAGAAGTAGGTGAGGCCGTTGCCGATGTTGGGGTCGGTGAAGGTGGTGCCCGAGGTGCCGGCGGCGGGGGAGAGCTTGGTGAAGCCCGCGTTGCAGCCGGTCTCGTTGCGGAACACGTCGTAGACGGCGGTGCCGGAGGCCGACCAGTTGAGGGTCGCGGTGTTGCTGCCGCCGGTGATCGAGAGCGTCGGCGAGGCCGGCGGGGTGCAGCCGGCGAAGGTGGTGGAGGCGCCGGTGTCGGTGGTGCAGGCGATGCTGTGGCGGTTGAACGCCGCGAACAGCGCGCCGCCGTGCGGGGTGCCGTCGTTGAGGTTGCCGTTGTCGTCGTCGATGGCGCGGAAGACCTTCCACAGCGAGCCGGCCGAGCAGCCGTTCGAGGTGTAGGTGGTGCCGGTGGTGCAGGAGAACGACTTGGTGGCGGTGTTGCGCGACAGGTACCACAGACGGTCGAGGATAGTCCAGGCGACGCCCGTGCCGGGGCTCGGGAGATCGCGCGCGGCGAGGTCCCACATCGTCTCGGTCGGCACGTACGACTCGCAGTGGACTTCCTTGCCGCAGGGGCCGGCGCCGCCGGAAGCGGCGGGGCAGCGGACGCGGATGAAGTTGTCCGCGGTCGCCGGAGTGTTCGAGGAGTGCTTGGCGAAGTCGGCGTCGCGGACGCCGGTGCAGGAGGTGCAGGCGTCGCCGTAGCCGGAGCAGTTGCTGCCGAGGAAGCCGGCGCCGAGGCAGGAGGCGTGGAGGGCGATCAGCGCCGTGGTGTCGCCGTAGGACTCGCCGGTGGCGCCGTCGGTGGCGGTGCCGGTCGAATCGTTCTGGTCGATGCCGTGGCCGAACTCGTGGAGCGAGACGCCGGCGATCTCACCGGTGTTGTTGCAGCCGCCACCCGACTTGAAGAAGTTGAGCGCGGTGCCGTCCCAGTAGGCGTTGCAGGTCTGGTTGAGGTTGACCTTGACGTTGAGCTGGGTGTTGATCCAGGTGTTGCTGGGCAGCCAGCCGCGGACCACTTCCTTGATCCGGTTGACCTGGTAGTACTGCTCGCGGGAGGCATGGGTATTGCCCGCGCCGCCGTGCCCCGGGGTCGTGCAGTCGGTGCCCGTGGAGGTGCCGAAGGCGACGTTGCCGGAGCCGTCCGACGCCTGGGAGATCGAGCCGCAGGTGTCGGTGATCTTGACATACGTGCCGGCGAGGTTCGAGGTGACGGCGGCGGTGTTGTTGTAGATGCCGGCCGAGTTGGTGGTGGCGGTCCCGAGAGTGAGGTAGGGGTCCGGGCGGACGACCTCGGAGCCGGTGGTCGGCGAGTTGAGGTAGGTGCCGCCGGTGGCCTGGGCCGAGGCGTACTTGTTGACGTCGTCGAACGACAGGACCTCGCCGGTGGTGGCGTCGACCTGGGCCTGCCAGGTGCCCATCACGCCGGCGCGCTTGAAGGTGACCTGCCAGACCTTGGTGAGGCCGCGGCCGTTGCCGAACTCGTAGCCGTCGGCCGACTTGGCGCTGAGGATGGAGGAGGGGAGCAGGTGGAGGCTGCCCGCGTCGCGCATCGTGTCGCCGGCCTGGAAGCCGCCGATGTACTGCGCGACGGCGGCGAGCGCCTGCTTCGCGGTCAGCCGGGTGGCGGGCACCTTGGCGCTGACGACCGGCAGGTTCTCCGAGCCGTACTGGATCAGGTTGCCGTTGTTGACGCGGAAGACGACCCGCGCCCCCTCGACGACCAGGCCGTCGCGGACGACGTCGTAGTCGACGAACCAGACGTGCCCGGCCGGCTGGCCGGAGCGGGCGCGGTTGAGCACCAGCTGCGCCGGATCGACGCCGAGCAGGCTCTTGACCCGGGGCAGGAAGTCACGGGCGATCGCGTCCATGACGTCGAGGTCGATCGCCGGCTTGGCCTTGAGGAAGCCGGCGAGGTCCTGGTGGGTCAGCCGGTTGCCGCGGCCGGGGACCCAGGCGAGGTTGCCGCCCTCGGCGAAGGTGACGAGGCCGGTGCGCTTGTCGACCGAGGCGTTCCACTCGGCGTTGGTGGGGAGGCCGATGCGGAAGGCCTCCCAACCGTTCGACAGCGACTTGTCCATCACCGAGCGGACGTTGCCGATCGGCTCGATCTGGTCCTGGGCGTTCAGCTTCTCGTGGACGAAGGCGAGGGAAGAGAGGACGTCGTTGCCCTGCCTGGCGACCTGCGCCACGGCCGGGGCGACGAGCAGGGCGCTCACCAGGACGGACTGGGTGAGACGGACCCACAGCGACACATTCGATCTGGCCATCATGAATAGTCCCCCCTCCTTGAAGGGGAAGGCATGGAGAAGGCTGACGCCTTCTGATTGGCTACACCGGGGCGGGTACATTCCCCGCCTCGAGACACTCACCTGGCCTGAAGATTCGCCGCTGCTATACTCGCGCCCCCGATCCAATGCACGGCGCGATCGCTGGGGGGCCGATGTCGCATATAAGAGCTACCTACAATGACAGTGCGAGCCGGCCGCAAAAGCGCTCCACTTTTTTTCAAGTCTGTCGTCTGTCTGCCATTTTGGCCACCTTGGCCTTGCCCGGGGGCATCCTCCTGCTGGAGGCGTTCGCCGCCGTCCCCGCGCCCGGGGCCGTGCCAAAAACGACGCCGGAGGCCGGCCGGCGCCCCCTTCCCAACCTGGTGCTGATCACCATGGACACCACCCGCGCCGACCACCTCGGGGCCTGGGGCTATCCGTACGCCCACACCCCCAGCCTCGACGCCCTGGCGGCCCGCGGCACCCGCTTCGCGCGCGTCGACACCGCCGCCCCGATCACCCTCCCCAGCCACTCGACGATCCTCACCGGCCTCTTCCCGCCGCGGCACGGCGTGCGCGACAACGGCACCTTCGTGCTGTCGCCCAAGGTGGAGACGCTGGCCGAGCGGCTGGCGGCCCGCGGCTACGACACGGCGGCGGTGGTCTCCGCCGTGGTGCTGGCGCGCCGCCAGGGGCTCGACCAGGGCTTCCGCGTCTACGACGACGACCTCGGGGCCGGCTACGCGCAGGGGACGCTGGTCTCGGAGCGGACGGCGGACAACACCACGGCCGCGGCGCTCGCCGCGCTGGCCGGCTTGAAAGCCCCCTTCTTCCTCTGGGTCCACTACTACGACCCGCACGAGGAGTACCGGCCGCCGACCAAGTTCGCTGATCAGGCCCGCGGCCCCCATCGCCTCTACGACGGCGAGATCGCCTTCATGGACGAGCAGATCGGCGAGCTGTTGAAGAAGCTGCCGGCGGACACCGACGTGATCGCCGTCGGCGATCACGGCGAGATGCTCGGCGAGCACGGCGAGGCGACCCACGGCCTGCTGCTCAACCGCGCCGCCCGCCGGGTGCCGCTCCTCCTCGCCGGCCCGGACATCCCGGCCGGCAAGGTGAGCGACTGCCTGGTGCGCACGGTCGACGTGACCCCGACCTTCCTCGCCCTGGCGGGCGCTCTGTCGGAAAAGACGGCGAGCGGCCTCGACGGCAGCAGCCTGCTCCCCCTGCCCGTCGGCAAGAGCTGCTCGCGCCCGAGCTACACCGAGAGCTTCCTCCCCTTCTTCGCCTACAAGTGGTATCCGTTGCGCTCGCTGGCCGACGACCGCTTCCTCTACGTCAAGGCGCCGAAGAGCAGCCTCTACGACCTGGCGGCCGACCCGGGGGAGAGCCGCGACCTGGCGCCGGCGCAGGCGAAGGCGGCGCGCTCCTGGGAGGCGACGCTGGTCGGCTTCCTGCGCGGCATGGGGGAGAAGCTCGACGTCCCCGTCCGCCCCGAGAACGTGCTCACCGCCGACCAGCGCCGGCAGCTCGCCAGCCTGGGCTATCTCGGCGGCGTGGCGGAGGGGCCCGTCACCACCGCGCTCCCCGACCCGCGCGCCATGGTCGGCGTGGCCCAGGACCTCCACCGCGTCACCCAGAGCGTCCAGGAGGGGCACTGCAAGGAGGCGCTGCCGGAGCTGCAGGCGATCGTCAAGAAGGATCCCCACAACTTCCCGGCGCTGACCCTCTCCGGTTTCTGCCTGCAGCAGATGGGGCGCCTCGACTCGGCGCTCAATCTCTTCCAGCGCGCCGAGAAGGAGAACGACATCAACGCCGTGCCGATCGCCGACGCCGCCGGCTGCCTGCTCGGCCTGGGGCGCAAGGCGGAGGCCGAGAAGGAGTACCGCCGCGCCCTCGCCCTCGACCCCGCCCAGGCGACGGCGGCGAGCAACCTGGCGCGGCTGCTGCGCCAGCGGGGGGAGCGCAAGGAGGCGGTCGCGGTGCTCGACACCGCTCTGCGCGCCGGCGCCCACGAGCCCGAGATCTTCCTCGAGCGGGGGACCGCCCGCGCCGAGTCCGGCAACCTCGACGGCGCCCTCGGCGACTTCCGCGAGGCGGCGCGGCGCGCCCCGGCCAATCCGGTGCCGCTCGAGAACGCCGCCCGCACCGCCTTCGACCTCAAGCGCTTCCGCGACGCCTCGCTGGTCTACGAGCAGCTGCTGCGCCTGCAGCCGAACCGCGGCGACCTCTGGAAGACGGCGGGAGCGATCTACCTCGAGGAGCTCGACGACCGCCCCGACGCCCTGCGCTGCTTCCGCCGCGCGCTCCTGCTCGAGACCGACAGCGGGGAGAAGGCGAAGCTGGAGGCGCTGGTGAGGGAGCTGGGCGGGTGAGCCGCGAGGGAGAGGAGCCGCTGGCGTCGCCGGCGCTGAAGGAGTTCCTGCGCCGGGTCTCGCTGTTCGCCGACCTCGACGACGGGCAGCTCGACCGCCTGGCGGCGCTGATCGAGGAGGAGCGCCACCCGGCCTACCAGCTCGTCTTCCGCGAGGGGGACGAGGTGGACGCCTTCTACCTGGTCCGCGAGGGGACGGTCACCATCTTCCGCGACGAGCCGGGGAAGCCCCAGCAGGCGCTCGGCCGCCTCGAGGCGGGCGGCTTCTTCGGCGAGATGGGGCTGCTCAACGACAAGGCCCGCCGCTACGCCTCGGCGCGCACCGCGGCGCCCACCGTCCTGCTGCGCATCGCCAAGCCCGCCCTGGTGCAGATCCTCGGCGCCAACCCCGGCCTCGAGCTCAAGCTGCGGGCCGAGGTGATCCGCCGCCACGGCATGAACATCTCGGCCCTGCTGGGGCTCGCGGGGCAGCGCGACGTGCGCATCCGGCTCGGCGTCGACGCCGTCCTCGAGCTCCCGGACGGCACCCGCCTCGCCGTCAAGCTCGAGAACCTTTCGCTCGGCGGCGTCGGCCTCTCCGGCATCCCCGACGACTGGCAGGTCGGCACCCACGTCCGCTTCCGCCTCGGCCTGCTCTCCGAGCCCGCCATCCTCGAGGTCGACGGCGGCATCACCTGGCGCGAGGGGGACACCGTCGGCGTCGCCTTCGGGCCGGAGGCCGCGGGCAACGCCCTGGTGGTGCAGAAGGCGCTGCGGCGCTTCCTCGATTCCAGGAAAGGCTGAGCCTCGGGACGGCTTCAGGACAATAGGCCCCGCCGGGCGGCATAGCGCACCAGCTCGGCGGTGTTGTGGACTCCCAGCTTCTCCATCAGCCGGCAGCGGTGGTTGTCCCCGGTCTTGACGCTGATCCCCAGGTCGCGCGCGATCTCCTTGGTGGTGAGGCCGCCGACGACCAGGTGGAAGACCTCGCGCTCGCGGGGCGACAGGCTGCCGTAGGGATCGTCCACCGGCACCGGCTGGCGGTAGTGCTCGGCGAGGACGCGCGCCGCCTGGGGGCCGAAGTACCCCTGGCCGGTATGGAGGGCGCGCACGGCGGCGAGCAGCTCGGCCACGGCGCTGTCCTTGACGAGATAGCCGGAGGCGCCGGCGCGCACCACCGGGAGCACGTACTCCTCCTCCTCGTGCACGGTGAGCGCGAGCAGCCGGATGTGCGGCATCTCCTCGTGGATGCGGCGCACCGCCTCGAGCCCCGAGAGGCGCGGCATGGTGAGGTCGATCACCGCCACCTCCGGCCGCGTCAGGCGCGCCTTCTCGACGGCTTCGAGGCCGTCCGCCGCCTCGGCCACCACCTCGCATTCGCCGCTCTCGGCGAGCAGGCTGACCAGCCCCTGGCGCACCAGGGTGTGGTCGTCGGCGACCAGCACCCGCACCTTGTGCGGCTCCTTCGCCGCCGGCTGCTTCAAGTCGACTCTCCCACCAGCGGCACGCTGGCCGCGATCTCCGTCCCCTGCCCCGGCGCCGAGGTGAGGTGGAGCCGGCCGCCGAACAGCTCCAGGCGGTCGCGCATGCCGCGCAGCCCGGAGCCGTTCGCCCCGCCCGCCAGCACGGCGCCGGGATCGAACCCGCGGCCGGCGTCGGTCACCCGCAGCTCGAGGCTCGCCCCGGCCCGCCGCAGCGCCACCTGGGCACACCCCGCCCCCGAATGCCGGAGGACGTTGGTCAGCGCCTCCTGGATCAGGCGGAAGAGGAGCGTCTCGAGGTCCGGGTCGAGCCGCTCGCCGAGCGCCGCGAGCTCCAGCTCGACCTTCAGACCGGTGCGCTGGTCGAGGGTGCGGGCGAGCCAGGAGAGCGCCGCCGCGAGGCCGAGGTCGTCGAGCACCGGCGGGCGCAGCAGGCGGGAGAGCTCGCGGGTCTCGTTGAGCGCCAGGCGCGCCATCTCGACCGAGTCGTCGAGGCGGCCGGTGAGCTCCGGGAGGGCCGCCCGCTCGAGCTTTTCGCGCAGGCGCTCGAGCTGGAGGGTGAGGGCGGTCAGGGTCTGCCCGAGGCCGTCGTGGAGCTCGCGCGCCAGCCGCCGGCGCTCCTCTTCCTGGACCTTCCAGACCGCCTTGGCGATGCTGCGAAAGCGGCGCTCGCCCTCGATCAGCCGCGCGAACAGCCGCTCGTTGGCATGGGTGATGTCGCGCACGCGCTCGGCGATGTCGCGCAGCGGCGCGGCCTCCTCGGACTCAGAGCTGTCCAGGATGATCCCCTCCCGCCGGCCGCGCGGCCTCCACCGGCCGCGTCCCGCCGGGCTCTGCGCCGTTCACCAGGCGATTGAAGGCCTGCCGGGGCCCGGGGGGGAGATCGCGCTCGATGCGGGTGATCTCCTCGGCCGAATGGCGCCGCTCGGTGGCGGCCTCGGCCCGCCGGCCACCGCGCTCGAGGGCGCCCGCCAGCAGCCAGTGCAGGCGGTAGGCGCCGGCGTAGCCGCCGCTCGCCGCCGCCTGCTCCAGCCCGTCGCGGGCGGCGCGTTCGGCCCGCGCCGCGTCGCCGGCGGCGAGCGCGGCCCGCGCCACCGCCTCGTCGGCGCGCAGGCGCAGCCGGGCGTTGCCGAGCGCCTCGACCTCGCCGCGCAGCCGCTCGAGGGGGGCGAGCGCCGCCGCGGCCTCGCGGGTCTCTCCGCTTCCCCGCGGCAGGCCGGCGGCCGACAGGCGCACCGCCAGCAGCTCGACGATGGCGTGGCTCGCCGTCGCCTCGGCGAGCGCGGCGCGCAGCGCCAGGGAGGCCGCAGCCGGGTCCCCGCGGCCCCCGGCGGCGAGCAGCGCTTCGCCGCGCAGGCGCTCGAGCTCCGCCTGCTGCTCGTGATTCTTCTCGCCGGCGAGCAGGGCGCCGGCCGCCTCGCGGTGCCTGGCGGCCTCGGCGACCATCCCCAGCTCCGCCTCCACCTCGGCGCTGGCGAGGGTGAACTCGGCCAGTCCGCGGCGGTCGCCGAGCTCGCGCAGCACCGCGAGCGCCTCGCCGTAGGAGGCGAGGGCCGCCCCCGGGCGCCCGGCGTAGTGGGCGAGGCGCCCGAGGTTGCCGAGCGAGACGGCGGTCGCCTCTTTCAGCCCGAGCTCGCGGCTGGCGCCGAGGGAGGCGAGGAACGACTTGGCCGCCTCCTCCCAGCTGCCGCGGGCGATCTCGAGCTGGCCGAGGTTCTGGGTGGCCAGCACCACCCCCCGCGGGTCGCCGCTCTTGCTGGCCAGGTCGAGCCCCTGCTGCCAGTAGACCAGGGCGTCGTCGTAGCGCCCCAGCAGGTAGCAGGCGAAGCCGACGTTGCCGAAGCTCTGGGCGAGGGCGACGTCGTCGCCGAGGTCGCGCCGCAGGCGCATCGCCTGCCGGTAGTGGTCGAACGCCGCCCCATAGCTGCCGCGCTGCTCGGCGAGCACGCCGAGGTCGTTGTCGAGGTCGGCGATCCCCGCCCGGTCGCCCAGCCGCTCGAGGAGCGCCAGGGCCTCGGCGAGCTGCCGCCCGGCGAGGGCGTAGTCGCCGCGCACGGTGTGGAGGTTGGCGAGGTTGCGCAGCGTCGTCGCGTAGCCGCGCGAGTCGCCGATCCGCCGCCGGATCGCCGCCGCGGCCGTGTAGTTCTCCTCCGCCCGCTGCATGTCGCCGAGGTCGCGGTAGGCGACGCCGAAGGCGTTCAGCACCTCGGCCCGCCCCTGCTCGCTGCCGAGCTCGTTCTGCACCACCAGGGCGCGCACCAGATATTCGTCGGCGGCCCGCCGGGCGTTGCCGGCCATCACCGCGTACTTGCCGAGCAGGAACCAGGCGCGCGGATGGTGGGGCGCGAGGAGCACCACCCGCGCCAGGGTGGCGGTGGCGCGGTCGAGGCTCCCCTGCTCGCCGTAGGCCTCGGCCAGCGCGACCTGCGCACGGGTGTCGTCGGGATAGCGCGTCAGGAGGCGGGAGAGGATCTCCTGGGCGCGGTCGGGACGGCCGAGGAGCCGGGCCTCGACGGCGCGCACCTCGAGAGCGGCCCGGCTCTCCCCCGGCCCCAAGGTCTCGACCGCCCGCCGCGCCGCCTCGCGGGCCGGCTCCTCGCGGCCGAGCGACTGGCGGCTCTCCGCGAGCCGCACCCAGGCGGCGGTGTACATCGGGTCGGCCGCCACCGCCCGTTCGAGCGGCGGCACCGCCCCCAGGATGTCGCCGCGTGCAAGGCACGCGATCCCCTGCGAGAAGCCGGCGAGCGCCGCCGGCGAGCGGCTGGCGGCCGGGTCGGCGCCGGCCGCCGGCAGGGCGAGGCGGCGGCGCAGCTCCCGGCCGAGCGCCGCGACGAGGCGGAACGCCTCCCCTTTCGGGGCTTCGGCGAAGAACGCCGCCGGCGCTCCGCCGGAGGCGTCCGCCGCGGAGAGCGAGAGGTCGATGCGCAGTCGCCCTCCCGCGGCATGGACCCGGCCGGCGACCAGCCGGTCGGCGTCGAGCAGCGCCGCGAGGCGACGCGTCTCGGCCGCCGGCTGCGGGCCGGCGGGGAGCTTGAGGTCCGCCAGCGTGCGGAACGCCTGCTGGCTGTCGAGGACGCGGATCCCGGGGTTCTCCGCCAGCGCGGCGGCGAGCATCTCCGGCACGCCGGCGGCGACCCAGGCGAGCTCCGGCCGGCCGGTGTCGTCGGCGAGGGGGAGGAGCGCCAGGGCGTGCCGCGAGCGGCCGGCGAGGGGGGCCGACGACATCGTCGATGACGCCGGCGGCGCCGTGGAGCGCGCCGTCCGCGCCGTCAGCGCCGTCCGCCGGGCGTGCTGGTGCGCCGCCCAGCCGAGCGCGACGAGACCGACCAGGCAGGCCGCCGCCGCCAGCATCCAGCGCTTGGTCGCCGGCGGCCCGGCCAGGCAGCGGTCGAGCGCCGCGACCACCTCGGCGGCGTCCTGCGGACGCCGGGCCGGATCGCGCGCCAGCAGCCGCTGCACCAGGTCGCGCAGGCGGACGGGGACCTGGACGCCCAGCCAGCGCAGCTTCGGCGCGCCGGTCAGCCGCTGGGCGAGCATCTCGGCCTCGGTGGCGGCCGAGAAAGGCAGCTCGCCGGCGAGCATCTCGTAGAGCAGCAGGCCGAGCGCGTAGAGGTCGGAGCGGGCGTCGACCGCGTCTCCCCGCGCCTGCTCGGGGGAGAGATAGCCGAGGGTGCCGATGACCGCCCCGGGGAGGGTGAGGCCGGCGCCGGTGAGCGAGCGGGCGACCCCGAAGTCGCTGATCGCGATCCGTGGCGGACCGCCGGTGCCGCCGCTGCCGCCGCCGCTCTCGTCGACCAGGACGTTGGCGGGCTTGAGGTCGCGATGGACCACCCCGGCGCCGTGCGCCGCCCCCAGGCCGAGGGCGAGCTGACGGGCGATGCCGACCGTCTCGGCGGCTCCCAGCCGGTGGTGCTCGAGCAGCAGCTCGCGCAGCGAGCGGCCGGCGACGAGGTCCATGGTGAGGAAGACGATCTCGCCGTCGCTGCCGATGTCGTGGATGCGGACGACGTTGCGATGGCTCACCTGCCGCGCCAGCACCAGCTCCTGCTCGAAGCGCTCGAGCCACCGCCCGTCCCCCGCCAGCTCCGGGCGCAGCACCTTGACGGCCACCCCGAGGCCGAGCCGCTCGTCGAGCGCCTGGTAGACCATCCCCATGCCCCCGATCCCCAGCAGCCCGTCGATCCGGTAGCGCCCGCCGAGCAGCGATCCCGGGGCCAGCCGCCGCAGCGAGTCCCCGGCGACCCGGGTGGGGAGCTCCCGGGCGGTGGCCGGCGTCTCGCCGTTCAAGCGCCCGCCTCCGCCGGCGCGGGGACGGCGAGGAGGCCGCGCCAGGTGTCGCGGAAGGCCTGCGTCGCCCCGCCGGCCGGCTCGCCCGCGGCGTCGGCGGGAGGCGGCGCGGTGGAGAGCGAGCGGTCGAGGATGTCGGTGATCTGTCCGGCGAGCAGGGTGCGCAGCGCCGCGCCGTCCTCCTTGTCCGTCTCGACCGCGAGGCGGGAGGCCAGCCCGCGCAGCTCGCCGTCGAGGCGGGCAACCGAGATGGCGAGCCCGGCCTGGGCCGCCAGCGCCTCGAGGATCTCGAGGTCGAGCTCGGTGAACACCGCGCCCGGCTGGCGGCTGTCGGCGTACATCACGCCGATCCGCCGGTCGAGCGCCGCCACCGGGACGCAGAGCAGGGCCCGGATGCCGCCGTTGACGACGCTCGCCCGCCCGCCGAGCTCGACGTCCGTCCGGATGTCCGCGGTGACCACCGCCCGCCCGGCGGTCAGCGCGCGCTCGACGGCGCCGATGCTGCCGCCGAACTCCGCCGCCCGCAGGTCGTCCCACGAGATCCCCGAGCGGGCCGCCACCTCGAGCTCGCCGCCGGCCTGGCTGAGCAGCAGGAAGCCGCGCTCGGCGTTGGTCAGCGACAGCATCGAGGTCACCACCTGGGCGAGCAGCTCGCGCAGGCCGATCCCGGGTTTGAGCTCGCGCTGGGCGCCGAGGGCCGTGGTCAGGCGCCGCAGGCGCTCCTGGTGCAGGACGGCGACCGGGGTCAGCAACAGCTCGAAGCGCACCAGCAGGCCGCCGAAGCTGAGCCAGTGCTGCTCCGCGAGCGGTGCGCTCAGCACCGTCCGGCCGTCCACCTGGGTGCCGTTCTTGCTGCCGAGGTCGGCCACCGTCCAGCCGGCGGGCCCCCAGGAGAGGCTGGCGTGCCGCCGGGAGACGCGGTCGTCCTCGAGCGCGAGGCCGCAGTCCGCGCCGCGGCCGATCAGCGTCTCCCCCTCCGGCAGGATCAGCTCGCGGGCCGCAGCGTCGGGGAAGTGAATGGTCAGGCGGGCCGGCATCAGGGGCCTCTTTAAGGTCCCATCGCCTGCAGGCTGAAGAGGAGCGTATTCCCCTCCGCGCGCAGCAGGCCGGCCACGTCGTCGAGGTCCCGCGCCGCCCGCCAGACGTCGGGGATGTCCGCTCCGCTGTGCGACACGACCGTGCTCAGGAAGGTGTTGAGATCGGTGATCGCGGCCGCCGTGTTCCCCAGGCCGACGTCGGTGCGGACGGTGGCGAGCTGCGCGAGGAGGGTGGCGCGGACCGGCGCGGCGATCTCGGCGCCGTAGTCCGCCAGCAGCCCGTCGAGCCGGTCGAGCTTGGCGCCGGCGGCGGTGCTGAGGGCGGTTGGGTCGTTGACGATGAGGAACTCCGAGAATCCCCCCCGCGAGCCGCTGACCCGATAGCTGGTGCCGAGGTCGATCAGGGAGGCGCTCTGCGGCTCGTTGGTGATGTCCACGAAGCTGCCGCCGTCGTCCGGCGCGGCGTACAGGCGCCGCGTGCTCGCCGGAGAGCCGAGGAGAGTGAGGCTGTAGATCTGGACTTTCGCGAGCCCCTTGAACGACAGGCCCCCCGCGGCGGCCGGATTGATGTGCACCAGGATCGGGAGAGTGGAGGGGATGGTCACGCCCGCCGGAAGACGGGCGAGGAGCGCGGGGTCGGTGGGGGAGACCAGGATGACCGACACGCCGAGATTGAGGAGGCTCAGGCCGGTGACGTTCTCGAAGGCAACCGTGAGGCTGCCGAGCAGACCGCTCAGCGAGATCGGCAGGCTGATCGAGCCGCCGGTCCCCAGCAGGCCGCCGAGCAGATTCAAGGCGGCGGCGGGCGGCGCCGGGACGAGGACGAAAAGGAGCAGGCAGCCGCTCCAGAATCCCTTCATTCTCATGACATCACCTCCCAAGAGAGAACTGGCGATCGAGATCTCCAGAGCCGCTGGACATCTGGTCAGCGGAATTTTATAATTAACTATACACCTGAATGCTTTCCGATTGGGGGAAACCCGTCCTCGGGCGTGGGGACATTCCCGGATTCCTCCGCGGCTCCGGATCTCCCATAGTCGTGTCACGCCGGACGCCGGCGGTCAGCAAAGCGGCGGCAGCCGTGGCGCCGCGCACTCCTGGGAGGGATGATCGGCGCCATGGCTGCCCTCTCGAGACCTGTGCGCCCCCGGGGGGGCGGCGCCGGCGAGCGCGGCGGCGGCGCCGCGGCACCCTGGACGACGGCTGCTGCTACCATCCCCCCTCGTGACGCCGCCCGCCCGTCCGCAGCGCCGGCCCGCCGCCGAGACCCTCCTCTTCTGGGGGCTGGTGGCGCTCTATGTCGCGCCGCTCTGGGCCTTCCCCTTCTTTCCCAGCCAGGACGGCCCCGACCACCAGGCGGTCTCCTTCATCCTGCGCCAGTACGGCCATCCCGGGGCGGGGGTGCTCGGCCGCTACTACCTGCTCAACCGCGAGGCGCTGCCGAACTGGTTCTTCTTCTTCCTGGAGAGCCGGGCGCTCTCCTTCGTCGCCATCCCGCTGGCCGAGAAGATCCTCCTCACCGGCTACGTCCTCTGCTTTCCCCTCGCCGTGCGCTACGCCCTGCGGGGGATCGACCGCCGGGCGTCCTTCCTCGCCGTCCTCGCCTTTCCCTTCGTCTACAACTTCATGTTCCACATGGGGTTCTTCAACTTCTGCTTCAGCCTCCCCGTCTTCTTCCTGGCCCTCGGCTTCTGGCTGCGCCGCCCGGAGGCGATGGGGGCGGCGCGCACGACGGCGCTCGCCGCGCTGATCCTCTGGGCCTACTTCTGCCATCCGGTGACGCTGGTGCTGACGGTCGCCGTCCTGCTCACCCTGGCGGGGTGGCGGGCCCTGCTCGCGCGCAAGGAGGGCGAGGGAGGGTGGTGGGCGGCCTTCCGCCGCTGGCTCGCCCCCCCGGTCGTCGCCTCGCTGCCGGCCCTCCTGCTAATGGCGAGCTTCCTGGGCCCTCGGACGGGCGCCCGCATCCAGATGCTCCCCCTGTGGACGAAGCTCAAGCACCTGGCCGGCCTCTACTCGCTCGCCTCGCTCGACCGCGCCTCGATCGCCCTCGCCGCCCTCCTCGCCCTCCTCTTCTACGGGCTGGCCTTCGCCTGCCTGCGCCAGCGCGGCCGGCGTCCCCCGGGGGTCGCCGACGGCCTGCTGGCGGCGGTCGCCGTGCTGGCCGTCGCCTACTTCGCGTCGCCCAGCGACCTCGCGGGGGGTGGCTTCATCAACCACCGCCTCAACCTCTTCCCCTTCCTCGCCCTGATCCTCTGGTTCGCCAGCTTCGACCATCCGCCGCGGCGGCGGCGGGCGGTGCAGGCCGCGGCCGGGCTCCTCGCCGTCGGCTTCCTGGCCGCCTTCGTCCCCGTCTACGCGCGGCTCAACCGGGGGCTCGCGGAGATCGCCGCGGCCGGCCGGCTGATCCCGCCGGGGCACACCTTCCTCTTCCTCTCCTACGTCCCCCTCGACGAGGAGCGCGACCTCGAGCTCGGCACCTTCCGGACCCACCCCTACCTCCACGCCGGCGGCTACCTCGCCGCCCGCCGCCCGCTGGCCGACCTCTCCCTCTACGAGGCGAACGAGAACTACTTCCCCGTCTACTTCGAGCCCCGCCTCAACCCCTACCGCTACCTCGCCACCCAGCCGCTGGGGATCGAGCTCGACCCGCCCGCCGTCGACCTGCCGGGGTACCGGGCGCGCACCGGCGGCGCCGTCGACTACGTGCTCCTCTGGGGGCTGCGCGACTCGCGCTGGCTCGAGCCGCGGGTGCAGGAGGTGCTGACCCAGCTCGACGCCGGCTACGAGCTGATCCACCGCTCATCCGACGGGCTCGCGCTGCTCTACCGCGCGCGCGAACGGTAGAGGTACAATCCAGTCACCCTTTGAACTTTGCGATCGTGGCAGCGTAGGTAGGAGGCAAAATCTCGAGCTTCACCGCCCCCCGCGGTGACAGGAGGAGAGGTGCCATGTTGAGAGACGACGCGGTGGCCGAGATCGCCCTGCCTTCGGTCGCTGTCCCGGAGCCCGCCCGGCCGGAGGAGGCGCCTCCGCCGGCGCCCCTCTGGAGCCCGGCGAAGAAGTGGCTGTTCCGGTTCCTCTTCTCGTATCTGGTCCTCTACACCGCGCCCTTCCCCTTCAACGTCATCCCCGGCCTCGAGAAGCTGAACAAGGCCTACGAGGACCTCTGGGAGGCGCTCGTCCCCTGGGTGGGGAACCTCCTCTTCCATCTCAAGATCACCGTCTTCCCGAACGGCAGCGGCGACACCACCTTCAACTACGTCGAGCTGCTCGTCTTCGTGGCCCTGGCGGCCGTGGCGACGCTCGTCTGGTCGCTCCTCGACCGCCGGCGGGCCAATTACTCCCGCCTCTACGCCTGGCTGCGGGCCTACGTCCGCTTCAACCTCGCCATCACGATGTTCATCTACGGCGTCGACAAGATGATCCAGCTCCAGTTCCCGAGCCCGTCGCTCGACCGCCTGCTCGAGCCCTACGGCGAGTCGTCGCCGATGGGGCTGCTGTGGACCTTCATGGGGGCCTCGATCCTCTACACCTTCTTCGGCGGCGCCTCGGAGGTGGTCGGCGGCCTGCTGCTCACCCTGCGCCGCACCACGCTGCTGGGAGCCCTCGTCTGCATCGGGGTGCTCACCAACATCGTGATGCTCAACTTCAGCTACGACGTGCCGGTCAAGATCTTCTCGACCCACCTGCTCGGCATGGCGATCTTCCTCGCGGCGCACGACGCGCGGCGGCTCGCCAACCTCTTCCTGTTCAACCGCCCGGCGCCCGCCGCCGCCGAGGTGTCGCTGTTCCGCCGCCGCTGGTCGCATCAGGGGACGCTCGCGCTGCGCACGCTGCTCGTCCTCGCGTTCCTCGGCTCGTCGTTCTACCAGGCTTTCAAGATGAGCCGGACCGCCGGCGAGCAGGCTCCCAAGCCCCCCCTCTACGGGATCTGGAACGTCGACGAGATGGCGAGCGACGGGGCCGTGCGGCCGCCGCTCCTCACCGACCCGACGCGCTGGCGGCGGGTGGTCTTCTCCTACCCGGGGTACGTTCAGATGCAGCCGATGGCGACGACCGACCCGCGCTCCAAGTCGTTCTACGCCGTCGTCGTCGACGCCAAGGCGAAGACCCTGACCCTGTCCAAGGGGAAGATGTCGAAGGACCCGAAGTGGCGGGCCGTGCTCGCCTACTCCCAGCCGGCGCCGGACCGGCTGGTGCTCGACGGCGTGCTCGACGGGCATAAGATCCACGCCGTGACGCACCGCGAGGACCGCGCGAAGTTCCTGCTGGTCAACCGGGGCTTCCACTGGATCAACGAGTTCCCGTTCAACCGCTAGCCGGAAGGGGAGATCGCACGTTTGAGCGCACGCCTGTCTTCGTCCCTCGCCGCGAGCCTCGCGGCCGTGTCCCTCGCGCTGCTGGCGCCGGCAGGGTTGCGCGCCGATCCGGCTCCCGCGGCCCCGGCGCCGCGCCCCCCCTTCGAGGAGCGCCTCGCCCGCACGCAGCACGTCCTGGCGCTCGGCGGCGAGCGGATCGCCTACACGGCGACGGCCGGCACGCTGATCCTGCGCGGGGAGGACGGGGCGCCGCGCGCCGCCGTCTTCTCCGTGGCCTACACCCGCGACGGGGTGAAGGACCCGGCGTCGCGCCCGGTGACCTTCGCCTTCAACGGCGGCCCCGGCGGCGCCGCCGTCTGGGTCCACCTCGGCGGCTTCGGCCCCCGGCGGGTCGACCTCGACGCCCGCGGCTTTCCGCTGCCGCCCCCCGCGCGCCTGGTCGACAACGAGGATTCGCTCCTCGACGTCACCGACCTCGTCTTCGTCGATCCGGTGTCGACCGGCTACAGCCGGCCGGCGCCCGGGGTGGACGCCAAGGAGTTCCACGGCTTCGAGAACGACATCAACTCGATGGCCGACTTCATCCGCCTCTGGCTGACCCGCAACGGCCGCATGGCGAGCCCCAAGCTGATCCTCGGCGAGAGCTACGCCACGCTGCGCGCCTGCGGCCTCGGCGCGCGGCTGATCGACCGCTACGGCATCCGCCTGAACGGCCTGGTGCTGATCTCGGCCGCCCTCAACGGGATCTCCCACGGCTTCGATCCCGGCAACGACATGCCCTACGTCACCTTCCTGCCGACCTACACGGCGGCGGCCTGGTACCACAAGAAATTGCCGCCCGACCTCGCGGCGGACCTCGGCCGGACGCTCGCCGAGGTGAAGAGGTTCGCTCTCGAGGAGTACGCCCCGGCCCTGCTGCTGGGGGACTGGCTGCCGGCCGAGCGCCGGCGGGCGGTCGCCGAAAAGCTCGCCCGCTACACCGGCCTCTCCCGCGACTACGTGGAGCGCGCCAACCTGCGGATCGAGGAGAGCCGCTTCTGCAAGGAGGTGCTGCGCGACCGCCGGCAGACGATCGGGAGGATCGACGCCCGCTTCACCACCGTCGACCTCGACGCGGTGGGGGAAGTGGGGGAGTTCGACCCCAGCCTGACGCGCTACGACGCGCCGTTCGCCGAGGCGATCGTCGACTACCTGCGCCGCGACCTCGGCTACCGCGAGGACGATCAGGTCTACGAGCGCCTCACCGACCAGGTCTTCCCCTGGCACTTCCCCAACCACGAGAACCGCTACACCGACGTCGCCGAGACCCTGCGGCAGACGATGATGAAGAACCCGGACATGAAAGTGCTGATCGCGAGCGGCTACTACGACCTCGCGACCCCGTTCTTCGACGCCGAGCTCGCGGTCGCCCACATGGGGCTGCCGGCCGCCGAACGCCCGCGCGTCCGCTTCGCCGGGTACGAGTGCGGCCACATGGTCTACACCCGCCCGGAGGACCATCGCAAGCTGAAGGCCGACGTCGCGGGGTTCCTGCGCGAGGCGGCCGGAACCGCTCCATCTCCCCAGCGGCGATGATCGAGGGCGGTTTCCTTCGAGCCGGCGGCGCCCGTCTGGAGGCGCGGTGGACCGGCCCCGGGCCGGAGGCGGCGCCGACCCTGGTCTTCCTCCACGAGGGGCTCGGCTCGGCCTCCCTCTGGCGAGACGTCCCCGACCGCCTGGCGGCCGAGACCGGCTGCGGCGCACTGGTCTATTCACGCGCCGGCTACGGGCGATCCGACGCGGCCGTCCTGCCGCGCCCCGTCCGCTTCATGCACGACGAGGCGGCCGTCCTCGCCGAACTGCTGGCGGCGGCGGGGATCCGCCAGGCGATCCTGGTCGGGCACAGCGACGGCGCCTCGATCGCGCTGATCTTCGCCGGGAGCGCCGGCAGCTCTCCCACCCCCGGCCTGCGCGGGCTGATCCTCGAGGCGCCGCACGTCTTCACCGAGCCGCAGGGCCTGGCCAGCATCGCCAGGATCGGCGAGGCCTATCGCACGACCGGCCTGCGCGAGCGCCTGGCCCGCCACCACGGCGCCAACGTCGACGTCGCCTTCCGGGGGTGGAACGACGTGTGGCTGAGCCCCGAATTCCAGGCCTGGAACCTCGAGGAATTCCTCCCCGCGATCCGCGTCCCGATCCTGGTCCTCCAGGGGGAGGACGACGAGTACGGCACCTGGCGGCAGGTGGAGGCGATCGCGCGGCAGTCCGGCGGCCCGGTCGAGGCGCTCGCCCTCCCCGCCTGCGGGCACTCGCCGCACCGCGAGCGTCCGGATCTCGCCCTGCCGGCGATGGCGCGCTTCGTCCGCGAGGCCCTCGCGGCAGGGGGTTAGGTGGGGGGAAGCAGCGGCTTGATCCGCGCTGCCAGCGCCTGGCCGACGCGTTGGTGGCCGGCGGCGTTCCAGTGGCCGTCGATCGGGTAGCTGAGCTTGTTCCAGTTGGTGTGGGGGAGGATCTCGTCGACGGCGAGCCATTGCACCCCCAGCGCGGTGAGGCGCGCCTCGAGCGCCTCGCGGTCGCGCGCGAAGTCGTCGCCGCGGTCGTCGACGAAGACGGCGAGGAAGCGCGCGCCCCCCTGGCTCGCCAGCTGCTCCCCTTCCTTGAGGTTGCGGGCGGTCGGCTCCATTTCAGCGGCAATGGCGGCGAGGGCGTCGCCGTCCGCCGCTGCCGCCCGGGGTTTCAGCAGGCGGTGCCCCGCCCTGGCGAGGGCGGGGAGGGCGAGCCGCATCAGGTTCGAGTAGCGCTCGGCGTAGGCGGTCGCGGTGCCGAGGACGGGGAGCCGGGTCTCGCGCAGGTAGAGGTTGCCGTCGAGCAGGAGCAGCCGGTCGGCGTACTCGGCCCCCACGATGTAGCCGTCCTTGTAGACGAACGGGGTGGCGCAGCGCTGGCGGTCCCAGGTGGGGGAGAGGGTCATCACCACCACCCGGGGGTGCAGCACGGGGAGGAAGCGGCGCAGCCGGCCGAGCATCTGCGCGCTGCTGTACCCCGGCACCCCGGCGTTGCACACCCGCGCCCCGAGCGTCTCCTCGAGCACCGCCGAATAGGTGGCGCCCGCCGGCACCCCCTCGCCGAAGGTCATCGAGTCGCCGACGGTGAGGATCTCGACCGGCAGCGGCGCCGTGTGCGGCTGGATGCGCCACCCCTGCCCGTTGATGGCGACCGGCACCTGGAACTCGTGGCCGCGCGACACCTCCAGCCCCGTGAAGTCGGGGCGCAGGGTGTAGCCGCTCGCCGGGTCGGGCTGGAACAGGAAGCGCGGATGGTTGCCGCCGGCGAACCAGTCCGAGCCGCGCGAGATGGCGCCGATCCCCAGGATGCGCAGCGCCGCCTCGGCGAGCAGGAGGGTGAAGAGGATCGAGACGGCGGAGAGGGCCAGCTTCTTGCGCATCGGAGCCTCCTCCTCACTTCAAAGTCGGGTAGAGCTGGAAGGCGAAGCCCGCCGGCGCGGTCAGGCGGAGCGAATAGAGATAGAAGGGGTGGTCGTCCTCGCTCCACCACATCTTGTGCACGGCGCTGGGAGCTCCGAGGTGGAGGAGATAGACGGCGCCACCCCCCGGCCGCGGATGGCTCGCGCGGATCTCGGCGCCGGCGACGGAGAGGCCCGCCGTCACCCCTGGGAGAACGATCATCCGCAGCCCCGGCAGCGGATGCACGGCGCCGACCAGCAGCTCGCCGTCGCCGGGTGGCGCGATGCGGATGTCCGCCGCCTCCGGAGCGACGCTGGGGGTGAGCGGCTTGATCCACAGGCCGTTCTGCACGAAGTCGTCGCGCCCGGCGGGCTTCAGGTGCGACTGGGTGGTCTCGAAGGGGAGGAGGCGCCGGGCCGCCGCCGTGACGTAGCGGTAGCCGTTCTCCTCGTCGAGGAAGAAGGCGCGCGGCTGGCGCCAGAGGGAGCTGAGGAAGGGGGCGGCGAGGAGCGCGGCGGCGAGCGCCCCGGCGGCGAGCGTCCAGGGGGAGCGGAAACGCCGGCCGGCGGCGAACCAGAAGGCCGGGTAGAGGGGGAGGAAGTAGCGGTTGGCGATCGCGCCGCCGCCGCCGTAGAAGTTGAACGGCCGGGTGAGCAGGAAGCATCCCGCCGCCGCCAGCACGGCGAGAAGGAGGAACCCCCGCCCCTCGCCGCGGCGGAAGGCGAGGAGGCCGAGCAGCAGCGGCAGGTAGTAGGGGAGCACCCCGACGTCGCGGCCGACCAGGAAGTAGAGCGCGTTCCACGCCGTCAGCCGCGGGCCGACCACGTCCGCCGGCAGCCAGGAGCGGTTCCCCCGCCCGGCGCCGCGCTGCTCCCAGCTCCCCGCCGGCAGGTCGACCTCCGGGAAGCCGCTCCTGGCGTCGAAGCTCTGCCGCTCGCCCGAGTAGGGGCTCCACGAATCCGACTCCGCGAAGTGGGTGAGGCCGGAGCCGGCCACGGCGAGGAGGGCGCCGGCGGCGAGCAGAGCGATCCCCAGCCGCCGCCGGGACGGAGGGATGCGTGGAACGGCGAATGCCGCCGGTACCAGCAGGGCGCCGTAGAACGGGCGGGAGGCGAACACCAGCCCGAGCAGGAAGCCGGCGGCGGCGAAGCGCAGCGCCAGCCGCGCGGCCGTCTCCGGAGCCTCCGGCGCCTCCGGGGCCTCGCCGGGCGTCTCGTCCGGCCGCGGCCCGCCACGCCCGCCATAAACGAGCGCCAGGGCGATCGCCGTCAGGCACATCAGGAAGAGGTCCGAGTGGGCCCAGAAGACGTAGGCGAAGCTGACCGAGGCGAAGATCGCGGCCGCCACCGCGAGCGGTGCCGCGGGGCCGAGGCGCCGGGCGAGGACGCGCGCGGCGAGGACGGCGGCGAGGGCGAGCAGGAGGGCGTTGGCGATCGCCGCGCCGCGCAGCGGCGAGAGGCGCAGGAAGGGGGCGATCCACAGCGCGTAGGAGGCGGGCTTGGCGTAGACCAGGGTGCGCCCGCCGTCGCCGCTCTGCAGGATCAGCCCGTCCGGCTTCACCCCCCACTGCGCCACGAAACGGTCGTAGTCTCCCCGCGAGTAGCGGACGTCGAAATCCCAGGCGAGGCTCTGCGCCTGCATCAGATAGGTCGCCTCGTCGCCGACCAGCCCCGGCCAGCTCCGCCGGTCGAAGGTGAGCGCGGCGGCGAGCGTCGCCGCCAGCAGCAGGGCGAGCACGGCCCAGCTTCCCAGGCGGAGAACGGGTGGCGGCATGGGCGCGATTATAGGAGGAAGGGAAGACGCGAGGCCTCCTGTTACAATACCGCGCGATGAGCCGCCTCCCGTTCCCCCTGCCCCCCCCGGTCGCCCCCCCCGAGCCCTCCGAGCTGGACATCACCGTCATCGTCCCCGTGCGCGACGAGGCGGACTCGGTCGCCGAGCTCTCGCGGCGGGTGGCGGAGATCCTCGACCGCCTGGGGAAGAGCTTCGAGATCGTCTTCGTCGACGACGGCTCGCGCGACGGCACGCCGGCGCGGGTGCGCGAGGCCCGCGAGCGCGACCCGCGCGTCAAGCTCGTCCGGCTGCGGCGGAATTTCGGCAAGGCGGCGGCCCTCTGCGCCGGCTTCGACCACTCGAACGGCCGCCTCGTGATCACCATGGACGGCGACCTCCAGGACGATCCGGACGAGATCCCCCGCTTCCTCGCCGCCCTCGAGGACGGCGACCTCGACCTCGTCTCCGGCTGGAAGCGGCGGCGGCACGACCCGTTGAGCAAGACCGTCCCCTCGCGCCTGTTCAACTGGGTGACGCGGGGGCTCGCGCAGGTCGACCTCCACGACTTCAACTGCGGCTTCAAGGCCTACCGCCGCGAGGTGCTGGCGGAGATCGCCGTCTACGGCGAGCTCCACCGCTACATCCCCGTGCTGGCGAGCCGGCGCGGCTTCGCCGTCGGCGAGATCGAGGTCACCCACCACCCGCGGCGCCACGGCCTCAGCAAGTACGGCTGGGACCGCTTCTACAAGGGGCTGCTCGACCTCATCACCGTCCTCTTCATCACGCGCTACACGCGCCGCCCCCTCCACCTCTTCGGCGCCATCGGCCTGACTTTCCTGCTCGCCGGCTTCGGCATCGACAGCTACCTCGCCATCCGCTGGTTCGGCGGCCAGAACCTCTCGAACCGCCCCCTCCTCCAGCTCGGCATCCTCCTGATGGTGCTCGGCATCCAGGTGCTGACCACCGGCCTGATCGGCGAGATGATCACCTTCAAGAACTTCCGCCGCCGCGACAGCTATTCGATCAAGGAATGGCTGGAGTGACCGGGGACGCTCCCTTAGACCTCCTCTTCCTCACCCAGACCTACCCCCGCTTCTCCGGGGACACCGCCGGCCCCTTCATCCGCGACCTCGCCCGCGCCCTGGTGCGCGGCGGCGACCGGGTGACCGTGCTCACCCCGCACGCGGAGAAAGTCGCCGCCGGCTGGGACGACGGCGGCGTCGCCGTGCGCTCCTTCCGCTACGCCCCGGAGCGTCTGGAGGTGCTGGGCTACAGCCGCAGCCTCGAGGCCGACGAGCGGGTGAAGGGGGGCGCCGCCCTCGCCGCGCCGCTCTACGCCCTCGGCGCCCGGCGGGCCCTCCGCCGTCACCTCGCGGCCCACCGCTGCGACCTCGTCCACGCCCACTGGATCGTCCCCAACGGCCTGGTCGCCGCCGCCGCGGCGATCGGCGGCCGCGCCCCCCTCGCCATCGGCCTCCACGGCAGCGACGTCTTCCTGGCCGAGAAGCCTGGGGTGCGGCGCCTCGCCGGCTGGGCCCTCTCCCGCGCCCGCCTGCTGACCGGCTGCTCCCCCGAGCTGGTCGACCGCGTGCGGGCGCTGGGGTTTCCCCAGCGAGCGCTCGCGGGTGATCCCCTACGGGGTCGACATCGGCGTCTTCACGCCGGACTCCACCCGGCGCGCGATCTGGCGCCGGCAGCTCGCGATCCCGGACGCCGCCCCCCTCCTCCTCGGGGTGGGGCGGATGGCGACCAAGAAGGGGTTCCAGGTGCTGCTCGAGATCCTGCCGGCGCTCCTCGCGGAGTTTCCGGACCTCCACGTCGTCCTCGCCGGCGGCGGAGACCTCCTGGAGCGCTTCCGCGCCGCCGCGGAAGCCTGGGCGTCGCGCGTCCACTTCCCCGGCGCCGTGCTGCGCGACACCCTCCCCGACCTCTACCGCGCCGCCGACCTCTTCACCCTCCCCGCCGTCCACGACTCCCAGGGGAACGTCGACGGCCTCCCCAACGTCATCCTCGAGGCGATGGCGAGCGGCCTGCCGGTCGTCGCCTCCGGGATCTCGGGGATCCCCCTGGCGGTCGTCGACGGCGAAACCGGCCGCCTGGTCCCCGAAGCCGACGCGCCGGCCCTCCTCGCCGCCCTCCGCGCCCTGCTCGCCGATCCCGCCGTCGCGCGGGCGATGGGGGAGCGGGGAAGGCGGAAGGCCGAAACCGAGCTGACCTGGGATGCCGTGGCGGCGCGCTACCGGGAGGGGTACGTGATGGCGGTGGGGGAACCTCCCCGATCTCCCTTGCCGGAGCGGGTTTGATTCCTTATACTTCAGGTACTTCTTCAGCCGTCAGGCGAAGACAATTTTTGCGCGCGAGCCCATGGCGATCAAGAAAACTCTCCATCCCGGCGTCACCAAGGCGGACCTCGTCGACGTGGTGTACGACCGCCACGGCGGCCTCACCAAGGACGAGGCGGCCGAGGTGATCGACGTGATCTTCCGCACCGTGAAGACCTCGCTGGCCGACGGCCGGCCGGTGCGGATCACCAACTTCGGCACCTTCGAGGTGACGAGCCGGCCGGGGCGGATGGGGGTCAACCCGATGAGCGGCGAGCGGATGTTCATCCGCGCCCACAAGGGGTTGAGCTTCAAGCCCGCGCGGCGGCTGAAAGAGGTCATGCACCCCGATCTCCTACTTCCCAAGAAGCCCGAGTAACCCGGGATGGCGGCGAAGGCCCGGGTCCAGAAGCGGCTCTACTACAAGATTGGCGAGGCCTGCAAAGCCCTCGGCATCCAGCCCTACGTGCTGCGCTACTGGGAGACCGAGTTCCCGGCGCTCACCCCCAGCAAGAGCCGCTCCGGCCAGCGCGTCTACAGCGAGAAGGAGCTGGAGATCATCCGGCGGATCAAGGAGCTCCTCTACGAGGAGGGGTACACCATCGCCGGCGCCAAGAAGAAGCTCGAAGGGGAGCTCGCCGCCGGCACCCTGGGCGAGCCGGAGGGCGACGCGCCGGAGAGGGACGACGACGAGGAGGCCGCGCCGCCCCCCGTCCAGGCCGCCCTCCCCACCGCGCTGCCCCTGGTCCCTCTCGAGGCCGACGACCTCCCCGCGCCCGAGCCCGCCTTCCCCGCGCCGCTCGCAGGGAAACCCCCCGCCGCGCTTGACACCGATGCGGCCGAACGGGTACAACGTCTCCTCTCGGGGATCACTGAAGCCCTCTCGGAGGCCCGTGAGATTCTCACCCTCCTGGGGCCGAAGTCGCTCTGAGACCCGCAGCACCGCAGTTTCGGTCGGGACGTGGCGCAGTCTGGTAGCGTACCTGAATGGGGTTCAGGGGGTCCCGGGTTCAAATCCCGGCGTCCCGACCAATCTTTCCAATAGTTTACGAGTTCGGGGGTCATAGGGTTGTACGCAACTTGTACGCCTTTTGCCGGACTCATTGTACTTCCTCGTTGTCTCCGCTCTCCAGAGGACATGTCGGCGGCTCCTGACTGGCGCTTTCTTACCCGAGGGGAGGCCCGGCCGCAAGGTCGCGCCTAGCGCCCGAAGGGTCTACCTTGCGGCCGGGCCTCCCCTCGGGTAAGAAAGCGCCAGTCAGGAGCAAGCCGGCAAGATCCTTGTCCTGCCCTCTTCCGATGCCTGATGCAGGCAGTCCGCTCCCGCCATTCCACCGCTTGCATCCTTTGGCTGGTTAAACTACATTCGTAGTGCAACTCTGGCTCGATGGCGGCCGAACCGCCTAGAAGTCTTAAGGGAGAGCTGTGTTCATCGAAACTACATATGTAGTGGAAAAGGGCGGGCCAAGGGACTGGGAGGTTGTTGGGTGATGGATAAGAGTCCCCTGAGTCACTTTGGCGGC
Organism: uncultured Acidobacteriota bacterium; assembly: GCA_963756595.1. Classification (GTDB taxonomy): domain Bacteria; phylum Acidobacteriota; class Thermoanaerobaculia; order Multivoradales; family UBA5704; genus DATARR01. The sequence goes on from CAVWOZ010000031.1 coordinate 199,569, forward strand.
ACCATCGAGGCGATCCTCGAGGTGTCAGGAGCCGGGAAGGTCGTGGAGGCTTGCAACCGGCTCTCCTCAGCCTTGGAGGCCGCTGTTCAAGCCCCGGTCGTGGATCTGCCGGACGGTGTCCGTGTGAACTTCCACCGGGTGACTGCGCTTCTGGCGTTTCCCACCTGGGAGGAGGTTGTGCGCTGGGCGACCACCCTCAACGTCGACCTGAGAGACCTCAACGAGAAGGAGCTCGGACACCTGGAGCGGGTCTCGATCAAGCTGGTGCAGCGATGGCGTTCCGACGGTACCGGCCCGCCGTATCGCAACGAGGCGGGCATCCGTTACTCATTGAGGGACGTCTGGGACTGGCGGCGCAAAGGAAGGCAGACCATGACCGCGCAAGGTTGCCGGCGCGGAAGGAAGCGCCAGGACGGCTTCTCGTAGCGCCTCCTTTCAGGAGGTCCGGTCCTCCGCCTCCTCGATGCCCAAGTGCTGGCGGACCGCTTCGCGGATAACCTCCGTGTACTTGACGTCCCGCTTATAAGCCTCCGCGCGGATCGCCTCCCACTCCTCAGGATAGAAGTAGGCCGTCTTGCGGAGAAGCCCACTCTCGTAGACCGTCGAGGTCCCACCTCGCGGGCCTTGCCCCTTCTTCTGTTCAGGCAACTTGATTCCTCCCGCTTGCTATAGTAGCGTTATGACGCTAGCGTTATAGCGTTAGCGGCGCGCATGCGTCTCAAGACCAAAACGGCTCTGGGCGGGATTGCAGTCCTGCGCCAGAGCCTGACCCGAGCAAAGGAGAGTCCCCTATGCCCGAGCTGCCCGAAGTGTACCCCACGCCTCTCGACCTGACCCGCTACAGCGAAGCCACCCGCCGCGCGCTCTACGACCGCATCGTGGCGATCCAGTTCACTCCTCCGGAGCCCACCCCTGGCAAGGACCTCGAGGATGTCTGGACGCCCACCCAAACGCCCGACGAGGCGGGCCTCACCGTCCTCTATCTCTTCGGCCGCTGGTTCGCCTTCTGGCACGAGGTTCCGGAGCCGGGGTTGCCGGAAGCTCGACGGACGGAGATCGTGCGAATCCAAGCCTCCTCTGATGCGGAAGACGGGATTCTTCTCTTCGAGGTGTGAGCGACCAGAGAAGCAGACTTCTCGAGCCGCGGCGGGGTCACTCTCATCGAAGAGAGTGACGAGAGGAAACAAATCACTCGGCGGCCGGTCGCTACCCGGTCGCCCTCTTCGGCATCGTCGTTCGATCTGTTCAACGCAAGCCTCTAGGCGAAGCGTCTTCCACGGTGAAGAGTTCGCAAGCAGAAAATCTCAGCAAGCGTTGCCTTCACGTGTGAATTCCCCTGTATCTCCCCTGTTTCCCAATCCGGATCGCTACCTTCGGTACATGAGGGTAACCTCGGAAAGGGATCGAGATGAAGAAGAACCTCGTGCTGTCAAAGGAAACGATCATCAACCTGACCGCGGTCCGCGGCGGTGCTGCTCGCTTTCCAATAACGATCGATTACACTGTCTGCGATTGTCCTGAGCTCAAGCCAGAACGCGTTCAGTAATCCATCCCAGACGGGGGGAGTCGCTGGTCGGTGACTCTCCCCGTTTTGGATCGGCCTTCGTCTCTCCGCTCAGGAACCCACGACCCGCAGCTCAAAGTCGCCCTTGATCTTCAACACCTGGAGCGCGTAGGAAAAGGCCATGTCAGTGGCCATCTCATGGGTCCAGGCGTAGACCGGCCACTCGTCCTCGGTGGTCTTGCCTTCTTGAATACGGGAAACGGAGGCTACGAAGTGACGGACTTTCTTCATTTTTTATTTCTCGTTCGTCGGGTTTGGTGAGCGAGGAGAATTCGCACCTTCAGGACGCAAGTGTTCGGCGCAGCAGGGCCCAATGGCGGGATTCGTGAACGAAACAGCATGAAGGCCGGAAGGATAGCAGAGGTCGAGCCAGACAAGCGAGGTGTTCGGTCTGAAAAAAGCAGGGGCGGCGCAGAGAAAGCTTTCTCGGCTCTAGCCCAGCCTATTCACCCGAGCTCTCCTGGCTTTCCTCAACGGCGGTGAGGGTCAGTCTGCCCTGGCTGACGTCGATTCTGAACGGAGTTCCCTTGTCAAAGCCGGCAACCTTCAGCCACCGGCCCCGCAAACGGATCATCGGCACACAGGGATCTCCCCCGAAGTAATAAGTGACCGTTGCCTTACGCATAACGACTCCTTGAAAAGGTGAGAAGGGCTTCAGCTCGCACCGAGCCAAGCCTCATAGATCGCCTGACCAATCCCGAGGGCCACCTGGTTCGCCTCGTCGGCGCCGGTCCCGGCCCCCGCGCTTTCGAGGGCCCCCTCGATCGATAGGCCGTCGACCTGGACCGAAGCGGTGATCTTCCGGGCGACCAGGTCGACCGCCAGTTTCTGCATCGTGCCCGCGTAGTAGGGAACCTCGATCGTCACGTCGAGCTTCTGACCGATCCGATGCACCCGGCCGTTCGCTTGGCGGACCACCCGGGCGTCGACCACCCTGTGGGCGACCGACCGTGCCGCCCTGCATGTTTGGTGGATCGTCTGGCTCGGTACCGGTGATGCTGGGCGATTCGGTCATCGCATAACGAACCACCAGCGGGCATCCGAGCTTGCGCCGGACGGCCTCGATGAGCGTGGGCGACGCCGCTGCCGTCGCCGCGACACCGATGCGCAGATGCGGCAACCGCGAAGGTGTCAGGGTCGGCAGTTCGAGCAGCTTTTCCCATTGCGTCGGAACAGCTCCCGCAACCGTGATCTGCTCCGCGACCAGAACCCGCGCCATCGACTCCGCGGTCCAGGGGCGCGGTGCGAGCGCGAACGTGGTGCTCAGGCCAATCCTACCACACCTTCGCCATGTAGCCGGCGTGTGCGAACGGCGTCGCCACCAGTCGTCGTTGCGCGGGGAGGAGTTCCCCGAAACCCGATAGAAAGCCCCCTCTGTAGCTGTGCCTGAAATTATCCCGTCGGCGGACGCGTAGAGGACCAGTCCCCTTCGGCGTCTCTTTCCAGATGCTATACTAGTCACGCGGTCCATTTGCCTGAGAGTTTCCGGGGCGGTTGCTCCTTCGGCGCCGGGCTTCCGCCGGTCTCTCCCGACGTGACGTAGTCAACGTGGGCAAGGATGCGCCGCCATGACTGTCAACGCGCTGCAGCATCTATCAACGGCATGATCTTGCGTGTGCTGCGGCAAGCCCATGATCCGCCTGCACAGTTTCTGGACACCGCTGACACGCGTTGTCTAAAAGCGTTCCGCCGGGGGAATTCAGGCTGTTTATGGCGTGAACCGGCCAGATT
>CAVWOZ010000032.1:0-250358 GCA_963756595.1 uncultured Acidobacteriota bacterium
TCCCAACGTCCGTGGGTCTCAGAGGCCGTCGAGGACGCAGCCGAGCATCAGCAACGCGCCCGAGATCACCAGGCACCAGAAGCCGGTGGCCGGCGGGAAGCCGCCGGGGACGTGGATGACGCTCAGGCCGAGGAGCAGCCCGATCAGCCAGAGGATCAGGGAGATGATGAGCGTCGCCTTCTTCGGGGCCTGCGTTCGGAAGCCACCTCGCCTCGCCATGAGAGCTCTCCTTTTGGGAACCTGAATTGTCTGGACCTGAAACTTGGAGGTGCGACGGTATCACGACGCCGCACGGCAGCCGCTGCAAGTAAGATGGCGCCCATGATCGCCGCCGCCCGCCGCACCCTCACCGCCGTCCTCGCGCTCCTCGGCGTGGCCTGCGCCGGAGCCGGGACCGTGCCGCGAAAGGTTTCCCCCATGCCTGACAGCACCGCAGACCTGTCGCAGATCGACCACGTCCTGCTCGGCATCGGCGATCTCCAGCAGGGGATCGACGAGCTCGAGAAGAAGACCGGCGTGCGCGCCGTCTTCGGCGGCGCCCACCCGGGACGCGGCACGCAGAACGCCCTGATCGCCCTCGGCGGCGACCACTACCTGGAGATCCTGGCGCCGAATCCTGCCGAAGCGGGGAATCCGGACGCCGCCGAGCTCCAGGCCCTGAAGACGCTGACCCCGATCGCCTGGGCGGCGCGCTCCGCGGATCTGGCGGCGCTGCGGCAGAGGCTCGAAGGGGAGGGGATCGCCGTCGAAGCGATCCGCCCCGGCGGGCGCAACCTGCCGGACGGCTCGCGCCTCGCCTGGCAGACCCTCGGCTTCGCCGCGCCGGCGAGCCCGCTGCTGCCGTTCTTCATCGAGTGGGGGAAGGGGAGCGCCCATCCCTCGACGACCTCGCCCAAGGGATGCCGCCTGGCCGGTTTCACGCTTGAAGACCCGGCCCCCGAAGCGCTCCGCAAGACCCTGCGGGCCGCGGGTCTGGGAGTGGAGGTCCGGCAGGGGAAGGAAGCCCGCATTCACCTCGCCCTGGCCTGCCCGCAGGGAAGGGTCGAGTTTCCGTAGAGCGGTCTCACTCGTGGTATAATTCGCGCAAAGAACAAGAAGTCTTCCTGGGGCCGACGATCGGCCTGAGCGCCGATGGCCGCGCACCTTCATGGTGATCACGGACGAGGTAAGCCATGGAACAGACACCGGCTCCAGCGGCCATCTTTGGGCAACAGGGACTCACCCAGGAAGACAGGAGCTACCAGGGTTCCCGCTTCAGCGACGTCAAGGCGGCCATCTTCGCCAATCCTTATCAGAAGGTCTGGGGCGGCCCCGGTGAGCCCGCGCTTCCGAATTACAAGGTCACCAACCGGAGCGCTTACGCCGGCTCCTTGCCGGGCGGGCGACCACCCCAGTTCAAGCTCGCCGCGATCAGGACCCTGGATTCCGCCGCCGATCTACGCTGGGGAGAGGACGGCAAAGGCTTTCGGAGATTCGTGCGACCCCAGGGTGTATGCGTCACCGGGGTATGGGAGATCACCGGGGAGAATCCCTACTCCGGCTATTTCAAGCGAGGCAGCCGGGGCCTGGCCATCGCTCGCATCAGCACGGGCGTCACCCGGACGCTGCGAGGAAAGAGGCGATCGTATGGCCTCGTCCTCAAGCTCTTTCCCACCGCGGATGAAAATCATCGCGACTTGCTGCACCCGGCCAACGTCATCCTCGCGGACGACCTGGGGGGCACCACGGCCACGCATCTCACGGAGGTCGAGATCACCAACGCTCCCCACGTCACCGGCCTGAATCGGGGCAATGAGATTCCTCTCTTGCTCAAGGAGGGCCTGGTGTTCGAGATCGTGGATCGCATGTCCTCGGTCCGTCAGGTCTATCCCATCGCCGAATTGGGCAGGGCCGCGGACGAGACGATCCATGCGCCGGAATTCATGCGCCTGAAAGCCTCTCCCGGACATCCGCTGATCGACGAGGACGATGTTCGCAACGAAGTGCTGGCCCACATTTTCGACCCGGGGGATCCCGAGCCCCGGCGTACCCTCAGCTTCGACATCTCCGTATCCGACGCGGGGAAGCGATCCGGATTCGGTTTCTTCCAGAGACAGACGGTCGACGACTGGAAGACCATCGGCAGGCTCAGCTTCAACGACGGCGTGGCTTCTTACAATGGCGATTTCGTCATCCACTTTCGCCATCCCGGCTGGCGAACAGACAGGAATGATCCCAACACCGCCATCCGCAAGGATGGGAAGAAAGTCCGCTGGTTTTGAGGCCGTAGGACGGCCGCGGCTAAGGCCTGTGCTGGTAGATCCGCACGAACCAGTTGGCCCGCCGCCGTGAGGGGGAGAACGGCGGTGTGACCTCCACGTAGCGCTCCTCGATCTCGCTCCACAGTCCGACGGCGTACCCCTTGCCGAAGGGGCCGGTGCCGAACTCGGCGGTCGGGCGGTGGCAGAGGAGGAGGAAGCGGGGGCGCTCGCGGTCGAGGCGCGCCACGATCGCGGCCTCGCCGGCGGCGTCGAGACTGCCGGGGAGGAGGAGCGTCTCGCGGAGCGGATTCCGGTGGCCGCTCACGAAGTTGAAGAAGCCCCCCTCCGGAAAGCTGGCGAGGGAGTCGCTCGCCTGAGCCTGCGCGGCCAGGAGGCGTAGCGTCCCGCCGACCGCCGCCGCCTCCCCGGCGCGGAGCCGCAGCGCGCCCACCGGCGTGTCGAGGCGCACCAGGCGGGGATCGGCGCCCGCTCGCGCCATCTGCATCAGGAAGAGCCCGCCGACGAGGAGCAGGGCCGCCGCCAGCGGGCGCCGGAAGGCCGCGGGAGCGGAGAAGCGCCGCGCGGGCACGTCGAGCCCGAGGATCGCGGCGGTGGCGAGCGCGCAGGGGAGCGCCGGCGCGGCGAACGCCGACATCTCCACTCCCAGGCACAGGTGGAGCAGCACCCGCGACGCCATCACCGCCGCCAGCGCGAAGAGCAGGAAGCGGTCCCTCTCCCGCGCACCGAACGGTCTGCGCAGGAAGACGACGGCCGCCGCCAGGGGAGCGAGCAACGGCAGGGGGAAGAAGAGGGGAGGAAGCTCGCCGCCGGGCACGAAGAGCGCCCAGGCCGCCAGCCCCGCCGTCAGCGCGGCAAAGCCTCCGATCGCCCTGCCCTTCCCGCGGCGCGCGCCCCAGGCGCAGGCGGCGAGGAGGAGCCCGTCGAGCGCCAGCCCGAGGGCCAGCGTCCGCGCGGCCATCAGCGGGTGGAGGAGGCCGGCGGCGCCGCGGTAGTAGTGCCGCCATTCCGGCGGCAGGCTGCCGAGATGGAGGAAGGGCACCTCGCGCTCGAGGGTCCGCCAGGGGATCCCCGCGAACGCCGCCGCGTAGATCGCCGCTGCCGCCACGCCGGCGCCGAGCACGATCAGCAGGGCGGCGCGCGGCCCGGGGCGATGGTCCACCCGCGAGCGCACCCCGGCCGCCAGAAGGAGGAACGCGGTGGCGACGCCCACCTCGGGGCGCGCGGCGAGCGCCAGGGCGAGGCCGAGCGCGGCGAGAAGGGGGGCGGCGCGGCGTTCCGAGCCGAAGGCGAGGAGCGCCAGCAGGGCTCCGGCGAGGGCGTAGAGGTTGGCGAACGAATAGGGGAAGACGAAGGCGCCGCCGTGCGGCGCCCCGAGGCAGAAGGCGGCGGCGAGGGTGGTGGCGACGAGGGCCGAGAGCGGGCTGCCGGCGCGGCGGGTGAGCCGGTAGAGGAGGACGAGGATCGCCGCGGCCAGCGCCACCCCCACCGCTTCGAGGACGAGCCAGCGATGCCCGCCCACGCGCAGGGCGAGGGCGTTCAGCCAGGGAGCGGCGGGGCCGTAGTTGTAGGTGACGTCGAGGTAGAGGCGCTCGCCGGCCGCCAGGCGGGCGGGGACGTCCATCTCCCGCCCGGAATCGATGAACGGGTCGATCCAGAGCTGCCAGGAGGCGGCGAGCGAGGCGGCGCCCGCCGCGAAGGGAAGGGCGAAGGAGAGCAGGGCCCGACCGCCGGAGCTAGCGATGGGGGCCCCTGTCTTTCGGGTGGAGGAGAGGGATCAGCGCGCCGTCTTGAGCGACGCCCGCACGATCGAGCCGCCGCCGTCCGGCGCGGCGCAGGAGGCCGTGGAGGCCCGGCGAGCCTCGTTCCCGGCCGTGCCGCCGGCGTAGGCGAAGACGAAGCTTCCCCCCTTGACCGTGTCGATCACCGGTTTCGCTTCGGCCGCCGGGAGGGCCGGGCAACCCCAGCTGCGGCCGAGACGGCCGAACTGCTGGGCATGCTCCGGGCTGACGTACCACGCGCCGTGCATCACGATGTGGCGCGCCTCGGCGAGGTCGTTGACGCCGGCGTCGAGCCCCTTGAGCTTGAGCGAGTAGCCGTTGCCGCCTTCATAGGTGTCGGCGGTGAGGAACAGGCCGAGGCTGGTCGCGCGGCTGTCGTTGACGTTCGAGAAGTGGGTGGCGTAGACGTCGCCGCTCCCCGCCCCGTGCGCCACCAGCTCGTGGAACAGGACCTTGCGGCGGGCGAGGTCGAGCACCCAGAGACGGGGCTGCGTCGAGGGGAGGGAGTAGTCGATCACCGTCAGCACATCGCTGTTGCCGGAAACGCCGCGGCCGCGGGCGCAGGAGACGGCGTCGAGGGCCGCCGAGAAGGCCTTCGGCGACAGCCCGGCGGGGCGCTGGCCCCCCCAGGTCCGCAGGGCCGCGAAGCTGACCGGAGCGGCGTCTGACGCGGTCGACGCGGTCGAAGGGGCCTCGGACATCGTCGTGGGCATCGAAGCTGCAGTGACGTTGACTGCGGTGTCCGGGGTGTTCGGGATGTCCGGGGTGTTGAGCGTCGAGGCCGCGGACGAGATCCGGACGTTGGCGGCGAAGATCCCCGCGGTGACCAGCAGCAGCAGGGAGGACGGGAGCCTGAGCTCGCTCAGAAGGGTGCGCGGCGCCGTGCCGCGGGCCAGCTTGAGGGACGTCGGAACCGAAGAGTTTCCCAGCATCGCGCGAGTATAACCTCCTGGATGTCGTTCCCACACCCTGTTTTTGCAGGAATGTGGCGATGAGTGGTCGTCTCTATCCAATGTTACAACGATCCGCGAAGGGCGTAAATTCCTCTCCCCGGCTCCTCGCGGCGCCTGCTCCATCAATCTCAGCCTAGAGACGGTGGCGTCCTCTACAGAGGAAAGCCCCGTCGCCACCCGATCGCGAAGAAATTCCCCAAACCGCTGATTCTTCGAGAGTTGCCGGCGCTCCGCGGGCCTCCTCCGCCACGGCACCGCCCTTGCTCTGGAGGGGAATCGTCGCACCTACACCCTGGGCAAGGGGACATTCGAGGAGGAGGCCATGGGTCACCACAGACGCTTCACGATGGCGTTTTTGCTGGTCGCCGCCGTGCCGTCGATGTCATCGGCGGCGGAGCCGCAGCGGGTCCAGGAGTTCGGGGATTCGATCGACGTCCGGGTGGTGAACGTCGAGGCGGTGATCACCGACGGCAAGGGGAAGCGGGTGCGCGGCCTGTCGGCGGCCGACTTCCGCCTGCTGGTCGACGGCCGCGAGGTGCCGGTTGAATACTTTACCGAAATCGAGGAGGGGAAGGCCGCCGCCGTCCCCTCCACCGGCGAGAGCCGCGGGCCGCAGGCGCCGGTCTCCGCCGGCGAGGAGGTCGGGCGCAACTACCTGGTCTACGTCGACGACTCCTTTTCGCTCGCCAACATCCGCAACGAGATGCTGGCGCGCCTCGAGCGCGACCTCTCCCTCCTGAAGCCGGCCGACCGCATGGCCGTGCTCGCCTTCGACGGCCGGCGGATCGACGTGCTGAGCGGCTGGACGGGGGACCGGACGGCGCTCGCCGCGGCGCTCGCGCAGGCCCGGCAGCGGGCCGCGCAGGGGAACGGGCAGCTCACCTATCAGCGGGCGCTGCAACGGGACGTCGACTGGGTCCTCGACAACGCCGACAGCTTCGAAGGGGATCAGATCCGCGCCTTCATCGCCGACACCGCGAACCGGATCAGCCCGGAGGCGCGCACCCAGCTCGGCCGCACCGCCGCCGCCGCGGCCGGCGCCCTGCGCGGCTTCGCGGCCCCGCCGGGGCGCAAGGTGATGCTCCTCCTCTCCGGCGCCTGGACGCTCAGCGTCGCCCCCAGGCTCTACGGCCCGATGGTCGAGGCCGCCAACCGCCTCGGCTACACGATCTATCCGGTGGACGTCGCGCAGTCCGCCCCGGGCGAGATCTCGGCGCTCGGCTCGCTCGCCGCCCAGACCGGCGGCCGGGTGGTGGTGTCGGCGAAGATGGAGGCCTTCCGCGAGGTGGTGGCCGACTCCGGCACCTACTACTGGCTCGGCTTCACCCCCGTCTGGAAGGCGGACGACCACGGCCACCGGGTGACCGTCGAGCCGCGCCGGGCCGGCCTCAAGGTGCGCGCCCGCGGCAGCTTCTCGGACCTCTCGAAGCGGACGGCGAGCGCCATGAAGGCCGAGAGCGTCGCCCTGTTCGGCGGCTCGGCCGAGGACCGCCGGCTGATCGTCCGCCTCGGCGAGCCCCGGTGGGCGGCGCGCGGGCAGATGGAGATCCCGGTCACCCTCGGCGTGCCGGTCGAGTCGCTGGCGCTCACCCCCCAGCGCGGCCAGCGCGGCGGCTACAGCGCCGAGACCCCGCTCTCCATCGTGGCGACCGACGAGAAGGGGGGGCGCGCGGACCTGCCGGCGGCGCACCTCAAGGTGTCGCTCAAGACCCTCCCCGCCGTCGGCACCTACGCCCGCTTCCAGACCGTGGTGCGCGTCCGCGACATCGGCCAGAAGCTGGTCTTCTCGGTGCTCGACCCGGTCAACGGCAGCGCGATCTGGGGCGAGGCGGTCTACGCGCCCCACGCGGCCGCCGGCCTGAGGGAGAAGGTCGCCGCCAAGCGTTGAAGCTGTATCCCGGTACCAACCTGCCGCGTCCCTCCGCGGGGATGTCGAGGAGATGGCAATGGGTCGTTTCGAGATGGTTTTCGGTCTGGCGGGCGGGCTCCCCCTCACGGAACGGCGGTTGACGGCGCGCGGTGAGGCGGTCGCCGCCGCGGCCGGCGCCGCGCCGCCGCGGCTGTTCGTCCGTCTCGGCGAGCCGCGGCCGACGCCCCCGGGGGAGGTGGAAGTGCCGGTGACGCTCGGCGTCCCCCTCGCCTCGCTGGCGCTGGCGCCGATCGGCAGCGGCTTCGTCGCCGGGAGCCCGTTGGCGATCCTGTGGCTGGACGACCAGGGGATCTGCACCGACCTCCCGGAGTCCCATCTGACCGTCGTCCTCCGCACCCTGCCCGGGGCGGCGACCTTCGCCCGCTTCCAGACCTCGGTGCGCGTGCCCGGCGCGGGGCGGGCGCTCCGCTTCTCGGTGCTGCACGCGAGCAGCGGCCGGCGGACCTCGGGGGAGGCCGCGTATGCGCCGCCCTACGCCTTCGGCACCCGGCGGAACGCCCTGGCGCCGCGTCTGGTGGCGCATTGAGCGCCGGGCCCGGCTCGCAAGGGGGCCGTGGCCCGGCGTTGAGTTGAGAAGCACCGCGCGCTGCGCGAGAATACTGCGTAAGAATACTGCGTAAGAATACGGCGCGAGAATGAAGTTCAGCGCGCGCTTGTTGTCGCAGGGAGAACCCGCTGGGCGCCCTTCGCGGCCGGCCCTGTTTTCATCCTTGGGAGATCCTCCATGAAGAGATTCCATACGCTGGGGCTCGCGCTGGCCGCCACGCTCGCCGCCCTCGCCCCGGCCGCCGCGCAGAACGCGCAGAAGGCCGCCCCGGCGGCCCCCTCGACGCCGCCGCAGAGCTCGTTCGGCGAGCAGATCGAGGTCCGCGTGGTCAACGTCGAGGCGGTGGTCGTCGACAAGCAGGGGAACCGGGTGACCGGCCTGAAGCCCGCCGACTTCCGCCTTTCGGTCGACGGCAAGCCGGTCCCCATCGAGTACTTCAACGAGGTGCGCGGCGGCCAGGCGATCGCCCCCGGCGCCGCCGACGAGAGCTCGCCGGTCAAGGGGCTGCCGAGCCTGGCCCCGGGGAGCCCGGTGGGCACCAGCTACCTGGTGTTCATCGACGACTTCTTCTCGCAGCCGACGCGGCGCGACGCCCTGCTGCGCGATCTCAAGGGGCAGCTCTCCCAGCTCGGCCCCGAGGACCGCATGGCGATCGTCGCCTGGAACGGCCGCCGGGTCGAGATGCTGTCGAGCTGGTCGAGCTCCGAGCGGCAGCTCGCCACGGCGATCGAGAAGGCGATCGGCGAGCCGGCGAACGGCCTGGCGCGGATCGCCGAGCTGCGCAGCTTCCAGGAGTCGCGGCGCCTCGGCCCCGGCTTCGGCGCCCTCCAGGGGGCCGGCAGCAGCTCGGCCTCGCGCCAGCTCGACCTCGACGAGACCGAGTTCGTCGAGCGGGTGGCGGCGCAGACCGAGAACGCCGTCGGCGCCGCGGCCAGCACCCTGCGCGGCTTCGCCGCCCCGCCCGGGCGCAAGGTGATGCTGCTGCTCGCCGGCGGCTGGCCCTTCTCGGCCGTCGACTACGTGATCAACAACCCGAACCGGCCGATCACCGACCGTCCGGTGCCGCCGGGCGAGGATCTGTTGAAGCCGCTGGTCGACACCGCCAACCGCCTCGGCTACACCCTCTATCCGGTGGACGTCCCCGGCATCGAGGGGGAGATGGTCGACGCCTCGCGCTTCGGAGCGCTGCCGAACCGGCTCAACATGCGCGAGCAGGAGCACGAGGCGACCCTGCTCTACGTCGCCGAGCAGACGGGCGGCAAGGCGATGGTCAACTCGGCGGCCTCCGGCCTCCTGCAGACGGTCGCCGCCGACACCCGCTCCTACTACTGGCTCGGCTTCACCCCCGCCTGGCAGGGGAACGACAAGAACCACAAGGTCGCCCTCGCCGTGCTCCCCGCCGGCCTCAAGGTGCGCACCCGCTCGGGGTTCCTCGACCTGTCGCGCAAGGCCGAGAACTCGCTGGTCGTCGAGAGCGCCATGCTGTTCGGCAACTCCCCCGACCTGCGCCAGATGCCGATCAAGCTCGGCACCCCCGTCGCCGCCGGCCGCCGCGAGCTCGAGGTGCCGCTCTCCCTCGCGCTGCCGGTCGACGCCATCACCTTCGTCCCCCTCGACGGCAAGTACAAGTCGGAGCTCGAGCTGCGCATCTCGGTCGAGGACTCCGCCGGCCGCCGCGCCCAGGTGCCGATGATCCCGATGTCGCTCACCGGCAACGACGCCCCCAAGCCCGGCACCTTCATCCGCTACGACACCAAGATCAAGATCCGCAAGGAGCCGAGCCATCTGAGCGTCGCCGTCTTCGATCCCCTGAGCGGCAAGATCCTGCTCGGCGAGACGGATTTGCTGCCGCCGAAGAAGTAGCGGCGGCAGGTTCCGCCTCCTGAAGGCCCCTTCTGCTGACGGCTGTCGCCGGCGGAGAAGGGGCTTTTTCAATTCGTATCGGGATTTCAAATCATCTAAGATCCCTCCGACAAGTCTTGAAGACCCCGATGGAGGTTTCATGGCAGATGCGGATTCGCAGGCTGGTTTTCCTTGGGACACGATAGGCCTGTGGGGCCCGGCCGCCGCAACCTTTGAAGTGCGCAGCTTCCTGGCGTCACAAGGTCGCCGCATCCGCTGGATGGAGGGAGCGAAGGCGCTCTCGGCGAAGAATGTGATCTGGGTCGTGGATGTCCTGACCGGAGTGCCTGAAGGTACCAAGGAGCTTTTCCGGGAAGCTTTCGAGGTAGTGGCTTTCGAAAGGAGGCGCCGTTCCCTGGATGTTTTCCTCACTGGGATCGCTGGGGTGCCCGTGGAACAGAGTTTCTTGCCGGATCTCGTCGAGCTGGACGTCCGCGACTTGCTGGCGGGGCTCGGAATCGCCATGGAAACGGACACGGAGCTTTTAGGGGAAGGTTCGATTCGGCTGCTTTCGTCCGACCGGGAGCGACCCCACGACATCGATCGGTCCTACGACATTGGGCCCATCGAATCGAATGAGACGCTGGGCGCCCCATGGGATTCCTCGCCGGTAACCCGAGGCGCGGTGAGCCGAGAACCCGATGCCTGGGTCATCCCGGTCTTCTATGCCACCGACCGGGAGCGGACCGGCAAATCCTCTCCGGAGGAGTTTTTCGGGCCGGGACGAGGCACCCTGAGCTTCGGTGCGGTCGAGGTCAGCCTGCCGGTGGAGCGCGCGAAGGGAGAGATGCCGACCCCCTCCTGGTGGAAGCCGTGGCAGGACCGGCAGGACCCCTCCCGGTTCGTCCTGCTGCTGAGCGTCACGCCGAAGGAGAAGGGGACTTTCGTCACCGAGCTCCGCCAGGCGGTGAACGCGGCCTCGGTGCCCGAGGCCCTGGTCTTCGTTCACGGCTTCAAGGTCCCCTTCGCCGAGGCGGCCGAGCGCGCGGCCCAGATCGCGGTCGACCTCGAGTTTCCGGGGGTGCCGGTGCTCTACAGCTGGCCTTCGGAGGGGAAGGTGCTGAGCTACACGGTCGACGAGAACAACGTCACTTGGTCGGCGCCCCACTTCGAGGAGTTCCTGCGGCTGATGCTCGCCGAGAGCGGGGCGCGCACGGTGCACGTCGTCGCCCACAGCATGGGGAACCGCGCTCTGGCGCCGGCGCTCGCGGCACTCCAGGCGCGGCCGCCCGCGAGCGGGGGCTCGAGGCTGCGGCAGGTCGTCTTCGCGGCGCCCGACATCGACCGCGACACCTTCGAAGAGCTGGCGACCCAGTTCCACGGCGCGGCGGAGCGCTTCACCCTCTACGGCTCCTCGCACGACCGCGCGCTCCAGATCTCGAAGCTCTTCCACCGCTATCCGCGGGCAGGGCAGTCCGGCGAGGAGCTGACGATCGCCGACGATCTCGATTCGATCGACTCCTCGGCGGCCGATACCAGCCTCCTCGGTCACTCCTACTACGGCAGCAAACGGTCGATCCTCGCCGACATCTCCCTGCTGCTGCGCCACGGCTTCGCGCCCGGCGACCGCTACGGGCTGATGCCGCGGCAACGCGAGACCCGGAAGTACTGGGTCTATCAGCCGTAATCCCTCGGGCTCCGGGTGCTCGGACGGCTCGCCCGCGCGCTCCGTCCGCACTCTTTCCTTTCAGATGCCCTCTGTCGAGAAAGGATGGAAGATGAGATCAAGGTCTGGCATGCGCTGTGTCCCTCTCCTGCTTCTTGCAATCCTCGCTACTACGGCAGCGATGGCGGCTCCCGGCCCGGCCGCGGCCCCCCCGGCTGCCGCGAGCCCGGGCGAAGCGTCGTTCCTCTGCGCTCTCGGCCAGACCGCCGCCGTGGCGCCCACGTTCACGGCGAGCGGGTTCACATTCCCTTGCGGCGCCTGCAGCCAGTCCCCCTGCGTCGGCAAGAACGAAGGGGACCGCTGTGTGCCCACGCGGCCGAGCAGCTCCGTGTACACCTGCCAGAACGCGATCGGAACGACCTGCCCCCAGGACGGCAACGACATCTGCCAGTGCTGGACCGGCCCGCTTCCCTGACTGGCGGACGATCCAAGGCCGGTCGGGCTTCCCCGTGATGCTCCCACCGGCCTTGGGGTGCGCGGGAGGTCAGGAGTTACAGTTGTCGATGCAGGCCGAATAGCCATCCAGGCAGGTGTTGGCGCAATCCGGGATGCTCCCGCAGGATCGACCGCAAACGACGTACATCTTGCTGCAAGTCTGCGCGCACGTGCAGCCCTGGCAAATGGAAGCGGCGGAGCTGTTTTGCAGACCCGCGGGGATGAGGATCGCGAGCAGGAATCCCAGACGGAGGAGCGAACGTTTCATGATGGAGATCTCCTTTAAGTGTGTCCTGGGACGATAGATCTTCCTTCTTCAGACTGTCAAGCGCGCTTCTCGTCCGCAACGATGCGAGCAATCTGATCGTCTTCCTGGGGCGCGTCAGCGATCCGGACGGCCGTAACGGTCGCCCGGCGGCCTCGAAACGAAGGAATCTGGCTTCGCGCGGGCTCCGTCGAGGCTCGCAGGGCCGCATACTTCCTCGGAATCTGCTGCGACAACCTTCGCACACGCCCCACTGAGGGTGAAAAGAGGCTCGCACGGCTTCAATTGCGAGATGCGAAGCTTGTTTTGCGATGCGAACACCTCGATCGCGAGCAAAAACATCCGGAATTTTCTTCCTGCGAAGCTCGCGAACGACGTTTTCGACCTCAATTGCGGAGATGCAACGTGTCCGGCACGCCGCCGCGACCGATCGAGAGGGAGATTGACGATGAAAACCAGGGAAATGACTCGGCTCGCACCCCTTCTGAGCCTCTTCGTGACGGCCGCGATGCTCGGGGCGTGCGGTCAGCAGACGCCGCCGGCGGAAAATCCGCCCGCGACGACGGACACGGCGACCTCGGAGGGCTCGACGACGACCTCGACGTCCACCACGACGTCCACCTCGACCTCCACCGCGACGAAGGTCGCCGGCACCCCTTGCCCGAACCCGCCGGCCTGCGGCAGCCATTGCAGCAACCACCCCTTCGTGCCGACCGACTGCCTGACCACGCCGTACGGCCCGGCCAAGGCGGACGTGGTGATCGGCAACCCGGTGACCTCGACCAACATGCTCTATTGCGCCTCGGGCGCCTACGCGCTCTGCTTCTTCTCCGGCCCGCCGCAGCCGACGGGGAAGAACCCCGCGGCGGACAAGCCGCTCCCCTGCGTGCTCGACGGCGACATCGCGAAGTGCACCTGCCAGGCCTACTCGGCGGGCCCCTCGTTCGTCGACATCAACGGCATCCTCAACCGCGGCGCCTACGACCAGACCGTCGCCGCCTGCGGCGCGGACGGGTCGAAGTGCGCCAACATCGGGAGCTGCGGCGCCGACGGCAGGAAGTCGGGGTGCAGCTCGCTGCCGCAGGCGCCGGTCTGCCAGTACGTCCAGAACCAGAACCCGAGCGATCCCAAGGTCTCGCTGATGCCGAAGGCCGACCTCGTGTCGACCTTCAGCTTCGCGATGAACGACAGCTATCAGCTCGGCAGCATCGCGTGCGCCGCGGGGAAGTACGCCGGCTGCATGACCGCCCCCTGCTTCTTCAAGGCGGGTCACCACGGAGTGGTCAAGGACGGCGAGCCGATCGAATGCCAGTGCCCGGTCTACGACGGCCCCTTCCAGGTCGGCCAGGCGAACCAGGTCTGCCCGATCCCCTCGACCGACAAGGCGAGCTTCGTCTGGTCCGCCTCGAACACCGTGCCGGCCTCCGGCGGGCAGTAGGGGAGGGGGGCGGAAGAGGAGGACGAGGGAGCTTTCGTTACCGGAGCGGCCCGCGGAGGGGCTGATATACTCGCCCCCTCCTCACGATGCGTCCCCACTGGCTCCAGCACGAAGTTCCCTCCCGCTGTCCGCTCTGCGGTGCGGAAGGGGCGAAGAACGCGCTGTTGTCCATCGCCTCGGTCGTTCCGGGCCGGCCGCCGGTGACGCTGCTGCGCTGCCCGGCCTGCGGCGTCGCCTTCCTCGCGGACCAGACGCCGCCGGACTACGAGGTCGCCGTCGACGGGATGCTCGACTACTACGTCGAGCAGGGGGCGGGGATCGACCTCATCGTGGCGCCGCTGCTGCGCATCCCTCCGGGGACGGTCCGCCGCTGCCTCGAGATCGGGGGGAGCGTGGGGTTCGCGCTCGACTTCGGCCGCTGGGCGTTCGGCTGGGAGGTGCTGGGGATCGACCCCTCGCCGCTCGCCGCCGCCGGGGGCGAGGCGCTGGGCCTCCCGGTCCGCCGCACCTATTTCAGCGCCGGGCTCGATCTCGGCCCCGCGCCGTTCGACCTCGCGATCTGCTCCGAGGTCCTCGAGCACCTCACCGAGCCGCACACGCTGCTCGCCGCGATCCACGACCGCCTGTCGCCGGAGGGCCTGCTCGTCCTGTCGACCCCCAACCTGGCGCTGATCCGGCCGGAGGCGGCGGCGGAGGACGAAGAGGCGCTCGCCCGCGCCCTGAGCCCGGGGTTCCACATGATGCTCTACGACCGCGGCGCGCTCGTCCGCGTCCTCACGGAGGCGGGGTTCGCCGCCGTCGAGGTGGAGGAGTCCGCCGAGACACCGTCCGAGACGCTGCGCGCCTTCGCCGCGCGCTCGCCGGCCGTGCTCGCCCGGCTGCTCCCCGCGGACCCCGAGGCGGCGCGCGGGGTCGTCCGGGATTACTTCGCGGACCGGGCGGCGAGCGCACCCGCCGCCTCGAGCTTCGCCAGCGGCTTCGCCTACCGCCACTTCAAGGAGTGCGTCAACGCCGGCCTCTACGGCGAGGCGGAGGAGAGCCGCGCCCGGCTGGCCGCGGTCTATCGCGCGCGCCACGGGCGCGACCTCCTCGACCCCGAACGGGAGCCGGCGGCCGCGGAGGAGACGCACGGCCTCCCCTTCAACCTGCCGGGAGCCCTCTATTTCTCGGGGATGCTGGAGCTCAACGGCCTCGGCCGCCCGCTGCCGGCCGCCTCCTCCTTCGCGGGGGCCCAACGGATCGGCGAGCGGTTGTGGAAGACGATGCCGAGCGGCCTCCGCGACGGGGAGACGGAGGCGCTCCTCGCCCAGAGCCGCAAGCACCTGCCGATGGCGCTGGCGCTGGTGGAGCCGGACGCCGCGGTGCGCGAGATCGAGAAGCTCGAGGCGGCAGGTGGAGCCCTGCCGCCGGCGCTGCTCGGCGAGGCCCGCGCGCAGACCTTCATCCGGCTGGTCAACGCCGGCTCCTACGCGGCGGCCGGGAAGCTGGCGGCGGGGGTTGCCCGATCCATCGACGCTCCCAAGGGAAAGATGGACGCCGAGGCGCTCGATTCCCTCTACTGCCTGGGAATGCTGGCCCTCCACGAGGGGAGCGCGGCGGAGGCCGCGGCGCTCTTCGCTCGCGTCCAGCGGCTCGCCGGCGAGGCGGGGGAGCGCGCCCCGATCCATTGGCTGGCGCGCCTCCACGAGGGGCTCAGCCTGTGGCGGGACGGCCGCGAAGGCGCGGCCCGCGCCGCCCTGGCGGAGGTCGCCGGCGCGCCGGTGTCGCCGCCCGTGGCGGAGGCCGCCCGGGCTTTCCTGGCCGCGGTTGGGAGCTGAGGGAAGGAATGCGCTTCCTCCGCTCCCGCCGCCCGCCCCGGCTGCTGGTCGCCGAACGCTTCGTCGCCGGCGTCGCCGGCCTCTCCTCGGTGGTGCTGCCGCTCGACGTGGTCGCGCGCCAGCCGGCGGCGCGGCTGCGCTTCGTCGTCTGCACGGTTGACGATCACCGCGCCGCCCCCCTCGCCAACCCCGGCTTCGCGCCGGACGAGTCGCTGCGCCTCGAGTTCGCCCCGTTCGACGCCCCGGCGGGAGGCGTCTTCTTCGTCGGCGTCCTCGACGGCTCGGAAGATTCGGAAGATGCCGCTTCGCCCCTCGCGCACGACCTCCAGGCGATCCGCGCCGCCGCCGCAGGACGTCCGCCGATCGCGCTCGATTGCAAGGGTGGAGGGGGGCAGACGGCTCCCGGTCTGGTGACCGACCCGCGCGGCCTCGTGGCCTTCCGCGTCGGCGCGGCCAAGCCGCCGGGAGTGCACGCCGCGCACTGGCTGGACGCCTACTGGTGCGACGCCCACGGGATCTTCCTGCGCGGCTGGGCGCACGCCCACGAGCACCCGGTGCGGGCGCTGCGGCTCGAGTCGGCGGGGCGCTCGGCGCGGGTCGACACCTTCACCGACCGCCCCGACCTGCTCGCCTTCTACCCCGAGCACGAGCACGTCCGCCACGCCGGCTTCGCCGTCTATCTCGCCTGTCCCGCCGGCCATCCGGTGAGCCTGACGCTCGAGACCGACGGCGGGGCGGTCACCGTCCCGTTGGAGCTCCCCGAGGGGCCGCTGCCGCCGTGGCCCGTGGCGGAGGCCGAGGACTACGTGCTGTCGCCGATGATGCGCCGCTTCCTCGAGCTCGCCAACGCCCGCGGCGGCCGCGTGCTCCAGGTGGGAGCGCGCACCCCCGACGGCGTCGACGTGGCGCTGCCGCGCGAGCGTCTCGCGGCGCGGGTGACCGGGCTCGACATCCATCCCGGCCCCTCGGTCGATCTGGTGGGGGACGCCCACGTCCTCAGCCGCTTCCTGCGCCCGGGATCGTTCGACGCCGTGGTCTCCGGCGCCGTGCTCGAGCATCTCGAGGCGCCGTGGCTGTTCGCGGCCGAGGTCAACCGGGTGCTGAAGCCCGGCGGCCTGGTCTACCAGCTGGCGCCGGGCGCCTGGCCGGCCCACGCGCAGCCGAACGACTTCTGGCGCATGTCGGCCGAGGGGATGCGCGTATTGTTCGGCGCGGCGAGCGGCTTCGAGGTGCTGGCGGCCGGCGACTCCGGGCCGGCGGCGCTGATCCCCACCCCGGCCTGGCGGCACCGGCATCTCGACATGCCGACCCTGCCGACCTTCACGATGGCCGAGGTCCTCGCCCGCAAGGTGGCGGAGATCCCCCCGGGCGCCGTGGCGTGGCCGCTCGGCGCCGGCGAGGCGCGGGCGCGCCGCTATCCGGTGGACGGGCTGCACCTGGCGGCGGTGGCGGCCGAGCGATGAGCGACCCGATGCCCCCCCGCATCACGGCGATCCTGCCGGTGTACAACGGCCGCCGTTTCCTGCGCGCCGCGGTGGAGAGCGTGCTGGCGCAGTCGCTCCCCCCCTGCGAGCTGATCGTGATCGACGACGGCTCGACCGACGGCTCGCTCGACGAGCTGGCGAGCCTCCCGCCGCCGCCGATTCCCCTGCGCGTGCTGCGGCAGGCGAACGCCGGGCAGTCGGCGGCGCGCAACGCGGCGGCGCGCGAGGCAACCGGCGAGTACCTGGCCTTCCTCGATCAGGACGACCATTGGCATCCGCGCCATCTCGAGGAGCTGGTGGAGCCGCTCGTCGCCGATCCCGAGGTGGGGTGGGCCTACTGCGACTTCGACGAGATGGACCTCGACGGCCACCTGGTGACCCGCGCCTTCCTGCGCACGGCGGGGGTGGCGCACCCCAAGCGGACGATCTACGAATGCGTGGCCGGCGACCTGATGGTGCTCCCCTCGGCGAGCGTGATGCGGCGCGCCGCCTTCGAGCAGTCGGGAGGTTTCGACGAGGCGCTCAGCGGCTACGAGGACGACGACCTCTTCGTGCGCTTCTTCCGCCTCGGCTGGGACTTCGCCTTCGTGCCGCGCCCCCTGCTGCGCTTCCGGGTCCACACCGCCAGCTCGTCGGCCTCCCCCCGCTTCATGGCGAGCCGCCTGCGCTACGCCGAGAAGCTCCTCGCCATCCTCCCCGACGACCGGCGGATGTTCCGCTACTACGTGAGCCAGGCGATCGCGCCGCGCTTCTTCCTCACCTCGCTCGACGACTACGTGCGCGCCGTCTCGGCGCGCGACTGGCCGGGCGCCCGCCTCGCCCTCGCGGCCGTCAATCACTTCGCGGCCCTCCGCCGCCCGAGCCTCCGCCTGCGCTGGAAGCTCCTCTGGATCCAGAGGCCGCGCCTCTTCCGCAGCCTCCTCGTCCTCAACGACCGCTTGCCGTACGCGGCACGGTTCATCCGCAACCCGACGGTGACGCTGCGCTGAAACGGATGGTTTGGGTTTGAGCCGTAGGAAAGATCAACGTGAAGAGGGATTGTCGGGCACGGAAAGCTCGCGGACGGACCAGTCCTCTACCGTCAACCCAGGGACTCGCGTCATGTGATCGAGATTCGCCGTGACGAGAGTCGCGTCTCTGGCCAGGGCATGGGCCGCAATCGCAGCATCGAAATCCTCGATCCGCTGCCCCTTCTTTTCCAGAGTCGCCTTGATGCGCCCGAAGGTGTCGCTGACCTCGTCCGTCCAGCTCTCTCGAGCCAGCTCGGAACGGATCAGCTCAAAGCTCTCCCTGAGGCGCTCCTTTCGCTTGGATTTCGGAAGACGTTCGATCCCGTAGGCGATTTCTGCCAGGACGGGCTGGGGCACGGTGATCTCCGCCTTGCTGCGTTCTTCGAGTTTTCGGATGATCTCCGGATCGCCCTTCATCAAGGCCGAGACCGTGTTGGTATCGAGGACGAGCTTCACAGCTTCCTCGGAGGTTTCGAGGTCCTTGCCTGATGGATCGCAACGAGCATCTCGTCGACCGCCGCAGCCGTCTCGGGGCCTGCTGCGCGGAGCTTTTCGAAGAACCCGGGGGACCAGTCGGCTCCCGCCGTCAGCTCTTTCTCCAGGGCCCGGACGATCAGGCGGTTGCGGCTGATCTTGAGGGTCCGCGCTTTGCGGTCGACCGCTTCCAGGAGCGGCTTTGGAATGTGGATGCTGGTCGCCATGACTATATCCGCGAGTATACTCTCATCCCCGCGTGAGATGAAGTCAGTATGGGAGCTGAGAGCCCTGCGTTTTCTGAGTCCGGTTCGGTTTCTCTGCATGCTATGTTGACGCCCGTCGTGCTAGGCACTCGCCCAAGAAACCGCCGCGCGCTCACCCTCGCCGGCTGTCTGCTGCTGCCGCTCCTCGTCGGCGCCTGCGACCGCGCGCGGCCGGGGCCGTGGAACGTGCTGTTCGTGGTGGTGGACACGCTGCGGGCGGACCGGCTGAGCCTCTATGGCTACCGGCGGGCGACGAGCCCCAACCTCGACGCGTTCGCGCGCCAGGCGGTGGTGTTCACGGCGGCGCGGAGCCCGGCCGGCTGCACCTTTCCCGCCGCCAACTCGCTGCTGACCTCGCGCGATCCCGCGGTCTTCCTGCTCGATCCCGCCGCCGGCATGGGGATCCCGGCGACGGTGCGCTCGCTGCCGGAGATCCTGCGCGCGCACGGCTACGCCACGGCCGCCGTGTCGGCGAGCCCGATCGCGCGCGCCACCCCCTCCGAGGTGAACCCGGTCGGCGGCTTCGCGCGCGGCTTCCAGAGCTTCGACGAGGAGTGCCTCGACCGTCACGCCCGCTGCCTCAACCAGAAGGCCGCCGGGCTGTTGCCGGCCCTGCGGCAGCCCTGGCTCCTCTACCTCCACTACATGGAGCCGCACGCCCCCTACCATCCGGCGTCGGACCATGTCCGCCGCTTCGCCGCCGACTCCGACGACTCGCGTCAGCTCGGCATCCACCCCTGGGCCTGGAGCGGCGACAACACGCCGGTGATGCGCCGGATCTACGACGGCGACACCACCTACGAGTTCACCCCGCGCGACCTCGCTTTCCTCGGCGATCTCTACGACGAGGAGATCGCCTACTTCGACGAGCAGCTCGCACAGCTCCTGGAGCTGCTGCGCGAGCGTCATCTCTTCGACCACACCCTGATCGTGCTGGCCGCCGATCATGGCGAGGAGCAGTACGAGCACGGCGGCTACGGCCACTGCCGGAGCCTCGCCTGGGAGACGGTCCTCAAGACCCCGATCGTGCTGCGCATCCCGGGGGTGGAGAACGGGGTGCGACGCCGGGAGCTGGTCGACAATCTCGACATCGTGCCGACCCTCCTCGACTACCTGGGGATCTCCGCCGCCGGCCTCCCCTTCGACGGCGCCAGCCTGCGGCCGGTGATCGAGGACGACCGGCCGATCCACCGCCTGGCCTTCGGCAATCAGGGGAACGTCCGCACGGTGACCGACGGCGCCCGCAAGCTCAGCTTCGATCAGAGCTCCAACACCCTGAAGCTCTTCGACCTCCTCGCCGACCCGGGGGAGACGGCAGACCTCGCCGCGCGGCGCCCCGCCGAGACCCGGCGGCTGGAGGCGGCCCTGCTCGGCTGGATGCGGCGCCACGAAGGGAGCTCCGACACGTCCCACCGCCGCGCGGCGGAGATCGAAAAGCAGCTCCGCGCGCTGGGGTATCTCTAGGGGAGCCGCCGGCGCCCGAGCGGTTCCTTGTGTACGAAATATTGTTGGTCCAAAGCTTGCAAAACACACGGCTGGAAGTCATCATGCGCCCAAACCTTGAGGAGACGGTCAACATGCCCGATGCGACGACGATCAAGAAGGCCCGGAAGGACAAGAGCGAAGGGAAGGCTGCGAGCACGCAGGCCGGCGAATTCGTCCACGAGGAGATCGAGCACGTGAAGGAGGGGAAGCACGGCGCGCGGTCCTCCAAGCAGGCGATCGCGATCGGTCTTTCGAAGGCCCGCCGCGCCGGCGTCAAGCTGCCGGCCCCCAAGAAGGGGACGGCGTCGGAAGCGACGCGGCACAAGGCCGAGCTCGACAGCCAGGCGGGGGAGAAGGGGGCCACAAAGAGCGTCTCGCGGACGCGTTCCACGGCGGCCAGCGAGGCGCTGAAGGACGAGGGGCATGCCGCCGCCTCCCACGCGGCGCTCTCCCGGCAGGCGAAGACGGCGGCCGCGCAGCGCACCGTCGCCGAGCGCTCGGCCGCGGCGCGCCGGGCGGCGCGCACCAAGGGAGCTCAGGAGCGCTCGGAAGCGGCGAAGAAGGCCGCCGAGACCCGCGCCGAGGAAGGCTCCGCCAAGAGCTCACCTGCGAAGAAAGCCGCGGCGAAGAAGTCGCCGGCCAGGAAGTCGGCCGCGAAGAAGTCCTCCTGACCAGGCGCTCATGGCAGAGGACACCCATCGCTGGTCTCAGCACGTCACCGAGACCAGCAACGCCCTCGATCTCAAGGAAGGGGTCTTCGCGCTCGACGATCCGGCGGCGATCGCCCGCTCGCTCAAGCGCTCCGCCGAGCAGAGCCGCCGGCGCAAGACCGACCCCTTCCGTTCGGCGATGTCGATGTTGACCTTCTACGTCAACCGTGCGGGGAAGGGCCTGCCGAAAGAGCGTCTCGACATCCTCGAGCGCGCCAAGGACGAGCTCCGGCGGCAGTTCGACCGGTCGCCGAAGAGCCGCTCCTGACGTTTCCCCTCGAGCGGAGATCGAGGAAGGGTACCAGCGGATCAAGCTACCTGGGAGCGCCCCAACGCCAGGCCCGGCGGCACCGACGATCCCGCCGGCCGGCAGAAGAACCGGCGGGTCGAGGTGGTCGTCGACCTCTGCGACGGCAAGGCCAGAGCTACGGTCACCAAGGGACGCTTCAGGTCACGGATAGTGCGGGCACTGCCCGCCGGGCGGGACCGCCGTGCACACGTTGGTGCAGCCGAAGCGGCCGCAGGGGTAGCAGCAGAGCTGGCCGGCCCCGCATTGGGCGTCCGAGGTGCAGGTCTTGCCAACCACGACCGGGTCGGCGGCGAGAGAGGCGAGGAAGTCGGCCTGCGCGAGGATCGGCGCCGGCGCAGCCGCCGCGGCGACGGCCGGCGCCGGCTGCGTCTGGGCCAGGGACTGCGTACAGGGGATCAGGAGGAGAAGGGCGAGCAGGACGAGAACGGTCGAGGAAGTCTTCATGAGCTTCGATCTCCTGGTTCTCCAGTCGGCGGGAGCACCGGCTGTCTACAGAGTAGGTGCCCTGCCGCCGGGATTTCGAGACTGCGAAGGATCAGTTTGGAGCCCAGGCCCGCCGGCCGTCGAGAGCCGGCGGGTGAAGGAGCGCGTCCTGAGGCCGCCGGCTCACTGGTAGAGCGGGCAGCGTCCCTTGATCGGGGTGACGCACTGCTTGGTGCAGCCGTCGATGCCGCAGGGGTAGCAGCAGAGCGTTCCCGTGGGGCACTGGGCGTTGCTGGTGCAGCCGGTCATGAAGCTGGGAGCCGGCGCGAGGTCGCCCGCGGTCTGCGCCGGAGCGGTCGAGAGGCTGGCCAGGAACTCGGCGTTGTCGGCCGGGGCCGTCACAGACGGGGCCGCGGCAGCGACGGCAGGGGCGAGCGCCTGCGGCGTCTGCGCCATGGCCTGCGTACACGGGATCAGGGCGAGGAGGGCGAGCAGGACTAGAACAGTGGCGGATTTCTTCATCAGGTTGGATCTCCTTGGTCCTCGAGCCGGCAGGAGCGCCGGCGGTCTATAAGGTAGGTGCCGCGACGCGGGAGTTTGGGAGACGCTTGGGGTCTGGCGCTCAGGTGTCCCTGTCCCGTTCGGAGCGGCCTTTCATCGCCAAAGTCTGCCGCAGGACCGGGAGCATGGCACGGTCCTTGTCGCGGTTGGCCTGTTCCTTGGTTTCGATGACGGCTGCCAGTTCGAGAACCAGGACCCGCTCCTCACCCAACTCGAAGACGACGGTCCGATCCACCAGATCCTGGTATCCCAAGCCGTCGCCAATCGAGCCCAGGACATCCAAAGGGCCGAGGTCGGTCACCAGGAGGTGCAGACGCATGGTCGCCAGCTTCTCGAGGTCCGGCTCGATGTGGCGTCCCGCCGGGTCGCGGTAGCGGGCGTTGATCTCGCGCAGCGCCGCGAGCAGGCGGGAGAGGTTTTCGGGACTCTTGTCAAAGAGGACGTCCAGGTCGAACGTCACGATGGGTGCCCCTTCGAGCTGGGCGGCCACGCCGCCGACGACGAAGAACTCCACTCCGTGCCGGAGCAGGGTCCGCAGCAGCCCGAGGAACTTAACGCTCCGTAGCGCGTCCACGGCGTAGCTCGGCGAGCCCGTCCACCCAATCCTGGAGGAGCTCGAGGCGTTCGAGCGGAGTCAGGCTCAAGGTGTAGCGGATCAAGGTGAGGTCTACGCCGTCAGGAGATTCGTCGGGTGGTGGCTCGGACTCTCCAGGGGGTCGGGTTGCCATGGATTGACTCTACAACAAGCGACCGCTCACCCCGCCTCCAGTACCCTCACCAGCGGCCCCACCTCGTTCGGGATCTCCCGTGCCAGGAGCGGCCGGTTGAGGAGCACGCTAAGCGATTCGGGGATGGGGACGTCGATCCCCATCTTTTCGTAGACGGGGAGGAACTTGGCGGGGTGGGCGGTGCCCAGGAAGACTCCGGTCTCGCCGGGGGCCAGGGTACTTTCGAGGACTCCGTAGGCGACGGCGGCGTGGGGGTCGGCGAGGTAGCCGTGGGCCTGGAGATCGCGGATCGTCTGCTCGGTCTGCTCGTCGCTCCGCGCGCCCCAGCGCAGGGTGCCGCGCAGTGCCGCGAGGTCGCCGGCGAAGAGGTGCTCGATGCGCTCCCAGTTGTTGGGGGCTCCCACGTCCATGGCGTTCGAGATCGTGGCGACCGAGGGACGGGCGCGGTAGGTGCCGGTGTTCAGATAATCGGGGACGGTGTCGTTGGCGTTGGTCGCGGCCACGAAGGCCTTCACCGGCAGCCCCATCGCCCGCGCCAGGAGGCCGGCGCAGAGGTTGCCGAAGTTGCCGCTGGGGACGGCGATCACCGGCGGCTCAGGCGTCCCGCGGCGGCGGAGCTGCGCCACCGCCTCGGCGTAATAGAGGGTCTGCGGCAGGAGGCGGGCGACGTTGATCGAGTTCGCCGAGGTCAGGCCGTGGCGGGCGGTGAGGGCGGCGTCCGCGAAGGCGGCCTTGACCAGCGCCTGGCAGTCGTCGAAGGCGCCGTCGACGGCGAGGGCGGTGACGTTCTCGCCGAGCGTCGCGAACTGCCGCTCCTGGAGGGCCGAGACCCGGCCGCGCGGATAGAGCACCACCACCCGCACCCCCGGCCGCTTCCAGAACGCCTGCGCCACCGCCGCCCCGGTGTCGCCGCTGGTGGCGGTGAGGATCGTCACCGGTCGCTCCGGCTCGCGGATCAGCTCGAGGACGGCGGCGAAGAAGCGGGCGCCGAAGTCCTTGAAGGCGAGGGTGGGGCCGTGGAAGAGCTCGAGGGCGAAGCGCCCCGGGCGCACCTCGGGTATTACCTCGATCAACGGCACCGGGAAGTCGAACGCCCGGCGCACCACGGCGGCGAGCGGCTCGTGGCCGAGCTCGTCGCCGAGGAGACGGTCGAGCAGGACCTCGCAGCGCCGGCTCCAGTCGAGATCGAGCAGCTCCGGCCAATCGTCGAAGGGGGAGATCGGGTCGGGGAGCCAGAGGCCGCCGCCGGGGGCGATCCCGGCCAATACCGCTTCCTTGAACGAAGCGGTGAGATCGGCGTTCCGCGTGCTGATCAATCTCATATCAGCCTCGTACCAGCGCTCAATCGAGCACCCGCGCACCGAGAAGATCGAGCTTGCAGAGGCGGACGGTCACGTCCACCCCTCCCTCGCGCAGCCCGCCCGCGAGCGCCGTGGCCACGGCGCCGCCGTGCTCCGGCGATTCGGCGACGGCGAAGAGGGCGGGCCCCGATCCCGAGAGGGTGCATCCCCAGGCGCCGGCGGCCAGCGCGGCGGTCTGTGCCGCCAGGAAGCCGGGCACCAGCGGCGCGCGGTAGGGCTCGGCGAGCGGATCGCGCAGGCAGCGGCGGAGGAGGTCGCGGTCGCCGGTCTCGAGCGCGAGGAGAAACCCCGCCAGATTGGCCGCGAAGTCGAGCGTCGCGTGGAGGTCGAAGCTGCGCGGCAGCGCCCGCCGGCTCGCCTCGGTCGACAGCTCGAAGGCGGGGGAGGCGACCACCAGCACGAGGTCGTCGGGCCACGGCAGCGGCCGGGCGTCGGGAGCGCCGCCGGCGTCCGGCACCAGGAGCTGGAGGCCGCCCGAGAGGCAGGGGACGACGTTGTCGAGGTGCGGCGCGCCGGAGACCAGCGCCTCCGCCCGTCCGGCGAGCTGCCAGACCTCGGCGGTCGACAGCGGGTGATCGAGCAGCGCCTGGCAGGCGGCGAGGGTCGCCACCACCGAGCTCGAGCTCGAGCCCAGGCCGCTGCACCGCGGCAGGTTCTTCGCCAGCTCGAAGGCGAGCGAGGGGACGGCGAGCCCCCGCCGCCGCAGCTCCTCGCGGAACAGGGCGTAGGTCCGCATCACCAGGTTCTGCCAAGGGTCCGCGGGGAGGACCGCCGCGTAGGGGCCGGTCACCGTCAGGCTCGTCTCGGCCGCCGTCTCGGCCGTCACCACGTCCCCCCAGAGGGAGCCGTCGAGGGGGGCCAGGGCGGCGCCCATCAGGTCGAAGCCGGCGGCGAAGTTGCCGATCGAGGCGGGAGCGTAGGCGCGCAGCTTCATCAGGCGACGATCTTGAGCACGTCGGCGAGGGCGCCGGCCGCGGTGACCTCGCCCCCCGCGCCATAGCCGCGCACCACCAGCGGCGTCGGCTGGTAGTGCTCGGTGAGGAAGGAGAAGGCGTTCTCGCCGCCGCGCACGGCGTAGAGCGGGTGCTCCGGCCCCACCGCCTCCAGGCCGACGCGGCAGAGGTAGGCCCCGGGATTTGCCGGGTCGGCCTCGATCACGGCGGCGTGGCGCAGCACCTTCCCTTCCTTCTGCAGGCGGGCGCGGCGCTCCTCGAACAGCGGGTCGAGCCGTTCGAGGTCGGCCAGGAAGTCGTCGACGCTCCCCGAGGGGTCGAAGTCGGGCGGCAGCACGCCGGCGACCTCGATGTCGCCGAGCTCGAGACCGGCGCCGAGTTCGCGGGCGAGGATGAGGAGCTTGCGCGCCACGTCGAGCCCGGAGAGGTCGTCGCGCGGGTCGGGCTCGGTGAAGCCGCGGTCGCGGGCCACCCGCACCGCTGCCGAGAACGGCATCCCTTCTTCGAGGGCGCCGAGCAGGAAGGAGAGCGACCCCGAGAGGATCGCCTCGAGGCGGAGCACCCGGTCCCCTCCCTTGAGCAGGCTCTGGAGGGTGCCGATCACCGGCAGCCCGGCGCCGACGTTCGTCTCGTAGAAGAAGCGGCGCTTCAGCCGCTCGCCGTTGTGATGCAGCTCGAGGTACTCGGGGTACGGAGCGCTGTTCGCCTTCTTGTTCACCGTCACCACGTGGAGCCCGGCCTCGAACAACCGCCCATAGGCGGCGGCCACGGTGCCGTCCGACGTGCAGTCGACGAAGACGGGATTGACCAGCCGCGCCTCGCCGATCTCCTGGAGCAGCGCGTCGAGGCACGAGGGGAGGGTGGCGGCCTGGAGGCCGGCGCTCCAGTCGGCGACCGCGAGCCCTTCGGCGTCGAAGGCGCAGCGCTTCGAGTTGGCGACCCCGCACAGCTTGAGGTCGACCCGGCGCCCGGCGCGGGACTGATGCTCGCCGATCTTGCGCAGCAGCTTCGAGCCGACGTTCCCCACCCCCCAGACCACGAGCTGCAGCTCGGGGCGGCTCTCGAACAGGCGCGAGTGGATGTGGCGCACCGCCCGCCGCGCGTCGGCCTGCGCCACCACGGCCGAGATGTTGCGCTCGGTCGACCCCTGCGCGAGGGCGACGATGTTGACCCCGATGTCCGCCAGGGCGCCGGCGAAGGTGCCGACGACGCCCAGGCGGTCGCGCATCCCGTCGCCGACCAGCGAGACGACGGCGTAGCCGGGGCGGATCTGCACCGGATCGAGCAGCCCCGCGCTGCGCTCGGCGGGGAAGGCCTCGCGCAGCGCCTCGAGGGCGAGGCGGTTGTCGGCGTCGGCCACCGCGAAGGAGATGGCGCACTCGCTCGACCCCTGGGTAATCAGGATCACCGAGATCCCCGCCGCCGCCATCGCCTGGAAGACGCGGGCGGCGACGCCGGGGACGCCGGCCATGCCGGAGCCGGTGACGTCGATCAGCGAGACGCCGGGGAGGAAGGTGAGGCCGCGCGCTCCGCTCGCCGAGGGGGCGGCGCCGTCGTGCACCAGGCTCCCCGGGTGCTCGGGGAAGAAGCTGTTGCGCACGCGGACCGGGATCCCCTTCTCGCGCGCCGGCTGGATCGTCTTCGGATGCAGCACCTTGGCGCCGAAGAAGGAGAGCTCCATCGCCTCCTCGTAGCTCACCTCGGGGAGCACGGCGGCGAGCGGGACCAGCCGCGGGTCGGCGCTGTAGATGCCGTCGACGTCGGTCCAGATCTCCATCAGGTCGGCGTCGAGCGCCCAGGCGGCGATCGCCGCCGAGTAGTCCGAGCCGCCGCGGCCGAGGAGATTGATGCGGGAGTCGGCGTCGCCGCCGAAGAACCCCGGCAGCACGGTGACCGGTGGCGGCGCCTCGCGCAGTGCCGCGAAGGCCTCGCGGGTCGCCCGCCAGTCGGGGGAGGCGGAGAGCGGCGAGCCGCTGGTGCGGATCAGCGCCTTGGGATCGAGCAGCCGGGCGTCGAGGCCGCGCGCCTCGAGCAGCCGGTGGACCAGGGCGCAGGAGGCCCGCTCGCCGAGCGAGGAGAGGACGGCGAGCGCCCCCGGCGGGCGCTCGAGGAGGAGGGAGAAGCCGCGCAGCAGGTTCTCCATCTCCTGCTCGAGGGCCCCGAGGTCCGCCTCGGCGGCGGCGGTGCGGTCCGGGCCCAACTCGGCGCGCAGCAGGGCGAGGATCTCCCGGTGGAGCGAGTGGAAGCGGGAGAGCGCCGGCACCACCGACTTGCCCGCCGCCGCCTGCTCGGCCCCCTTGATCAGCGCGTCCGTCACCCCCCCCACCGCCGAGACCACCACCAGCAGCGGCCCCTCCTGCGCCTGGCCGGCGACGATCTCCGCCACCCCGCGCATCCGCTCGGCGCTGCCGACCGAGGTGCCACCGAACTTCAGAACTCGCATCGCCGGCCTCCTGGGAAAAATGCCCCGCAAGCTATAGGGTGCCGGCGCGGCCCCATCGGGAGACGCCGGAGATTGCCGGAGGCGGGGAGGAGGGACCCGCGTTGCCTTGACCCCCGGTATGCCCTACAATACGCCTCCGCTTCACGGGAACGCCCGTTTCCGTCTCGCCGATGTAGCTCAGGGGTAGAGCAGCTGATTCGTAATCAGCAGGTCGTCGGTTCAAATCCGACCATCGGCTCCAAACTAAGTCCTTTCCTGTCAATCGCTTACCTCCCGTGCTCCGGGTGGCGCCGTCGTGGCGTTTTCCCCGTGACTCAGCACAGACTCAGCACGCGGAACGATCTCGCCGCGAGTAGAGAGGAGGACCGATCCCAGAGGGATTGAAGGATTCAGGAAGGAAGAGACGAACGCCCAAAGAGGCGAGCCGGGCGGTTCCGACTCACCCCCAAACCCATACCGCTAATCGGCCCCGGCGAGAGATGGAAGCTCCCGCCGGAGCCTAACCCGAGCACAGGAGATAACCCCATGCCCGAGCTAGTGCAGGAGTGTACCCCGGCCCCCGCCCCGCCTCCCCTTCCCCCCGGTTGCCGGCCGCCGATGCCGCCGCCGATGCCGCCGCCGGAGGATGACGGCGACGATCCCCCGCCCGCGATCCCGCCGATCATCGATCCCCAGCATTTCGAGGACTTCCCCACCTTCCGCGAGACGTTCCTCCTCTACGTGACGGACCCCGACGCCAATGCCGCCCTCCGGGGCTTTGGCAAGCTCCTCTTTGACGGCATCATGGCCGTCTGGGGAGACTGGCCCGACCATCCGGAGGGGCTGTTCCGGGCGAGCTTGAGGGCCGCCCTCGCCGACCTGCGGCACGTCCAGGGAGCTCTCCTGGAGTGGACGGGGGGAGGCTTCAGTTACGACACCCCCCATGAGGAATACCTCGCCAGCGTCGGAACCGAAGTGGCCCGAGCGGTCGGTGAGCTGGTAGACCGTCTGGAGGGGGAGCTGGGCTCATGGCGGGGAGTGGCGTAGGCCATGGCATGGGGGAGCGCCAGCAGCGACCGCGAGAGCTTCACGGTGGACGCCGACCGCGAGCGGGCGGAGCTGTGGAGGGCGGCGGCGGCGGAGCGGAGCACCTCCGTTGCCTCCTGGCTGGCGGATACGGCCGATGCTCACCTCCGGGAGCTGTCGAGGACGGGCCGCGCCACGCCGCTCCTCTGGGATCGGGGCCGCTTCCTGGTCCGGCTGACGGACACCTCCCAGAATCCCTCAGTCGCGGCCGATGTCGAGGTCCCGGGGCTCGTCTCGCGACCGTTCGGCATCTTCCGGGGGAGCGGCCGGGGGTTGGGATCGCCGGGGAGCGGCACGCATACCCTCGCCCACCTCCAAACCGCGCGGACCATCGCCACCCTTTCCCTGCGGAAGAGTTGCATGGCGCTGGCGGCCGAGCTGGCGGGCCTGGAGATCGACTGGCGGGAGACGGACCCGGAGCGGGTGCTTGTGGGCGCCCCGGACCAGGGGAAGGCTCAAGCGCTCATCCGGCTGTACGAAAAGCTCACCCGCACGTAGCAGGATCGACGTAGCAGAATCGGGGGCGGTTCCTGGAACGGGGGCCGCCCTCTTTGTCTTTCCCCAGAGAAGGGCCGAGAAATGAACAGGAAGAGCGTCAAAACATGGTGCGACGAAACCGAACCGCCCACGACGTGGAAGGGGATTTCCACCGCGTACAGAGCGGGAGCGAAAGCGAGGGCGGCGGGTATGGACCGCGCCGAGTGCCGCTATGGGAGAGAGGATCTCGCCCGGGCTTGGCTTAACGGGTTTGACGGAATGAGCGGATTCCTCTCCAGCGGTGGCATTCTGCTTTGCGAGCAGTGCGGTCAGGAGCTTAAGAGGTAATTCCACCCTTCTCCCGCGTAGTTGCCTTACGGGCCGGTTCCAAATAGTGGGGCCGGCCCTACTCTTTCGGCTCACCAACCCGAGCCGGTCACCCGCTTCCTTCTCACCGAGACATGCGTATTCATCCATAACCTTGGCAGGGAGGAAGCTTTACAGGTAGCCTTCCCTCATGGGACTTAATGAAATGAAGCCTATAGAGCTTAAAGATTGGGACCAGATCGCTACATGCTTTAGTCGTGATTTCAAGATGCCGGAAATGAAGAGAGATTCAGAAACAGACGAAATCGTGACAAAGACATGGGCTTTCAGGGGGCTTCCGGACTTGTCCTTTGAGCTAGAGCCTGCGATTGAGCGGTCAATCAATTATAAAACAATATTTTGGCCTCAATTGGAACGACTTATCTCATCTGAGTTCAAAGCAAGAGCACGTTCCTACCTCAAAGCATCTTTGATCCCTAATGACCAGCTCACATGGCTGGCACTAATGCAACATTATGGCGTTCCGACTCGATTACTCGATTTCACCTATTCGCCATTTGTTGCTCTCTACTTCTCTATTCGCGGCATCCATGAGAAGCCTGAGAATCTTCGTCCTGAAGAACTTCAGCTCTGGGCCGTGGACGCCGAGGCGGTAAACAAGCAGTTTGGGAAGGTCGCGGATTTGGCAGAAATAGCGCAAGCTCGGCACGATCACCCGGGCCAGGGCCCGCCGCCTTATCTCGTCGCGTCAAATGACCCCGATGAGATGGGCGATTCTTACGATATGAAGATTGACGAAATTCTAGGATTGCCTACCCTGATTAACAAGGTATTGTCCGCCGAAGTGGGCAATCAATACAAAGGAGTATTAAACCGGAGCGGGTGTGTATGTGCTATCCCACCGCCTGCATTTAACTCTCGGCTAGCAAGTCAGCAAGGCTTATTTCTCATCAACTGTGCAGACACTCTTTTATTCCGGAACTCGCTAGCTAAAATGATGGAGGGGTGCAGCGGATGGTGGAAGAGGTTCAAAATTCCCGGCCATATGTTTCAAGAGATCGAAGAGCGACTGCTTCAAATGAACATACATGAACAGTCCCTCTTTCCGGACCTTGAAGGTCTTGCCCGTTTTATTGGGCAAAAGATACGGCTCCAATGGGAGTGAACTCGATGACAAGAGGATTCTAACTGCAATGGCTTGCTGAAGGTTATTCCACTCCTATGGAGGGCGGAGCGCTATTCAGAGCTTGCAGGGGATAAGGGCGATAGGCAAAGAACCTTTTGATGTCCGCGTAAATCTGCTCCGGAATAGGTTCCCCTTTCAGCTCGGCCAGAATCATCATTTTGACGGGTACAGAGAGCTTTTCGATGTCGATAAGCTCTTCTTCTGCCGGCCTAGGCGAGCCATTAGGCACGGAAACCTCTATCGCCTGCTTAGGGTGGAAGCCGCAGCGATCGAGGACAATTTGACTCGCCCGCACGATTTGAGGCAAGTCATTCGATCTTAGCGCCTTGTTTAGTCCCTTGAGCGCGGGTTCTACTAATTCGGCGAGCCGCTCCTTTGCGGATTTCTGGACTTGGGGCGCTCGGCCGCCGTGAGTCGCGCAGACGGTGGCGCCGTCGATTGCCCAGCGCTGGCACGGTCGGGAGCCATCTGAGATCCGGGCCGAACACCGTTGTTTACGAGCTTCCATGGGTCGCCTCTTTCATGTGTCGCTCTCCGAGATTAGGACATTGAAGCGGGAGACGATCTGCTATAGTTTGCCGCTGGAACGCTTCCCCCGCGAGGTCGATAAAGATCCCAAGGGAGGAATGCAGGACTCCCAAGGGAGACACAAATGGCGATTTTCTTCCTTCTTCTGTCGCTCTTTTCGTCTAACTCGACTACGTCCCCGCAGGTAACAGACGGGGGCGGTAGCGCTGATCCTTGGGGATAAGGCGAGCACAAACGTCCGACATTGAACCGGAGACACAAATGGCGACTTTCTTCCTTCTGCTATCTCTCATTTCGTCCAACACCGCAGCGCATGCGACCGCTCCGCCCCCGCCAGTAACGGATGATGGTAGAGGCGTCGATCCGTGGGGATAGGAGCAGTGATCGACCTTGAACCGGACGGGGGGCGGTGGCGCCGATCCGTGGGGATAGTGGAGCAAACGTCCGACCTTGAACCGCCAGCGACGGACGGACGCGGCAATGTAGACCCGTGGGGATAGAGCAGCGACCCGAGCTTGAACCGGGGCGGGGAGCGTTCAAGCTACACCCCCGGAGAGTATGGCGTGACTTAATCCGTTATAATCAGTAGTTTGCCAGACTCTCCAGACATTCCATAGGGCGCCAAGCCTACACGCCACATACCTCGCGGTACATCCCCAGCGCTCAGACGGCACACACACCCTACTAATACTTTCCTCTCCATCTAGTATGTAGAGTTTGGAGAGTCTGGCAAGGCACTGATTTCTAAGCACTTGAGGGCGCCATACCTGCGCCACACCCTCCCAACTCCTGACCGCCACTTGCAGGGTCATTGACCGTCCCCCTCGCGAGTCTTAAACGGCAAAGGCGCTGCAATATATACTTTGTCGTCGCTATTCGACTCCAGCTCAGAAGCTTCCTTCTCATCTTCAGAATGAAAAAGATCCCTGACAGGAATTCCCAACTCTTTAGAAAAGATCTCGCGGGACCTCTCCAGAGAGGGAAACCTATAGGTGACAGGCCGCGCCTTATTGCTGGTAACTCCTTTTGTCTTTGGAGAATCCATCCGACCTTTTTTCAACTCCGTGCGCGGGAAGATCCTAAAGAGAAATTGTCCGAACGTCGTACGCGTCAGAGTCGTATACTTTTGACGGGCACTGATCGAGTCTGCATAATTCTCATAGACCGTATCGGTGTTGATGTCTCTGCCGAATTCAAAGTTTCCTATCCTTCCCCATTGTAGGCTATTGTGGAGCCATTGCAGCTCGGGCGAGAAATTGCCGATTGTTTGCTGATAGAGTTCCGTCGTAGATGGGGCTTGCGAAACAAAGGCATCTGTATACTCGATCAATTGAAGATCGTACAGCATCGCGGCGAAACCACCGACGAGCATTTGGCTTTCAATTGCTTTAAAAATGTGCTCGCCTTCTGCCTCTCGTTCCTTGTATTCGTCAGTGAGCCGCACCACCCAATAGCGGCGCTCATTTGGCCCCGAAGGAATTGCCCTTCCCTCTTCAGAAGTGATAAGAAGGCGAGCGTAGTTAGCAACGGGCTTTTTCTTCCCGAATTTGTTTTCTATCTTGCGCGTTTTGTCCGTGATAAACGAGCGCAGTACAAGCTCGGCTTGTTTGTGATCGCCCTCCCATGAGCCCTCGTTTACCGTAAACATTAGCTTATCTTCGGTCTCGCCGTTAAATTTCTCTGTTAAACCCTCGAAACCTCTATCCTCAAAATGTGTGTATGGCTCGTAAGGGTGACTAATCATCGCGGCCGCAAAGGATTTTCCCGTCCCCTTCTTTCCAAGAAATACCAGCGCAACCCCCGGTTTTGTTTCAGGATGTCTGTATGCCTGCGCTAGCCATGCGAGCAAATAGTTAAAGTTTGTTAGGTCTTTGTTGCAAACGCAGTCCAATAGAAAAGTTCTAAAGAGGCTCCAATCTCCCGGTTCTGGCGTCACGGATAAGCCCGAGAAGAGATTGTAATAGCCGTTAGGTTCTGATACAAAGTCGAGCGAAGGATTAAAAACAATTCCCTTATAGTCGCGCCGGTTCTTGTTTTCCTTCCAGAATTTTCCTAGTGGAACGTCTCCAGCGAATTTATTGCTAAGACTTGCCTGTAGTTCCGAATACCTAAACGAGGTCAGCGTTACAATGCCTGATTCTGTCCGATCCTCCCGATAGGCTCGAAACCCGTTATTGTCCAAGCAGCAAAAATAATTAGCGTTCATATAGTCTAGTGCTTCTAGGGGTTCCAATTGCTGACGCTTCAAAAACTCCGCCTCAGTTAGAACCTTGCGTCGGGATGTCTCACCGCCCTTTCCTACTGGCATGACTTGGCATCCTGTCGACTCGGCGCTGACTGACGCTCGGCGTCGGTTCTATCTTCTTCTCCAGCTCTGGACATCTCCTATTCTCTCCTCTTGGGTAAGAGTCGTTTAAGATCCTTCGCATTGCGCAGCGCTCCGAATGGAATAAAGTCTATTTTTCAGAAGTGGAGCGGCGTTCACATTCGGACATGAATTTTTCAAGGGCCTCTTTTCGATACACAACTCGGCGACCGAGTTTTAAAAAAGCAGGGCCGATACCTTTTAGCCGCCACACTTCAAGTGTCTGTTTCTTGAGGCGGAGATATCTTGCAGATTCCTCTGTGGTATTCATCTCGCTCAACG
This sequence comes from uncultured Acidobacteriota bacterium, assembly GCA_963756595.1. Lineage (GTDB taxonomy): Bacteria > Acidobacteriota > Thermoanaerobaculia > Multivoradales > UBA5704 > DATARR01. The sequence continues at coordinate 33,431 of CAVWOZ010000032.1, forward strand.
TGTCCATTGCATGGGCTCCTTTGTTTGATGTCCCTAAGCTTTTATCTTCCTAAGAATGTAGAAGTGTTTTGTGCTTCGCTAGGCCACTGGGCTACGTTTATTTATTGTACCATGTTGAGACGGTTGTTCCATGAGGAGGTCTTCAGTCGGGGGCGGGAACGGTGCAGGTGTGCTTGACAAGTCCACCTTAAAGCGAACTTTATTTCTACTATTGCGACAGTGGAATAGGCTTTGATTGAGGGAATTGCTCTTCTCTCTGCTGCGGAGTTTGATCCGTTATTCAAACGTGATACATAATCTATTGTCAACGTATATTCAGGGGGCCGCCCCATTTGAGACGCATTAGGCCATTTAGATTTTTAGTCATATCAAATGGTGGGCGGCCCCGCGAAAAGCGGATGAGGTGAAAGCAGGAAGGAGGGAAGGGGGGGCGGTCGCCGGAGCCGCCCGGATTGCGATGGTGTCTAGGCCCGCATGGGTAGAATTTTAGCGAACGGCTCCGGCTCGCGATCGAGCGCCGCACGGAGCCATCCGCTTACGAGATCGGCCGCCGTTACCAGGGAGCGGCTCCGGTGCGTGTAGCGGTCGTGGGCGTCGGTTCCGGGCGCGTGTCCCATGAGGAGCTTCCGGACTTCGCGGTCAACGTCCAGCTCCGCCGCCGCGGTACCAAAGGCATGGCGCGAAGCATCATAGAGCCGGACTCCGGCGGGAAGCTCGGCGAGGGCCGCCACCGCCTCCCAGAGGGGCCGCAAGCTCGGGAGGTGCCGGCCGCTGGCGCCCGGGCGCACGAAGACCCAGGGGCCGCACTTGCGGAGCCCCGCGAGGACTTCCACCGCCGCCGCTCCCAGGATTACGACCCGCGGGCCGGTCTTCGCGGCCTTGAGCTGCCAAGTCCGGGCGGTGGTGTCCAGGTCGGCCCACCTCGCGGTCATCACCTCGCCCGGCCGGGCGCCCGTGAACAGGCAAAACTTGAAGGCGGCGACGGCCACCGCGTCCCCTTCTCCCGCCAGCGCTGCGCCGATGCGGCCGAGTTCCTCCCGGGTGAGGACGCGCCCGCGGTGGGGCTCCGCGAAGCGATCGTGACGGGTGGCGGGGTTGGCCCGGTCCTGCGGGAACCATTGCCAGCGCTGCGCCAGCGCCCACGATTTCGAGGCGAGGGAAAGCAGGCGGTTCGCCATGAAGGGGCGGGAGGCTAGACCGCGATGGATGGCGTCGAGATCCTGCCAAGTCACCTCTTCAACCGGGCGGGAGCCCAGCGCTGGGAGAAGGTGAAGCCGGAAGAGAACTTCAGCGTTACGGCGAGAGCTGGCCGATTTCTTGGCGTAGTGCTCGGCGAGGACGCGGGCGGCAAGGTCGGCGACGGTCGGCGCGTCATCCGTCCTCTTCCGCCGTGCTCGCCGCTCCGCCAGCGGGTCCTCCCCCCGGCCGATAGCGGCCTTGAGCTGCCGGGCCTCTTCCCGGGCGGTGTCCACCGTCCAATCCCCAAACCGGCCGATGGTGTAGCGCCGCTCCCGGCCGCCCTCCCCGCGGTAGTTGAGGACGAAAGACCGGACGCCACCGCGAGAGACGGCGATCCCAAAGCCCTTGACGTCGGCATCCCAGACGACGGTGGGGCGGTCGGGGTCCGCCTTGAGGGAATCCGCGGTCCGCTTGGTGAGCTTCCTTGCCGTCATCTTGAGACCTCCTCGCGTGGGGGATTGCCGGCCTGCTGACTCGGAGCTGACTCAGCACTGACTCAGCAGATTGCATCCAACTCAGTATGGGAGTATCATACCACGGTATGGTGGAAAGCGTTGCAGGACAAGGGTTTATAGAGTTTAATCAAGCTGGGCATGGTATGCCGCTGCCGATTCGTAATCAGCAGGTCGTCGGTTCAAATCCGACCATCGGCTCCATTCGTAAGTCCTTCTCTATCAATGGTTTGGAGCGATTGGGTCACTTGGTCCCGCGGGGGTCTTGCGCCTTTCGTGTCGATTGCTCCTCGTCCGCAACCTGCTGCCCGCCGGGGAGGCCGCGGAGCTGGTGCTCTACGTCGAGGCGATCGTGCGCTCGGCGCCTGAGCCTTCAGCGCGGAAGAGCGGGTGACCGGGTCGTCGAAGAGCCGACGCGCGCACCGCAGACGGCGCCTGTCAGAAGCGGTATTCGAGGGAGAAGTTCACCCAGTCCAGAGTCGAATGGAAGCCGGCAGGAAGCGCCGACCCGAGATAGCGGTAGTACGTGAGATGGAGACTGTACGGCAAGCGGCCGCAGTGCAGCCCGAGGAGCACCTCCTTGCGACCCGGATACGAATTGAAGGCTGGGAACTCCCCGCCATTTTCGGTCGGCCCGCCCTCGGCTCCGGCGAGGTAGTCGATCTCGTGCATGCGCGCCACGACGGTAAAGAAAAGCCGCCAGCGGTCCCACCCCTCCGCCGGCTCCCGGACATCGAGGTAGATCGGGTCCAGCGCCATGCCGAGTCCGGGCGGGTCGGGGATCTTGGTGAATCCCATCGGCAGCCCCCAGCCGAACCGCAGCTCGGCCTCACCCGTCAAGCGCGTGGTCAGGTTGCCAGCCGCGCCAGCGCCGCCCAGGGAGAGGTCGGCGGCAAAGCGTCCAGGAGCATAGGCGCCGGCTTCCAGTGCCAGCAGCTTCCGCCGGTACTCATAGTTCACATTGGCCAAGGCCTTGGTCGAGAGTTGGTTCCTCCATCCTCTCGGCGTGTGGGCGAGTCCAAGGTCCCGGTGGACGAACGTCTGAACACGCTCGGCCTGGGAGCAAGGCCCCAGACACCCGAGATAGAGCTGGAGCGCGCCAAGCCTCCTGTTGTCGTAGCTCGACCACGTGCTGGTAAGGCCGAGCATGCCGGCCCAGGGGGAGTCGTTGAGCTGGGGCTCGGCAATCGTGATGTCCTTCGGCGTGATGATGATCTGGCTGATGCCGAGCCCCCAGCGAACGATCCTGCCGCCCTCGCCATCGTCGCCGAGGGTCGGCAAGCTGCCGAGCCATTTCTCGTTTGCCGGATTCCAGCGATCCATCAGTCGGGAGTGCCACTGCAGGCTCCAGCCAGCCGTGAACCCGTCGTCGGATTCCGACGAGGTTGTCGTTGTCGAATTCGAACCGGACCATCTGGAGGTCCCATGGCGGCTTCGTGGGACCCTCTCCGGCCGCGAGGCTCCTGCTGAGTCCGCAGGACAACGCGAGCACAACCCCGACGGTTCGAGTCACCAGCTTCATTTCGCCCCCTGCGAGCGCGCGATCGCTGCCTCGATGTTCGAGAGCACGCCGAGCTGCGCGAAGATCACCGTTCCCGAGGGGTAGCAGTCGAACGACTGGATCTTGCCGTTGACGAGACGGAAGACATCACAGCACGGCGCGTCCATCCGCTTGCCCGTGGGCGGAAGGATGCCCATCGGCGTCGGGAGGGGCCCCTGGTGCGTGCCCTGGAGGGCGAGCTCCACGACGACGACGTCGCCGACGCTGAAGAAGCGGTAGAGCTCACGATGCATGTCCGGGAAGGCCTTCGCATAGACCGCGACCGTCTCGCCTACGCCGGTGGGGCCGTCGGGCCCGCGGTACGTGACGCCGATGGACATGTCGGTAAACGTCCCGTCGGGTGTGAAGCACTCAACCCAGCCCTCGACGTCCACCTTCTCAGCCAGCTCGTACGCGTTGCGAATGATCTGCTCGTTGCTCATGGGATAACCCTTTCTGTTCGATCCGTCGAAACTTCGGTGGCTCAGATCGCGAGCTCCGCACGCAGGAACGCGGCGATGAGGTCGTGGGCGGAGCGCGCGGCCTCGAAGAGGCCGAGGCTGCTCGGGAAGACGTGGGGCATGCCCTCCCAGGCGTGCACCTCGATCCGGTCGAGGGAACCGAGTCGAAGCGAGTCGTCGAGGAGGATCTCCGCAGTCCCCACGTGGACCTGGATGGGAGGCGTTGCGCCGGCCGGACCGTAGAGCGGGGATGCGCGCGGGTCCCGGGGATCGTGATCGCCGAGGTACTGACGGGCGCTCACTTCGAGAGCCGGTCTCGTCATCAACGGATCATCCGCGGCCTTGTTCTCGAGGCTCCCTCCGGTGAGCGCGAGATCCGTCCACGGGGAGAGCAGCACACCGCAGCGGGCACCCGGTTCCTCCCTCAGCAGCGACAGCGCAAGGCCTCCTCCGGCGGAATCGCCGACGAGCGCCACGTGTCGCGCGCCAAACTGAGCGGTGAGGCCGCGATAGGCCGCGCGGGCGTCGTCGAGCGCGGCAGGGAACGTATGCTCCGGAGCGAGCCGATAGTCCGCGACGAAAGCGGGCACGCCCGCTCTCGCGGCGATCTGCCCGACGAAGTTTCGGTACGCGTGGGCAGAGCCGTAGGCGAAGACGCCGCCGTGGAGGTAGAGCACTGCAACCCCGGCCCGATGGGACGTCGGTGCGCACCAGACCCCGGGCACGCCACCGACGCTGGATTCGGAATAGCCAACCGTGTCGGCGGCCGGCACTTGCTCGAGGAGTCTGTCGTACGAGGCTCGCGTGATTGCAATCGGAGTGGCGCCGAGCCCGGCTCGCAAGGCCGTCATGGCCGCTCGGTCGTGGGGCGTCAGGGCGTGACGAATTTCTGTCATCGAGAACCTCCCTGGATCATCATTGCGGCGCGGCCGCCGATCATGATGGACGGTGCATTCGTGGCGCCGGCCGGGATGGTCGGCATCACCGACGCGTCGGCGACGCGCAGCCCGCGGACGTCGTGGACGCGCAGATCCGGGTCGACGACGGCATCCGCGTCGGTCCCGATCCTTGCGGTACCGACGGGGTGCCCGAAGCTGGCCGCCCCGGTGCGCGCGAGCTCGACCAGATCCTGCTTGCCGGCGTTCGGCCCCGGAATCGCCTCGGCTTCGCGGACGGCGTCGAGCGCGGATTGACGACCCAACTCCCGCGCGATCTCGAGGGCGCGCACGATGGCGTTCAGATCATGGTCGGTCCCGAGATGGTTCCCCTCGAGGATGGGAGCCTGGCGCCAATCGCCGCTCGCCAGGCGTACGCGTCCGCGACTGGTCGGCTGAACGAGCGCCGGCGCGATCGTGAAGGCTTCCTGGGGCGGAGCCCCGAAGCGCGCAGCCGCCTCCGGCGTCGCGATCGGCAGCTGCTCGAGCACGAGACAGAGATCGGCGGGATGGTCGGAGAGGCCGCTGGGCAGGAACACCTCCGCTTCCACGGCGTTGCTGTCCGCCGGGCGGTCCGGCATCTTGCCCTTGTATTTGTAGATGACGCCGGAAACGAGAACATGGTCCTGAAGGTTCTGCCCGACGCCCCGCAGATTGGCGACCGGTGCGATCCCCAGCTTGCGGAGCTCCTCGGCATTGCCGATGCCGGACAACATCAGCAGCTGAGCTGTGTGGATCGTCCCTGCAGCCAGGATCACTTCGCGCGCGGCGCGGACATTGCGCACGCCGTCCCCGCTCGCGAGCTGCACGCCGACGGCGCGATCGCCTTCGAAGACGACCTTCGTAACGTTGGTCTCGAGCAGGAGTGTGAGGTTCGGGCGGCTGAGATTCGGCTGCAGAAACGCGCGAGCCGCACTGACGCGCGTACCGTCGGCGGCGATGTTCATGTTGATGTAGCCGGCTCCGGCCCGCAGCGGGCCGTTCACGTCATCGAGCAGGGCGAAGCCCATCTGCCGCGCGGCTTCGAGGAAGGCGGGAGCGGTCGGATGCGGCGTGCCCGGCCTGCGAACATGGACAGGGCCGCCCGCGCCGCGCCATTCGTTGGCGCCCCCTTCCCAGTCTTCCTGCGACTTGAACATCGGCAGCACGTCCTTGAAGCCCCAGCCCGCGGCACCGTTCCTTTCCCAGCCGTCGTAATCGCGGTCCATGCCGCGCGACCACACCATCGCGTTGATGGAGCTGCCGCCGCCGAGCACGCGGCCGAGCGCCATGTTGAACCTGCGGTTGTTGAGCTGGGGAACGGGTGCAATCGGCACGTTCCAGTCCAGCGCGCCGCCGACGTTGTAGAACCAGATGCTGGGGTTGCCGATCGTCGGAGCCGAGTCGATGCCGCCCGCTTCGACCAGCAGGACGTCCGCCCCGGTCTTGGACAGCTCGCCAGCGACGACCGAACCCGCGGCTCCTCCCCCGACAACGATGTAGTCATACGAACCCATACTGTGATCTGTCATCTCCGGATCCCTCGCTTGCGATGAATGGTGAGGCGGTGCGCTCCTGACGTTTAGAACGGGTATTGCCGCTGACCGCTGTGGGAGTTGATCCAGATGACGTCCTGGAACTCCTTCAGGCTGTCCGGTCCGGTGCGGCCCCAACCGCTGTCGCGCACGCCGCCCATCGGTTAGCTTCCGCCCGGCCGCCGGCGGCAACCCGCGCATAGAGCGTGCGGTCGTAGGGCTGGTATACGTCGAACAGCCGGTTACCCTCGGCGGAGCGCCATTCGCCGCCCGCGAAATATTTGTACTCCGTGACGCCGTCGACTTGGGTAACACCCTTGGCTTCAGACATTGCTCTTTCTCCCTGTAACGCGAATCACCAGACTTTCATCCGGTCTTCTTCACGGCCTCACTGAAGGCGCGGTCCTCGAACGCGTTCATCGAGGTCCGGTCGATCGGCCCGAGCCCTGAGAGCTCGGAGGCGATCGAGGGGACCGTCGGCGAGTTGATCTTGTAGGCGACCCCGACGGTGGACAGGACGATCGGCATGCCGAACGCCTTGGCGGTCTTGGCCAGCAGCCGCACGTTGAGGTCGGCCAGCGCAGCGCTCGTCTCGGAGCGAATGCTGTCGAACATCTCTTTCTGATAGTCGATGAGCACCAACGCGCAATCCTGATCCGTCCAGACACCCAGCTCTTTGTTCATGATCGTCCTTTCTGTTTCGTCAGCACATCGAAGCACCGCTTGACATCCTAGTTGCCCGAGTCGTTGACGGGTGCCCAACGTCTTGCGGATAACCGTCAAAACTGCGTCAAATGGCCATCGGCGAGCTAGACAAAGAATTAGCGGACATTGGCAGGAGGTTTTGCGGCACGCAGGGAGCGAAGGCCTTAAACTATCCAAACCATGGCGTGCGAGCGATGGATCGTAGTCGGCACCGATTTCAGTGATGGCGCGCACGAGGCGCTCGAGCGCGCCCTCGGTTTGGCGCAGGACTCGGGGGCGAGAATCGCGTTGGTCCACGCTTACGAGGACGAGCCGGGCGCGAACGCACCCGCGGATCCCACCTCCAGGTTGCAGGGACAGCTCGCCCAGGAGATTGCCGCCCTGGGCGCGACGCGCCGTGGCATCCACGTCGAGCCCTTGGTCCGGCGCGGGGCGCCGTGGGAGAAGATTGTGAACGTGGCGACGGAATACGGCGCCGAAATGATCGTGGTCGGCCGCAGCGGGCAGCGCGGAGCGACCCGCGGGGTCCTGCTCGGCAGCGTCGCGAGCCGCGTCCTGGCGCTTTCCCCGCGCTTCTGCGTGCTGGTGGCCCGGCTGGGTGCTGCCTGACGTCGAAGCGAGCTACCCGCTCGCGTCCAGCAGTGCCTTGGCTTCGATCAGGTCGCCCGTTGCGAAGCCCTCGGCGAAGGACCCATAGACACGCCGAAGCTCCTTGAGCCGCGCGCGCTTCTGCGCACCGCGATCGAGCTTGGCGAGGGTCAGCTCGGCCCGCAGCTCGAAGGATCTGGCCCCCTGCTGCCGGGAGATCTCGAGCGCCCTCGCGAGGGCTCGCCGGGCTTCGGCGGGATCGACGTCCGCGAGAAGCTCGCCCCGCACGCAGTGCAGCTCCGCGGACCACGCCCGCTCGTCGCTCACCTCGACGAAAGCCAGCGCGTCGTCGAGCTCCCGCAGCGCCCGGTCTGCATGCCCGGCCGCCGTGTACACCCGGGCGACGCACGGCGTGAACGCCGTGCGTCCGTAGGGGCCCGCTTCCAGGAGGCCGGACAGCGTGGACGACAGCTCTTCGCAGTGGGCCTTCGCCGTCTGCGGCTCGAGGACCGTCGCCGCCCAATGATGGAGCGACATCGCCCGGCCCTGCCAAACGGGAGAGCCGACCTCACGAGCCACCTGAAGCGCCCGGCGGGCGGTCTCCAAGGTCTTCTCGGGCTCTCGGCGCCACATGTGTGCGAGCGCCGTGATGGTGAGCGCCGTGACCAGATGGAACGGATCGCGCAGCACCCCCACTCGCGACAGCATCCTGCCGGCGAGGGCCATCGCTTCGTCGGGCGCGCCACCGAGCCAGGTGAGCACGACCACGTGGCCACTCCACAGGCCCACCACGGGCGCGTTGACGATGCGCGCGGTGTCGCTCTCCGCGGCGTCCAGCACGATGCACGCTTCAGTGAGCGGTCGCCGCGCCGCGGCGAGCTGACCACGGAACAGCCGCGCGGAGCACGCAACGACGGTCGCCTCCGCGGCCGCGACCGGATCGGCGAGCCGCTCGAGGACCTCGGCGACCTCCGCCTCGTAGGGCTCGACTTTCGCAAGCTCGCCGCGAACGAAGTGACAGCGCTGCCGGCCGAGAAGAGCAGCGAGCAGGCCCCGGTCATCGCCGAGTTTGCGCGCCAGCTCCGCGGTCCGCGCGAAGGTTTGCTCGAGAAGCGGGTCCTGAGTGCCCTGGAGCGCGATGATCGCGGGTCCCAGGTACTTCAGCACCGCGAGCTCGGCGTGATCCGAATCCTCCGAGTCGGGTAGTTTCGCCAGCAAGGCCCGGGCGCGATTGAGCTGGCTGAGCGCGTCCGCGCGACCGAACCGGCGCATCGCCCGCTCTCCCGCCAGGCAGTAGTAGCGGACGGCCTTGCGAATGACCTGTGCCTCGTCGAAGTGGATGGCGAGCTCCCCGGCGACCCCCTCGGAGTGTTCGCCATAGCCGGCCTCCATCCCCTCGGCCACCCTGCGGTGCCAGGCGCGCCTGGTTGCCGACGGGATGCGTGCCAGCGCCGCGTCGCGATACAGCGCGTGGGCGAAGCCGTAAAGCGACTGGATCGTCCCGTCCGGCCAGGGCTCGGAGCCGACGAATCGCAAGAAGCGCTGCTCGCTGGCGAGTCCCTCGCAAAGCGTGTCCACGTCGTCCGCCGGCAGCTCCAGGACCTGAGCCACACAGCCCGCGGGGAATTGCGCTCCGAACACGCTGGCCGCCTCGAGGATTCGCTGCTCGTTCGAGCTCAGACGATCGATCTGAATGTCGATGAGCTGGCGCACCGTATCCGGCCGACGGCTCGCGACCTCGGCAACGTTCGCGGTGAGCTGCCATGCGCCATCGACGCGCCGGATCATCCCGCGACTCTCGAGGTCGTCGACGACGGCGACGGTGAAGAGCGGATTCCCGCCCGTCATCCCATGGAGGGTGCTCGCGAGCTCCTCCAGGAACCGGGGATTCGAGAAGCGCTGCGCGAGATAGTCGGCGACGGCGGTTTCCGAAAAACTCTCGAGGTGCAGCGTGGACGCCTGCTTGCGCGCGCTCAGCTCCGCGATGACCTTCGCCAGCCCGTCGCCTTTGGTGAGCTCGGCCTGACGGCAGGTCAAAAGGACGAGAACCCGTGCCGGTTCGCGGCGTGCTCCGAGCATCGCGACGAGGTCCGTCGTCGAGCGGTCGGACCATTGCATGTCCTCGAGCACCAGGACCAGGGGCGTCTCGGCGGCGAGGACCTCGAACGCTTCGGCGAGCTCGCGAAGCATGCGCCCCTGCGTCGCACCCTGGATCCGGAGGTGCAGCGCCTGCAGGGTCTCGTCCGTTACGAGTCCCGGCATTTGCACCAGCCACATCGGCGCATACCGCCCCAGGAGATCCACGATGCGCTCGCCGTCGGGCGCACGACAGGCCGCCCCGAGGGCCGCCAGGACGGGGAGGTACGCCTCGCCCGTGCCGAACTGCTCGACGCACGAGCCCGTGACGATCCTGGCACCCTGAGGCGCGGCGATCCGGGCGAGGAAGGCATCGATGAGGGTGGTCTTGCCGATTCCCGGGTCGCCCGTCACGAAGAGCACTCGCCGCTGCTCATCGAGAACGGCTTCGAAGGCTTGCCGCAAGAAGTCCATCTCCTCGCTGCGACCCACCAGACGGGCCGTGGTCGCAGGCGCCTCGACCGTCTTCGGCAGGCTCGCCGGCGGTCTCTCCGCCCCGACCTCGAGGAGAAAGCGATAGCCGCGCCCGACGACGGTCTCGATGGCGCCTTCGCCGAGCACGCGCCGGACCTCGCTCATGTGCGTACGGAGAAGACTCTCGCTCATCGCGATCTTCCCCCACACCGCCTCCACGACCTCCTCCTGAGTGACGAGACGGAGCGGGTTCGCCGTCAGGAATCGGAGGATCGCAAACGGCTTGCGACGGAGCTTCAGCTCGTCATGGCCCTTCCACAGGCGCTGCTCTCCGACGTCCAGGCGGAACGGGCCGAAGGAGCGTACGTCTGTTCCACGACCGCCCGCCGCGCGCGACATTCGGCAGATTATAGCGGGGTCGAGGCCTGCGAGTCGCGAGCCGGCCCACCACCGGCGTGGTAGCGTTTACGGCCATGCCGATGGGGTGGAGAGTGCCTGGGCATCGCGGGGTCGTCTGGGCCTCCTTCGTGGCACTGCTGCTCGCCGCGCCGAGGGCCGGCCTCGGCCTCGACCCCGGCACTTCCCTCACCCAGTACGGCCACACCGCGTGGCGTGTCCGGGAAGGGCACTTCGCCGGGGCCCCTTCCGCGGTCACCCAGACGAGAGATGGCTTCCTGTGGATCGGAACCCAGACCGGGTTGATCCGTTTCGACGGCGTGCGGTTCATGCCTTGGCAGCCGCCGGCGGGATCGCAGCTTCCGAACGAGCGGATCGTCAGCCTCCTGGGGGCCCGCGATGGGAGCCTGTGGATCGGCACCGCCAATGGACTGGCGCAGTGGCGCGCCCCGAACCTCGTGGTCCATGCACGGGCGGGGCGCTTCGGCGCTCTCCTCGAAGACCGCAGGGGCACGATCTGGGCGGGGCACACGCGGGCGTTAGGGGAGGTTCCATCCCTGTGCCGTTCGGTGCGCGGGGACTTCCGGTGTTCCCGGTTCCCGGATGAGTATGGGCTCGAGTATGTCCGGGCTCTGCACGAGGACCGGCAGGGCAACGTCTGGCTCGGAGGGGATCGGGGGGGTCTGCCGATGGAAGCCGGAGGCGCCGGAGAAACCGGAGTGCCATCCGATCGGGAGCCCGGCCCCAGGGACGGACGAGTACGGAGTCTTCGTCCTCGGCGGCGACTCCGGCGGCACCTTGTGGGCGGGGACCAAAGCCCGGGGGATCTGGTGGCTCGTGGCGGGTCGTTGGATGCGCTATCCCAGCCCGCCGGACCCTGAGCTGGAAGCCCAGAAGATGCTCTCCGATCGAGAGGGCGGCTTGTGGCTGGGCACGCTGAGTCACGGGCTCCTCCGGATCGCACCGGGACGGACGGAGCGGTTCACCCGGGCCGACGGGCTGTCGGGCGACGCGGTGAACGACCTCTTCGAGGACCGGGAGGGAAGCCTCTGGGTCGCGACGACCGCCGGCCTGGACCGCTTCCGCGACGTCAAGGTGGCGACGCTGACGGCGCAGGAGGGGTTGGGGGGAGGCGACGTCGGAGCGGTCGTGGCCTCCCGGGATGGCAGCCTCTGGATCGCCGAACGACGCGCGCTGATCCATCCGCTCCGGGAGCGGGGACCGAGGTGCTCCTCGTCGTGCCGGCCTCGGCCGGGCGCCGCCGGAAATGCTAGTCTCCCGGCCGGTAAGAGCGCTCCTGCGCCGCCCCCAGAACGGGAAAGGAGCCTGATGGAGCTTGCCCGCCTGCCGCCGCCGGTGCTCGTCACCTACGGGTTCCTGCTCCTGGCGATCGTCGGGTTGTGGGTCCGGCCGGTGGTCTGGGTGGCGGCGCTCCTCGGCGCTATAGGTTGCGGGTATTGGAGCGGCGTCCTCACCGGACCCGCCGCGGTCTGGCCTGCCTTCCTGGCGGGCGCCTGCTGGCTGGTTCGGACGGGCCGGGGGGCGCCTGCCGGCTCACGCCGCCGCCTCCAGGTGCCGGCGGCAGCGGCCGTCGTGATCCTGGCGTTTCTGCTGGGAGCGCACCGGCTGCCAGGCTTTCACAATCCGGTTCTGGTGCGAGACCTGGTCCTCTCCGCGGGCGCACTTCCCTATACGCAGTCCCTGAGCTTCGACAAGGCGCTGGCCGGTCTGCTACTGACCGGCATCCTCGGCGAAGGGCTGCTGCGGTCCCGCCGGGACTGGCTGGAGGCCCTGCGGCTCGCCTCGCCTTGGATCCTCGCCACCCTCACCGTCGTGCTCGGGCTGGCGTTTGCGCTCGGCCAGGTTGCGCTCGCTCCGAAGTGGACGTCCTTCTTCGGGCCCTGGGCCGTGACGAACCTCTTCTTCACCTGCGTTGCCGAAGAGGCGTTCTTCCGCGGCTTCCTGCAGCGGGAGCTGGGCCGGACGCTCGCGGGGCTCGGCGGCGGGCGGCCGCTGGCCGTCGCCGGGAGCGCGGCGCTGTTCGGGTTGGCCCATTGGGCGGGCGGGTGGTCTTACGTTCTGCTCGCCGCGTTGGCAGGGCTCGGGTACGCCCTGGCCTTCCGCGCCTCGGGGCGCATCGAGATGGCGATCCTGGCGCACTTCGGCCTCAACGCCGTGCACTTCCTGCTGCTGACCTACCCCCGCCTGGCGGCCTGAGCAGCGCGCTTCCCCCCGAATGGGGGCGCGCACCATGGCGGCCAACGCGCTCGCCACTGGCGGGGAGCGCGACCAGGAGGAAGCCATGAAGACTCACGCTCTCGTCGCCGCCGTCGGGCTCATCGCCCAGGGCGCACAGTTGGGCGCTCTGCCTGCCGCCGCCGCCCCTCACCACGCCGAGACCGCGGCAGCGCGGCCGACGATCGTCCTCGTCCACGGCGGCTTCGTGGACGGCTCGGGCTGGCAGGGTGTCTACACGAAGCTGCGCAAGGACGGGTACACCGTTCGCATCGTGCAGAACTCGACGACCTCGCTCGCCGACGACGTGGCCACCACGCGCCAGGTCATCGACGCACAGGAGGGACCGGTCCTGCTCGTCGGCCACTCCTACGGCGGCGTGGTGATCACCGAGGCGGGCAATCACCCGAAGGTCGCCGGTCTCGTCTACATCGCCGCCTTCGCCCCCGATCGCGGCGAGTCGGTGTCGTCGCTGATCAAGAACCCGCCGCCCGGAGCGCCGGTGCCGCCGATCCTCCCGCCGCGGGATGGCTTCCTGTGGCTCGACCACGACAAGTTCGCGGCGTCGTTCGCGGCCGACGTGGACGCGGCGACCGCGCGGTTCATGGCCGACTCGCAGGTGCCCTGGGGGGTCAAGGCGCTCGAGGGCGCGGTCTCGGAGCCCGCGTGGCGCACCAAGCCGAGCTGGTACCTCGTGGCGACCGACGACCACATGATCCCGCCGCCGGCGCAGCGCGCGATGGCGAGCCGCGCGGGGGCGGCGGTGACCGAGACCCCCGGCAGCCACGCGGTCTACGTCTCGCGGCCGGCGGTGGTGGCGGCGATCATCGCCAAGGCGGCCGCCGGGGCTCCCTCGCCCGCGGCCGCGGTCGCGAAGTAGACACGCTACGATGGAGCCGGTGGGAGGCACCATGGCAGACGACGGCGCTCGCATCCGCGTTCTCACCGCCGACGACCACCCGGTCGTGCGCGCGGGGATCGCCGCCATGCTGGCCAACGAGCCCGACCTCGTGGTGGTGGCGGAGGCGGCGAACGGGGCCGAGGCCGTCGCACTTTTTGAGGCCCATCGGCCGGACGTCGTGCTGATCGACCTGCGCATGCCGAGGCTCGACGGCGTGGGCGCCATCCAGGCGATCCGCGCCGTCGACCCCGGCGCGCGGCTGGTCGCCCTGACGACCTACGAGGGGGACGCCGACATCCATCGCGCGCTGAGCGCCGGCGCCTGTGGCTATCTGCTCAAGGACGCGCTGGTCGCCGAGCTGGTCGACGCCGTCCGCGCCGCCGCCGCCGGAAAGCGGGTCATCCCGCCGGCGGTCGCGACGAGGCTCGCCGAGTTCACGCCGCGCGACGACTTGAGCGCCCGCGAGCGCGAGGTTCTGCTGTACGCCGCGCGAGGCCTGAGCAACAAGGAGATCGCGCGCGCCATCGGCCGCTCTGCGGAGACCGTGAAGGGGCACCTCGAGAGCGTCTTCCTGTAGCTCGGCGCCCGGGACCGCACGCACGCGGTCACGCTCGCCCTGGAGCGCGGGATCCTCCACCTCGACGAGTAACAGCCGGCCGAGTTCGATGCGAGGTTGTACACTTCGGAAGGTGCGATGATGAGACCCGATCCGTCCCCCTCCGCCCTCGCAAGGAGGCCATCCTCCGGCGCCTCCGGGAGAGCTGCCCTGATATCGGTGTCCGGCAGATAGGGGTTCCGGGCACCCCGACCATGCTGGGCAAGGTGCAAGCGATCTCCGGCTGGCGGTCCCGGTGGCCATGACGAAGGACGCCTGGTTCGCGGTCAAGGTCGCCGGCTTGAACGCGCTGGCGTTCTCCATCACCCTGGCGGGGGTCACCTGGATCGATGCTCGCCTCACGTCGCATGTCGCGTTCGGTGCCAGGACCTACCCGTACGGCTATCCCCTCGCCGTGGCGGGCGGTCCGGTGGTCTTCGCCTCGACCCTCCTCGTGCTCACTCGGGCCTTCTCGTGGAAGGTCCGGGCCACGGTCCCGGCCGCGATCCTCGCCGGGATGGGACTCCTGGCCCTGCCTTTCTTCCTGCCGGAGTTTCCCCACGGTGGGATCTCCGTCTGGCTGGCCCAGTTCTCGGTCGCCTGCCTCCTGACCTGCTACATCCACTTCCTGCCCTGGCCGGCCTGGCTGGACTCGGAGAAGCTCGGCGCCTCGGCCAAGTGGGAACGGCTGAAAGAGTACGGGGTCCTCTGGCGGACGATGGCCGTCGCCATGACGGTCGGGTACATGATCATCCTGCTGCCCTGGAGCAACTTCATCTGGAACCAGTCGCCGCACATCGTGAGGGACCCGGCACAGGCCTACCGGCTGAGCGAATTCGGGGCCACAGGGATCGTGGGAGTCTCGGTCTATATGCTCCTGGGGGTGCTCTACGAGACCTTCCGCCGGGCGCATGAGGCCGCGGACCTCGCCCTGCGCTTCCAGTTGGAGGGCCAGCAGCTCGACAAAAGCCCCGGCCAGCTGTCTCACCGCCGAGTGCGATTCGAAGACTTCGTTCTCCAACTGGAGGCTACGGCGCGCGGGAACTTCCGAGCGCGGGTGGTCAAGTCCCCTTTCGGCGAGGGCAACGTCGTCTTCTCCCTGCCGCTGCTCAGAAGCCTCGCCCCTGACTCGCTCGCCATCGCCAGCCGCGACCTAAGACTGGCACCCGAGCCGGCGGCCGCGCTCTCGCCGCTCGAGATCGGCGCCGAGCTCTACCGCGCGGTCTTCCAGGGGGCGGTCCGCTCGCTCCTCGACAAGAGCCGCGGCCAGCTCGAGCGGGAGACCGACCTTGGGCTCCGGCTCAAGATCAAGATCGACCCCAGCGACCCCGACACCAGCGTCCTCTCCGATCTTCCCTGGGAGCTCCTTTGCGACGAGACCGAGGACTGCTTCGCGCTCTCCCGCCAGACTTCGGTGGTGCGCTACCTCGATGTGCCGCGTTCCTCCCAGCCCATCCTCTTCACGCCGCCGCTCAAGATCCTGGCCGTCAGCGCGAGCCCGCGCGACCTTCCCGCCCTCGGCCTCGACGAGGAGATGAGACGCCTCGAGGGGCTCAACTGGAGCGGCTCCGGGGTCCAGGTCCAGGTCCTCCCGCACGCCTCGGCAGACAGCATCCGCCAGGCGCTCGCCGAGGACTCCTTCAACGTCCTCCACTTCATGGGCCATGGCACCTTCGACCCGGCGACCGGCGACGGGGGGCTCGCCTGCGAGGCGGCCGACGGCTCGCTCGACCTGGTGAGCGGCCGGGCCTTCGCCACCAAGCTCCGTGACCTCCGCTCGCTCGGAGTGGTCGTGCTCAACGCCTGCAACACAGCGCGCGCCCAGACCCAGGGCGGGATGAGCCCGTTCCGCGGGGTCGCCACCGCGCTCGTCCTGGGTGGGGTGCCAGCGGTCGTCGCCATGCGGCGGGCGATCTCCGACCGCGCCGCGATCGGCTTCAGCGCCGCCTTCTACCGCCACTTGGCGCGCGGCGACTCGATCGACGTCGCGCTCACCGAGGGTCGGCAGGCCATCCACTCCGCCCGGCCCGACGCCTTCGAGTGGGCGACGCCCGTCCTCTTCCTCCGCCTGCCCGAGGGGAACGTCTTCGTGGCCCGGCCGGGGGGCGGCGAGGGTCACAGCGGTCTGCTGCTATGATCGCCACCCGTTGGCAGTGTGCAGGACCCCAGGGAACGGCCGAGCAGGATTCCAGGAGATGCCCGTCATGCAGGGATCGCTGTTGGGGGCGGTGGTCCTCGCCTGCCACCTTCTCGGCTTGCTTTGCGCCCTGCACGCGCTGATGTCGGTGCGGACGCCTCAGGGGACGATCGCCTGGGTGGTCTCCCTGATCGCGTTTCCCTATCTTACGGTTCCCGCCTACTTCGTGCTGGGCCGCTCCAAATTCCACGGCTACCGGATCGCCCGGCGGGCCTTGGAGGAGAGCTCGGAGCGCGGCGCCGTCGAGGCCGTTCAGCCGTTCATCGTGCAGCTGCCCGCAGACCGCGACGCTCTTCGGGCCGCCGTCGCGCTGGCGGACCTCCCGTTCCTGCGTGGCAACGCGGTCGAGCTCCTGGTGGACGGCCGGGCCACCTTCGACAGCCTCTTCGCCGGCATCGAGGAGGCCCGGCGGTACGTGCTCGTGCAGTTCTTCATCGTGCACGACGACGATCTCGGACGGGAGCTCAAGTCGCGCCTGTTGCGCAAGGCCGCCGCGGGAGTCCAGGTCTGTTTTCTCTACGACGAATTCGGCAGTCACGACCTGCCGCGAGCCTTCGTGCGCGAGCTTCGCGACGGCGGCGTCCAGGTGAGCCCGTTCCATACCACCCGCGGCGCCGGCAACCGGTTCCAGCTCAACTTCCGCAATCACCGTAAGGTGGTCGTGGTGGACGGCCACCACGGCTGGATCGGCGGCCACAACGTGGGAAACGAATATCTAGGTCTCAGCCCGCGGCTCGGCCCCTGGCGGGACACGCACGTGCGCATCGTCGGTCCCGCGGTGCTCGGCATGCAGAAGTCCTTCTTCGACGACTGGCACTGGGCCACCGGCCAGAAGCTGGCGCTCGACTGGATCGTCTCCGACTCTGGACAGCGGGACGATGTGCCGGTTCTGATCCTCGCCACGGGGCCCGCCGACGCGCTCGAGACTGCGAGCCTGATGTTCCAGGGCGCCATCCATGCGGCGCGCCGCCGGATCTGGATCACCAGCCCCTACTTCGTCCCCGACGCCGCCGTGATCGGCGCTCTCCATCTGGCAGCACTGCGCGGCGTCGAGGTGCGCATCCTGATCCCGAACGATCCGGATCACATCCTCGTCTATCTGTCCGCCTTCGCCTTCGTGGGGGAGATGATCGACGCCGGAATCGAGATCTATCGCTATGAGCAAGGTTTTCTGCATCAGAAAGTCTTTCTGGTCGACGGCCAGACGGCTGGCGTCGGCACCGCGAACCTGGACAATCGATCCTTCCGGTTGAATTTCGAGATCACTGCGATCTTCGACGATCCGGAAGTCGCCGGACAGGTCGAGCGGATGCTGGTGGCGGACTTCGCCCGGGCCCGCCGGATGACGAGCGAGGAGCTGCGGGAGAAGCCGCGCTGGCTCAAGCTCGCCGCGCGCGCGGCCTACCTGTTGTCACCGATTCAGTAGAGAAGAGTCTCACACGCCGCCTGATCGTTGTCCACCTGCCGCAGAGAGTCGCCGCAGCGCTGGGCGACGAGCGACGACGGTGTTCTTGAGCTCCATTGACCGGCCCACTTGGTATTTTGGGAGGGGTTGACGAGGTTCAGATTCATGCTGGCGAATGCTGAATTCACGCTCTGGTTTTGCAGGTTGTAGGAGAGGTTGTCGCCGGTCGGACAAACGCTGGGGGACAGCTTCGTGCAATCGATGGTGTTGTTCTTCGGCGCCGCGGTGCAGGTGCCGGTGACGGTGGCTTTGTAGGGGAGCGTGAAGCCGTCGACCATCGAGGTGTCGATCCAGTCGACCGCCGTCAACGGTTGGCCGTTCGACGGATTGGCTTGACACGGCGTGGTGCCGGGGATGCAACCGAAGGTTCCTTCGATCTTGGAGTCCACCGGCGGCGCGCATCCTGCGGGGGAGCAGGGCAGGGTCACGCTCCCTTGAGTGCCGCCGCTATTGCCCAACTGGCAGTTGTTCCCCTGGGCATCACAGCCGTAGGCGGCCCAGAAGCGGGTGGCAGCGACACCCATGTCCGGAATGTAATAGCTCACGGATTGATTGGGAGCCAGTTGGACGGGATCTCCCGGCGAAGCGACCGGGCCGCCGTTGTTGGAGAGAACGCCGATGGGATTCGGCAGGCTGCCACCGCCTGCTCCCACCTGGTAGAAGACCCAGATCGGTCCGGACGCGCGGAGGCGGGGGAGACGTTGGGGGTGTCCCGGGTCATCGTCAGGGCCGGCGCCTTCCGGCCGTGTATCTGCGATATCCTCCCCGTCGTATTCCGTATTGTCCTGTCTCCGTTTCGATCGATGCCTGCATTCTCCTGGCTGCACCTCACCGACCTCCACTACGGGCTCCAGGGGCAAGACTGCCTCTGGCCGACGCTGCGCGGGCCCTTCCTCGAGAGCCTCGGCCCGCTGTCCGACCGCTGTGGGCCGTGGGACGCCGTGCTGTTCACCGGCGATCTCGTTCAGTCGGGCGAGTCGGCGCAGTTCGAGAGGATGCAGGCCGAGGTGCTCGACCCGCTGTGGCGGCGGTTGCGTGAGCTCGGCTCCGGCGGCGCGGTGCTGCTCGCGGTGCCCGGCAATCACGACCTCTACCGGTCGCAGGACCCCGACAGCCCCGCGCTCGACGTGCTGCTGGAGAAGGGCGGCTTCGAGCGCGTCGCGGCGAAGTTCTGGGACCAGCCGGCCGGCAGCTACCGCCGGGTGGTGCACGACGCGTTCGCCGCCTACGGCGCCTGGTGGGAGCAGGCCCCGCCCCGTCCTCCCGGCGTCAAGACCGGCATCCTGCCCGGCGACTTCGCGGTGACCCTGCCGTGCGGCGATCGGAAGGTCGGCCTCGTCGGGCTGAACACGACGTTCCTTCAACTCGCCGGCGGGGACTATGAAGGGCGGCTCGTCTGGGACGCGCGGCAGTTGTATGCAGTCTGCGAAGGCGGTGTCGACGTCTGGTGCGACCGGCACGACGTCTGCCTGCTCCTCACCCACCAGGGCCCGGGCTGGCTGACCCTGGAAGCCCGGGAGGCGGGGGAGTCCGAGATCGCACCGGCCGGCCGGTTCGCGGTGCACCTCTTCGGCCACCAGCACGAGACGGAGATCACCTATATCCGTCGCGGCGGCTCGACGAAGGCGGTTCGCCTCTGCCAGGGGTGCTCCGTCTTCGGGATGGAGAAGCGGGGCGAGCCGCCGGCGATCGAGCGCATGCATGGCTACGCGGCGGGCCGGATCGAGCTCGACGCCGGCGAGGCCCACCTCCGGCTCTGGCCGCGGATCGCGACGAAGAAAACGGGACCCTGGCGCTTCATCCCGGATGGTGAAAACGCAGAACTCGAAGGGGATGAAGGAACCGCGGCGGAAGCGGTCTCGATGCGCTCCCGTGCCACCGGTGGAGCGAAGCGGGCGACCGCGGCGATTTCCGCAACTGCACCCGCACCTCCGTCGCCCGGGCCGACCGCACCGCACTCCACGCTGCCGGGCCGCCGCCCGTTCTTCGGCCGGACCGAGGAGCTGCGAACGATCGCGCGCTACCTGCTCCCCGAGGATCGCAGCTGGGGCGTGGTGCTCGATGGCCCCGGCGGGATGGGGAAGACGGCGCTGGCGCTCGAAGCGGCGCACCGGGCCCCGGCCGAGCACTTCCCTCTCAAGCTGTGGATCACGGCGAAGACCCGCGAGCTGCTGCCGGAGGGGGAGCGCCCCCTCCGCGATCACCGCGTCGAGAGCTACCACGCGCTGCTCAACGAGATCGGTCTGGCGCTCGGCCGCGACGACATTCCGAAAGCCGTGCCGGAGGTGCGGCCGCAACTCGTCCGCCATGCGCTCGCGAGCTACCGGGCGCTCCTCGTCCTCGACAACCTGGAGACGTTCACCCCCTCCGAGCGGCGTGCCGTGTTCGAGCTGCTCGGCAGCCTCCCCTCCGGCTGCCGCGCCATCGTCACCAGTCGCCGCCGCAACGACGGCTCGATCGCCGGCTACAACCTGCGCCTCGACAAGCTCGAACGTGAGGCCGCCAACGAGTTGCTCGCCGAGCTCGGGAAGCGCTCGGAGCCCGTCGCGCGTCTCGCTCAGGGCGATCGCGACCGGCTTTACGCGGAGACCGGCGGCAACCCGCTGCTGCTGACGTGGACGGCCGGCCAGCTCGGGCGGATGACGAGTCGCTGCCGAACCTTGGACGATGCCCTGGAGCGCTTGCAGGAGGCGCACCGGCGCGAGGCCCTGGACGAGAAGAACGACCCGCTCGACTTCATCTTCGGCGATCTCGTCGAGAGCTTCACCGTCGACGAGCTCGCAGTGCTGGCCAGCCTCGTCCACTTTACTCGGCCGGTTCCCGTCGAGTGGCTGCTGCCGCTCACCGGCCTCAGCCAAAAGGCCACGGAGATGGCCCTGGAGGATCTCAGGGATCGCGCGCTGTTGATCGAGGACGACCGGGCCGGTACCTGGCTTCTCCCGGCTCTCACCGCGCAGTTCCTTCGCCGCTCGCGTCCCGAAGCTGTCAAGGCCAGCGCGGAGCGTCTGGCCGATCGCGCGTATGCTCTCGCGGTCGAAAACGGGCACCAGAAGCACTCCCAGTTTCACATCCTGGAGATGGCATGGCCGCAGCTGGCAGCTGCGTTACCCGCCCTGGTCGTGGGCGACAACAAGCGCCTGCAGAGCGTGTGCGACGCCCTCTCCAGTTTTCTTGAATTTTCCGGTCGCTGGGACGATTGGCTCGCCTTAGAGAGTGAGGCTGAGCAAAGAGCGTTCCGCGAAGGAGATTTCACGAACGCTGGCCGGCGGGCCTACATGGCTGGCTTCTGTCATTCGCTACGAGAACAGGCAACCGAGGTTCTAGCCTGCGCCGACCGTGCTGCGGCCCACTGG
Source organism: uncultured Acidobacteriota bacterium (assembly GCA_963756595.1). GTDB lineage: Bacteria > Acidobacteriota > Thermoanaerobaculia > Multivoradales > UBA5704 > DATARR01. Next base: position 54,557 of record CAVWOZ010000032.1, read on the forward strand.
CTGAAGGCCGGTGCAGGGACTCGCGAGCGTGCCATTGCCTTCAGGCTACGTGGAATCGGTCACAAGTTGTCGGGAGACTACTCCAAAGCGATCGCCGACTCGCATGAGGCCCTAGATTTGCACCGCAGCCTTTCCCAGAAGAGCGGTGATGTCTGCCTAGCTCTGAATTCCCTGGGAAATGCACTTCGGCTCTCAGACCAGCGCGACGAGGCAGAGGTTCACTACCGCGAAGCCCTCGCCCTCGCTCAAGATATTGGCTATAGCGGAGGGGTTCCAATCTCTACTTGCAATCTTGCCGAGCTTGCCCTCGACCGCGGAAGGTGGTCAGAGGCCGAGCTGCTCTCGCGCGAAGCTCTGAAGTTGGGCGAAGAGATCGGCCGCAAGGAACTGACAGCCAGAGCCTGCTGGTCGCTGGCTACGGCTCTTTCCCGGCAGGGCCGCCGCGCCGAGGGTCTCTCTTTTGCCGAACGCTCCGTGGCGATCTACACGGACCTACGTTCGCCTGACCTGCACCTAGCCGAGCAGATCCTTGCCGAGTGCCGAGCCGCCGTATGACAGCATCATGACAAGACGGCGCGGATCTGGAATGCCTCCCGAGCCACCTTGAGACTGTCGACGATCACCCTGCGGCGTCGGCGTCGGGAACGGGCCTCGGTGTACTGGCTCGGACGTGTCGCAAGGCGAGATCCCAAGCTGTTCGTCTTGTGGCAACTCGGCGTACGACCGGAGGTTGGATCGTAGGAGCCGGATGAGGCGAGAGTCTCACGTCCGGTTCTGTGAGGGCGCGGGGGTGAGATTCCCCCGCGCTACTCGACTTGTGCTGGTCTTTCAACTGGAGAGCGATGCTCGGCGGGTGCTGGAGGTGCTGCCGAAGCGATTTGGCAAGTACGGCTTGAGCCTCCATCCCGACAAGACTCGTTTGGTGCGTTTCGAACGGCCTGGTTCGACAGACGGGTCTGGAAGAACGCAGCCCGACGAGAAGCCGAGGAGCTTCGACTTTTCTCGGCTTCACCCATTTCTGGGAAAGGTCTCGGCGGGGCCGCTGGATGGTCAAGCGCAAGACGGCTTCGGACCGGATTACCCGGTTCTTGCGGCGAATCAACGAGTGGTGTCGAGACAACCGGCATGCACCCCTCGACTGGCAGCAGGCACAACTTCTGAGCAAGCTGCGAGGGCACAGCGGGTACTACGGGATCACCGGGAACTCGCTGTCTCTGAGCAGCGTGCACCAAAGGGTCAAGCTGATCTGGCGAAAGTGGCTCGGTCGCCGCTCGCGAAGGCCCAGCATGCCCTGGAAGCGGTTTCAACCTCTCCTGAAGCGGTACCCGCTACCGAACCTGAGAGTCTGTGTTGCGGCCTGAAGTCGCGTAGCGAACCCGTGACCTGAAGAACCGTATGCGGTAGTCCCGCACGTACGGGTCTGTGGGGGACCTGGGTGGGTAACCACCCAGGTCTACCCGGCGCGTCCGTGGCCTCGGAGAGGTTCTCGTTAGGACCTGGGGCGTCTCTACCGCCTCCGCCGCAGGATTTGCCAGATCCTGTAAACTGCCCCGCCGGGAGCACCGTCTGATCCGCCTCACTCTGCTCACCCTCCGCCGCCCATGAAGATCGTCCACACCAGCGACTGGCACATCGGCCGCCGATGGAAGGGGATCCAGCGCCTCGACGAGCTGGAGGCGGTGCTCGACCATCTCGCGACCTACATCGAGAAGGAGGCGATCGACCTCGTCCTCCACAGCGGCGACGTCTTCGAGAGCCGCAACCCGGCGGCGGAGGCGGAGCAGCTGGTCAACCGGTTCCTGGTCCGCGTCGGCCGGTCCGGCGCGAAGATGGTGGTGATCGCCGGCAACCACGACGATCCGCTCCGGCTGGACGCCCGTTCGCTGCTCACCGAGCTGATCGACGTCGAGATCCTCGGCCGCCCCCGCTCCGCCGCGCGCGGCGGGGTGCGGACCGTCGCGACCCGCTGCGGCGAGACGGCGGTCGTGGCGGCGCTGCCGTTCGCCTCGCCGGGGTCCTGGGTGTCGGCGCTCGACATCACCGGCGAGGAGCCGAAGGCACGCGACCGCTACGCTCAGATGTTCGCACGCGCCGTCCGCGACCTCAGCCGCCCCTTCCGGCCGGACGCCGTCAACCTCCTGATGGCGCACACCCACATCGAGGGGGCCCAGTTCGGCGAATCGGAGCGCCGCGTCCACATCAGCGAGGACTGGGCCGCCTCCCCCAAGGCGCTCCCCGCGAAGGCGAGCTACATCGCCCTCGGGCACATCCACAAGCCGCAGAAGGTCGACGGCCGGGCGCCCGCCTGGTATGCCGGCTCGCTCCTCCAGATGGACTTCGGCGAGGCCGGGGAGGAGAAGAGCTTCAACGTCGTCACGGCCTCGCCGGGTCAGCCCGGCGCCGTCGAATCGATCCCCTACGAGGGGGGGCTGCCGCTGGTCGATCTGCACGCCACGCTCGCCGAGCTCGAGGCGGGCGCGGAGCGGCATCGCAAGGGGTGGCTGCGGGTGACGGTCCCGCTGCCGGAGCGCGACCCCGACCTCAACCGCAAGGTGCGTGCGCTCCTCCCCAACGCGCTCGTGGTGCGCGCCGAGCTCCCGGACGTCGAGGAGCCGCCGGACCTCCGGCTGGAGCCCGGCGCGACCCCCGAGAGGCTCTACGCCGCCTACCACCTGCGCACGCACCAGCACCCGGTGGAGCTGGCCGTCCAGGACAAGTTCCTCGACCTCTACGCCCAGGCTTCCGGGGAGGACTGAGCGCTGCGCCCTCTCCATCTCACCCTCGAGGGGCTCGCCTGCTTCAGCCAGAAGCAGGAGATCGACTTCCGCGCGCTCGAGCTGTTCGCCATCTCAGGGCCGACGGGCGCCGGCAAGTCGACGCTGCTCGACGCCATCATCTTCGCCCTCTACGGCGAGATCCCGCGGGTCAACAACCCCTACCGCACCGAGATGATCTCCACCTCCCGCGACCGCGTCGCCGTGGCGCTCGACTTCGAGGTCGGCGAGCGGACCTACCGCATCGCGCGCACCCTGCGGCGCAACGGCAACCAGATGGTCCGCCTGGAGGAGGACGATGGCGGCGGCACCTTCCGCAGCCTGGCCGACCAGGTGCGCGCCGTGAACGATCAGGTGGTGACGATCCTGGGGCTCGCCGCCCCCGCCTTCATGCAGGCCGTGATCCTGCCGCAGGGGGAGTTCGCCCGCTTCCTCAAGGCGCAGCCGCGCGACCGGCGGAGCATGCTGCGCACCCTGCTGCGGCTCGACGTCTATGAGCGGATGCGCGAACGGGCGCAGGCTTCGGCGGCGGCCCGGAAGAGCTCGGTCGAGTCGCTGCAGCGGCTGCTGACCGACGAATACGCGGAGGTCGACGAGGCCGCCGTCGCCCACCTGGAGACGGCGCACGCCCGGGTCGTCGAATCGCTCGCCGCCTCGCGGACGAAGCGGGACGACGCCCTGGCCGCGCTCGCCCGGCTGCGTACCCAGCACGCCAAGACCTACGAGCTGCGGCAGGTCGAGGAGCGGCGGGACGCTCTCGAGAAGATCGCCGAGTCTGTGGGCCGGGCGAAGGCCATTCTCGAAGCGTCAGCCCGCGCCGCCCCCCTGCTCCCACGGCTCGAGGAGGCGGCCCGCGCCGCCGGCACCGCGAAGGCGGCGACCCAGGCGGCGGCCGAGGCGAAGGGACGCCAGGGTGCCGCCGAGAAGGACTGGCAGCAGCGGGCCGCCGCCCTGAAGACGGCGGAGACGGCCGCCGCGGCGATCCCCGCGATGCGCGAGCAGGTGGCGCGCCTCAACCAGGTGCTCGGACGCCTGCCGGAACGCCAGCAGCTCCAGGCGGCGATCGAACGGCAGGCGCGGAGCCTGCAGGCCCTGGACGACGAGCTCTCGACGCTCGCCGCGACGATCCAGTCCGCCGAGGCCGCGCAGGCCCAGCAGCAGGCGGCCGTCGACGCGGCGGCCCAGGCCGCCGAGGCCTCCGGCTACGACCCGGAGCTGGACGAGCTCCTGCAGGGTGTCCGCGACCGCGCCGTCCAACTCGGCGCCGCGCGCCGGATCGCAGCCGAGCGCGGCGCCGAGCTGGCGCGGAGGCGTGGGGAGATGGCGGAGCAGAGCGGGGAGATCGACCGTTTGAAGGAGACGGCCGACGCCGCCCGCCGCGCCGCGGACGAGGCGCTGCACGCCTTCGAGGCGGCGGAGGAAGGGCTGCACCACGCGATCAGCCTGAACGAGGCCAACCACCTCCGCGAGGGATTGCTCCCCGGCCAGCCGTGCCCGGTCTGCGAGCAGATCGTGGACAGTCCGCCGCCCGTCCAGGGCGCCCCCGAGGTCGACGCCGCCCGCGCCGCGCTCCACGGCGCGCGCGACGCGCGCAAGGAGACCGACGCGCAGGCCCGCCGGAACGAGGCCGCCTTCACCGGAGGGCAGGCGCGGCTCCAGGCCGCGAGGCAGGCCCTCGCCGAGCTGGAGTCGCGCGCCGCCGAGCTGCAAGCCGGCGTGGCCGCCGGCGAGGAGGAGATCCGCCGCACCCTCGGCGACCGCGCTCCGGAAGTGGATGCGATCGAGATCTGGATCGATCGACAGATCGCGTCGCTCGCCAGGAGCCGCAAAGCGAACGAGGAAGCCAAGGCGCGGCGGGCGACGGCGGAACGCACGCTGGAGAAGGCCAAGGGCGACGAGGCCGCCGCGCGCGACCGGCTCGCCGAAAGGGAAGCCTCGCAGCAGCGGCTGGACGAGGAGCGGACCGCGAGCCTGGAACGGCTCGCCGCCTTGCAGGCCGAGATCCAAGCCGTCACCGCGTCCCCCGATCCGAAGGCGGAAGCCGCCGCCCTGGACGAGCGGATCCGGCGCCTCGAAGCCGGCCTGCGGTCAGCCACCGAGGAAGAGGCCGCTGCCCAGAACCGGCGGATGACCGCCCAGGAGGCGCAACGGCTCCAGGCCGAAGCCGCCGAGGCCGCGCAGCGCGACGCCGCCCAGCGAGCGGAGAGCCGGGACGCCGAGATCGCCCGCGCCGGCTTCGACGGCGAGCCCGCCGTCCGCGAGGCCCTCCTGGACGAGGCCACCACCGCCGAGCTCCAGGGCCAGGTCCGCCAATACGCGCAGGAGCGCCACGCCGCCGAGGAGCGCGCCGCCGCCCTCCGCGCCGAGCTGGGGGAGGAGCGGGTTTCCGACGCCCAGTTGGAGGCTGCCCAGAGGCGAACGGACGAGGTCACCACCGAAGTGGAGACCGCGCTCGGCCAGGAAAAGAAGCTCGAGGAGCAGACCGCGCGGATGCGGGAGCGCCTCGCCCGCTCGAAAGAGCTCCGCGAGCAGTTGGAGCGCGAGGAGTCCGCCCTGCGCGTCGTCGACCTCCTGGCCAACGACCTGCGCAGCGACAAGTTCCAGGCCTACGTCCTCCAGGAAGTCTTCACCGAGCTCGTCCAGGGAGCCTCGGCCCGTCTGCTGCGGCTGACCGGCGAGCGCTACTCCCTCCGCTTCGACGACGACGAGATCCGCGTCGTCGATCACGACAACGCCGACGAAACGCGGATCAGCGACACCCTGAGCGGCGGAGAAACCTTCCTCACCTCGCTGGCGTTAGCGCTCGAGCTCAGCGATCAGGTGCAAAGAGCCGTCGGCGCCGTGAACCTCGACAGCCTCTTCATCGACGAAGGCTTCGGCACCCTCGACCCCGACACCCTCGCTCTCGTCGCCGAGACCCTCCAAAGCCTCCGCGTCGGAGGCCGCATGGTCGGCATCATCACCCACATCCCCGAGCTGCGCGACGAATTCGCCCAGCAGGTGATCGTCACCAAGCGGCAGGGATATTCGACGGTGGAGGTGCGGGGCGGGGCGGAGGGGTGAGGAGGTCGACTGCCTAATAGGGGAATTCTGGTAGACCGCCGGGCCGCCGGCGTCGGAGGACGACTGGGCGCCCGATGAGACGTCGGCTGGGAGTTTGCGCCAGATAGGGCGGTGGCGGTAGTTGGCACTTGTCACGCTTATCAGCTATTAAGGCAATAGTGAACGGTTTGTGCCGCGGCGCGGCGTCCGGATAGAGTATCGGGCTGGTCCTATACGAAGGAGGGGCCGAGCACGCGCGCGACGTTGCGAAATCCCTAAACTCGCAGGCATTTAGAGAGAGTTTGGGCTAGAATCTTGAGCAGGCACTTCTTTTGTGAAGCATGCATCTGGGCGTGCAGAGGATAGCCGGTCTCGTCGTTTGCTCGGCACATTGTGAGCTGTCACCGCTGAGGGAGAGAGGTGGTTATGAGTCAAAGTAGCAGAGCAACCCAGATAATAGTGAGTCTGATAGCCGCAGGTGCTGCTATTGTCGTAGGGTACTGGCAGTTTTTCCGACATCCGACCGATGATCGGCGGCAGTTCACGGGTCGCGTCGTTAACGCTGAGGGTACAGATAAAATTCGGGGAGCAATGGTGAGCTTGGAGGTTCGGGGCGTTCCGCCTATTTTGTACACAGACTCGGAGGGAATCTTCTCGTTTCCTCTCAAGGATGCAGGTAAGTCTATACGCTTGGTAATAGAGGCTAATGGTTACAAGAAGTACGACAGACGCATAGATCCAGATACCGCTTCTGGCGTTGAGGAGATCCGTCTCAGCCCCGATAGGATCTCGACAGGAAGGGCAGGGGGCAGTGGCTCTTCTGACAGCCAAGTGGTCAAGGTAAGGCCAGATGGCGTGAATGGCTCAAGCTGGTGGGGTGGGAACACCCCCGCGTGTGCTTTCGATGGTAACCTGAGAACTTATTGGAGCACAGAAGAGAGCAAGGCTAGAGGTGCATGGATTGAGTTTCTCATTCGAGAGCCCAAGATTTTAAGTTCTCTTCGACTGTACACGCCGCCGGGTTCTACTGGCGATAACTTGAAGGAATTGACCCTGATAGGCGACAATGGTGCCCGAAGAAAAATCCGCTTTCGAGGACTCAGCGAGTGGGAGGATATAGACTTCGAACCCTTGCAAGCGACTACTTTGAGGTTGGAGGTCGATGAACTACGAAATGGTACTTCGGGCTCCTTAGAGGTATACGAACTGGAATTTTTTGGAAAGTAGAACCACTCGCTCGAAAGAGCTCCGCGATCAGTTGGAACGCGACGAATCCGCGCTGCGCGTCGTCGACCCTCTCGCCGGCGACCCGCGCAGCGACAAGTTCCCGGCCTACGTCCTCCAGGTCCGCCAATACACGCAGGAGCGCCACGCCGCCGAGGAACGCTCCGCCGCCCTCCGCGCCGAGTTGGGGGAGGAGCGGGTCTCCGACGCCCAGTTGGAGGCTGCCTAGAGGCGCACGGACGAGGTCACCACCGAAGTCGAGACCGCGCTCGGCCAGGAAAAGAAGCTCGAGGAGCAGACCGCGCGGATGAGGGAGCGCCTCGCCCGCTCCCGGGAGCTTCGCGATCAGTTGGAGCGCGAGGAGTCCGCCCTGCGCGTCGTCGACCTCCTCGCCAACGACCTGCGCAGCGACAAGTTCCAGGCCTACGTCCTCCAGGAGGTCTTCACCGAGCTCGTCCAGGGCGCCTCGACCCGCCTCCTGCGGCTGACCGCCGAGCGCTACTCCCTCCGCTTCGACGACGACGAGATCCGCGTCGTCGACCACGACAACGCCGACGAAACGCGGATCAGCGACACCCTGAGCGGCGGCGAGACCTTCCTCACCTCGCTCGCCCTCGCCCTCGAGCTCAGCGATCAGGTGCAGCGCGCCGTGGGAGCCGTGAACCTCGACAGCCTCTTCATCGACGAAGGCTTCGGCACCCTCGACCCCGATACCCTGGCCCTGGTCGCCGAGACCCTCCAAAGCCTCCGCGTCGGCGGCCGCATGGTCGGCATCATCACCCACATCCCCGAGCTGCGCGACGAATTCGCCCAGCAGGTGATCGTCACCAAGCGGCAGGGATATTCGACGGTGGAGGTGCGGGGGGCTGCGGAGGGGGTGTGATTCGCTCCCTCTCGGGGTACCATTGGGACCATGCAAGTCGCAACCGGAACCGTCGTCAACGGGAAAATCGTCGTGGAAGGTGTCTCCCTCACCGAGGGAGAGATCGTCGCGGTCGTCACTCGCGGCGCTGACGAGAGCTTTTCCCTCACGGAGACGCAGGAAAACGAGCTCCTGGCTGCCATGGCCGAGATCGAGCGGGGTGACTACGTCACCCTCGAAGAGTTGCTGCAGTCGTTGCCAAAGCACGGCTGAGCATGGCGCTTCGGATCAAAATCTCCGCACGAGCCGCTAATCACGTTCGCCAGGCGGCCGAGTGGTGGGCGCAGAATCGTCCTGCCGCTCCCGGGGCGATCGGCGCCTCTTTCTCGGCCGTGTCGGGTACTTCATCTACTACAGGGCTGAAAACGGGACACTCCATGTCCTTGCGTTGTGGCATGCGAGCCGCGAGCCCCAGCCTACGGTTTGACTCGGCCGCAGATCCGCTGGCTCTGTGCCTGAGAAGATTGACTCTGCCTTGGAGACGCAGACTCTACGTTGGAGCTGCTGACTTTGCGATGGAGACGCTGACTCCGCCGTGGAGATCGTGACTCTGTCCTGGAGACGCTGACTCTACGTTGGAGCTCAGTAGTGTCCGGTTAGAAGTCAAACAGAATCAAGAGGTTAGAGATAATGCTTGACACTGGTTGGGACCGATCGGGTTGCAAGGCCTATGAAGGCTCGGTTTGCTCGCAAACCGAGGCCAATAAGATCTGTAGGCATGTGTAGAGCGAGGTCTCGAATTGAATCTATTTACCAAGGGCAGGAAATCAAGGGAATGCCCGCTCAGCAGGACCAGAGGCGAGGGGTATTGTCCATCAGATCCTGCTTCAACTCTCCGGCGTCTCAACCCGAAATTCAAATCGTGGACACCCCCAAGAAGCTTGAAACTACGGTCAGTGCGAGCTTTGCAGCCGGTCACCATCAAATAAACCGGACGCTAGTGGTTGGAGCTGCTGACTCTGCGATGGAGATCCTTACTCTGCTCTGGAGACGCTGACTCTACGCTGGAGCTGCTGACTCTGCGCTGGAGATTTTTACTCTGCTCTGGAGACGCTGACTCCGCCGTAGAGACGCTGACTCTGCGGTGGAGACCGTGACTCTGTCCTGGAGACGCTGACTTTACGTTGGAGCTGCTGACTCTGCGATGGAGATCCTTACCCTGCTCTGGAGACGCTGACTCTGCGCTGGAGACGCTGACTTTGCGATAGAGATCGTGACTCTGCCTTGGAGATGGTGACTCTGCGATGGAGATCTTGGACGCTTTTCAGATCTCCGCCACGCCTTCCAGATAAAACACGCAGGAGCCCTCCAGCTCGACGCGATCCCGGACCAGCCGACATAGTACCTCGCCGCCGCGCTTCGAAGCCTGGAAAGCGCGAAACTCCGTCTTGCCCAGCCGCTCGGCCCAATAGGGCGCCAGCGCGCAATGCGCGCCGCCGGTCACGGGATCTTCCGGAATCCCCTTGGCCGGCGCGAAGTAGCGGCTGACGAAGTCATAGGATTCGTCCCCGGGAGCGGTCACGATGACCCCGCTGCGATCGACGCGGGCCATCGCGGCGATGTCGGGAGTGAGCTCGCGCACCTCCCACGCGCTCGCCAGCAACACCAGATAATTGAAGGCGTCGACCACGACCTCGACGGGGACGACGCCCAGCGCCGCGGCCAGCCCGGGCGGCGTCGGGACCGGCTGGGACGGCCGGGCCGGGAAGTCCATGACATATCCCGTAGCCGTCCGCCTCACCGTCAGCGGTCCGCTCGCCGAGTGGAAAACCACCTGGTTGCGTCCCGGCTCGAGCCGCTCCATGACGACCGCCGCGCTGGCCAGAGTCGCGTGGCCGCACAGCGGCACCTCCGTGGTCGGCGTGAACCAGCGCAAGCGATATTCGCCACCTTCCGGAACCAGGAACGCCGTCTCGGCCAGATTGTTCTCGGCCGCGATGGCCTGCAGCACGTCATCGGCCAGAAAATCATCCAGCGGCATCACCGCCGCCGGGTTTCCCGCGAATCGCCGGGAGGTGAAAGCGTCAATCTGGAAGATGGGTGTGCGCATGGGGTGGGAGGCTCATCATGCTGGAAGGTTTCAATCGGCTTGGGCACACCTTATATGACCGTTAATCCGAATACTATACCGGCGTTCTCTGGATCTCACCTGAATCGCTATAACCTTTCCCCGAGCCCCGAAGGGGCGTCAGCATAGAGATCCTATGAAGGTGGGTGGGACGTAAAGAGGCGGGCGTCTGGTTGTGAGTTCTGGGACCTTTTTTGCCGAAAGGAGTGCCAGATGAACCAGACGACCCGCCCGACACAGTTTAAAAGCATCCCGGAGGTTTTGTACCTCGCGTTCGATTTGGGGCGCAAGGAGTGGAAGTTGGCCTTCACGGTGGGAGGGGGCGAAAGGCCGCGGTTGCGGACGGTGGCGGCTGGCGACCTGGGCGGGTTGACCCAGGAGATCGACCGAGCGCGTCAGCGTTGGGGAGTTGCACCAGAGTCTCGTGTGGTGAGCTGCTATGAGGCGGGTCGGGACGGTTTTTGGCTGCACCGCTATCTGCTCTCCCGAGGGATCTCGAACCTGGTCGTGGATTCCTCGAGCATCGAGGTGAATCGACGGGCTCGTCGGGCGAAGACGGATCGTCTGGACGCCCAGAAACTCTTGAGGCTGTTGGTTCGTCACGATCTAGGTGAGGAAGAGGATCGGGTGTGGAGCGTGGTGCGGGTGCCGAGCGTGGAGCAGGAGGCCGATCGCCAGTTGCACCGGGACTGGGAGGAGCTGAAACAGGAGCGGACGCTGCACCGGAATCGAATTCAAGCGCTGTTGGCGTGTCAGGGGATCACTCTTCGACTGGGAGCCGACTTCGGCGATCGCTTGGAAGGTCTGGCGCTGTGGGATGGGAGCGCTCTGCCGCTGCCACTGCAGGAGCGTTTGAAGCGGGAATGGGAGCGTTTGAAGTTGGTCGAGGAGCAGATTCGCGACTTGAACCGTGAAAAGGAAGAGGCGGTGGCCGGCGCCGCAGATGCGTCGTTGCAGCAGATCCAGCAGCTGACGACGTTGAAGGGGATCGGTGTGACCAGTGCATGGCTGTTCGTTCGCGAGTTCTTCGGCTGGCGCCAGTTCCGCAATCGCCGAGAGGTAGGCGCCCTGGCCGGCTTGGCGCCAGTGCCCTGCCAGAGTGGCTCGACGGATCATGAGCAAGGCATCAGCAAAGCGGGCAACGTGCGCCTGCGTACGATGGCCATCGAGATTGCCTGGTCGTGGCTGCGGTATCAGCCGACGAGCTCGCTGAGTCTGTGGTTTCGGGCACTAGTGTCCGGTCTATTTGCTGTCTACCACCCGTAAGGCCTGCATTGACTGTAGTTTCGGGCGACTCAGGGGTGTCCACGATTTGAATTTCGGGGGCGGAGGCGCCACGGAGAGATTGAGCAATTTCTTGGAGGCGGTGCTTCGCCTCGGATCCCACTGAGTCAGGGGCCGGCCGGGTGGAGTTCCCGGTCGCTGAGCGCGAGGCTTTGCTAATCGCCCATGCCATGCTCTCGGGCTTGACCAACCCCGAGGTGACGCATGAACGTGGGCAAGACGCTGTTCGCACAGGTGATGGAGTTCGTCCCATGGAAGACCTTCGGACGCATCGTCGAACGGCACAAGGGTGATGCGGGCGTGCGCACTCTGAGCTGTGCCGACCTGTTCCGCGTTATGGCCTTCGCGCAACTCACCTGGCGCGAATCGCTGCGCGACATCGAGGCTTGTCTGGCCGCCAACCAAACCAAGCTGTTTCATATGGGAATGAAGGCGTCGCCCGCGCGCTCGACGTTGGCCGACGCACTCGAGCGTCGCGACTGGCGCATCTATCATGGGCTGGCTCAGCGACTGATCGCGCGCGCCAAAACGCTCTACGCTCAAGATCCTTCGGTGCTCGGACTCGATGCCAGCGTCTATGCGCTGGACTCCACCACGATCGATCTGTGCCTGAGCCTGTTCGACTGGGCACCGTTTCGATCGACCAAGGCGGCCATCAAGCTGCACACGCTTCTGGACCTCCGGGGCTCGATCCCGACGTTCCTCCACATCAGCGATGGCAAGCTGCACGATGTCAACGTGCTCGACATCCTGCCGATTGAGGCCGGCGCCTTCTACGTAATGGATCGTGGCTACGTGGACTTTACGCGGCTGTACGCGATGCATCAGGCCGGTGCTTTCTTCGTCACTCGTGCCAAGCAAGGAATGGATGCTCGGCGCGTGTATTCGGCGCCGACGCAGCGCTCTACCGGCGTAATCTGCGACCAGTGCGTGATGCTCAACGGCTTCTACTCGGCCAAAGCCTACCCGGAGCATCTGCGGCGTGTCCGTTTCAAGGACCCCGAGTCTGGCAAGACGCTCGTCTTCCTGACCAACAATACGGTCTTGCCCGCCTTGACGATCGCGGCTCTGTACAAAAGCCGCTGGCAGGTCGAGCTGTTCTTCAAGTGGATCAAGCAGCACCTGCGCATTAAGCGATTTCTTGGCACCAGCGAGAACGCGGTGAAGACGCAAATCTGGTGCGCCGTGGCCACTTACGTGTTGATCGCCATTGTCAAGAAAGAGCTTCAATTAGAGGCCTCGCTGTACACATGTCTACAGATCTTGTCGGTCTCGATCTTCGAGAAAACCGAGATTTCATGCGCCTTACAGCCTGATCGGTCCCAACGAGAAATAGCCAACCCCGCTAACCAATTGATTCTATTCGACTTCTAACCGGACGCTAGTGGGTTTCGGGAGCGGTATGGTCCCGGGAGTCGTCGCTCGCGACGGGTGGGGATCGTGGCCTTGGCGCGCAAGCTCTTGGTGTCTCTGTGGCGCTTCCTTGAAACCGGGGTCGTGCCGGAGGGAGCCCAGCTGAAGACGGCGTAGCCGGGAGTTCTTTGTCAAGAGATCCGAACTGGAGGAGCGCGCCCGACCCCAGGCTGGGTGACCCCAGGACACCGTCATAAAGATGGGGCCGTTCCACCAGGCTTGCTTGAATCGCTCGAGGCGAATGTGGCATAGGGTATCCGGCGAAAGGCCGGTACGGATAGAAGCTGGCGGGAGCTTGGAGCTCCGCCCTCTTCAGCAAGCCCCAGATCGGAGAGACGAACAGGAATCTCTTGCCGCTGCTCAGAAGAAGGTGGCGACGAAGAAAACGAAGGGGTGGACCGAGAGAAAAAAATCACCACTCGGGGCTTGACAACCAGTGCCCTCATAGAAGCCTGGGGCGTAAGCCCACCCTCTTCTACGCATCTATCTCAATTGCCTCGACGCGAGCCCACAGGGCGGCATTCCTGTAGCCCAGGGTGGCAACCCTGGGACTGTCGGCGTACCCCTCTCCCTTTTTCGAGGCATGCCACGCCGGCCAGCCCAGGGCTCACGGCCTGGGCTACAGGAATGCCGCCCCTTCGGGGCTGGTTTTGTAGGCCTCCGCAGAAGGATCTCTTTCTTATACCATTGGGCCATGCAAGTCACCTGCGAGGCCGGGGCTTCAGCCCACCCTCTTCTACACATCTATCTCCATTGCCTCGACGCGAGCCCGCAGGGCGGCATTCCTGTAGCCCAGGGTGGCAACCCTGGGAATGTCGGCATACCCCTCTTCCTTTTTCGAGGCATGCCACGCCAGCCAGCCCAGGGCTCACGGCCTGGGCTACAGGAATGCCGCCCTGCGGGCTCGCGTCAGTCGCTCGCGGGAAGCTATGTATAAGAGGATGGGCTTCAGCCCCGGGGTTGGCGCCACGCCACCCTCGAAGTCCCGAAGGGACGCAGGGAATCGGCGCCCATGAAGGTCTTCCTCTCCTCCACCGCCCTGGATCTCGTCGCCCACCGCCAGGTGGCCGACGACACGATCCTGCGTCTCTCCCAGGAAACCATTCTCATGGAACGGTTCGGCCCGCAGCCGGGGACGCCCGTGGCGGAGTGCGAACGCCTGGCGCGTGAAAGCGACATCGTCCTCTGCATCGTGGCGCACCGGTACGGTTTCGTCCCGGAGAAGGGCAAGGGGAGCATCACCCGGCGCGAGGTCGAGGCGGCGCAGGCGGAAGACCGGGAGGTGCTGGTATTCCTCGTCGCGGACGGCTACCCGTGGAGCGAGAAGAAGGAGCAGGATCGCCTCACAGACCCGGCAGTGATGGCGCGGATCGCATCGCGGAGGTCGTAGAGGGAATCCGCGAGCTCGGCGCTTTCAAAGAGTGGCTGCGTGCGACCTTTGTCTACGAAACGTTCACGACTCCGGACGAGCTTGGCCGGAAGATTGCCATTGCGCTGCAGAAACACATCCAGCCGCGGACAGCGCACGCCACGCAGCCGGCTCTCAAACGGGGCGAGATCCGCATCGTCCACGCGCTCCAGCCGGCTCCTCATTTCCACGGCCGGGACCCTCTGGTCGAAGAGCTGACCGCCTGGGTTGCGGACCTGGCTTCGCCGGATCGGGTCTGGTCCCTGGTGGCGGCGGGTGGGACCGGGAAGACGGCGGTGGCCGAGCGCGTCGTCCGGGACATGAACCCTGGAGAGGCCAACGTCCTCGTCTGGTCGTTCTACGAGAATCCCAACACCGACGCCTTCCTGCGGGAGTGCAACCAGCTCTTCCTCGGCGAGGAGGAAGGCCCGGCGGGCGGGCGTCTCGAGCGCCTCGAACGCGGCCTGCGCGATGGGCGCCCGCACCTGATCGTGCTCGACGGCCTGGAGAGGGTGCAGGAGGATGCCGGCGCCGGCCGTGTGCGCGGTGAGCTCTCCGACCAGACGCTCAAGCTCCTCCTCCGCGCGCTGGCCGCCGGCCTCGGCCGCGCCCGCGCGCTGGTGACCTCGCGCTTCCCGCTGATAGATCTCCAGGATTGGACGAACCGCGGCTACCGGGACACCCGCCTCGACGATCTCCCCCCGGAAGCCGCGGTGGCTGTGCTGCGGGGCTGGGGAGTCACCGGAGACGAGGCAGCGCTCCGCGAGGCGGCGGCCCAGGTAGGTCACCACGCGCTTCCGGTCGCGGTTATCGGCTCCTACCTCCGCTTCTTCGCGGACGGGCGCATCGAAGAGGTGAAGAGCTTCGATCTCGACGCTGTGACGGGCGAGGATCCCAAGGCGGCGAAGCTCGCACGGGTGCTGGCCTCCTATGCGGAGCGCCTGCCGCCTGAGGAACGCGAGCTCCTCGCGCGTCTCTCAGTGTTCCCCCGCGGAGTGACCCTGGAACTGCTCGACACCTTGGTCGAAGCTGGCGGAGAGGTGGCGGGGCTCCTCATCAAGGCAAAGCCGCGCCTCGTGATTTTGCTGAACAGCCTGAAGGCGCGCGGGCTGGTGTTCGCGTATTCCAGCGAGACGAGCGTTACCTGGACGGCGCACCCGTTCCTGCGGGAGAAATTCCGGGATCTGCTCGGCTGCCCGTCCGAACGAGTCTTCGACGTGGTGGCGCAGTCGCTGAGCACCGGTTTGGAGAAACGACCCGAGACGAAGCCGAGCGACTCGAGTGTTCTCGACCGCTACGAGCGTCTGATCGAAGCGATGCGGCTCGCCGGGCGCGAGCAGGAGGCATTCGATCTGTATGGTTTTGGGCTGGGAGGCTACGGAAACCTCGGGTGGATGCTGGGGGAATACCAGAGGGGTTACCGGATTCTGGCGGCTTTCAGCGCGACGGGGAGGCCTGATGATCTCGGGACGACGATGGCGCTGCCGGAACGGTCTACTCTTATTAACGAACTCGCCCTCATGGCGCAACATCTCGGACGTTTGGGGGAAGCATGGGCAATCCGCCAGGTGGATGATGAATGGACAAGTTCGCTCGAAAGGGTCGCGGTGTCACAGGGACTCCAGAACTTAAGCTGGGTGGCGGTCGAACAGGGGCGTTTGCCCGAATGTCGCAGATTCGCCGACGCTGCGCTCTCTGAGGCCGGAGAGGATTCCCTCCACACAACCTTTTCGCTCGCGTTCCGTGCGATCGCAGCGCACGCTCTCGGCGATATTCCCGCCGCACGGGCGGATTTCGCAGCCGCCACAAAGCTGGAGGGCCCCCTCGTCTCATTGCGGGGTTCCCAGCATGCCCATCATCATCTCGACCTTGGCGACTTCTCTTCTGCCCGTTCCCTCTGTGATGACGGACTCGAATTTGCCCGTAGATACGGTTCCAATCAGCAGTTCCATTGGTTTCGCATCCTCCTTGCCCGCATCGACCTTGCCGAAGGTAACGACCCTACTGTTCATCTACAAGAGATTCGCGCCTGGACCTCGCGGACCGGGGAAATGCATTCCATCATCGAGGCTCACCTCCTCACCGCGCGCCATCTCCTCGCCTCTGGCGACCCGCAGGCCGCCCTTGGCGAGGCAGAGACGGGCCTTCTGCACGCCGTTGCGTGCGGGTACGGATTGCTTCGCATCGAGCTCCTCGTCGCGATGGCGCGCATCCGGCTAGCCTGGCCTGATCCGCCGAAGGCCATCCAGGCGGCGCGCGAGGCGCTCGATCTGGCGGCGGATCCCGAGTGCCGGTACGCGTGGGGCGAGGCGGACGCGGCGCAGGTTTGGGGCGAGGCGTTTTTCGCCAACCATGAGCCGACGCTGGCGAAGCGGGCATTCACCCGGGCGCTCGAGGTGCGCAAGCGGATCGAGCATCCGAAAGTTGCGGAGACGGAAAGGTGGCTTGGACTTGTCGGATGAAGAGGACGTCGTGCTGTCGTATGAAGAGTTTCAGAAGCTGGTGCAGCCGCTGGTCGGGCTCCCGGTCTCTTTGCCGTGGCCGGGCCATGGCTCCGCGATCTTCCTCGAGCTGGGAGCGCTCGCTCCCTTAGAGTACCCAAGTCAGCGGTACAACAACGGCGAAGCCTGCATCACGGCCGAATGGAGTTGGCGGGTCGAGGCGGGATCCGCCGTCGCGTTCGGCAGCTCGAGCAGCGGGCCGAGGATCGACAAGGGGCTCCAGGCCCTCCGCGGCGCAACGGTCGAGGCGCTGACGGCGGTCGGGCGGATTCCCGAGCTGGTCGTCCAGTTTTCGAACGGGGCTCGCCTGCGCACCATGGTCATGCTCGCCGGCCATCCCCAATGGACGATCAAGCTCCAGGACGGCCGGTATGTCAGCGCCAAGCGGGGGCGCTTCCTCGTCGGCACCGGCGGGCCACAGACCTCCGCGGGAGAGAAGGCCGCCTTCGCGCGGGCGCATCGCGCCGAGGCCCGGTGGGGCACCCCCAGCGTCGAACCGAAGCGAGGGTCCTGCGTCGACTGCGCGTTCTACGTTCGGCTGGACAGCGATGGCCACCTGCTCGACTATGGCGCCTGCAGCGCCGAGGGCGGGCCGCTCGACGGGCGGGTCGTGCGCAGAAACAGCGGCTGCCCGGCCTTCGCATCGCACGCCTCTCTCGAGAAACCTGTCTGACCTCGATCCGCCGCTGGGAGGAAACATGATTCGTTGGATGCTGAGAACGCTGTGCACCATGATCGCTTTTTTCTGTCTGCTGCCATCGGCCGCCTTCGCCGACCCACCGGTCCTGAAGCTCTGGCCCGGCGTCGCTCCGGGCTCCGAGAAGTGGACCCAGCAGGAAAAGGCGGTCGAGAACACGCCGCTGGGGACCGTGATCTTCAACGTGGTCACGCCGACGTTGACGCCCTACCTTCCGGAGCGCGCCAAGGCGACGGGGACCGGGGTGATCGTCGCTCCCGGCGGCGCTTTCGTGGCGCTGGCGATCGACCTCGAGGCGAACGAGGTGGCGCGCTGGCTCCAGGCGCGGGGGATCGCCGCCTTCGTGCTCAAGTATCGGATCGTGGAGAAGAAGGGGGACGGCATTCCGGCGGGGCTCAACATGGACGAGGCGGGGCAGTACGGGATCGCCGACGGGATTCAGGCGCTCAAGGTGGTGCGGCAGCATGCCGCGGAGTGGGGGCTGTCGCCCGACCGGATCGGCTTCCTCGGCTTCTCGGCGGGGGCGATGGTCGCCAGCGGCACCCTGCTCCAGCCGGACCCCGCGGCGCGGCCGAGCTTCGCGGCGATGATCTACGGCGGTCCGTTCGGCGTCCTGCCGGCCATCCCGGCCAAGCTCCCTCCGATCTTTCTTGCCTGGGCGCAGGACGACCCGCAGGCGCGCGAGCCGGTCGCCAGGTTCTACGGCGCGCTCGTGGCAGCGGGACACAAGCCCGAGGCCCACATCTTCAGCGCCGGCGGCCATGGCTTCGGTCTGAAGAAGCAGGGGACCACCAGCGATCACTGGATCGACGAATTCTACGACTGGCTGGCGGCGCAGGGGTTGACCAAACCCGCGGGGACGCCCGCACACTGACCGCCGGGGAGTATTTCTAAGCGACCGGAGCGCCGAGGGCGCGCGGCAACAGGCGGGGGTCTCCGAGCCGCTCCGTGCAGGCTGCAAAGGCGGGGGTGGGACCGTGCCAGCGGAGCTCGTCGACGTCGCCGAAGAGGGGAGCGTCGGTGCGGAGCGTCGCCAGATCCTTGAAGCGCAGCGCCAGAGCGCGGTCCCGCAAGGCCTCGGGCGGGAAGCTCTCGAGGGGGCCGTAGCGGTTGAGGAGGCTCGCCGCCGTCTTGAGACCGATGCCGGGGATGCCGGGGTAGCCGTCCGCGGCGTCGCCGACGAGCGCCAGATAATCGGGGATCAGGACGGGATCGACCCCGAACTTCGCGCGGACCCCTTCCGCCGTGAAGATCTTGTTCCCCCGGCGGTCGACCTGCACGACGCGCTCCTCGCGGACGCACTGCGCCAGGTCCTTGTCGGGGGTCCAGATGCAGACCTTCTGCACCCTTTCGTCCTCCGCGGCGAGGTGGGCGGCGGAGGCGAGCGCGTCGTCCGCCTCGAGCTCGACCATGGGCCAGACCGAAACGCCCAGGGCGGCGAGGGCCTCTTCCAGCGGGTGGAACTGCGCGAGGAGCGCGCGGTCGACCCCCTGCGCCGTCTTGTAGCCGGGCCAGAGACGATTGCGGAACGACTCGATGACGTGATCGGTCGCCACGCCGAGGTGCGTCGCCCCCTTCTCGATCATCTCCAGCACCGTGTGCAGCACGCCGGTCACCGCCCCGAACGGCGCCGGCTCGCCCTTCTCGAAGCGCCGCCGGCCGTAGTAATAGCGGAACAGCTCGTACGTGCCGTCGAGGAGATGAACCATCATGGCGTCACCGCGGTGGCGGAGGAAACTCGAACGGCGGATCTCCGAGGAGGTCGAACGTCGGCTCCAGGAGAGGCGCGAAGGCGGAGCCGAGACGGGGAGCCTGGCCGGCGGGACGGAGCCCGCGTCCCCCGAGCACCGCCGACCCGGCCGCGACAGCTGAGCAACTCACCTGTACCGGTGCCAAGCTCTGCGTTGGCCTGAGTCAGAGTGTCCCGGGAACCAGGGTCTTCGGTAAGACAGAAAGGCCGGCGGCGCGAGCGGCTTCATGGAGCCTTTCGTCGTAAGCAGCCAGCACCGAAGTGTCCTCTTCGTCGATCTCGGCGACAGTCTCTATCGTGACCATTGGCTTACCTCGATTCCTGCATTCACGAGGATACCACTTCCCCTCCCGATGAGGGGAAACCTCCCTCCGAAACGTTCCTCTCTTCACGTAGTATTTTCGGTCTTGAAGAAATTAGATTTCACCCTGCGCCTGAGGCAGAGCTGCCAATGCCGGCAGCGATCCCAAACCGAAGGAGAGGAGGAATCATTTATGAGACCGCAGCACTCGCATCGCGGCTGGATGATGGCCCTCGTCGCGCTCGTGGCGTTCGCGTTCACCGCGGCGCTCACGTCCGCGCCCGACCTGAGCCGCCCCTCGAGGACGTCGGCGGAGGTGGAAAAGCTGCTCCGCAAGACGGCGCCGGGGGCTTCCCCGTACACCCTGTTCGAGAGCGGGCAGGTGCGACCGCTCGCGATGTCGCCGGACCGGCAGCACCTGTTCGCCGTCAACACGCCGGACGGCCGTCTGGAGATCTTCCGCATCGGCGACCATGGGCTCGTCCACACCGGCTCCGTCCCGGTGGGAGTCGAGCCGGTCGCCGTCGCGGCGCGGACGGACCGCGAGGTGTGGGTGGTCAATCACCTCTCGGACAGCGTGAGCATCGTCACGCTCGACGATGACAACGGGCACGGCGGGCACGGCGGCCCGGGCGACGACGAGGTGACCGGCGAGGTCGCGCGCACCCTCCTGGTGGGAGACGAGCCACGCGACATCGTCTTCGCCGGTCCAGGGCGCAAGCGGGCCTTCATCACCACCGCCCATCGCGGCCAGAACCGGCCGGCCGATCCGCAGCTCACCACGCCGGGGGTCGGGCGCGCCGACGTCTGGGTGTTCGACGCCGACGCGCTCGGCAACTCGCCCGGCGGGTCGCCGCTCGCCATCGTCACGCTCTTTACCGACACGCCGCGCGCCCTCGCGGTGACCCCCGACGGCACGCGCGTCTACGCCGCCGGCTTCGAGACCGGCAACCGGACGACCATCGTCGCCGAGACCGCGGTCCCGGACGGCTTCGGTCCGACCGGCGTCGCGGGACCGGCCACCAACGCCGAGGGGAAACCCGCGCCCGAGGTGGGGATCATCGTCAAGTGGAACGGCTCCCACTGGGTCGACACGCTCGGCCGCTCCCGCGACGACTCCGTGAAGTTCTCGCTCCCCGACAAGGACGTCTTCGTGCTCGACGCGATGGCGAACCCGCCGCGCCAGCTCAGCGGCCCGGCCGGCTTCTTCCAGGGGGTCGGCACCGTCCTCTACACGATGGTGGTCAATCCCGTGAATGGAAAGGTTTACGTCGCCAACACGGACGCCAACAACGCCGACCGCTTCGAGGGGCCGGGGACCTTCGCCGGGCACAGCCTGCGCGGCCATCTCCACGAGAGCCGGATCACCGTGCTCACCCCCGGGGGCGGCAGCACCGCGGCGGCGGTGGCGCCGCGGCATCTCAACAAGCACATCGACTACAGCCACTGCTGCGCGCCCCTCCCCAACCCCGAGAACGCCAAGTCGCTCGCCTTCCCGCAGGGGATGGCGGTGACCCGCAACGGCGCCACCCTCTACGTCGCGGCGCTGGGGTCCGACAAGGTGGGGATCTTCGCCACGGCCGAGCTCGAGGCCGACAGCTTCGTGCCGAGCACGGTGAATCAGGTCCCGGTCAGCGGCGGCGGCCCGACCGGTCTCGTCCTCGACGAGGAGCGCGGGCAGCTCTACGTGATGACCCGCTTCGACAATGGGATCTCGGTCGTCGACACCCGCTCGCGGGCGGAGCGCGGGCACGTCCAGATGCACAGCCCGGAGCCGCCGAGCGTGGTGACCGGCCGCCGCTTCCTCTACGACGCGAGGTTCTCGTCGAGCCACGGCGACTCCGCCTGCGCGAGCTGCCACGCCTTCGGCGACTTCGACAGCCTGGCCTGGGATCTCGGCAATCCGGATGGGCAGGTGACCGCCAACCCCGGCCCCTTCAACAGCCTCCTGCTCAACCTGCAGACGGGGCAGCCGATGGACCCCTTCTTCCATCCGATGAAGGGACCGATGACCACGCAGAGCCTGCGCGGCATGGCCAACCACGGCCCGATGCACTGGCGCGGCGACCGCACCGGCGGCAACGACGCGCCGACCGCCCAGCCGGACAGCGGCACGTTCGACGAGAACGCGGGGTTCCACAAGTTCAATCCCGCCTTCATGGATCTGCTCGGGCGCGATTCGGTGATCCCGGCGGAGGACATGGACGCCTTCACCGACTTCATCCTGCAACTGAAGTATCCGCCGAATCCCAACCGGCGGATCGACAACGTGCTCACCGCCGACCAGGAGGCCGGGCGGCGGCTGTTCAACACGGTGAACTGCGGCATCCCCTCGGCGCCCGCGTTCAACGGCGCGACCCTCACCTGCAACAGCTGCCACGTGCTCGATCCGAACGCCAACCCCGGCACCGCGGCGCCCGGCTTCTTCGGCACCTCGGGGGGCTCGAGCTTCGACTTCAATCCGCAGCTCTTCAAGGCTCCCCACCTGCGCAACCTGTACCAGAAGGTCGGCCGCTTCGGCGATCCCCCGAACCCCGGCTTCCTCGGCGGCGACAACGGTTTCAAGGGGGACCAGGTGCGCGGCTTCGGCTTCCTCCACGACGGCAGCGTCGACACGGTCTTCCGCTTCGTCCACGGGATCAGCTTCTCGGAGGTCGGCAACGGGCCTGACAGCAACAGCATCCCGGAAGGGCCGGAAGGGGAGACCCAGCGGCGGCAGCTCGAGGCGTTCATCCTGGCGTTCCCCACCAACCTGGCCCCCGTCGTGGGGCAGCAGGTCACGCTGACCGCCACGAATTCCGCGGCGGTGGGATCGCGGCTCGACATCCTGCGGCAGCGGGCGGACGCCGGAGACTGCGATCTGATCGCCAAGACCCGCAACGAGGACGGCGACGAGGCCGGCTTCCTCTACGCGGGATCGGGGCTCTTCCTCACCGACCGGCGCGGCAGGCCGCCGGTGACCGACGCGGCGCTGCGCTCGACGGCCCGGGGCTCCGGCCATCCGGTGACCTACACCTGCGTCCCCCCCGGCTCCGGAACCCGCCTCGGCGTCGACCGCGACGGCGACGGCGCCTGGGACGGCGACGAGCGGCAGGCCCACACCGATCCGGCGGATCCGGACAGCCGGCCCTGAGCCGGGCGGCTTCCGGGGGACGGAGACGCTCTCGCGCCCCGGGAGTCGCGGGAATATGTCGCTGTCTTCTGGCCGGGGCCGATCCTTCTTGCACGGAGGGTCGGCCCCGGCCCGGACTGAGGGAGTTCCTGGCACTTCTCGTCCCGCGCCGCCGGCACTGGCCGAGAACCGATAAACCCTTAACTTTGCTCGGTCCCTTAGGGGTGTGGACACAGGCCACGCCCCTTTTGCTCGTCTCCCAACTTCTCCCGGGTAAGGGAAAACTCAGTTCAGGTCCGTCTCTCAAGGCGGCGGCTCTCTCCTTCTGGACGGGCTTGCCGACTCCGGACGGGAGACTTCATGACAACTCTTGAGACGCCTGACACCGCGAATTTCCGCCGGGTGAGGTTTGAGTGGGTACAACCGCCCCAGCGCACCCTCGAAGATGTGAGCGAGCACGCGAGCTTGATGGTCCGACCCGATGATCTTCGGGATCGCCCGGGCATCGTAAGTCAACTCTACAGGTATGGGTACATCGGGAGTGTCGGGGCGGTGACGCCGAAGGACGAGTTGCTGGGCCTGTTGAGTTTGGCGGTCGAGGTCGAACACTCTCTGCTTGTCCAGTACCTTTACGCCGCCGCGTCGATCCAGTCCGGTCCTGTCAAGAGCCTGGTCCGGGAAATCGCTATTCAGGAGATGGCCCACTTGATCACCGATGAGAACCTGCTCCTGGCCGTCGGGGGTCCGGGAGTGTTTCATATCGGACGGGACTCGGCCCGAGCGGCCAGCTCGTTCAACCCACTGCCTCTCAACCTGGAAGCCATTTCCCAGCTCACGCTGGGTGAGTACGTGCTGGCCGAACGACCGGCGACGATCCCGGCGGGCGAGACGGAAGTGCAGGCTAAAATCGAAAAGTTGGAACAGTTGGTGGCCGACAAAACGGGCCTCCACCCACACCGCGTCGGTGCGCTGTACGCGAAGATTTACTGGCTCCTGCAACCGACTGACGCACCCTTCGGGCCGTTCACCCTGACTGCGGATTCTGCCATCGGGTTCGACGCTGGTTGGCACATCAAGCCTGGCGATTTCACCCCTCCCGACCAGACAGAGCTCCATCAGGCCGAACCCGACGAGTGGCACGCCAGCAGCGGCCCGGACATGCGGATTCATCCGGTCGCGGACGCCACCACGGCGGTCGCAGCGGTGAACAGCATCATGGAGCAAGGGGAGGGGCCGGCGCACGCCCAAGAGTCACACTTTTACAAATTCCTGGATGCTCTCAAGCAGTTTGAATCCGGGGAGGTGCCTGTCCTGCCGATGCCGATGAATCCGTTCGTTGGCCACCTGCCGCTCTGCGTGACTACGGGGATGGCACTGGTCCACACATACGTCCGGTTGTGGGCCAATCTGCTCAACGCTCGGTACTCCGCGCTGCTGCTGAACATCGGCCATGCCCTGTTGACGCCGCGGGACAATGAAGACCGACCCAGGTTGATCGAGTTTATCTTCAGCCGGCTGATGATGTCGGACCTGGGCGGTCTGATCAAGCAAATGATTTCGCCCAGCATGACACGACTCGATCCCAACAGCGCGCCGACCTTCGAGCTGCTGCGGGAAGACATGCCGCCGAGCCTCAAAGCATGTTGGACCCGCCAGTCTGAGCTCCTCGACATCGAGAAGCAGATTCGTGATGAGTTGCGCCTTCGACCGGAATTGGCGGACGACATTTCCGGACAGACGCTGCTGGACACTCTCGAATCGAACTGGCAGGAGCTCCGTGCGCTCGTGGACCTTCGGCTCACCGACTCATAGCGTCGCTCCCCCTGTTCCTCTAACTCTTCAAGGAGGCTATCGCCATGGAGTATCGCATCTTCCCCCCCATCGGCATCGCCCGCATCGGCAACAGCCCGGACCTCTTCATCGGACCGGAGTCGATCGGCTCCCGAGGTCATGACCTCACCGCCGCTGGCGAGATCGAGGTTCGTGATTTCAAGGATGCCACCTTCCGGACCAGGAAACAGGCGGCCCGGTTCCATGTCTACCAGCGGGCCACCGCGTCCGACTCCTTTGTGCCAGCCGCACTGCCGGCCGGGGCGAGCATGCGGTGGACCGTCCGGGTGGCCAACAGGAAAGACGGGATCCGGCGCCCCTCCAGCCCACCCGACGCGACCACGATCCCCGGATTGCGCCCCACTCCCGACGCCGCCCGTGCGAACCGGGTCATCGATTCTGGCAACGTCTCGATCACCGGGGCCGGGACAGCCGGCCAATTCCTCGACGGCACGCACGTCGGGGTTTCCGTCCTCCTGGGCGAGCTGCGAACCGACGCACAGGGGCGGCTCCTGGTTGTGGGAGCCGACGGAGTCTCGAAGTCGAACCCGGTATCACCGATCGGCGGCAGCTTCTACAACAACGTCAACTGGCACGATGACGTTTGCGATGGCACGGTGTCGGCCGAGGTCGTTCTGGCCGACGGGACGACCACCCCGGCGACCGGCGCGTGGGTGATCGTCGCCCCTCCGGACTTCACGCCCGGGTCCGAGTCGGTGAGCAGTCTGTACGACGAGATTCAGCAAGTCGCCATCAGCCAGGCATGGCTGCCCAACTCTACCGCGACCGCCTTCACCCGCGACGTCTATCCGTTGCTTCGCCGCGCCCGTTCGCTCCGTTGGTCCCACGGCCGCAAGAACCTGGCCGGGACGGTCGTCAGCGAGAAGACGTGGAACGACATCAGCGAAGACTATCCGCGCTTGGCCAAGACGGACGCTGCAGAGGCCACGTTCCGCTCCCAGCAGATGGCCCTCATCCTTCGGGTTCAGACGTTGCTGTCCGACTATCAGCTCACGGATGTCCAGAAGGGCCATCTGACGCGCTGGGCGGCCGGGACCTTCGCGTCAGACTGGACGGGCGTCCCGGCGGTGACGCCCCCCACGCCCGATTCGCTGACCGAAGCCGCCCTTCGCGGCACGGCCGGACAGGGGTTCTTTCCCGGGATCGAAGGCGGCCGCATCCTCACCGACCCGACGATCTATCAGACTCCGTTCGACTTCCGGATCGACTCCGCCGCGCTGGCTCCGGGCGACGTGACCGCGATGATGGCGCAGCCGTGGCAAGCGGACTTCCTCAAATGTAGCGGCAACTGGTGGCCGTCCCAACGGCCCGACATCGCCCCCCAGGCCGGCGGCGTTACATTCAAGCTGTGGGCGCGGCTCGGGGCGGCCGGGGCGACGCCGACCCACCAGCAACTGGTCGACCATGTCATGCAGTTCGGGGTCGTGACCCCGCGGGTCGTCAGCGGAGTCGAAGTATGTTTGGAAGAGGGGCGCGACACGGCCGCGGTGGGGAGCTAGCCGGTGGCTTCCGCGGTCGTCGTGGTCGGCGGCGGCCCGGCGGGGGCCGTCTGTGCCGCGCTGCTGGCCCGGCGGGGGCAAGAGGTGGTCCTCGTCACCGACAGCCGCCGCCGGCCCTCCTGGCCGGACGTACTGTCCCCGAACGCCGCGGCGTTTCTTGAACGCATCGGGTTTCCAACGGACGATCTGGCGGCCACGGCCCGGCCCTGCCGGGGGATCGTGGACGGCTGGCACCCTGGACCAGCGGTGTACACCGACTTCCAGTTGTACCGCTGCCGCACCGGCTGGGTGGTGGAACGGGGCGCTTTTGATGAGCGGTTGGTGCGCTTCGCGGCCGGGTGCGGAGTGCGCGTGTGTGCGTCCTCGGCCCCTGGCTACCTCACGGGATCGCCGGTCAACCTGGCCGAGGCCACCAGCATTCGATGGCCTGGAGCGACCAACGATCTCGCGGCGACGTTCGTCGTGGACGCGACCGGCATGGCGGGGCGGCTGCTGCCCGCCGGCGAGAACCAACGGCTTCGGTATGACCGCCTGATCGCCGTCCGGATGTCCCTGGCTGCCGTTCCTGACCCACCCGACTGGATGCACCTGGCGGCCTCCTCTGGTGGATGGTGGTACATCGCCTCCCCATCCACGGGGCCCGCCCAGGCCGTATTCATGACCGATGGCGACCTGTTGCCCCGATGCTCAGCCACGCGGCTCCGGCATTTGGCCACGGAATTTCGGGAGGCCTTCCCGAGCCTCTCGCACCGACTTGCCGATCCTATTTTCACAGGGCCGGTTGCGATCCGAGATGCACGGACGACGTGTCGGCGGCGGGTGTGGGCCGGTCGGTGGCTGCCGATCGGCGACGCCGTCCAGTCGATCGATCCGTTGACCGGATCAGGCCTCGAACGCGCCTTTGTGTCGGCGGAATCGGGAGCGGAACGAGTCTCCGATTATTTGGTGTCAGGTTGCCTCCGCCGATTGCAGGAGGCCGCTCTGGATACGGCACAGGCCTTTCTGGCGATGCTTGACGAACTTCGGCGCTATTACGCGATGGCCGTCGAACGCAGACCACAGTTGAATGGGTTATTTTGGCAACGACGGGTCGGTTTGTTGGCGTATCGTAACCCATTATGATCTGGCTTTAGCTGTCGAGCGCGGCATGGACAATCATGGACCGATGCATTGGGGTGGCGACCGTACCGGCGGCAACGCTGCGCCCATCTTCCCTCTCGATCCCTCTCAGTCCATCTTGCGGCAAAGCGCTCCCGGGGAACCGGGGAGGGGGGCCGGGGCGCCAGGAGCAGCAGACAGTCGGGTATGCTAACGCCATGAATGAAGCCGAGGCGATACGGCGGGAGGACGGCTCCAGGCATCCCTGGCGCGTCATCCTTCTCCTCAGTCTCGTCACCGGCGTCGCCTATCTCGTGCGTACGGATGTCGCGGTGGCGCAGGAGCGCATGGTGCCGGCCCTGGGGCTGTCCATGATCGGCATGGGCGCCATCACCGCGTGGGGCTTCCAGCTCGCGTACGCCCTCTTTCAAGTGCCGGCCGGCATGTTCGGCGAACGCTTCGGCGCGCGCACGGCCCTGGCGCTGGCGCTCGCCGGCTGCAGCCTGGCTTCGTTTCTCACCGGCGCCATGCCTCGCGAGGGAGCCGTCGCCGTGCTCCTGTCCACCCGGGTGCTGCTCGGCATCGCGCAGGCCGCGGTCTTCCCGGTGGCCGCCATGGCGGTCATGATCTACGTCCCGGTGATGGAGCGCGTGCGCGCCACGGCCCTCTACGTGGCCACGGCGAGCCTCGGCGCGGCGGCGGCCCCGATCCTGATGGCACCGGTCCTGGAGAAGCTCGGCTGGCGCGCGGTCTTCGGGCTCAGCGGCGCCATCGCGGGGGTCACCGCGCTGGCCTGGGTGACGCTGATGCCGCCGCGGCCACCGCACGCCCCGCAGCCAGCGCCGCGGGATGCAGTCCGGGCCAGGCGCGGCGTAGGGTCCGAGCTGCGCGGCCTCGTGCTCAACATTCCTTTGCTGCGCCTCTCGATCGCCTACCTGCTGCACTCCGCCGTCTGGTTCGTGTTCGTGTTCTGGTTCTTCCGCTACCTGACGGAGGGGCGCGGCTTCACCGTCCTCGCCAGCGGCTGGTGGGGCGGCCTGCCCGGCCTCGCCGCCTTCGTTCTCGTGCCGCTCCTCGGCGTGGCGACCGATCGTCTCGGCCGGCGCCTCGGCGCCCCGCGGGCGCGGCGTCGGATGGCGATGGCGTGCCTCCTTTCCGCGGCGGGTTTCGTGGCGGCCGGGGCGGTGCTGCCGAGCGCGCTGCTGGCGATCCTCGCCCTCAGCCTGTCGACGGGATGCGTGAACGGGGCCGAGGGGCCGTTCTTCACCACCGCGACCGCCCTCGGAGCGGAGAACCCAGGCGCGGCGGCCGGCTTTCTCAACCTGATGGGGAACCTCGGCGGCGTCCTCTCCATCTGGCTCGTGCCGAGGATGTCGAGCGCGTGGGGGTGGAACGGGACGCTGGTGTTCTGGTCGGGAGTGTGCCTCGTCGCGGCCTTGCTCTGGCTGACCGTGGACGTCGATGCAAGTCAAGCGAGTGCGGACTCCCGGAACCTTTCGCCCGCCCCGTCGTTATGAGCAGGTGAACCGCTGACGACGCACCCGACAAGGAGCCTTCCCATGCCCTCGCCTTCCCGGTCGTTCCGAACCCTCGCCGTCGCATCCCTCCTGATCGCCTGCCGGGTCCTCCCGGCGGCCGGGGTCGAGCCTCCGGCGACTCCCGCCGGCAAGGTCTTCGCGGCGTGGCTCGCGGCGTTCAACTCCGCGGATGCGGCCCGGCTCCGCGCCTTCGACGCGGCCTATTCGCGGGAGGGGCCGACGCCGCCGGTCGAGGACCGGTTGCAGTTCCGCGCCATGACCGGCGGCTTCACCCTGGTGCGCGTCGAGAAGAGCGAGCCGCTCTCCCTCGTCGTGCTGCTCCAGGAGAAGGACTCGGACACCCTGGCCCGCCAGGAGCTGACGGTGAGCGACGCCCAGCCGCCGAAGATCCTGGTCGCGAAGATCGAGGCCATCCCCCGCCCCGCGGACCTGGCGATTCCGCGGCTCAAGGAGCGCGAGGCGCTGGCGGCGCTGACCGCCCACGCCGACGAGCTCGCGAAGAAGGACGAGTTCTCCGGCGTGGTGCTGGTCGCGCGGCACGGCCAGGCCGTGCTGCAGAAGGCCTGGGGGCTCGCCAACCGGGAGACGAAGACTCCCAACACCCTCGACACCCGCTTCCGCATCGGCTCGATGAACAAGATGTTCACGATGGTCTCGACGCTGCAGCTCGTCGAGGCGGGGAAGCTGTCGCTGGACGACACGATCGGCAAGATCCTCCCCGACTATCCGAACCAAGATGTCGCCACCAAGGTCACGGTGCGAAACCTCCTCACCCACACCGGAGGGACGGGGGACATCTTCGGTCCAGACTTCGACAAGAACCGGCTGACCCTGCGCGAGCACGCCGACTACCTGAAGCTCTATGGGGCGCGCGGGCTGACCCACGAGCCGGGAACGGAGTTCCGCTACTCGAACTACGGTTTCGTCCTGCTCGGCGCCATCATCGAAAAAGTGAGCGGTCTGTCCTACTACGACTACGTGCGCAGCCACGTCTTCCAGCCGGCGGGCATGACCGCGACCGACTCCCTCCCCGAGAGCGAGGCGGTGCCGAACCGCTCCGCCGGGTACATGAAGGAGAACGGCAAGTGGGTGCCGAACACCGAGACGCTGCCCGTGCGCGGCACCTCCGCCGGCGGCGGCTACTCGACGGCGGGGGACCTCCTGCGCTTCGCGCGGGCGCTGGAGTCGGGGAAGCTGATCTCCAAGGCCAGCCTGGCGATGGCGACCACGCCGTTCAAGGAGCGCTACGGGTTCGGCCTCGGCATCCAGGGGGAGGGACCGCTGCGGAGCTTCGGCCACGGCGGCGGCGCTCCGGGGATGAACGGCGAGCTGCGGATCTTCCCCGAGCTCGGGGTCGTGGTCGTCTGCCTCAGCAATCTCGATCCGCCGGCGGCGACCCGGCTCGTCGACTTCTACGCCCTGCGGATGCCGGCCTCCTGAGAGCGGCTCGAGGGTGCGGCGAGTGGTCTGCTAGGGTCAAGATGAGATGAAAAAACCACAGCCGGTCACGCTGGAGGGGAACGGCATCCGCCTGGAGCCGCTCACCCACGCCCATCAGGAGGAGCTGCGCGCCGCCGCGGCCGACGGCGAGCTCTGGAAGCTCTGGTTCACCGCCGTGCCGGAGCCGGGGCAGACGCACGAGTACATCGCGGCCGCGCTCACCGGCCAGGAGACCGGGCACATGCTCCCCTGGGCGGTGCGCGAGCTGGCGAGCGGAAGCATCATCGGCTCGACCCGCTACCACGACATCGTGGCCGCCATCGACCGGGTGGAGATCGGGTACACCTGGTATGCCAAGAGCTGGCAGCGCAGCCACGTCAACACCACCTGCAAGCTCCTGCTGCTCGCCCACGCCTTCGAGGGGCTGCTCTTCCAGGTGGTCGGCCTGCGCACCGACAACTTCAATTTCGCCTCGCAGCGGGCGATCGAGGGGCTGGGCGCGAAGAAGGACGGCATCCTCCGCCATCATCAGGCGCGCCGCGACGGCACGGTGCGCGACAGCGTGATGTACAGCATCCTCGCCACGGAATGGCGCGACGTGCGGCGCTACCTCGAGCTGCGCCTCGCCCGCCACGGCACGGCGCCCCGCTAGAGAGGGGCGGGCCGGACCCCGCCGCTCCGTCACCCCCCTTCAGAACGCCCCGGTGTCCGCGATGCTGGCGAGCTGGCCGCTCAGGTTCTTGTAGGTGTCGACCTTGCCGGTCTGCGTGTCGGTGACGGTCACGGTGTACTCGACGTTCGACAGGGCGCCGTAGAACACCCAGTGGTGGCCGTTGACGGCGGTGCCGTCGAGGACCTTGAGGATCACCTCGACATTGGTGCTGCTGAAGAACCAGAACCAGCCGGTGTCGCCGCTGAGCGGGACGGCCTGCCCCATGCCGGTGTGCCCCGAGAAGTCCTTCCAGGCGATCTCGACGGCGAAGCGGTTGCCGTTCAGACAGAGCCGGGTGGAGCTCGGCGCGCAGGCGGCCTTGGCCGCGGCGGGGACGACCCGCTGGCTCGCCAGGGCCACGGGGGAGGGAGCGCCCATCGAGGCGATCGAGGTCACCGAGGTTTCGTACGCCCCCAGGGGGCCGAAGGCGTTGGTGTCGGCGACGCTGGCGAGCGTCCCCGAGGGGTTCACGTAGCGGTGGGCGAGGCCCGTCTGGCTGTCGGTCACCGTCAGCGTGTACTCGACGTTCGAAAGGGCGCCGTAGAACACCCAGACGTGGTCGTTGAGGGTGCGGCCGTCGAGCACCTTGAGCACCGCCTCGACGTTGCTCTCCGAGAAGAACCAGAAGTAGCCGGTGTCGGGGGTCAGCGCCACGGCGTGCCCCACCCCGCGGTGCCCCTGGAAGTCCTGCCAGGTGGCCTCGACCGCGTAGCGCCCGCCGCTCAGACAGAGGCGGGTGGAGGTGGGCTGGCAGGCGCCGGAGCCGGTGAGGGGGAGCACCCAGACCTCGCGCCCGCGCACCCCGTCGTCCGCCGTGAAGTAGAGGTTGCCGCCGGCCACCGTCAGGTGATCCGGGTTCGAGGAGAAGGCCTGCGGCGCGATGTCCTGCACCAGGCGGGTGCCGGCCGCCGTGCCGTCGCTCTGCCAGAGCTCGACGCCGTGGACGTCGTCGCCGGCGGTGAAGAAGAGCCGGTCCCCCGCCACGGTGAGCCGGGTCGGCTGCGAGCCGCGCCGTCCGGAATCGATGTCGCGCACCAGCGCCGTGCCATCCGCCGTGCCGTCGCTCGACCACAGCTCGACGCCGTGCACGCCGTCGTCGACGTTGAAATAGACCTTGCCGGCGAAGGGGACGAGCTGGAGGGGGAGGCTGAACACGTCCTCGAACGGGAAGTCCCGGACCTGGACGGTCCCGGCGTCCGTGCCATCCGTGCGCCAGAGGCGGAGGCGGGACTCCGAGGTGAAGCCCTCGGTGAAGAAATAGAGCGCCCCGCCGAGAGGAGCGAGCTGGGTCACGACGTCCCCCGGGGGGAAGCTCCCCAGCGGGACCGTCCCCGCCGCGGTGCCGTCCGTCTTCCACAGCCGGCCGTCGATCCAGGTGAAGTAGACGCTGGCGCCGACGACAGTGAACTGGGGGGGCCAGCCGGCCACACCGTTCCCGTTGAAGTGGGTGAGCTGGCGGGTCCCCGCGCTGGTGCCGTCGGTGAACCAGAACTCGGTGTGGTCGGGGGCGGTCACCGTCTTGAGATAGATCCCGTTCGCCCCCGGCGCCGCCACGTCGACGGCGAGCAGGCTGGCCGGAAGGTCCCCCGTCTGGACCGTCCCCTGCGCCGTGCCGTCGCTCCGCCAGATCTTCCCGTCGTCGAAGTAGCAGAGCTTCCCCTGGTAGGGGACGAGGACGGCCTGGCCGGTCAGCTGAGCGAGCTTGAAGGTCCCCGCGGCGGTGCCGTCGGTCCGCCAGAGCTGGTGGTCGTCGAACGAAGGGCGGACCTGAAAGAAGAGGAGGCCGGCCGCCGGCACCAGGTCCGAGGCGTCGCTCCAGTCGAGCCCCGGCACGTTCACCGCGGCCGTGGTCTCCGGCGTCCCCGCGCTCGTCCACAGGCCGGGGAGGGAGATGCCGTCCCAGGCCGAGAAGACGAGACGGTTGCCGAGCGCGGTCAGGCGGTCGGGCTCGGAGCTCGGCTCCGGGATCGGGAAGGCGGAGACCTGGCGGGTCTTTCCCGCGGCGTCGCGCACCCAGAGCCCCGGGGCGCCGTCGGTGATCAGGAAGTAGAGGTTGGCGCCGATCGCCGCCACGTCGAGATTGGAGTTGGCCACTCCGAAGGGGAGGTTGGTGTAGGCCCTGGTGCCCGCCGCGGTCCCGTCGCTGAACCAGATCTGCCGCTCCTGCGGGCCGCGGTCGGTCAGGAAGAGGACGCCGCCCGGCCAGGGCTGGAAGAAGTCGACGGTGCAGCCGGAGCACAGGTTGAAGGCGTGGCTCCCGGCGGCCGTGCCGTCGGTGACTGCGAGCTTCTGCGCGGAGCTGCCGGCCGGGGAGACCAGGAAGAAGGCCTTCCCGGCGGCCTCGATCAGCCCGGTGTAGGGATCGAGCCCGCAGCCCGTGCAGTAGGCGAAGGGGGCGGTCGACTCGGGGGTCCCCGTGCTGGTCCACAGCGGGGCTGGGGAGCGGGGATCGCTGGCGCGGAAGAGCACGACGCCGCCGATCTCCGTCAGGACGTCCGGCCGGTAGCCGGTGAACGGGGAATCGTTCATCAGGTCGGTCACCCGCACGGTCCCGGTCGTCGTGCCGTCCGAGCGCCAGATCTCGATCCCGTGGACCCCATCGTTCGCCAGGAAGTAGACCCGGTTCCCCTCGGCCTTGAGCCAGGTGGAGGAGCCGAACGGGCTGTCGCCCGGGAAGCTGGTCAGCTTCCGGGTTCCGGCCGCGGTGCCGTCGCTCGTCCACACCTGCTCGCTGCCGCCGTCCCGGGCCAGGAAGAAGAGCCGGCCGCCGGCCGCCGCCACCCCCTCCGGGGCCTGGTTCGCCCCATCCGCGAACTGCCGCAGCTCGACCGTGCCGTGCGCCGTGCCGTCCGTCACCCAAAGATCGGAGCCCGAAGCGCCGCTCTTCAGGAAATAGAGCCGGTCGCCGACCACGAACATCCAGTCGAAGACGTGCGGCGAGTGGTGGACGAGCCGGGTGCCGGCGACCGAGCCGTCGCTCTTCCACAGGTCGCAGGCCTGGTCGGGACCGGCCGCCGCCGGACAGCCGGAGAAGTAGAGCGCGCCGTGGAAGAACGCCTGATGGGGAATGTCCTGCGCGTTGTAGGTGAAGATGTTGAGCTCGGGGCCGGTCAGCGCGAAGGTCCCCGGACGGGTGCCGTCCGAGCGCCAGAGCTGGCGCTCGCCGTCATCCCCGTCGACCGCGAAGAGCATCACCTTGCCGAGCGCGCCATAGAGGCTGGGCTCGGCGTTGCAGAACCCCGGGCAGAAGTCGCGGAGGATCTCCGTCCCCGCCGACGTGCCGTCGCTGGTCCACAGCTCCGTCCCCGCGCCCCCCGCATCCGCCAGGAAGAACAGCCGGTTCCCGGCCGCTTGCAGCCCGAAGCTGTTCACCAGCGGCGAAGTGTCCACGTCGAGCCGCGTCGAATTGATATCGGAGAGCAGGCTCGCCGGCTGCCCTGCCGCCCAAGCCGGGAGGAAGAGGGCGAGGAGCCCCGCGCAGAGGGTGCTGATCTGGTGATGCTTCAAGGTTTCGGCCTCCGGGGAAAGTCTCTAGGGGTGTGGGAGGGATTCTAGCAGAGGCGGGGGGGTGGGTGGCGGGAGGAGACTCGTTGGGCTTTGCGGAAGCGCAGGATCAAGATACAGATGGTCTCCTCCAGTCGACAGCGCTTGCGTTTGTCAGCTTGGCAGGGCGCAGGGGGCGGATCGGCCGGATGGGACCGCACTGGCAACCTGTTAGAGCCTTAGTCCTCTGAGTAGGTATCTATAGGCTGCTGGCTAGGCACCCTGAGTCTAGTGTGTTAACTTCTTCGATATTAGACACGGTATTTGTACGACGCCAGTGCTGTGGTGGCAACTTTACGAGTTGCACCGGAAGAACGCGATAAATGGCTCTTCAAGTGCGCGGCTAAATAGTCACGTATTTTTTACGAGGAATCCAAATGAAGCCACTCCTTCGGCGTTTGTACGGCAGAAAAATACCTGCCATCGGTGGCGTTATCGCAAGCTACTTAACTTTCTCAGTTGGTGTAATCGTGACGGCTCTGTTAGAGAGCTCCAGGCACACTGTCAGCGAAAAATTTACTGACTGGAACAGGTGGAGTGTCTTTTTTATTAGCGCGGGAATGGTTGTCAGTTGGTTAGCGCTCTTGTTCGTAATGATGCGGGTGGAAGAGTTGCAGCGTACCAATCGGATAAATTTTCAATATTTTGACCGAAATAGCGGCTTGGGGCGAACCAATCTTCTTAATATGGCTCGCGTGATGGAGGATGGAACCGAGATCTTAACGTTGAATTATTTTAATCGAAAATTCAAGGGGTTTGATGCTAACACCGAAAGAGTTAGAAAAATGTACTTCGATGTCGTTGAGGATAAGCTCGGTGTGATTAACTATCGCCGCATCATACAGATTTCCCCCGAAGCTGATCTCAGAAACATGCTTGATGATTCCCATCTTATTCATTTTAGAGCAGTGGTAGATCGTAGGGATGGTGGAGGGTCTGGCCGAGTGCTCCAATTAGCTCGGGTGCCTATTAGATATCCATATTCGTTTATTATTTTTAAACGTCCAAATGGCCTGAATTTTCTTTCGTTGGATATCTTTGAGGAAGCGCCAGACAGTTTTGCTATTGTAGGGTCTCTGCATGTTACCGATCCAGATGGGCAGCTTATCGCTCCCTTCGAGGCTCTGTTCAGAAATCTAGAGAGTCATGCTAAATGGACCAGTGTTCTTTCTGATCAAATCGCTCAAGATTCGATTTAGCCTGTGCGAATTGGATCATTGCCGTGAGTAGGTCTTGGCTGTGCGGCTAGGTCGCTCTCTCTAATTGGTGGCAGCTAATGCTATTCGGTTGCGACGACTAAGCCTCTTTTGTTAATTACGCGAAATCCTTCGTCGGAGGTGACGGTCGCAACATTTACGTGTCCTCCTACGCCAGGTATTCCTCCTGGATTCATTATTGTTCCATCTGAGAACCGCTGGATGCCTTCAGTCATTCTTGTCATCAAAACGCAGAAATCGACAGCATCTTGGAGTGTCATCGTTCCCCAATTGATTATGTACTCCAGTTTGCACAGTTCGGCGTCGATCGCCTTGCCTTGTTCGCGCGCCTCCTTAACAAAATCGAGAGCATTGATTTCCCCTCCGAAGCCTTTGACGATCCGGGTCAGAACGTCGGTTTGACCGATCCATAGTGAACCACCATGCTCAGTATCTCTTTCAAGTGTCGGTCCATTGGGGACAAAGTCAACGTAGGCTCTTCCTACCCCATCAGGATCGTACCCGGCAATAATAAAGCTGACAGATTCTATGAACAATTGTTTGTCGATGCGTTGGCCATCTTTGTCTGTGTATGAGTAAGGTATCGCAATTTTGTCTAGCGTTTTAAAGGTGAGATTTGTACCACCCTGTGCAAGTATAGTAGCCTTTAGCGCCTCCTGAATTCTTAGAGCCTCCGGGTTCAAGAAAGTCCTGACGAAATAATCATTTAAAGCTACTGCAACCTCTCTTACTGTTTTATCTGGCAGTAGATTAGTTCTCCTGAAGTGCTCGACATACCAGCCAGTATTCTTGAATACACCCTTTTCGTCAGGGACGAATGCTCGGCCGGCAATGACCAAGCCAATTGTAGGGCTTAGTTGAAAAAGCTTTAATGCGCTATCGGTTCCGATG
This sequence comes from uncultured Acidobacteriota bacterium, assembly GCA_963756595.1. Lineage (GTDB taxonomy): Bacteria > Acidobacteriota > Thermoanaerobaculia > Multivoradales > UBA5704 > DATARR01. The sequence goes on from CAVWOZ010000032.1 coordinate 90,842, forward strand.
CGAGTCATCTTGGCGCTGTTTCGGTAGGTTTGCCGACTGTCTGCGCTGAGCACGATTCCATCGGAGGTTAGACAAGCTAGTGAGAGTGTCATATAAGTTCTCCTTCGTTAATATGCTATCAGATCTTTCTCGGTCCCTCCTTGTGCGAGCGGAGTTTCCGGTTCCCCCACGCATGCGCCTGGGCGTCTCTGAAGTTCCTCGCCAACCTTGAATCCGCGTAGCTGCACAACTGGGGATCTCCCATCCTGGCCCGCTGAATCCTGCAAAGCTAGCTGCCGCCGCATTGGTCTTGGTAAATCCCCGCCGATTGACGAAGCGCCCGCCGGCACTCAGGGCCTGCGCCGCGGGGGCCCGGGAGGGGCGGTGGCAGGGCTTGGAGCGACCGGTGCCGGCTTGGCTGCCGGGGTGGGGCCGCAAGGCGTCGAGACCTGGGTGGGCTTCGGCGCCGGCTATGGTGGCTTCCGCCACGGCACGGTTTCGTCCTGATCGAAGACGTCGAACATCTGCTCGAGGAACGACTTCTTGCCGGTCACGAAGACCCCGCCTTGGAGCTTCCTCAGCAGCACGGGGCGCAGCATCGTCGTCACCTGGAGCGAGACGAGGCAGAAGAGGCCGAGCCAGAGGGTGAGGGCGGCGAGGCGGGAGCCCAGGGCCTCGAGGGCCTGGCGGAGGAACTTGCGGGCGAGGGCCACCAGCCAGAGGAGGAATTGGAACACCATCGCCGTGGCGAGATGGCGGCTGCTGGCCGAGAAGAGCCAGGACACGGGGAGGAGGGCGAGGAGCACCATCCCCAGGGTGCCGGCGAAGCCCGCCAGCACGGCGAGGAAGGTGCGCGCGTCCAGCGCGTCCCCGCCATCGCCGAGAAGACGAAGAGGCTCGGGCTGCAGAGCAGCAGCGTCGGCAGGATGATCAGCGGTGCCTTGAGGGCGGCCACCCGGATCTGCGGGCCGCTCTGGAAGAAGTCGGCGCCGCGCCGTAGAGCGCCAGAGGAGGACGGAGCCGGCCAGCAGATAACAGGCTGGCGGCCGTTCCCGGGACCACCGCCCTCAAATCGTGGGGCCGCCCCGATTTACCTTGAAATGCTTGAAGTGTGGATCGGTGGTCAGTACAGACAGCCCTCGCCGGTGGGCGACAGTCGCGATGACCGCGTCGGTTACTGGCACCGTGACTCCGCGGCGCCGAAGCGCTTGGAGAATCTCACCCGCGTTCTGCCAATCCTCCCGCACGGTCTCGATAAACGGCAGGCTGGAGAACAAGGTGGTCAAGCGCTGCAACTCCTTGTCCGTCTTGATGCCCTGAAGGAGCTCCGTCAGCACAACTCCGGTCACCACGGCTTGGTCCTTCCCTAAAAGATCAGCGACAAGTTGGCTGACTTCGTCATCGCCGTACCGAAAGAACTGTATCCAGGCAGAGGTGTCGATGATGACGTTGGCCATCGACTCAGGCTTCATCGAGCTCGCTCTCGCGAAGCTGGCGCCAGTTGTCCTCGATCTGGAGCCGACCCCGGAGCGCCAGGAGCTCTTCCTTACGGCGCAGTCGAATGAACTCCTTGAGCGCATCCCGCACGGCCTGGGTCTTCGTCGTCGCTTTGGTGAGCCGCATGAGGTCAGTAAACAGGCTGTCTTCGATGTGGATCGTGGTTCGCATATAGGAAGCTGCCTTTCGTCTGCCAGAGGCTAGCATACTACTTCCTTTTCTCCTGCTGGTCGAAGGTGGCGACAACTGGGCTCTCGACCGAGCTCTGGGAGTCGTCAGGCTCAGACTGAGCTGGGCCCTCCCTCCCGCCCCCCGGGAGAGGACCCCCCCTACCCGCACAGCGGATGCCGTGAGCTTTGGAGCGGGTATACAGTACGCGGCCAGGAGGCAAGCCGCCGATGACCGCTCTCGAAGAACCCGTCAAGGTCCATACGATCGTCGTGGGGGCAGGGCCCGCCGGGCTGGCGATGGGGGCTTGCCTCCAGCAGGCCGGGGTGTCGTTTCTGATCCTGGAGCAGGCGGAGCAGGTGGCTGTGGCCTGGCACCGGCACTACGAGCGCCTCCATCTGCACACGGACAAGAAGCACTCCGAGCTTCCGTTCTTTCCGTTTCCCAAGGAGTATCCGCGCTATCCGTCCCGCGTGCAGGTGATCGACTACCTGGAGGCGTATGCCCGGCGGTTCCAGCTCGCGCCGCGGCTGGGGCAGCGGGTGGAGTCCGCCCGCCAGGCGAACGGCTCCTGGGAGGTGCAGACGCAGGACAGCCGCTACCAGGCCGAGAACCTGGTGATCGCCACCGGCTACAGCCGGGAGCCGCTGGTCGCGACCTGGCCGGGGCAGGAGGCGTTCCAGGGGCGGGTCCTGCACAGCTCCGAGTACCGGGACGGCGAAAGCTTCCGCGGGCAGAAGGTGCTGGTCGTGGGGTTCGGCAACTCGGGGGGGGAGATCGCCATCGACCTCTGGGAGAACGGGGCGGAGACGAGCCTGGCGGTCCGCAGCCCGGTCAACGTCATTCCGCGCGACCTGTTGGGGATCCCCATCCTGGCGCTCGGCATCCTGCAGAGCAGGCTGCCGCCGCGCTGGGCCGACGCGCTGAACGCGCCGCTGATGCGAATCGTGATGGGGGACCTCACGAAGTACGGGCTGCGCAAGGCGGCGCAGGGGCCGATCACCCAGATCCGGCGCACCGCCCGCATCCCGCTGATCGACGTCGGCACGATCGAGCTTATCAAGCAGGGGCAGGTGAAGGTCTACCCCGGGATCGAACGGTTCACGGATCAGGGGGTCCTGTTCGCCAACGGCGAGCGCCGGAGCTTCGACACCGTGATCCTGGCGACGGGGTATCAGCCGCGGGTCAACGCCTTCCTGCAGGGGGCCCCGAACGCCTGCGACGACCGCGGCACCCCCCTGTTCAGCGGCGCCGAGGCGCCCCTCCCGGGGCTCTACTTCTGCGGCTTCCACATCTCGCCGACGGGGATGCTCCGCGAGATCGCCCGGGAGGCGCGGCAGATCAGCGCGGCGATCGCGGCGTCCCACCCGTAGGGTGCGCTGTGCGCACCGCCCTTACGGCCGCGGCTGCGTGCGCACCGGCGGCGCGGGGCGGGGCGGATAGGCCTTGGGGTGCTCCTCGAGCTGCTTCATCACCTCGGCGACGCCGCGCTCGAGCTGGGGATCGCGTCCGGCCAGCACGGCGGGGACGTCGTTCTCGACCACCAAGTCGGGGTCGACGCCGTGCCCTTCGATGATCCACTTCCCTTCGAGCGAGACGGCGCCGGCCTCGGGGACGAAGATCTGGCCGCCGTCGAGCATCGGGCCGTGGTCGTTGATCCCCACCACGCCCCCCCAGGTGCGGGTGCCGATCAGGGGCCCGAGGCCGAGCTGGCGGAACATGTAGGGGAAGATGTCGCCGTCCGAGCCGGACCCTTCGTTGAGCAGGCAGGCCATGGGGCCGTAGAAGGTCTCCTGGGGGTAGGGCTGCGGGTCGGCGTTGTTGCGCCCGTAGTCGACGCCGAGCGGGTGGCGGGCGAGGCGCTCGAGGAGCATCGGCGAGATGAAGCCGCCGCCGTTGTTGCGGACGTCGACGATCAACCCCTCCTTCTTGATCTGGCCGAAGTACCACTTGACGAACTCGCGCATGCCGTCCTCCCCCATGTCGGGGATGTGGATATAGCCGATCCGGCCGCCGCTCAGCCGGGTCACCCGCTCGCGGTTGCCCTTCACCCACTCGAGGTAGATCAGGTGCTCCTCGGTGTCGATCGGCCGGAAGGTGACCTCGCGGGCGCCGGCGAGGGTGGGCCTGGAATTCACCGTGAAGCGCACCGGGCGGTCGGCCTTGTGGCGCAGCAGGCGGTAGGGGTTGTCGTCCGCCGCCAGCTCCTCGCCGTCGATCGCCAGCACGTAGTCGCCGGGGTGGACCTCGACGCCGATCTCGGTCAGCGGCGAGCGGTAGATCTCCTCCTCGTTCTGGCCGGCGTAGAGGCTGGCGATCCGGTAGCGGCCGGCGGCGCGGTCGAGCTCGAAGCGGGCGCCGGGGAGCGCCACCCTGGGGCGGGGAGGGGCCTGGATGTCGCCCCCCGCCACGTAGGCGTGGGAGTTGTTGAGCTCGGCGATCATCTCGCCGATCACGTAGTTGACGTCCGAGCGGTGGCCGGCGTAGGCGAGCAGCGGCTCGTACTGCCGGCGCAGCGCCTCCCAGTCGTAGCCATTCATCGTCTCGACGTAGAAGAAGTCGCGATAGCGGCGCCAGGCCTCGCGGAAGACCTCCGCCCACTCCTCGGTGGGGACGCGGTCGACCAGCAGGCTGCCCGTGTCGATCGTCTTCTTCGAATCCTTGCCGGCCGGTGTGGCGTCGTAGACGTTGAGCTGCCCGTTCTGGGCCGCCAGCACCTTGCTGCCGTCCGCGGAGAGGGCGTAGTCACCGGTCTCTTCGGCGAGGGTCGCGAGCTTGCGGTCCTTGAAGGTGAAGATCAGCAGCGAGGGCTTGAACGGCGGATTCCCCAGGGTGTTGGGCGGCCGCTTGAGGAACAGCAGCTTGCCGTCGGCGGCATTGAGCCCGCCATAGTTGCCGAACGGGACCGGCACCCGCGCCACCCGCGAGGCGAGGCCGTCCCAGTCGATCTTCGTGGGAGCGGGTTTCGCCTTGTCCGCCTTCTTTGCGTCTTTCTTCTCCCCTTTCCCCTCGCCCTCCTTCTTCTCCTCGGCGAGGGTCACGGTGTCCTCCTCGGGGGAGAAGGGATTGCCGACGTCCTTGCGCAGGGCGAGGGCGTAGACGCCGAAGTTGCGGTCCTCGGCGAAGTTGAGGTCGAGGGCGTCGAGCATGGGATTGAAGGAGCGGGCGGAGAGGTAGTAGAGGTAGTCCCCCTTGGGGTCCCAGGCCGGGTTGTCGGCGTGGAACTGCTCGTCGGTGATCCGCCGCAGCTTGCCGTCCGCGACGCTCCAGATCCAGAGCGAGCGGAAGCCGTTGGGGTTGGACATCGCGAAGGCCAGGTAATCGCCGCCGGGGGACCAGGCGAAGGCGCGGATCTCGCCGCGCGGGTCGCGGGCCACCTCGGCGAGCTGCTTGCCGGCGAGGGTGACCACCCAGAGGCGGCCGTCCTTGTCGGGAAAGGCGAGGCGCTGGCCGTCCGGCGACCACTCGGGGGCGTAGCGCATCGCCTTGCCGCCGGTGGTGAGCTGCTCGGGTTGGCCCACGCCCAGGGCGTCGATCACGTAGACCTCCTCCTCGCCCGTACGGTCCGAGAGGAAGGAGATGCGGCGGCCGTCCGGCGACCAGCGGGCCCCCTTGTCGTGGGCGTTCGAGGAGCGGGTGAGGTTGCGGGTCACCCCCTTCTCGATCGGGGCATTGAAGACGTCGCCGCGCGCCACCAGGACGGCGCGCTCCCCCTTCGGCGAGAGGGCGCCGTCCTCGATCTGGCCGGCGGCCGAGACCTGCGACGGGCGGGTGTCCAGGCCGTCGCCGGGGACGTCGATCGCGAGGTGCCGTGCTTGGCCCGTGCGGGTGTCGAAGACGTTCAGCTCGCCGTTCAGCTCATAGACGATCTGGCCGTCCGCGTCGGCGCTCGGCCAGCGGACGTCCCACTGCGTGCTGCGGGTGAGCTGGGCGGTGGCGCCGCTCGCCACGTCCAGGGAGTAGAGGTTGAGCGTGCCGGTGCGGTCCGAGTTGAAGAAGATCTTGTCGCCGATCCACATCGGATCGCGCTCGGTGCGCGGGGTCTTGGTGATCTGGCGGACCTTGCGGCTCGCGAGGTCGAAGATCCAGAGGTCCTGCGCCCAGCCCCCCTCATAGCGCTTCCACGTGCGGAAGTCGCGGGCGAACGGGGTGTAGACCACCTGCTTGCCGTCCGGCGAGAGGTCGGCGCCGCCGCTCATCGGCATCGGCAGCGTCTCGGGGAGGCCGCCGGTCACCGGCACGGTGTAGATCCGGCTGTCGCCATGCTGCCAGCCGTCGCGCAGCGAGCGGAAGACGACCGATTTGCCGTCCGGCGTCCAGCCGTAGACCTGATTGTCGTACCCCCAGCGCGGGGGGAGCGGGCCGCGGGCGGGGTAGAAAGTGAGCTGCTTCGGCACGCCGCCGGTCGCCGGCATCACGTAGACCTGCTCGTCGCCGTCGTACTGCCCGGTGAAGGCGACCCACTTGCCGTCCGGCGAGAACTTGGCGAACAGCTCGAGCCCCGGATGCGCCGTGATCCGGCTCGCCGTCCCCCCTTGCGCCGACGCAGTCCACAGATCGCCGGCGTAGGTGAAGACGACCTTGTCCTTGTAGATGTCCGGGAAGCGCAGCAGCTTGGTCTGGGCGGACGCCGTGCTGGCGGAGAGGCCGGCGAGGCCGGCAACGGCGAGGCAGAGCAGGATTCGGATGGCGCGAGGCATGGATCTCCCCCTGGGAACTGTTCGGAACGTGGTGCTCGGAAAGGGGTACGGATGGGCGGGGGCAGGGTTGCACGGGGGGGCGGCCCGTCGCCGATACACAGATACCTCAATGGCCTCGACGCGAGCCCGCAGGGCGGCATTCCTGTAGCCCAGGGTGTCAACCCTGGGTCCGTGTGGCGAATGACGTGGGGTGGCGAGGCATGACGTGGTGGCGTGGGGCGGCGTGGATAGACGTGGGGTGGCGTGGGTCGGTACGGATAGGTGCCGATAGGTGCGGATTCCGACGAAGGCGACCACCTGTTCCGATGAAGGCGACCACTGCTCGGAGCGAAGCGACGAGCGGGAGGCTCCTGGTTGATGGAAGTGGTCGGCTTGGGTGTCTCCTTTTGCTTTTGCAGTCTACAGGACGTCGTCGCCGCGGCTGTGGTAGCTGCGGGAATCCTGGGCGGGCGGTGGGCGGGCGCCCAGGATTTCCGAGGGGTGTGGGAAGGTCCGGGGGCGGGCGGGTGGCGGCCCGGAGCTTTCCATGCCCCGGCAGATTCCATAGTCGGGTCGGGGGGCCGGGGGGGCGGCGGGGGGGCCCAGCGCAGCTGTGCGCGCCGATGGCCTCATGACGGGCTGGCCGCCGGCGGCTTGGTCTTGCGCCTCGACTCGCCCTTCAGCTGGAGCTCGTAGGCGTTGTGCACCAGCCGATCGAGCACGGCGTCGGCCAGGGTGGCGTCACCGATGGCATCATGCCAAGCCGCGATGGGCAGTTGGCTGGTGACGACGGTGGAGCGATTGCCATAGCGGTCCTCGAGGATCTCCAGAAGGTCCCGCCGGTGGGAGTCGGTCAGGGGATGCAGACCCCAATCGTCGAGCACCAGGACATCGGTTCGAGCCAGACTGGACAGCAGCTTGGGGTAACGGCCATCGGCTTTGGCCGTGGACAGCTCCGACAGCAGCCGCGGCAGGCGGTGGTACAGCGCCGTGAATCCCTCCCGGCAAGCCTTCTGCGCGAGGGCACAGGCCAGGAAGCTCTTGCCGGCCCCGGTCGGCCCGGTGATCAGCACATTGAGGTGCTGGGTGACCCACTGGCAGGAGCACAGCGCCAGAAACTGGGAGCGATCCAGGCCTCGCGGCGTCCGCAAGTCCACGTCTTCTACCGCGGCGGCCTGACGAAAGCGCGCCTTGGCCAGCCGGTCCTTCAGCCGGCGATTCTCGCGGTCCGTCATCTCGCGGTCCACCAGCAGCCCCAGGCGCTCGACGAAGCCGAGCTCCTCAAGACCGGTCATTTGCAGTTGCTCCTCGAGAGCCTTGGCCATGCCTGTCAGCCGCAGCGTCTGGAGCTTGTCCAGCGTCGGATGGATCAGCATGGCTTCTGCCTCGCCTCGTAGTACGAGGCACCTCGCAGATTCTCGTGGAGCAGCGGCCTCGTCATCGCTGGCTCGGCGCCTGGGGCCAGGCAACGGTCCAGCCCCAGTTGCAGGATCGAGCGCACGCTGCGGTACGAGGTGGCTTCGGTCTGCAAAGCCCGCCGGCACGCCGCTTCCAACCGCTCGCCGCCGTAGCGCTCGCCGAGGCGCTGGATGCCCAGGCACGAGCGAAAGCCATGCTGCGGGTGGATCCTCGTCGACATCACCGCTTCGATCAGACCGTACACCGACGGCCCCGCCTTCTGCGACCATTGCACCAATCGCTCAGGCGTCCACTCCGCGTACTCGCGGTGGGCACGCGGCATGTGCTGCGTCTGCGTCGTGTGCGCTCCCCGTTGAAAGCTGCGCAGATGGCTCGCCACTCGCTTGCTTTTCGCGAAACACTCCACCGTCTGGGCGCTCACCCGCACGTCCAGCTGCTGGCTCACCAGTTGGTACGGAACGCTGTAGTGGTGGCTCTCGACCTCGACGTGGTAGTCGACGTTGACCCGCGCCTTCTTCCACTCGGCATAGGCGAAGCGCTCTTCAGGCAACGGGCGCAGAGCCGGCCGCTCCAGGCTCTCGAACAGCGACCGGCGCGTGCCCGAAAGCTTGCGGAAAGGCCGTTCGTTCAAGCCGATCAGAAGCTCGCCAATCGCCTGATTCAGCTCGAACAGCGAAAAGAAGGTCCGGTGCCGCAGCCGCGCCAGGATCCAGCGCTCCACCACCTGCACTCCCACCTCGACCTTGGCCTTGTCGCGCGGCCGGCGCACCCGTGCCGGCATCACCGCCACCGCGTAGTGCACCGCCAGGTCCTGGTAGGTCGGGTTCAACTCCGGCTCGTACCGGCACGGACGGCTGACCCCAGACTTCAGGTTGTCGGGCACCACCACCTCCGGCACCCCGCCCGCGAACTCGAAGGCCCGCACGTGCGAGCCGATCCAGTCTGAAAGGCCCTGGCTCCACGTCGCCTCCGCGTACGTGTAGTTGCTCGCACCCCACACCGCCACGAACACCTGAGCCTCCCGCACCTCGCCCGTGCTCGCCTCTGACACCGACACCGTCGACCCGCTGTAGTCGACGAAAAGCTTCTCGCCGGCCCGATGCACCTGGCGCATCGACAGGTCCGACCGGCCTCGCCACTGGCCATACAACTGACAGTAGCGGCTGTACCTGTAGCCGCGAGGCTGCTTGTGTCGGTACTCCTCCCACAGCAAGCTCAGCGTCACCCCTTTGCGCTTGAGCTCGGTGTGCACCTCGGCCCAGTCCACCAACGGCCGCTCCGAGGCCGGCATCACCTCAGCCGGGGGATAGAGCCGACCCTCTAACTGCTCGTCACTCAACACGGCCGCAGTGCGCCAGTCCAGGCCCGTCCGACGCGCTCGGGCCAGGCAATCCACCACCGTCGTCTTGCCGGCTCCACAACACCCGGCCACTTGCCGCTGGCTTAAACCACATTCCCAGGACAATCTTAAGATCTCTCGAATCTTTCTCACTTTGACTCTCCGTGCCGGCATCTCGCCCCCTGTCCATGAGGACCGAGGATGCCAGAGCTACGGAGCCACCGCGCGTCGTCAACCCCCTGCGTGAGGAGGATTCCGATCCATGGCGACCACCCTTCCGGCCATCCCGACCACCCTTCCGATCTCCACGTCGAAACGGTCGCCTTCAGCCTGGAACAGGTGGTCGCCTTCCCTCGGAATCACTGGTCGCCTTCACCTTGGAATCGGTGGTCGCCTTCGCGCGGAATACGCACCGATAGGCAGGGGCTGGCGCGGCATGGCATGGATAGGCATGGGTTGGCGTGGCATGCCTCGAAAAAGTGAAGCGGGTACGCCGACGTTCCGACGGTCCCAGGGTTCACACCCTGGGCTACAGGAATGCCGCCCTGCGGGCTCGCGTCAGGCGCCCTCGGGAGGCTATGCATATGAGGGGGCCGAGGCTCCGAGTTGTCTCCCTGCGTCCCTTCAGGACTTTCGGGAGAGGGAACCGGGCGGACCAGGGGTTGAAACCCCTGGCTACATCCCTACGGCCCTCCGGGCCTGAAGGACGCCTCCGATCGATGATGTTGCGGAACCGAGCCGCCGCCTGGCCATCACGGCCTCCCCTAGAAAGGTTAACGGTCCGTTGCCGGCCCGATTGAAAGGTTGAACGGTCGCCTCGCACCGGCTCGGTCACGCCCTGCCGGTTTCCTCCGAAGGTTTGTCATCGCTCTCCCTGCGCGAGGTCCTCAGGCCCGGAGGGCCGCAGGGATGTAGCCAGGGGCTTCAGCCCCTGGTTTGCGCCACCCCAACCCACCGAAGTCCCGGAGGGACGCAGGGGGCTGCATCTGCTCTTCGAAAACGGCCTCGCCACCTGCCCCGGTCCCGCCTCGCCGGTGCCCTTGGACCATCCGCCGGCCTGCCCTTCGGCGGAGACGTGACGCCGTCCCCGTGGCCGCCGCCAGGTTCTCGTTACGACCTGTCACGTCTCTACTCCCTCCGCCGCAGAGTGATGTTCAATAATTATTTAAAACCACTAGTGTCCGGTCTATTTGCTGTCTACCACCCGTAAGGCCTGCATTGACTGTAGTTTCGGGCGACTCAGGGGTGTCCACGATTTGAATTTCGGGGGCGGAGGCGCCACGGAGAGATTGAGCAATTTCTTGGAGGCGGTGCTTCGCCTCGGATCCCACTGAGTCAGGGGCCGGCCGGGTGGAGTTCCCGGTCGCTGAGCGCGAGGCTTTGCTAATCGCCCATGCCATGCTCTCGGGCTTGACCAACCCCGAGGTGACGCATGAACGTGGGCAAGACGCTGTTCGCACAGGTGATGGAGTTCGTCCCATGGAAGACCTTCGGACGCATCGTCGAACGGCACAAGGGTGATGCGGGCGTGCGCACTCTGAGCTGTGCCGACCTGTTCCGCGTTATGGCCTTCGCGCAACTCACCTGGCGCGAATCGCTGCGCGACATCGAGGCTTGTCTGGCCGCCAACCAAACCAAGCTGTTTCATATGGGAATGAAGGCGTCGCCCGCGCGCTCGACGTTGGCCGACGCACTCGAGCGTCGCGACTGGCGCATCTATCATGGGCTGGCTCAGCGACTGATCGCGCGCGCCAAAACGCTCTACGCTCAAGATCCTTCGGTGCTCGGACTCGATGCCAGCGTCTATGCGCTGGACTCCACCACGATCGATCTGTGCCTGAGCCTGTTCGACTGGGCACCGTTTCGATCGACCAAGGCGGCCATCAAGCTGCACACGCTTCTGGACCTCCGGGGCTCGATCCCGACGTTCCTCCACATCAGCGATGGCAAGCTGCACGATGTCAACGTGCTCGACATCCTGCCGATTGAGGCCGGCGCCTTCTACGTAATGGATCGTGGCTACGTGGACTTTACGCGGCTGTACGCGATGCATCAGGCCGGTGCTTTCTTCGTCACTCGTGCCAAGCAAGGAATGGATGCTCGGCGCGTGTATTCGGCGCCGACGCAGCGCTCTACCGGCGTAATCTGCGACCAGTGCGTGATGCTCAACGGCTTCTACTCGGCCAAAGCCTACCCGGAGCATCTGCGGCGTGTCCGTTTCAAGGACCCCGAGTCTGGCAAGACGCTCGTCTTCCTGACCAACAATACGGTCTTGCCCGCCTTGACGATCGCGGCTCTGTACAAAAGCCGCTGGCAGGTCGAGCTGTTCTTCAAGTGGATCAAGCAGCACCTGCGCATTAAGCGATTTCTTGGCACCAGCGAGAACGCGGTGAAGACGCAAATCTGGTGCGCCGTGGCCACTTACGTGTTGATCGCCATTGTCAAGAAAGAGCTTCAATTAGAGGCCTCGCTGTACACATGTCTACAGATCTTGTCGGTCTCGATCTTCGAGAAAACCGAGATTTCATGCGCCTTACAGCCTGATCGGTCCCAACGAGAAATAGCCAACCCCGCTAACCAATTGATTCTATTCGACTTCTAACCGGACGCTAGTGATTTAAAACTTACTTAGCGGAGTTTGAGTAGGCACCGAATATGCAAGCAGAGACGTGTTGGCGGTTCATTCCTCGATGGGTTAGGCCCAGCGAGAGTAACAGGAGGCACTTATGGTTTCGAAGACGGATCGTGACGATTACGAAGAGGGAAAACGGGACAGCGAACAGGGTACCATCGATCAAGTTGTCACCGACCTTAGCGGCAATCATCCAGGCACAGACGCTTATTACAAGGGGCGTGAAGGTGAGCAACTCGATAGCGATAAAGAGAGTGATAGCTGAATCCAAGTTTGGGCGAAGGTCGGGCGGGGATCTAGGATCTGAATGGCAGCATATATCCTAACCGCCATCAGTTCAGGTCGGATGCCTAGCGCTTACGCTGAAGACTGACAGCACAGGAGTAATGTTGCCCCTCATCAACTTCACCCTAACCCCCCTCCCCGCCATCAATCCCTGGGGCCAGCCGCCCGATCTTTCCCTCCACTGGTTCGCGCTAAGCGACGGCGCCTATCACCTCGACCTTGGCGACGTGCGCCTGCTCGAATATCGACCCGAGTTGGGTTGGCCGAGGTACGTCGAGTATCCGCTTGCGAGGCTCCACGAGGACTTGCTGACGATGGTGCCCCACGTGCTCCAGCCTCTGCCCGCGGACGTGGTCGGTCGGTTGCCCGGAGGTTCCCTGGGCGCCGCTCATCGAGCCTTCAGAGAAAGACATGCCGACATCTATGCCCGTAGCGAGGAGGTCGACAGCGCCATGGCGATCTTTCCAGAGCGCCTTCTCGATTCGCTGTATTTGCAGCCAGGCTTCGGCGTCTGGATGTGGAGCTTCGGAACGACGGTGGTCATCGAATGGGACAACCACGATTGCCTCGTCGACGGCCGGGAGGCTTGGACGGCGTCTGTCGGACGGTACGAGCTCGACCGCTCGGCGTTTCTCCGCGAGTTGGAGTCGTTCGACCGGCGGCTGATGAGCGCGATGAACGAGCGCATCGAGAGCATCGGACGCGGAGGGTATCGCCCCGAGGCAAGGATCGATCTCCCGAGCCTTCGCGCCGACCACGCCGACCGGGCAACCTGGCTCGCCTCGGCGTTGGCGCGCCAGGCGCCGGCGGTGGATTGGCAGGCCGTCGAGAGGGTGATCGCCGACGGTCTCGAGGCGCCGTGACGATGAGACGGCGGCGGTCTCCGTAGAAGGGAAGAGCTCTGCCGTTCCGAACGACGGGCGGCCGGGGTTCATCGATCCAAAAGGAGATCTTCATGGCCAGAGTCTTCTTCGCCCGCGGCCTGCGGGGCGAGATCGCGCGGCGCCTGCAGCGCAAACTGAACGACGCGGGGTTCGGCCCGGTCGAGGTCGACGGGGTGTTCGCGGGCGACACGTTCGAGGTCCTCAAGAAGTTTCAGAGCGCGAAGGGTCTCGCCGTGACGGGGGAGGTGGACGGCGACTGCTGGCAGGCGCTGGTGGGGACGCCGGTCCCCTCGGTGCGCGACCGTGCCCTGGCCGTCACCGGCGCGTTCGAGGGGAACGACTTCACGCAGGCCGAAGGGAACTTCGACGGCGCCGGGCTCACCTGGGGGATCATCGGGTTCAATCTGGCGAGCGGCACCTTGCAAACGATCCTGCATGCGATCCAGGCGAGCCATCCCGAGCTGATCACGCAGACGTTCGGCCCGTTGGCCGCGCAGCTTCTCCAGGTTTCGAAGAAGTCGATCGCCGAGCAGATCGCCTTCGCGGACAGCGTCAGCCTGGGGAAGACCAAGGAGCAGATCCAGGCTCCCTGGCTCAACGCCTTTCACGCCTTCGGGGAGCTGCCGGAGGTGCAGGCGGCGCAGCTCGACGTGGCGGATCGCGAGTACTTCCAGCCGGCCCTGGCGACGGCGCAGTCCCTGGGGCTCACCACGGAGCTCGGGCGGGCGCTGGCGTTCGACATCCACGTCCAGAACGGCGGCCTCCGCGCGGCGGCCCGGACGCAGATCGCGGCGCAACTGGCGCTGCATCCGGTCGCGAGCGAGCAGGACAAGCGGGTGATCATCGCCAACGCCGTGGCCGACAAGACGCGCACCACGGACCCGAAGATGCGGGAGGACGTTCGCGCGAGAAAGCTGACCCTCGCCACCGGGGCCGGCGTGGTGCACGGCGCGACCTACCTGCTGCGGAATTGGGGGCTGGCCGACCTGCCGGCGTAGGGACGAGAGGCGAAGCGGCCCCGGGCGGGACCGCCTCGCCTCCCGCTAAGGGCTGCGGAACGGCTAGCAGATACAGGTTGCCGTACAGGCGACGACCGTCGGCGGGGGCGGCAGCGTCTTCTGGGTCGGGTTGATGCCTCCCTGGGGTTGATCGAGGGATCCGTCGTCGAGGAGCCGAAGGGTTTCGCGGTGGAGCAGCAGCTTCTTCGCAGTCTTCTTCATCGTGTCCTCCTGGAAAAGAGGGGCTCATTCTACATCCGCGGACGGCGTTTCGCACCAGCTTATTGTCACTTGACTTTTTGCGTTGTCGCTGGCAAATTGCAAAGGCTGAGCGCTGATGCTTGGTAGCTCGCAAGGAGACATTATGAAGACGACGATGAAGAAGACGGCCTTCTTAGCCCTCATCGGTATGTCCCTGGTCGCCTCCGTCGCCTATGCCGGCGCCGTCAGCTGTGGTGCCGAGGGAAGCACGGGCAACACCGGCTATCCCTCCGAATACTACACTCCCGGTCCGGGCTGCCACGGTGTCTCGACCACGGTGTATGCCTACAAGGATTGCATCGATTCGCAGGGGCACGCCTGCCGGATCACCTGGAACGAAAATTACATTGTTCGTTACACCCAGACCAACGACCCGCCGGGGTACACCTGCGACGCGAGCAGCTCTTCCTGGTCGAGCAATACGAACATCGTGGACCCGTGCCAGTAAAATAAAATTGAGGAGCGGCACGGATCTTTGATCGAAAACGAGCGCCACCCCGGTCCGCCGCCGGATGGGGTGGCCGATCCGTTGTATCCCTAGGAAGTGGGCGGGCACCAGATGCAGACCGGCACCGCCTCGAGGTGAGCGGAAACCGCATTGTTCCGGCTCGCTCCATGAACGAAATTGAGCGACCGATCCCCTCAGTCCGGAGCGGAGGCCGGGTGATATCCTGCGCGGACCAACCCCGAGGAGGATTCCCGATGGCGCCGACGCGTGCAAACGGCAAGATCTGTTATCTCGAGATTCCCGCCGACGACGTGGCCCGGTCGGTCCGCTTCTACCAGGCGGTGTTCGGCTGGGCGGTCCGCAAGCGGGGGGACGGCTCGACCGCCTTCGACGACGGCGTGGGCGAGGTGAGCGGCGCCTGGGTCACCGGCCGTCCCCCGTCCCCCACGCCCGGCCTCCTGCTCTACGTCATGGTTGACAGCGTGGCGGCGACCGTCGAGCTGGTGATCGCGCACGGCGGGCGCATCGTGCAGCCGCAGGGGATGGACGCCCCGGAGATCACGGCGCGCTTCGCCGATCCGGATGGCAACGTGCTCGGGCTCTACCAGGAGCCGGAGAGGGCGGGCGGCGCGTAGGGCGGGATTACGCCTGAGGGATCTGAGGCAGGTGATCGAAATGCCGGTCCCGGGCACAGAGGACAAGGTCGTGCTGGAGGACTAGCGCAGCGATCCACAGATCGTTGGTCGGGATGGGCGTACCCTGACTGCGAAGCTGGCGAAACAGCGTGGCATAGTGATGGGTCGTCTGGTCGTCCGGAAACAGGACGGCCACCCCGGGCTTGGTCAGGAAGCGCCGCAGGATGCTCTCGTTCTCGGGACCCCGCGTGCCCATGGCGAAGCCGGCGCGCAGCTCCGCGAGGACGACGAAGGGGAGAAAGACGGCGTCCGCATGCTGGACCAACGCCGCGACCTCGACCGACTGGCGGCACAGATCGGTGTAGCGGTTGGTGTCGAGGGCGAGCCTCAATCCCACAGCCGCTCGTCAATGCGATCCTGGTCCGCGATGGCCTGATCGAACTCGTGGTCTTCCTGCCAGGTCCCGATGATGTCGCTGAGATCGCGCTGGCGGATGGGGTTCTCGCCCAATCCTGAACCGCGGACCAAAGCCTCGATGGCGACGGTATTGAGGCTCTTTCCTTCGGCCTTGGCGCGACGGCGCAACTCCTGGTCTACCGTCAGTGGAATCTCTCTCAAGGTGTACTGCATGCATCAATGATATGCGATGCATGCACGGGAATCAAGGCCGCTCTTCGCCCAAGACCTCCCGGAACATCGCGCCGTAGCGCGCCGCCTGGCGGCGCCAGTCCCAGGCGCCGGCTTGGCGGGCCGGCTCAGCTCCCCCGCAGCCAGGTCTTGAGGAAGGGGAGGAGGGCGCGGTTCCGATCCCGCGCCGCTTCGAGGCTCTTCGCATAGGCCTCGGCGCTCTCCCGCATCTCGCGGAGGGTGCGATTCTCCTCCTGCAGGTGGCGGACGAAGGGGTAAGGGTCGGTTGCGAGCTCGCCGGCGACGAGGGGGAAATGGCGGCCGGTGAGGACGCTCTGGGTGCGGCCGTCCATGTAGCAGACGGTGAAGGCGCGCCGCGGCGCCGCGGTGGGGTTCACCCCGGAGCGATGGATCAGCCAGTTGTGGAGGAGCACGGCGTGCCCCGACTCGACCTCCAGCGGGTGGACGCGCTCCGGCGGGCAGTGGCGCGCCACCTCCTCCTCGGCGACCGTGCTGCCGTAGAGGCTGAGCAGCCCCAGGCGGTGGCTGCCGGGGATCACCTCGACGCAGCCGTTTTCCCGCGTCGCCGGGTCGAGGGCCACCCAGACGGTGACCAGCGGGTCGCGGTCGAGCGCCCAGACGTGGCCGCCGTCCTGGTGCCAGGGGAGGTCGGTCCCCTGGCCGGCGGGCTTGTTCATCACCATGGCGCGGAAGGTCGAGATGGCGGCGTGGCGGCCGTACTGGCGGGCGCAGATCTCCAGCATCAGGGGGTGCTTGACCAGCCGCGAGTAGAGGTCGTCGGTCTCCAGCCCCTGGATCTTGCGGTAGAGGAGCGTCCCCTGGTCGAAGCTGGCGCGCGCCGCCGGCAGCTCGTTGTAGGCGCCGCCGGTGTCGAGCTGCATCTGGATGTCGGGGTTGCGCAGGTTGCCGAGCGCGAGGTCGTCGGCGCGCCGGCGCAGCGCGTCGACCTCCGCGGGGGTGAGGACCGGGCCGAGGTGCAGGAAGCCGTCGCGGTCGTAGTCGATCCATTGCGGGTCGGTCAATCGTTCGGTCAGTCGCTCGGTCAACATCGAAATCCCCTCTAGAGTCTTGCTTCGCCCGTCCCGCCGCGCGGCCCGAGGCGGCCGGCGATGGAGGTCGAGCGGTCGTTCGAGATCTTTCACGATCGAGCGCCAGCGCCACGTCTCGTCGTCGCTCGCCTGACGCTCCAGATGGAGCAGGTGGAGCGCCGAGGCGGCGATCCGCTCCGCCGGCCAGCCGAGCGAGGCCTCTCCGGGGTGGCCGGCAGGCTCCGGGCGCCGGCCGAGCCGCGCCCACAGCCGCCGCCAGCGGGTCTCCTCCCTGGCGGCGATCTCGGGGAGCGCCCGGCTCATCGCCTCCCGCGCGCCGTCGCGCCCGTCCCACAGGCGGCGCAGCGCCGGCAGCAGCCCCCCCTCTTCGGCGGCGCTCTGCGACAGGCACCACGCCTCCATTCCGGCGTGGAGGAGGGCCCCCTGGAGCTTGATGCGGGTGTACGCATCGCGATGGAGGCCGAGGCAGGGCACGGCGGCGGCCGTGGCGAAGACCAGGGGATGGTAGCGCGAGGAGACGACCAGCGCGGCGCGTTGAGTGTTCCACACCACGCTCTCCGGCGCCATCACCGGAAGGAGGGCACAGTCGGCTCCCTGCGCCGCGAGGAGGCGGGCGAGCGCGCCCCCGGCGCGCAGGTCCCCGGCGTCCTCGGCGCGGCTGCCGAGGCGCCCGACGTGGGGGATGAAGACGAGGCGCAGCCCGCTCTCGGCGGCGAAGCGGGCGAGCTGCGCGGCGAGCCCCGCCAGCCCGGCGCGGGAGCTCAGCGCGGCGAACGTCGGGTCGAGGGTGACGGCGAGATAGGGCGCGTCGGGCAGCCCGGGGGCTTCCGCCGCGGTGGGCGCGCGCCCGGCGAGGAAAAAGGCGTCGTCGGGCTGGTAGGCGAGGCGCTCGGCCGGCACCCCCAGCGCGAGCGCCAGTGCCGCCGAGGGGAGCTCGCGGACTCCGAGCAGCTCGATCCCGGCCAGGGCGCCGGCGAGCGCCGCCCGTTCCCCCGGAGCGAGGTCCGGGCCGATCGTCTGGCCGCCGGTGACGGCCGGCACTCCCAGCCGTTTCGCCGCCTCGAGCCAGCGGACGCGCTGGAGGAGCAGGCCGGGCCAGGACGAGCTGAGGTTGCCGCCCCCCGAGAGGAAGAGCCCGCCGGCGCCGGCGAGGGTCGCGGTGATCTCGGCATCGCCGGCACCGTCGGCACCGTCGGCGTCGAGGGCCTCGCGGCCGATCACGGTCACCGGCCGCTCCGGCTCCATGCGGCGCAACGCCGCGAGGTTCGCGGCGAGCATCGCCTCGTCACCGATGTGAAAGGTGGGACCCCCGACATCAGCGAGAAAGACCAGGAGAGAGGGGGAGGGCTTCTGCATCGACTCCGCCACATTCTAACCCGCGGGTCCTCACCAACCGCCTTTCGACGTAGGATGGCTCCCATGGCAGGCGAGCTACGGCGGGACATCCACCCCGGTCTCGAGGTCGAGATCGAGCAGAAGGCCGATCAGCGGACCGGACGGCGGACGCGGGGGATCGTGCGCGAGATCCTCACCTCCTCGCCGCAGCATCCGCACGGCATCAAGGTGCGGCTCGCGACGGGGGAGGTGGGGCGGGTGAAGGCCCTATTCAAGGGGACACCCAAGGCGGCGCCCAAGGCCGGGCAGCCGCCTCAGCCGCCGCCGAGCGGCGAATCGTCGTAATTCGCCAGCAGGTCCGCGGCGCCGTCGTAGATCGCCAGGGCGCCCTTCAAGTCCTTGTCCTCGAAGCCGCCGCAGCGGAAGGCGATGACGGCGATTCCGACCTTGGCGGCGGCCTGGATGTCGTAGGGGGTGTCGCCCAGCATCACTACCTCGCCGGGTTTCATCCTCAGTCGGTCGAGGGCGGCCTGGACGACGTCCGGGTCGGGCTTCGAGCGGCCGTCGCTGCCGGAGGTGGCGCCCTCGAGAAGATCGCCGACTCCCACCAGCTCGATCGCCTTCTTGACCTCTTCTTCAGCAGACGAGGTGGCGACCACCAGCTCGCGGCCGTCGGCCTTGATGCGCTCGAGGAGGGGGCGGACCTGCGGGAAGGGGCGGAGGTGGGGGAGGTAGCGGGATTTGAAGATCTTCCCGCGGGTCTCGGTGATCGCCTTCCCCTCCGGGCTCTCCTTCGAGATCCCGACGGCCGCGGGGAGGAGGTTGTCCGCTCCCATGCCGATCCAGGGCCGGATGGCGTCCTCGGTGACCTCGCGCCCGTGCTCGCGCAGGGCCTCCACCCAGGCGTGGACGTGGGCGGCGTTGCTGTCGAGCAGGGTGCCGTCCATGTCGAGGATGACGGCGCGGTAGTTGGTTTTGCTCATGGCGCCCCGGAGGAGCAAGCAGCGTACCACCCGGGGGTCGGACCGGGATACGATCGCCCCGACCACAAGGGGGATCGACATGAATCTCGCGTTCCGGATCGGCGGGAGCCTTCTCGCCCTGGCTTTCAGCACCGTCCCACCCGCCCGCGCCACCGAGCCGCCGCCCCTGCTGCCGGAGGCGGCGGTGCGGGCGATCGCGGGGGAGGTGTCGGGGACGGCGGCGAAGCGGAACCTTCAGGAGATCACCCTGTTCCACCGCATGCGGGGATCGCGCGCCTTCCGCTCGGCGTCCGAGTGGGTGCGCGACCGGGCGCGCGACTACGGGCTCTCCGAGGTCGAGATCCTCGAGCTGCCGGCGGACGGCAAGGTGTTCTACGGCACCCAGCGCTCGCGGCCGGCGTGGGAGGCCGAGTTCGCGGAGCTCTGGGAGCAGCGCGAAACGGAGGGCCATTGGATCGACGCCGAGCGGATCGCTTCGTGGGAGGCGCGGCCGATCGTCCTCGCCGAGGATAGCGCCTCGGGGGACGCGGCGGCGGAGCTGGTGGACGTGGGGGCGGGGACGGAGGAGGCGGACTACCGGGGGAAGGACGTGAAGGGGAAGATCGTCCTCGCCGGCGCCCAGCCGGGGGCGGTCTATCCGCTGGCCGTGGACCGCTTCGGGGCGGCGGCGATCGTCTCCTACGCGCCGAACCAGGAGACCGCCTGGTGGAAGGAGGACGAGACGCTGGTGCGCTGGGGACATCTGGAGACCTTCCCGGCGCCCAGGACCTTCGCCTTCATGGTGTCGCTGAAGACGGCGCGCGGCTGGCAGGAACGGCTGGCGGCGGGGAAGCCGGTCCGGTTGCGCGGGAGCGTCAAGGCCGGGCAGCATCCGGGGGCATACAGCATCGCGACCGGGGTGATCCCCGGCGCCGACCGCGCGCACGAGATCGTCCTCTCCTGCCATCTCGACCACCAGCGGCCGGGGGCGAACGACAACGCCAGCGGCTGCTCCGCGATCCTCGAGGTGGCGCGGACGCTCGCCAAGCTGGTGCACGAGGGAAAACTCGGCGCGCCGGCGCGGACGATCCGCTTCGTCTGGCCGCCGGAGATCGAGGGGACGACGGCGCTCCTGAACGCCCGCCCCGACCTCGCGGCGCGCGCCCTCGCCGTGATCCACATGGACATGGTGGGGGGGGACGCCGCCGCGACCGGGGCGGTCTTCCACGTCACCCGCTCGCCGGCGAGCCTGCCGACCTTCGTCAACGACGTGGGGGCGGCGTTCGGGCGCTTCGTCAACGAGCAGTCGGACGCCTTCGCCTCGACCGGTGCCGCGCCCTACCCGCTGGTCGACCCGGAAGGGAGCAAGCGGGCCCTTCAGGCCTCCTTCGTGGCCTTCACCGAAGGGAGCGATCACCAGGTGTGGAGCGAGGGGTCGTGGCGGGTCCCCACGATCTACCTGAACGACTGGCCGGACCGCTACATCCACACCCACGCGGACACGGTGGCGAACATCGATCCCACCAAGCTGCTGCGCGCCGCCTTCCTGGGCGCCGCGAGCGCCTGGTACCTCGCCGGGCTCGACGCCGCCCAGACGCCGGCGCTCTGGGAGGTGGTGCGCCGCGGCAGCCTCGAGCGCACGGCCGAGGCGCTCGAGCGCGCCGGCCGCCTGCGCGCGGCGGGGGAGGGCGCGGAGGCCGAAAACGTGATCCGTTTCCATCTCGCCCAGGAGGCCGCGATCGCGCAATCGATCGCCCGCTTCGCCGCGCCGCCCGCGGAAGTCCGGCAGAGCGCGACGGCCTGGCTGGCGGAATTGAAAAACCTGACCGGTCCGGTCCCCGCGCCCGCGGCAAGCGCCGCTCCGAATTCAATCTATCGCCGCGCTCCCGATCCCAAGGGAGCGATGGGCGGCTTTGGCTATGACTATTTCCAGGATCACAGCAAAGCGCAGGGGCTCGCGCCGCCGGCCCTGCTGAAATTCACCGGCCTCTGGGGCGCCGGCGGCGACTACGCCTACGAGGCGCTCAATCTGGTCGACGGCCGGCGGACGGTCGCCGAGGTGCGGGACGCCCTCGCCGCCATCTACGGGCCGATCCCGCTCGCCGCGGTGGCGGAGTATCTCGGCGATCTGGCGAAGATCGGCGTCCTCCAATCTCTGCCGGCGGGAGAGGCGGAACATGCTCCGTAATTCGCTGATCGGCAAACACGAGAGGGTCTGGAAACCGCACGAGTTCCGCTGGCGGAGCCGCGAGCCGTCGCGCCTCGAGGGGTTGAGCGATGCCGTGTTCGGCTTCGCGATCACCCTGCTGATCGTGGCCCTGGAGGTGCCGCGGACCTCGGGCGAGCTGCTCGAGACGATGCGGGGGTTCATCGCCTTCGCCCTCACCTTCACCGTGCTCTACCTGCTCTGGTACCGGCAGTTCCTCTTCTTCCGGCGCTACGGCCTCGAGGACCCGCCGACGGTGGCGCTGAACGGCGCATTGCTTTTCGTGGTGCTGTTCTTCGTCTTTCCGCTCAAGTTCTTCCTCGGCGCGATGATCGACCGCCTGCTCGGCGGCGGCAAGACGATCCGTCTGCCGAACGGCGCCGTCGAGAAGGTGCTCGATCCCCGGCACATGCCGCTGATCCTGTCGGTCTACGGGCTGGGCTTCGTCGCCATCTCGCTGATCTTCCTCCTGCTCTACGCCCACGCCTGGCGCCAGCGCGAGGCGCTCGACTTGAACGAGCTGGAGCTCTTCGACACCCGGCGGACCCTCGAGGCGCTCGGCCACACGCTCGTCATCGGCCTCTTCGTGGTGCTGACCGCCAACGTCGACGGGCTGGCGAGCGCGGCCGGGATGAAACCGGACAAGGTGTCCTTCGCGTCCGTGGGGCTGTTCTACGCCTATCTCGCCTTCATGATGTATCGCACGCGGCTCAAGGGGAAGGAGAGGAAGGCGCTGGTGGCGCGCCTGACGGCGGCGGTCGAGGCGCCGCCGGACTCCGGCGCCGAGTTTCAGAGCTGAGCGAGCTTCAGAGCTGAGAAGGATGCGCGCCGCCGGCGTCGAGCCGGGCAGCGGCGAGCGCCGGGGCGTACTCGCGCTGGAGGAGGGGGTTGGCCTTGAGCGCCGCTTCGAGCGAGGCGACGGCCCGCCTCGCCCCTTCCTGCCGGCGGCCGGGGTCGGCCTCGGCCCTTGCCGCCATCGACTCGAAGAGGCCGCGCAGAGCGAGGTAGCGCCCCTCGCCGGCGTTGACGGCGAGCGCCCTGCCGACCCTTTCGAGCCCCCTCTCGACCAGCGCCGCGCGCTCCGCGCCCCCCGCCGCCGCCTCGGCGCGGAAGCGGGCCACCAATCCTTCGGTGAACAGGACGTCCGGATGGCGCGGGTTGAGCGCCTCGCCGCGGGCGAGGGCGGCCTCCGCCGCGGCGAGGTCGGCCGCCGCGTCCTGGCGCTGGCGCAGGCGCCAGCGGGCGGCGACCAGCCGCAGGCGGGCGGTCTCGAGGAAGGTGTCGGCGTCCTCCGGGTTGAGGCGCTGCGCCTCGACCAGGGCGGCGTCGCCGGGGACGAGGGCGGGCCGCGGATCCCGCCCCTCGTCGAGGAGGGCCTGGGCGAGGCTGCGCCAGGTGTAGGCGAGGTTGTAGCGCGCCAGCGGGTAGTCGGGCTTGAGCTCGATGGCGCGGCGGTAGCTGGCGGCGGCGCGGTCGAGCGCCTGGCGCGGGTCGGCGCCACGGTCGAGCAGGTACTCCCCCAGGGTCAGGTGGGCGTTGCCGAGGTTGTTGTGGATCGGCGCCGAGCGCGGGTTGAGCGCCGCGGCCCGCTCGAGCGCCGCCACCGCCTTCCCCACCGAGGCGCTGGGGTCGACCCCCTGGGCGCTCTCGAGCTCCGAGGTGATCTTCCAGGCGTTGCCGAGCCCGATGAAGGCGGGGAGCGACTTCGGGTTGAGGGCCCCCGCCTCCTGGTAGCTCGCGACCGCAGCCGCCAGCGCCGCCCGCGGGTCGGCGCCCCGCCGCTGCTGGTCCTGGGCGCGCACGATCCAGGCGGTCCCCAGGCTGGCGTGGGCGGAGGGCATCTCGGGCTGCAGGGCGACGGCCCGTCGGGCGGCGTCGAGCCCGGCGCCGATGTCCCCGCGCGCGTCGTTGCCGCGCCCCATCTTCCACTGCGCCAGCAGGCGGTGGGAGACGGCGAGGTAGTTGTACCCCTGGACGTCGCCGGGGTCGAGCGCCGTGGCGCGCTCTGCGAGCCTTATGCCGGTGCCGAGGTCGGGCGACGGATCGGTGCCGTGCTTGAGCTTCTGCTCCCCCAGCCGCCAGTAGAGGCCGGCCTCGTGGACCAGGGCGCGGGTGAGCCCGGGATCGACGGCGAGGGCGCGGTCGCAGGCGGCGACGGCCGTCCGCACCTGCGGCTCCGGCACGTCGGCCAGCGAGGAGGCGGCCTCGATCTCCCGCTCGCGCCGCTCGCAGTCCTCGGCGTAGAGGTCGGGATCGCTCGGCCGCGCCGCGATCAGGCGTTCGTAGGCCGCGGCGGCGCGGGAGAACAGGCGGAAGGCCTCCTCGTAGTGCCCCGTCCGCTTCGCCGCGCTGGCCTGCGCGACATAGACCTTGGCCGCCAGCTGCGCCGCCTGCGGCGCGGCGGGGTCGCGGCCGGCGGCGGCCAGGGCGTCGTCGTAGCGCCCCTCGTAGAAGGCGATCACCCCCCCGAGGGAGCCGAGCGGGGAGGGGCCCGCCTCCGGCCGCGCGCCGGCCAGGGCCTGGCGCAGGTAGGCCACGGCCGGCTGGCGGTAGGTGCGCTCCGCCTCCTCGCGGCGCGTCTCCTCCTCGGACGAGCTGGGGGTGCGGTCGGCGTCCGAGAGGGCGCGCTCGTAGGCGCGGCCGTAGGCGAGGCCGAGCGCCGCGGCGACCTCCGCCCCGCGCTCGCCGGCGCGCCAGGCCCGGCGGAGGTGCTCGCGGGCCGGGCCGTCCTGGTGGAGCACCAGGTCCCCCTGGCCGAGGGCGAAGTGGCCGGGACCCTGGGCGACGGGGCCGATCCGCTTCATCTCGGCGCGGATCCATTCCATCTCCTCGCGGAGCTGCCGCTTGTAGGGACTGATGTCGTGGAGCGGCTGGGTGGCCACGTACTCCATGCTGGTCTTGAACGAGCCGATGCGCTGGCCGAACGCCTGGGCGAGCTCGGCCCGCTCGCGCGCCTTCCACTGGGCGCGCAGGCTGAAGGCGCCGAGCAGGACGAGGGCGACGACGGCGGCGGCGCTGACCAGGGCGAGGGCGCGGTGCTTGCGCAGGCGTTTCTTCGTGCGGTAGGTCCAGCCGGCGGGGCGGGCGCGGATCGGCTCGCCGTCGAGGAAGCGGTCGAGGTCCTCGGCGAGCTCGCGGGCGGAGTCGTAGCGCCGGGCGGGGTCCTTCTCGAGGCACTTGGCGACGATCGTCCCCAGGTCCTCGGGGGTCCCCGGCGCCGCCAGTCGCAGCGCCTTCGGCTCCTCCTGGACGAGCTGCACCAGGATGCGGGCGAGGTTGCCGCCGGCGAACGGCGGGAAGCCGGCGACCAGCTCGTAGAGCACCACCCCCAGGCTGTAGACGTCGGTGCGGCGGTCGAACGGATGCCCCTGCGCCTGCTCGGGGGAGATGTAGCCCGGGGTGCCGCTGATCATGCCGGTGCGCGACAGCGAGGCGTCGTCGGCCGCCATGGCGAGGCCGAAGTCGACGACATAGGGGTGGAGCTCCCCCCCCTCGCCGCGCGCCAGCAGGATGTTTCCGGGTTTCAGGTCGCGATGGACCAGCCCGCTCCGGTGGGCGGCGTGGATGGCGCGGGCGACGTCGCGGATCAGCCGCACCTTCTCCTCGAGCGTCAGCTCCTCGCAGAGCTCGCCGAGGCTGCGGCCGTCGATGTACTGCATGGCGATGTACGGCCGCCCCTCGGCCTCGCCCACCTCGTGGACCTGGCAGACGTTGGGGTGGGAGATCCGCGCCTGCGAGCGCGCCTCGCGCAGGAAGCGCTCGGTCTGCGCGGCATCGTTCCGGTGCAGGAACTTGAGCGCCACCCAGCGGCCGAGGTTGGGGTCGAACGCCTTGTAGACCGTCCCCATCCCCCCCGAGCCGAGCAGGCGGTCGACGCGGTAGCGCGGCCAGTCGGCGAGGAAGCGGAGCTCGGGAGGGAAGAGGGACGGAGGAGTCGACTTCGGGAGGCTGCCGCCCGCCGCCGCAACCGTTGCCGGCCAGGCGCGGAAGCCGCCGAGGTCGGGGGTGCGGTCGCGGTGATTCTTCTCGAGCTCGGCGGCGAGCTCCTCGACGTCCTCGCGGGTGAGCAGCCCCGCCTCGACGAGGGCGCCCACCCAGCGCCCGACGAGCGGCGACGCGCCGCCCGACCCGCCGGTCGCCGGCAGGTGCTCGGCCACCGCGTCGAGGTCCTCCCAACGGAGCAGACCCCGGGCGATCGCCAGCCGCAGGAGAGCGCTCTCCGCTGGAGGATTCATGGGCTGATCCCGATCGAAGGGGGGAGTTTAACCGGTTTGCGGGAGGGGTGGGCGTTCTCGGCGGGAAAAGCGCCTCGAGCCAGGGCGAGCGGCGAGGAGAAGGGCCACCCAGTCCGGCACCTGGGCGCATGCTAGAATTCTCAACATCTCTTCAACCCAGGGCCAAGGATTCGAGGCCCACGCAGGGAGGCCGAATGCGGCGTTCGTTTCTCGTTGTGACTTTCTGCGCGATCGCAATCCTGTCGACGACTCAGGCTCAGGGGGAAATGTCGCCGTCGTACCAAGGCGCCGAGAATCGAGGGCTCGTCCAACGTCTCGTTCTCGACCGCACCGCCGCCGGGGCTACGGTGAAGCGAGTCGCAGATGAGCGGGAAGAAAAGCTCCTCGCCGAGCTCGGCGCCAAGGACCGTCGCCTGCGCAGCGAGCCGCGGACTCGCAAAGCAGCGCAAAGCGAGCTCGCGGAGGTCACCGCGGCGCGCCAGCGGCTGGTCGACGAGCTCGCTGCCCGGGATCGCAAGCTCGCCGCCCAGATCGAGGAGTACCGGCGGCAGGTGCTGTCGATCGCGGACTCCCCGGACCCGCGCAAGCGTGAAGCCCTGAAACGCTATGCGGAGGGGGACCGAAAAGGAGGATTCGCCGCTCTGGTCTCGATTCAAAAGGCCGGGAGCGAAGCCGCCGCCGGGGGCTGGCGCGAGCTCGCCGCGCTTGCCCAGGAACGCATGGACCGAGGCGAAATGGACGCGGTGGAGGTGATTCCGCTCTATGAGACCGCGCAAGCCAATGACGCCGACCCTGGGTGGGGTTGGATCGAGCTCCGCGGCCTGTACCAAACGGCCGGTAGGATGACCGATGCAAAACATGCCGCGGAACAGGCGCTGGCGCACGCGCAGAACGATCGAGACCGGTCGGCTGCGGAAATGGAACTCGGAGATGTGCTCCTCGTCGTGGGCGATCTGACGGGGGCTCGCGCTCGCTTTGAGGCGAGCCTCAAGATCAGAGAAGGATTGGCCCAATCGAACCCCAGCAGCGCGGAGGCGCAGCGCGACGTCAGCGTCAGCCTCTACGAGCTTGGGAATTTGCTCGTCACGCTGGGCGATCTGGCGGGGGCGCGGGCGAGCTTCGAGACGAGCCTGAAGATCGCTGAGCATCTGGCGGATGCCAAGCCCATCGGTCCAGAGGCTCAGCGCGATGTCGGTATAGGCCTCAGTGCACTGGGGGACTTGCTGGTCACGCTGGGCGATCTGGAGGGTGCGCGGCAGCGCTACGAGAAAAGTCTGCAGATTCTCGAGCGCCTGGCGGAGGCGAAACCCAGCAACGCGGAGGCGCAACTCGACGTCGGGACCGGCCTGGAGAGGCTCGCAGGCCTGCTGGTCACGCTGGGAGATCTGGACGGAGCGCGGGTCCGCTTCGAGAAAGCCCTGAGGATGCGCCAGCGCTTGGCGGAGCCGCACCCCAGCAGCGCAGAGACACAGCTTGGCGTCAGTATCAGCCTCGAGATGCTCGCAGGCGTATTGGTCAGGCTGGGCGATCTGGAGGGTGCGCGGGACCGCTTCGAGACCAGCCTGAAGATTCGGCAGCGCCTGGCGGAGGCGTTCCCCAGCAGCGCAAGGGTACAGCGCGCCGTCAGCGTCAGCCTCGATAAGCTTGGGAGCTTGCTAGTCATGCTGGGCGATCTGACCGGGGCGCGTACCCGCTTCGAAACGAGCCTGAAGATCAGCGAGCGCCTCGCGGAGTCGAGCCCCCAGAGCGCAGAGGCACAGCGCGACGTTAGCGTCAGCCTCAATAACCTTGGGAATTTGCTGGTTATGCTGGGCGATCTGGGCGGCGCGCGGGCTCGCTTCGAGAAAAGCCTGAAGATCAGCGAGCGTCTGGCGGAGGAAAACCCCAGCAGCGCACAGGCACGGCGCGACGTCAGTATCAGCCTGGAGACACTCGCAGGCCTGTTGGAAACGCTGGGCGATCTGGACGGCGCGCGGGCTCGCTTCGAGACGAGCTTGAAGATCAGAGAGCGTTTGGCAGGGGCGAATCCCAGCAGCGCAGAGGCACAGCGTGATGTCAGCATCAGCCTGGGCCGGCTTGGGGTCGTGCTGCTCAATCAAGGTGACTTGGCAAGTGGGCGAACCCGCCTGGAGGCCAGCCTGAAGATCGATGAGCATCTAGCGGAGGCGAACCCCAGCAGCGCAGAGGCACAGCGCGACCTGGTCTTGATTCACATGCAACTCGGCACGCTACCGGAAGGCGGAAAACACTGGCGCGAGGCGCTCAGGCTTGCCCTCGACCTGCAGAAAACGGGTAGGCTCGCGCCAAGCGATGTTCCGATGCTCGATGTCTTGCGGCAGCAGGCCGCTGCCGCCGAGAACCCAAAGCTGTAAACGAGGCTTCTCCTACAGCGTGCAGGTAGCTACGACCCCCTCAGCTCGGCCGTCCTCCGTGCCAGTCCTCGGGCAGCTGGACCCCGGCGAGCAGGTTGCGCAGCACCAGCGGCTCGACCGGCTTGACGAAGTGGTACTGGATGCCGGCCTCGCGGGAGCGCCGGCGGTCCTCGGGCTGGCCGTAGCCGGTCATCGCCACCAGCAGGGCGTGGTCGAGGTGGAGGTCGTCGCGCAGGCAGCGGGCCACCTGGTAGCCGTCGAGCCCGGGGAGGCCGATGTCGAGGAGGACCACCTCCGGGTGCTGCTCGCGCGCCGCCTCCACGGCCTTGCAGCCGTCGTGCACCACGTGGACGTCGTGGTTCCACAGGCGCAGCAGGGTCGCCAGGCTCTCGGCGGCGTCGATGTTGTCCTCCACCACCAGCACCCGCAGCGACCGGGAGGTGGCGGCGGCGAACGGCTGGTCGGGGAGCGCGGCGGTGAAGCCGGCGGGGGCGGGGAGGCGCACCACGAACTCGCTCCCCTGGCCGAGCCCCGGGCTGGTGGCCTTCACCTTGCCGCCGTGCATCTCGACCAGGCTGCGCACCAGGGTGAGGCCGACGCCGAGCCCGCCGTCGGTGCGGGCGAGCGAGCCGTCCGACTGCATGAAGGGCTCGAAGACGCGGTCGAGCACGTCCGGCGGGACGCCGATCCCGGTATCGGAGACCCGCACCACGGCCTCCTCGCCCGCGCGCTCCGCGGTCACCCCGAGATGCCCTCCCGGCATGGTGTACTTGGCGGCGTTGTTGAGGAGGTTCGAGATCACCTGCTCGAGCCGGGTGGGATCGGCCTCCAGCCGCACGGGCTCGGCGGGGAGGCGGACGGAGAGGGTGTGGGAGCGGCTGTCGATCAGCGGCCGGACGCTGTCGACGGCGCGCTGCACGACGGCGCCGAGGTCCACCGGCTCCTTGCGCAGGCGGATGCTGCCGCTCGCCAGGCGCGAGATGTCCAGCAGGTCGTCGACCAGCCGGGCGAGGTGCTTGACCTGGCGCTCGACCATCTCGCGCGCCGGCTGGAAGGCCGCATCGAGCGTTTCCACCTGGCGCATCAGCTCGACGGCGTTGCGGATCGGGGCGAGCGGGTTGCGCAGCTCGTGGGCGAGCATGGCGAGGAACTGGTCCTTCCGGCGGCCGGCGGCGAGCAGCTCCTCGTCGCGCCGGCGCAGCGCCTCCTCGCGGCGGGCGAGCTCGGTGACGTCGCGCAGCACCAGCAGCGTCTCGGGGAGACGACCCGCGGTGCCGGCCGCGACGGCGAGGGGGCGCTCGGTGAGCTCGAGACGGCGACCTTCGCCGAAGGCGTCGGCGAGCAGGGTCTCCTGCACCTCGCCGTGCTCCGCGCTGCCGTTGTGGGGGAACGCCAGCGGCCGCCGGGTCGCGGCGTCGAGCAGGGGGAGGACGTCCTCGAGCGGACGCCCGAGCGCGGCGTCCGCCCCGGCCTCCGCGAGGCGCTCGGCGGCCGGATTCAGAAAGGTGATGTTTCCGTCGGAGTCGATTTTTACAATGGCGTCGTCAATCGCGTCCAAGGCGATGCGAAGCCAATCGCATCGGCTGCTGTTCTCGGGATCTGACATATCAAACCTACCTTACGGGCGATCCGCAAAAGACTCATGGCCACTCCCGCGCCACGAGGAAAACCTTTGAGCATGCAGTTTCCTTGCCGCGATCGCCTATTGCCAGGGACGGGTCGTCAGGCGCGGCGCGGTCATCACCCGGAAGTAGGGGAGGAGGCCGATCTGTGAATCCCAGTACGGGGTGCGCTGGAACCACCATCGATACCGCGCCTGCGGATCGGCGGCGAATTTTTCGTCCTTCAGGGCGGCCGCCCAGTCGGCGGCCACCTTGGGGTCCTTGAGCAGCTCGATGGCGAGCCCTTCGAGCACGCGGGCGTCGGCGTACTCCTTCCCCTCGAAGAGCGAGGAGAGGAGCCCCCACGAGAGGAGCGAGTCCGGCGCCTCGGGCTCGAGGAGCTGCACCGCCACCTCGAAGTCCGGCTGGTCGGCCGGCACCCAGAGCGCGCCGGCGGGGATCTTCCGCGTTTCGGTGCCGCGCTCGATCTTCGCGGTCAGCCGGGTCAGCCCCTGATAGGAGGCGGCGGCCGGCTTCGGCTCGGAGGCGCGCATCGTCTCGACCGCCAGCTCGGCCCCTTCCTGGAGGCGCTCGACGCGCAGCCCGTGGCCGCGCAGCCGCGCCTCGATCTGCGGCCAGCCGGGGAGCACCAGATAGCCGCGCGGGCGCGGCAGCGCCTTGACCACCGCCGACTTATGGATCCAGGGGACCTCGATCGCCTTGACCTCGCCGCTCTCGGGACGATGGAAGAGGAGGAGCGGCTGCCCACTGACCACCGACGTCTTCACCTCCCCGGGGTAGACCGGGAAGCGGATGCGATCGGACGCGGTGCTCTGCTCGACGTCGACCGCCACCTCCGAGGGGGGCGCGTCCGGCCTTCCCTTCGCCACCTCGGCGGCCTCGGCGGCGGCGACGGCGCCGGTGAGCGCGGCCGGGTCGCGGGCGATCTCGTCGAGCAGCGCCCAGAGGAAGTCGCGGTTCGCCAGCACCCGCTGGCGGTACGGCTTGTAGGAGTGGTTCTCGATCAGGATCGACGGCCGGTTGCGCAGCGGGAAGTAGCCGGTCGAGTAGCGCGGCAGCCCGATCCAGGAGCTGAACCCCTTGCTGGGGTCATTGCGCTCCAGCAGGTCGACGTAGGGGCCGACCTTGTGGCCGGCGCGGGTGGTGGCGGCGAGCACGGCCGGCATGTGAGCGCGGAGCCAGGCGTCGACCGGCGCCGGGGCCTGCGGCGCCTCGGCCCAGTACCAGGTCAGCACCCAGTCCATGTCGACGCCGTCCGTGACGTGGTCGTCGACGTGGAGGTGCGGGCGCCAGTCGTTGACCAGGGCGACCAGCGAGCGCGCCTCCTCGGAGGAGAGCTTGAGGTAGTCGCGGTTGAGGTCGAGCCCGTTGGTCGTGGTGCGGAACCCCATCCCCTCCCGCGGCCCGTCCTGATTGGGGCGGTTGAACGGCGAGACCCGCTCGTGCCCGTCGACGTTGTAGATCGGCAGCACCACCAGAGTGACGGCGTTCAGGACCTCCGGGTGCATCCCCAGCGCCAGCTCGCGCAGCAGCAGCAGCGAGGCGTCCTTGCCGTCGATCTCCCCGGCGTGGATGCCGTTCTGGATCAGCACGATCGGCTTACCGAGCTTGCGCGCCCGGCGGCCGGTGAACGCCTTCTCCCGCGACACCACCACGAACGGCATCGCCCGCCCCTCCCCCGAGGTGCCGTAGAAGCCGAGGTACATTTCGGGGAAGTGGCGCTGGAGCTGGCGCAGCCAGGCGAGCGTCTCCTCGTAATTCGAGGTCGCCGCGAAGCCCGACGTCTCGGCGCGGGTGCGCAACGCCGCGATCGCCTCCCGTTCAGACGCGGAGAGCGCGGGGCGCGCGCCGGTCTCCACGCTCACCTCGTCGTCGGGATCGATCTCCACCGGGGGAGCCTGGCGTTGCTGCGCCCAGGCGATGGGAAGAAAACAGAACGACAGGAGCAGCAGAAGGCGGACGCATCGAGCCATACGAGAGAACCTCCAGGAATGCCCCGGACTCTACCAAAATCGTTCCACCCGGAAGTGATCCGGCGCGCAATCCGCGTCGTATCCGCATGCAGAGAGGGGGGTAGTGGCACTACTGGCATGCTGGTTGCACAGTTTTTCGTCACAGCCCAGGCCGTCGTGGCCAAGCGATTTCGGAGGTTCTTTTTTCCAGGAAGGAGGGCCGAGCCGTTGAGTCCCATCCGTCGCGTCGTCACCTGTCTCGCCGTTCTTGGCACGCTTGCCGCCGGGATCTCTCCCGCCGTCGCCTACACCAAGACCTCCGGCCCGCCGAGCTACACCGTCTATGCGCCGCCCGCCGGCATGGGGGCCAGCGCGGGTGAGCCGTCGATCGGCGTCGACGAGCGGACGGGGGCGGTGATGTACATCGCGAGCCTCGAAACGCTCAAGGTCCAGTTCAACGACGCCCCCTCGCCGCCGACGGCGACCTGGCAGAACGTCAGCGCCACCCAGACCTCGCTGGTCAGCTTCGACCCGATCCTCTACACCGACCAGTCGCTCGGCCGCACCTACGTCTCGCAGCTCCTGCCGACCACCTTCAGCCTGATGGCGTACACCGACGACGACGGCGCCACCTGGCACCCGAGCCAGGGGGCGGGGATCGCCTCCGGGGTCGACCACCAGACGGTGGGGGGCGGACCGCTGGCGCGCGGCACGCTGCCCATCCCTCAGACGCCGCTGCCGCAGCTCTACCCGCATGCGATCTACTACTGCTCGCAGGACATCGCCCTCGCCTCCTGCGCGGTGAGCCTCGACGGCGGCACCACCTTCGGCCCGGCGATCCCGATGTACAACCTGACCCAGTGCGACGGCCTGCACGGCCACGTCAAGGTGGCGCCGGACGGCACGGTCTACGTCCCCAACAAGAGCTGCAACGGCCAGGCGGGGGTGGCGGTCTCCACCAACAACGGCCTGACCTGGACGGTGCACACGGTGCCGGGGAGCACCGCCGGCGCCTCCGATCCCTCGGTCGGCATCGGCACCGACGGCACGGTCTACTTCGGCTGGTCGAACGGCGACGGCCACGCCTACGTGGCGGTGTCGCGCGACCGCGGCGCGACCTGGTCGAACAGCCAGGACGTCGGCACCGCGTTCGGCATCCAGAACGTGGCCTTCCCGGCCGTGGTGGCGGGGGACGCCACGCGGGCCGCCTACGCCTTCCTGGGCACCAGCGCGGCGGGCGCGGCGGCGACCGGCGACGATCCCACCTTCCAGGCCGAGTGGCACCTCTACGTCTCCCACACCTACGACGGCGGGGCGACCTGGGAGACGGTGGACGTCACCCCGACCGAGCCGGTGCAGCGCAGCACCATCTGCACCGCCGGGACCACCTGCGGCACGACGCGCAATCTGCTCGACTTCATCGGCATCACCGTGGACGGCGAGGGACGGGTCCTCGTCGGCTACGCAGACGGCTGCGTGGGCACCTGCCTCAGCGGCGGAGCCAACACCTTCGCCTCCGAAGCACGGATCGCCCGCCAGATGGGAGGGAAGCGGCTGTACGCCGCTTTCGATTGAGTTGGGTTTTTTCCCCGCAGGCGCGCCGGCCGTTGCCGGCGCGCTTTTTTTTATTTGAGACTTTATGCGGGAGAAGCGGCCGCGGGATAGCTCCCCAGCACCCGCAGCTCCGTGGTGAGCGGCGCGATCTCCGCCAGGGCGCCGCGCACGGGATCGCGCTCCGCGGCGCCGTCGAGATCGAGATAGAAACGGTACTGGAAGGGGCTCTCGGGGAACGGCCGCGACTCGAGCTTCGCCAGGTTCACCCCCCGCACCTTGAGCACGCTCAGCACCTCGGCGAGGGCGCCCGAGCGGTGCGCCAAAGTCAGCAGGAGGGAGGTCTTGGCCGGCGCGTCGGCGGGGAAGCGAACGGGCTCGCGCGCCATCTCGACGAATCGCGTGTAATTTCCCTCCTGCGACTGGATCCCCCGGCGCAGGATCTCCAATCCGAACACCCGCGCCGCCTGGTCGCCGGCGATCGCCGCCACCGTGGGATCGTTGCGCTCGCGCACCTTGCGCGCCGAGCCGGCGGTGTCGAACTCCACCTGGGCGCGGACCCAGGGGACCGTGCGCAGGAAGTCCTGGCACTGGAGGAGCCCCTGGGGATGCGAGAGCACCGTGCGCAGATCCTCCACGCGGGCGCCGGGTATCCCCAGCAGGCAGTGCTCGATGCGGCTCACCACCTCGGCGGTGAGGGTGAGCCCCCCCTCGCAGAGGAGATCGTAGGTCTCGTTGATGCTCCCCGCCGTGGTGTTCTCGATCGGCAGCAGGGCGCGGTCCGCGCTTCCTGAGCGCACCGCCTCGGCGGCCTCGCGGAAGGTCTCGAACCCTTCGAGCAGGACGCCGTCCGGCAACCCCGAATAGCGGCGCTGCGCCGTCAGGTGGCTGTACGACCCCTCGACCCCCTGGTAGGCGACGCGCAGCGGGGCCGCCGCCAGCGCCCGGACGTGGGCCTTCTGGTGCGCCACCGACATGTCGAGGAGCACCCTGTAGAGCCGCTCGACCTCGTGGGCGTCGAGCCCCTGCTCGACGGCGGCGTGGCGCACCCGCTGCAGCACCTGGTCCTCCCGCGGCTCGTCGCGGAACGGATACGCCGTCTGCAGCTTCGCCGCCGCCACCTCCTCGACCAGGCTCATCCGCCGGCGGAGCTGGGAGAGGATCTCGCGGTCGATCCCTTCGATCGCCTCACGCAGGGCCTGGAGGTCGCGGGCTTCGGGCATGGTCGAGGAGTATAGACGCAAAGGCTGGCGGTGACGGTCGCCATCTTATATACCTTTTGATGCAAAGAGACGCGTTGGACCGGCGGCGGCTGATCTCGCAGGGAGCCTTTTTCCTCCCCCGTACTCGGGGGAGGTTAGGAGGGGCTCAGCGCTCCAACCAAGGAAGCGTCTCGGCCTGCGGGCACCCCCTCCTGGCCTCCCCCGAGTACAGGGGAGGAAAAAGGCTCCCGGCTCGGTCGATCCACGGTCACGGCAACGGCGGCGGTGCCCGCTCCTCGAGCCGGCGGCAACTCGCGCCGGAGCAGGCGCCGAGGGCGCGGGCGAGGGTCGACAGGCGCCCCAGGAAGGCGGGGCTCAGGTGCGGAGCGAGGTTGGTGAGCTCGTCCGGATCGTGCGCGAGGTCGTAGACCTCCTTCTCGCCGGTCCCGTACTCCACGTACTTGTAGCCGGGGAAGCGCACCCCGAGGTGCGACGGGTATTCGACCACCCCGCGGTCCTGCGGATCGGGGGGCTCCAGCACGTCGTTCGGCGGATGGTTCTGCGGCGAGAACTTGTACTGCTCGAGCAGCACCGTCTGCCGCCAGTGGACCGGCGCCGGGCCGTGGAAGAGCGGGACGAGCGAGCGGCCGTCTGCGGTGACCTGGAGCTTCGCCCCCGCGATCTCGGCGAGGGTCGGCGCGAAGTCGACGCTCGAGGTCGGCGCGCTGGTGCTGCTGCCGGGGGCGATCCCGGGGCCGCGCACGAAGAGCGGCATGTGGACGTCCGTCTCGTACGGCGTGTACTTCCCCGGCTGCAAGCGGTGCTGCCCCATGTGGTAGCCATTGTCCGAAGTGAAGAAGATATAGGTGTTGTCGAGCTGGTTCGTGGCCTTCAGGGTGGCGACGAGCGCCGCCACGGCCTCGTCCACCGCCTGGAGCGACTGCGCCCGCTTGCGGTAGAGCACGTCGATGGCGTTCGTCGACTTGGCGTTCAGGCGGGGGAGCTTGCGGATCGCCGCCGGCTTGTCCGCCACGTCGACCTCGTCGAAGGAGGGGGTGCGCGGCGCCTTGAGGCCCGGGAAGAGGGAGGCATGGCGCGGCGCCGGAGTGGACGGCTTGTGCGGCGCATAGACCGCGAGATAGAGGAAGAACGGCTGGCCGCTCCCCGCGGCGTCGGTGACGAAGCTCCGCGCCTTGGCCGCCAGCACGTCCGTCATGTAATCCGCGGGCGCTCCGCCGTACGGCACCAGCGTGCCGTTCTCGTTCAGGGAGTAGTTGAACTCGCCATAGGCATCGCCGACCGCCGGGCTGGCGAACTCGTCCCAGCCGGGCGGCACGTGCTTGAGATCGTTGGCGTTCGGATAATCGTTCAGATATTTGCCGAGCAGTGCCGTCCGATACCCGGCATCGTGCAGCGCCGTGCCGATC
The DNA here is from genome assembly GCA_963756595.1 of uncultured Acidobacteriota bacterium. Taxonomy (GTDB): domain Bacteria; phylum Acidobacteriota; class Thermoanaerobaculia; order Multivoradales; family UBA5704; genus DATARR01. The sequence goes on from CAVWOZ010000032.1 coordinate 126,627, forward strand.
GTGGTGCCCTCGTGCCCCAGCGCCTCGAACCGCCCGAAGCCGCCGTCCGGCGCCTTGTTGGTGTACACCCGGTGATTGTGCGGATAGAGCCCGGTCAGGATCGTCGAGCGCGACGGGCAGCAGAGCGACAGCGGCACGAAGTCCTGGGTGAACGTCATCCCCTGCGCCGCGATCAGCGCCTTCGTCTGCGGCAGATACTGCATCGAATTGAGCAGCAGGTCCTGGTCGTCCGTCAGGATGAACACGATATTCGGCCGCGTCGTGGCGCGACCGGCCGCCGGCCGCTCCCGCGGTGACGCCCCCGCCTGGACCATGGCGAGGGCCCCGACGGCGAGGAGGGAGAGGAAGGGGAGGGTGAGGCGGCGGAGGTGAGGCATGGGGTGCGGCTCCTTCTGGGCGATGACGATTGGAAACGTACCACGGCGGGCGGGAAAATCTGCGGCGGAGGCGGTAGAGACGGGCCTCGCGCCAGGTTAAGCCTGGAGAGGGGGGAAGGATGAAGTAAGTGGATCCGGAAACCCTTTGAAGTGAACCCAGTAGGTCCGAATCCTACCCGGCAAGGGCTAGCCACCCACCGGAAGCGAGTCTTGCGTGGCGCTAGTGAGTTGTCCAGCCACGAAGCGTAGACAGCGAGTGTGCAGGCCGTGGTAATTAGCCTCGAGAGACTGTAACGGGGAGCCGACGTCGTGGCCTGAGCGGAAGGCAACATCCCCGGCGCCGGATGGCTTGGCGTCGGGGGTCCCCCGGGGTATCAGCCCAGGGCATGTACACAAAGAGGGGCGCCCAGGAACCTGGGAGAACCCTGAGGTCTCCGCGGTCGAATCCCGGGTGGGCTCCGGGAGATCAAAAGTCCAGGCCCACAGAAGAGGGCGTCCGTACCCTGTGGGAGCGAATCAGCGGGCGTAGCCGCGGTACCGCCAAGCGAAGGAAACGAAGCGCGGCGGGATGGACTCAGGGCGTCGTAGCACCTCAATAGTACCGAGGAAGCGGGGGAACCATCCCGAGGGACCCCGTGGAGGGAAGAGGGGTGTCGGGTCATGGAATCGTTGGAGGGAAAGATGACAGGGTCGCCGAACCTTGAGAGCGTCTCAACGAGACTTCAACGGATAGCACAACTGGCGAGGGAAGATCCTGAGCGGTCCTTCTTGAGCCTGGCTCACCACATCGACGTGGACCTTCTGCGAGAAGCCTACCGCCGGACGCGCAAGGATGGCGCCCCGGGGGTGGATGGTCAGACGGCGGCGGACTATCAGGAGAATCTAGAGGAAAACCTCCAGAGCCTGCTAGACCGCTTCAAGTCGGGCCGCTACCAAGCGCCGCCGGTTCGCCGGGTCTATATCCCGAAAGGGAGTGACCCGTCGAAGAAGCGGCCGATCGGGATGCCGACCTTCGAGGACAAAGTCCTGCAGAGGGGGGTCGCGATGGTGTTGGAAGCCGTGTACGAGCAGGATTTTCTGGCCTGCTCGTACGGATTCCGGCCCAGGCGATCGGCGCATCAGGCGATCAGGAAGCTCTGGCAGGGCCTTACCGAGATGAGGGGAGGCTGGGTCGTGGAGGCCGACATCGAGGGTTTCTACGACAATCTGGATCGCAGTCAGCTTCGGGGCTTCCTGGACCGGAGGGTGCGCGACGGGGTGATTCGCCGCGTCTTGGACAAGTGGCTGAAGGCGGGAGTGCTGGAAGGTGGAACCCTCAGCCATCCGCCGACTGGAACACCGCAGGGAGGAGTCATCTCTCCGCTGCTGTCGAATATCTACCTCCACGAGGTGCTGGATACGTGGTTTGAGGCGGCGGTGAAGCCCCGGCTGCAAGGGGAAGCGTTTCTGATCCGTTTTGCTGATGACTTCATCCTGGTCTTCCAAGAGGAGAGCGATGCTCGGCGGGTGCTGGAAGTCTTGCCGAAGCGATTCGGCAAGTACGGGTTGAGCCTCCACCCCGACAAGACCCGTCTGGTGCGTTTCGAACCCCCCGGCCCCCAGCAGGGGCCGGGGAAAACGCCCGGAGAGCCCAAGAGCTTCGACTTTTTGGGCTTCACTCACTTCTGGGAGAGGTCTCGGCGGGGAATCTGGATGGTCAAGCGCAAGACGGCTTCCGACCGGATCACCCGGTTCCTGCGGCAAGTCAGTCAGTGGTGTCAGGACAACCGGCACGCCCCGATGGCCTGGCAACAAAAGCAGCTTCTCAGCAAACTGCGTGGGCACAGCGGGTACTACGGGATCACCGGAAACTCGAAGTCGCTCAGCAGCGTGCATCATTGGGCCAAGTGGACCTGGCTCAAGTGGCTCAGTCGCCGCTCGCGAACCTCCACCTTGACCTGGGAGCGGTTCAACCTTCTTCTGAAGCGTTACCCGCTGCCCAACCTGAGGATCTGTAAGGTTGCCTGACCGTCGCGTAGCAAAACCGTGGCCTGAAGAACCGTATGCGGGAGTTCCGCACGTACGGGTCTGTGGGGGGCCTGGGTGGGCAACCACCCAGGCCTACCCGGCAAGTCCTAACGAGAACCTGACCGAGTCCACGGGGACAGCGGTCCGTCTCTTCGCAGGGCAGGCCGCCGGATCTACCTCTACGGAGGGAACATCTTTCGCATCGTCCTTCATCTGCCCTTCCAAAGAGGCCTCGCAATCTGTCCCGGTCAGGCCTTGGCGTTGGCACCGGCCTACACTCCGGCGGAGACGGACCGCTCCCGTGGTTTCGGTGAGGTTCTCGTTGGGACCTGGCCCGTCTCTACCGCCTTCGCCGCAGGGGGATCGCCGATCGTCTCGTTTCGGGCGCTACACACCTCGCCGCCCTCGACCGGCTGGAGCGGAACGGCTACGCCTTCCCCGGCCGCCGCGTCCGGCTCCTCGCGTCTCCCCCTCAGTGCTCCCAACCATGTCCGCTGCCTCCCTCCGGCTTCCCTCCGACCAAGACTTGCAGCGTCTTCGTAGGTAGAATGAGGAACAAATCGCGCCGGAGTGTCACGCCGCGAGCCTCGGCCGCACCTGTTGTTTTCAGAATGCACGACGGAGGGGGAGAGATCCGATGCCTCGCAAGCTCACGTTCCGCCAGCTTCGCCTGTCGATCCTGGCCCTCTGGTACGACCGCAACTGGAAGGAGGTCGGCGCCCCGGCGGGGATCCCCGGCAAACAGGTCTCGCAGCACCTGCGGCGCGGCCCGCTCAGCGAGAGCGCCTACCAGCTGTTACCGCTCACCGAAACCCGTAGAAATCTGAACCTATAGCTCGGCGGCATCATCCCGCGCGGAGCGCGGCGGGAGGGGGGGCGGGGGGAGGCGGGTTATGCTGAGGGAGCCGGCAGAAAAGAAACGACCCCGGTAGCCGCCGGGGTCTGGTTAGTGTTCCGCCACCCGATCAGGGGAGAGGCCACACCAAGCATGTAGAGCCTCGCACAGGCGGAATGCGGTTGTCCAGGGCGCCGGCTTTGGAGGCTGCGATGCCGGGTGAGGTGAGGGTTCTTCATGAGCGGCACTGCCGCTGCTGCGAGCTGCGTTTCGAGATCTGTTGTGGCTGCGACCGCGGCCATCGGTATGGGTCCCGGCCTTGTCGCGATCTGTCTCGGCGGCAGCTTCGCCGCGAGTCCAAACGTCGTCAGCTGGCGACACCCCACGGACGGGAGAACAACGCTCGCCATCAGCGCGAGCACCGGGCAAGGCGGCGCGCCGGCCTGGTGCCCGTAAGGGTCCCCTCTTCCCAGCAGGTCGACGGCTCGGCGACGCTGAGCGCCGAGCCGCTGCCTTCCTGCTTACCGCAGGCGACGCGCGAGCGGCCGTGGGAGGTGGCCTGTGAACAGCGAACGCCGACGGTCAGACGCTGCGTGGTGTGCTGCGGCACGAGCGAGTGGACGGACCCTGACCGTGGAGGCCAGGTGAGCCATGCTCACTGCCGAAGTCGTGTCCGAGATTCGTCGCCTGCACTACGCCGAACGTTGGAAGATCGGCACCCTGTCGGCCCAGTTCGGCGTGCATCCGGACGCTGTGCGGAGGGCTCTGAATCGTCCGTCGGGGCCACCCGCGCCACGCAAGGTGCGCCCGCGGATCACCGATGCGTATCTTCCGCTTCTCCGGGAGACTCTCGAGCGCTATCCGCGGCTGCGCTCCACAGTGCTCTACCGGATGCTTCGCGAACGGGGCTTTGCCGGCAGCGTCGTGCAGCTGCGCCGCGTGGTGCGCACCCTGCGTCCGAGCCGGCGAGAGGTCTTCACCCGCCTCCAGGCCCTGCCGGGCGAGGCGGGGCAGGTCGATTGGGCCGACTTCGGCGCGGTGTCCCTCGGCCGCGCCCAGCGCCGGCTCTCCGCCTTCGTCCTGACCTTGAGCTACTCGCGGATGCTGTACGTGGAGTTTTTCTTCGACCAGACCCTCGCCAGCTTCCTTTGTGGCCACGTCAACGCCTTCGAGCACTTCGGCGGTGTGCCCCGCATCCTCCTGACGGACAACCTGCGCTCGGTCGTGCTCGAACGCCGCGGCGATCAGATCCGCTTCCACCCGCGCTATCTCGAGCTGGCCGGTCACTACTGCTTTCAAGCCCGCCCCTGTCACGTCGCTCGCGGCAACGAGAAGGGGCGGGTGGAGCGCTCCATCCGCTTCTTGCGGGAGTCTTTCTTTGCCGCCCAGGGCTTCACAACGCTGCAGGCTCTCAATGCGAGCGTGGGACGCTGGATCGCCGAGGTCGCCGGTCCTCGTCCCTGGCCCGACGATCCAAGCCGCTGCTGCCGCGAGGTCTTTGACGAGGAACAGCCCCGTCTGCTGGCTTTGCCTCTGCAGCGGCTCGACACCCGCCAGCGCACCTCGGTGCGCAGCGCCAAGACTCTCTGGGTCCGTTTCGACCGCAACGACTACTCGATCCCACCCTCTGCGGTCGGTAAGGATCTGGTGCTCCTGGCAACCGGCGACCAGGTCTGGATCTTCGAGGGTCTCAAGCAGGTAGCCAGCCACCGCCGCTCCTACCACCAAAGCGAGCGGATCACCGACCCGGCCCACACGGCGGCACTGCTGCGCACCAAGCAAGCCGCTCGCGGCGACGCCGCACAATCGCCGCTCCGGCTGGCCGTCCCCGAAGCCGAACCTTTCCTGAAGGCTGCTTTCCCTCGCCATCGCAACACCGCACGCTTGACCGATCGCCTGGATCGACTGCTCACTCTCTACGGCGCCGACCTCTTGCGGGCCGCGCTGAGCGACGCCCTCGAGCACAGCACGCCGACCCTCTGCGCCGTCGAGTACCTGATCGAGAAGCATCGCCGCAACCGTCAACGACAACCGCCCTTGCCCGTCGATCTTGCCGACCGCCCCGAGTTGGCCAGCCTCCACGTCCAGCCCCACCCTCTCAGCGGCTACGACGAGCTCGCCGCAACCGACCCGGAGCCCGACCATGAGTGACCTCGCCGTCCAGCTCAAAGCCCTCGGCCTCGACGCCACCGCCGCCGGTCTCGACGACCTGCTCGCACGCGCCATCGAACGCAATCTCGCACCCCGCGCTCTGCTCGAAGAGGTCGTCCGCAATGAGACCTCCCACCGCTCCAGACGCTCCCTCGAACGACGGCGCATCAAGAGCCGACTGGGGGCCTTCAAACCGATGCCTGACTTTGATTGGAACTGGCCCAAGAAAATCGATCGACCGCTCATCGAGCGCGCCCTCTCGCTGGAATTCCTCCGCGAAGGACGAAACCTCGTCCTGCTCGGCCCCAACGGCGTGGGCAAGACCATGCTCTCCAAGAACATCGCCGACCAGGCCGTCCTCGCCGGATACTCCGTCCTCTTTCGTACCGCCGCCGAGCTGCTCGACGACGTCCAATGCGACTCCCCCGAACGCCGCCGGCAGAGGATCGCCGCCTACACCAGACCTCACCTGCTCTGCATCGACGAGATCGGCTACCTCTCCTACGATGAGCACGCCGCCGATCTGCTCTACAACGTCATCAATCCCCGCTACGAAAAGCGGCGCTCCCTGCTCGTCTCCACCAACCTCGCCTTCAAGGATTGGAACACCATCTTTCCCAACGCCACCTGCATCGTCACCCTCATCGATCGGCTCACTCACCATGCCGATGTCACCCTCATCGAAGGCGACAGCTACAGGCGCCGGGAGAGCGAGTCGGAAGCCAGCGCGCGGCGCAAGACACGCTCCTCATGAGCCTCGACCGGACCACCTACTCGAAACGACTGCTCGACCAATACTGCGGGCTGCCTCACACGGCGGCCCGCCGCCCCTCCCGCTACGACCGGCTCCTGGCAGATCAGCTCTTCAACCGCAAGATCTCCCTCGAAACCGTCGACACCGCCTTCCGGCTTGCCATCGCAAGGAGGACTCTCCGGGACCCGCAGGCTCCGCCCCTACCCCCCATCCGATCGCTCGCCTACTTTCTCCCCCTCATCGACGAGGTCCAACGGCTGCCACCCGACCCGGCCTACCTCGACTACCTCAGGGCCAGAGCCGACCTAAATGTCCAGATTCCTACGGGATCTCGTGACCGCTAACATCGCGTACCCGTCGAGGTCCGTTGGAGCAGCGGGACGGGAATCTTCCCAGGGGCTGTCTGCTCGATGTTCCGGGACGGCACGCTGGCGCTCCACTATCCTGCGGCCCGCCGCTTCGTCCCCTTTCTCTGGTCGAGCCAAACCTCGGGCCACCCCAATTCGTGCCTCGTGATGCACGATGACGGCGCCCTGGTCATCTATCAGCCTCAACGCCCCCTCTGGAAAACTTACACGCCCCGAGACTTGCGCACGGTCCCCGAACCTGGCCCGGGAAAGGGCGACCAGCTGCACCCCAAGGACAAGCTCCTTCCCGGCGAGCAACTGGTCTCCCAGAACCGGCAGTTTCGAATGCAGTTGCAGCTCGATGGCAATCTGGTGCTCTTCGACGGAAACGATGACATCTGGGAGAGCGAGACCCAGGATCGCGCGGTCACCCACTGCACGATGCAGACGGATGGCAATCTCGTGATCTACAACGGAGACTCGGCGGTCTGGGCTTCGAGAACGGGCCGGGGCACGGAGGGCTGTCTCGAGATCCTGGATGATGGGAACGCCGTGATCTATTCGAGCATCCCCATCTGGAGCCGCCATGCCTGGGCTCCGTCGGCCGGAGCCGTCGCGAGTCGCAGGCAGCCTGGCCAGGAGCAGGTAAGGTTCGGCGTGGCGAGTCCGGCGAGGATGTCGGGCCGGCGGTAGGGTGCGTCGGCCTCATCCGTTGAGAGGGGCGACGCCATCTCGGCAGGGTAAACCGCGTAGTCCCGGCCGTCGTCTCCCCTATTTCGCCCGCATCCGGTTGTTCTTCGGGTTGTGCTCCAGCTCGCAGAGGCCGAGGGCTTCGAGGAGGGGCGGGAGGTAGACTCCGAAGCGGCCGCGGAGGCCTTTCTTGAGGCCGTACCAGCCGCCGAGGGGGTTGTCGGGGGAGCGCCCCCAGGCTTCGACGGTCCGTTCCTTCGCGGGCTTCTGCTCGTCGGCGCCTCCGAGGTCCACCCAGGTGCCCGCGGCCTTCAGCATGGCGTGGAGGTCGTCGACCGCGCGGGCGTCGTAGAGGAGCACCGTCTTGCCGACGGTGCAGACGAGGACCCGCGTGCCGTCCCTGGTGTCCACGTGCATCGTGTACTCGGCGGTGCCCGGCGGCGTCTTGAGCTGCCAGGGGTTCTCCTTCGTGCGGTCGAGGTCGGCCATGGGGTCTCCCGTCGGTTGTTTGCGCGAAGCTGGAGTTTACGACAGGACGCGAGGTCCGAATCGGCGTCATCGGCATGCCCTCCCGCCGCCCCAGGGTTCACACCCTGGGCTACAGGAAGGCCGCCCTAACGGGCTGGCGTTCAGGCGCTTGGAGAATCGGGTGGCACTTGGAGAGGCAGCCTCGGGAGCCGCATCCCCATTCAGCGAGCTTTGCGATTCCCGGCGGCGGAAAACGAACTCGCCAGGGTTAGCCCACCGTCTGACCGCGCAGCAGACGTCGGATCAGGACAACCAGCAACACCGCCAGACAGAGGGCTCCGAGGCTGAAGGCGCCGCGACAGAGCCAGTCCGCAGCGAGGCCTTGGAAGAAGGGAAGCGCCACCGAGCAGTCGCGGGGGCCAGGGCCAAAGGCGGCCCAGGCGGCAACGCCGAAGAAGGCAGCCAGCGTCGCCAGCAGGAAGGCGGCGTGGAGGCGTCCCCGTTGCTTGGCACGCGCGACAACAGCCAAGCCGGCGAGCACGAAGGTTGCGCAGGCGGCGTAGGCGACCCAGGCGGGGGCGTGGAGGGCCTCGGGGCGTCGGTAGACCAACGCCGCGGTCAGGGTGCCGGCCGCGACGAAGAACCAGCCGGCGAGGACGGGATGGTTAGGCTCGGGCATCGGCGGGAAGGATCGCAACGAGCGGCGGCCGTCATTGAGGGTCTCGGTGATCAGCGGGACGCGGCCCTTCGTGGAGAAGACTATATGGTAAGGAGATTGGTGGCTGGTCGCCATGGTCTGCTGGCGCCCTTTCAGGGCTTTGGAAGGTGGTGGAAATCGGGTTCCTGGGGCTCACGCCAGGCTCACGCCCCAGGCTTCTATGAGGGCACTGGTTGTCAAGTCCCGAGTGGTGATTTTTCTCTCTCGGTCCACCCCTTCGTTTTCTTCGTCACCACCTTCTTCTAAGCAGCGGCAAGAGATTCCCGTTCGTCTCTCCGATCTGGGGCTTGCTGAAGAGGGCGGAGCTCCAAGCTCCCGCCAGCTTCTATCCGTACCGGCCTTTCGCCGGATACCCTATGCCACATTCGCCTCGAGCGATTCAAGCAAGCCTGGTGGAACGGCCCCATCTTTATGACGGTGCCCTTGGGCACCCAGCCTGGGGTCGGGCGCGCTCCTCCAGTTCGGATCTCTTGACAAAGAACTCCCGGCTACGCCGTCTTCAGCTGGGCTCCCTCCGGCACGACCCCGGTTTCAAGGAAGCGCCACAGAGACACCAACAGCTTGCGCGCCAAGGCCACGATCCCCACCCGTCGCGAGCGACGACTCCCGGGACCATACCGCTCCCGAAACCACAGACTCAGCGAGCTCGTCGGCTGATACCGCAGCCACGACCAGGCAATCTCGATGGACATCGTACGCAGTCGCACATTGCCTGCTTTGCTGATGCCTTGCTCATGATCCGTCGAGCCACTCTGGCAGGGCACTGGCACCAAGCCGGCCAGGGCGCCCACCTCTCGGCGATTGCGGAACTGGCGCCAGCCGAAGAACTCGCGAACGAACAACCACGCGCTGGTCAGACCGATTCCCTTCAACGTCGTCAGCTTCTGGATCTGCTGCAACGATGGATCTGCGGCGGAGACCACCGCCTCTTCCTTTTGACGGTTCAATTCGCGAATCTGCTCCTCGACCAACTTCAAACGCTCCCACTCCCGCTTCAACCGCTCCTGCAGTGGCAACGGCAGAGCGCTCCCGTCCCAAAGAGCCAGACTCTCCAAGCGATCGCCGAAGTCCACTCCAAGGCGCAGAGTGATTCCCTGGCACGCCAACAGCGCTTGAATGCGATTACGGTGCAGCGTCCGCTCCTGTTTCAGCTCCTCCCAGTCCCGGTGCAACTGGCGCTCGGCCTCCTGCTCCACGCTCGGCACCCGCACGATGCTCCACACCCGATCCTCCTCCTCACCCAGATCGTGACGAACCAAAAGCCTCAAGAGTTTCTGCGCGTCCAGACGATCCGTCTTCGCCCGCCGAGCCCGTCGATTCACCTCGATGCTCGAGGAATCCACCACCACGTTGGACACCCCTTGGGAGAGCAGATAGCGGTGCAGCCAAAAACCGTCCCGACCCGCCTCATAGCAGCTCACCACACGAGACTCTGGCGCTACTCCCCAACGCTGTCGTGCTCTGTCGATCTCCTCGGCCAACCCCCGCAGGTCGCCAGCCGCTACTGTCCGCAACCGGGGCCTTTCACCCCGTCCTACCGTGAAGGCCAACTCCCACTCCTTGCGCCCCAAATCGAACGCGAGGTACAAAACCTCCGGGATGCTCTTAGACTGTCTCTGGCGGGTCGTCTGGTTCATCTGGCACTCCTTTCGGCAAAAAGGTCCCAGAACTTACAACCAGACGCCCGCCTCTTTACGTTCCACCCCACCTGCATAGCATCTCTATGCTGCCGCCCCTTCGGGGCTGGGCTGGTTCGGTCGAGGAGGGTATTGCTGGTCGGAGCGGGTGCAAGAGGGAATGACGTCAAGTCAGGAAACGCTGTCGCCGGTTTCATGCGGGAGATCGAGGCCCTCAATCCTGGCCTCTACAAAAAATCTCACCGTGCCAGGCCACTCTCACCGTTGACGCTAGCTTGCATTAGGTGTACGGTCCGGCTAGGAGGATCTTATGTCAAAAGAAAACGAGCTGTTCGTTGAACGCCGGCCTCAGGGCGATTACGCAGTAAGGCGGCCTGGCTCACAGCGAGCCAGCGTTGTAACGAGCACCCAAGCCGAGGCGATTAGCAGTGCACGGGAACTTGAACCGGGAGCCGCCATCCATGTGGAACGTGTGCGGCATACCTCTCAGGGTAAACCCGACAAGTGGCGTAAGCCATAAGGAGTTAGCGCAGCCGGGATCGCTGTACTATCTATCAAGAAGAAGCCGGTCAGCACCTCAGCGCCAGAGCGAGCTATCCACTGTCCTCTGAGCGGCGAGCGCGTCGTTGAATTCCGCGAGATCGTCAGGTGTCCAGGTCGCATAGCGAGCCAATCGCATTCGCCGTTCGTTCACGCCTACCGCGGCTCCCAGAATCTCAAGGACGGTCGCATTCACGCTCTGACCCCGAGCACGACTCAGCTTCTTCAACCTCTGGTCGACTTCCTCAGGAACTCCACGGATCGTCAATTGCTTAGCCATGACAGCAGAATACCTCTCAAGCGCAAGCATGGCAGCACCACCTCTGCTCGGTCGTTCCGCCTCTTCTCCCACGCGTGGAATCCCAGCCAGAACGCTGAGGCCGCGGCTGGCATCTTGCTCGGTGGAGCCAACACGTTAGTCCTTGCAGGCGGACACCGCCGCCAGCCCTGAAAGGGCGAAAGCATACAGCCTGGGACGTGAGCCCCAGGAAACAGATCCTCCCCACCTCCCTAAAGCCCCGAAGGGGGCGGCAGCAGACCGCTCCGCCCGTCACCGTCACCCCAGGAAGTATCGCTCGTCCCAGGCGATCCGATGCTTCTCGACCAAGGCCACCAACTCATCCCGGAACGAGATCCGGGCATGATGCTCGGCCTGCGTCCGGATATACCGGCGGACCTCCGGCACCCGCGACTCGCTGACCGAGACGGCAAAATATCCCGCCTGCCATTCGAACCGTCCCTCGACCTTCCGGTTCTCGTTGATCCAGCCGGAGGAATTCGACTTCAAGACCCGGATCGCCGACGCGACCGCAAGGTCCGCCCGGAGCTTCGCCAACAGATGCACGTGGTCCGGCATGCCGCCGATCTCGACGAGCACGCTACGCTGGCCGCGCAGGATTCCACCCAAGTACTCATAGACCGGCTCCCGAAGCTTCTCGGTGACCAACGGGACGCGGCCCTTGGTGGAGAAAACGATGTGGTAGAGGAGATTGGTGAGGCTGGTCGCCATGGTCTGCTGTCGCCCTTTCAGGGCTTTCGAAGTTGGTTGGGATCAGGTACTGTTAGCGGTCACGAGATCCCGTAGGAATCTGGACATTTAGGTCGGCTCTGGCCCTGAGGTAGTCGAGGTAGGCCGGGTCGGGTGGCAGCCGTTGGACCTCGTCGATGAGGGGGAGAAAGTAGGCGAGCGATCGGATGGGGGGTAGGGGCGGAGCCTGCGGGTCCCGGAGAGTCCTCCTTGCGATGGCAAGCCGGAAGGCGGTGTCGACGGTTTCGAGGGAGATCTTGCGGTTGAAGAGCTGATCTGCCAGGAGCCGGTCGTAGCGGGAGGGGCGGCGGGCCGCCGTGTGAGGCAGCCCGCAGTATTGGTCGAGCAGTCGTTTCGAGTAGGTGGTCCGGTCGAGGCTCATGAGGAGCGTGTCTTGCGCCGCGCGCTGGCTTCCGACTCGCTCTCCCGGCGCCTGTAGCTGTCGCCTTCGATGAGGGTGACATCGGCATGGTGAGTGAGCCGATCGATGAGGGTGACGATGCAGGTGGCGTTGGGAAAGATGGTGTTCCAATCCTTGAAGGCGAGGTTGGTGGAGACGAGCAGGGAGCGCCGCTTTTCGTAGCGGGGATTGATGACGTTGTAGAGCAGATCGGCGGCGTGCTCATCGTAGGAGAGGTAGCCGATCTCGTCGATGCAGAGCAGGTGAGGTCTGGTGTAGGCGGCGATCCTCTGCCGGCGGCGTTCGGGGGAGTCGCATTGGACGTCGTCGAGCAGCTCGGCGGCGGTACGAAAGAGGACGGAGTATCCGGCGAGGACGGCCTGGTCGGCGATGTTCTTGGAGAGCATGGTCTTGCCCACGCCGTTGGGGCCGAGCAGGACGAGGTTTCGTCCTTCGCGGAGGAATTCCAGCGAGAGGGCGCGCTCGATGAGCGGTCGATCGATTTTCTTGGGCCAGTTCCAATCAAAGTCAGGCATCGGTTTGAAGGCCCCCAGTCGGCTCTTGATGCGCCGTCGTTCGAGGGAGCGTCTGGAGCGGTGGGAGGTCTCATTGCGGACGACCTCTTCGAGCAGAGCGCGGGGTGCGAGATTGCGTTCGATGGCGCGTGCGAGCAGGTCGTCGAGACCGGCGGCGGTGGCGTCGAGGCCGAGGGCTTTGAGCTGGACGGCGAGGTCACTCATGGTCGGGCTCCGGGTCGGTTGCGGCGAGCTCGTCGTAGCCGCTGAGAGGGTGGGGCTGGACGTGGAGGCTGGCCAACTCGGGGCGGTCGGCAAGATCGACGGGCAAGGGCGGTTGTCGTTGACGGTTGCGGCGATGCTTCTCGATCAGGTACTCGACGGCGCAGAGGGTCGGCGTGCTGTGCTCGAGGGCGTCGCTCAGCGCGGCCCGCAAGAGGTCGGCGCCGTAGAGAGTGAGCAGTCGATCCAGGCGATCGGTCAAGCGTGCGGTGTTGCGATGGCGAGGGAAAGCAGCCTTCAGGAAAGGTTCGGCTTCGGGGACGGCCAGCCGGAGCGGCGATTGTGCGGCGTCGCCGCGAGCGGCTTGCTTGGTGCGCAGCAGTGCCGCCGTGTGGGCCGGGTCGGTGATCCGCTCGCTTTGGTGGTAGGAGCGGCGGTGGCTGGCTACCTGCTTGAGACCCTCGAAGATCCAGACCTGGTCGCCGGTTGCCAGGAGCACCAGATCCTTACCGACCGCAGAGGGTGGGATCGAGTAGTCGTTGCGGTCGAAACGGACCCAGAGAGTCTTGGCGCTGCGCACCGAGGTGCGCTGGCGGGTGTCGAGCCGCTGCAGAGGCAAAGCCAGCAGACGGGGCTGTTCCTCGTCAAAGACCTCGCGGCAGCAGCGGCTTGGATCGTCGGGCCAGGGACGAGGACCGGCGACCTCGGCGATCCAGCGTCCCACGCTCGCATTGAGAGCCTGCAGCGTTGTGAAGCCCTAGGCGGCAAAGAAAGACTCCCGCAAGAAGCGGATGGAGCGCTCCACCCGCCCCTTCTCGTTGCCGCGAGCGACGTGACAGGGGCGGGCTTGAAAGCAGTAGTGACCGGCCAGCTCGAGATAGCGCGGGTGGAAGCGGATCTGATCGCCGCGGCGTTCGAGCACGACCGAGCGCAGGTTGTCCGTCAGGAGGATGCGGGGCACACCGCCGAAGTGCTCGAAGGCGTTGACGTGGCCACAAAGGAAGCTGGCGAGGGTCTGGTCGAAGAAAAACTCCACGTACAGCATCCGCGAGTAGCTCAAGGTCAGGACGAAGGCGGAGAGCCGGCGCTGGGCGCGGCCGAGGGACACCGCGCCGAAGTCGGCCCAATCGACCTGCCCCGCCTCGCCCGGCAGGGCCTGGAGGCGGGTGAAGACCTCTCGCCGGCTCGGACGCAGGGTGCGCACCACGCGGCGCAGCTGCACGACGCTGCCGGCAAAGCCCCGTTCGCGAAGCATCCGGTAGAGCACTGTGGAGCGCAGCCGCGGATAGCGCTCGAGAGTCTCCCGGAGAAGCGGAAGATACGCATCGGTGATCCGCGGGCGCACCTTGCGTGGCGCGGGTGGCCCCGACGGACGATTCAGAGCCCTCCGCACAGCGTCCGGATGCACGCCGAACTGGGCCGACAGGGTGCCGATCTTCCAACGTTCGGCGTAGTGCAGGCGACGAATCTCGGACACGACTTCGGCAGTGAGCATGGCTCACCTGGCCTCCACGGTCAGGGTCCGTCCACTCGCTCGTGCCGCAGCACACCACGCAGCGTCTGACCGTCGGCGTTCGCTGTTCACAGGCCACCTCCCACGGCCGCTCGCGCGTCGCCTGCGGTAAGCAGGAAGGCAGCGGCTCGGCGCTCAGCGTCGCCGAGCCGTCGACCTGCTGGGAAGAGGGGACCCTTACGGGCACCAGGCCGGCGCGCCGCCTTGCCCGGTGCTCGCGCTGATGGCGAGCGTTGTTCTCCCGTCCGTGGGGTGTCGCCAGCTGACGACGTTTGGACTCGCGGCGAAGCTGCCGCCGAGACAGATCGCGACAAGGCCGGGACCCATACCGATGGCCGCGGTCGCAGCCACAACAGATCTCGAAACGCAGCTCGCAGCAGCGGCAGTGCCGCTCATGAAGAACCCTCACCTCACCCGGCATCGCAGCCTCCAAAGCCGGCGCCCTGGACAACCGCATTCCGCCTGTGCGAGGCTCTACATGCTTGGTGTGGCCTCTCCCCTGATCGGGTGGCGGAACACTAACCAGACCCCGGCGGCTACCGGGGTCGTTTCTTTTCTGCCGGCTCCCTCAGCATAACCCGCCTCCCCCCGCCCCCCCTCCCGCCGCGCTCCGCGCGGGATGATGCCGCCGAGCTATAGGTTCAGATTTCTACGGGTTTCGGTGAGCGGTAACACGCGAAGGTCGGGAGAGATGTAATTGAGGGTGAGATTGCCGTCCGGCCGCAGGCCGAAGGAATAGCAACCGTTGGGGCTGATCAGCTGGCAGGAGCTGGTGAAGACCTGCAAGGTCTGGCCAGAATGCAGCACATGGGACATACCTTCTCCTCCTACGGTCTCCTCGCGGAGGACCGCACCTTGGGTGAACCGTGGCTAGGGGGCTCTCCAGCAAGCCGAAGGAGAAGGAGAGGGACGGAGAGCGCGTCAGGATGTTTTCACGTAGTGAAGAATTCTGTCAAGTACGACAGATCGACAAGGCGTCAGGTCCGGAAGGATGCGACTCGGAGCGGTCCGTGTTTCCGTCCCCGCTGTTCCAGGACGCTCGAACCGCCCCGCTTCTTTACCCCTTCTCGCGTCCCCTCACGGCCCGGTCGTCGCGCTCCACTGCGTCAGATCCCCCGTCTCGAACGAATCGTTCACCATCGTGTTCACGATCGCGAAGTCGAGCGACGGCGGGTCTCCGGGGGTGAAGAGGGCGAGGTTGTGGAGGATCGAGGGGGCGGGGGGCTGGTCGGCGTCGAACCAGAAGTTGAAGAGGGTCGACCAGCGGAGCGCGTGGGCGTTCGGGTTGGTGGCGAAGGGGGCGGTCGACCAGGTGAGGGTGTTGGGGGTGGTGGCGGGGGTCCAGCCGTCGGTCGCGTAGGGCTCTCCCGAGTGGTGGGCGATCCCCTTGAAGCCGACGTTGGTGAAGGCGGTCGAGCGCGGAAACTCGACGCTGAAGGCGCTCGCGGCGCGGTTCGAGTTCAGGTTGTGGACGGCGTACTCGTAGTGCCAGAGGCCGCCGCCGAGGTCGGTGACCTTGCGCGCCACCTGGTAGCGCTCGACGATCGCCCCTCCCTTGAGGTCGACGTTGACGAGCTGCACCGTCGGGTCGGCCGCCGGCCAGGCGTTGAGCGCCGGCTGCTGCTCGAAGAAGGTGCCGGTCATCGTCAGGTTGTAGAGCGGGGGATTGCCGACGGTGACCCTGCGGTAGGAGGCGTTGTTGAGCGCGTTCCCGGCCGCCGCGTCGTCCGCCGCGACGTAGTGCCCCTCGGCGTAGTAGGTGGCGCCCGCGTTCTGCGCCGGGTCGACGTCCGCCGTGGCCACCTTCACCCGCTCGTCGTAGACCTTGTAGGGCCCCGTGGGGCTGGTCGGCGGGAAGGGGAAGACGCCGGTGGTGCCGTTGACCTGCGAGCGGGGGCCGAGCGGCTGGCTCCCGTTGAGGCCCGCGTAGTAGGCGTCGGTGCAGCCGACGCCGAGCTGGGCACCCGGCTGCAGGGTGCAGGTCTGCCCCCCGATGCCGCTGCAGGCGCTGTTGACCTGGTTGGTCGCATAGAAGCCGTGCTTCAGCCAGCTCATGCCGACCTGGTCGAAACGGCCGTTCTTCAGCCGGTAGAGGTTCTGGGCGATCACCGGGTGGTCGCGCTCCGTGGCGCCGGGAGCGCAGCCGCTGGTCTCGTCGCACCAGTTGAGGGGGGCATCCCCGCGGTTGCAGGAGACGGTGCCGACCGAGTAGCCGACGAAGCCGTCGGCCACCCCCCAGTTTCGGATGTCGGTGAAGGAGAAGACCGTCACGTCCGGACCGCCCGCCGCTCCGGCCGGGGTGCCCGTGTCGAGGGCCACCAGGAGAGCCGCCAGGGCGGCGATGCAGCCGGCGGCCAGCAGGGCGCGGCGGGATGAGACGAGCCGGCATTCAGTCGGCATGATGGGTCGATCTCCTTTGAGAGATCTGCATTCTAGCCGATCCTTCCCCGCTCGTTCTGGCCTGTTACTTCCTGCCGGCGCGGGCGGCCCGCGCCGCGGCGAGGTTCTCACGGGCGGCGCGATGCTCCGGCGCCAGGGCGAGGGTGCGCTCGAAGGCGGCGATGGCGCCGTCCAGGTCGGCGGAGAGGGCGCGGACCAGGCCGTCGTTGTACGCCAGGTCGGCCGAGGCGGGGAGGCGGGCCCGCCCGCGGTCGAAGGCGGCGCGGGCGGCGGCGAGGTTCCCCGTGCGGGCGGCGAGCACTCCCAGCCCGAGGTAGGGGGCGGCGGTGTCCGGCGCGGCGGCGATCGCAGCCTCGTAGGCCGCCGCGGCGCCGGACGCGTCGCCCCGGCGCCAGGCGTCCCGCGCCAGGAGCTGTTGGACCTCGGCCGGCGCCTCGTCGCGGGCGAGCGCCCGCGCGGCGTAGCGCTCGAGCTCGCCGCGGTCGCCGAAGAACGCCGCGAGCCAGGCGAGGCGCAGCGGCTGGAAGGGGGGGGAGGCGAACCCCCAGCGCTCGGCGGTCTCCAGGTGGCGCCGGGCGGCGAGCAGCCGGCCGCGCTCGGCGGCGGTCATCGTCGCCGTCTCGGCCGTGGGATCGAGGAACGCCGCGCGCAGCCCGTCCGCCGCCGCGAAATCGCGCTCGCCGAGCGCCGCGTGGGCGTGGACGAACGCGCTCTGCCCCCAGAGCAGGGTGACGGCGGCGAGGGCGGCGAGGTACCCGCGCCCCGCGGGGAGGAGATGCCCGCCCCGTTTCAGTGCGATCCGCCGCAGCGTCACGTTCGGCTGCACGGCCAGGCGGCCGGCGAGGAGGACGAGACAGGCGAGCACCGCGCCGAGCCCCAACGCGAGGAGGAACGGCACCACGCCGTAGAGGCCGCGGAAGGTGAGGAACGCCGCTACGAACGAAACCCCGAGCGTCGCCTCCTCCCAGCTGGCGAGAGGGAAGTGGCGGACCTCCGGGCCGGGGACGCGCGGCTGGGCGAAGAGGGCGATCGGCCCGGCGCCGTAGTAGAGGGCGTCGTTGGGGCAGACCGAGATGCAGTCGCCGCACTTCATGCACCCCGGGTCGATCACCATTCCGTAGTCGTGCACCTCCTGGTGCACGCGGACGTTCGAGCTGCAGACCGCCGTACAGTGCCCGCACCCCTCGCAGGCGTCGGTGACCCGAATGCGGAAGGGTGCCACCCGATCCGCGGCGGCGAACAGCGCGCCGTAGGGGCAGGCGTAGGTGCAGAACCCTTTCGCCCCCAGGAAGTAGACCGTCGCGAAGCCGCAGACCAGGAAGGTCAGGCCGCCCACCGCCCAGCCCGGGAAGGTGGCCCAGAAGCTCGCGGTGGTCCACTGCGTTTCGACATGGCGGAACGAGCCGCCGTGCCCGAGCCGCCAGAGCGCCGGCCAGAGGAACATGTAGACGAAGGCCGCGAGCGGCACCCAGGCTAGGAGGCGGGAGCGCAGCGGCCGCGGACGGATCCCCAGCTTCGCGAGCAGCCACCGGCAGAGGTCCTGGAGCGCCACCAGGTGGCACCCCCAGCCGCAGAACCAGCGCCCGAAGATCGCCGTCGAGAGCGCCGCGGCGGCGAAGAAGACCAGCCCGGCGTTGATCACCCCCGCACGCGAGAACGCCATCGCCTCCGAAGGCTCGACCGGCGTCAGCGTCCGCCCGGCGATCCACCAGTGGACCACGTGCACCGCCACGATGAGATGGACCGCGATCAGCACCCCGGCCCGCCAGCGCCCCGCCCGCGAACGGCGGATGGCGGTCGGGCGGTCCTGGATCACGGTGAGGGGCATGCGGCGAGGGTATCATCGGGCGTCCGGGGACGCCGTCGTTCTCCTCAGATGACGCGATTGCGCAATCTCCATAGGATCGCCGCAGGGAGAACGTCGATCCATCGGCGCGGCATCGTGTTTGCTACCGCGGATCTTCGAGACGAGCTTCGGAGCCGGCGGCGGCAAGGGCACGGTGACCGTCAACGCGTCCTCTCCCGACTGCGCCGCCCTCCTGTCTCCGCAGAGCGCCGGCCCCGTCGACCGCGCCGGGGGCGTCGGCACGTTCCACGTGCGGACCCAGGCCGGTTGCCCGTGGACGGCGACCTCGTCCACTCCGTTCATCGGCCTCCTGAACGGTGCGGGCAAAGGCCCCGGGGCCTTCGAGTACTGCGTGGCCGCCAACCGCGGAGCGGATCGCAGCGGAGCGATCGCGGTCGCCGGTCGATCGATCGAGATCCCGCAACCCGGCGACGACCTGCCGCCGGGCGACTGCCAGCCCACGTCGACCTCTCTCTGCCTGCTCGGCGCCCTGAGCAATGTGGACTATGTGGTGACGGCGACCGACACCACGACCGGGGAAACGCAGCTCTACTGCAACCCGAGCGGAACCTTCCGGAGCGTCGGGGATGCCGCGGCGTTCCCCCGGCCCGGCCCGTAGTAGCCGAGGGCCTTTCTTACCCGGCTCCCCGGGCTTCGCTCAGCCCGTTGGGAGCCCGAAACCGGAGCTTCGTCCGGAGTTTCGGCTGCGCGCTCGCGAAGCAACCCGCTCCGCTCGCGAAACTCGGAGCAAAACTTCTGACGATTGCCGTGCGCGAAGACGATTTCGCTCTGCAAACGTCGAGACAACTCGTTTTTCAAGCGATGCGAGGCCTCTTTCAGGCCTTCGCACCCTCCGCTTTCGCCTCGCGGCGGCCTCCAACGGCTTCGCAACAGAGATTTCTCGGTGAATTGCCTTCGCGCCAGCCGATGACGGCTGTTGCGAAGCTCGGAAGCAGACCTTCGCACGCTCCGCACGCGGGAAAAAGCGTCCTCCGAGAGGCTCCGCGGCCTCCATGACTCTCTCCGCGAGCCTCGGAGACTCCGCGCGCAGCCCGCCGCAGCCCCTTTCCCAGCCCTGAGGACGCGTCGAACGGACGACGCAGCGCGAAAAATCCTCCGCCGGGTCGTTTGAGCTCCTCCGGAATCCCTGGTTTCACCTGCATGCTAAAATGCGCGCGGAAGCGCTGGAGGGTGTCGGCGCCTGCCTTCGGGCTTCCTCGTGGCGAGATCTCAGGCGCCAGAATGGAGGACCCGACCATGCCTTCGCGTCGTTCCGCCCTCATCCTCGCCGCTCTCCTCGTCGTGACCGCCCTCGCCGTCCTGCCGGCCGCGGCCGCACCCCCGGCGGGCGCCGCGTGTGGCGCCCTTCCCTGGCTCGGAGAAGCTGCCTCGTCGGTGAGCCCGGCCGGCCTGGGCCAGCCGCCCTTCGTCCTGAAGACCTCCTGCACCACGTCGGCGCAGTGCCCGTCCGGGCAGTCCTGCTACTGCGGACAATGCCAGGCCACCTGCCCGACGAGCTGGCGTTACGATTGTTTCTGCCAGGTCTGCTTCGCTCATTGCCCGCAGGGCTACTTCTTCGACGAGTCGATCTGCAACTGCGCGGTGATTTGAGCCCTCCCGCCGGACGAAGAGGGGACGGACGAACGTCCGGCCCCTCCCCGGGCGGCCCTTCAGTTGCACGGCCCGCGGCCGATCCTTCTCGGTCCGCTGGCGCTCCTTATGGATTACGATGGAGCCATGCCCTCCGATACCAAGGTCTGGCTGATCACCGGCAGCTCCCGCGGGCTCGGCCGCGCGCTCGCCGAAGCGGTGCTGGCCGCCGGGCACCGGCTCGTCGCCACGGCGCGGAACCCGGCGCAGCTCGCCGACCTGGTGGAGCGCTACGGCGAGCAGGTCCGCGCCGTCCCCCTCGACGTCACGGACGAGCGCGCCGCCGCCCAGGCGATCGAGGCCACCGTCGCGGCCTTCGGCCGGCTGGACGTGCTGGTGAACAACGCGGGGTATGGGGACGTCGGCTCGATCGAGGACACCCCCCTCGCCGACTTCCGCGCCCAGATCGAGACCAACCTCTTCGGCGTGATCAACGTCACCAAGGCCGCTCTCCCGCTCCTGCGCGAGCAGCGCGCGGGGCACATCCTCCAACTCTCCTCGATCGGAGGCCGCCTCGGCCCGCCCGGCCGCGCCCCCTACGCCGCCGCCAAATGGGGAGTCGAAGGCTTCTCGGAAGTCCTCGCCAAGGAAGTCGCCCCCCTCGGCATCAAAGTCACGATCCTCGAGCCCGGAGCCTTCCGCACCGACTTCGCCGGCGCCTCCACCACGCTCCGCCCCACCCGCCCCGAATACGAAGCCACCGTCGGCAAGCTCGCCCAATACCAGCGCGACCACAACGGCCAGCAGGCTGGCGACCCCGCGAAGGCTGCGGCGGTGATCCTGCATGTCGTGAGCTTGGAAGAGCCGCCTTTGAGGCTGCTACTCGGCAGCGACGCCGTCCACGCGGCGGAGCAGGCGGATCTGGAGCGGATGGAGGAGGACCGGAAGTGGGGGAGGTTGAGCAGGTCCACGGACTTTGCGGGGGGTGGGGGCGGGCGGGTTTATCCTTGGGAGAATTGAGTGCGAGGCGCTAGTGCATAAGGGGGTCGTGAGGACAGGTCAGCGCCTGCATTACCGTGGTACTCTGAGCTTATGGCAATCGCATTTTCGAGGCTCACCGCCCAAGGCCAGATCTCCATACCCAAAGAAGTCCGCCGGAGGTTGGGCATTGGTCCGGGTTCCATTCTGGAATGGGAAGAGGATGGAGAGCGGATCGTGATCCGGCGATCGGGGCGCTATACCTCGGAGGACGTGCATCGGGCTCTGTTCGCAAAGGAACCCGAGCCGCAGACCCTCGCGGAGCTCAAGGAAGGCGCGCGGCAGTACGTCAAAGGGCGCCGTGCGCGCCGTTGACACGAATGTTCTCATCCGGCTGGCGACCCGGGACGACCCCCGTCAGACCGAGGTCGCCGAGGCCTTCATCGCCGACGGAGCCTGGATTCCGCAGATCGTCCTGGTCGAGGCTCTGTGGGTTTTGTCGGCGGTCTATGATCTGGGACCGAAAAAGATCGCGACGGCGGTCGAGATGTTCCTCCATCACAGGGATCTCAGCCTGCAGGATCCGGACGTGGTGGCGGCGGCTCTCGACCACTTTCGGAAACATCCCAAGCTCGGCTTTTCGGACTGTCTGATCCTGGAGGTGGCGCGCAAGGCCGGTCATCTTCCTCTGGGCACCTTCGATCGAAGTCTGGGAAAGCTCGAAGGAACCCACCGGCTGTAGGCGTTGCTGCGGACGGGTCTGAGCCGCTGTCCGGCCGATCACAGCCTCTCCATGGAAAGGTTGCCTATCCGGCGCGGGCTCGATGAGGGCGCGCCTCCGAAAGTCCGTTGTCGTGTCCCCCGCCACCAGCATGGGACCGGGGGTTGGCGACGAGGACGGGAACGCCCAGGTTGAGATCTGCCAATCGCTCTCCCCACGTGGAGGTCCAAAGGGCCGCAGGGATAAAGCGCGGGGCTTCAGCCCTGGGTTGGCGCCACCCCACCCCTCCGAAGTCCCGAAGGGACACAGGGAGCAGCCTCAGGCCTGCCGAAGGAGTCGTCCGCGTCCAGGCTCCGGACTCCGCCGGCGGGCACGAGGATTGAAGGCAGCCGGGCAGCATGAGAACCACGACATCGATGAGCCGAACCGCCCGCTTCCTCACCGTCGTCGCCGCTTGCAGTCTGGGCTGGGTTTCCGCGGCGACCGCCGGCACGCCGGCGAAGAAGGCCTCGCCGGCGCCGCCGGCCCAGCCGGCCCTGATGCAGCAGATGGTGGGCACCTGGAGCGTCCAGCAGCGGATGTGGCCGGGCGCCGGGGAGCCGCCGGTCCCTCTGCCTGCAGGCGTGGCGCACCGCCGTCTGATCGGAGGCGCCTTTCTGGAAGAGGTGACGGAGGCGGCGAAGCCCGCGGCAGGGGAGGCTTTCACGCGGACGTCCTACTTCGACTACAACGCGGTCAGCCATCAATACGAATACTTCTCCCTGGACACCCGCGCGCCGCAGATGATGAACGAGCGGAGCGAGCGGATGGAGGCGACGGCTCCGGCCGCCGGCGGAGCGCTGAGGCTCAACGGGGGGAGCTTCGTCGCTCCCGAGTGGGGGAAGGCGAAGAACGTCGCCTTCACCTACCGTCTCACGGTCGGCGCGGTCGACGGGGGGAGGCAGGTCGTCCAGCTCTACCTGACGCCGCAGGGGGCGGCGGGCGCCAGGGAATTCCTCGCCTTCGAGTACGTCTACGTCCGATCACGATGACCGACGAGATCACCCGGCTCGTGCGGTCCTTCGCGAATCGCTTCTTTCTTCCTCTTCGAGAGGAACTCCCAGCTCCCGCAGCTTGTTCTCGGCCTCCTGGCTGCGGGCCCAGTACTGCTGGCCCATGGCCATTCGTCTGGCGAGGCGGAGGTAGGCAACCCCCAAGTCCTTTTGACCGGCTTCGAGCGTTGCAAGCCCCAGCACGACCAAGCCATGGGATTGCCGGAGCCCCAGGCCGAGCTCGTTGGCGAGGCTCAGCGACTGCATGGCGAGCCGTCGCGCGCTGTCGACGTCCTTCTGTTGCAGCGCGAGACGGGCGAGAGCGGTCAGCGCTCGCACTTCGAGCTTGCGGAAGCCGATGCGTCGCGCCTCGCCCAGCACCGCGTCATATTCCAGGCGCGCCTGGACGGGTTTGCCCTGACGACTCAACAGATGCCCTTGCGAGATCCGCGCATTGATCGCCAGCTCCGGGAAGACTCCCGCCTCCGCCTGGGCGCGGCTGTTGCGGACCAGCAGGTCCGCCTCCGGGAAGCGGTCCGTGGCGATCATGATGTCCGCCAGATGCTTGGAGAAGACGCTCTGCGCCCGCAGGTTGTGACCCCTGCGCAGAATGCCGAGAGAACACTCATAAAGATCGGCAGCTTTTTGAAGGTCGCCTTGCAGGTGAGACATCAAGCCGCGCAGGCCGAGGATTCGCGCCTGGTATTCCTCGTCCGGCCAGCCGTGAAGACAGCGTTCGGCGTCCTCCAGATAATTGAGGGCAGCGCTGAGATGTCCGCGCTCGATCAGCGAAAAGGCGAGGCTGAGCAGGACCTCCAGATGATACCCGCCGCCGGTGAGAGGGTCTTCGATCAACCGGCTGATCTCGTAGGTCTGTTCCCAGAAGAAGCAGGCATCGATGATGTGTCCGGAAGCGCTGAGGCCGAGGGCGATGTCGTTGTAGAGCCAGGCGAGCTCGGCAAGGTAGAGGGGCGCCTCCTTGTCTTCGGCGAAACGGTCGAGGTCGGGATGCTCACAGTAGGACCATCTTCCGGGGGTGATGTGCTTGACCAGCGCGGCTAGGCCAAGGCCATAGTGGAGGTATTCCTGGTAGGTGCACCAGCGCGGCGCCGTGTTCGCCTCCATCCTGGTGCGCATCAGGCTGTAGGCATCCCGGCAGAGCTCGTAGGCCCGGCGGGGGTCGCCCACTTCCTCTTTCGCCTTCGCGAGGATGGCGTCGAAGAGCGCTCTGAGATGACATCCGGAGTCGGGTTCGGGGTTGACTCCCAGCCGGCCGGAGGTGAAGCCGGAGAGGCCGAAGGAAGGGAGCGAGTCCTCTGTGCTACCTCTCCGCCCCAGGAACAGGGCGGCCCGCACCGTCGTATGGACGGTATAGGTTTTAGGCCCGCTCTGGCCCATCGGGATCAATAGACCCTTCTCCTGGAGATCCTGGAAAAGCACCGAAAAGCGGTGGTCGTCGCCCCGTGGCTTGGCGGGCTTCGTCCTGGCGGGCTGCGCATGCTCGAAGCAGATCTTCAGGGATTCCTGACAGATGGGGCTGAGAAAGAGCGACAGCAGCGCCAGGAAGGCGCGCGGCAGTCCGCCTTCCCGAGGCTTGCCGGGGTCCATGGCTTGCAGAAGGATCGGCACCATCGCGTGCGGCCGTTCGTCACGGTCTTTGTCGGTCAACTGCCGGACCAGATCCTGGAGTCCCTGGTGGGGGTCGTCCTGAAGCTTCAGGTACTCTCCGGCCAGACGCAGGCCATAGGCGTGGCCGCGCAGGAGAGAGCAGAGCGCCGACAGATCGGCCTTCTCGTGTTTTGTCTTGAAGTTTGTGAAGGGCTCGCAGTGCGCCAGGTCGCCGGCTTCGAGCCGGAAGGCCGGCAGGCTGCGGATCGGCTGGCGACGGGAGTCTTTCAGGTCGGACGGCCGCAACCGGCCGGCGATGATGACGGTGCTCGCGACCTCCGGTTCCGCCACGACTTCGAGCAGGCGATGGAAGGTAGCGCTGTAGGAGATGCCGTGGTCGTCGGCGCCGTTCCGGCGCAACAGCCTCTCACAGCCGTCGACGACGAGCAGAAAGCGGTTCTCCCGCAGGCAGCGGCGCATGCGGTCGTAGCGGGTTCCCGGATATTTGTTGTCGGGATCGAAATAGCTGAGGGCCATGTCGAGGGCGGTAACCGCTTCGTTGGCGTAGTGCGCGTTCCAATAGAACGCTCCCCCAAACCCAAGAGGCAACCCGTGTTTGACCAGGTCGAGGAGCGCATGCGATTTGCCACAGCCCGAAGGGCCGATGAGAAGCACGACGCCGGGTTTCCGAACCGCCGCGGAGAGCTCGGGCCAAGGCTTGTCCGGCACCGTCGCGGAGTCGATCTCGAAGTGCGGCCCAGGCAGGCACGCAGGAGTTTGCGGCGGCCGCAGCTTCGGCTTTTCGTGGCTCCTTCCGCGCTCGGTTTGCCAGGTCTCATGGATTTCGTCCAGCTTGGCACAAAGATCGGCCGTCAGCCGTTTGGAATCGCTGTTGGCAAACGACATCACGTGTAGGCCGAAGCGCTCGAGGAAGGCCGCGTGCTTGAAGGTGTCGATGTCGCCTGGGCCTTGGGCAAACAGCGCGAAGATGGGCCGGGACGACTTGCGCGCGGGCTCCAGAAGGCCCAGCAGGCGGAGAGGCCGGAGAAGGTCTTCATCGCTGAGGCTGTAGCCGACGAAAAGGAGCGGGTTGGATTCGAGAAGGAGCGCGATGAGCTCCTGGAACGCAAGGGGGCCGCCAGCGCGCGACTCCAGGTATAAGCGCTGGTAATCCTCCTCCGTGGCGACGATCGATTCCGGGTCGTCGAAGCGGCCGTGGCAATGAAAGACGTTATCTCTCCCGCGGTCAATCTCCGCCAATGCGAAGCGCACCAGCCTCTCGGGCCCGTTCTTTTGGGTGAAAGAGTCGCTGTCGGGGCAGGTCTTACCTTCCGGGAGGCGTTCGAGGCCGAGGCGGCTCTTGGAAGCGTGGCGGAAGTGCCCCAAGGCCTTCTCGATCTCCACGTCATAGTTGGTCGTCACGAAGCGTTGGATCGGCAGCCGGAGCAGGGCTTCGAGGGGACTGTGGTCCACCTTCTGGGTGCCCCGCTTGAATTTGTTTTTGAAGAAAGATTTGTAGCAATCCTCTTTACCGTTGGCGCGGAGAGACGACTGGCAGGCTCCGATGAGAAACATGAAGGCATTGGCGTCCAGGCGGTCGCCCGCTTTCCTGGCGGCCCGCTGGTACGAGTCGATCGTGGCGAGCTCGGGCGGCGGCTTCCCGTTCTTCACTGTGGCGAGCGCCAACTTTGTCGTTTCCAGGAGGTCGAAGGCCATGTGTTTCCAGTCTGGGTAGCCGAACGACCGGGAGATGCCGCTTCCCAGGATGGCCACCGTCCTCCCTCCATCGAGGGCGCGCACCAACATCCTCTCGTTATAGCTCATCTTCGTCTCGAGCGACTCGCGAGGGTCCGGATACAGCATGGGCAAGGCGAACTCCAGCAGCTTCTCGTCTTTTTTGATTTTCTTCCCGCCCATCAGGTCATCTCCAAGTCGAGAGTGATCGGAAGCCTTCCCGCCTTTCGCGAAGAGCACGACGCGAATTCGAGGGTTGAAGAATCGATCGGTTTCCGGATGTCGTCCTGAGGACCTTTATTTTACTCCGGGCTCATTCCCCTGCATAGCTCATCTCGGGTTCTTCATATTGTGATTTGTCCATTCGTCGACCCCGAAGAGGACGGCGGCCGCGGGCGTGGAGGAGCGATCCCTCGCTAACCCCCGCCTCCCAGCGCCTGCTCCACGGCCTCCGTCGAGCGGGCGAGGCGGCCCACGACGCGGCGGTGGAGGTCGAGCATCTCGGTGACGGCGTAGCCGGCGGCGCGGAAGGTTTGCTGGGCCTGTTCCTGGCGGGGGAGGGCGGGGACCGCGCAGCGCGCCAGATCGGTCCGCTCGTCCGGCCGGTTCGGCGAGGTGAACGGGTAGGGCGATCCCCGCAGGCCGCGCTGCAGCTCCTGCAGGTGCTTGTGGGCCTGCAGGACCTCCTCGGCCACGACGGTGCGCAGGCTCGGGGAGCTCGCGCCCTGCGACTGCCTCGCCAGCGCGTCGAGGACCATGGCGCGCTGGCGGAGCTCGCGCAAGGTGGGGAGGTGCTCCTGGATGGCCTGGAGGCAGGCGAGCAGCGGCGGAGCCTCGCGGCGGAGGCGGTCGATCTCCGGCGCCGGCGGCGGATCGTCCTGGAGGAGGGAGAGGGCGATCGTGAAGCGGTGCGCCTGCAGCTCCTCGAAGGCCTGGAGGCCGGGCTCGAGCGCCTGCATGGCGGCGAGCGCCGGCTCGCGCTCCGCGAGGAGCTGCCGGTCGTCGCGGGCGGGGTCGAGGTCGGCCGGCGGCAGCGGGAGCCCGGCGGCGAGGAGCTTCTCGGCGCGCAGCGCCCGCAGGTAGCGCCGCTCCGCCTGCTCATACTTGCGGGCTCTCTCCGTGTAGCCCGGGAGCGTGGCGGAGACGGCCTGGCGGGTCTCCTCGAGCGCGGAGGGCGAATGCGCTCCGGGGGCGGGGAAGGAGGCGGGGAGGGGGAGGGGGCGCAGCCGGAGGAGCGGGCTCAGATAGAGGGCGAAACGCTCGCGGCTCGCGACGGCGTCCGCCTTGCTCTCGGGGATCGCCGCGGGCTCGGGGGCGGGGAGCGCCGGGAGGGGAGCCGCGGCGAGCGCCGGCAGCTCGGGCGCCTCCGGCCACGCGCCGGCTTCGGCTGGGAAGGGAAGGCCTGAGAGCGCGGCGAGCCCCGCCTCGGCCGGCTCCGCCAGCCAGGCCAGCCGGCCGAGGAGGCGGGTGTAGACCTCGTACAGCTTGCGCTGCGCCTCGTCCGCGGTGCCCGCGAGGCGGCCGAGGTCGGCGTCGGCCGGCATCGCCGGGATCGCGAACTGGGCGAGGTTGACCGCCTGGCGGGCGTGATCGAAGGGGTACGCCTGGCCGCGCAACGTCCGGTGCAGCTCCTTGAGCTGCTCGTGGAGCCGGGTGCGCCGCGCCTCGAGGGCCTTGGCGAGGCGGGGATTGGGGCGGTCCGGCTTGATCTGGGCGTGCAGGATGTCGAGCACCGCGCGGCTCTCGCGAAGCCCGAAGAGCAGCGGCAGGTGGGGGCCGAGGAACGCGGCGCAGGCGAGGAGACGCCGCGCCTCGGCGGCGGGTTCCCCGTCGAGGAGGGAGAGGGCGAGCAGGAGGCGGCGGACCTCGCGCTCCTCGAAGGCGGCGAGCTCGGCGCCGAGCGACCGCATCCCCGCCGCGGCGGTGGCGGCGGCGCGCTGGGCGAGCGAGAGGAGCCCCTCCGGGAGGTTGAACTGGCCGGGGCGGAGCTTGAAGCCGGCCTCGAGCAGCGCCTCGGCCTGGAGCGCGACCAGCCGCTCCTCGGCGACCCCGTGATATTGCTGGCTGGCGAGGGCGTGGCGCTCCTCGCGGGAGGCGAGCGCCGGCCGCAGCCGCGCGAGCTCGGCGAGCGCCGCGGGGCGGTCGAGGGGCGGCAGCTCCGCCGGCAGCGGCACCCCCTTGAGCGCGCTCGGATTCTGAAAGAAGCGGTCGAGCGCGCCCCGTTCGGCGGCCCGCTGGGCCTGGCGCTCCTTGAGGTCGTCGATGGGGATGAGGCTCGCGGCCTCGACCTGCGTGCCGACCTGCTCCCGGTAGAAAGCCAGCGAGGCGCGCTGCTCGAGACCGGCGAGGTCGCAGAACAGGGCCGTCGCGGGGAGGTCCGAGGAGAAGACCCCGACCCCCTTCTCCCGCAGGGCGTGCGCGATCCGCTGGCGGATCGTGGGGTGGGTGGCGAAGCGCTGCGCCCGTTCGTTGGCGATCTGGCGCTCGACCTGGACCTCGATGGCGCGCGCCGACTGCCGCCGGGTGGCCACCACCAGGCGCGGGAAGTTGTCGACCAGGCGCTTCTCTTTCCATTGCTCCTGGAGGGCGGAGAGGGCGATCCCCCGGGCGGCGTTCAGGCAGGGGAGCTCGCGCATCGTGGAATCGAGCGAGGAGAAGCCCGCCAGGCGCACCTCGTAACGGTCGGCGTCATATTCCATCTGGCGGGAGAGATGGGCGCTGAGCGTCTGGCCGGTCAGCATCAGGAGCCAGAGGATCTTGTGGGTCAGGGTGACGGGGAAGGCCAGGGTCTTCAAGTAGATCTCCAGCGCCGGATTGCGTCGCCGCCGGATCAGCCTTTCCAGGAAGCGATCGAAGCGGTCGCGGTGGAAGGCCAGCCGGACGAGCCAGAAGTTGAGGGCACGGATCGTCTCGGAGGCCCGCAGGCCGGCCTTCTGGCTGAAGTGGCCGAGCTCGTGCGCCATCACCCCCGCGAGCTGCTGGAGGGAGAGCCCCTCGATCAGGGGAAGCCCGAGCTTCAGGATCAATCGCCGCCGGAACGGCGAGAGCACGCTCCCCGGCCGCAGGACCGCGGCGTTGACCTGGCAATCGGCGTGGATCTCCTGCGGCATCGGGGCCTGGAGCGCGGCGCACACGCGGCCGACGAGCTCGAAGAGGAGGGGCTCCTGCGCCGGGTCGATGCGCACCGGCGGGGCCGGCTTCGCGAAGCGCACGAAGAGCGGCTTGACGAGCGCCAGGAGCACCGGCGTGACGACGAGCAGCGGCAGGAGCTCGAGGCCGATCCCGAAGACGTCGTTGGCCTCCGGCAGCAGGACGACGAAGAAGAAACGCGCGTAGGTGAAGACCATCCAGCCGGCGGCGAGCACCAGGGCGACGTAGACGGCGGGGAGGAGCACCATGGCGGCCGCCACGGCGCCGAGCGCCAGCCGGTAGCGGAAGGTGGGGCGCAGCGCCGGGACGTCGCCACGGAAGCCCGCGAGGATCGACTCGCGGAGGGCCGGCTCGCCGGCCGCAGGGGACTGCTCAGGCATCGATCGATCGTCTCCAGAGCGTGAAAGTCTTGAGTTTACAGTCTCCTCCGTCGCCGCTCTACAATCTACGGCACCGCGGCCCACTGCGCGAGACCTACGAAAACCGCGAGAACGGAGAATCCCCTATGTCTGCGCAGACCGTCCGGTGGGGCGCCGCCACGGTCCTGGCCTCGGCGCTCCTGGCGTCCTCCTCGCGGCGGCCGGCGAGACGCCACCGAGCGAGCTGGCGCAGATCAAGGCGCAGATCGTGCGCTGCGACGACGGCTCGCTCCAGCCTCAGGAGGAGGAGACGGTGTGCACGCGGGCCGTCGACCGCCTGTGGGAGCTGCTGCGGCAGGCGACGGTGGATTTCCTGAGCGCCCATCCCAAGGCGTCCGCGCGGCGAGCCGGGAAACCCTACGTGGTCGGCGTCAAGGATCTGTACGAGGAGGGCTCTCCCTGACCCGCCTCCGGCGCTGTCTTCTCTTCCAGTTTGTTTCTTTTCGGTTGGGCATACTGCAGTATTTTTGATGCCCCCGAATCGGTTGCCATATGCAAACTTGGAGAGAGCCGGAATTCGTTGACAGGCGGAAAAGCCGGCCCTACGATTTGAACAGTCCTGTTCGGAGTTGACCATGCTCGAGATCTCATTCTTGGCAAAGTCGGCGGTCCTCGCCGGGGTCCTTCTCGTCGGCGGCTTCTTCGCGGTCGTGCTGCTGAAGATCGCCACGGGAGAGATCTCCCTGGCCTCCCTGCTCTATACCCGGGACGCCGCCGGCCACTGGTCGTATTCGCCCGGCCGCATGCAGCTGCTGATTTTCACCGTCGTGGTCGCCGGCACCTACCTGCACTCGGTAGTGATCAGCCCGGCTCGCGGCACGCTGCCGGATATCCCTGCCTACGTGCTCGCCGTGCTGGGCGGCAGCCATGCCACCTACCTCGGAAGCAAGGCATTCGCCGCCTTTGTCCAACCGCTGCTAAAAAATCGCAAATAAGGAGGCCGTCTGATGGACGAGAAGAGGAGTCTAGCCCCCATCGACTGGATCATTCCGGTGATCTGTCTCGTCCTCGCCCTGGCCACGGTGGCGATCGTCTACTACCTCCACCAGGATGGTACGGCCATCCAGCGGCTCACCATCGTGGTCGGCTACGTCATCGTGATCCTCGTCTTCTTTTTCGGGCTGATGGTCCTGATGGCGATGGCGACGAACAAGATCGATCTTTCGGGGCTGCTCTGCGAGCCGACGGAAAACAAGGCGAGCATGTCGCGGTTCCAATTGCTGATCTTCACTTTCGTCATCGCCCTCAGCCTGATTCTGGTCATTCTCGCAGCCGACAAGCCGGCGTTTCCGGACATTCCTTCCGGAGTCCTGCTGCTCCTCGGCATCAGTGCGAGCACCTATGCGGTGAGCAAGGGGATCAATGCGGGCGCCTCGGGCGGGGCGGGGAGCCGCCAGGATGCGACGGCGGAGCAGACCCTGTCGAGCGTCCAGGATCCCGCGACCGGCCGCACGACGACCACGCTGCACAACCATGCCACCGGACAGTCCACCGTCACGGTGCACCAGCCCGACACGGGGCAGACGACGACCACCGTCAACAATCCGACCACGGTGACGACCACGACCTCCGTGTCTCCCCAGCCTTCCAATCCGGGCGCCTGAGGCGGCTGATCCTGCCAGCCGAGGAAGGGAATCATGTCGCCGACAGCAACCACACCGATTGGCAATCAGCGGGGGCGGTCTCACGCGGCCGTCGCGACCGTTCGCGCCTCCAGGGCGGCGGCGGCCGGGAGCCCACCGGCGCGGCCGGGGGCGATGGCCCGCCGGGTGGCGCCGTTCGCCCCGGTGGCGCTCGGCCTCCTCGCGCAGGCGGCGGGGATGGCCCCGAAGGCCACCACCGCCCCCGCCGACTTCATGGCCGCCGTCTGCGCCCCGAACATCTCGGGTTACGAGGAGTGTCACGAGGAATATCCCACCGGTTGCTCGAAGGCCGCGAAGTACGACGCGTACCTGAACGAGCTGAAAAACCTGGCCATCTCTCCCGCCAAGCCGCCCGTCGTCTGGCTCTCGCGGCTCAAGGATTTTACCGACCTCGACGGCAAGCTGCCGGCGACGCTGGCGCGGGACAACCACGCCCAGTTTGGCGCCGACCTCAAGAAGAATGCGGGGGAGGGCTCGGTGGCCGGAGCGATCGGCTATCTCTACTACGCTCAGAAGGGGGGCGCCAGCGAGAGCTCCAACTGCCAGCTCGGGGAGCCGAACGACATCGATCTCCATCTCGGAATCGGCTTCGATGCGGGGCTCGCCGCCAAGCTGGCGGGAAAGGAGACGCTGACCGACGAAGAGAAGGGAGAGCTGACCAAGGAGAGCGTCATCGTCGAGATGACCCCGCACTGGCGGGCCCGCTTCAAGCCGGAATGGTCGCTCGCTCTGCTGCGGCCGGCGATCGGCCATCAGGTCCGCGTGGTGGGGCAGCTCCTGGTCGACAACGAGCACTACGACACCAAGGACAGCTGCGCGATCAAGGGAGCCAATCCGGACACCTGCTGGCGGGCGAGCATCTGGGAGCTCCACCCCGTCACCCGCTTCGAGGTCTGTGGCAGCGGCGACGGCTGCACCCGGGACGGTGCCGGCTGGGTGGAGCTCGAGGAGTACAAGGCCGGTCCCGGCGGCGCGAAGCCCGCGCCGCCTCCGGGACCGGAAGGGAGTGGAAAACAGGGCTCCTAGGAGCAGTTGCAGGTGTTGAGGTTGCAGTTCGAGTACTGGAGGGTGATGCAGAGATCGGTCTCGCAGATGCAGACCGACTGGATCTTGGTGGTGGCGCCGCCGGCGGCGTTCTTCAGCCCGCCCTCGCCGGACATCGTGGTCGCCACGGTCGAGCGGCGCGAGAGCCGCTGGAACGCGTTCCACATCTGATCCTCGCCGCGCCGGGCGCTATACTGGTCGTATGAACAAAAAACGTGTCCTTTCCGTTGGGATCTTTTTCGTTCTTTCCTCCCTCCCCTCCCTCGCGCAGACGTATGTCAATTCGGGTTTTCAGTACCAGTCTCCGTCCCCCCTCGTTGGGGGGCCCAGCACCCAGCTCAGCATCCCTCCGGTTCTGTCGCCAGGCCCGGGGTTGCCCGTGGTCTGGGTCTACGGCTCGTACCTTTGGGGGCAGGCCAACGGAGCGAATTTCTGGCCCTACTCTACGTATTTTGATGCAACCGCAAACGGCTATGCGTCTCTTTCGTCGCTGTCCGCCAACTCTCCCGGCGTCGCGACGACCTCCACGGTCACGCAGCTCATCCTGGATCAAAGCGGAACGCCCTATTGGTCGACGTCCGAATATGTCCGGCATCAGACCCCTGAAGGAGGGGTCGTCACGAACCTGCTGGGGCATTATCTGCACGCGATGGGACAGGTGCTGACTCTGGCGAACGCACCAGTCCACCTGGCGCTGGACAGCACGGCCAATCCCGCGAAGATCTTCGTTCTGGAGAGCGATCCCAACAACCATGCCGCTGTGGAGAGGTTCGACCTCCTGTCGAACGGCGTTTGGATTGGCTATGGGTCCGTCCCGCTGGCGGCGAATGCCGGGGCGCCGGTCGATCTCGGTATCGTGAGCGGATCGGTGGTCGTCCTCGGCAGCGTGGCCGTTCCGGGCTCGGGAGGCTCGGTCACGGTGCTCACCCAGAACCTCGGGGTCTCCCTGGGCCCGGACTACACGCCGAACCGCTCCGATGGCGGCTTCGTCACCTTGAAGGGATTCGCACGGGACGAGATGGATGCCGTGGCGGTCGGCTCGGGCTCGTTCTACATCTACGGCGACGTGCTCTCGCTGTCGAAGACGAGCACATCCCGCGTCTCCTATTACGTGGCGAAGCACGGCCTGGCCTCCGCAGGATTCGCCGAAGGGAACTATCCCCCGGTGATCATCTGGACGCAGCCGCCGTCGGACTCGAGCGCGGTGCGCAGGTTTCATCCCAAGACCGCCGGTGTGAGCTCGGTGGGCAATTCGGCCGGCGCCGTCCGGTTGTCCCGCGGTGGCTCCCTCTACGTCACAGGTACGGCGAGCCCGAACGGCTCCGGGTCGGTTCCCACGACGGTTCCCTTCGACCAGACCACCCTGACCGCGGGCCGACCGCTGACCCATTCCTATCCGGCCGCCGCCGGGATCGCAATGGATACCTCGGGAGTGATCTATGTGGGCCTGGGGGGATCGATCGGCTCCGGAAACTACGCGCTGGCATTCCAGGCTTTCGATCCAAGTGACTGGAGCTCCAGGGGCTCTGGTCAGTGGGTGAAGCCTCAGAACATGGGGCCGACCTCCATAGCGCTGCGGCGCTACACCGCTCATCCGGCCGACGTCTTCCTCGGCGGCAGCCTCATGAGCCCCGACTCGACCCACATGTACACCGGGGTGGTCACGCAGTTTTCGGCCATACCCTGAACGGCTCAGAGAGAGTCGGCCGGGTCCTCCCCCAGGATCCGGCCGGCGCGATTCCTGGCGTCCGGCTCAGGGGTGCGGCACGCCCATGTCCATCGACAGCTTCCAGGAGCCGTCCGGCTGGTGCTTCCAGACGGTGACGTACTGCCCTTCGTCGACCCCGGGCTTCCCCTTCTCGGTGTACTCGTACCTGTACTTGCCGGTCTCGTAGGCGGTATCGCCGTCCAGCCAGACGGCGGTGGTGGTCACCGTGACCTTGACCCCGGGGTCGGCCCCCTGCATCGCCGCCTTCTGGCGCTCCGCGATCGCCTGGCGCCCCTTGATCACCTTGCCGTTGCCGCCGAGCTGGACGCCGTCCGGGGCGAAGACGGCGGCGACCTTCGCCGCGTCCCCCTTCAGCCACCCTTCGCTCCACTGCGCGTTCCCCTGGTCGATGGCGCGGCGCACCGCCCTCAGCTCCGGCGATTCGGCGGGGGCTGCCGCGGCGGCGGGGGCCGGCGGGGGTGGGGGAGACGGGGCTTGGGCGAGGGCGAGCGAAGAGGTCAGGGCGGCGGCGCCCAGGGCGAGAAGGGCTTTGGTCATCAGAAGGCTCCTTTGCAAGGGATGAGGGTGCGTACGAAGCTCTAGGTGCCGGGGAGGCAAGGAGACGGGACGAAAGCGCTATCCTCCGCGCATGGAGCTGATGCCGACCCGCCGGGGGTGCGTTCACTTTGGAGCGCTGGCGCTCTGCCTGTTGATGGCCGTCGTCGGTGTGGGGATCTCCCTCTGGTCAGGCGTCGAGACCCGGGAGCTCTGGCGCCTCGAGGGGCGGAACGTTCCCCATCCTTCGACGGCGGAGGTGAAGGCGGAGCGGAAAAAGCTCCAATGGAGGGTCGAGGAGGCTCGCGCGGCGCGGCGGAGCTGCCTGGAGGCGATCGGCTACTTCTGCCAGGGCTTCCTGCGGGTGGACGGCGTCGTGGCGGCGCTCGCCCTGTGCGCGGCGCTCACCACGCCGGGAAGGCCGCGGTTCCTGCGCTTCGCCGACTGGCGCGGGTTCCCGGATCTGCGCCGGGCCGCATGGCTGGACTTCGGTCTCGCGATGGCCGCCTTCCTCCTCTTCGCCGCCGGCGAGCAGGTGGCGCTGGCTCTGCGCCCCGACCTTTCCCACCCCGCGGTCCTGCCGCCCGACGGCGAGGCGGCCACGCGCCTGATCGCCAGGGAATTCGCCCGCATGACCCCGGCGGCCCGCAGCGTACAGATCGTCGTAGGGATCTCCATTCTCCTGTTCGGCCTGATCGCCTGCCGGATCGCCAGCCGCCTGTGGGAAGGGCTGCGCGCCGAGCGCCGGCGGCGGCAGGCGGAGTCCAATGCGCGGACCGTCGGGCAGTTCTGAGCGGCGGGCCGCGGCACCCCCGCGATCACTCCTCCCGCAGCAGGACCACCGGATCGAGCCGTGCGGCGCGCCAGGCGGGGAGGGCTCCGGCGGCGAAGGCCACGGCGGCGAGGAGGGCGGCGGCGCCGGTGAGGACGAGCGGGTCGGCGGGGGTGAGGCCGAAGAGGAACGAGGCCACCCAGCGCGTGGTGGCGAGGGCGAGGAGGATGCCGAGGGCGACGCCGAGCGTCACCCATCACCCCCACCTCGCCGAGCACCCTGCGCAGCACGCGGGCGCGCACGGCGCCGAGGGTGAGGCGGATGGCGATCTCGTGGCGCCGGCGGGCGACGCCGTAGGCCACCGTGCCGTAGAGCCCGATGCCGGCGAGCAGCAGGGCCAGGCCGCCGAAGAAGCCGGAGAGGGTGGCGAGCAGGCGTTCGCGGCTGAGCGATTCGTCCACCTGCACGGCGAGGGAGTGGAGCTCGTAGGAGGGGGCGCCCGCTGAGTCCCCGAGGCGGCGGCGCACGGCCGGGACCAGCGACGCCAGCGCCCCCGAGGTGCGCAGCTCGAGGCTGTAGGCCGGCCACACCGGCGACCAGGGTGAAGCCGGGGCTCCTGCGCAGCCCGCGCGCCGCGTAGCGCAGGTCGGCGACGAGCGACTCGAGCCAGACGAGGACGTCGGCGTCGTGCATGCGCTCCTTTTGCAGCGTGCCGTTGCCGAAGCGCCGCCGCGCCTCGCGCACGGCCTCCGGCCGGCTCAGGCCGCCGGCCACCAGCTCGTCGGCGCGCTCGGAGAGATGGAAGGCCATCTCGCGGTCGAGGTCGCGCGACAGCCGTTCGGAGCGCATCAGGTTGACCAGCTGCCGGTACCAGGCCATGGTCGAAGTCCCTCGGGATCGGACGTTCGCGGCTCAGGCATAGCGCAGCACGCGCCGCACGCCCGCGGTGAGGCGAGCCCAGCTCTCCTGCTCCTGGGCGAGCTGGCGGCGGCCGGCGGCGGTCAGGGTGTAGAAGCGCGCCTGCCGGTTCTTCTCGGTGGTCCCCCACTCGGCGCGCACCCAGCCGTCCTGCTCCATGCGGTGGAGCGCCGGATAGAGCGATCCCTCCTCGACGCGGAGGAACTCGGCCGAGGCCGCCTGGATGTGCGCCGTGATCGCGTAGCCGTGCATCTTCCCCTGCCCCTCGAGCGTCTTCAAGACGAGCAGGACGAGGGTCCCCTGCAGGATATCGTTCTTCTGTTTCGGCATGATGTCTGAATCCTGAGATCTCGATCTGATACCTAGCTTGCTATACAGAACTAGCTAGGTATCGTAGGCAGAGGGGCGCGGCGTGTCAAGCACGGGAGCGGGTGGGGCTTCAGGTCACTTCTTGGGTGGCGCCGGGGCGGCGAAACCGGGGAGGTAGTGACAGACGCCGGCCTTCACCAGCTCCTGGGTGAGGGCGGGGACCTCTTTCTGCCGGGTCAGCACGGCCCCGGGGCCCCACCGCTTCATGGCTTCCTTGAGGACACATTCGCAGAGGTCGCGGACCTTCGGGATGATCGGGGCGAACCGCGTCAAGAAGTCGGCCGGGACGGCCATCGTGGGCTTTCCGAGCTTCTCGCGGGCGGCGACGAAGTTGGCGCTGAGCATTGCCGTCTGGCAGCCGAGCTCCGCCACCTTGAAGACCGGTCCCTGGCCCGTCTGCACCAGGGCGAGCTCCTCCCTGCCGAGCTCCGCCTGGCTGGCGGTCCACTTGCGGCCGAGGTCGCTGGCGAAGAAGTCCGTAAGGCCGCGCAGCTCCTGGGCGGAGAACCGTTTCTCGTAGAGCGCCGCGGCCTCCGCCTCATAGGCCTCGATGAGGCCTTTGTCCTCGGCGAGGAGGAAGCGCATGATCTCCCGCGACTCGACGGTCGCCAGCGACCGGCTGACCGTCTCCTCGAGGATCGGTCGGAGGTTGATCGTCCGCACCAGCCGGAGGGCCGCCTCGTGAGCCTCGCCGGCAGCAGGGGACGGCGGGGAAGCGGGGGCCTGAGCGGACAGCGCGGCGCTGGTGAGGAGGCCGCAGAGGCAAAGCAGGATCGTCCGTCGCATGTCGCTCCCTTCGCGCGCCGTTCCGTTCGTGAGTCCCGGTGGATGCTATCGAAGGCTCCTCCGGGCGGCAAGCGCGCGATAGGATGCAAGATCATGGAGATCCCGCAGATGCCGCACGAGGAGACCGCTCCCGCGGGGGCGCCGGACTCCGGGCCGCAGCCGCCGGCGGCGCCTCCTCCCGGAGTGCACCGCCCGCGGGGCGGCCCGC
Source organism: uncultured Acidobacteriota bacterium (assembly GCA_963756595.1). GTDB lineage: Bacteria > Acidobacteriota > Thermoanaerobaculia > Multivoradales > UBA5704 > DATARR01. Next base: position 164,308 of record CAVWOZ010000032.1, read on the forward strand.
TGGTCGCCACCCTGCGCCACCGGTGGCCGGAATACCTGATCGAGATCTTCGTCATCGTGTTCAGCATCTCGGTCTCCTTCGGGCTCGACCAGTGGAAGGAGCGGCGGCGGGAGGACGAGGTCGAGCGGCTCTACCTGAAGACCCTCTCCGACAACCTTGCCTCGGACGTCGACGCGCTCGGCGAGATCGTCGCCGCCACCCGGGGAGTGATCGCGCGGACGCAGGAGCTGCTCGCCGCCAGCCGCTCGGCGCCGCCGCCGCCGGCGGCCGAGTTCAACGCGGCGTTCAGCGAGATGGCGCGGCGCCCCTCCTTCTTCGCGCACGACGCCGCCTTCTCCGACCTGCGCAGCTCGGGCAATCTCAAGGTGATCCACGACTTCAAGCTGAAGAACGCGCTGTTCGATTATTACGGGGAGTACGAATCGATCAAGGCCAAGGAGCTCACCGAGCGCGAGTCGATGATCACCCTGATCGCCCCCTTCGTCCTCAAGCACATCCGCCTCGGCAGCGGCTTCGCCGACGCGGCGGGCCGCGGAGGCCCTGCCGGGCCGGCCACCCCGCCGCTGCCCGCCCCCACGCTCTACAACGATCCGGAGTTCGTCAACACCCTCTGGCTGCGCATGCGCGACCGCGGCGAGCTGCTCCACGACTACGCGCAGGAGCTCGCCCTCGCCCAGCGCCTGCGGCAGCGCATCGCCCGCGAGCTGCACTGAGCGGTCAGGTCTGCGCCGTGTGGATGCTGCCGCCCAACGCCGAGCGCCTGCCGGGGACGGGGGAGGGGCCGGAGGAGCTGTGGGGCCGTTCGGTGGCGCTCGCGGGGACGCCGGCCGAGGCGTACCTCGAGAAGCGGCGGGTGGCGCTCGCGATCGCCGAGCGCGCGGGAGTCCGCTTCACCCCCGACCTCAACGGCCGGCCGGCGGTGCTGGCGCGGCTGACCGGACGGGAGGGCGAGCTGCGGGCGGTGCACGGCCGGCACCTCCACGACCGCCGCAACGAGGGGAAGATGTTCACCGTCGGCCGCTCGGGGGGGCTGTTCGACGGGCTCGGCGGCCTCGCCGCCCCCGAGACGCAGCCGCTGATCCTGGTCGAGGGGTTGTTCGACGCGCTGTCGTTCGCCACCGCCTTCCCCTGCGTGGCCACGATCGGCCGCTGGGTCGACTGGCTGCCGGAGGCCGCCCGCGGGCGCGAGGTCTGGCTCGCCTTCGACGCCAACCGCCCCGGGGACCGCGCCGCCCGCGAGTTCGCGGCGGCCCTCGCCGGGAGCCGCTGCCGCCGGCTGCGCCCTCCGGGTAAGCAGGGGGACTGGAACGCCGCGGCGCGCAAGATCGGCGCCGCGAGCCTGACCCGCTGGCTGGAGAGCAAGGCGCTTTCGGCCCTCGAGGAGATGTGATGGAAATCTATGTCAGCACCGACGTCGAGACCGACGGCCCCATCCCCGGCCCCTATTCGATGCTCAGCTTCGGCTCCGCCGCCTACCGGGCGGACAAGACCCGGGTCGGCACCTTCACCGCCAACCTCGAGACGCTGGAGGGGGCCTCGTCCCACCCCGACACGATGGCCTGGTGGGCGGGCCGCCCCGAGGCCTGGAAGGCCTGCCGCCAGGACCTGCGATCCCCCGCCGCGGCGATCGCGGCCTACGTGGCCTGGCTCGAGGCGCTCCCCGGCACGCCGGTCTTCGTCGGCTATCCGGCGGGGTTCGACTTCCTGTTCGTCTACTGGTACCTGATCCGCTTCGCCGGCCGCAGCCCGTTCTCCTTCTCCGCGATCGACATCAAGACCTTCGCCATGGCCGTGCTCGGCACCGACTACCGCGCCACCACCAAGAAGACGATGCCCAGGCGCTGGTTCGGCCCCTCCCGGCACACCCATGTGGCGCTCGACGACGCGATCGAGCAGGGGGAGCTGTTCTGCAACCTGCTGGCGGAGGCGCGGGCGCGGCCCGGATCAAAAAACCTGAACGGAGCTGACGTCAAGAACTCTGGAGGTGAGCGATGACACGCGCGGTACGAACGATCTTTCTGCTCCTGCTCTTCACCCCCGCCCTGGGGGCCGCCGTCGATTTCCAGGCGATGATCGCCAAGGGAACGGCTCTCCACGATCAAGGGCGCTACGAGGAGGCCATCGCGATCTACCGCGAAGTGTTGCGGCAGGACCCGGAGAACGGAGTCGCGCTGTACGAGCTCGACCTGTCCCTCCTCAACTCGGGGGCCTTCGAAGAGTGCGTCAAGGTGGGGGAGTCGGGTCTGAAGCTCGCACCCTCCTTCCGGCCGCGCTTTTACCTCAACGAAGGGAACTGCCTCGATAGGGCCGGCAAGGCCGAGGAAGCCGTGAAGGTCTACAGCCGAGGGTTGGCCGAGTTCCCTGCCGATTCCCCCCTGGCTTTCAATTGCGCCGTGACCCAGTTTCATCTGCACCGGCTCAAGGAAGCCCGGGATCTGCTCAAGATTTCGCTCGCGGGCCGCCCCGGCCATGCGTCGTCGCACCTCCTGCTGGCCCAGGTCTACGAAGCGGGTGGATACCGAGTGCCGGCTCTGCTCGCCGCCTTGCGTTTCCTCTCGCTGGAGCCGGCGAGCGAGCGGTCCGAGGTGGGAGCCCGCCTGGCGCGCGAGGCCCTCGACCGGGGCGTCACGCGCGACCCGGAAACGAAGGCCGTGAAGGTCACGATCGACACCGGCGCACCGAAGGACGAGGGAGACTTTTCGGCGCTGGCGATGCAGCTCGCGATCGTCTCGGGGGGCCGCTTCGCGGGCGACGGCGCCAAGAGATCCGAGATCGAGCAGTTGGCCGGTCAGGTCGGCGCCCTGCTGTCCCTCCTCGACCGCGCCCCGGCCAGCGCCAGGAGCCTCTCCTTCGCGGAAGCGACCTACATTCCTTTCCTCGTCTCCATCCGGCGCGCGAACCTCGCGGTTCCTTTCGCCTACCTCGCCTTCTCCTCCCTGGGGCTCCCGGGAACCGTCGAGTGGACCGATCATCACCCGCAGGAGGCGAAGAGACTGCTCGAATTTCTGCAGAAACCGTGAGCTTCCGCTGGCCCGCCGGCAGCGGACAGCGCCGCCCTACGGCGGGGCGGCCGCCGGCGGGCTCGGGGGGAGCAGGGCGCTGTGGCGCAGCACGGGGCCGACGGCGGTCAGGCGCTCGACGAGGTTGATCAGGACCTCGGGATCGAACGGTTTGACCAGGTATTGCGAGACGCCGCTGGCGAAGGCTTTCTCGCGGTGCTTGGCGCCGGCCCGCGAGGTGATCATGACGATCGGCAGGCTCGCGTAGGCGGCCTGCGCGCGCAGGGTGGCGGCCAGCTCGTAGCCGTCCATGCGGGGCATCTCGACGTCGAGGAGGAGGACGTCGGGGGGGTGGCTGCGGCGCTGCAGCAGCTCGAGCGCCTCGAGGCCGTCGCGGGCGGTCGAGGGGAGCCAGCCGGCGTTGACGGCGAGGTTCGAGAGGACGCGGCGGACGCTCAGCGAGTCGTCGACGATCATCACCTCGAGGCGCCAGGGGATGAGGGTGGTGACGGCCGGCCGGTCCTGGAAGAACGAGGGGGGCGCGAGCTTCCCCTCGGGCAGGGTGTAGGGGTCGAGGATCGGCACCACGCTGCCGTCGCCCAGCAGGGTGGCGCCGGTGAGGCCGGCGACCCGCCGCAGCATCGGGCCGAGCGGCTTGACCACCACCTCGCGGCTCTCGATCAGCGCGTCGACCAGGAATGCCTCGCGGTGGTCGCCGAGGTCGACGACGAGGGCGAGCGGGCGCGCCGCGGCCGCTTCCTCCGCGCCCCGCAGCGTGAGGACGTCGGCGAGCGCGCGCACCGCGAGGTCCTCCCCTTCGAGGGTGATCCAGGCCTGCTCCGCCTCGTGGTGGATCTCCGCGCGGTCGATGCGCGAGACCCGTTCCACCACCGCCGCCGGCAGGGCCAGGGTGCGCCCCGCGACCCGGACCAGCAGGGCGCGGGTGATCGCCAGGGTCAGCGGCAGGCGCAGGGTGAAGCGGGTGCCGCCGCCGGGGGTGGAATCGAGGGCGACCACGCCGCGCAGGCTCTCCACCCGGCTGCGCACGACGTCGAGCCCGATCCCGCGCCCCGAGAGGTCGCTCACCTCCCGGGTGGTGGTGAAGCCGGGGAGGAAGAGGAGCTCGCGCGCCTCCTCGTCGGAGAGCGCGGCGCCGACCTCGGGCGTGACCAGCCCGCGGGCCACGGCGGCCGTGCGCACACCGGCGAGGTCGAGGCCGCCGCCGTCGTCGGTGATCTCGAAGACCACCTGCCCGCCCTGGTAGCGGGCGGCGATCTCGAGCCTGCCGCGCTCGGGCTTGCCGCGGGCCCGCCGCGCGGCCGGGAGCTCGATGCCGTGGTCGACGGCGTTGCGCACCAGATGGAGGAGGGGGTCGACGATCTGCTCGAGCAGGTTCTTGTCGAGCTCGACCGCCTCCCCGACGAGTGTGAAGTCGACGCTCTTGCCGGTGCGCTCGGCGGCGTTGCGCGCCGCGCGGTGGAGGCGGCTCGCCAGCGTCGCGACGGGGACGGCACGCAGGCCGAGCAGCCCCTCCTGGAGCTCGCGGACGAGCCGCTTCTGGCGCAGGATGAAGGCTTCGAAGTCGGACGAGGTGACGGCGAGCTCCGCGCCCACCGTCTCGACGTCGCTCACCGTCTCGGCAAGGCTGCGGGTGAGCTGGTGGAAGCCGGTGTAGCGGTCCATCTCGAGCTCGTCGAACTCCGGGCTCGCCCCCGCCGCCGGACCCGGCGCGCCGGGACGCCCGCGCATCAGCGCCGTCGCCTCGTAGTCCCCCTCCAGCCGGTCGGTCAGGCCGCGCAGGCGCCGCAGGCTGAGCGCCAGCTCGCCGGCCTGGCGGGTGAGGTCGTCGTAGGCGCGCTCGAAGACCGAGCGCTCGACCAGCAGCTCGCTGGCGACGCGGACCAGCTCGTCGATCCGCTGCAGGGGGACCCGCACGCCCTCCTCGGCGGCCGTCCGCCGCGGGGGGGAGGGATCGGCGGCCGCCATCCCCGGCGCCGCCTCCGCCGCGGCATCCGCGGCCTCCGCGGCGCTTCCGGCGGCGGAGGCGCCGGCGGACGCCGGGCGGCGGACGAGGTCCTCGAGGGTGTCCACCGCCACCTGGATCGCCGGCAGGTCGGCGGTGCTCTGCTCGAAGGCGTCCTCGAGGCCGTGGCAGACCCTGGCGATGGCGGCGAGCCCCATCATGCTGGCCGCCCCCTTCAGCGTATGGGCCCGCCGGCGCACCTCGCGCAGCGCCTCGGCGGCGGCCGGATCCCCCTCCAGCTCGCGCAGCGCGGCGCCCATCGCCGCCAGGTGCTCCTCGGCCTCCTCGTAGAAGCCGGCGACGAGGTCGTCCGGCAGCACCATCGCCGGCGGATCGGCGGCCATCGGCGGGAGGCGCGGCGAGGCGGCGGCGAGGGGGGGGAGGGAGGAGGGAGCGGCGGCCGGCTTCCCGCCGGCCTGCGGCAGGGCCTCCGCCGGCAGGTCCGGGAGCTCTCCGTGGGCTGCTTCCAGGGGGGCGCGGCCCGCCTCCGGCTGGAGGCTGGCGCTCACCGTTTCCAGCCCTTCGGTGAGGCGGGCGACCGTGGCGCCGAGCACCTCCCGGGCCGCCGCGTCGAAGGGGCGGTGGCCGCCGGCGATCTCGCCGAGCAGGGCCTCGCCCGCCGCCGCCGAGTCGCCGAGCTCGCTCAGGCCGAGCATCGACGAGGCGCCGTGCAGGCTGTGCAGCAGGCGGTACCCCTCGGCGAGCTCGCCCCCCCCCGCGGCTCCCTGCGCCGCGTGGGCGAGCAGGGTGCGCAGCCCGGCCAGGTAGGAGCTCGCCTCGGCGACGAATCCCCGCAGGATCTCCTGCAGGTAGTCTTCCGCGGGCGCTTCCACGGGCGCTTCCATCGGAGGCTCCTCCTCAGGCCGCTTTCAGCGGGAGCTTGAAGCGGTTCATCGATTCGCGCAGGACGTCGGCGAGCGAGGCCAGATCGCGGATCGACACCGCCACGTCGCGGGTCGAGCCGGCGGTGCGGTTGGTGAGGTCCGAGATCCGCTCCATGTTGCGCGCCACCTCGTGGCTGCCGCGGGCGTGCTGGCTGGTCACCTTGGAGATCGTCTGCGTCAGCTCGGCGAGGCGGTTCGAGACCTCCTCGATCTCCTGCAGCGACTTGGCCGAGGTGAGGGCGAGGCTCGAGCCGCCGACCACCTCGCGGGTCGTCCCCTCCATGGCGGCGACCGCCCCGTGGGTCTCGCTCTGGATCGTCTTGACCAGCCCGCCGATCGTCTTCGAGGCGGTGGCCGCCCGCTGGGCCAGCCGCTCGACCTCCTCGGCGATGACCATGAAGCCGCGCCCGGAGTCGCCGGCCGCCGCCGCCTGGATGGTGGCGTTCAAGGCGAGGATGCTGGTGCGGTCGGCGATGTCGCCGATCACCTGCACGATCTCGCCGATCTCCTGCGAGCTCTCGCCCAGGCGCTTGATCCGCTTCGAGGTCTCCTGCACCTGGCCGCGGATGGCGGTCATCCCCTCGAGGGTGCGGGCGACCGACTCGGACCCCTGCCGCGCCTTCCCCTGCGCCTGCGCGGCCACCTGCGCCGCCGACTGGGCGTTGTCCGACACCTGCTGGATGGCGGCCGCCATCTGGTCGACGAAGGTGCTCGCCTGGGTCATCTGCACGGCCTGGCCGGAGCTCCCCTGCGCCAGGCTCTCGGTGGTCGCCTGGAGGCCACCCGCCGCCGAGCTGACGGCGAGCGAGGTCGACTGCACCTGATCGATGATCTGCCGCAGCTCGCCGATCATGTAATTGAACGAGTCGGCGATCGCCCCGGTGATGTCCGGCCCCACCTCGGCCGAGGCGCGCAGGTCCCCCTCGGCCACCGCGCTCACCTCTTCGAGCAGCTTCATGATCGACCCCTGGATGCGGTCGCGCTCCTCCTGGCTCTGCAACAGGCCGCCCAAGCTGTCGAGCATCGAGTTGAGGTACTGGGCGGTGATCCCGAGCTCGTCGCCGGAGAGCACCGCGGCGCGGGCGCCGAGGTTGCCGATGCCGACCTCGCCCAGGGCGTTGCCGATCGCCCGCACCTGGCGGTTGACGCCGCGGGCGATCAGCAGGGCCGCGGCCAGGGCGAGCAGGGCGAGCAGCCCGGAGAGCAGGAGGCGGCCGTCGCGCTGCCGCGTCAGGCGGCCGATGCGCGCGTCGAGCAGCCCGCGCAGGCTCGAGCGGGTGTGGTCGAAGAGGGCGAAGACGCGCCCCACCGCGAGGGTGCCGGCCGCCAGCACGTTGGTCGCCGAGATGCGCACCGTCTCGGCGCTGACCAGCTGGCGGTCGGCGAGGGTGAGGAAGGCGTCCACGCCGCTGAAGGTCTCCTTGATCTCGGGGCCGACGACGCCGGTGAGCGCGGGGTTGGCCGCCATCGCCACGCCGAAGCCGTGCTGCATCCCCTGCATCTGCCGGCGGGCGCCTTCGGCGAGCTGGCCGAGCTGGGCGCGCTCGTTGACCGTGATCACCGCCCGCCGGGCGACGCCGGCCCCCTGGCCGCGGAGCTGCCCGAGCGCCTCCGCCGCCTCCGGCAGGCGGACCACCACCGCCTCCATCAGGTAGTAGCTGTCGAGGTCGGGGTCGAGGATCAGGCTCGAGGTGTCGCCGACCTTGCGGATCAGCGCGTCGACCTGGGCCAGCATCTCGGTGTGCTCGCTGAACGAGCCTGGCGCGTCGAGCCCCTTGAAGGCCACGTGGTCGCGCACCCCCGGCCAGGCCTGGACGAGGGCGGTGAGCTCCGCGCCGGCCTTGAGGACGCTCCCCTGGCGGCGGTCGACCCCGGTGAGGCTCGCGAGGTCGGCGTCGATCTCCGCCGCCTTGGCGCGGCGCGCCGCCTCCTGCGGGGTGTCCCCCGACAGCACCAGGGCCGCGAGGTCGCGGTGCTGGGCCAGGTGCTCGTAGAGCTTGCCGGCCGGCCCGAGGAAATCGACCCCGAGGATCTCGTAGCGCGCGATCCCGATGGCGTCGTTGCTGGTCACCGTGAACTGGTAGAGCAGCAGCCCGAGAGGGATCAGCGACAGGGTGATGAGGAGCCCCAGCTTGACGGGGATGCGCAGGGCGTGTTTCAGACGATCGAACATCGTGACCTCTCCTTTTTCAACCCACGGCCATCGCCGCCATCAGGCGGTCGACGTCCAAGACCGGTACCCGCCCCTGCTCGTCCTCGAACCCTCCGGCAAGATAGGGGGCGAGGGGGAGGATCCCCGGCACCGCCGTCACCACCCGGTTCAAACCCCCCGGCGCGATCACCGCCGCCCCGTGCACCCGCTCGACGAGCAGCCCCGCCATCGGCTCGCCGTCCGGCAGGCCGAGGACCAGCATGCGGTTCGCCGGCCGGTCGGGGAGCTCCGGCGATCCCAGGAAGGGGAGCAGGTCGATCAGCGCCAGCACGTCGCCGCGCAGCTGCGTCAGGCCGCGGATCCAGGGCGGCACCAGGGGGAGCGGGGTCACCGCCGGAGATTGCGCCAGCTCGCGCAGGCGGCCGACCGGCACCGCGAGGCGCAGCGGGCCGGTGGTGAAGACGAGATAGCGCTCGCCGGCGGGGAAGTCCCCGAGGCTCGCCAAGGGGGCCGCAGGCGCCGCCGCGCTCTCCTCGGCGGGGTGAAACGGCGCAGCCGGATTCATCGCCCCGCCTTGATCTCGCGCCACACCGCTTCGAGCAGCGCGGTCTTCTCCGCTCCCAGGTCCTTGAGGACGAAGAAGGGGACCCCTTCGGGGATCGAGAAACCCGGCAGCGCCACCACGGCGGGCTCGAGGAACGGCGTCGCCGCCTGATTGGTGTTCGGGTTCAGGTTCTCGTTCGACAGCTTGGCGGCCACCTCGGGGCGGAGCAGATAATTGATCAGCACCTCCGAGGTGGGCTGATTCCGGCTCGCCTTGGGGACGGCGAAGTTGTCGACGAACAGCAGATACCCCTCGCGGGGGTTGACGAAGCTCTTGCCGGGGTTCTTCGCCACCACCTGATCGGTGTCGCCGCTCCACGCCTGCTGCAGCGTCACCTTGCCGGAGGCGACCTTGTCGCTGTAGGTCTCGCTGTCGAAGCCGCTGACGTCGCCGAGCGTCGAGAGGATGAGCTCCTTGGCGCGCTTGAGGTGCTCGGGGTCGGTCGAGTTCGGATCGAGCCCGAGATCGATCAGGGCGAGGGCGATCACCTCCCGCATGTCGTTGAGCAGGCCGATCTTGCCGTGCAGCGGGGCGCGCAGCTTGGGATCGAAGAGAACTTTCAGCGTCGCGGGGGGGGTGGGGAAAGAGGCCTTGTCGTAAGCCCAGCCGGTGGACCCCCAGTAGTAGGGGACGGCATACTTGAAATTGCGGTCGTAGATGGCGTTCTGGAAGCGCCGGCCGACGTTGACCAGGTTGGGGAGACGGGAGTGGTCGAGGGGGGCGAGGAGGCCCGCCTCGCTCGCCATGTGGACCATGTAGTCGCTGGGCGTCCAGACGTCCCACACCTCCCCCTTCTGGAGCCGCGCGAAGACCTCCTCGTTGTTGTTCACGATGTCGATCTTCAGGTGGACCCCGAACTCGCGCTCGAAGTCGGCGGCGACCCCCGGCGTGATGTAGGTGTTCCAGCAGACGACGCGCAGCTCGCGCGCCAGCTTCTCCGGCGCCTGGGCGCGGGGCGCCGCCTCGCCGGCGGGCTTGCCTCCCTTGCACCCGACGAGCCCGAGGCCTCCGAGGAGGGCAAGGAGGCCGAGGGCCGGGATCGCCGGCCGGCGGATCCTGCAACGGATCAGGGCGCGCATCAGAAGGCCACCATCTGACGCTTGACGCTGGCGAGCAGCTCGGCGGCGACGAACGGCTTGGTCAGGTATTCGTCGGCCCCCTGCTTCATCCCCCAGAACTTGTCGGCGTCCTGGTTCTTGCTGGTCACCAGCACGATGCGGATGCCGCGCGTCTCCGGGGAGCTCTTGAGCTGCCGGCAGATCTGGAAGCCGTTGGGGCCGGGAAGGATGACGTCGAGCAGCACCAGGGCCGGCTTTTCGCGCTGCACGATCGCCACCGCCTCGTTGCCGTCCGAGGCGAGCAGGACGCGGTAGCCGCCGTCCTCCAGCATCTTCTGCATGAGCCGCTGCTCGGTCGGGCTGTCCTCGACGATCAGAATGCAATCGCTACGGTCATCGCGCATGGGCGTCTCCAGTCAGGGCTTCACCGCGCCGGGGCGCGGCCGTGAGGTCGGTTCATCATTTCGGTTCATCATCGCTCCTCCTCCTCGGCGAGGTGGGCGAGGTGGAGGTACTTCCGCAGCACGGCGGTCAGCGCCTGCGGATCGAACGGCTTGCTCAGGTATTCGTCGGCGCCGGCCATCTTTCCCCGCAGGCGGTCCATCAGGCCGTCGCGCCCGGTGAGCATCACCACCGGCACGTCGCGGGTGCGCTCGTTGCGGCGGATGGCGCGGCAGATCTGGTGGCCGTCGAGGTTGGGGAGGCCGATGTCGAGCAGCACCAGGTCGGGAACCGCGTTGCTCATCGCCCCCAGCGCCTCGAGGCCGGCCGAGGCGGTGATCACCTCGCACCCGAGGCGCTCGAGGGCGAGGGTGACCATCCGGCGCACCGTGGAGCTGTCGTCCACCACCAGCACCCGGGGCCGGGGCGCCGCCGGAGCCGCCGGAGCGGCCGGAACGAGATGGACCGGCGGCTCGTCGACGTCGCGGGGGACGGTGTCGAAATGGGGATCGAAGGCGAATCCCCGGGCCACCGGCTTCCCGCTCTGCGCCGGAGCCGGAGCCGGCGGCACGAGAGCGGGTGCCGGGGCCGGCGGTGGCGCCGCCGGCAGGGGTGGCGCCGGCCGGGGGAAGGGGAGCGGGAGGGCGCTCGTCCGCTCCGACTCCGTCACGCGGGTGAACCAGCCCTGGGCGACGGTGTGCCAGGGGTTGATCGCCAGCACCTGCCGCAGGCACATCTCCTGATCCTCGCGGCTGGGCACCAGGGCGGCGAGCAGCAGCCAGGTCGACTCCCGCCGCGGGTTGCCGCGCAGCGAGCGCCACGCGAGCTCCTGCGCCTTCTCGCGCTCGCCGCCGCGCGCCGCCGCCAGCGCCGCCGCCAGCTCTTCCTCGCCGGCCGAATCCGGCCGCGGCGCCACCCCTTCCGATCGCATGGTCATTCCCTGCATCAAGCCTTCAAAAAAAGATCGATCCCTTCCTCGCGCCAGACCTTGAGCGTCTTGGCGTCCTTGAGATCGATCCGCATGCCGATGGCGTTCACCGGGTGAGCGTGCCTCTTCTGGATTTCGATCCAGTTCTTCTTGACGACGGGTTCGAGCGGCATCGCTTGGCCTCTTCATCGTCCAGCCGTCAAAAGACCAGGACCGCTCCGCCCGTCACCACCGTCTGGTCGCCGTAGATGCTCCCCTGGCCGGGGTTGGCCCGCACCAGATCGTCGAGCGACTTCTGCGCCAGCGAGCGCATCACCTGGCCGTAGATCGACAGGTGATCGTTGAGCTTCACCGGCAGCTGCGCGGTGAGCAGGACGTCGTTCACCGTCCCCTGGCGGTCGTTCTTGTTGTTGTAATGGAAATCGAAGCCCACCGCGGCCGAGAGGTTGAGCGCCGCCCGCGAGCCGAGGGGGAACCCCTGGCTGAGGCTGAACGATCCGTACCCCCCCTTCACCTTGTCGACGTCCTGGTTGTACGAGAAGGTGGGCGACAGGAGGACGTTCAGCTTGATGACGCCGTAGATCTCCAGGGTGTCGAAGAAGGCGAGGCGCCGCTGGGCATCGCCGTTGTACTGATAGGTCACGGCGCCGGCCGTTATGGCCGCCTTGCCCAGGGTGACGGTGTAGTCGGCGGCGAAATCCGCCTCCGCGTAGTGGGCGTGCTGCGGCAGCTTGCCGAAAAATCCGTAGTACGCGGCGGTGAGCCCTCCCAGGGTCCACTTCAGGTGCGGCGTGGTCACCTGCTGGTCATCGAGCAGATCGACGCCGCGGAACAGGTAGATGTTGGAGTGCTCGGCCCCAGCCTCCAGGGTCCAGCTCTTCGCCGGCTCCTCGGTCTTCACGGGTTCTTCGGCCTTCAGCGGGGCCGAGAGCACAGCTACGCCCAGACAACACAACACGATTTGCTTCATAACCCCTCTCTCTCCGCGCCGGCAAAAGGGTGGGCCCGGAATTTATTTTCATAGTATAGCAAAAACTAGATTACGGCGAATATTACCGCCGTGCCGTCAGCTCAGCGTTCCGTTACATTTTTCGGAGCGCCGCCAACCCCCCCGCCGCGCCGCCCAGCAGGTGCGCCAGGGGCACGACTGCCACCCCCGGCGGCAGGGGAGCGGCGAAGAGGGGCTGTCCGGCGATCGCCTCCCCGGCGACCTTGGCGGCGAAGAGGAGGAGGGCGAGGAGGGCGAGCGCCCGCGAGCCGGGCCGGGGAGGATGGCGCAGAGCTTCGAGCGCGGTGAGCACGAAGAGCGCCGAGGCGGACGCCGAGCTGCCGCGGTAGAGGGCGAGGTGGGGGAGGAGGAGGGCCACCCCGGCGAGGGCGAGCGCCGCGCCGAGGAAGGTGGCGAGGAGCATCCGCTTGCGCTCTCCGCTCCGTTCGAGCCAGGCGCCGAGGAGGAGGATCGTGCCGAGGTCGGCGAGCGCCATGCGCGGCGTCCAGTGGACCGCCTGCGCGGTGGCGAGGCGCCAGAGCTCGCCGGCCGCCACCCGGGCGCGGTCGTACTCCAGAAGCTCGCCGCTTCCCGGGACGATCGCGAGGAGGGCCCCGAGGGCCACCAGAGTCATCGTCGCCCACGGCCACGGCCGCGCCCGCTCCGGAGCGCCGGCTACGACGCCTTCTGCCGCCGCCGTGGCAGCTCCCCGCCGAGGACCAGCGCGAGGGCGAGGAGCGCCACGCCCAGCAGCTCGAGCCCGCCGAACGCCCCGCCTCCCGCACCCCCGGCGCCGCCGTTCACCCGTTTCCCCTCGGCGTTGTACATCGCCACCGCCGGCGTGCCGGCGCCGCGCACGGTGCCGTTCTTCGCCTGCTCCTCGAACCCGGCGAGCGACTTGTCGAGGTTGGCGATCAGCACCGGGGTCGCCTTGTCGAACCCCTGCCCCGCGAACAGGCGCCGCTTGCGGCTCTCGTTGAGCGGCGAGGAGCTGCCGTTGACGGTGCTCTCGCCGGCGGCGCGGAAGAGGAGGGCCCGCGATTTGATGTCGTAGACCACGGCGTCCATCACCGTGCGGGTGTCGTTCTTCTCCCCTTCGATCAGGAACGGCCCGACGACGGTCAGGTAGGTCCACGAGGCGCGGGTCGACTCGGTGAACTGCGCCTGGTCGTAAGAGAGGAGGACCATGAGGTCGAGCCCCAGGGAGCCCGCGAGCTGGTCGAGGTTGGCGAAGCTGCCGCCCGTCTTCAGGTAGAGCGACGGCACCACCTCGAGGTGGCCGACCCCCTTGTGGGCCTTGAACGCGGCGGCCACCTGGTTGAGCAGCGCCTGCTTCTGGGCCTCGGTGATCGGGTCGTCGCGGTCCGTGCGCGGCGCGAAGGCGAGGCCGACCCGCAGCGGCAGGTGGAGGGTGACGTCGGCGGCCGGGGTGGCGGCGCCGCGCCCCTGCGGATAGAGGAAGTCGAGGGCGCTGCTCGACTGGTGCGTGGCCACGCGGGTGCTGAAGCAGCCCGCGGCGAGGCCCGCGAGGAGCAGGAAACAGGCGAGGGAGCGGCGATTCATCTCGGCCTCCTGGAAGTCGTGGTCCGTGGCGGTCGCCCCATTCTGACGCAAATCTGACGCAAGAGGGGGCGCCGTTCCCTTAGACTTCATCCATGCGAGTCGCCGCGCTCTACGACATTCATGGCAATTTCCCCGCCCTGGAGGCGGTCCTCCAGGACGTCCGCGCCGCCGGGGTCGAGCGGATCGTGATCGGCGGGGACGTCCTCCCGGGCCCGCTGCCGAAGGAGACCCTCGCCGCCCTGCGGGGGCTCGAGATCCCCGCGCTCTGCCTCTCCGGCAACGGCGAGCGCGAGGTGCTGGCCGCCAAGGCCGGGGCGGAGAGCGGCGCCCTCCCCGCGTCCGTCCGCGAGGTTCTGCGCTGGTCGGCGGGGGAGCTCGACGCGGACGCCGAGCGGTGGATCGAGAGCTGGCCGCCGGCCCGGCGCCTCGAGATCGCCGGCCTGGGCGAGGTGCTGTTCTGCCACGCGACGCCGCGGAGCGACACCCGGATCATCACCCGGCGGACCCCGGAAAGTCGCCTGGCGCCGCTGTTCGCCGGCCTCGGCGCCGGCATCTCCACGGTCGTCTGCGGCCACACCCACATGCCGTTCGACCGCACGGCCGGCACGGTGCGGGTGGTCAACGCCGGCAGCGTGGGGATGCCGTTCGGCGAGCCCGGCGCCGACTGGCTCCTCCTCGGCCCCGGGATCGAGCCGCGGCGGACCCGCTACGACCTCGCCCGCGCCGCCGAGCGCATCCGGGCCACGTCGTATCCCGGAGCGGAAGAGCTGGCGCGCCAGATCCTCGCGCCGCCCTCCGAGCGCGAGATGCTGGACCGCTTCGAATCGACCGAAACGCGGTAGGCCCGACTTCCCGATTCTTTCATTCCCCGTTCATACCCCCTCCTTCTGTGAACCGCAGACTGCGGACATGGCAGGGATCCTCCCTGCCGAGGAGGATGAGATGAAATCTTTTTGCCACGTAGTCTTTCTGGTTCTCTCCCTGGCGCTCCAGATGGCGTGCCCGGGCAGGGCCGCGGATCTCGATAGCAACCCGGCCAACCCGGCCAACCCGGCCGAGGATACGAGCCGCACCCTTTCCCCCTACTTCTTCGTCGAGAACGGCGATCCCGCCGTCGACCGGCTGCCGCTCAAGGAGACCCGCGCCGACGTGCACATCGCCGGAGTGATCGCGGACGTGCTGGTCACCCTGGTCTACCGCAACGAGGGGACTCGCCCGCTGAGCCTGCGCTACGTGTTCCCGGCCTCGACGCGGGCGGCGGTGCACGGCATGACGCTCCAGGTGGGCGCCCAGCGCATCCGCGCCCAGATCCGTGAAAAGCAGGCGGCGAAGCAGGAGTACGAGGCGGCGAAGGCGGCGGGGAAGAGCGCGGCGCTCCTCGAGCAGCAGCGCCCCAACGTCTTCACGATGAACGTCGCCAACGTCATGCCGATGGACGAGATCCGGGTCGAGCTCCACTACAGCGAGCTGCTGATTCCCACCGACGGCACCTACGAGTTCGTCTATCCCACCGTGGTCGGCCCCCGCTATTCGAATGCCGCGAATGCTCCGGAAGCGGCGGCGAAGGACGACTCGTGGGTGAAGAGCCCCTACCTGCACGAGAAGCAGGCGCCGAGCTCCAAATTCGCCATCGAGACGCACATCGCCGCCGGCATGCCGATCGACGAGCTGGCCTCCCCTTCCCACCGGACGCAGGTCGACTGGGTGGACGGCAACACCGCCAAGGTCCGCCTCGATCCCGCCGAGGCGAACGGCGGCGACCGCGACTACATCCTGCGCTACCGCCTGACCGGAAAGCAGGTGCAGACCGGCCTGCTGCTCTATCCCGGGGCGTCGGGGAAAGACGAGAATTTCTTCCTGCTGATGGTGCAGCCGCCGCGGCGGGTCGAGCCGCGGCAGATCCCGCCGCGCGAGTACCTCTTCGTGCTCGACGTCTCGGGCTCGATGCACGGCTTCCCGCTCGACACGGCCAAGACGCTGATCCGCGAGCTGATCGGCGGCCTGCGGCCGACCGACCGCTTCAACGTGCTCCTCTTCTCGGGCGCCTCGCAGCTGCTCGCCCCGCAGTCGCTGCCCGCCACGCCCGCGAACGCCGGCCAGATGATCGCCAAGATCGACAGCACCGAAGGGGGCGGCGAGACCGAGCTCGGGGCGGCGCTCGAGCGCGCCATGGCGCTGCCGGAGTCGGCCGGGGCCTCGCGCACGATGGTGGTGATCACCGACGGCTTCGTGCAGGCCGACGCCGGCATCCTCGAGCAGATCCGCACCCGCCTCGACCGCGCCAACCTCTTCGCCTTCGGCATCGGCAGCTCGGTGAACCGCCACCTGATCGAGGGGATGGCGCACGCGGGGCAGGGGGAACCGTTCATCGTCACCCAGCCGGTCGACGCCAAGGCGGCGGCGGCGCGCTTCCAGCAGTACGTGAGCTCCCCCGTGCTCACCCACGTGGCGGTGGAAGCGGAGGATTTCGCGACCTACGACGTCGAGCCGCTGTCGGTCCCCGACCTCTTCGCCGAGCGCCCGCTGGTGGTCTTCGGCAAGTGGCGCGGCAAGCCGGCGGGCACGCTCCGCGTCACCGGCCAGGGGGGCGAGGGGAGCTATGAAAAGGTTTTCGCGGTGAGCGAGGCGAAGCCCTCCGCGGACCTCCAGGCGCTGCGCTACCTGTGGGCGCGGGAGCGGGTGAAGCGCCTCTCCGACTACGGAGCGGACGACGGCGACGCCACCCGCCAGACGGTGACCGCCCTCGGGCTCAAGTACGAGCTGCTCACCGCCTACACCTCGTTCGTCGCCGTGCACGAGGTGGTGCGCAACCCCGACGCCGCGGCCACGCCGGTGGTCGATCAGCCCCTGCCGCTGCCGGAGGGGGTCTCGGACCACGCCGTTCCCGAGCCGGAGCTGACGCTGCTCACCGTCCTCGGCTTCCTCCTCTTCGCCTTCGGCACCGCCGCCCAGGTCTGGCTGCGGCGCGTGAGCGCGTAGATGGAAACGCACGGAGACGGCCCGCACGGCCTGCGGTTGCGGCTCGCCGGGCTCCCCTGGCTCTCCTGGGGGACGGCGCTCCTCGCCGCCTACGCTCTGAAGCTCGCCTACAGCCGGGCGGCCCTGCCGGACCTCGCCTGGATCCTGGGCCCCACGGCCCGCGCCGTGGGGTGGCTGCGCGGCGAGACGCTGGTCCTCCTCCCCGGCTTCGGCTGGGGTCCGGCCGACGGCTCGTACTTCATCGCGCCGGCCTGCGCGGGGGTGAATTTCCTGATCCTCGCGCTGACCGTCTCCGTGCTCGGCTTCGTCCACCGCCTGCCCACGCCGCGGCAACGGCTCGCCTGGTGGCTCGGCTCGGCGGCCGGGGCGTACCTCGCGACCGTCGCCGTGAACGCCCTGCGCATCGTGGCGGCGGTCGAGCTCTACCGCCAGGGGACGGTGCTGGGTTTGAGCCCTGAGCAGCTCCACCGCCTGCTCGGCGTCCTCCTCTACCTGGGAGCGCTCGCCGGGATCTACGGGGTGCTCGACCGGCTCACCGCCGGCGAGGGGTTCCCGCTCGCCGGCGGCCTCTTGGTGACCGGCGTCTACCTCGGGATGACGCTGATCGTACCCCTCCTCGCCGGCCACCCGGGCGAGCGCTACGCCGAACATGCCATGATGGTGGTCATCATGGTGATGGTCCTCGCCGCGCTCGGGCTCGCCACGGTTTTCCTGGCGCGTCGGATCGTCCGCGGGGCCTTCGGAAAGCAGGAGAAGCATTGATGGAGAAGCCGACCATCCTGGTGGTGGAGGACGAGCCGGCGATCGCCGACACCATCCAGTACGCCCTCGAATCGGAAGGGTTCCAGTGCCTGCGCCTCGAAGGGGGCGCGGGGGTGGTCGAGGTGCTCGACCGCCAGCCGGTGGCGCTGGTGGTGCTCGACATCGGCCTGCCGGACATGAGCGGCATCGAGGTCTGCCGGCGCATCCGCGAGCGGCACGACGTGCCGGTGATCTTCCTCACCGCCCGGAGCGGCGAGGTGGACCGCGTGGTCGGGCTCGAGCTCGGGGCGGACGACTACGTGAGCAAGCCGTTCAGCCCGCGCGAGCTCGCCGCCCGCACCAAGGCGGTGCTGCGGCGGGTCGGGCGCGGCGCGGCCTCGCCGGCGCCCGGCGCCGCCGGCGGCGGGATCTTCACGCTCGACGAGGAGAAGCTGCAGATCACCTATTTCGGCCGCCCCCTCGAGCTGTCGCGCTACGAGTACCGGCTGCTCGCCGTCCTCCTGAAGCGCCCCGGCCGGGTCTACACCCGCGACCAGCTCCTCGAGCTGGTCTGGGACGCCCCCGACTCGAGCCTCGACCGCACGGTGGACGCCCACGTCAAGAACCTGCGCGCCAAGCTGCGCGACGTGCGGGCCGACGTCGATCCGATCGCCACCCACCGCGGCACCGGCTACTCGCTGAAGGAAGGCTTGTAGGCAAGGCGGAGACAGGAGGCTCATGAAGCTCGGCCTGCGCATCTTCCTGTTCTATCTGGCGATCTTCGCGGCCTGCCTCTACTTCACCACCGACTGGATCTGGACGACGCTGCGCACCCGCTACCTCGAGAGCGTGGAGGAGCCGCTGGTCGACACCGCGAACCTGCTGGCGAGCGTCGCCGAGCGGGAGATCGCGCGGCCGGGCTTCACCTTCGCCGACCTCGCCGCCCCGCTCGCCGAGGCCCACGCGCGTCCGCTCGCGGCGCGCATCTACGACCTCCAGAAGACCTCGGTCGACACCCAGATCTACATCACCGACGCGGCGGGGCGGGTGGTGTTCGACACCCGCGTGCCGTCGGCGGTGGGGCAGATGTACAGCCGCTTCCACGACGTGCAGCTCACCCTGCAGGGGAAGTACGGCGCCCGCGCCACCCGCTCGGTGCTCAGCCTACCGGACGACCCCTTCTCGACCGCCCTCTACATCGGCGCCCCCCTCTACCACCAGGGGAAGGTGAGCGGCGTGCTCACCGTCGTCGAGCCGACGGCGAGCATCGACGCCTTCCTCCACCTCGCCCGCCCCGCCTTCGTCCGCGCCGGCCTCCTCACCGTCGGCATCGCGGCGCTGCTCAGCCTCGCCCTCTCCTACTGGCTAACCCGCCCGATCGACCGCCTGGCGCGCTACGCGGACGGCATCCGCCTGGGGAAGCGGCCGCCCTTCCCCAAGCTCGGCAGCACCGAGATCGGCGACCTCGGCCTGGCGCTGCGCCGCATGCAGGAGGCGCTCGAAGGGAAGCAGTACGCCGAGGAGTACGTGCAGACCCTCACCCACGAGCTGAAGAGCCCGCTCTCCGCCATCCGCGGCGCCGCCGAGCTCCTCCAGGAGGGGATGCCTCCCGAGCAGCAGGCCCGCTTCCTCGCCAACATCCGCGGCGAGGCCGAGCGGATCGCCCGCATCGTCGACCGCATGCTGGAGCTGGCCCGCCTCGAGAACCGCCGCGAGACGCCGGAGATGGAGCCGGTCGAGCTCGACGCCCTGGTGCGCACGGTGGCCGAGAGCCACGGGCCGGGGCTCGCCGCCCGGCAGATCCGCCTGACCCTCGACGTCCCGGACCGCCTGACGATCGCCGGCAATCCCTTCCTGCTCCATCAGGCGCTCGACAACCTGGTACAGAACGCGATCGATTTCAGCCCGGAAGGGGGAGCCATCGAGGTGAGAGGAGCGGCGGAGCCCGACCGCGTCACCCTCACGGTGACCGACGAGGGGCCGGGGATCCCCGACTATGCCCTGACGCAGATCTTCGACCGCTTCTATTCTCTGGGGCGCCCCGACACCGGCAGGAAGAGCACGGGACTGGGATTGAACCTGGTGCGCGAGGTGGCGGCGTCGCACGGCGGCGCCGTTCGCGTGGTCAATCGCCCCGACCGCGCCGCCGGGGGAGCGCTCGCCGAGCTGACGTTGCCCAGGAGATAATCGAGCATCGCTGCTGACTTCAAGGAGACTTTTTTATGATGCGACCCTTTCGCCAGCTCACGCTGGCCCTCGGGCTCACCCTGCTCGCGGCCTGCACGGCGAATTCCGGCCGCCCCGCGGCTTCCGACAAGCCGCGCCACGTCCTGGTCGACGCCTCGCACGACGGCGGCGGGTGGTGGTTCCCGCAGAAGAGCGACTTCTCCGCCGGCGCGCCGCATCAGGGGAAGGCGCTCGCCGACCACCTGCGCTCGCTCGGCTACCGGGTGACGGAGCTCCCCCGCGACACGCGGATCACCGCGGCGCTCCTCGCCGGCGCCGATCTGGTGATCCGTGACACGGGGTTCGGTCCCTACCTCCCGGCGGAGGTCGATGCCTACGACCACTGGGTGACGACGGGTGGCCGTCTCCTGCTGCTCGTCGAGCATCATCCGCAGGATGCCCTCGCGGAGCACTTCGGGCTTCACTTCCAGTCGATCGCCCGCATCCCCGGACCCGGACCGCACAACACGACGACGCGGCTCGCGAAGTTCGCCCAGCATCCGCTCACCGCGGGGGTCCATCCGCTGGACTATCTCGGCGGCAGCGGGCTCACGGCCCAGCCCGCCGAGGCGCAGATCCTCGGCTGGCTGTCCACCGAGGATTATCTCGATCTGAACGACAACAACGTGAAGGATCCCGACGAGCCGGTCGGTCCGGCGGCGTTGGGCATCCTCCCTTTCGGCCAGGGGCGGATCGTCTTCTGCGGCGACTCGAACCTGTGGCAGGCCGTGCCGCAGCCGCTGATCAAGAACACGTTGAGCTATCTGACGACCCCCTGAGGCGAGGCGGGCGCCGATCGCATCCTCCCGGGCCCGGAGAGACCGGACCCGGGAGGATGGTGTCCGCTGATTCGCCGATTCAGCCGGCCTGCTCGACCTGCACGTTGCCGCCGATCGGGAACGGCACCGGCTTCCTGCCGTTGCCGCAGTAGGTGAAATCGTCGCCGTCCGCGAAGACGACCGAGGCGCCGGTGGTGCCGGTGGCCTTGGCGATCTGGGCCAGGGCGCTGCCGGACAGCCGGGCCGCGACGTCTCCGAACTCCTTGCCATCGGCGAGATGGGTCAGGCTGTTGACGGCTCGCAGCTCGTGGAGGATCTCGGGGCCGAAAGGCGGAATCCGCTTGATGCCGTGTGGCGTGATGATGAGGCCGCCGGCATCCCCGCCGCCGAACAGAATGACTGTCTGCATGGTTGGACTCCTTTTCGAGGGTTGGTTGGAGGTCTCCCTCTCCATCCTCTACAGGCGGGCCGGCGGGCGATTTGTTACGCACATTGCAAAGCTTGGATGGCCCAAGGGGTACGCTCGCTCCTCCTCAGGACTCGCAGGTGCGGCTGTGGATGTCCCGCGTCAGCTCCTGGACGCGCATCGTCAGCTCCTGGGTGGTGCGGGTCAGCTCGGTGTTCTGCTCCAGCAGCTGGACGATCAGCTCCTGCTGGCGGGCGGCGAGCGCCTGCCGTTCGGAGCTGGCCGCGGCGAGCGCCTCGCGATGCTGGGCGTCCGCCTCCGAGAGCGCCTTGTCCCGGTCGGCCTGCCGCGTCTGGGCGAGCAGGATCAAAGGCGCCGCATACGCCGCCTGGGTGCTGAACGCCAGATTGAGCAGGATGAACGGATAGGGATCGAAATGCGCGAGCCCCCACACGTTGAACGCGATCCAGATGCCCACCAGCACCGTCTGAGCGATCAGAAACACCGGCGTGCCGAAAAAGCGTGCGAACCCCTCCGCCTTCCGCCCGAACCAGTCGCCGCCGAAGGCCGAATTGAGATGGAAGTGGGAAGCGTGGAACCGGAGGTGGTTGCCGGGGTGCTGTGGGGAGGTGGCTGACGGTACGGACGGGTCTGAGGGCATGCTCACTCCTGCCAGAGTCGAAGGAGCGGAGGGAGTCCGCGCCCTGGGAAGCATGCCAGGAAACTACATCTTTTGGTGGGTGAGACTATTTCCTCTGTCGACCGTCAGACCAGTTACCGATGAGCCGTCACCCCCACCTGCCGGCACATGTCGAGCACCGGACACGTCGAGCACTTCGGGCGCAGGCCGGTGCAGACGTGCTTGCCGAAGGGGACCAGCAGGCGGTTGATCTCCACCCAGTATTTTTTCGGCAGCTTCGTCTCCAGCGCGGCCATGGTCTTCTCCGGAGTGAGCGCCGACACGTAGCCCCAGCGGTTGGTCACCCGGTGGACGTGGACGTCGACGCCGATCCGCTTCTCGCCGCAGGCGATGCCGAGGACGAGGTTGGCGCATTTCGGCCCGACGCCGGGGAAGGAGAGGAGAACCTCCTGATCGCAGGGAAGCTCGCCGCCGTGATCCGCCACGATGCGGCGGGCGATCTCCCGAATCTGCCGGGCCTTGGGCTCGTGGAATGTGCTGAGGGCGATCGCGCGGTCGATCCGCTCGGCGGTGAGCCGGCTCATCGCCTCGGGCTCGCGGGCGAGCTCGAAGAGCTGGCGCGCGGCGACCAGGGTGGTCTCGTCGCGGGTGCGGATCGAGACGATGCAGGCGACCAGCTGCTCGAACGTCGAGGCGAACCCCTCGTCCGCCAGCTCGAACATCGCCGCTTTGGGGTACGGCCGGACGGCCTCTTCGATCCTCTCCAGGGCCCGGTCGATGTCGAAGGGTTTCTTGCTCACGAGTCTCCCGTCCCCGCGAAGTCGCGGGAAACGGGAACATCTTACGGTCTTAGGCGCTGTGGGCTCAATCCACGATGAACAGCCGGGCGCCGTTCTCGGTGTGGGAGCGATGGGGCTCCTCGCCGTCGGCGACCTGGTAGCTCATGCCGGGGGTGAGGGTGTGGACGGCTCCCCCCTGGAGCTCGACGTGCAGCGTCCCCGCCACGCAGAGGCAGACGTGCCCCTTGGCGCACCAGTGGTCCGCCAGGTAGCCGGGCGAGTACTCGACCATCCGGACGCGCAGGTCGCCGTAGGTCCGGGTGCGCCAGGTCGCGGTGCCCGTCTCGCCGGGGTGCTCGGTGGGGACGACCTTGGACCAGTCGACGGTCTCGAAGGGGATCTCGTTCATTCGCATGGGGATCTCCTCACGTCGCGCCGGGATCGGCGCGGCGGGCGTTCGACGCCAGATGCTCGCTCGCCTCGTGGATCTGCTCCTCGGCCCCCTCCTCGTCGGCCGGGCGGGCGAAGGCTTCGCTCACCTCGTTGCCCACCTCGCCGGCTGCCACCGCGATCGTGGCCCGCAGCGGGCGCTCGGGGATCAGCCAGGTGAAGGCGAAGGCCACCGCGGAGATGCCGGCGGCGACCAGAAAGACGGTGTTGAGCGAAGCGGTGAAGGCCGCGCCGTAGGCCGCCCGCAACGCGGGCGACATCGCGGCCAGCGCCGCGATGGTCATGTGCCCCGGGTCCGGCAAGGGAGCGCCGGCATTGGCGGCATGGCCGGCCGGCAGCAGGCGGCCGAGGTTCGCCGTCAGGCGCGCGGCGAAGATGGCGCCCAGGATCGCCGTGCCGAGGGAGCCGCCGATCAGCCGGAACAGCGTCGCCCCGGAGGTCGCGACGCCGAGGTCGCGGTACTCGACGGCGTTCTGCACGGCGATCACCAGCACCTGCATCACCATCCCCACGCCGGCGCCCAACAGCAGCATGTAGACGGCAATCAGGGACGAATCGCTGTCGACCGACAGCCGCGACATCAGGAACAGCCCGCCGGTCATGATCCCGGTGCCGAGCACGGGGAACACCTTGTAGCGCCCGGTGCGGCTGATCAGCTGCCCGGAGACCACCGACATCGCGAGCAGCCCGCCCATCATTGGCAGCATCTGCAAGCCCGAGGACGTCGGGCTCGCCCCCTTCACGACCTGGAGGAAGACCGGGAAGTAGGTGATCGAGCCGAACAGCGCGAAGCCGACGATCAGCCCCACGACCGAGGTGATGGCGAACGAGGGGTCGGCGAAGAGGCGCGGCGGCAGCATCGGCTCCTTCGCTCTCCGTTCGACGAAGGTGAACACCAGCAGGCCGAGGACGGCGACGGCGATCAGCCCGAGGATCGTCGGCGACGACCACGGGTAGAGGCCGCCGCCGAGGTCCGAGAAGAGGATCACCGCGCTCAAGGTCGCCGCGAGCAGCGCGGCGCCGGCGTAGTCGACGGCGTGGGTGCGGCGCTGCGAGCGGGCGGGGAGGGTGAGCGCCAGCCCGGCGAGCGCGGCGAGGCCGAGCGGCAGGTTGATGTAGAAGATCCAGCGCCAGGAGAGGTGGGTCGTGAAGTAGCCGCCGAGCAGCGGCCCCGCGACGCTCGCAAGGCCGAACACGGCGCCGAAGATCCCCTGATAGCGGCCGCGGTCGCGGGGCGGGATGATGTCGCCCACCACCGCCTGCGACACCACCACCAGACCGCCGCCGCCGAGCCCCTGGAGCGCCCGGAAGACGATCAGCTGCAGCATCGTCCGCGAAAGGCCGCAGAGCGCCGAGCCGGCGAGGAAGAGGACCACGGCCGACTGCAGCACGATCTTGCGGCCGTAGAGGTCGCCGAGCTTGCCGTAGATCGGCGTCACGATCGTCTGTGCGAGGAGATACCCGGTCACCACCCAGGCGAGGTGCTCGAGCCCGCCGAGGTCGCCGACGATCGTCGGCAGCGCCGTCGAGACGATCGTCGAGTCGAGCGCGGCGAGCAGCATCACCAGCACCAGGCCGCTGAACACCACCATCGCCTGCCGGTGGGCGAGCGGTTGGGCGGTCACGGTCGCGGCGACGGCGGCGCTCTGGGACGTCGGGCTCTTCATGACGGCGGAGATTCTATCCGGTCGGGTGCGGCGTGCAGCTTTCGCCCATCGCCCGCCGCGCCGCCTCGCGCCCGGGATCCTCGTCGAGCGGGTCCATGTAGGCGAGGTGGTGCCCGGCGGCGAAGACCTTGCGCACCCACTCGGCGTCGCCGCCGATCCCCCAGAGGTGATCGGTGTCCACGATCACGATCTTGCGCCCGTCCGCCCGGGGAGGCTTGCGGCGCCAGCCGCCCCGGTTGCCGGGGGAGATCCAGTCGGCGGGGCTCGCGAAGAGGTCCTCGTTGCGGTTGCCGGGGAAGGTGGCCGTCATGCCGATCGGGTGCCCCTGGGGATCGATCGATCGCAGATAGCGTATGAAATGGTATTGCCAGGCGACGGACTCGTGCGGGCTCTCGTTCGAAATCTCCCAGAGGACGGGGTCGAGATCGCCCACCGTCGCCACCACCTGGTCCACGTAAGCTTCCTGCAGGCGGGTGATCGCCGGCACCCGCAACGTGTGGACGTCCGACCCCTCGCCGCGGGCGTCGGGGTCGCCGTCGACGAGCTGGAGATTGTTGCGGCGATTGAACGGGTGGCGGTCCCAGGGGTTCCTCTCCCCCTTGTCGTGGATCGACCAGCCGTTGAACAGCATCACCGAGACGTAAAACCCCCGCTCTCCCGCCCGCGCCACGCGGCTGCGCAGGCGCGCGAAATACTCCGAATCGAAGCGCGAGAGGTCGAACTTGGGGCCGCCGTCGAGCGCCCGCCCCGGTCCCGAACGGAGGTAGACCCGCGGGTGGAGGTCGTGCGTCCACGCCTCGTGGGTCCACAGGCGGATGAAGTTGTGCCCCCAGGCCGCGAGGCGGTCGAGGTAGCGCTCGAAGTCGAAGCTCCCTGGCCGCTCGGCGTTCTCCATCAGGTTGTCCCAATGATGCGAGCCGGCCAGGCGGACGGGGCGCCCCGCGGCGTCCTGGAAGAGGTTCGGGTGCTCGGGGTGAGGGCGGAGGGGCATGGCGGGGATTCTGGCATGGAGGCTCACCCCCCCGGCGTCCCGACCTATTTCCTCCCCATCTTCCTTCCCCGGTCGTTTTCCCCTCGTCTTCGCCGTTTCCAGGGGAGATGCGGCCTGTCTCGGACTCCGCGCCGGTTTTTGGGCGTTTCAGGGGCTTTTTCGGGGTTCCCGGAGCATTTTTGGTAGTGTCCTATTTTGAAATCCGCCCCCTAACCCGTTGAATTTACTGCTACGTTCCCCTTAAGGGGGGAACGTTACCTCCCTTGAAACGCAAACGGCCCGGCGGGGTGCAGTCACACGTCCGCCGAGCCTGACCCGAGCAAGGAAGGAACCCATGCCCGAGCTAGTTCCGCATTCTATCCTCACGCCTCCCCCTGCCCCGCCGCTGCTGTACGCCGCCCCGCCGGATGATCCGCCGGCGCTCCCGGTTCGCCCCGAGACGGAACCGCCGGAAGAGCACGCCCGCGCCCCTATCGCGACGCGGACAAGCGTCAAGGCGTGGTGCGACGAAACCGAACCGCCCACCACCTGGAAGGGAGCGTCTACCGCCTACAGAGCCGGAGCGAAAGCGAGGGCGGCGGGGAAGGATCGCACCGAGTGCCGCTATGGACGGGAAGATCTCGCGGAAGCGTGGCGCAGCGGATTCGATGGCCTCGACGCCTTCCTCGCGGGCGGCGGAGTCCTCCTCTGCGAGCACTGCGGGCGGGAACTGGAGGACCAAGCGGCCGGCCCGGAAGCGCCACAGCCCGCCGCCGTCCCGCCGACCGTCGACCCGGACGCCTGGGAGCGGTTCCCGGCCTTCCGCGAGACGTTCCTAATGTATGTCACCCCGACCGGCTACGCGGAGGCGATCCGCACGACGGGCGAGATGCTGTACGCCCTCATGCTCGAAGCTCCCGCGACGTGGCCGGGGTGGGCGGAGAGCAGCACCCGCACGGAGATGAGGGCGGCGGCGGCCGATCTCCGCCACCTGCAAGGCTTCCTCGCCAGCGTGGGCCGGGAGCGGGAAACGTCCTCCCTCGACCCGGAGGACGGCTACCTCTCCAACGTCGCGGCCCGGCTCGCCCGCCAGATCGGCCATGCGGCGGAAGGCATCGAGCGGGAGTTGGCGGGGGTGAAGCCTTGAGGGAACGAAAGGAGACGGTCACCCTCAAGGCCACGGCCTGGGAGCTGGCGAGCTGGCGCGCGGCGGCCGTCAACTTCCGGCACGACCTCCCCCGCTTCCTCAGCTTCGCGGCTAACACCACGGCCCGCTACATGCGGGACCTGGAACGCCACCGCCGCCCGGATGCCGTTCTCGCACGGCAGGAGGAGCGGCGTAGGCTCGGCGCGCTCCTCAAGGCCGCCCGGGAGGCGATCGAGTACCTACCCGCCAAACCGGTGCCGCGAGCGGTCCACGAACCCCTCGCCGTGCGGTCCAACCTCCGGCGAGCCGTCGAGCGCGTTGACGGCTTCCTCCTCGACCATGGGGAGGAATATCCGTGCGACTGAAGACGGCAAGCTTCACCGTGCGGGCCACCATGCCGCAGTCCGTGCGCTGGAAGATCGCGGCGGCGGGTGAGGGCTTCCCCTCGGTCGGTGCGTGGCTCAGCGGGGCGGCGGATGCCTATCTCAAGGTCCGGGCGCGGGCCGGTCTGCCGGTCCCGCTCGCCTGGAGGCAGGGCACCTTCCGGACCCGCTTCATCGACGGCACGGAGGCCGAAGTGCGCGGCAAGATCTCCGCTCCTTTCGGCATCTTTTGGGGAACTGACGAAGGACCGGAGGCGGGATACCGCAACCTGTACACCCTCACCTACATCCCCGCCTTCCGGCCCGTGGCTACCCTGCGGTCGTGCCGGAACTGCAAGGCGCTGGCTAGCGAGCTGGCCCGGACTTGGGTCCGGTGGGACGGCGCCGAACCATCCGAAGATCCCGCCCCCCTTCTCCAGGGGTTCCGGCGGGAAGACGTTTAGAGCCACGGGCGGCGCCTCTACGGGCCGCCCCGTGCTACCTTAGGAGAATGTCTATGCGCCCCAAGAGACCACGCGATCCGTTCCAGCTCGCCCGCCAAGTCTTCCAAGAGGCCAGCGGGGAAGCGCCCCAGCAAGCGCTTCCGGAGAACGATCCCGCCACCATCGCCAAGCGCAAGGGCGGCACCAAGGGCGGCGCGAGTCGCGCCAGCACGCTCACCCCTGAGCGGAGGGCCGAGATCGCCCGGAAGGCGGCAGCGGCTCGGTGGACGAAGGGCTAAACCGCCAGAACGGAAGAAGGCATGCCGCATTGCGGCTTGACCGGCGCCCGAGAGTCACTTGACAGTCCTGACAAGATACAGAAGAATGACTCTAGAGTGCATCGGGACTATCGACTCAACTCCTTCTCCGTCGTTCGGGAACAGGGGTTGCGTTAGTGTCCCGAACGGGGCGCCGCATACGCTCCGGTGCATGCTGCCATAATGGCGCACCATCTCCTCCTCCGACGCGGGGGATGGAAGGGGTGTCTCTATTACTTGCAGCCTCTGGGGAGATAGATGAATCCTTACTTGAATGTTAGCGGCATCGATGCCCCGACATGCGCTCTCCTCTTGGGCTATAGCCCACGCCTCTTTCAGGAGTGGGCGTCCGGGCAATGTCCCATTCCGCCTTCTATCGCAGCGCACATTTCCGCCGTCTTGGGGGTGTCGACCGATGACCTGCTTAACCCTTCCCGGCAAACGATAGACGCCACGGCCATTCAGCCGCCCGTTTGGTTTAAGCTGCGCAGCCAGCAACTTGGCTCCCCTGACTGCGAGCTTGTGCTGTTAGTGCGCCAACTGGGTACGTTTTACGATGAGATTGAACAGTTGCGTTCGCGGGGGTCCTCCAGCTGGAAGGTTCTGTTCGAGGAAATTCGGCGTGGGATTAGCGGGCAAGCGCCGCCGCACGAGCAGGGCCGGCAAGCCGCGCAGTTATTTCGCGATCTGCGCGAATTGAACCATGGGCGCTCCGGAATCGGCGAGCTACTGAGAAGCTCGCTTCGGAATCTCGGCGTCCTGGTGGTCGAAAGCCCCATCACCGACTCGAAAATCGAGGGATGCGCGTTCCATGTCGGCGCATCGCAACGTCCATGCATTTTTGTTAATAACCACAACACGACATGGTTTCGGCGTAATGAGGTCATATTGCACGAGTTAGCGCATTTGATTTTCGACCTTCCTTCGGAGGGGGCTGCGCTCGATATCTTTGGCGCAGATCCTTCAACGGAAGGAATTTCAGAAAAGCGGGCCGACGCGTTTGCTCAAGAGGCGTCGGTCCCGAAGCGAGTCCTCTTGCATGTAGCCCAGAAGCATGGGCTGTCCTGGCACCTGCCACTTTCCGGCAGGGAACTCGCGACAATTGTTGCGGATGTTCACGTTGAGGCCCGATTAATCGTCAGGGCGGCCGTTGAAGGCGGGCTCATAGAGAAACTCAAAGGTGACGATCTCATCACTCTGCCAATTATAGATCATCTCAAAAAACTCAGCGACCATGCGCTCTCTACCGAAGAATATATTAAGAAGGTTGGCGGAGAGTCGTCCGGCTCGTGGACCGGGAAGCGGTATACTTCAATCTTTCCGCGGAAATTACTTCTACCGGTCAATTATGTTAAGAGCGTCGCCGAGGCATACTCAGAAAGACTGATCAGCATGGGCCGCGCCGCGTATCTCCTTATGATCAGCGAAGATTTGGTCGAGGAGAGGTTCGGTGCTCCAACCCCCCTGGGTACAGAATGAATGGCTCCGCCATTGCTTCTATTCTGCGATACTGATTGCCTGATACAACTATTCGTTTCTGATAAAACCTCACTGTTGAAGTGGGCGAGGTATAAATGCGGCCTCGCGCCGGTTATTGTACCTGAGGTACAGGCCGAGATTACGTGGCACCTTAAATTCAAGGATAAATTCGACGCAAGGCTTAGAAAAGCCCTGACCGCCGGGAGTTTGTCGATTTTCGATTACTCATCCCCGGATGCGCTCTCCGAGTTTTTCCCTGTAGGGGTTGCCGCCGCTTCGGCATCAGAAGCGATCTCCCGAACAGGTAGAGAATATGCTCTTCGGCTTGGGCGCGGTGAGGCGTACTCGCACGCCGTTTGCTCGCACCTAGGAATGCCGTTCCTAAGCCACGACGTGACGGCCATCGATGCTCTCCGAGCCGGAAATCTCAAGACCGCTGCGCCTGTGCTTCGGGTTTTCGACCTGATTGTTCTTGCGCATAGGGATGGCGAAATGAGCGTGCGCGACATTAAAAACTTCCGGCAGCAATTGCAGGCGTGGAACTCATCAGAGTGGATGCCTAATGAATTCAAGGCTTTTTCCGTCGCGGAAGGTCTTGTATCGTACGTTGGGCGTCTTCATCGCCTCGCTGCGGATGCCGGCGAGCCCCCAGCCTGCCAAAGATTCGATCACCCGCTGTACCTAAGGCCGATCTAGTTCGGGCTCGCCCTCCCAAGGGAGGCGGCGGAAAGGCGTCACCGCCTGCTGGCTCGGCCCACACTTAGGTAGCCACGGCCAGCTAACTGGCTACCCCTATTGACTTTTCCGTCCTAGTCAAGCATAATGTCTAGTATGGCAAACGTCCTCAGCACCGAGAAGCGAGTCCAGATCGTCTCTGCTCTAGTGGAAGGCGTCAGCGTCCGGGCGACCGCCCGTATGTGCGACGTTTCTAAAGATACCGTGATGAAGCTCGGCGTCGAGCTGGGCAAGGTGTGCACCGGCTTCATGGACACGACGTTCCGCGATCTAACCTGCAAGCGGCTGCAAGTTGATGAAATTTGGAATTTCGTGTATTCAAAACAACGTAATGTCCCCGCCGAGAAGGCCGGTCAGTTTGGCGTCGGTGATGTCTGGACGTTTACCTGCATTGACGCAGACACGAAGTTGATGCCGGCATTCCTTGTGGGGAAGCGGGATTCCGGTTGCGCTACGGAATTCCTTCAGGATGTCGCCTCACGGCTCGTGAACCGCGTCCAGCTCACCACGGACGGGCACAAGATGTACTTGGGGGCGGTAGAGGATGCCTTCTCGGGCGCTATCGACTTCGCCCAACTCGTAAAGGTCTACGGCCCTACGCCGACGGGTGACACGCGCTACAGCCCGCCTGAGTGCCTGGGAACGCAGAAGCATTCCGTCACCGGTTGCCCTGATGAGGCGCACGTCTCGACCTCGTATGTGGAGAGGGCGAACCTCACAATCAGAATGAGCGTGCGCCGGTTTACCCGGCTGACGAACGCCTTTTCGAAGAAGGTCGAGAACCACACGGCGGCTATCGGTCTCTTCCACGCGCACTACAACCTGTGCCGGATTCACAAGACCTTGCGCGTCACTCCGGCCATGGCGGCGGGCGTCACCTCACGGGTGTGGGAGATCGCCGACCTTGTGGCGCTGCTCCCCACGGCGGAAGGCGTCAAGCGGGGACCGTACACCAAGCGGGAGGCGTAGGGCCGGCCCGCTTACCGCTGGGACGGGCCGGCTCCGCGAGGGGCCCCTCCTCTTTGCTGGTGTTACCTATCAATTTGTATAGTTGAGCATGGACTGTTGACTCTGCGGGATGCCTTCCGGCATGATGACCCATTACAAGGGGGTGCGCTCTGCCATGCTTCCGCAAAACCCGTTAGACGAATTTTTCGAGGCTCGCATCCGAGAGAACATCCAGGCCGGCGCAGATGAAGTTGGGGGCCGAAACGCCCCCGGGGAGCGCTTCTACGCGGAATGGATCGATGGCCGTGGGCGCGTTAAAAACGCGTTTGAGAGAACTGCGGCGGTTCTCCGTAAGGCGGAATTCACCGGGGTTGAGGCCGATTTCGACAATGGCTCTCTTTTCCTGCGAGTGCTAGTTTGTGATGAGCAGCGCGAGCTTAAGCTCACGCCTAACAGGGTAACGAAGGAGGTCGAGTTCACCATAACCGGTATGGAAGGCGGCCCGGATGGAAGTTCCTCACCGCAACCAAGTTCCTACCCCTTGGTTGGACTAACCGACGCGGTAATTGCGAGCAAACTCCTGGCGTTCGCGTACTCCCTTTCAAAGCTCCGGGCGGAAGCCAAGAAAGCCAGCCCAGGAACCGGGGAAATTTCAAACTAGGACACTACCGCATTTTTGGCTGCAAATTCTGTTTTTAGACCGAAAAAATTGATTTTAGGTCCAGTTGTTGAATTTTTTACACCTAAAATCAAAAATTAGGCTCTACCAATTGACCGTTAGGGTCTAAAAACAAAATTTACGACCTAAGATTCAATTGTTTGAATCAAAAAATCAGCATTAGGATCAGAAATTCATTTTTTGGGACTAAAAAGCCATCCACGGCTCTAGAAGCGCATTCTTTCTCCGGGGAGCTCCAGGCCCGGAGGACCGCCGGAGGGCACGAACCTAAGATCCCGGGAGCCTTTTTCCTTTTTCCTCCCCTGTACTCGGGGGAGGCCAGGAGGGGGCATTGCGGAGTTCGGGCTGCTTCCTTGTCTTGGAGTGGAGGCCCCCTCCTAACCGCCCCCGCCGGTTCCATTCGCGACCTCCCGGCGGATGCGGAGGTCTCGCGCCCGGTGGAGAACCCCCGCAGCCGGAGGATAAGGTCGCTCCCTGCGTCCCTTCGGGACTTCGGGAGTCGAGGTGGCGCCCAACCCGGGGCTGAAGCCCCGCGCTCTATCCCTGCGGCCCTCCGGGCCTGAAGCACACCTCCAACCGGCAACTCGGTGGGCGGCCGGTAGCGCCGGAGGCATCACCTCTACGACCGGAGCGTCTAGTCTAGTGCGCCCGAGGTCGGTGACCTTATTGAGTGCGCTTCCCTTGGGGATCTGCAAGTCCCACGGCGGAGGCGGTAGAGACGACCCAGGTCCTGACGAGAACCTCTCCGAGACCACGGACGCGGGGCGTCTCCTCTGGGCCAAGGTGGCCCCGGCAGGGTAGACCGTTCGCGGGCACACGGACGCGTTTGTTTTTGGTTGTCCCAGGCCCGGCGTCGGAAAACAGCGCGTCGGTGTGCCCTCGTCGTGCCTTGCGGGTGCGAGGCGGCCTGCCCTCCGCCGGAGACGGACCGCGGTCCCCGTGGTCTCGGAGAGGTTCTCGTTAGGACTTGGCCCGTCTCTACCGCCTCCGCCACAGGGTGATCGTAGACGGTCTCAAGGCGACTCGATCCTGCGGTTCGCTGCGAAGCGAAGGACCGCCGCGATCATGATCCCGGATATCGGGCGCACTACACTAGCAAGCATTCCACGACGCGGTCCGCGCCGCCGGTCGTCCAGCCGGAAATCCATCACTCCCTTTCGACTAATTCCCACCGCGTAGCGATCTCCAATCGCCGCCTGATCCGCCTCGAGGACCAGGAGGTGACCTTCACCTGGAAAGACTACGCGCGGGGCCAGCGTCTTCAGGAGAGACGCTGTCGGGCGAGGAGTTTCTCCGCCCGGGTCCTCCAACGCTACCGACGCTCACGAAGTCCGATTGGCAGTCGCTGCTCAAGAGTCTCACCCGCGTGGACCCGATGAAGTGCGAGGTCTGCGGTCAGCATGCCCTGCACCTTATCGGGGAACTGACGCCCGCTCCTGCGCCGAGAGCCCCACCGCGATGATCCGTTCGCCCATAGCCCCATTCCAATGTTTATTTGCTCACCCGTGGAGTCAGGCGTTTGTGTATCTTGGCGGGCCTCTACGGTATAATCGCCTCCACGAAATCGCGGATCAGGAGCGTGGCATGCGGCAGATCCCTTCGCTGGACGGTTCTCTGAAAGCCTCACGTCGGCTCTCGGGGCTTGTGTGGAGGTCGGCCAGGGTGGGGCACGAAGGGCCTTCCGCCTAGGATTGGATCTCCATAGCACCGGTCCGGACTGGCCCGCGGCTTCGCTCAACCTGCTCGCCAAACCAGCGAAGCGCTTGGCAGAGGCGACGTAGGCGATGCGCCTCTGGAACCACAGGCCGCCCAACAGATGAAGCTCTATCTCTCATCAACCTACATCGATCTCAAGCGCCACCGCGAAATATTGGGGCGCGCCTTACGCAAGTCGGGCTACGAAGTCGTGATGATGGAGGACTATGCCGCGCGTGACCAACGGGTCGAATTCGCCTGCAAGGGGGATGTAGTTGCATGCGATGTCTATGTTGGGATCTTCGCGTGGCGCTATGGCCACATCCCCAGCGACACCAATCCCGAGCGCCTCTCAGTAACTGAAATGGAGTATACCGCCGCTGGTTCGAAGCCGATGACGCGACTCACATTCCTGCTAGAGGAGAAGGCACGTTGGCCACAGGCGCAGAAAGATGCTGACCTCGCTCGTATCAACGCCTTGCGTGCGCGGCTGCAGGAGCAATGCAGTGGGTACTTTTCCACCGCCGACGAACTGGCAGTTGAAGCGCTGGCCGCGCTGCGTATCCACGAAAGCACACGCCTGGCACAGCAGCTAGAGACCCTAAACGTGATGCTCAAGGCCCAGGAGCTCGGCCCTTCATACTTGCACATGATTAAGGACAAACTTGTACTTCTTGGCGATGTACAGTTCGTCGAACTGCAGATAGGGCCCACACCTTGGTGGAACACGCGTCTGTACTTGGTCGCGGCTCTAGCCCGCGAATTCGGTCGAGCTCGTGGCTTCGTTTTCGTGGATAGCGACGACAAGTTCCTCCTGATGGCGTCGCCGTCCGAGATCTGCCACCGACTGGCGTTGCGATGGCCAGCCCTCGAACAGGCTTACGTGAAGTTTCGCCGAGAGGTTACAGCAGGCAAGAAAATAGAAGAAGAAATCTGGCGTTACCCCCAGTTTGTCGGTGAAGCATTCGGGGCGGATGAGGAGGCTGCCAAGCATTGTCTGTCAGAGCGCGACCTCGAATACGAATTGGGTATCGCTCGGGATGCAGAAGTTGTGGAGGTTCGAGAGAAGAGCCGGCGGTTCCTGCAACGGGAAGTTCTTGGGCGGCAGACGCGCTTTGCAGCACTCGTCCTCGACCATCGGCTCGAAGGACTGGTCGACCGGGAGCTGCTCGCCCAGCGCGTAGCCCAGGCAGCCCTTTTGTAACTCGCTTGAGACGTCACGAAGTACTCCGAGGGAAGAGGTTCCGAGGAGATTCCACACGAATAGTTGAGGCCGGCGGGAAGGGCACGTAGCGTTGCCCGGCGCGGAGCTTCTCGGCGGCGCTCGGGTAGGCGGTGACGAAGAGGACGTAGGCGTTGCGCAGCTCGCGGCGGACGGCACGGCGGACGGACGGCCGGCGCGGGCGATCTCTTGGTTTGAGAGGGCTGCTCTCGGAGCTCTGGGCGAGGATGGCGGCGGGGCCGAGCGCTTGGACTCCGGCGCCCTCCCGGCGTTCGGCGGCTTCCGCTTCGATCTCCGAGACCATGGCGGCGGCCAGTCGCTGCCGCCTCTCCGGAGTCAGGTGCTTCCAGCGGGGGAGGGGAGAGAGCTCCAGGGTTTCCGTGCACCGCGAAATCTCGTGTGCGATCGAGGCTGGCTTCCAACTCGCGATCGTTACCGGGAGGCCAGGCAGGCCGAAGGATCGCGCGCGCACTATGACTGCTACCCGGCTTCCAGCACAGGGCCTCTATCCGCGGGTCAGTGTCTCTCGTTTGTGACTTCGGAGCTGGTTCGCGGCCAAACCGGCCTCGACCTGGCAAACGTCCGGGAGCTGAAGGTCACCGACTGCCCGATGAGCAAGAAGCCCTGAGATCAGAGGGGAAGAGGGAAGCGGGGGGCCCTGCGATCGGCGGCGTGCCTCTTTGGCCCTTGTAGTAGCATCTCCCGTTCCTGGAGACGCCCCCTTGCCGCTGAAGCCCAAGACCCTCCCGATCCTCCTCGCCGCCCTCCTCGCTCTGGCAGCTTGCCATGGCAAACAAGAGAGGGATCACCCGCCCCGGCGCGTCTTCTTCATCACGGTGGACACCCTGCGCGCCGATCACATGAGCCTCTACGGCTATCCGCGCGCCACCACGCCGAGCCTCGCGAAGCTGGCGGCGGGGGGGGTGACGTTCGATCATGCGATCACCCAGTGGCCGAAGACGGGGAGCTCGTTCGCGGCGATGTTCACCGGGCTCTATCCGCACACGACGGGGCTCACCCACAAAGCGGCGCTGGTCATCCCGCCGTCCTACCTGACGCTCCCCAAGCTCTTCAAGGAGCAGGGATACCGGACCTTCGGCGTGGTCTCGAACGCGGTGCTCGCGGCGAAGCTGGGGTGGAACGCGGGGTTCGACGAGTTCCAGGAGACCTGGGGGGGCGGCGACTTCCCGGAGGAGCCGAAGCAGTTCCGGCCGCTCGCCAGCGCACCCAAGGTCAACTCGCTCGCGCTGCCGCTGCTGCGCAAGTATGCCAAGGCCGACCGCCTCTTCGCCTGGATCCACTACACCGACCCGCACGCCCCCTACATGCTGCCGGCTGGGGCCAGCGATCCGTTCCTGGACGACGCGCTCTACCGGGCCGGCGGCGAACGGCAGATCGCGCCGCGGCTGCTGGCCAAGGGGTACAACCTCGACGGCCACACCGACCTCAAGTACTTCGTGGCCCAGTACGACGCGAACCTGCTGGTCGTCGATCGCCACATCCAGGCGCTGCTCGACGAGATGCGCAGGCTCGGGCTCCTCGAGGACAGCCTGATCGTCTTCGCCGCCGACCACGGCGAGGAGCAGGGGGAGCACGACTCCTGGTTCGAGCACGGGCCGCTGCCGTACAACACCACCGCCCACGTCCCGCTCTTCTTCGTCCGGAACGGGATGCCGGCCGGGCGGCGGATCGGTACGCCGGTCGAACTGATCGACATCTATCCCACCCTGCGCGAGGCGGTGGCGCCGGAGAGGCAGGTCCCCGGGCTCGAGGGGCACAGCCTTTGGCCCTTGATGCGCAAACAGCCGGCGAACGCCGCGCAACAAGCGGTCTTCCGCCAGGCGTTCTCCGAGGCGGGGCACCGTCCGAACCTCTACCAGAGCGTGCAGGAGGGGGTCTGGAAGCTCGTCTTCAACACCGGGGGAGCCCGCTCGCGCGCCGCCAATTCGCCGACCGGCGGCTTCGAGCTCTACAACCTGGCCGAGGACCCGGGAGAGCAGCACAACCTCGCCGCCACCCGCACCGAGGAGGTGCGCCGGCTGCGGCGCGACCTCGTGGCCTGGATGCGCAAGGCGCGGCTCGAAGGGGACGACGAAGAGGTGAACGGCCAGACCGAGCGGGCGCTGCGCGCCCTCGGCTACATCAATTAGCGAAAGGCTTACGGCGCGGTGCCCGGCGCGAGCTGGCCGAAGTTGGCGGCGAGGATCGCGAGGTCGAGGCCGTCGATGCTGCCGTCGGCGTTGAGGTCGGCCGCCGCCAGGTAGCTGGCGGTCCCCTGGAGGGCGCCGAAGTGGATGGCCAGGAGGATGAGGTCGGTGCCGTCCACCCGGCCGTCGCCGTTGATGTCCCCCTGGAGGCCGAGGGGGGAGCCCTGGACCGTGAAGCTCGAGATCTGGCGGTCGATGGTGTTGGGGGGCGTCGCGAGGTCGCGCGAGCGCAGGCCGACGGTGACGGTGCCGCTCAAGGGGGCCGGCGGCTGGTAGACGAAGCCGGCGTGGAGCGTCGTCCCCTGCGCGACCGCGTCGGTGACCTGGCCGTTGACCAGCAGGAAGGTGTTCGCGAGGTCGATGCCGGTGCCGAAGTCCCAGACGTCGACCTGGATCGCCACGCCGGGCTTGACGTTGACGGCGCCGTTCGCCGGCTTGATCAGGCCGGGGACGGGGGAGACGGTGTCGATCCCCTGGATCACGTTGAAGAAGATCTTGGCGAGCACGTCGTAGCCGGCCGGGTTGGGGTGCCCCACGGGATCGTCCGGCAGGTTGCTGTAGAAGCTGCCGAAGAGGTTCGGCAGGTTGCGGAAGACCTCGTTGGGATCGGCCTCGCCGCGGCCGCGCTGCCCGGCGAGGTTGCGGATGCTGCCGTTGAGCTGGTCGCAGAGGATGTTGGCGGAATCCACCTTGGCGTCGGGCTCGCGGGGGATGACGGTGGCGTGGATCACCCCCATCCCCAGCGCCTCCGCCTTGCTCGCCATGGTGTCGAGGTTGAAGATCGTCGTCTCGAGCGAGATCGAGCGCGAGATGTCGTTCGTCCCCTCCATCAGGATCAGCCCGTCGCCCGGCTTCACCGGCACCGACGCGAGGACGCCGTCGAACCGCGTCAATCCCTCGGGGGTCCGCTCGCCGCCGACTCCTTTGTTCACCACCGTGACGCTCTGGCCGACCGCCTGCAACAGGGTCTGCAGGCGGAAGGGGTACCCCGGGTTCGGCCGCGCCGGGTCGTCCCCCACCCCGGCCGTGATGCTGTCGCCGAAGGCGACGTAGGTCTTCGGAGCCGTCTGCGCTCCGGCCGCGGAGGCGAGCGAGCCCAGCAGGAGGAGGGCGGCCAGCCGGCGGGGGCTCATGGGACTCTGTCCACGGGAGTGAAAGTCGCCGTGGCCCGTACGGTTCCCGCGGGTCCGGCGGGCCAGCACATCTCGGCCGCGCCGCCGGAGAAGCGGACGGCCGGACGGTCGAGCGCCGAGGCGACCGACGCCCGCGCCTTGGCGCGCCCCGAGGGGTCGAGGTCGAGCACCGACCAGCCGCGCGCCCCGGGAGCGCCGGCGCCGAGCACGTCGAGCACGTCCAGATAGAGGAGCTTGGCGGCGCCGAGGAACGTGGGGTAGAGAGAGCCCGTGGGGGCCGCGGCATGCTCGTCCCCCCAGGCGCCGCGCGCGAAGCGGGCCATCCGCAGCGCGTAGCCGTGGCCGTCGTAGCGGCTCCAGGCGATCAGGGCGCCGCCGTCCGCCGTGGCGGCGAGGGACGGCGTGATGTCGGGGACGGCGTTGTCGGGGTGGAGGCGCTTCACCGGCTGCCAAGCATCGCTGCCATTGCCAAGCCGCCGGCTCCACACGATCTCGTCGTCGTGGCCGTCGAAGGCGCTCCAGGCGAGGAGCCAGGAGCCGTCGGCGAGCACGGCGCCGGTCAGGCCGAGCTGGCTGCCGGGGCCGGGGAAGGAGACCCGCTCGGGAGCCTTCCAGGCGCTGCCGGTCCAGAGGGCGGAGCGCACGGCGAAGGCGCGCTCGCCGTCCCCCTCGAGCCAGGCGAGGCCGGCGAGGCGCCCGCCGTCGACCAGCAGCATGGGGCCGCTACGGCTGCGCCCGGTCTGCCCCAGGGGAGCCGGGAGGGAATGCGCCGCGCGGTCGTCGCCGCGCAGCAGGAAGAGGTGCCGGCCGCCGTTCGCGTCCGGCGCGCTGCCGGCCGCCACCCAGCCGCCGTCGAGGGCGGCGAAGGAGGAGACGGTGGCGCGCGCGGGGAGCGCCGCCGTCACCGTCTGCCCCCCCGGCAGCTCGACGCGGGCGCCGGCGCTCGTCGGGACCAGGGTCAGGAGCTGGCCGTCGCCGCTGGACGACAACGCCTGCAGCGGTTCGTCCTGGGCGATCGCCACGCCCGAGGCGGCCGGCCCGGCGAGGAGCAGGAGAAAAAGGAAGAGGCGCACTCCTCCCCGCGGGCGGACGACCGAAGCTCGCACGTGGGATATCCTACCGCAAGTTCCGGAACCTTCCTGCCGGGTGGAGACGAGCTTCTTGCTGCAAAAACACTGTGTTTTCCCGCTGTTGCTGGCCTTGGGGGCTCTGGCGTCCGGCGGCTGCGCCCGCCGCGCGCCGGGGCCGCCGCCCCATCGCGGCCCGATCGTGCTGATCACGATCGATGCCCTGCGGGCCGACACGGTGGGGACCTTCGGCGGCTCCCCCGCCTCCGAAAGGGTGATGCCCGCCTTGACCGCCCTCACCCATGAGGCGACCTGGGCCGGGCGCGCCGTCTCCCCGTCGAGCTGGACGGTCCCCTCGATGGCGTCTCTCTTCACCGGCTACCAGCCCTGGCGGGTGCGCAGCCGCTCGGCCGAGAGCGCCATGCTCGACGACCGCTTCCTCACCCTCCCCGAGGCGCTCCAGGAGGCCGGCTACAAGACCGCCGCCTTCCGCTCCAACCACTGGCTGGACAAACCGTTCGGCTACGCCCAGGGGTTCGACCGCTTCGGCTACCTGCGCGAGGGGGGGCGGGCGGAGAATTACCTCCAGGGGCTGAAAGGGGGCTCGGATTTCGTCTGGATCCACATCCTGGCGCCGCATGCCCCGTACGTCCGCCGCGACGCCTTCCTCGATCACCTGGACGACGTCCCCCCCGATCTCCCGAAGCAGGTCAAGCCGCTCGACCTCGAGCCCTACATGGACCCGTCGGCCAAGCTGCCGCCGGAGACGGCGCGCCGCTTCCGGGCCATGTACCGGCTGAACGCCGCCTACGCCGACTTCGTGCTCGGGCACCTGTTGACGGCCCTCAAGGCGAGCGGACAGTGGGACAAGACCCTCCTCGTCGTCACCTCGGACCACGGCGAGGAGTTCGGCGAGAACGGGCAGATCGAGCACGGCGGCAGCCTCGGGCACGTGCTGATCGAGGTGCCCCTGGTGATCAAGCTGCCGGCGGCCTTCCCGCGCAAGCTGGCGATGCCGGCCGGGTCGGGCCGTCCCGCGAACGTGCGGGTCGCCGCGACGCTGATCGAGGCGGCGGGGGCGAGGCCCGAGCCCGGCGCCGCCCCCAGCTTCTTCCAGAGCTTCGACAAGGGAGCCCTCTCCGAGCTCTACCTGGGGAACGGCGTCAACCGCTTCTCGCTGGTCGACGGCGACCTCCAGCTCCTCTGGGAGAGCCGCTTCGCGCCCGCCGAGCCCGCCTACTTCCGGGCCCACCTGGCGGGGATCGGCGGCACCCCCGTGCCGCCGCTCACCGAGCCCTTCCAGGCCCTCTTCGACCGCCTCCAGAAGCAGTTCGAGACCGCCCCGCCGCTCACCGGCCGGCGCAGCACCCCGCCGCGGCTCACCCTCGTGCGCTGGACCCCGAACGGCGACCAGCCGGTGAACGATCCCAAAGCGCTCGACCGCATGGCCCGCCAACTCAAGAACGCCTGGCTCGCCGCCAACGGCCCCGACCTCGCCCCCGGCCACGCCAACGGCGCCCCGCCCAAGCTGACCCCGAAGCAGGTCCAGGAGCTGCGCGCGCTGGGGTACGTGGCGGGGGGGAACTGAGGAGATATGGACAGATTCGTTGCGATTTTGAGGGACTGGATTTCCAAGCGCCGTGTCCGCAGAGGCATCCAGGAAGGGCTTCGCGACAGCGACGAGGACCGCACCCTGAGCGTGGAGGAGGTCCGCGCTCGCTTCGGATTGCCGGAATGATCGTCGGCCTGATCCCAGCCGCCGGCCGCGCCGAGCGGTTGGGGCCTCTGCCGTGCAGCAAGGAGCTGCTGCCGGTCGGCATCCGGCAGACGCCGCGCGGGCCGGCGCTCCAGGTGGCGGGGCACTGTCTGCTGGAGCGCTTCCGCGCCGCCGGGGTGGAGCGGGCCTTCATGGTCCTTCACGAGTCGAAATGGGATGTCCCGCGCTACTTCGGGACGGGGGAGATCGCCGGCGTCTCGCTCGCCTACCTCTCGATCCCGGGGTCGCGCAGCGTGCCGGAGACGCTCGACCGCGCCTTCCCCTTCGTGGCGGACTCTCTCGTCGCCCTCGGCTTTCCCGACGTGATCTTCGAGCCCCTGGACGCCTACGCCCCCCTGATCGCGCGCCAGGTGGCGACCGGCGCCGACCTCGTCCTCGGCCTCTTCCCGGTGGCCGATCCGCGGACGATGCGGACGACCGACATGGTCGAGCTGGGAAAGGACGGCCGGGTGCTCCGCGTCGAGGTCCGGCCGGAGGCGACGGCGCTGCGCTCCAACTGGCTGATCGCCGTCTGGAGCCCGGTCTTCACCCGTTTCCTCCATGCGGCGGTGGGGGAGGCGCTGAAGGCGCCGGCGAGCCCGGACGCCCCGGAGCTCCAGATCGGCGCCGTGGTCCGCGCCGCCGTCGAAGCGGGGCTGCACGTCCAAGGGGTGGAGTTCCCCACGGGGACCTGGCGCGATGTGGGAACGCTGCCGGAGCTGGCGGCGGTCCTGCGCGGCTTTCCCTCCCTCTGACCTTCCTCCGCGGGATGCTTTTTTCCTCCCCTGTACTCGGGGGAGGCCAGGAGGGGGTGTTCGCAGGCCGGGACCGTTCCCTTGGTTCGCTACGTTGCGCCCCCTCCTGACCTCCCCCGAGTACGGGGGAGGAAAAAGGCTCCCGTCCCGGTAGGTTGGTGTGGTCCGGCCCGTCTCGCCCCCGCCTGGGCGGGGACAAGCCCCGCCCCTACGTCTTTTTGCGCTACGCCGCAAACGCCTCTGATAACATGCGCCGCCGTTCGGGCGTGCCGCACCCCTTGAATCCGAAGACTCCTTGATACCGAGATAATGCCGAAACCGAACATCCCCAAGCTCCGCGTCGCCGTCGTCGGCTGCGGTGCCGTGGCGCAGATCCACCACCTCCCCGCGATCCTCGCCTCGCGCGAGGTCGAGCCTGCCGTTCTGGTCGACGCGGACGAGAAGCGCGCCCGCGCCCTCGCCGAGCGCTTCGGGCTCGGCAAGTTGGTCAAGGTGATGACCGACTACCGCCAGCTCCCGGGCAAGGTGGAGGCCGCCGTGGTGGCGCTGCCGAACCACCTCCACGCGCCGGTCTCGGTCGAGCTGCTGCGCCAGGGGGTCTCGGTGCTGGTCGAGAAGCCGATGGCGATCAACGTCCGCGAGTGCGGCGAGATGATCGCCGCCGCGGCGGCCGGCCGCGCCACCCTCGCCGTGGGGCTCGACTTCCGCTTCTTCGACTCCTCGCTCCTCGTCCGCAACCTGCTGCGCGATGGCCTGCTCGGCGCGATCCGCGGCTTCGACCTGCGCCAGGGGGTGATCCCCCGCTGGCCGTTCGCCACCGACTTCCTGCTCAGGAAGGAGATGGCCGGCGGCGGCGTGCTCGCCGACTTCGGCGTCCACGTCCTCGACCTCCTCCTCTGGTGGCTGGGCGACTGGACCGCCGTCGACTACCGCGACGACGCCGTGGGGGGCGTCGAGTCGGACTGCGAGATGGAGCTGACGCTGGCTTCCGGAGAGCTCGCGATCCCTGGGAAGGTCGAGATCAGCCGCACCCGCAACCTCCGCAACACCTGCATCTTCACGGGGGAGCGGGCGACCCTCGAGGCCGGCATCTGGGACTCCGACCCCACGATCAAGCTCTCGATCGCCGACCGCGAGGTCTCCCTCGCCGGCCACGCGCGGCGCACGGACGAAGCGGGAGCGAGTCTCAACTTCGCCGACGTCTTCGTGCGCCAGATCGACGACTTCGCGGCCGCCGTCCGCGCCCGCCGCGAGCCGTTCGTCTCCGGCGCCGAGGGACGCCGCTCGCTGGCGCTGATCGAGGCCTGCTACGAACGGCGCCGGCCGCTCGTCCTGCCGTGGTCGATCGTCCCCAGGACTGCCCCGGAGGCTGCGCCTTGAGCCTCGACCTCCCCAGCCTCAAGGGCCGCCGGGCGCTGATCACCGGCGCCGGCGGCTTCATCGGCAGCCGCCTCGCCGAGCGCCTGGTGCTCGAGCACGGCGCCGAGGTGCGCGCCCTCGTCCGCGGCTTCGCCGGCGCCTCCCGCCTCGCCCGCTTCCCGGTCACCGTGCTGCGCGGCGACGTCACCAGCGCGCCGGACCTCGCCGTCGCCATCCAGGGGTGCGACCTCGTCTTCCACTGCGCCTACGGCACCTCCGGGAGCCAGAAGCACCGCGCCACCGTCAACCGCGAGGGGACGCGGCGGGTGCTCGAGGCGGCGCGGGCCGTCGGCGCCGCGCGCGTCGTCCACCTCAGCACGCTGATGGTCTACGGTCAGACCGGCGACGGCGACCTCGACGAGACGGCCCCCCGCGTCCGCTTCGGCAACCCCTACTCGGACAGCAAGCTCGAAGCCGAGGCGATCGCCCTCTCCTCCGGGCTCCCCGTCGCCGTCCTCCAGCCGACCGCCGTCTACGGCCCCTACGGCGGCGTGTGGACCGAGGCGGTGCTGCGATCCATGAAGGCCGGCCGCCAGATCCTGGTCGACGGCGGCGAGGGCTTCGGCAACGCCGTCTACGTCGACGACCTGGTGAGCGCCATGCTCCTCGCCGCCGTCGAGCCCGCGGCGGTGGGGGAGGCGTTCCTGATCTCCGGCGAGGAGCCGGTTACCTGGCGCGAGCTCTACGGCCGCTTCGAGCGCATGCTCGGCCCCGTGAAGCGCACGGTCGACATGACCGAGGCCGAGGCGCTCGCCCACTGGAAGCGCTGGAAGCGCGCCCAGCCCCACGCCGTCGGCGAGGCCCTGCGCATCCTCAAGCGCGAGCAGCCGATCCGCGAGCGCATCGAGCGCACCCGCGAAGGGGTGTGGCTCCGCGAGCTGGCGAGCAACGTCCTCCCCGAGGGGGTGCAGCAGAAGATCAAGGCGAGCCTCGGCAGCCGCCCCCCGGCGCGC
Source organism: uncultured Acidobacteriota bacterium (assembly GCA_963756595.1). Lineage (GTDB taxonomy): Bacteria > Acidobacteriota > Thermoanaerobaculia > Multivoradales > UBA5704 > DATARR01. The sequence goes on from CAVWOZ010000032.1 coordinate 207,902, forward strand.
GTCGCGGCCGGGACCGGCGGCGCCGAGCTGCCGATCCATCCGCTCACCCCCGAGATGATCGGCTTCCTCAAACCGCGCACCCGCGTCCGCATCGACAAGGCGAAGCGCCTCCTCGGCTACCGCCCCGCCTTCGACTTCGCGACCGGCATGGACCTCACCGAGCAATGGGCGCGCTGGGCGAATCTGCTGTAGGGCGAAGGATCGCACCCTCTTCTCGGAGGGATGCCTTTTTCCTCCCCTGGAGGGGGAGGCCAGGAGGGGGTTCGCAGCGTTTCGGACTTCGGATCGGCCCCCTCCAATTGCCTCGGCGCCAGCCCGCAGGGCGGCCTTCCTGTAGCCCAGGCCGTGAGCCCTGGGCTGGCGCGGCACGCCTCAAAAAGGGAGGTGGGTACGCCGGCGTCCCCAGGGTTGACACCCTGGGCTACAGGAAGGCCGCCCTGCGGGCTGGCGTCAGAGATCCAGCCGGCTCCCGCCGCTCCGTTCGGACCTCCCCATGAGCACCACCGAGCAGCGGGTCCTCCGCTCGACCTTCGCCTCCTACGCGATCCAGCTCGCGCGGCTGGGGATCAATTTCGGGGCGAAGCTCGCTCTCGCCCGCCTGATCGTCCCGGAAGGGCACGGCGTCTACGAGCTGGCGCTGCGCATCGTCACGGTCCTCTCGGCGGTCCGCGACCTCGGCCTGACCTACCAGCTGGTGCGCGACAAGCGCCGCCCCTACGGCACGGTGCTCGCCGTCACCACCAGCCTCGGCGCCATCCTCACCGGCGCGCTGGTCCTCGCGGCCCCCCTCTTCGGCCGCTTCGGCCCCGAGGTGCCGGGGGCGCTGCGGGTGTTCGCCGTCTGGATCCTGCTCGACGGCCTCGCCCAGGTGCCGCGGGCCTTCTTCGAGCGCGAGCTGACGATCGGCAACCTGATCGCCCCCGAGATCGGGCGCGGCCTCGTGATCGCCCTCGTCGCCTGCGGGCTCGCCTGGCTGGGCTGGGGCTACTGGAGTCTGGTGATCGGCGACCTGGTGGGCGCCGCGCTCCTCGCCGGCTATTCGTGGTGGAAGGCCTGGGGAAAGATCCCGCTGACCTTCGAGCCCGAGCTGATCTCGGGGCTGGTGCGCAGCAGCGTCTTCCTCTTCCTGATCTGGCTCACTCTGCAACTGGTCACCTACATCGACATCTACATCGTCGACTGGTTCCGCGACACGACGACTGTCGGGCTCTATTCCCGCGCCTACATGATCGTCTTCCTGGTAGCGACGATCGTCTATCCGCGGGCGTTCTTTCCCACGCTGATGGAGTATTCGGACAACCGCCCGCGATTCGTCGAGTTCATCCGCCTGAGCACCGTGCAGCTCCTCGGCTGCCAGGTGGTGGCGAGCTACTTTCTGTTCTTCAACGCCGAGCGGGTGGTCTCCATCATCCTGGGGAGGAACTGGCCGGCCGCGGCGCCGATCCTGCGGGCGATCGCCTTCATCCCGTTCTTCGACCAGTTCACCATGCTGGGCGGCGAGATGCTGAAGGCCGAGCACCGCGACCGCCGCTGGCTGGCCATCGAGATCCTCAACCTCGTCTCGCTGCTCGGCTTCGGCATCTACCTCACCTGGCGCTTCGGCGCCGTCGGCATGGGGGCCGCCAACTACCTGCTGCTGGGGAACCTGGTGATGGCCTGGGAGGTGGCGCGCGTCTTCGGCCCCCGCTTCCGCACCCTGCTGGGGGACCTGGCCCTCCTCTACCTCGTGCCGCTGCCGTTCTTCGCCCTCGCCGCCTGGCTCTTCGCGCCGGGGAGCTGGCCGCGCTTCGCCGCCTCCCTCCTCGCCGCCGCCCTCGCCGCCGGCGCCCTGGTCGGCCGCTACTGGCACCCCTTCTGGAGCTTCTTCCGGACGGCCCCGGGCCCTGTGGCACAATAGCCGCCGTCTTGCGTCCCTCCCCCGAATTCACCATGCCCGAGCCGTCTTCTCCCGTCGTCCGTCTCGGCCGCCTCGCGTCGCGCCCCGCCGCCGGCCTCGCCGCGCTGCTCCTCGTCTTCGGCCTCTGGGCGGGCTTCTTCATCCACCGCTCGTCGTTCGAGGTGGAGGGGCGCCGCGTCTACTGCCTGTTCGACGACGCGATGATCTCGATGACCTACGCGCGGAACCTGGTCAACGGCCACGGCCTGACCTGGGCCCGCTGGGGGGAGCCGGTCGAGGGGTTCACGCATCCGCTGTGGACCTTCCTGATGATCCCGGTCAACGCGCTGCCGCTGCCGCTCGACCGCCGCAGCCTGGTGGTGCAGCTCCTCTCGCTGCTGACGCTCGCCGGCACCGTGATCGCCGTCCGCCGGCTGATGCTCGACCATTTCTCCCCCCCCGAGGCGCGCCACGGCCTCCCCGCGGCCGTGCTCACCGCCTTCTACTATCCGCTCGCCTACTGGGCCCTGATGGGGATGGAGACCGGCCTCCAGGCGCTCCTCGCCGTGCTCGCCGTGCAGCTCGCCCTCGCCGCCGTCCACGCGGGGCGCGACCGCCACCTGGCGCTCTGGATCGTCTGCGCCGCCGCCTTCCTGCTGCGCATGGACATGCTCCTCCTGGTCGCCGCCGTCCAGGGCTACGTGCTGCTCCACGGCGGCCTGCGCCCGGCCGGGCGGCGGAGCTGGCTGCTCGGCCTCGGCGTCTTCCTGGGCATGAGCCTCGTCTACGCCCTCTTCCGCCATGCGTACTACGGCGAGTGGCTGCCGAACACGTACTACTTGAAGCTCACCGGCATCCCGTTCCAAGTGCGCCTGCTGCGCGGCCTCTCGGTGCTCACCACCTTCGTGCGCGACCACCTCGCGATCCTCCTCGTCGCCGGCCTCGGCACCGCCGCCTTCCTCCGCCGGCGCAGCCGGCTGATCCTGCCGGCCGCCGTCTTCCTCCTCTACGCCGCCTACAGCGTCTATGTGGGCGCCGACGCCTGGGACGGCGACATCCCGATCCGCGCCAACCGCTTCGTCGCCTTCGTGATGCCGCTCCTCTTCGTGCTCTTCAACGCCACCCTGAACGAGCTGCTGGCGCTGTGGAGGAGGCGCCCGCGCGCCGAGACGGTGAATGCCACCGACGACGACCCGCTGGGCGGCCTCGCCCTCGCCGCCGCGACCGTGGCCGCGCTGCTGATCGCGAACGGCCTCTGGCTCGCCTCGCCCCCCTCCGCGCTGCCGCCGCCGGACGCCTTCGCGCAGGACAATGGTCAGGCCGGCCCCAGCCCGGGAGCGCACGACCCCTGGCGCCTGCTCGCCCTGGTCGAGCGTCCGCCGCTGACCGACCGCCACCAGCAGGTGGTGGAGGCGATGACCCGCTTCCGGCGCATGGTCCGCCCCGGCGCCGTGGTGGCCTCCGCCTGGGCCGGCGTGCCGGCCTACTTCTCGAACTACAAGCTGATCGACATCCTTGGCTACAACGACCGCACCGTGGCGCACATGCAGCCCGTGGTGCCGCTCGACGAGGACCACTTCGACACCTTCCGCCCCGGCCACACCAAGTGGAACGACCCGCGCCTCCTCGGCGAGCAGCGCCCGGACGCCTTCTTCCAGATCTGGGGCGTCCGCTTCCTCGGCCGCGTCCCCGAGGTGATGGAGGGCTACGGCTACCACCGCGTGGGAGGCTTCTGGGTGCGCGCCGACTCGCCGTTCATCGTGCCGCCGCCGGTCTCCGCCGCGGGAGAAGGGGACCCCGACCTCGCCCCCCGCCGGCGCCGGCCGCGTCAGGCCCAGGCGCAGCCGGCGCAGGCACCGCAGTCCGACGAAACCCCGGCGTCGTCCGATTCCGCCCCGACGCCGTGAGACGTTTCCTCCAGCTCGCCCTCCTCGCCGGCTTCAGCCTGGCGCTCGCCCTGGGGGTGAGCGAGCTGGCGCTCCGGCTGATCGGCTTCTCCTACCATCTCCGCCCCGAGCAGATCCAACTCGGCTGGCCGCGCTCGCTCGCCGCGCTGGACAGCGACTACCGCGCCGACCCCGACCTCCTCTGGGTCCACACCGACTACGACCAGCGCCTGGCCGCCGCGCGCGCCGACCGCCCGACCATCGCCTTCCTGGGCGACTCCTGCACCGACTACACCCGCTACCCCGAGTTCCTCCTCGCCGAGCTCGCCGCCCGCCACCCCGGCACCCGCTTTCCCGCCGTCAACCTCGGCACCGCCGGCTGGACCACCTTCCAGGGCCTCCGCCAGCTCCGCCGCGACGCCCTGCCGCTCCACCCCAAGGTGATCACCCTCTTCTACGGCTGGAACGACCACTGGATCGGCTTCGGCCTCCCGGACCGCGACGTCGCGAGGCTCCTCCAGAAGACCGGCTCCCGCTGGCAGAACGTCCGCCTCGTCCAACTCGGCGAAAAAGCCTGGATCGCCCTCCACCGCTCCGCCGACAACCGCCGCGTCCCCCTCCCCGAGTTCCGCGCCAACCTCCACGCCATGGTGACCGAAGCCCGAGCCGGCGGTGCCGTGCCGGTGCTGATCACCGCGCCCACCTCCCACGAAGTGGGGAAAGAGCCGGCGTACCTGAAGGGGATCTGGATCAAGAACTTGGGGGATCTCGTGCCGCTGCATCAGCAGTATGTGGACGCGGTGCGGGCGGTGGGGAAGGAGGACAAGGTAGTGGTTTGCGATCTGGCGGCGGAGTTCGCGGCGATCCCGCCGGACCGGCGGGTGGGGTTGTTCCTGAAGGATGGGATTCACTTCAACCGGCATGGGGCTCAGCGGGCGGCGGGGATGTTGGTGGGGTGTTTGGAGGGGGCGGGGGTGGGGGGGCGGGCTCGATAGTTTCTACCCTTTCAGACCCATCGATGCTTGCTCCTCGGATATCCGTAAGCTGGGTGAACTCCTGGACCAGGAACGTGTCCCGAAAAAAATCTCCAACAGATCCTCGAAAGAGGTGTTCGAAGAAACCGACTCGCGTCAGGCGAAGTGTGGTGCGATCCTATCGCCTAATCTCCGGCGGTAGGAAGGCCAGATTGTCCTCCCCCGAAGTTCTCTTTCACACCCGCGGCTGGCTTCTGAGGGAAAAGCCTCGTCACCAAATAGACCGTACTGACATTTATCAAAGTGACGGCAAAGGTCACGCCATTCGAAAACATCGCATCACGTTGCCTGTCGCTATGCTGGATATTAAGGATAACGATGGCAGCAATAACTGCAGCAATTATTCCTAGGGCTGCTATTGCAGGCGCCTTAATTGCCCAAGAGGGTATAGGGGAGGGTTCATCATTGGCCTGATGGTTAGCCTGCCCAATCCATTGAAATATCACGGTAATCTGCCCTAAGAGTACAGGAATAATAATTTGGAAGGCGGCTTTAGCCTCATCTTTGTCAACGGGAAGAAAATTTGTTTCAGGAAATATTATTATATAGATGCCTAAAGCAACAGTGACGAGCAGGAAGTACAGAGCCAACCACTTCTGTGCAGATGCTTTGGTCATGGCAGTCTCCAGTTTAGTATGCCGTGTCTGATAATGTGCAGATATCGCCTGCAAAGTTTCCCTTCAGCGATTTGCAGCTTTCCTCCAGGGCGCTACGGTAGGTGTTTCGGAACAGTTCATCATAGCGATCCTGTTGCACAGGTTCTGGATCTCGATATTTAGGTTTGTCGCCTATTGATACTAGTATAACGCTGGTAAGTTTAACAAAAATCTTGTCCCCTCTGTCGGTTGTCCCTCGAAATTCCTCTTGGTCCGGGAACCCGCTACTCGTGTGGCCGTTAGCCTGCCACCAGCTTAAATTATAGTCATTTTTCTCCCAAAAAGGACTCTTTAGGATTAGGCTGGGCTTTCTATGCCTTTGAAATGCAAGCTCTATGGGAGTTGCGGGCATTGGTTCAGCGTCGAAAGGTGGTGCTGTAAGGCGGCTGCGAATAGATTTTCCTAAGGCCGCTGTCGCTTTCTTTCCGCACTCCGCAGTGTTTCTGCACTTTTCAAGGTTAAATGCCTCTCCCTGAAAGGTATAACCCACCCCGCAGAGGTTCCCGTCCCATGCTGTCTCTCTCTGGATTCCAAGGTATTCTTTATCGCCAGAGCGGGCGTAGACCACGCGCCTCCCCTCCAGTGGAATGTCACTTGGCTCGTAGGAGCTATTTACCGGGACCGCGGCCTCATATAGTACTTCGTCGTAGGTCTTGGAGCCGGCGCCAGGACTCACTAGGCCCACCAGTTTCTGAGTGCCGCGTTTTGCCGCTACGAAATGGCAGACCACTCGGGAGTAGGGGACAATAAGATCTCCAGGTGGCAATGATTTCATCTCACGGCAGTCGTAGAAACCCATTGACCGAATGCGGTTAAGCCGGTCCTCTATACCTTTGCCGGCAGGCATAGGAATGACGTCAGCGCGAAAGCGTTTGTGACAGCTGCAATCGTAGCTGTATGGGCACCCAATCGGCCATACGCTCAGGTCCTTTCCTGGACCTAGTTCAAAGTCGCTAAATGGTATGGTTTTTTGGTTCTTGGTAATTCTGCTCTCGATGTCATCAAGCACTACAATAAATTTCTCTTCCGATTTTTTCGCTTCGGCCAACCTTTGAAGGACGTCAGCTGGAACCTGGGCCACGATTGAATCGTCCTGAGAGAATATTTCACATTTGCAGACAAGTTCGTGCGGTCGACACTTCTCCAAGGCGCTAGATGTTGCTTCCTTTATTGAGGTGCGGCCAGAAGCTACTTGATACCAGCGGACTGGTGAAGCAACGTCAAAAAAGGGGAGGGCGGAGGTTAACTTGCCATCTCGGTAGATAAGGTCATCCCATTCGATGCAGGCGGCGAGAGCCTTACTTTTTTTCTTCAGGGCATATTTATCAGAAGACTGCTTGTTGTAATCGAATAGAGCATCAATATCTTTGGCAATTTTGTCCAGTATAGCTTGGGCAGTTACCTCATCTGCGATGGCAGAGTGAGGGAATTGTGTCAGAGTAAGAACTATAAAGGTAGCTACTCTCGATCGCCATGAAGCTATCATTGTTCACCTCATTTCGCGTACTCGGAGGAGGTCAACTCAACGGGCGCCAGTGCAGCGAGAACCTATGCAATCCTACTACAAAGTACTAAGGATATCCAGAAGCGGTGCCTCGGCCTGGTTAGGGGAGGGAAGGTTCCAGGAGATGAGGTACCTCGCGGCTAGGCCTGCAGAGACGAGGAGCGGAAGAGGTGGGCTGGAGCTCCGGGCTCCGGGGAGCCCTCTCGCCGCCACAACGGTGACAGTATAGAGCCTGGCCGGCAGCCCGGAGCCTTTCGCCGGGAGTCAGTATAGCCACCTGCCCGCCTAACCATGCGCAAAGTTGCTTATGCGACAATCGCCATGGCATTGACGAGCATGGGTTGGCACGATAGCCTATCTTGTAAGTTTGGCTTACAAAACGAGATAGCCCATGAGTACCGCTCCTTACTCCGATCGCCCTAGAGAGGAAGTTGCAGTGTTGGAAGGCTATCGGAGCAGTGATTATGGCTTGACTTCGAGCTTCTACATCATTGGAGGGGACCGCAGATGGCAGCGATCATAGGCTTGGTGCTAGGCATACTTGCGACGGTTCTTGCGAGTCGCTACTACTTCTTGCGCTCGGTGGACAAGAGCTTGTCAGTATTTGGGCTCTTAAATTCGTATGTTTTTGCTGGCATCGCTCCAGATGTCCGCCACAACCTACACTTCATTTTTCAAGAACAGGAGGTAAAGGACCTCCAACAGGTTGTGCTGCTCGTGGCTAACGATGGAGAACGTGCAATTAGTAACGTCATAGAGCCTCTATCGGTTCAGCTCCCGGCACAGATTGAAGTCTTGGATGCGTCAGTACTTCATCGCAATCCTGATACGCTGAAAGCTACGATCAACCATACTGCGGGGCTCTTGGAGTTTTCATTCCCCTTGCTAAATAAAGGTGAATTTTTTATTGTAAAAATGCTTCTAAGCGGTAGTGTTGCAATGCGTGATTTGACATTCAGTATTCTGGCAGACGATCTTCCGCGGTCGTTGAAAGTTAAACAGCTGCCACCTGCATCACTCCGAGATAGTGGATACAAAGTTGAGTGGAGCTTAGCCGCTGCTGGTTGTGTCGTTTTGTTTTTCTGTGTCTGGGTTGTTTATCTGTTGCGCTCGCTTTGGGTCAAGCAGCCGGACCGGTTCCCATTTCCCTGGGGATCCTATGTCTTTTCGTGGCCTTCGATTCTTTTGGTAGGCCCCGCAGTGCCCTTCCTACTTTTATTGGGTTTTATAAGCATAGCTATGATCACTTCGGCCTTCTTCGATGGTGAGTTTCCACCCAGTCGAGGTCCAAAATTTCCATTACCAAAGGAGCTGCGAAGCATCGTATTTCCCTATCGGTTCTCTCTACGTGAGTCATTTATCGAAGATGCACCAACCAAAGAAGCATCGGCCCCTCGCAAGGAGACCTCATAATTTAGCGATGCTGCGGAGAAGTGCGAGCGCGGAAGAGGTTCAGAAGAGGTGCTGCCCGAGAGAGGTGCCGGAGAGGTGCCCGTGAGAGGTGCCGCTTGGAGGAGGTGCCAGAGGAAGTGCCAGCCGAAAAGCCGGGAGAGATGCTAGGGGCGAGAGGGTCCACCCGAAAAATTGAAGACGCCCTTGTTCGGTGCGCGACGGGGCCTGGAAGCAAGGCAAGAGGCGACGATTGCCGGCTTTTTGGACGACCTTGAGGTCGCGAAGCACCCACGAACAGAAGTGGCGGCGGGAAGCGGCCCGAGCCGAGGAGGTGCCAGCCGAAAAGTTGAGGGCGGCTGAGTTTTTTCTCGGCGACAGCGGCCGCGGGATGATCGCCGCCGGCTCACTGGACGATCTTGAGGTCGGGAATCCGTGGTTTGGAGGCGTTTTGCCAGCCCGGCGACCTCGATTCCGTGGTTTTGAGGCTCGTCTGGACACACGTATCCCTGAGACGGGACCGCTTTTTTACCCGCCCACGAACGGCAGCGGCGGTGGGAAGCAGCCCATGGGGAAGGCCGCGTCGCGTTGGCCTGCCCGGAGCTTCTCGGCGGCGCTCCGGTAGGCGGCGACGAAGAGGAAGTAGGCGTTGCGCAGCTCGCGGCGGACGGCCCGGCTGGCGGCGTGGACGGCCGGCGCGGGCGAGCGCTTGGTCTTGAGGGGGCGGCTCTCGGGGCTCTGGGCCAGGATGGCGGCGGGGCCGAGCGCCTGGACTCCGGTGCGCTCCCGGCGTTCGGCAGCTTCCGCTTCGATCTCGGCGACCAGGGCGGCGGCGAGCTGCTGCCGCTTCTCCGGCGAGAGGTCCTTCCAGCAAGGGAGGGGAGCAAGCTCGAAGGATTCACGGGTCGCGTATTGGTAGTACCCGAAGGACTCGCCCCGCCGGCGGGCGAGGTATTCCTGGGTGCGGTCGAACCACCAGCCCTCGAGAGCCTTGCCGGTGGTCAGGGCTCCGACGCAGTGGACTCCCGGCCAGTCCTGGGGGCGCTCGACTAGATTCTCCTTGCAGCCGTGGCTAAGGACGTAGCGGAGTCGCGCGATCTGCGCCTCGGGCTCGTCGCTGATCTGGATCGCCTGGTACCGGCGCCCGAAGATCTTCTCCCGCCAGCCGGTCAGCCGGCCAATTTCGCGGGCGATCTTCGAGAGGAGGTAATTCATGAATCTCGCGAGCTGGCGGGCGTCGTCGACCTCGAGGATGAGGTGCAGATGGTTCGACGCGAAGAAGAAGGCGATGATGTGCACCGCGTAGCGGCGCTGGGCCCGGCCGAGGGCTCCCAGGATGATGACATCGAGGGTCGGCCCGGGCCGAAGGAGGAAGCGGCTTTGGAGCGCCCGGCAGGTCACCTCGACCAGGGCGCCGTCGTCTGGGATGAAGCGGATTCGTCTACTCATGCGGAGGAATAGACGTAAAATCGCCCCCGAAACTTTTTGGGCCTAGAAGATCAAGGATTTGAGAGCCTCTTTTGGCCTTGCCACGGTGAAGAGCCCCCTGGAGAGGTGCCAGCCGAAAAGTTGAAGGCGGCCGAGCTTCGCTCTACGACGGCGGGTCCGTGAGAGGTGCCACCCGAGCCGCCGCGCGGTTGGTTGCACTCTCCGTCGAGCTCCTTCAGGAAGCTCCGTAGGACCGTGTCCTGAGGAGAGAGGAGCTTCCTGCTCGCGATCCCGACGGCAACGGCAGGGAGATCGCCCAGTCGCCGCCGGCCTGCTCGTGAACCGTCCTCAGGAGACGGCGGCGCCGGGCGGCGGCTCCAGCAGGAGCACGGAAGGGACACGGTCCGGCTCCGCCAGTCGCAGCAGTCCGTAGCCGAGGCCCGCGAGACCCGCCATCAGGCCGGGTGTGTCCCCGCCCATGGGCACCCCCTGGCGCCAGCCTTCGGCCTCCACGCTGGCGAGGACTCCGGCGGCCAGAGCGTAGACCCGCCTTTCGAGACCTGGGTCGCGCAGGCGGCGGGCGGCTTCGAGCAGGAAGTCGAGGTTGCCCAGGTCGCCATGGCAGAGCGAGTGGCTGTTCCCGAGCCCCTGCTCCAGAGTGCTCTCGACGGCGGCCGCGATCTCCTCGCGGGTCGCGGGATCGTCCAACTCCGGCAGGGAGTCGAGCGCTGAGGAGGTGCCAGCCGAAAAGTTGAAGGCAGTCGAGCGCTGCTCGGCGATGGGACCCCAAAATGGCCGCGAGATGATCGCCGCCGGCTTCTTGGGCGATCTTGAGGCCGGGAACCCGAGGTTTGGAGACGGTTTTCCATTCCGGCGACCTCGATTTCGCGGTTTTCGGGCTTGTCTGGACACACGTATCCCTGAGACTGGGGCGCTTCCTACCTGCCCACGAACGGCAGCGGCGGCGGGAAGCAGCCCATGGGGAAGGGCACGTCGCGGTGCCCGGCGCGGAGCTTCTCGGCGGCGCTCCGGTAGGCGGCGACGAAGAGGAAGTAGGCGTTACGCAGCTCGCGGCGGACGGCCCGGCTGGCGGCATGGACGGCCGGGGCGGGGGAGCGCTTGGTCTTGAGGGGGCGGCTCTCGGGGCTCTGGGCGAGGATGGCGGCGGGGCCGAGCGCCGGGACTCCGGTGCGCTCCCGGCGTTCGGCAGCTTCCGCTTCGATCTCGGCGACCAGGGCGGCGGCGAGCTGCTGCCGCTTCTCTGGCGAGAGGTCCTTCCAGCAGGGGAGGGGAGCGAGCTCGAAGGTTTCGCGGGTCGCGTACTGGTAGTACCCGAAGGTTTCGCCGCGGCGGCGGGCGAGGTACTCCTGGGTGCGGTCGAACCACCAGCCCTCGAGAGCCTTGCCGGTGGTCAGGGCCCCGACGCAGTGGACTCCCGGCCAGTCCTGGGGGCGTTCGACCAGATTCTCCTTGCAGCCGTGGCTGAGGACGTAACGGAGTCGCGCGATCTGCGCCTCGGGCTCGTCGCTGATCTGGATCGCCTGGTACCGGCGACCGAAGATCTTCTCCCGCCAGCCGGTCAGCCGGCCGATCTCGCGGGCAACCTTCGAGAGGAAGTAATTCATGAATCTTGCGAGTTGCCGCGAATCGTCGACCTCGAGGATGAGGTGCAGATGATTCGAGGCGAAGAAGAAGGCGATGATGCGCACCGCGTAGCGGTGATGGGCCCGGGCGAGGGCTCCCAGGATGATCGCATCGAGGGTCGGCCCGGGCCGAAGGAGGAAGCGGCTTTGGAGCGCCCGGCAGGTCACTTCGACCAGGGCGCCGTCGTCTGGGATGAAGCGAATTCGTCTACTCATGCGGAGCAATAGACGTAAAAGCGCCTCCGAAACTTTTGGTGCCTAGAAGAATAAGGGTTTGAGAGCACCCTTTCGGCGCCCCCGAGCGGGAGGTGGGAGGTGCCTGGCTGGCTGGCTGGAGAGGTGCCAGCCGAAAAGTTGAAGGCGGCCGAGCTTCGCTCTACGACGGTGGCCCGGGAGAGGTGCCACCCGAGCCGCCGCGCGGTTGGTTGCACTCTCCGTCGAAGCTTCTTCAGGAAGCTCCGTCGGACCGCGTCCTGAGGAGAGAGGAGCTTCCTGCTCGCGATCCCGACGGCAACGGCAGGGAGATCGCCCGGTCGCGCCGGCCTGCTCGTGAAGCGTCCTCAGGAGCCGGCGGCGCCGGGCGGCGGCTTCAGCAGGAGCACGGAAGGGACACGGTCCGGCTCCGCCAGTCGCAGCAGTCCGTAGCCGAGGCCGGAGAGGCCCGCCATTAGGCCGGGTGTGTCCCCGCCCATGGGCACCCCCTGGCGCCAGCCTTCGGCCTCCACGCTGGCGAGGACTCCGGCGGCCAGAGCGTAGACCCGCCTTTCAAGGCCTGGGTCGCCCAGGCGGCGGGCGGCTTCGAGCAGGAAGTCGAGGTTGCCCAGGTCGCCATGGCAGAGCGAGTGGCTGTTCCCGAGCCCCTGCTCCAGAGTGCTCTCGACGGCGGCCGCGATCTCCTCGCGGGTCGCGGGATCGTCCAACTCCGGCAGGGAGTCGAGCCGCGTCAGCCCGATGCCCGGAGCGCCGTTGCACCACCCCCAGATCGGCTCTCCCGGCTCGCTTCCCGGACGCAGGTCCGCCCAATTCCTGGGGCCGGGAAGAAAGAGCGTGCGCTCGTAGGCGATGGCGTCGAGGGCCGCCTGGCGGAAGCGCTGGTCGCCGGTCGCGGCCGCCAGCTTGAGGAGGGCCCAGGCGGCGCCCGCCGCTCCGTGGGCGACGCCGGCCAGGGGCACCGGGCCGGCGGGCGGAAAGGGCCAGGCAGCCCCCGTCTCTCCCCGCACGGCGGTCGCCAACAGCCGCTCGCCGCAGAGACGGGCGAGGTCGAGGAGACCGCTGCGGGGGCGGAGGCGGTGCAGGCCGAGAAGGCAGACGGCGCAGCCGGCGGCGCCGTCGGAGAGATCGTGGGTCTCGTCCGTCTCGATCAGCGCCGGCAGGCGGTCGGTCCAGCGCACGGCCCGGTCGAGAAGCTCCGGGTCGTTCCACAGCACGCCCAGATGGGTGAGGACGTAAAGGGGTCCTCCCCAACCGCTGAAGGCGCCGGCGGAGGCGAGGATTCCCGGGGAACGGTCGAGCTGGTGGCAGAAGTGGGCCTGGGCCTCGCGGGCGAGACGGGTGAAGCGCTCCTGGCCCGTGCCGGCTCCCAGGTGGGCCAGGAAAAAGGTGATCCCCGGCAGCCCCTCGTAGAGATCGGCGCCCACCGGCTGGACGCTCCAAAGGGTGGGGCCGCTGGTGGTCAGGGTGAGCCAGGAGGCGTCTTCCGGTCCGCGGAAGGCGCGCTCCTCCAGCCGATCTCCCACGGCCACGGCGGCGGCCCGGAGGCGGTCCCGGCTCGCGGGCTCGGGCGGCTCGGGCAGCGGGCGCCGGGGCCAGGGGGCTCGCTGGCCGGCGAGGGCTACGGCGTGCAGGGAAGCGCGGATCGTCCAGAGCTGGCGCGCCACCTCCCGCTCGTCGAGCCCGCGCAGATGGTCCTCGACGCGGGCAAGGCCGGTGGAATCGAAGGCGTCCGCGATGGGCTCGCCGGTGCCGCTCCACAGGTCCCGCGAGCCGGGAAAGGTGGTGAAGACGGGGACGTCGCCCCGCTCGATCTCCCGCCTCTCCAGGGAGATCAGGCGCTCGAGGAACGGCCGGGCCTCCACCGCCGTCCAGAGCCGGTCCAGCAGGGCGTCCCGATGGAGGGCGTTGCCGAGGACGTCCGGATGGAACCCCTCGACCAGCAGGCCTTCGTAGGTGCTGGTGGGGCGCACGATGACCCGCGTTTCGGCCCCGGCGAAGCGGGCCAGGGGACCGGCGGGGGAGAGCAGCTCATCCCGGTGGGCGAGGACGAGGCGCATCATCCGCTCGAAGCCCGCCGCGAGGTCGTCCGCGTGGTCGGCGAGACGGACCGCGCCACCACCGCCGCCGCCGTCCCCGCCGGGCTCCGACAAGGTGGGCAGATTCAGGGCGCCGCCCATCTCCGTCCGCTGGCGCTCGAAGCGCATCCGGTCGGTGCCCACGTCCTCCAGGCGCAGGAGCGGTTGGGGGCTCATCTGGCCGGCGGCGCCGCCGAGGGCGCTGAGGTCGACCCCGTCTTCCCCCGGCCTGCCCCAGATCCGGTTCGGCAGCATGCCCAGCCGCAGGACGGAGCGCTGCAATCCCTCGCCCGGCTCACCCCGCTGGCGGCGCAGGTCGGGGAGGTCGATGCGCGGATGGAACAGCGCCTCCAGATCGACCAGCACGGGGTGCTCGCCCGCCGCGATCAGGTTCTCGCTGTGGAAGTCGGCGGCGTCCAGGAGATAGAGCAGGGCGAGGTATCCGCCCTGCCGCTCGTAGAAGCGCCGGACCTCGGCGCGGGAGGCGCACTCCGCGTCCGCCACGAATTCGGCCCAGCCGTAATCCCCGCGGTCGAGCACGCTCAGGGTCCGGAACCGCGGCTCGAAGCCCCGCTGGTGAAGCCAGTCGAGCAGCTCCTGGAAGCGGGCCTCGACGGCCAGGGACCGCGGCTTGTAGACCAGCCGCCGGCCGGAGTCGAAGCGCAGGAGGATGACCGACCGTCCGCCACGGTGGGAGTCCCCCGCCCCGCCGTCGGCCGCGGCCAGCCGCCCCTCGACGCCAAAGGTTTCCCGCAGGCGGTCCCCATCGGCGGCGAGATGGGTCAGAAACTCCAGACTGAAGGTCACCCACTGATCGGTCCAGAGGGCGAGCAGCCGGGCGAGGACGGGGTAGGTGTGGAGGAACGCGAGCGCCGTCTCCGGCCGCCGGAGGCGTTCCGTGAAATCGGCGAAGCGCTCCTCGGGCGTATCCCCCGCGAGCTCTCCCGCCAGGCCGGCCACGTGCAGCTCCAGGACCAGCGTGCGGGAAAGCGGCACCCAGAGAGCCCGGGCCAGATTGGGGAGGAGCCTCTCTCCCACCGTCTCCGGGTCGAACGGGCAGCCGTGGCCTGAGCCGGCCGCGAGCTCGCGCGCCCCTTCCCGGATCCGCTCGAGACCCGCCCGCAGAACGGGCTCGACGCCATGGTACAGCTCGGGCCGCCGACGCCCCTTCAACCCCAAGGAGGGGAGAGGGTCCGGCGTCCGCGCCCTGGAGAAGGAGCTCTCGATCTCCGCCAGCCAGGCCGGAGGGCCGCCGGCACGCTCCAGAAGGGATTCGGCGGGCTCGCCGAGGAGAAGCTGCGCGCTCTCTTCGGTCAGACCGTCGAGAGCGAGACGGCGGGCGAGCCAGTCCGCCCGCGGGAAGGGCGGTTGCGCGCGCCAGCCTGCGAGCCGCGCGCGGCCCCGCTCGGGATCGGACCATCGGGGAGCGCCGCCCAGGCGGGCCCGCTCCGCGAGCGTCAGGGCTTCGAGCCAGAGAGGGGATTGGAAAAGAGCGTCGGACACGGGACACTCCCGGAGGAGAGAGACCCCTCCGGGAGAACGTCGTGGATCAGGCGCAGCAGTAGTCCCGGCAACTCGCGCTGCGGATCGAGGTTCCGGCCTGGAGGGTCTGGGTGGGAAGGATGATGCCCAGGCCGAGCGCCTCGCTCAGCTCGGCCTCGTTGAGCTCGATCGGCCCGGACGGGTGGGCTGGAAGCAGAGCCCGGTCGGCGTCGCTCAGACTGGCGCGGAATTCGGGATCTCTCAAAGCGCGAATGATGTCCGACTTTTTCATGAACGCTCTCCTTTCCGGCACGCTTCGGATGCGTGGCGCCGACCTCCGGAGCCACGTACACGGAAGTATACAGCCTGGACGGCTCTTCCCGGTGCGTCCAGGAGACCCGGGAAGAGCCCAGTGCGCTTTTTGATCGCAACGGCGGCTCCAATCAGCGGAGCGTGAAACTCCGCAGCGCGATCTGCGCCACGCTGGCGCTGGCCGTCGCGCTGCGGCTGGTCTGGCGGCCGAGCGTCAGGGTTTCACGTCGTCTGCGGTCGATCCATCGGCGCTCGGCTCGGAGCCGTCGCTCAGCGCCACGCTGGCCCAGCCGCGGGCGCGGGCGATGAAGTAGGCGACGTCGCCGCGCTTGGCATTGGCGCCGGGGTGAAAGTACTCCCGATGGCTGGAGTCGGTGCAGGCGTCGAAGATCATGAAGTCGGGTGGGTTGTATCGCCCGCAGACATACGCGTTGACGGCTTGGGAGTGGCTCCAGGCCGTCTCGACGTGCTCGCGGGGGTAGCCGAGGCAGGAGAAGGTGTCTTGATCGTAGAACGACGACGGTACGCAGCCCACCAGCGGCCAGCCCTGGGCGAGCACCACCATCTTCGCCATCTGCATGCGCACGATGGGGTTTCCCGGGCGGAAGTAGGGCTTGTTCTGCGGCGGCACGCACGGCTCGCCCGGGCCGCCGCAGGTGTATCCGTTGATGATGCCGCTGGCGGCGAGCCGCTCGATGTTGCCGTAGAACGTGTTGTTGCTGTCGACGTCCTGGAAGGTGTTGTTGGCGGGCCTCAGCTCGCCCCAGCCCATCGCCAACACCAGCATCTTGCTGAACTGGCCGCGGGTGACGTCGTTGTCGGGGCGGAAGTAGGGTCGATTGGCAGGGTCGCAAGGCTCGTCGGTGGCGCCGCAGGAGTAACCGGAGATGATGCCGTGCGCGGCGCTCTGCTGCACGGCGGAAAAGGTGCGCCCTGCGACCACGTCGGCGAAGGTCCGGCTGGAGCCCCAGTCGGCGTTGGGATCGACGTTGCCGCTGTTCCCGGTGGCGAGGTAGCGTAGCTTGCGCCAGGTGAGCTGGCGTGCCGGGTAGCCATTCTCGCCATCCCCGTAGATCTTGCGAATGCCGATCTGCACCAAGCTGTTCGTCGGTTCATCGATGAAGTCACGGTACTGGTGCCAGAGCGCGGCTCCCATGCGTCGCGAGCCGCCGATCGGCTCCGAGATCAGCGCCGTGGCATGCTCCAGCGCCCACGCCTGCTGCGTCGCATCGAGCAGGCCCGAGCCGCCATTCGTCTTGATCCAGAAGCCGAACTCGGTGGTGAAGAGCCACCAGCCGGTGTCGTGATTCGGTAGGACGTTGACCATCCGATTCCAGATGTCGGGCAGCGTCTGGCGGATCACCTCGTCCCACCCGCCAGACGCGGAGAAGGCGTCGGCGATGCGATTTTGATCGATCAGGTCCTGGTGATCACGCCATTTACGATCGTTGTAGGGATGGATTCCGAAGTAGGTGAAGGGTCGCTCGGGCGGCCCATAGTAGCTGTCGTTGACCGACCAGCCCCCGGATTGGAAAAGGTCGCTCCACCACGACTCGCTGGTGAAGGTGTTGAGGATGCCGCCGCTGATGATGCGCTCGTAGGGATGCTGTTGGTGGAAGTCGTGCCAGACCCGCCGCAGCAGGTAGGGGAACAGGGTTCCCGGCATGCGTTGGTTGTTGGGCTCGTTGACGATCTCCCAGGCATCCGGCCGGTGGTAGGAGTCAAACAGCGCACTCGCCGCATTGAGCTGCTGCTCGTAGCTGTCGATGTAGGCGTGACGCTGCGCGTCATCGTAGGGGTTGCCGCCGGCGGGGAAAGCCGCGGGGACGTCGACGACCACGATCACCTGGATGGGTGGGCTGAACGAGTGAGCGAGGTCGACGATGTGGTTGTAGGCGTTCGCCGGGGTGCCATACCAGGGGGCCTGGATACGCACCCAGCGCATGCCGAGATGGTTGAGCTCGTTGAAGATCTGGGTGCCGTGCGTCGCCAGCGACTGGTCGGGCACGCGGCGGTCGGCGTTCTGGTCGTAAATGGCACCCATGACGATACCCATTTCGGTGCCGTAGGCAGGAGAGTTCGGCGTGTCGACGGTGTCGCCGGTCTGCGCGCTCGCCGGCGCGGTGATCGCGTGGGCGCAAGCGAGGCCGCACAAGAGCAGCGGTATGAGGCGATGATGCATGGCGGTTGCTCCTTCGGGTCTTGCCGACAGGTCATCTGCCGACACTCGAGAGGGAGTAAGCGGCGACGCGCTTTGCCCCCCGGGGAGAGGGATCTTTCCCGGCGAGAGGTGCCACCCGAGAAGTTGAGTGGCGGCGGCGGCGAGAGGTGCCGCGGCGAGAGGTGCCACCCGAATCGCTGCGCGTCGTCGGCTCGGCTGGCGGCGTGGACGGCCGGGGCGGGGGAGCGCTTGGTCTTGAGTGGGCGGCTCTCGGGGCTCTGGGCTAGGATGGCAGCGGGGCCGAGCGTCTGGACTCCGGTGCGCTCCCGGCGTTCGGCGGCCTCCGCTTCGATCTCGGCGACCAGGGCGGCGGCGAGTTGCTTCCGCTTCTCCGGCGGGAGGTGCTTCCAGCAGGGGAGGGGAGCGAGGTCGAAGGACTCGCGGGTTGCATATTGGTAGTAGCCGAAGGACTCTCCCCTCCGGCGGGCGAGGTACTCCTGAGTGCGGTCGAACCACCAGCCCTCCAGAGTCTTGCCGGTGGTCAGCGCGTCGACGTAGTGGACTCCCGGCCATTCCTGGAGGCGTTCGACCAGATTCTCCTTGCAGCCGTGGCTGAGGACGTATCGGAGGCGCGCGATCTGCGCCTCGGGCTCGTCGCTGATCTGGATCGCCTGGTACCGGCGCCCGAAGATCTTCTCCCGCCAGCCGGTCAGCCGACCGATCTCGCGGGCGATCTTCGAGAGGAAGTAATTCATGAATCTCGCGATCTGGAGGGCATCGTCGACCTCGAGGGTAAGGTGCAGATGGTTCGAGGCGAAGAAGAAGGCGATGATGCGCACCGCGTAGCGGCGCTGGGCCCGGGCGAGGGCTCCCAGGATGATGGCATCGAGGGTCGGCCCGGGACGAAGGAGGAAGCGGCTTTGGAGCGCCCGGCAGGTCACCTCGACCAAGGCGCCAGAGTCTGGGATGAAGCGAATTCGTCTACTCATGCCGAGGAATAGACGGAAAATCGCTCCCGAAACTTTCTGGGCCTAGAAGATCAAGGGTTTGAGAGCTTCCTTCGGCGCCTTCCGCCGAGAGGTGCCACCCGAAGAGTTGAAGCCCCCTCCGTCGCGAGGTACCACCCGGTTGGCGCGAGTCCGAAAGCCGCCTCGTGGGATAGGGGTTGGCGGCGCCGCGCGGGGGTAAACCCTCACCGAGTTGCGTCAAAACATGCCGGAGAAGTTCTGCCGAAGCTTACAACGGGCTGCCGAAGCTTACAACGGGCCGCCGAAGCTTCGGCAGCCTGCCGAAGCTAACAATTCTCTGCCGAAGCTTCGGCAGCCTGCCGAAGCTGACAATGCGCCGCCGAAGCTTCGATGGGCTGCCGAAGCCGACAATGCTCTGCCGAAGCTTCGGCAGCCTGCGGAAGGATCGGCAGCCTGCCGAAGCTGACAACGGGTTGCCGAAGCTTCGACGAGCTGGCGAAGCTTCGATGGGCTGCCGAAGCCGACGATGGGCCGTCGAAGCTTCGACAACCGGCCGAAGCTTCGGTGGGAAAAGGTTGGGGGCTCCTGGGATTCGGGAGGTGCGGACGATGCGGCGGGCTGGCGATCGGGGGAAGGCGCGGGCTCGGGGAGGAGCGGTGCGGGGCGTCCCCGCTACGAAGGTCGCGCCTTCAGCCGGCGGACGGAAAGGAGCGGAAGGGGGAAGCCCGTGGGCGTCTCGCCGAGGAAGAGGCGGGGTCTCGGCTCGTCGAGCCGGCGGCCCAGGAGAGCTTGGCGCTGGGGGATGAGGCCGAGGGACGCTTGCGGCCGGAAGCTCGAGCGAACGCCGCGAACGCCGCGGACGCTCGGCGCAAGCCGGAGGCGGAGCGCCTCGAGGGCGGGGAGGAAGGCCAGGACGACCAGGAGCAAGGCGAGGAGCGGCGCCAGGGGGGCCTGCAGTTCAGCGGCGATCGTCTCTCCGATCATCGGGATCTCCCCCAGACGGGCGTCCTGGAGATCATCTCCAGGTATGAGGATAATGCCTGTAGATTTACTGGGCTGTCAAGGGGAAGATGGCTGAGGTCACCGGGAGAGAGCTAATAATTTATCTGCATGATCTGACGCGACGGGTCCTCGAAGACGCGACGGACGTCGAGATCGAGAACTGCGGTGGAAAACAGATGCCTCTGGAGAGGGGCGGTTCGAGAGAGGTTCTGGCCTGATCCGCGGAGAAAGGGAAGGGACCGACCGGGTGACCGTCGGTCCCCGGCCGGAGTGGATCGTCCTAAGCGCCGCGACTCAGCAGACTATCGGATCGGTCGGGCAGCCACCGTCCGAGCAGGCCTGCGTGGAGGGCGGCGGACAGCTCCCCGAGGCGTGGCAGGGCCCACCGCCTCCCGCGACCCCAGCGAGGCGCAGGAGGTCCAGATGGGCCAGGGTCTCACGGCTCAGGGTCAGCTTTTTAGAAATCTTTCTCTTCATGGCAAGTCTCCTTTCTTCTTTTCAGACTGCATCCTCTTCCAAGGTGCCGCCGAAGGAGCAGAATGCGCCGCCTCAGGGCAGAATGACGATCTCCTTCCGGGGGGACCCAGCACCAAGTGCCAGCCGAATCGCGGAGGAGCTCGCCAGCCGTCGTCCGGTCGGCCTAGTTGCCCGAACAGCCGTTGTCGAGCGTGGAGCAGAAGTGAATCGTGCTTCTCGTGCAGCAGGCAAGGTGGAGCGTCGTGTAGGTCTGAGGGGTCGCGTCGCTGACGCGACCCCTCGAGTGCCCCTCGATCGAGCCCGATCGCTTGAGAAAGGTCAAGCTATGGCGAACATGACGGCAGGGTGTGAAGGTTGCCTGCCAGGTAGTTCGCGAGGGTCGTCAGGTCGGCGACGTTCACGACCCCGTCGCAGTTGAGCTCCGCCACCGTCGGATCGAACAAGGTCAGGTTTCCAGCCAGATAGTTTGAAAGAGTCGACAGGTCGCTGACGTTGATCTTGTTGTCGGAGTTGAGGTCGCCATAGCGGAATACCAGCAACGGCGCGGCATTCGAAGTTTGCGTGGAGGCGCTGGCGACCGTGAGGCTCAGCAAGCCGCTGGCGGCGATCTCGGCGTCGGACAGGGTGAGCGTCAGCTGGCTCGCGCTGACCCACGTCGTCGCGTGGATCGTGGTATTGACCTGCACCACCGAGTCGGTCGGGAAATTGCTGCCGCTGACGGTCAGGGTCAAAGGCGGCCCTCCGGCGACCACCCGAACCGGCGACAGGCTGCTGATGAGTGGGATCGGCGTGGAAGTGACCGTCAGGGGGAGGGCGCCCGATTCGCCACCGCTCGCTCCGGGGTTGAAAACCGTGATGGCGAGCGAGCCGGTACTGGCCAGGTCCGCGGCGGAGATCGTGGCCCTCAGTTGGAGTGGAAGGTTCAGGGGAGGCGAATTGACATACGTGGTGGGTCGGTCGCTTCCGTTGACGCGTACGATCGCGCCGCGGGCAAAGCTGGAGCCGGTCGCCACCAGGGTGAATCCCGAGCTGCCGACCGTGACCTGGGAGGGTGTGATGCCGTCCAGGACCGGAAGCAACGGCAGCCCCGTGCCGGACAGAGTCACGGCGGGAGGGCTCGTAACGGTGCCGGAGATGCTCAAGGACCCTGTGCGGGCTCCCGGGAGGATCGGTACGAAGGCGACCGTGAGAGTGCAGCTGGTATTGACGGCGAGGGAGGCGGGGCAATTGTGGGTCACGGTGAAGTCGGCGCTGACGCTGATGCCTGGGACCGCGAGTGGGCTCGTGCTGCTATTCGTCAAGGTGACCGTTTGCGTGGCGCTGGCCGTGCCCACGACCTGACCCGGGAAGGTCAAACTGGCGGGAGTGAGGCTGATGACCACTCCCGTCCCGCTCAAGGCCACGGTCCCTGGGCTGTTGGCGGCATTGTGGCTGACGGTCAGCGTGCCGGTACGGGGGCCGGCCGCTGTGGGCGTGAAAGTTACGTTGATGTTGCAGCTCGCGCCGGCCGCGAGGGAGCTGCCGCAGGTGTTGGTCTGGGTGAAATCGCCGGTCGTCGTGATGCCGGAGAGCGAGAGCGCCGACGAGCCGCTGTTGGTGAGGACGGCAGTCTGCGGTGAGCTCGCCGTGCTCACTCCCTGCGGAGGAAAGGTGAGGCTCACGGGGCTCAGCGACGGCAGAGGGGTGAGGTTCGCGGCGGCCTGGCCGCAGCGTGAGCTGTCGACCGTGCTACAGGCGCTGATCGTTACCGTCTGCGCGCTCGTGATCGTCGTGGGCGCGGTGTACAGGCCGCTCGAGCTGATGGTGCCGAGTTGTGGCGTGATCGACCAGAGGACCGAGGTCACACTGTTGCCCGTAACCGCCGCCGCGAACTGCTGCGTTCGTCCGGCGGTAAGGGTGGTGCTCGCGGGCGTGACCGCGACGACGGTCGGCGTCAGCGTGATCGTGAATGTGCCGCAGAGGAGCAGGTTGGTCAACGAGCAGGCTTTGCCCTGGATCTGGGTTGGCACCGAGACTCCGGCGGTGGCGGTGTAGACACAGGTTGAAGGGTTCATGCTGCCCAGGTTCGGAGCGACGGAACATTGCACCGCCTGGGAGACTACGCAGGAGAGGCCGCCGGCGGTCTTGCAGGTGACCGTGGGCGAAAAAGCCTGCGATTGTCCCTCCTGGAGCGTGACGCTCGGCGGGAAGACCGCCACCGTGAGCTGCACCGGGCTGACGGTCACGGTCGTGGTGCCCTGCGGGGCTGAGGTCAGAGGGGTGGTCGTGTCAATCAAGGTCAGCGTTGGGAGTTCCCCCGTGGTCTGAGGCGGGACGGAGACGACGCCCTGGAGGACCGAGCCGGTCGGATTGGTGACCAGCGAAGTCTGGGTGAAGTGAATCAAAGGATCGCTGATCCTCACCGCCGGCTGCGTTCCGAATCCGGTGCCGGTCAGGGTGACCGCGGTCGTCTGTCCCGAGGGCCAGGTCGTGGGGGCCAGGGTGAACGCCACCGGCGGCACGAGGGTGAGTGTGAAGGGCAGGCTGCAAATCTGAGGGGCCGCGGTGAGGCAGGCGGTGATCGTGGGCTGCGCCACGAGGTTGATGACGGGCGATGGAGCCTGATACTGCGCCGTATCCAGCCCGTTGCCGGTGATCGTGCCGGCTCCCGTGGCCGGCGAGATCGACCAGGCCACCGCGTTGTTGGTGGTGCCGTTGACGCTCGCCGTAAAGGCGTCCTGGGCCGCGGCGGGCGCGAGGAAGGGGTTCGCGTTGGCGCTGAGAACGATCGAAACCGCCGGCACGAAAACCGTGGAGACGGCGCACTGGGCGGGGACCTGGGTGCTGCAGGCCTGCAGCAGCACGGTGCTCGAGCTGGGCACCGTGCTGGCGGTGAAGGCCACCGGGTTGGCGCTGGGATCCGCCAGGTGGCCCGCGTCGTTGGGATTCGAGAGCAGCGACCAGGCCACGCCCTGGGGGAAAGTGCTAGGGGTGACTTTGGCCTTGAACGAATGCGTGGTTCCCGGCAGAACCTCGAAGTTGTCCTCGTCGATGGAGACGGCGACCGGGATCAACGTCACCTCCGCCTGGGCGCAATCCAGGCTGTTGGTGGCGTTGCAGGCCTCTACCGTGACCGTCTGCGCTGTGGTCACGGAGGCAGGCGCCTTGTAGAGCCCATTCCCGTCGATGCTGCCCACCATCGGTGGCTGGATCGACCAGCGGACCGGGTGGTTGGAGCTGAACGCTTGCGTCTGGTTCGGACCCAGCGTGGCCTGCAGTGGGGTGATCGAGGTGCTGACCTGCGTGTCGACGGTGCTCCCGACCTCGGTATATTCGACGCCCGGCGGTTCCTCGTAGACACCGGTGCCGAAGATGGGGCACGACGGTCCGCAAGAAAGGGGCGGCCTCAGGATGAACCCTGCGGGGTCGTAGTAGATGTAATTGCCGAAAGGGTCGAAGAGAGGGTCGCCGAACTCGTCGAAGAGTTGGAGGAAAAAGAGGAAGTGATTCGCGGAAGTGGTGTAAGCCGCGCCGGCTGTGGTGGGGAGGCCCAGCCCAGGCGAGAAGCAGGTTTGGCCCGACTCCAGGAACCCCGTCTCGCAGGGCCAGGTGATCGGGTCGCCGCCATCCGTGAGCGAGCAGTCGGCTTCCATACCGTCATAAAAGAGCGAGGTATAGTAATCGACGACATCGCCGCACTCCCCGATGACGTAATTGCCGACTACGGTGGTCTGCGAGGACAGGGTTACGACCTGCGCCTGCGCCGCGGTTGTGGCTAGAACGCAGAGACCGAGGGCCACGAGAAACGCGGAGAGGAACCCGGCGCGGCCGCTCACCGCGCACCTCCGACCCGCTTACGCAGCGCGGCACGAGGCCCCGGATTCTCCGTGGTCTGCGTTACGGAGGCTCCGAACCGGGTCTGGATGTAGCTGTCGAGATGTTGAAAGGTATCCTCTCCCAGCGCTGTCCGGAGCCGGTCCATGCAGCCGCTCAAGGTGGCGGTCTGCTCGTCCTGCAGCTCTGCCAGCTCCGGAGGGGGCGGCAGCGTCCGGAAGGCTCCGTTGGGGTTCGCGGCCCGGAAGGAGGTGGCAACGTCTTTGGCCCTCGCATCCACCGCCCGGACCGCTTGCAGACAGTCGTGCGCCACCTGCTTCAGGGACGCGCCGTCCTCCTCGCTCAGGCCCACGGCTTGCTGCTCGTGCGTTCGCCACGCGCCGCCCTCCCTCCCCGCGGCTTCGAGCCGCGCGGCAAACGCGTCGAGGGTCTCCAAGTGCTGGAAGTAGAGGCGGTACAGCACCGCGGCGGGAACGGTTGGGGCCGGGCCTGGATCGGTACCGGTGCCGCCAGGCGGTCTTATCGATCCCGGTTGGGTTTGGCCATATGCGATCGAGGTGATACCCAGAAGAACAGCGACTGTCGTGAGGATTCGCATTTCGATCTCCCTTGTTTGCGCTCATCGACCGCTCGAAGCGGCCACTCCACAAGCAAGCGAGAAAGGGAGATCAAAACGATCACGGAGGGGACCGGGAGCCTCAGGGAAGCCTGGCGCGATAGGAGGCGGTCGCCCCGGAGTCGCCGCGAGCCTCGTAGTAAGCGACGAGCCTGTGCAAGGCGGCGGTGGTCTGGGGGTGGGCAGCCCCGAGCTTGCGGTCGAGCGTCCGGTAGCCCGCAAGGAGGAGAGGCTCGGCCTCGGCCGGCCGCCCGCGCGCCGCCAGGCAGCTCCCGAGCTGGCTTTCTGCCGCTGCCGTCTCCGGATGGTCCGCCGGCAGCATCCGGTGCAGGATGGCAAGGCCTTGCCGCAAGAGCGGCTCGGCCTCGGCGGGAGCACCCTGGGCCAGCCGGATAGCGCCCAGGGAGACGAGCGAGGCCCCATAGGACGGATGGCTCTCCCCGAGCACCTTGCGGCGGATCGCCAGAGCCTCTCGGGCCAGCGGCTCGGCCGCCCTGGTGTCGCCCTGTGCGGCGAACAGCTTGGCGAGGTTGGCGAGCTCGTCGGCGACCCGCGGATGCTCTTCTCCGAAGAGCTTGCGCACGATGCGCAGGGACTCTTCATAGAGCTGTCGCGCCGCGGCCGGATCGCCCTTCTGGGCCAGGAGATCGGCGAGATTGTTGAGGGTTGCCGCCACGTGCTCGTGCTCGGAGCCCAGAAGCTTCCTTTGCATCGCCAGGGCCTGGCGGTACAGGGTCTCGGCGGTGGCCAGGTCGCCGCGGTCGACGAGCACGGAAGCCAGGTTGTTGAGCTGCAGAGCGATCGAAGGGTGCTCCTCGCCGTAGACGCGATGGGCCACCGCCAGCGCCTCGCGGAAGGCCGCCTCGGCGCCGGCCAGATCCCCCTGGCGGACCAGCACCACCCCGAGGTTGCTTTGCAGCCGCGAGCTATCGGGATGCGCAGCGTGGTGATGGCGGCCATCGAGGAGGATCGCTTCCCGGTAGAGGTCCGCGGCGCCCGCCAGGTCGCCTTTGCCGCGCCGCACCACCGCGAGGTTGGCGAGAAGTTGGATGTTGCCCGCCGCTTCGGGGCCGGCGTGCTTCCGGTTGATCCTCAGGGCCTCGCGGAACAGCGGTTGCGCGGCGTCGAAGTCAGCCCGGACGAGCAGCACGAGCCCCAGATTGTTGAAGCTCTCGGCGATCGCCGGATCGCTCTCTCCGCCCAGGGCCTGGCGGATCGCGAGAGCCTGCCGAGCGGCAGCCTCCGCCCGGCTCAGCTCGTTCCGCCTCAGATAGAGATCGGAGAGACTGTCCAGGCATTCCGCGACCTCGAGGTTTTTCTCTCCGAGCCGCTGCCGGCGCAGGGCGAGCGAGCGTTCGAGGAAAATCGCGGCGCGCTCGTACAGGCCGAGGCTCCGATAGGCCCTGCCGATGGTGAGAGCGAGGGTGGCCTGGGTTTCCGGCTGTCCTTTCAGCTCCTCCAGGATCTTCTCCCCGCCCTGATCGAGCAGCTCACGGGCGGTGAGGTCCTTGCCACGCCCCTCTTCGGCGTCCGAGCTGCGGAAGATCTCCTCCAGGAAGCGGGTCACCTGGACGGCCTTGTCGCGTTCGCGCCGCAGGCGGACCGACTGGAACGTCATGGTGACCGCGAGGCCTGCGATCAGCAGGATCGTCGCGCTCCCGACTCCGGTCGCCAGGCGGTGCCGGCCGACGAATTTGCGCAGGCGATAGCCGAGGGTTGCGGGGCGCGCCGCGACCGGGAGCCCCTGGCGGTGGCGGCGCAGATCCTCCGCCAGGAGATCGACCGACGGGTAGCGCTCGTTGGCCGATTTGCGCAGAGCGGTGAGCAGGATGTTGTCGAGGTCGCCGGCGAGCACGCGCCGGAGGCGCGGCGGCGCGGCCTGGCTCGGCGGCTCCGGCGGCCGCTCGGCGATCGCCTGTTCGAGCGCTCCCGGCCGCTCGGCGTCGACCCGGTACGGCAGCCGGCCGGTCAGCAGAACATAGAGCAGAACGCCGAGGGCATAGACGTCCGTCGCCGTGGTGATCGGCCCCCCCGCCACCTGCTCGGGGCTCGCATAGAGCGGAGTCATCAGGCGATGCCCGGTCTGCGTCGCCTCGGCCGGCAGCGGCATCGCAGCCCCGGCGAGGAGCTTGGCGATGCCGAAATCGAGCAGCTTCGGGTCACCTTC
Organism: uncultured Acidobacteriota bacterium; assembly: GCA_963756595.1. Lineage (GTDB taxonomy): Bacteria > Acidobacteriota > Thermoanaerobaculia > Multivoradales > UBA5704 > DATARR01. The sequence continues at coordinate 234,604 of CAVWOZ010000032.1, forward strand.
GGCATCCACCAGGATATTGGCCGGTTTCAGGTCCCGGTGGACGACCAGATTGCGGTGCGCATACGCCACCGCGGCGCAGATCTTGAGGAAGAGATCGATGCGCTCGCTGGGCGGCAGACGGCGCTCCTGGCAGTACCGGTCGACCGGCACGCCGTCGATGAGCTCCATCACCAGATACGGGAGACCCTCCTCGGTGGTGCCGCCGTCGAACAGGCGCGCAATCGCGGGATGCTGGAGCGAGGCGAGGATCTGCCGTTCCGCCTGGAAGCGGGAGAGCAGGTCCGCGCGGTCCGGGCTGAAGCCAAAAACCTTGATCGCAACCCGTTGCTGGTAGGTGAGATCGGTGCGCAGGCCCAGGTAGACCGTGCTCATCCCCCCTTGGCCGAGCTTCTCCTCGATGCGGTACGGTCCGAGCTGGCGGCCGAGCAGGGAGGGGAGCGGCACGGCGGCATCGACCGCCGGAGCCAGGCCCGCCAGGAAGCTGCTGGCACCGGCTTCGGCGGCCAGGAGGGCCTCGACCTCCGATCGGAGCCCGGGCTCGCTGTGGCAGAGCTCGGCCAGGGCACGCTGGCGTTCTGTGGTCGGCCGCTCCGCCACCTCGTCGAAGATCGCCTGCAAGCGGTGGAAGCGCTCAGCCCTCGCCATGGAGATCGCGCCGGCCGGCTGGGACGAGGCGGCGATGGAGCCAGCTCTTGGCCAGTCGCCAGCGTCGCCGCACGGTGGGATTGGAGAGGCCGAGCACCGCGGCGGTCTCGGCGTGGTCCATACCGCCGAAAAACCGCAGCTCGACGATCCGCGCGAGCGTTGCGTCCAACTCCTCGAGCTCGACCAGGGCCTCGTCGAGGGCCAACAGGTCGGTGTCCCGTTCCACCGCCAAGTCGGGAATCTCCGCCATGCGGAGCTCGACGGCGCCGCCGCCATGCTTTGCGTTCTGCCGCCGCCGCGCGCGGTCGATGAGGATCCGCCGCATGATCCGGGCGGCGACGGCGAAGAAATGGACACGATCCTGCCAGTCGAGGGCTTGGAGATCGCAGAGCCGCAGGTAGGCCTCGTGGATCAGGTCGTGCGTCTCCAGACTCCGCTGCTTGCGCTCCCGGTTGAGGTAGTGGCGCGCCAGTCGCCGCAGCTCGCCATACACCAGGGGCACCAGATCCTCGAGCGCGCGCTCGTTGCCTTTCCGCCACTCGACGAGCAACTGGGTGATCCGGCTCGCTGAGGGTGGGGTCTCCCGAGTCTGAGGCACGAGGTCAGGCTCCGACAGCGTGCGGCGTCAGCCATCCGCTGGAGCCGCTTATTGATTGATCATACAACAAACATGGAAACCCAAAAGTTGCCGGGACTTAGCGCCAGCCGCCGGGAGCGAGTCTGAACGGAAAGGGGTTACGATGAGAAAGCAAAAGGTAAAGAAGCTATCCCTCAGCGCGGAGGCTCGGGCGGAGGCAGGCGGGCGAGGGCGGCTTCCACCTCTTTGAGCTGGATATCCAGGGAGGCGAGCTCCCCCGAGATGCGGGCGAGGAGCCCGTTCCTCACTTCGCTCTCGGGGTACCGCTTCATCACCTCGTAGAAGTCGTGCTGAGCCCCACGCTCTTTCCGCAAAGAGAGTTGCCGCTCTTCCAGCTTTCCGCGGTCCGTGCCGTTCATCTCCCTAGGATACTAGAAGAGGTGGGTTCCCAGGTTGAAGGACAGGGCGGGAACTCACGAATCCCGACGAGTTGCGGCCTTGCAGAAAGCCGGCGTGATCGACAAGCCGGACGTCTACTTCCTGAACGAGTAGGCCACGGGCGCGCTGCCGAAGGCTCGGCAGCGCGCGTCGTAGGGTGGGCTTCGGGCTAGTAGGGGGTGACCGCGACCTGCAGGTTGGCGTACTGCCAGCCGTAGCTCGCCACTTCGGGGCCGGACTGGTCGGCGTAGTGGCCGAATTCGGCCGTCAGGCCGACGGCGGGGGAGAGGTCGAGCACGTTGCTGGGGGCGGTCGATTGGAGGGTGACGTTGGCGACCGTCACGCCGAGAGACGTGAGCAGCGCGGTCACCGTGCCGTGCTCGGCGTCGTAGGTGAAGCGGATGTGGTACTTCTGCCCCTGGACCCAGGTGATCTTGCGGTCGTCGTGGCGGTCGCTCCCGGCCGGCAGATTGATGTTCTGGGCCGCCTTGAAGCTCGAGGTCGGCGGGCTGAAGGCGTTCACGTTGGCGATCGTGTTGCTGCGGAACTTGCCGCGGTAGAGCCAGATCAGCGCGTGGTTGCCGGGGACTTTCGCCCGGTTCCAGGGTCCCGGCGTGATGTCCATGTCGATCACCATCTTCTTGAGCGACATGGCCGTCGGCACCGCGATCTTGAACGTCCTCTTTTCGTTGCCGGGCGAGGGGGTGTGGAAGACCCCCGGCGCGGAGAAGAGGATCGAGCCGTCGCCGCCGCCCGGCGGCGGGGTGGTGGTGCTCCCCGGCGCCGTCAGCGTCGAGGTCCCCGAGCCGGCGGGGAGGATGAAGTAGAGCTGCGAGCTGGCGCCGCTGTACTGCGTGGCGTAGGCATAGAACGGCTGGTTGCAGGAGACCTCGGCGCGCGCGTCGGCCGCCTGCTGCTCGCCGAGCAGGCCGAAGGCGTCGCCGAAGGAGCGCAGCGACAGCGGTTTGAAGGTCAGCGTCGCGGTGGTGGCGACCTGCGTGCCGTCGGCGCGGAAGAGCTTGACCTGGCACTGCGCGGCCTGCTGCGCGAGGTTGACGACGCCGAGGTTCGCGACGTCGCCGTGGGTGAGGTCGCGGCGGAGCCCGAGGAGAACCGCCGTGGTGCCGGTGGCGTAGAGGTTGGCCGAGGAGATGGCCGGCACCGCGCCGATGCTCGGGCTCGTCCCCGTGGGCGGGGTGCTGAACAGGCGCCCGTCGACCGACATCGTCGTGGCGGCGCTGATCTCGAGCAGTCCGGTCGTCCCCGGCGTGCCGATGCCGTCGAGGATCGAGGTGCGCCCCGCGGCGATCGGGGAGCGCTGGGTCGGGTTGGCGGCCGTCCGCTGCGTGCCGTCGGAGTCCGCGGGGAGGAAGGTGGCGGTGTAGGGACCCTGGGCGCCGCCGGTATTGGTGATCCAGACCTCCACCACGTGGGTGCTGCCGGTCGAGCCGTTGACCGGATCGGGCACCGGCAGGTAGACGGCACCGGCGAAGGCGGCTCCGGCCGTTGCCAGGAGCAATCCAGCCAGGCCGGCGAGGCTCGCGACAATGCGGGCGACGAGCGACTGCCTCATCGTTCCTTCCTCCTTCTTCAAGACGAGTCTTCGAGCTGCGATAAATTGAAACATCCGTATGGTAGCGCCGAAAACCTTACGGCGCAACTCTTTGCGACGGATATGATCGATCCGGACGACTTCGATCGTCACGATCGTTCCTGAAAGATCGCTCCTGAAAACGAAGCGAGCCCGCCGCCGCGCGCGAGGGCGCACGGGAGCGGGCTCGACCTTCGGACGATCGGAATCGATCGCTTACTTCGGCTGGATCACGACGCGGAAGTTGGCGAACGACCAGCCGATGCTGCCGACCTCCGGAAGCGCCTGCCAGTCGTAGTTGCCGAACTCGGCGACCAGGCCGGTGGCGGGAATCGTCAGATCGTGCCCCTTGGCGGTGGCGTCGTAGCGGCCGGTCTTCAGCGTGTGCCCGTTCTCCGACAGGGTGAACGCCACGGCCTTGGACAGGGCGTCATACGCCAGGTTGATGTGGTAGGTGTGGCCGAGGGTCAGCACCTGGCCGCCCTTGAACTGGGTGTAGGAGTGCGGCGGCATGTCGATGTTCTGCTGGCTCTTCACCGCGTTGGCCGACGGCCCGTAGGCGTTGATGTTGGCGATCGTGTTGCTGCGGAAGCGGCCGCGGTGGAAGAAGAGCATGTTGTGCGTGCCGCTCTTCTTGCGCGGGTTCCAGGGGCCGACGATGACGTCGAGGTCCGCGGTGACGGTGTTGGTGTCGAGGGCCGACGGCACCGGGATGCGGAGGATCTTCTTGGGGTTCGCCTTGGTGGCGAGATGGAAGACGCCCGGCTGGAAGAAGGTGATCGCGGCGCCCGCCGCCGGCTTGCCCGGCTTGGCGGCCTTCTCGACCTGGCTCGCCGGGTTGACGAAGGAGACCTCGGAGGTCCGGCTGTCGACCTGGGCGGCCAGGGCGTAGAACGGCTGGTCGCACGAGATCTTGGCGCTGGCCGCCGCCTCGCCGCGCAGGCCGAGGCCGTCCTCGTAGCGGCTGAGCGACATCGCGGGGACCTCGACCGAGCCGGCGCTGCGCAGGAAGGCGCCGGCGGCGTCGACGACGTCCACCTGGCAGAGGGCCGCCGCCGTGCCGAGGTTGACCAGGGCGAGCTGCGAGAGGTCGACGTTGCCGTTGCGGCCGAGGCCGTTGAGGTAGGTGGTGGCGCCGGCGGCGATCCGGTTCTGCTCCGAGATCACCGGCAGGCCGGCGTAGAAGATCTGCTGGCCGTTACGGCTCTTGACCCAGGCGTTGACCAGGATATCGTCCGTCGTGTCGATCGCCAGCAGGCCGGTCTCACCCTCCGTGGCGACCTTGTCCAGGTAGAGCGCGCGATCGGCAGGCACGACGGCCCCGAGCGCCTTGGGAGCGGCCTCGGTGCGGTCCCCTTGCAGGAAGGCGGTGGCGTAGGGACGATCCACGTTGCCGAAGTTGGAGATCCAGAGTTGAGTGGCGAGGGGAGCTCCGGCGGCGTTCACCGGCTCGACGACGGGGACGTACACGGTCGCGGCCCGCATCGGAACCGCGAGTCCCAGCCCCATCCCGGCGAGCGCCAGAGCGCAAGCGATCGACTTCTTCATGCAGCCTCCTTGATCAGTGAAGTGAAAACCTTCCATGGCTCCACCCCATGTGCTTCTTACAACGTAGGTCGAACAAGGGTATGCTACCTCGTCTATTCTTCTGTGGCAAGATGGGATTTCGGCATGAAGTGCAGGAATCGGCAAAATTTTACATCTGATACGATTCCTTGCACGCCGATCGGTTGACCTTTTCCCATTGCACAGGATTCGAGTCATGCCGCAGCTCCCCTACGAAGCCGAGCTCGCCGCCGGCCTGCCGCGCCTCAAGGAGCCGGTCAAGCGGCTGATCGGCGCCGCCACCCGGCCGGTGGGGAGCCTCGTCCGGGTCGCCACCCGGGAGCCGGCGATCGCCCTCACCTTCGACGACGGCCCGCATCCCGACGACACGCCGCGGGTGCTCGAGGTGCTCGCGCGGCACGGGGCGCTCGGCACCTTCTTCCTGGTCGGCAAGAGCGTCCGCCGGCACCCGGAGGTGGTGGCGCGCCTGGTGGCCGGCGGTCACGCCCTCGCCAACCACTCCTGGGACCACCCCTCGTTCCGCCGCATCGACGGCCCGTTCCGCCGCGCCCAGATCGCCTGGTGCGCCGAGGCGCTGAGCCCCCAGGCTCCCGGGGGAGCCCGGCTGTTCCGGCCGCCGTTCGGCGAGCAGAGCCTCGCCTCGCGTCTCGACGCCGTCCGCGCCGGGCATCGCGTGGTCGGCTGGGATGTGGTCGCCGAGGACTGGCGCGACGACGCGGCGGAGCTGCTGGTGGCGCGGGTGATGCGGCGGCTGCGCCGCGGCAGCATCGTCCTCTTCCACGACACGCTCTATGTGACCGAGGAGGAGCGCTACCGCGACCGCGGGCCGATGCTCGCGGCGCTCGAGATCCTGCTGGGACGGCTGGCGGGGGATTTCCGGTTCGTGACGGTGCCCGAGCTGCTGCGGCTGGGGCGGCCGGTCTACTGGCCGAGCTTCCATGCGCTGCCGGTGTCGTTCCATCGCCGGCTGCTTTAAAAAAAGAAGCTGGTTGGTAAGCCGGCGGGACGCCGGCGCTCCCAGGAAAGGCCGCGCTCCGGAGCAGGGTGCCTTCCTGGGAGCGCCGGCGTCCCGCCGGCTACTCACTTCGTTGTATCCTCCGTCGCCGTGCCGACCTCCGACAAGTCCCCCTTGCAGAAGCTCTACGGGCGGGCCCACCGCGCCGCGCTCGACACCCTGAACCGCATGGGGTGGATCGTCGGGCGGACGGCGGACTATTACTCGCCGCTGCGGCCGGTCTCGGAGCTGGCGCGCCACGCCGGGCGCTGGCACCGGCCGAGCCGGATGGCGGGGGTGGCCTTCGACCTGCCGGCGATGGAGCGGGAGCTGGCCGGGATGATGGCCGACTTCGGCGGCGAGGTGGCGGCGCTCCCCTCCTACGACGCGCTCAAGGGGGAGAAGCACGGCCCGGGGTTCACCCGCGTGGACGCCCTGGTGCTCTACCTGATGCTGCGCCGCCGGAAGCCGGCGCGCTATCTCGAGGTGGGGTCGGGGCTGTCGACCGACTACGCGGCGCTCGCCGCGGCGGCGAACGCCGCCGAGGGGCGGCCGATGCAGATGACGGTGGTCGATCCCTTCATGTCGGCGGCGACGCGGGCTCGCGCCCGTTCCGACGCGGAGACCGGGGTGGAGGTCGTCCCCCGCGAGGCCCAGGACCTTCCCGTCGACTGGTACACCTCGCGCCTGGCGGCCGGCGACGTGCTGTTCATCGATTCGACCCACATCGTGCGCATCGACGGCGAGGTCCCCTACCTGGTGCTCGAGGTGCTGCCGGCGCTCACCGCCGGGGTGCTGGTGCACATCCACGACGTCCACTTCCCCTACAACGTGCCGGTCGATCCGCACGCCTACGTGCTCGACCGCCGCTGGCCGATGCTGTTCACCGAGTCGATGCTGGTGCAGGCGTACCTGTGCAACAACCCGCGGGTCGAGATCGTGATGTCGACCCCGCTGCTGCGCCATCATCAGGAAGGTTTTCTCGCCCGCACCCTCCCCGGCTACCAGCCGCTCGACCGGCAGGACTTCGACACCCACCACGGCTCGCTCTGGCTGCGCGTGCTGGACGGCCTGCCGGCGGTGCAGCGCACGGCATGAGCGGCATCTCCGCGGGAAGTGGCAGATTGGCGCGCCGCGCCTTCAAGCCGGTCTACCTCCTCTATTACAGGTTTCTCTTCGGCCGGCGCTTCCCGTTCTCGGCGGCGCTGGCAGCGCGGGTCCGCGCCTTCGAGGCGGCGACCGGGCGAGGCGACGCGCCGGCCGGCAAGGAGGTCTGGGAGGAGCAGTACCGGGCGGGGAGGTGGGAGCTGATGCGCGGGCTCGACGAGGTGGCCCGCTACAGCGTGATCGCCGGCTACCTCCACCATCTGCGCCCGGGGGGCTCGGTGCTCGACGTGGGGAGCGGCGAGGGGCTGCTCGCCGACCACCTGCGCCCCTTCGGCTATGCGCGCTACCTCGGCGTCGACCTCTCGGAGGTGGCGATCGGGCAGGCCGCCGGCCGCGCCGACGCCACGACCGCCTTCGCCGCCGCGGACGCCGAGACGTTCGAGCCGGCCCCTGCGGAGAGGAGCTGGGACGCGATCGTGTTCAACGAGTGCGTCTATTATTTCGTCGATCCCCTGGCGACCGTCCGGCGTTACGAGGCGATGCTGGCGGCGGACGGCATCCTGATCGTCTCGACCTTCCGCTCGCGCCGCGCCGACGTCATCGTCGAGCGCCTGCTCGCCGGCCGCCGCCTGCTCGAGGAGACGGCGATCACCAACCGCAAGGGGACGTGGGTGGTGCGGGTGATCGGCAGACCACGGACGAGCACGGACTGACACGGACGGACAGGGACAGCGACGAGGCCAATGAGAAGTTACCTCTTCCCTGTCCATGAAGGTCCGTGCTCGTCCATGTCAGTCCGTGTTACACCGCCACCCCCGTCCAGCGCAGCGCCGCGTCGAGCTCCCCCGTCCCTTGCAGCTCCTGGATGCGCTTCAGGCGGATGAAGCGGGCGCCGAGGAACTGCTCGGCGGTGAGGCCGGCGGCGCGGTAGGCGGCGGCGAGCTCGCGGGCGCCGCGGCGCGCGTCCCAGACGGGGTGGAAGGCGGGGAGGACGCGGGGGAGCTTGGCGCAGTCGACCCGGTAGCAGCGCAGATCGGGGCCGGCCCCCTCGGCGTAGGTGATGGCGCAGCCGGGGACCGTCTCGGCGACGATCTCCGCCAGCTCGCGGATGCGGTAGTTCTCTTCCGTGCGGCCGACGTTGAACGCCTGATCGTGCACCGCCTCGCGCGGCGCCTCCAGCACGGCGAGGAAGGCGCGGCTGATGTCCTCGATGTGGACGATCGGCCGCCAGGGGGTGCCGTCGCTCAGCAGGTGGATGCGGCCGGTGGTGATCGCGTAGCCCACCAGGTTGTTGAGCACGAGGTCGACCCGCAGCCGCGGCGAGACGCCGTAGGCGGTGGCGTTGCGCAGGTAGGTGGGGGAGAAGGTGTCGTCCGCCAGCTCGGCGAGCTGCTGCTCGAGGCGCACCTTGGAGACGCCGTAGGCGGTGACCGGGTTGAAGGCGGCGTTCTCGTCCAGGAAGTCGTCACCGGCCGCCCCGTAGGTGCTGCACGAGGAGGAGAAGAGGAAGCGCTCGACCCCCGCCGCCTTGGCCAGGCGGGCGAAGCGGATCGACGCCGCGTCGTTGATCTCGTAGGTCAGCGACGAATCGATGTTCCCCAGCGGGTCGTTCGACAGGCCGGCGAGGTGGATCACCGCCGCGAACCCCGCGAGGTCGCGCTCCTCGACCTCGCGCAGGTCCTTGCGGATCGCGGGGACGGCGCGGTCGACCGGCTGCCCGGCGAGCAGGCAGGGCTCGAACCAGTCGCTGTCGAGCCCGGTGACCTCGTGTCCCGCCGCCTGGAGCAGCGGCACCATGACGCTGCCGATGTAGCCGGTGTGCCCGGTGACCAGGATTTTCATCGCGCGGAGAGTAGCAGAAACGCCCCGCGGTACGAGGCCGTGCCCGTCGTGCCCTGGTTGAACCTGCTCGCCTCCTTCGGGCTCCGCTCCTTCGTCGCTGCCAGTCGGCTGCGCGGTTCAAGCCAGGACACGACGGGCACACCTCCTTCGGGCTTCGCTCCTTGGTCGCTGCCAGCAGGCTGCGTGGCTCAAACCAGGGCACTCCCGGCGCGGGGGCGGGGCCGCCCTGGGGGCTACCGACCGCTCCCTGTATACTCCCGCGTCGCGGCCCGGAAATGCTTTGCTGGAGCCTGCTTGGAGGATGCATGAAGCTGGGGGGAATCCCGCAGAACCCCGTCGAGCAGGTGTTCACCCTGCTCGGCCTGCTGCCGCAGCCGATGATCGACACGTTCATCGCCATGCTGCTGGCGCGGACGGTCATGGAGGGGTCGAACTGCGGCGCCTTCGAGGCGCTGAAGGACGGCCCGCTGACCGCCGACGAGGTGGCGGCGCGCTGCGGCGCCCAGCCGCGGGCGATGGGGAAGCTGCTCTCCGCCCTCGCCGGCTGCGACTACGTGCGCTACCGCGCCGGGCGCTACGCCCTGGCGCCGGTCGCCCGCAAGTGGCTGCTCGCCGAGTCGCCGCGTTCGCTCGCCGGCAAGCTGCGGATGCAGGAGTTCGAGTGGGAGTCGCTCGCCCACCTCGGCGATTTCGTGCGCACCGGCAAGCCGGTCGACCTGCACAACACCCTCTCGCGCGAGAACTGGGGGCTCTACCAGCGCGGCATGCGCTCGGTCGCCTCGAGCTGGGCGGCGGAGGTGGGGAAGCGGACGCCGGTGCCCAAGGGGGCGAGGGACCTGCTGGACATCGGCGGCTCGCACGGCCTGCTGTCGGTCGAGCTCTGCCGCCGCCACCCGGGGCTCCGCGCCGTCATCCTCGACCTCCCCGAGGCGGTCGAGCACGCCGCCCCCCTGCTCGCCGAGGAGGGGATGGGGGAGCGGGTGGTGCACCGCATCGGCGACGGCCTCGCCGACGACCTCGGCACCGAGGCCTGGGACGTGGTCTTCGTCTCCAGCCTCGTCCACCACTTCGACGACGCCACCAACCGCGCCTTCGCGAAGAAGATCGCCCGCGCCCTGCGCCCCGGCGGGGTCTACGTCATCCAGGAGCTGATCCGCGCCAAATCCCCCGGCGCCTCCGGGCAGATCGGCGCCCTGCTCGACCTCTACTTCGCCTTGACCAGCGAAGCCGGCACCTGGTCGTTCGAGGAGATGGCCGATTGGCAGCGCGAGGCGGGGCTGAAGCCGCTGCGGCCGCTCAAATTCCGCACGGTGCCGGGGAACGGGCAGCAGTCGGCGGTGAAGGCGTAGCAAGCAGGGAAACCAGGGACGGGAGGGACAGCAGGGACGGCAGGGACGCCGCTCCCCCGGCGTCCCTGGAGTCCCTGGAGTCCCTGAAGTCCCTGGTTCCCAACGCCGAGGGCGAGGCCGCCTGCCGGCTACCCTACTGGATCCCCGGAGGGAACACGCCGTTCTTCGCCACCGGCACGCAGAGCTTGAGGCTGTTGCCGATGAAGACGTTCTCGCGCGGCAGCCCCATCGCGGTGAGCACGGGGTTGATGTGGCTCAAGGTCAGGTTCTGGCCGAGCGGGGCGCCCGTGGCGCCGTAGCAGAGGACGTCGGCGTACTGCACGTAGGGGAGGATGTTCGCCGGCGGCTGCGCGCCGTTCTTGGTCACCGGCACGCAGACCTGGCTCGGCACCCCGACCTGCGAGACTTCCTTCGGCAGGGTGGAGAAGAGCGGGTTGAGATGGGTCAGCGTGATCGGCTTGACGAAGCTCTGCACGGGGTCGATCCCGTAGCATTTCAAGTCGAGCTGCTGGACAAGCGCCAGGACGTTGGCCGGCGGCTGCACGTTGTTCTTGACCACCGGCACACAGAGCTGCTGCGGCTGGCGCAGGGTCACGTTGAGGGTCGCGCCGAAAGCCGCGGCGGCGACGGGGTTGAGCTGGGTCAGCGTCAGCGGGAAATTGATCGACGGCCCGTCGATCCCGTAGCACTTCCAGTCGACGAATTTGATGAAAGGGGCGGTGTCCGCGGGCGCGATCTGGGTCTCCTTCTGCACCGGGACGCAGAGCTGCTGCGGCGACTGCAGGACCACGGTCTCGGTCGGCAGCCCTTGCAGGACCGGGTTGAGGTGCTTGAGCACCAGGGTCACGTTGAGCGGCGGCTGCCCCGAGATCTGGTAGCAGCGCACGTCGAGGAAGTCCACGAACCGCCGCGGCGAGGCGGGAAGCTGGGCGTGACCCGGCATGGGCACGGCGCCCAGGCCGAGGGCGAAAAGCGCTCCGACGAGAATCTTTCCGGCTGCCTTCTTCATCGTTCTGCCTCCTTTTCGAGTTTGAAAAATACCTTCTCCACTAATTGATGGTGCGTCCGCGGTCTTTCCCGTGACAAGAATCTTCGACAAAAATAAATCGATTTAACGAAGGGAAAAAGAGGTTGCGCCTCAAGGTGGAAGGGGATCTGGGATCGCCGCCGGGGTGCGCGTGAGGCTCACGCCCCTCTTTACTTCCACCTCGCAGTATGGTTTAAACTAAAGCGGACGGCGTGTCGTGCGCCCGAGGATCCCCCTCGTGGCGCTTGGAGAGAACCTGAACCAGGAGAAGACGATGGTCAAGAAATCAGGTCCCACCGAGCCGATCGTTCCCCTTCCTTTGGATCGCGAGCAGGCCAAGGCGGTGACGGGAGGAACCTCCTCGTCGCTGTGGGTGAAGCAGCCGGAGCCCCAGGTCAACGACGGCACCGTGATCGGCGCCCGCCTGTGCAGCTGCACGGACGTCTGCCTGGCGGTGATCGACGATCACGGCGATTCGTGACCGCCTGACGGCGGCGCATCCGCAATCCGGGCCTGGAGCCGGGCCGGCAGCCAGGCGACGAAACGGCTGACTTTCCCTGGAGCTTGCCATGGACGTCCAGTACAAGGCCTCGTACTACACGCGGGCGATCCCGGACGGCGGGTGGACCCTGCTCTACAACGGCGTCACCTCCGGCCTGATGCGGCTGCCGGGCGACCTCAGCGACGAGGTCGTCCCCCTCCTCGGCCCGCCGCGCTCCAGCGCGGCCGGACGCGGGCTCGCGGAGTGGGACCCGCCCCGCTTCGGGCTCGACCAGCTGCCGGCGTCGTTGCGCGAGGTGTTCCCCGAATTCCTGCGCGGCCGCTTCTTCGTCCCCGCCGACGAGGACGAGATCGGGTTCCTCCGCGACCGCAACGAGTTCACCCGCCGGAACGACCCGTTCCTGATCACCATCACCACCACCCTCGACTGCAACTTCGACTGCTATTACTGCTACGAGGACAAGTCGCCGGTCTACCTCAGCCGCGAGCGCTGCGACCAGATCCTCGCCTTCATCGCCGAGAAGGTGGAGGCCAAGGGGCACCCCAAGGTCTACACCGACTGGTACGGCGGCGAGCCGATGCTCAACCCGGACGTCATCGAGTACTTCTCGGAGCGGGCGATCCGCTACTGCGAGGAGCGCGGCATCGGCTACAGCTCGGCGATGATCTCCAACGGCACCCATTGGCCCGAGGACGCCCGCGGCTTCGTCAAGCGCAACCGGCTCAACCACGTCCAGATCACGCTCGACGGCCCGGCCCGCCATCACAACGCGCGCCGGGGGTACAAGCCGGGACATGAGCAGGCGCAGAGCTCGTTCGACGAGGTGACGGGCACCCTCGACCGCCTGATCGGGAGCACCCGGATCTACCTCAGGATCAACGTCGATCCCGGGGTCGGCCGCTCGGCCCTGGAGCTGATCGAGGTCTTCCGCGAGCACGGCTGGCTGACGCCGGGAGCGCGCTTCTACCCGTACCTCGCGCCGATCGGGCCGATGACCGAGCACTGCGGCTTCATCGGCGGCTCCGAGAAGTTCAAGAGCTTCCAGGACGATTTCGACGTCATCAAGCGGGAGTTCCAGCAGGAGGTCGCGCTCTACATGGACCCCAAGGGGGTCGAGCACCTGCAGATCTACCCCTCGACGCGGCGGATGAACTGCGCGGCGGTGGGGGACAACAGCGTCGTCTTCGGCCCCGACGGGCTGATGTACAAGTGCGGTCTCGACGTCGGGATCACCGATCGGGCGTTCGATTCCCTGTCGCCGCCGCCCCCTTCGCCGGTTCCGGCGGGGCGGCCGAGCTCGCCGTTCGTCATCCTCAAGGAGACCCCGGCGGTCGGCGCCAACGCCCATCCGTACCACACCTACGATCCGTTCACCCACGACCGGTGCAGCCAGTGCCAGTACCTGCCGATCTGCATGGGAGGGTGCCCGAAGACGTGGTTCGAGGGGAACGAGTTCTATCTCGCGCGGCGCAGCGCCTACTGGGAGGAGAACTTCGAGACCCTGATCCGCACCTACGCGGAGTCGGCGATGACCCACGCCTGAGCGGGGATCACAGGCTGTGCAGGGTGGTGGCGGGATCGATCCGGCTCGCCCGCCGGGCCGGCCCGTAACCGGCCGCCAGGCTGGCCACGATCAGCAGCAGGGCGGTGGCGGCCAGCTCCAGGGGGTCGGCCGCCACCACGCCGTACAGCAGCCCGGAGAGCAGGCGGTGGGCTGCCAGGGTGCCGAGCACGCCGAGGGCGATCCCTCCTCCCGCCAGGGCGAGGGTCCGCCGCAGCACCCACCCGAGGATCTCGCCGCGGCCGGCGCCGGCCGTCATCCGGATGGCGATCTCGCGCCGGCGGCGGCCGACGTTGAAGGCCATCACGCCGTAGGTGCCGATCAGCGAGAGGAGGAGGGCGACGCCCGCCGAGAGGCCGACCAGCACCGTGCGCGCCCGCGGCCCCACCAGCGACCGGGCCACGACGTCCTCCAGCCGGGCCGCCGGCGGCAGGGGGAGGGCGGGGTCGAGGGCGCGGAGCTGCCGGCGGGCCGCCGGCGCGGCGCTCAAGGGGTCGCCGGCGACCCGGACGAGGGCGGCGAAGGCGGCCGGCGGACCCTGGCTCCAGGGCTGCGCCATCAGCTCCCCCGGCTCCTCGGCCAGCCCCTGCTGCCGGAAGTCGCCGAACACCCCGGCCACCTTGTACTCCTGCTTGCGCATCGTCATCACCCCTCCCACCGGGCTCCGGCCGGGCCAGTGATGCTCCGCCAGGGCGCGGTCCACCATCACCACCCGCGCCGGCTCGGCGCCGGGGCGCTCGTCGAAGACGCGCCCGGCCAGCAGCGGGATGCGGAGCAGCCGGAAGTAGTCGGCGGTGACGGTCTGCATCGTGGCGCTGCGCCCCGCCGTCCAGGCGCGCCCCACGGGCTCGGGGCCGGCGAGGTGGAACCCCCACACCTCGGCCGGACCGGGGATCGGCAGCCGGCTGGTCAACGCCGCTCCGTTCACTCCCGGGAGCCCTCTGAGGCTGGCGAGGAGGCGCGCGGCGAGCTCCCCCCGGCGGGCCTCGTCCGGATACTGCCAGGCCGGCAGGCGGATCTCCTGGACCAGCACGCCGCGCGGGTCGAAGCCCGGGTCGCGGGAGGTCAGGCGCAGCCAGCTCGCCATCAGCGCCAGGGCGCCGGTGGTCAGCATCAGGGTCAGCGCGATCTCCGCCATCACCAGCCCCTCCTGCCAGCGGCGGACGGAGCGGCGCTCGGCCATCGCCTGCACGGGGCGGCCGCCGCCGGCGCCGGCGCCGCGTCCGCTGAACGCCAGGAGCGCCGGCAGCACCCCGCTCGCCAGGGTGGCGGCGAGGCCGGTGGCGAAGGCGAAGAGGGTCACGCGGCCGTCGAGGCCGACCCGCTCCAGCCGCGGCAGCTCGTCCACCAGCAGCCGGGGGAGGGCCCGCCCCGCGAGGGCCGCGAGGAGGAGCCCGCCGGCGCTGCCGGCGAGGGCGAGGAGCAGCGCTTCGACGCCGTCCTGCCGGAGCAGGTGGCCGCGCCGGGCGCCCAGGGCGAGGCGCAGCGCTCTCTCCCCCTGCCGGTCCACCCCCTGCGCGAGGAGCAGGAGGGTGAGGTTGACGGTCGCGATCAGGAGCACCGCGGCGCCGGCCGCGGCGAGCAGCCGCAGGGCCCGCCGGCTGTCGCCGACCACCGTCTCGAGCAGCGGCACGCACCGCACGCCGGCGCCGGTGTTGGTCTCCGGGTGGACCCTGGCGAGGTCCGCCGCCAGGTGGTCCATCTCTCCTTGCGCCGCGCCCGGGGTCGCTCCCGGCGCCAGGCGCGCGATCGCCGTGTAGCTGTTCTGGTCGCGTTGGGCGAGGTCGTCGTCGGTCGGTCCGGCGAGGGTCCACAGGGCGTCGTCGCGCCCGGGGAGCGCGAAACCGGCCGGCATCACCCCCACCACCGTGTACGCCTGCCCGTCGAGCCGCAGCGCCCGGCCGAGGATGCCGCGGTCCGCCGCGAAGACGCGGACCCACAGGTCGTGCCCGAGGAGCACCAGGCGCTCCCGCCGGAGCGCCTCCGCCGCGGCGAACGGGCGGCCGAGGCGCGGCGCCACGGCGAGGACGCGGAGGAGCTCCGGGTCGATCCGCGCCGCCGCGACCTCGAGCGGCTCGCCGCCCGGCGCGAGGACGGCCCGGTACCCCTCGTAGAGCCCGATGCCGTGCAGGGTGCGGCTCCTCTGCCGCCAGTCCAGGGTGTTGAGGTAGGAGACCGGCAGGCGGTCCCAGATCGCCGCCAGGCGCGGGTTGGGCGAGCTGCGCAGCTCGCCGGCGGTGGCGTAGAGGCGGACGAGCTCGGCGGGGCGGGGGAAGTCGAGCGGGGAGAGGACGCCGTGGACGACGCTGAACGCCGTCGCCACGGCGCCGACGCCGATCGCCAGCAGGAGGATCACCGCGACCGGGATCAGAGGGGCTCGCCGGAGACGCCGCAAGCCTGAACGGAGCTCTTGCCACATCGCCGAGAAACGCTACCACAGCGAGGAGCCCGCCCCGCCGGACCGCTCAGGTTTTCGCCACGTTGCCTTGGTTCCCCTTGGCCGCGCGGGCCGCCCGGGTCAGTGCGCGGTCGAGCGACGCGGCGAACGCGGCCCTG
>CAVWOZ010000033.1:0-154458 GCA_963756595.1 uncultured Acidobacteriota bacterium
AGCCCGCCGAAGCGGCGCTTCAGCCAGTCGCCGAGGCGCTCGCCGAACTCGTGCTGGGTCTCCTCGAAGCGCGGCTCGTGCTCCAGGTTGCAGACCTGGGTCGGCTTCTGGCCGGGGAGGAAGACCTCGTCGATCTTGGTGGGGCAGATCGGCCGGGCGAGCAGGCCGCTCTGCCGGCAGACGGTGGCATGCTCGAGCCCCGGCGGCTCCGCGAACTCCACGCGGGCGGAGTCGCGCAGGGCGGCCTTCATGTAGCGCCCCCAGATCGGCAGGGCGGCCCGCGAGCCGGAAAGGTTGGTGGCCCCCGGGTTGTCGCGCCCCACCCAGACCACCGTCACGCGGTCGGGGCGGTAGCCGGCGAACCAACTGTCGCGCGCCTCGTTGGTGGTCCCCGTCTTGCCGGCGAGGGGTCCGGGGATGCCGTAGCGCTGCACCCCGCGCGCTGTGCCGCGCTCCACCACCCCCTCGAGCACCGAGGTGGTGATGAACGCGATCTGCGGGTTGAGCACCGCCTTCTGCTCCTTGGCCTTCGGCTCGGCGACCGGCTTCCCCTCGGGGTCGAGCACGAGCTGGAGGCCGTGCAGCACCGGCCGCACGCCGCCGTGGGCCAGCGTGGCATAGACGGTCGCCACCTCGCGCGGGGTGACCGCGGCGGCGCCGAGGGCCATCGCCGGCACCGGATCGAGATCCGAGTCGATCCCCAGCCGGTGCGCCACCTCGGCGACCTTGGGGAGCCCCACCGCCATGGCGAGGCGGATCAGGGGGACGTTGCGGCTCTGCTCGAGCGCCGTCCGCGCGGTGATCGTGCCGAGGTAGTCGCCGTCGGCGTTCTTTGGCGTCCAGGTCGTCCCGCCCGCTTTCAGGCTCAGCGGCTTGTCCTCCACCTTCGAGGCCGGCGAGTACTTGCCGCTCTCGAGCGCGGTCACGAAGACGATCGGCTTGAAGCAGCTCCCCGCCTGGCGATGGGCCTGGCCGACGCGGTCGAACTCGCTGGTCGAGAAGCTCCGCCCCCCCACGTAGGCGAGGATGGCGCCGGTGCGGGGATCGACCGAGATCAGCGCCGCCTCCAGCGGATCGGCGTCGCGCGGCCCCTGGAGGTCGAGGGTGCGCAGGGTCTCGGTCACCGCCTGGCGGGCGATCCCCTCCTCGCGCAGCGACAGGGTGGAGAACAGGCTGTAGCCGCGGTTGCCCAGACGGCGCAGGCCGAAGCGGTCGCGCACCTCGTTCGCCATGGCGTCCGCGAAGTGCGGCGCCGGGCGGTCGCCGAGGCGGAGCGGCGCGGTCTCGATCGGGACGCTGAGGGCGCTCTCGAGCGCCGGCGCGTCAATCCAGCCCAGGGCGGCCATCCGCCGCAGCACCTCGTCGCGCCGCTGGCGGGCGTGGTCGGGGTGGGCGAGCGGGGAGTAGAAGCCGGGGGACTTGATCATCCCGGCGATCGCCGCGGCCTCGGGGAGGGTGAGCTCGGTCGCGTCCTTGCCGAAGTAGGCGCGCGCCGCCGAGCCGATCCCGTAGTACTGGATGCCGCCCGAGCCGCCGAGGTAGATGCCGTTGAGATACCCCTGGAGGATGCTGCGCTTGCTGTGCTGCACCTCCACCGCCACCGCGATCACCGCCTCGCGGATCTTGCGGAAGATGCTCCGCTCGGAGGAGAGGAAGACGTTCTTGACCAGCTGCTGGGTGAGCGTGCTCCCCCCCTGCGTCACCCCGCCGTGGCGCAGGTTGGCGAACAGGGCGCGCACGATGCCGGTGGGGGAGACCCCGGGATGCCAGTAGAAGGCGTCGTCCTCGGCCGCGAGCACGGCGCGGATCACCGGCTCGGGGAGCTCCTTGGCGTTCACCGGCCACTTCTCCCGCGAATCGTCTCCATAGTAGGTGGCGAGCACGGGGGGCTCGAGCTCGGCCCGCTCCACGGGGCGGCCGTCCTCGCGCAGCGCCGCGATCTTCCCCTTCCGGAACTGGAAGAGGAGGAGACCGCCCGGCACCGGCCCCTGCGGCGTCATGTGCCGCCGCAGGCGGAGGGCGAGTGCGTCGTCGCCCGTCCGATACCTCCCGTTGGGGAGCGCGTCGCCGTCGTAGGCGCGGTAGCCGAGCCCGTCGAGCTCCGCCGCCAGCGTCTCGGGGGTCCCCTCGTCGCCGACGCGGATCGCCGGCGCCGCGGCATAGAGCCGGGACGGCGCGTTCTCCGGCCCGGCGCCGATGTCGCCGAACGTCCGCAGGTACGGGAAGAGGAGCCACACCACCACCCCCAGGAAGAGGGCGAGGACGGCCGCGACGCCGATCAGCAGCCGGCGCAGCCGCGGATGGGCCCGCAGCAGGCGGCGCAGGACCGCGACGCGGGGGATGCGGACTCTGAAGGGCATGACCGGGGGGAATCATGCCACACCCCGGGGCCATCCCGGGAGCCGGCGAATTTGACTCGGGTACCCCCCTCGCTTAAACTGTGCCGCCTGTGCGTTTCCGTCGGGGCGTAGCGCAGCCTGGTAGCGCACCTGCCTTGGGCGCAGGGGGTCCCCAGTTCAAATCTGGGCGCCCCGATTCTTACGGCGGCTCTTTGCAGGATGAAGGGGCCGGCCCGAGGGGTCGAAACCGGGACGCGCGAGCCACGGCTGCCTGTAGCTCAGTTGGATAGAGCGGCGGCCTTCTAAGCCGCGGGTCGGGGGTTCGAATCCCTCCAGGCAGGCCACTGATTCTCGACACCCAAAGCGGTACCTTGAAAGCGCGCCCTTAGCTCAGCTGGATAGAGCGACAGCCTCCGAAGCTGTAGGTCAGAGGTTCGAATCCTCTAGGGCGCACCATCCCCAGATTAGCTTTCCTTCCGGAGGCGAGCTTCAATGCCTCGTTTGGCGGTCTCCGACCAAAAACTTGCGCGGTTCTGCCAGGCTCAGCACATCCGACGCTTGTCTCTGTGCGGCTCGACCCTGGCGGGCACCGCCCGGCCCGATAGCGATATCGATCTGCTGGTGGAGTTCGAGCCCGGCTGGGAGCCCGGCCTCCTCGGCCTAGCGACGATGGAGGCCGAGATGGCCACCCTTCTCGGCGGCAAGAAAGTCGACCTGCGCACCCCCCAGGATCTCAGCCGGCATTTCCGCGACCAGGTTCTGCGGACCGCTGAGGTTCAATATGCGGGATGACGACCGCATCTTCCCTGGGCCGCCTAGTTAGCCGAGGAGCAGAGCCGCCGCCGGCGTACAGACGCCGAGCGCGCTCGCGATGGGCCACCTAAAGGCGATCGACGGGGATGCTGCGCTCGATCATGCCTTGCGGCAGTTAGAACGGGTAGAGACTTAGGCGCACCATCTTCCCTTCGAACCGCCTTCTTCCTTCAGACGCTATACTGCCGCATCATGCTCCCAAAGGATGACTCGATGGATAACCACGATAACCTTATGCGGCGAATCCGCCTCGGAGAAGATTCGGAGCTAGAGCTCAAGCGCGTGCTGTTGGCGGGCTCTCGCGTAACCGCTCCGGGGCGCGGCGACTTCGCCGATGAGCTGGCGGCTTTCGCGAACGGGCGCGGAGGGACCCTCGTGCTCGGCATTGACGACAAGACGCGCGAGGTCCTGGGCATACCGATCGAGCACATCGACGCCGTCGAGAGTTGGGTTCGTGAGATCTGCAACGACGCCGTGAAGCCTTCGATCGAAGCCGAGATTCGCAAGCTCGAATTGCCGGACTCCACCGGAGCGCGGGTGCCGGTGATCCAAGTGGATGTGGCTCGCAGCCTGTTCGTCCACAAGGGGCCCGGCGGCTACTTTCGCCGGCTCGGCAGCTCCAAGCGGGAGATGGCGCCGGAGGTTCTAGCGAGGCTTTTCCAGGAGCGAAGCCAGAGCCGCGTAATCCGCTTCGACGAGTCTCCCGTGCCCGGCACGTCCCCTGCCGCTCTCGATCCCCAACTGGCGCGGCGGTTCCTGCGGGGAGACACAGAGCCTGTCGACGCCTCCCTTCGCAAGCTCCGGATCGCCGTGGACAATGACGACGGCGCCGCGAGGATGACCGTCACCGGAGTCCTGCTCTGCACCCAAGAGCCGCAGCGCTGGATGCCGCACGCGCAGATCCAGGCCGTGAGCTACGCCGGAGATCGCAGGGACTCGAAGTATCAGACGGACGCGCGGGATGTGGGGGGCCCGTTGGACGCCCAGGTCATGGGGGCGCTGCACTTCGTGCGCCGCAACATGCTGATTCAAGCGACGAAGACGATGGGGCGCGTGGAGATTCCGCAGTTCAGCGAGCGAGCGGTTTTCGAAGCGCTCGTCAATGCGGTCGCCCATCGTGATTATTCGATGGCCGGTGCGAGGGTACGTCTCCACATGTTTGGAGATCGGCTCGAGCTCTACGTGCCGGGTGGGCTTGCCAACACGCTGACTCCCGACAGCATGGCCTTGCGGCAATACAACCGGAATGAACTCATCGTTTCGCTTCTGGCGCGCTGTCCAGTTGATCCGGAGGAAGGGGTCGGGCGGTCGTATCTGATGGATCGGCGGGGCGATGGCGTGCCGATCATCCTCGCGGAGAGCAAAAAGCTCTCGGGACGTGTCCCGGAGTACAGCGTGATCGATGACAGCGAGCTGCGGCTGGTGATCTGGGCCGCCACCCTATAGCGGCGGGCAACCTCTTGACCGGTGAAGGAGAGCCTCTCGAATGAGCCAGCATTCCTCCTTGTCTCCGGAACGCTGGGCGGGCTTTAGTCTGGACCAGCAGATCCTCATGATCGGCAATGAGATGAACCGGGCCAAGCGGCTGATCGAGCTGCGGGACCTGCAAGGCCTCTCCCTCGCCTACGAGCGGGTCTTGCGCCTCCTAGACTTGACGGTGGAGGTCCAGCGGCGCCCGACGCTGAGACGCGAGCTGCTGAGGTGGCGGGACCTCGTCGCGGATCTCTATATCCGGACCGAGCCCGGCGCCTCTTTGGCAGAGAGCTCGGCTTCGAGCTTCCCGATCTTGCCCAGCTCGATCGGGTCGAGATTCGCCGCCCGCCAGCAGGCCAGCTTGCTGCTTATCAACGATCTGGGCCCGGGCTCAGCACGCGGAGACTTCTAAATGGATGCTGCTTCAACTCAAGATGCTTTGGACCTCTTCTTGGAAGGCTACAAAATTAGCCCCCTGGAACTCGAAGAGTTCATTCAGAAATTCCAAGAAGATCAACATCTTGACTACAAAGACGGAGCCATAACATCCAAAGATAAGTCTAAGCATGGAAGGAAAATCATCCGCGAACAGATAAGCGGGTTTGCCAACAGCGACGGCGGAGTCCTAATCATTGGAATCACCGACAAGCCGCCGCGGGAAATTTCTCCCTGCATTCCCCCAGGCGCTGAACCCTTGGACAAATGGGCAGAAGCGCACCTCTTAGATATATCGCCTCGTCTTAGTCCTCTGCCGCGTATTCAGATTGTGGATCACCCTAAGGGGCCAGTTCTGATTATTGCCGTGGCGCGGGCAGGAGAAATTGTCCCTGTCGTCGAGGCCAACAGACAGAAATATTTCCTAAGATTCAATCAATCGACTATCGAAGCGCCGCCCTTCCTCATCTCAGATCTCATTCTTGGGCGACGTCAACATCCAGTTATCGAAATGGAGGCTCGCGTTGCCCCGCCGCACCCAGTCCTTAATGCCCGAGGGGAGATAACGTTCCACCTCACCGCCGTGAATGTAAGCCTATCGACAGCCGAGCAGCTAGAGGCTGGCGTTATTGGCTGGTCTATTGTTCCGCCACCCGTCGAGGTTAACTCCCATCTCTTGGCTTACCTCGAAGTCGTCGACGAACAGGGCAGCGACGAATTTACTTGGCATCTTCATCATAAGACGACTCAGCCCAAAGCTTCCAACATTGCAAGGCTCACGCCCTTTAACAGAATAAGCTTTGTGGCCCTTGAGGGTATCGCGGTCCCGTTTACTTTCGATCCGTTAGAAATAAGGGTAGCGCTATATTTGCTAGCAAAAGATTCTCCACCATATTGGTTTGAAATGCAATTTTTCTGCAAATCGGAATCTGACGGGACCGTGGGTACCTCTCGGCCAGTCGTTGGTGACTGTAAAGTGACACGAGTAACTGGAAGAAGGCCTCTGGTTTCATACAAGTACAGAAAATAAATCCAATCCATCGCAAGGAGGTGGGATCGAGGAGGTGCTCTGATGGAGAACAGGAAAGACATCGAACAAAGCGGCCTGGCACCATCCGATTTACCCACTTTTGCCCACTTTTGAATCCAGGCCAAGCCCTAGCTCGTTTTGGAGCTTCTGGAAGCGCTCGTTGGTCGAGCTCTGGTGCCTCCCGGTGGAGCGGGAACTCCTCGCAAGCAGGGAGCACGGCTTCATCCCGGATCTCTATATCCGGACCGAGTCCGGCGCCTCGGACCATGCCGCAGCATTCCGGTCTCTGCTTCGGCTCACCCCCGTCGCCGCCCAGCAGATCCCCTTCGTGTTGGGCTGAGCAATTTTTCGGACCTTCCCCCGACTCACGGGGACCGCTCAGGGACCACTGGCACACCAAGTCGCGAATCCTGCTGGGAATTGAGGCGAAATCGCCTCCGAGCGGAACCGGGAGCCAGGGACGTGCCGGGAGGTGGCGGCTTTACGGAATCTCTCCCGCTGGTGGGCGCCGAGGCCGGCGGCCGGAGAGCGGCGGTTCGCCGGGGGTGCAGGCGGTCCGAGGGACCCCGGGCGATCCTCGCGGCGCGAGGTGAGGAAACTCCAGAGGCCGGACTACGCCTGTTGACAAATGCGCAGATTACGTTTAAGATATTTAGCCTTATCGAGGTCCTGCGGGCTCCAGGGCCGAGGATTCAACAGGTGAGAAGCAACCGCTGAGGAGAACAAGATGTTGAACGTTGGAAAACCGCTCGTGGACATGAACCTGAGAGAGCTTTCCCAGGTGAGACCCGGACCTTTCCTCCTCCGTCTCGGAATCTACGTAGCGTTGGTGGCGGCGCTGATCGTGGCCATCCTGAAGGCCCCGCTGCCGCTGTCGGTTCTGGCGATGATCCTCCTCGGGCTGATCCTGGCGCACGGCGTCGAGCTGCAGCACCAGGCCCTGCACAACACGGCGTTTGCCAGCAAGTCCTGGAACCGCTTCGCCGGCTTCCTGCTGGGCGCGCCGATGCTGGTCTCCTACTCCGATTACCAGTGGAGCCATCTGCGGCACCACCGTCTCCTCGGCACCGGCGACGACCGGGAGTTCTTCAACTACGGCTACGAGCGGCTGACCTCGCTGAAGCCGCTGCTGCTCCACCTGCTGATGGTGCGCCACTACCGGGACGTCAGCTTCTTCATCGCCTCCTCGGTGTTCGGCCGGCTGAAGCCGGGGATCAAGGAGGAGAACGCCCGCAAGATCCGGACGGAGTATCAGTGGATGGCTCTGATGCTGGCGGTCGCCGCCGTCCTCTCGGTCGTCCTCAAGACCACGCTGTTCCTCAAGGTCTGGCTGATCCCGCTGCTCTTCGCGATCCCGGCGCACGCCCTGATCGAGCTGCCGGAGCACTGGGGGCGCGACCACGACACGCTGAACGTGGGCGAGAACACGCGCACCATCCGCACCGGCCTGCTGGGCTACTGGTACACCAACGGCAACAACTACCACATCGAGCACCACTGGCTGCCCGGCGTGCCGAACGACCAGTTGCCGGAGCTGCACCGCCGGATCCAGGGGGAGATCGACATCGACACCTACCCGGCCTTCTTCAGGAGATTCCTGGGCGAGCTGTACCGCAACACGTTCCGACGCGGCGGTGGCGCGCAAGAGGGGGTCGCGGCTTAGGCGACCGGCGGAGTGGAAGCACCAGAGCTCAACAGGCCGGAGCGGGGCTCCGGGGGGACAGAGTCCCGCACGCTCGTTACGATCCTCCGGGAGCACGTCGCCCGGAAGCCGGACCGGCGGGTCTACACCTTCCTCGACGCCGAGGGGCGGGAGGCCGCGTCGCTCGACTTCGGCGAGCTCGACGCCCGCGCCCGCGCGGTGGCGGCGCGGCTGCGCGCCGAGGGGGGGGAGGGGGAGCGGGCCCTGCTGCTCTATCCGCCAGGGCTGGAGCTCATCGTCGCCTTCGTCGGCTGCCTCTATGCCGGGGTCGCGGCGGTGCCGGCCTACCCGCCGCGCCCCCGCCGCGACCAGCCTCGCCTGCGCTCGATCCTCGCCGACTGCGCCCCGCGCTGGGTGCTGACGACGGCGGAGATCGCCGCCTGGGCGGGAGCGCCCGGGGCCCTCCCGGAGATCGCCGGGGTCTCCTGGCTCGCCACGGACACCCTCCCCATGGAGCCCGCCGGGGGGTGGAGCGCGCCGCCGCCGGCGCCGGAGAGCGTCGCCTTCCTCCAGTACACGTCCGGTTCGACGGCGGACCCCAAGGGGGTGGTCGTCACCCATGGGAATCTGGCCCACAACGAGGAGCTGATCCGGCAGGCCTTCGGGCAGTCGGAGGAGTCGGTGGTGGTCGGCTGGCTGCCGATGTACCACGACATGGGTCTGATCGGGACGGTCCTCCAGCCGCTCTACACGGGCGCCCGGGCGGTGCTGATGGCGCCGCTCGCCTTCCTGCAGAAGCCGCGGCGCTGGCTGGAGGCGATCGACCGCTACCGCGCCACCACCAGCGGCGGGCCGAGCTTCGCCTACGATCTCTGCGTGCGCAAGATCGGCGAGGCGGAGCGCCGGGGGCTCGACCTGTCGAGCTGGCAGGTGGCGTTCAACGGCGCCGAGCCGGTGCGCGCCGAGACCCTGGAGCGTTTCACCCGGGCCTTCGCCCCCTGCGGCTTCCGCCGCGAGGCGTTCCACCCCTGCTACGGCCTGGCCGAGGCGACCCTGTTCGTGACCGGCGGCCGGCCCGGGGAGCCCCCCGCGGTGCGGAGGGTGGAGGCGGCGGCGCTCGCCGGCCACGCGGTGAGGGAGGTCGCGGCGGGCGATCCCGCGGGGCGCGACCTGGTGAGCTGCGGGCGCCCGTGGGGGGGGCAGACGGTGCGGATCGTCGATCCCGAGACGGGGCGACTCGCCCCGCCGGACGGGGTGGGCGAGATCTGGATCGCGGGGCCCAGCGTAGCGGCCGGCTACTGGGGACGCCCCGCGGCCGCGGCGGCGGCCTTCGCGGCGCGCCTGGCGGAGAGCGGGGAGGGGCCGTTCCTGCGCACCGGCGACCTCGGCTTCCTCGCCGGCTCCGAGCTGTTCGTCACCGGCCGCCTCAAGGACCTGATCATCCTGCGCGGGCGCAACGTCTACCCCCAGGACGTCGAGCTCACGGCCGAGCGGAGCCATCCCGGGCTGCGTCCGGGGTGCGGCGCCGCGTTCGCGGTGGAGCGCGACGCCGAGGAGCGTCTGGTGGTCGTCCAGGAGGTCGAGCGCGGGAACCCTGCCGTCGCCGGCGAGGCGGGGCTGGCGGCGGCCGCGGCGGCGATCCGCCGCGCGGTGGCCGAGGAGCACGAGGCGGCGGTCGAGGACGTGGTCTTCCTGCGCAGCGGCACCCTGCCCAAGACGTCGAGCGGCAAGGTGCGCCGCCAGGCGTGCCGGGCCGGCTACCTGGCCGGCAGCCTGGAACGGGTGGCGGGCTCCGGGCCGGGGGGCGCTCCGGCCGCGGGGCCTGGCGAGGCCGGGAGCCAGCTGCCTCCCTGGCTGCGGGAGGAGGCCGCGCGCGCGCTCCGCCGGGCGCCGGGGGCGCTCGCCGTGGCGGAGCCGCTCACCGCTCTCGGGCTCGACTCGCTGGCGGCCGTCGAGCTGCAGCAGGGGGTCGAGGCGCGGACGGGGGTGACGCTGCCGATCTCCCGGCTGCTCGGCGGCGCCTCGCTGGCGGAGCTGGCGGAGATCGCCGGGCATCTGGAGAGGGAGACGGCAAGCGGCCCGGAGGGGGAGGTCCTTCCCCCCGGCGTCGAGGAGCCGGGGGTCTATCCCGCCTCGGCGGGGCAGCAGGCGCTCTGGTACACCGACCGCCTGGCGCCGGCGGCCGCCGCCTACAACCTGGCGGGTGCGGTGCGGGCCGCGGCGGGAGTGGACGTCGCGGCGCTGCGCCTCGCCCTGGAACGGTTGATCGCACGCCATACGGCCCTGCGCACCACCTTCGAGGCGCGGGGGGGCGAACCCGTCCGGCGGGTGCACGCGGAGATGCGTCTCGACCTCGCAGCCGCCCCGGCGCCCGCGGAGGATTTCGACCGCGCGCTGGCGGCGGAGGCGTGGCGGCCGTTCGACCTCGAGCGCGGCCCGCTGCTGCGGGTCCGGGTGTGGGACCTGCCGGCGGGAGGGCACACTCTCCTCCTCGCGGTCCATCATCTGGTGGTCGACTTCTGGTCGCTCTCGCTCCTCCTCGGCGAGCTGGGCGCCCTCTACGCCGAAGCGCGGGGGGGCGCCGCGGCGAGCCCGCCGGCGCCGGCGGCGCGCTACGCGGACTGGGTGGAGCGGCAGGAGCGCCGTCTCGCGGGCCCCCGCGGCGAGGCGATGCTGGCGGCTTGGCGGGAGCGGTTGGCGGGGGAGCTCCCGGTGCTCGACCTGGCGACCGACCGCCCGCGGCCGCCGGTGCAGACCTACGCGGGGAGGCGCCGCCTTTTCCACCTCGACGCCGGGCTCGCGGGCGGGCTCCGCCGCCTCGGCGGCGCGGCGCACGGCTCGACTCTCTACATGGTCCTGCTGGCCGGCTTCCAGGCCTTCCTGCACCGCGCCGGCGGCCAGCCGGAGGTGCTGGTGGGCTCGCCCACCGCCGGGCGGAGCGGCGCCGGGCTCGCGGACGCCGTGGGCTACTTCGTCAACCCGGTGGTGCTGCGGACGGGGTTCGCGGGCGATCCCTCGGGGATCGATCTGGTGGCGCGGGTGCGCGAGACGGCGCTCGCCGCCTTCGAGGGGCAGGAGATGCCGTTCGCGCGCCTCGCCGAGCGCCTGGCGCCCGAGCGCGATCCCAGCCGCTCGCCGCTGTTCCAGGCGATGTTCGTGCTCCAGCGCGCACGCACCCCGGAGGAGCGGAGCCTGGCGGCCTTCGCCCTCGGCGAGGCCGGCGCGGGGCTCGACCTGGCGGACCTCCGCCTGACCTCCCTAGCGCTCGCGGAGAGCCGGGCCCTGGTCGACGTCACGCTGACCGCCGCGGAGACCGGGGACGGATTCACGGCGGCCCTGCAGGTCAATGCCGACCTCTTCGACGACACCACCCTGGAGCGGCTGGCGGCGCACCTCGGCGCGCTGCTGCGCGGCATGGCGGAGGAGCCCGGCCGGCCGGTCGACGAGCTGCCGATCCTGAGCCAGGCCGAGCGCCGGCAGCTCGCCGCCTGGAACGCGACCGACCGGGACGTGCCGGAAGCCGCCGGCCTGCACGAGCTGATCGCCGATCAGGCCGCCCGCACCCCCGGCTCCGTCGCGGTGAGCGGCGGCGGACGCGCCCTGACCTACCGCGACCTGGAGCGCCGGACGGCGCGCCTGGCCGCGCGGCTGCGGCGGGCGGGAGTGGGGCCGGAGACGCGGGTGGGGGTCTGCGTCGGCCGCTCTCCCGAGCTGGTGGTGGCCCTGCTGGCGGTGTGGCGGGCCGGCGGCGCCTACGTGCCGCTCGATCCCGCCTATCCCGCGGAGCGCCTGGCCTTCATGCTGGAGGACTCGCGGGCCGCCGTGCTGGTCGCCGCGCCGGACCTCCTCGGACGGCTCCCCGCGACCGGCGCCGAGACCGTGCTCCTCGGCGGCGGGGACGCGATGGAGGACGAGGCCGCGGCGGCGCCGCCGGGGACGCCGGCGGTGGCCGACAACCTGGCGTACCTGATCTACACCTCGGGGTCGACCGGCCGGCCGAAGGGGGTGGCGATCGCCCACCGCAGCGCCGTGGCCTTCGCCGCCTGGGCGCGCGAGGGCTTCTCGGACGCCGAGCTCGCCGGGGTGCTGGCGGCGACCTCGATCTGCTTCGACCTCTCGGTCTTCGAGCTGTTCGTGCCGCTCTGCTGGGGAGGGCGGGTGATCGTCGCCGAGAACGCGCTGGCCCTCCTCGACCTGCCGGAGGCGAGGGACGTGCGGCTGATCAACACCGTCCCGTCGGCGATCGCCGAGCTGGTGCGCGCCGGGGGGGTGCCGGCGACGGTCACCACCGTCGTCCTCGCCGGCGAGCCGCTGCGGGGCGAGCTGGTGCGCGCCCTGCGCGAGCGGACGGCCGTGCGGCGCGTCCTCAACCTCTACGGCCCGTCGGAGGCGACCACCTACGCGACCGGGACCGAGCCGGGGGACGGTGAGCCGACCCTCGGGCTGCCGATCGCCAACACCCGCGCCCACGTGCTCGACGCCGCCCTCCAGCCGGTGCCGGTGGGGACCCCCGGAGAGATCTGCCTGGGCGGGGCGGGCTTGGCGCGCGGCTACCTCGGCCGCCCCGAGCTCACCGCCGAGCGCTTCGTGCCCAGCCCGTTCGCCGGTACCGAGGGGGAGGAGCCCGGCGCGCGCCTCTATCGCACCGGGGACCTGGCGCGCCGCCGGCCGGACGGCGAGCTCGCCTTCCTGGGGCGGATCGATCACCAGGTCAAGATCCGCGGCTTCCGGGTGGAGCTGGGGGAGATCGAGGCCGCCCTGCTGGCGAGCGGCGCGGTGCGGGCGGCGGCGGTGCTGGTCCGCGAGGCGCCGGACGGCGAGAAGCGGCTGGTGGCCTGCGTCGTGCCGGCGGCGGAGCTCGACGTGCCGGCGCTCGCCGCCGGGCTGCGCCGCCGCCTCCCCGAGGTGATGATCCCCGCCGACTTCGTGGCGCTGCCGGCGCTGCCGTTGAACGCCAGCGGCAAGGTCGACCGCAAGGCGCTCGCCGCCGTGGCGCCCGAGCGGCGGCGGGGCGCGGGGACGGCGCCGCGGACACCGGCCGAGGCGCGCCTGGCGGCGATCTGGGAAGAGGTGCTCGGCGCCGGGAGCGTGGGGGTCGAAGACGACTTCGTGGCGGTGGGAGGGCACTCGCTGCTCGCCCTCCGGCTGCAGTCGCGGATCCGCGAGAGCTTCGGGGTCGTCCTGCCGCTCGGCGGCTTCTTCCGCTCCACCATCGCGAGCCTCGCCGCGAGCCTCGCCGAGGAACGCGCGGCCACCGAGGAGGGGATTGCGCCGCTGCCGCGCGACGGCCGTGCGTTCCCCCTCTCCTTCGCCCAGGAGCGGCTGTGGCTCCTCGACCGGCTGGAGCCGGGGGTCGCCACCTACCACATGGCCGGCTCGACGCGCCTCGCAGGGCGGCTCGACGCCGCGGCGCTGCGCCGGGCGCTGGGGGAGATCGTGCGCCGCCACGAGGCGCTGCGCACCACCTTCCCCGAGCGGGAAGGGCGGCCGGTGCAGGCGATCCAGGGGTGGACGGCGCCGGAGACGCCGCTCCTCGACCTGACGGCGCTCCCCGCCGGCCGCCGCGAGCGCGAGGCGGACCGCCTGGAGCGGGCCGAGGCGCGCCGCTCCTTCGACCTGGCGCGCGGCCCCCTGCTGCGGGCCCGCCTGCTGCGCCTCGCTCCGGGCGCCCACCGCCTGCTGCTGGTGCTCCACCACATCGTCGCCGACGAGGCGTCCCTGCAGGTCCTGGGCGAGGAGCTGAGCGCGCTCTACGATGCCTTCTCGCACGGCCTCCCCTCGCCGCTCGCCGAGCCGCGCTGCCAGCTCGCCGACTTCGCCGCCTGGCAGCGCGCCCGCTTGCAGGGGGAGGCGCTGGCGGCGGGGCTCGCCTGGTGGAGCGCGCGCCTGGCCGGGCTCCCCGCCCTCGAGCTGCCGGCCGACCGGCCGCGGCCGGCCGCGCGGAGCGTGCGCGGGGGGGTGGCCACGGCGAGCCTGCCGCCGGCCGTCACGGCGGCGCTCCGGGAGCTCGGCCGCCGCGCCGGCTCGACCCTGTTCATGACCCTGCTCGCCGGCTTCCAGGCGCTCCTCGGGCGCTACGCGGGCCTCACCGACCTGGCGGTGGGGAGCCCGGTGTCGAGCCGCGACCGCCGCGAGCTGGAGCGCTTGGTCGGCTTCCTCGTCAACACCCTGGTGCTGCGCGCCGACCTCGCGGGGGGGCCGGGCTTCCGGGAGCTGCTGGGGCGGGTGCGCGAGGCGACGCTCGCCGCCCACGAGCATGGCGAGGTCCCCTTCGAGCTGCTGGTCGAGCGGCTGCACCCCGAGCGGGCGCTGGGGCGCAATCCGCTCTTCGACGTCTCCTTCGCGCTCGAGGACCCGCCCGCGGACCGTCGCGCCGGCGACCTCGAGCTGGCGACCTCGACCCTCGCGACCGGCACGGCCAAGTTCGACCTCGCCCTGTTCGCGGCGGAAACGGCGGCGGAAACGGCGGCGGGGGTGGGCTTCTCCCTCGAGTACGCGACCGACCTCTTCGATCCGCCCTCCGCCCGCCGCCTGCTCGGCCACCTGGGGACCCTGCTGGCGGCGGCCGCGGCGAACCCTGAGCTTCCCTGGAGGGAGCTGCCGCTCCTCTCGCCGGCCGAGCGGCAGGCGCTCCTCGTCGACTCGAACGCGGCGGCCGGAGCGGCGGTGCCGGAGCTCGCGATCCACCAGAGCTTCCTCCGGCAAGCGGCGCGCGCTCCGCAGCGGGTGGCGGTGGTCTGGGGGACGGAGCGCTGGACCTACGCCGAGCTGGAGCGCCGCTCGGGCGCGCTGGCCCGCCGGCTGCGCCGGTTGGGGGTGCGTGCAGAGACGCCGGTCGGGGTCTTCTCCTCGCGGACTCCGGAGATGGTCGCCGCCCTGCTCGCCGTGCTGCGGGCCGGGGGCGCCTACCTGCCGCTCGACCCGGCCTATCCGCCGGCGCGGCTGGCCTTCCTGCTGGCCGACGGCGGCGGCGTGCCGCTGGTGCTCGCCGAGCCGGGGCGGGCGGCGGATCTCCCACCCTTCGCCGGTGAGGTGGCGCTCCTCGGCGGCGGGGAGATCGCCGACGGCGGCCGCGACGAGCCCGTGCCGGTGGACCCGGAGCAGATCGCCTATTTCATCTACACCTCGGGCTCGACCGGGACGCCGAAGGGGATCGCCATCCGCCACGGGTCGGCGGCGGCGCGCGTCGCCTGGAGCCTCGAGACCTACCCTCGCGAACGCTTCGCCGGCGTGCTGGCCGCGACCTCGATCTGCTTCGACATGTCGGTCTTCGAGCTGTTCGCGACCCTCGCCGCGGGGGGGACGGTGATCCTCGCCGACGACGCCCTGGCGCTCCCTACCCTCCCCGCCGCGGCCGCGGGGGAGGTGACGCTGATCAACACCGTCCCCTCGGCGGCGGCCGAGCTGGTGCGGGCGGGAGGGATCCCCGCCTCGGTGCGCACGGTGAACCTCGGCGGGGAGCCGGTGCGCCGCGAGCTCGCCGCCGCCCTCTACGCCCTGCCGCAGGTCGAGGCGGTCTACAACCTCTACGGCCCTTCCGAGGACACCACCTACTCCACCGTCTCGCGGCTGGCGCGCGAGGGGGCGCCCGACATCGGCCGGCCGCTCGCGCACAGCCGCGCCCTGGTGCTCGACGGCGACCTCGCCCTCCTCCCCGCCGGCGCCTTCGGCGAGCTCTGGCTGGGCGGCGCCGGGCTCGCCCGCGGCTACCGCGGCCGGCCGGAGCTGACCGCCGACCGCTTCCGTCCCGACCCCTTCGGCGCGCCTGGCGACCGCCTCTACCGCACCGGCGACCGCGTGCGCCGGCGCCCCGGCGGCGAGCTGGAGCTGGCCGGGCGCTTCGACCACCAGGTCAAGGTGCGCGGCTACCGCGTCGAGCCGGGGGAGATCGAGGCCGTGCTCGCCGCGCAAGCCGGGGTGGCCGAGGCGGCGGTGGTGGCGCGCGACGACCTCCCCGGCGGGCGGGGGCTGGCGGCGTTCGTGGTGGCCGGGGACGCGCCCCTCGACCTCGACGCCCTGCGCGACGAGCTGCGCTGGCGGCTCCCCGCACCGTTCCAGCCCGCGGTGTTCGTCCCCCTGCCGGCGCTGCCGCTCCACCCGAACGGCAAGGTCGACCGCCTCGCCCTCGCCCGCGCGCCGATCCTCGCCGCGGGGGGCGAGAGGTGGGAGGCAACCGCTCCGCGCACGCCGGTCGAGGAGATCGTCGCGGCGATCTGGAGCGACCTCCTGGGAGGGGCGGCGGTGGGGGTGCACGACGACTTCTTCGACCTCGGCGGGCACTCGCTGCTGGCGGCGCAGGTCGTCTCCCGGCTGCGCACCCCGTTCGGCGTCGAGCTGCCGCTGCGCACCCTCTGGGAGGAGCCGACGGTGGCGCGGCTGGCGGCGCGCATCGAGGCGGCGCGGCGGGGGGGAGCGGCCGGCCCGCCGCCGGTCGTCCCGGTGGACCGCGGAGCTCCTCTCCCGCTCTCCTTCGCCCAGGAGCGCCTCTGGTTCCTCGACCAGCTCGAGCCGGCGAGCCCGGTCTACAACCTGCCGGCCGCCGTGCGCCTGGACGGCGGGCTGGACCCCGCCGCCCTGGCGGCGGCCGTCGCCGGGATCGTCGAGCGCCACGAGGCGCTGCGCACCCGGTTCGGACGCGAGGGCGGCCAGCCGGTGCAGCGCGTGGCGCCCTCGCTCGAGGTGCCGCTCGTGACGGTCGACCTCGCGGGGCTGGCGCCGCAGCGGCGGAGCGCCGAGGCCCTCCGCCTGGCGCGCGAGGAGGCCCTGCAGCCCTTCGCGCTCGACGGCGGGCCGCTCGTGCGGGCCACCCTGCTGCGCCACGGCGCGGAGCGCCACGACTTCCTCGTCACCCTGCACCACATCGTCTCCGACGGCTGGTCGCTCGGCCTCTTCCAGAGCGAGCTCGCGGCGCTCTACGCCACGGCGGTGAGCGGCGAAGGCGGCGAGCCGGCCGCCCTCCCCGCCCTGCCGGTGCAGTACGCGGACTACGCCGTCTGGCAGCGCCGCTGGCGGGCCGGCGCGGCGCTCGAGGCGGACCTCGCCTTCTGGCGGCAGCGGCTGGCGGGGATCCCGCGCTCCCTCGAGCTGCCCGGCGACCGGCCGCGCCCGGTGGTCCAGAGCTTCCGCGGCGCCAGCCGGCGGCTGGCGTTCGACGCCCCGCTCTCCGCGGCGCTGCGCGGCTTCGGCCGCCAGCGGGGGGGACGCCGTTCATGGTCCTCCTCGCCGTCTTCGCGGCCCTGCTGCGGCGCTACAGCGGCGCGCGCGACGTCGTCGTCGGCACCCCGGTCGCCAACCGCGGCCGGGTGGAGCTCGAGCCGCTGATCGGCTTCTTCGTCAACAACCTGGTGCTCCGCCTCGACCTCTCCGACGACCCCGGGCTCGCCACCCTCCTCGCCCGGGCGCGCGAGACGGCGCTCTCCGGCTACGCCCACCAGGACGTGCCGTTCGAGAAGCTGGTCGACGCGCTACGCCCCGAGCGCGACCTCAGCCGCAACCCGATCTATCAGGTGACCTTCGCCCTCGACACCTCGCCGCGGCCGCCGTTCGTCCTCCCCGG
The DNA here is from genome assembly GCA_963756595.1 of uncultured Acidobacteriota bacterium. Lineage (GTDB taxonomy): Bacteria > Acidobacteriota > Thermoanaerobaculia > Multivoradales > UBA5704 > DATARR01. Next base: position 17,289 of record CAVWOZ010000033.1, read on the forward strand.
CCTGAGCCTGGAGCCGCTGGCGGTGGCGGGGGGGACCTCGAAGTTCGATCTCGCCGTCTACCTCGAGGAGCGGGACGGCCGCCTCGGCGGCTTCCTCGAATACGTCAGCGACCTCTTCGACGGCGCCACGATCGAGCGCTTCGGGCGCCATTTCACGGCCCTGGCGGCGGCGGCGCTGGCGGCGCCGGAGAGCCCGCTCTCCGCGCTGCCGCTCCTCGGCGCCGCCGAACGCCATCAGGCCCTCCTCGAGGCCAACGACACGGCGCGCGAACGGCCGCGCGAGCCGTTCGTCCACCGCCTCTTCGAGGCGCGGGCCGCCGCGGCGCCGGACGCGCCGGCGGTCTCCACCCTGGACGGCCGGAGGCTCACCTACGGCGAGCTCGACCGCCGCGCCAATCGGCTCGCCCACCGCCTGCGCGCCCTGGGGGTGGGGCCCGAGGCCCGCGTCGCCGTCGCCATGGAGCGCTCGCCCGAGCTGATCGTGGCGATGCTGGGGATCTGGAAGGCCGGCGGCGCCTACGTCCCGCTCGACGTCAACTATCCGGCGGACCGCCTGGCCTACATGCTGACGGACTGCCAGCCGCCGGTGGTGCTCACTCAAGCCGGGCTCGCCGGGCGCCTGCCGGAGTCCCCGGCGGCGACGCTCGCCCTCGACGAGGACGGGACGGAGATCGCCGGCGAGCCGGACGGCCGGCCGCCGTTCGATCCGGAGTGCGGCCTCGCACCGGCGAACCTGGCCTACGTGATCTACACCTCGGGCTCGACCGGCCGCCCGAAGGGGGTGATGATCGAGCACGCCGCGCTCGCCAGCTACACGGCGACGGCGGTCGCGGCCTACGGGGTCGAGCCTGCCGACCGCGTGCTGCAGTTCTGCTCGATCAGCTTCGACATCAGCATGGAGGAGATCGTCCCCTGCCTCACCCGGGGGGCCGAGCTGGTGCTGCGCAACGACGCCATGCTGGCCTCGGTGGCCACCTTCCTCGCCACCTGCCGGGAGCGCGGGCTCTCGATGCTCAGCCTTCCCACCGCCTACTGGCACGAGATCACCACGCGGCTCGACGCCGAGGAGCTGGCGCTGCCGGAGTCGCTGCGGCTGGTGATCATCGCCGGCGAGCGGGCGCTCCCCGAGCGGCTGGCGAGCTGGCGCCGCCACGCCCCCGAGCGCCCGCGGCTGATCAACACCTACGGCCTGACCGAGTCGACCATCATCTCCACCGTCGGCGACCTGACCGCCGCGGCTTTCGACGGCCGCCGCGAGGTGCCGATCGGCCGCGTCATCGCCGACAGCGAGATGTACCTGCTCGACTCCGCGCTGGCGCCGGTCCCCCTCGGGGTGCCCGGCGAGATCTACATCGGCGGCGGGCTGCTCGCCCGCGGCTACCTCCATCGCGCCGAGGTCACGGCGGAGCGCTTCGTCCCCCACGCCTTCCCCCGCCATCGCGGGGAGCGTCTCTACAAGACGGGGGACCTCGCCCGCGCCCTGCCCGACGGCGGCTTCGAGTTCCTCGGCCGCGCCGACCACCAGGTGAAGATCCGCGGCTTCCGCATCGAGCTGGGAGAGATCGAGGAGGCGCTCGCCCAGCACCCGGAGCTGGCGGCGGTGGCGGTCGCCGCGCCCGAGGAGCGGCCGGGGCAGAAGCGCCTGGTGGGGTACGGGGTGGCGCGCCGGCAGCCGGCGCCGACGCCGGCCGACCTGCGCTCCTTCCTCCACCGGAGCCTGCCGGAGCACATGCTGCCGGCGTCGTTCCTCTTCCTCGACGCGCTGCCGATGACCCCCAACGGCAAGGTGGACCGCGCCGCGCTGGGGGCGCTCTGGGCGCTGCGGCCGGACGACGCCGCCGACGATACGGCGCCGCGCGACGAGGTCGAGGCGGCGGTGGCCGCCATCTGGCAGGAGGTGCTCGGCGTCGAGCGGGTGGGGGTCCACAGCAACTTCTTCGACCTCGGCGGCCACTCGCTGCTGCTGATCCAGATCCACGACCGGCTGCAGCAGCGCTTCGGCCGCACCCTGCAGGTGGTCGACCTCTTCCGCCACCCCACGGTGGACACCCTGGCGCGGTTCCTCGCCTCCTCCACGCCCGCCCCGGATGAGGGCGCGGCGGCCCGGACCGTCCAGGAGCGGGCGGCGCGGACGCGGGCGGCGGCGGGGCCGGAGCGCTTCTTCGCCGCGCGGCGGAGCCTGCCGGAGACGGCGCGCCGGCCGGCCGCGCGCCCTTGGGAGCCCGAGCCATGAGCGAGCCGCACGAGCTGGACGGCGCCGCGCCGGCGCCGGGGATCGCCATCGTCGGCATGGCCGGGCGCTTCCCCGGCGCGCCCGACCTCGCGCGCTTCTGGGAGAACCTCGCCGCCGGCGTGGAGTCGATCGCCGTCTTCGGCGAAGCGGAGCTGCGCGCGGCCGGGGTCCCCCCGGAGCTGCTCGCCGATCCCGCCTACGTGCGCTCGCGCGCCCTCGTCGAGGGGGCCGAGCTGTTCGACGCCGCACTCTTCGGCTTCAGCCCGCGCGAAGCCGAGGTGCTGGACCCGCAGCACCGGCTGCTCCTCGAATGCGCCTGGGAGGCCCTCGAGCGCGCCGGGTACGATCCCGCGCGGTACGCCGGTCCGGTCGGGGTGTTCGCCGGCGCCGGCATGAACAGCTACCTGCTGCACAATCTGCTCCCCAGCGCCGAGCTGGCGCGGACGGTCGGCGCCTACCAGGGGATGCTGGCCAGCGGCGGCGACTTCCTCGCCACCCGCGTCTCCTACAAGCTCGGGCTGCGCGGGCCGAGCCTGACGGTGCAGACGGCCTGCTCCACCTCGCTGGTCGCCGTCCACCTGGCCGTGCAGAGCCTCCTGCTCGGCGAGTGCGACATGGCGCTCGCCGGCGGCGTGCGGATCTCGGTGCCGCAGGCGGCGGGCTACCTCTACCAGCCGGGAGGGATCCTGTCGCCCGACGGCCACTGCCGCCCCTTCGACGCCGCGGCGCAGGGGACGGTCGACGGCGACGGCGTCGGCGTCGTGGTGCTCAAGCGCCTGGCCGACGCTCGAGCCGAGGGCGACCGCGTCCTCGCCGTGATCCTGGGCTCGGCGGTCAACAACGACGGCGACCTGAAGATCGGCTTCACGGCGCCGAGCGCCGAGGGGCAGGCCGAGGTGGTGGCGATGGCCCAGGCGCTCGCCGGGGTCGACCAGGAGACCATCACCTACCTGGAGGCGCACGGCACGGGGACGCCGCTCGGCGACCCCATCGAGGTGGCGGCCCTGCGCCGCGCCTTCCCCGCCGGGCGGAGCGGCTTCTGCGCCCTGGGCTCGGTCAAGGGGAACATCGGCCACCTCGACGCCGCGGCAGGGGTGGCCGCGCTGATCAAGACCGTCCTCGCGCTCCAGCACCGGCAGATCCCTCCCAGCCTGCACTTCGCGCACCCCAACCCGCAGCTCGACCTCGCCGGCAGCCCGTTCTACGTCAACGCGCGGCTCGCCGAGTGGCCGGCGGCCGGGGCCCCGCGGCGGGCGGGGGTCAGCTCCTTCGGGATCGGCGGCACCAACGCCCACCTGGTGCTCGAGGAGGCGCCGGCGCCGCCGCCGGCCGGAGGCCCGGCGCGTCCGAGCCAGCTCCTCCTCCTCTCGGCGGCCACCGCCTCGGCGCTCGAAGCCGCCACCGCGAACCTGGTCGACCATCTCCGGCACCGGCCGGCGGACGACCTGGCCGACGTCGCCTACACCCTCCAGGTCGGCCGCCGGGTCCTGCCGCATCGCCGCATGGTGGTCTGCCGGGACGTCGGAGACGCCGTCGCGGCGCTCGGCGCGCTCGACCCCAAGCGGGTGCTGACGCGGGTGCAGGAGCGGGTGAGCCGCGGCGTGGCGTTCCTCTTCCCGGGGCAGGGGGGGCAGCACCCCGGGATGGCGGCGGAGCTCTACCGGGCCGAGCCCTCCTTCCGCCGGCGGATCGACCTCTCCTGCGAGCTGCTGCGGCCGCACCTCGGCTTCGACCTGCGCCCGCTCCTCTTCCCGGCCCCCGGCGCCCCCGCAGGCGATGATGCCGAACGGCTCCGCCAGACGGCGGTCGCCCAGCCGGCGCTCTTCGTCGTCGAGCATGCGCTCGCCGGGCTCTGGATGGAGTGGGGGATCGTCCCCGAGGCGATGCTCGGGCACAGCATCGGGGAGTACGTGGCGGCGTGCCTCGCCGGCGTCTTCCCGCTGGAGGATGCGCTGCGCCTGGTCGCCGCCCGGGGGCGGCTGATGCAGGAGCTCCCCACGGGAGCCATGCTCTCCGTGGCGCTCGGCGAGGCGGAGGTGCGCGGGCTGCTGGCGGATGGGCTCGCCCTCGCCGCCGTCAACGCGCCGGCGCTCTGCGTGGTCTCCGGGGCGGCGGCGGCGGTGGAGGACCTCGCGGCGCGGCTCGAGGCCCGCGGCGTCCGGCACCGCCGGCTCCAGACCTCCCATGCCTTCCACTCGCCGGCCATGGAACCGGCGATGGCGCGCTTCGCGGCGAGCTTCGCGGGGATTCGCCTGAGCCCGCCGGCCCTCCCCTTCCTCTCCAACCTCACCGGCACCTGGATCCGCCCCGAGGAGGCCGTCGATCCGGAATACTGGACGCGCCACCTGCGGCACACGGTCCGCTTCGCGGAGAACCTGGAGGTCCTCTTCCGCAAGCCCGCGACCGTGCTCCTCGAGGTGGGGCCCGGCCGCGCCCTCGGCTCGCTGGCCCGCCAGCACCCCGCCCGCTCGACCGGTCAGGGGGTGCTCGCGAGCCTGCCGCCGGCGCCGGAGGCCGGGGACGACCTGGCGCACCTGCTGCGCACCCTGGGGCAGCTCTGGCTGGCCGGCGTCGAGGTGAGCTGGGACGCCTTCCACGCCGGCGGGCGGCGGCGCCGGGTGGAGCTGCCCGCCTACCCCTTCGAGCGCCGGCGCTACTGGGTCGAGCCGGCCCCCGCGGCGGCGGCCGCCGCGCGCCGGGACGAGGCACCCCAGGAGCGCCGGCCGCTCGACCAATGGTTCTACGTCCCCCTCTGGCGGCAGACCCTGCCGTCTCCCCCGGCGCCCGGCGGCGAGGGGGCGGAGCCCGAGAGCTGGCTGGTCTTCACTGGCGAGACCGGCCTCGGAGAGGCGCTGGCGGTGCGGCTGGCGGACCGGGGGCACCGGGTGGTGCGGGTGCGCCCGGGGGAACGGTTCGCGCGCCTCGGCGAGCGCCGGCTCGCCGTGCGTCCGGGGGAGGCCGAGGACTACCGCACCCTGCTCGACGAGCTGGCCGGCGCGGGCCTGAGCCCGACGCGCATCGCCCATCTGTGGAACGTCGACGGCGGGGAGGCCGGCGCGGAGGCCGGCGCGGCGGACCCCCTGGAGCTCGGCTTCCACTCCCTGATGGCGCTGGCCCGGGCCCTGGGCGAGCGCCCCGTCGCCGGGACGCTGCGCCTGGGGGTGGTGGCGACCGGCCTCCACCGCGTCGCCGCCGGCGAGGCGCTCGAGCCGCTCAAGGCGACCCTGCTGGGGCCGGTGCTCACCATCCCCCAGGAGTACCCCGGGGTCACCTGCCAGAGCTTCGACGTCGCCCTCCCGGCGCCGGGAAGCCGGCGCGAGCGAGAGCTGATCGATCTCCTGCTGGCGGAGCTGGGGGCGCCGCCGACGGCCCCCGCCGTGGCCTACCGCGGCACGGAGCGCTGGGTCCGCGACTGGGCGCCGGCGCCCCTCTCCCTTCCGCCGGCCGCCGGCCTGGCGTCCGCCGGCGCGCCCCCCCTGCGCGCCGGGGGAACCTACCTGATCACCGGCGGCCTCGGCGGCGTGGGGCTCGAGGTCGCCGCGCTGCTGGCGCGCTCCACCCGGGTCCGGCTCGTCCTGCTGGGGCGCACCGCCGGCCTCCACGCCACGGCGGAGACGCACCGCCGGCTGCGCGAGCTCGCGGAGCTGGGGGCCGAGGTGCTGGTGGTGGCCGCCGACGTCGCCGACCGCGCGAGCCTCGCCTCGGCGCTCGACCGTGCCCGCGAGCGCTTCGGCCCCCTCCACGGCGTGGTCCACGCCGCCGGGGTGGCGGGGGGCGGGCTCATCCAGCGGCGGGAGCGGCGGGAGTCGGAGGCCGTCCTCGCCCCCAAGGTCGCCGGCACGCTCCACCTCGCCGAACAGGTGGCCGGAGAGCCGCTCGACTTCCTCGTCCTCTGCTCGTCGCTCAACGCCCTGGCGGGGGGGCCCGGCCAGGCCGACTACGCGGCGGCCAACGCCTTCCTCGACGCCTTCGCGCAGGCCGCCGCCGGGAGCGGCGAGCTGCCGGTCGTCGCCGTCGACTGGGACGCCTGGCGCGAGGTGGGGATGGCGGCGGGCGCGGCGGGGGCGGGAGCGCCGGCGCCCGAGCCGCCGCTCGCCGGCCTCCGCCCGTTCGCCCACCCGCTGCTGCGCGAGCGGGGAGCGGCGGCCGGGGGGGCGGGGGAGGTGTTCGTGGCGCGGCTGCGCCCCGGCGAGACCTGGGTGCTCGACGAGCATCGCCTGGGAGGGCATCCGGTGGTCCCCGGCACGGTCTATCTGGAAATGGCCGCGGCGGCCTTCCGCGGCGCTCTGGAGGGGGATGCGGAGGGGGAGGGGCGGGCGACGGAGATCCGCGACGTGCTGTTCGTGGCCCCGCTCGCCATCGCGGACGGCGAGGGGCGGGAGGTCCACACCCTGCTGCGACCGGAGGGGGAGGGCTACCGCTTCGCCGTGCGCAGCGGCGCCCCGGACGCCGGCCCCTGGCAGGAGCACGCCGTGGGGTCGATCGCCCTCGCCCCCCGGGAGGCGCCGGCCCGCTTCGACCTCCCCGCCCTCCTCGCCGGCGGGCGCGAAGAGACGATGGGCGAGGCGTACCGGGAGGACCTGCGCGCCGCCGGCCTCGGTCCGCGCTGGGAGACCCTGCGCAAGGTGTGGGTGAAGGGGGAGGGGGTCGTCGGCCTCCTCGAGCTGGCGCCCGGGTTCGCCGCGGATCTCGCCGCGTTCCGCCTGCACCCCGCCCTCCTCGACGCGGCGACCTGCTTCGCCGAGGCGTACGTGCCGCGCGGCGACGGGTACTACCTCCCCCTCTCCTACCGACGGCTGCGGATCGCCGGCGCGCTCCCGGCGCGCCTCTACAGCTACGCACGGCTCGGCGGCGGCCCGGCCGGCGGCGACGGCCGGAGGAGCGGCGTCCGTCCGTCCGTGGAGACCCTCGTCTTCGACCTCTCGCTCCTCGACGAGGAGGGGGTCGAGCGGGTCCGCATCGACGAGTTCACCCTCAAGCGGGTCGACGTCGCCGCGACCCTGCGCGCCCGCTCGGCCGCCGGACCGGAGCCTGCCGCCGCCGCAGCCGCCGCCGATGCTGCCGGGCCCGAGGCGGGGATGTCCCCCGCCGAGGGGGTGGAGACCCTGCGCCGCATCCTGGCCCACGGGCGTTCGCCGCAGGTCGCGGTCTCGACCCACGACCTGCCGGCGCTCCTCGCGCGGGCGCGCCGGCTCACCGCCGCCGAGCTCGCCGGGAAGCTCGCCGGCGCGGCGGGCGGCGGCTATGCCCGTCCCGATCTCGACACCCCCTACCTCGCGCCGCGCACCCCTCTCGAGGAGCGGCTGGCCGCCCTCTGGCAGGAGGTGCTCGGCGTCCAGGCGGTCGGCGTGCACGACGATTTCTTCGAGCTGGGCGGGCACTCGCTCCTCGGCACCCAGCTGATCGCCCGGGTGCGCGACGAGCTGCACGCCGAGCTCCCGATCGCCAGGCTGTTCGCGGCGCCGACGGTCGCCGAGCTGGCCGTCGTCCTGGCGCCGCTCGCCGGGGAGGCGACCGCCGCCCCGGCGCCCATCCCCCGCGCGCCCGAGGGGGACGCGCCCCTCTCGTTCTCGCAGGAGCGCCTCTGGTTCCTCGACCAGATGGACGTCGGCAACCCGTTCTACAACATCTCCCAGGCGGTGCGCGTCACCGGCGCGCTCGACGTCGCGGCCGTCGCGCGGAGCGTCGAGGAGATCGTCCGCCGGCACGAGATCCTGCGCACCGCCTTCGCCGCGGCCGGCGGGCGCCCCGTGCAGCGGGTGCTCCCCGCGGCCGGGATCGGGCTGCCGGTGGTGGACCTCACGGCCCTGCCGCCCGCGCAGCGCGAGCGCCGGGCCGAGCGGCTGGCGAGCCGGGCGGCGATGCGCTCCTTCGATCTGGCGCGGCCGCCGCTGCTCGCCGTCGAGCTCTACCGGGTGGGCCCCGAGTCCCACGTGCTGACGCTCACCCTGCATCACATCGTCGCCGACGGCTGGTCGATCGTCGTCTTCCTCGCCGAGTTCGCGGCGCTCTACCGGGCGTTCCACGCCGGGGAGCCCTCGCCGCTCCCCCCGCTCCCCCTGCAATACGGCGACTTCGCCCGCTGGCAGCGCGAACGGCTGGGGCGGGAGGAGAGCGAGGCGCAGCTCGCCTATTGGCGGCGCCAGCTCCGCGGGCCCCTCCCCGCCCTCGACCTGCCGACCGACCGGCCGCGGCCGGCCGTGCAGACGTTCCAGGGGGCGAGCGAGCTGCTCACCCTCCCCGCCGAGGTGACCTCCGGGCTCAAGGCCCTCTGCCACCGCGAAGGGGCGACGCCGTTCATGGGGCTGCTCGCGGCCTTGCTCCTGGTGCTCCACCGCTGGAGCGGCCAGGACGACCTGCTGGTCGGCTCTCCCATCGCCGGGCGCGACCGCCGCGAGCTGGAGGAGCTGATCGGCATCTTCCTCAACACCCTGGTGCTGCGGGTCGACCTCGCCGCGGCGCCCACCTTCCGCGAGCTGCTCGGCCGGGTCCGGCAGACGGCGATCGACGCCTACGCGCGGCAGGAGGTGCCGATCGAACGGCTGATCGCCGAGCTGCAACCGGAGCGCGACCTCTCCCGCACCCCGCTCTTCCAGGTCCTGTTCAACATGCAGGACTTCCCCGCCCGCGACTTCTCGCTGCCCGGGCTGACCCTGACCACCCTGCCGGTGCGCGACGTCCCCGCGAAGTTCGATCTCACCCTCTACGCGGCGGAGGTCGAGGGGGAGATCCTCTGCGAGCTGATCTACAACGCCGGCCTCTTCGACCGCGACACGGCGCTCCAGATCCTCGCCCAGCTCCGGCATCTGCTGCCGCAGGCGATCGCCGCGCCCGCGGAGTCGATCGCGCGCTTCTCGCTGGTGCCCCCCGAGACGGCCCGCCTCCTCCCCGATCCGCGGGCGCCGCTCCCCGCCGGCGTCTTCCCCGGCGCTGCCCACGAGCGCTTCGCCGCCCAGGCGCGGCGGGTCCCGGACCGCCTCGCGCTGATCGCCGGCGAGGAGGTCTGGACCTACGCCCGGCTGGCGGCGGCGAGCGACCGCCTCGCCCGGCGCCTGGCCGCTCTGGGGGTGGGGGAGGGGGAGGTCGTCGCCGTCTACGCGGGGCGCGAGGCGCGGCTGGTCCAGGCCGTGCTCGGCGTGATGACGGCGGGCGCCGCCTTCCTGATCCTCGATCCGGCGTATCCGCCGGCGCGCCTCCTCGCCTCCCTGGAGCAGGCGCGCCCCGGCGCCCTGGTCACCGCCGCCGAGCCGCCGCCGGAGGTCGCCGGGACGGTCGATGCGGCACGCCGCATCGACCTGCGGGCCCTCGGCGAGGGCGGGGACGGCGGGGACGGCGCGGACGGCGCGGACGGCGCCGCTCGCGAGCCCTGGCCGGCGGGCGAGCCCGGAGACCTCGCCTACGTGGCGTTCACCTCCGGATCGACCGGGCGCCCGAAGGGGATCCTCGGCGCGCACGGGCCGCTCTCCCACTTCCTCGCCTGGCACGTGGCCGAGTTCGGTCTCGGCGAGGCGGACCGCTTCAGCCTGCTCTCCGGGCTCGCCCACGACCCGCTGCTGCGCGACCTGCTGACGCCGCTCTGGCTGGGCGCCACCCTGTGCATTCCGGACCCCGACGACCTCGGCTCGCCGGCGCGGCTCGCCGCCTGGATGGCGCGCCAGGCGATCACCGTCTGCCACCTGACCCCGCCGCTCGGCCGGGTGATGACCGCCGGCCCTCCCGAGGCGGCCCTCCCCGACCTCCGCTGGGCGTTCTTCGGCGGCGACGCGCTGCTGGGGAGCGACGTCGACCGCCTGCGGGCCCTGGCGCCGGGCGTGCGCTGTGTCAATTTCTATGGCACCACCGAGACTCCGCAGGCGATGTCCTGGTACGTGCCCGGCCCGCGCCTCCCCTCGGGGCGGCGCCTCCCCGTCGGCCACGGGATCGACGGCGTGCAGCTCCTGGTGCTGAACGCGGCGGACCAGCTCGCCGGCGTGGGGGAGGTGGGCGAGGTCCACGTCCGCACCCCGTACCTCTCGCTGGGCTATCTCGGGGAAGGCTCCCTGACCCGCGAGCGGTTCGTGACCAACCCGGCGACGGGCGAGGCGGGCGACCGGCTCTACCGCACGGGGGACCTGGGGCGCTTCCGGCCGGACGGCACGGTCGACCTCGCCGGCCGCCGCGACCGGCAGCTCAAGGTGCGCGGCTTCCGGATCGAGCCGGGGGAGATCGAGGCGGCCCTGGCGCGCCTCCCCGCCGTGCGCGAGGCCGTGGCGGTGCTCCGTGGCGGCGCGCCCGCGGGGGAGGAAGGGGAGGCCGGCCGCCGGGGGGTGTGGGCCTACCTCGTGCCGCCGCCCGGGATGACGGAGCTTCCCGGCGACGGCGAGCTGCGCGCGGCGTTGCGCGGCAGCCTCCCCGAAGCGATGCTGCCGGCGGGCTTCGTCTGGCTGGAACGCCTGCCGCTGACCCCCAACGGCAAGGTCGACGCCGCGGCGCTCCCCGACCCCGCGGTGCGAGGCGAGAGAGGCGGCGCGGCGCTCGCCGCGGCCGCGCCGCGCACTCCCACCGAGCAGACCCTGGCGGGGTTCTGGGCCGCCCTCCTCGGCCTCGAACGGGCCGGCATCCACGACGACTTCTTCGCGCTCGGGGGGCATTCCCTGCTCGCCACCCAGCTCGTCTCGCAGGTGCGCGAGGCGTTCCAGGTGGACCTGCCGCTCCGCCTGCTGTTCCAGGCGCCCACCGTCGCCGCCTTCGCTCCGCTGGTCGACGCCGCGCGCCGCGCGGCGGGCGAGGGAGGCCGCCCCGACCTCCCCCTGGTCGCCCTCCCTCGCCACCCGGACGCCGAGCTCCCCCTTTCCTTCGCCCAGGAGCGCCTCTGGTTCCTCGATCAGCTCCAGCCGGGGCTCGCCGTCTACATCCTGCCGGCCGCGGTCCACCTCGGCGGGGCGCTCTCGGTGGAGGCCCTGGAGTGGAGCTTCGGCGAGGTGGTGCGGCGCCACGAGGCCCTGCGCACCCGCTTCCCCAGCCGCGAGGGGCGGGCGACGCAGGCGATCGCTCCCCACTCCCCCTTCCCGCTGGCGCGGATCGACCTCTCGGGGCTCCCCGCGGAGGCGCGCGCCGCGGAGGCCGCGCGCCGCGCCGCGGAGGAGTCGCGGCGAGCCTTCGACCTCGCCGCCGGACCGCTGCTGCGGGGCGCGCTGCTCCGCCTCGACGCCCGCGAGCACCTCCTGCTGGTCGCCCTCCATCACATCGTCGCGGACGGCTGGTCGCTCGGCGTGCTGGTGCGGGAGCTGGGCGCCGGCTACGCGGGCTTCCGGGCGGGCGAGGCGCCGCCTCTGCCGGCGCTGCCGGTGCAGTATGCCGACTACGCCGCCTGGCAGCGCCGGTGGCTGAGCGGCGAGGTGCTGGAGGTGCAGCTCGCCTACTGGCGGCGCCAGCTCGCCGACCTCCCCGGGGTCGAGCTGCCGGCCGACCGGCCGCGGCCGGCGGTCGCCACCTTCCGCGGCGGGGAGCGCCCGTTCGGCCTGCGGCCGGAGCTGCGCGCGGCGGTCGAACGGCTCGGCCGCGAGACGGGGGCGACGACCTTCATGGTCCTCCTCGCCGCCTTCGCGACCCTCCTCCTGCGCTACACCGGCCAGGAGGACCTGCCGGTCGGCGCGCCCATCGCCGGCCGCACCCGCCGCGAGACCGAGCCGTTGATCGGGCTCTTCGTCAACACCCTGGTGCTGCGCGGCGACCTGGCGGGAGACCCCACGGTCCCGGCGCTCCTCGAGCGGGTGCGCCGCACCGCGCTCGACGCCTACGCCCACCAGGACCTGCCGTTCGAGAAGGTGGTCGACGCCCTCCAGACGCAGCGCGACCTCTCCCGCGCCCCGCTGGTGCAGGTGCTGTTCAATCTGCGCAACGCGCCGCGGGAGACCCTCCACGTCCCCGGGCTCGAGCTCGCCTACTCCGAGACCCGGAGCGGGGCGGTGAGCTTCGACCTCGAGCTGTCGCTCGCCGAGACGCGGGAGGAGGTGGCGGGAGCGTTCCACTACAGCTCCGACCTGTTCGACGCCGCCACCATCGGGCGGCTGGCCGAGCACTTCGGGAATCTGCTCGAGGGGATGGTGGCCGGGCCCGACCTCCGGCTCTCCGCGCTCCCCCTTCTCTCCGCGGCAGAGCGCGGCCAGCTCCTCGGCGAGGCGACGGACCTGGGGGCGGAGGAGCCTCCCGTCCACGTGCAGATCGCCCGCCAGGCGGCGCGCGCGCCCGAGGCGGTCGCCCTGTCCTGGAAGGAGGAGCGGCTCACGTACGGCGACCTCGACCGGCGGGCGGATGCGCTGGCCCACCGCCTGCGCGCCCTCGGCGTCGGCGCCGAAGCCCGGGTCGGCCTGCTCCTCGAGCGCTCGCCGGAGCTGGTGATCGGCCTGCTGGCGATCTGGAAGGCCGGCGGCGCCTTCCTGCCGCTCGACCCCGACCACCCGCAGGAGCGGCTGGACCTGCTGCTGGCGGATTCGGGGGCCCGCTGGGCGGTGACCCGCCGGGCGCTGGCCGGGCGCCTCCCCGACGGCGTCGCCGGCATCGCGATCGAGGACGTCCCGCCGGCCGGCCGGGCGGCGCCTCCCGAGTGGCCGCCGGTGGAGCCGGCGAGCCTCGCCTACGTCATCTACACCTCGGGCTCGACGGGGCGCCCCAAGGGGGTGCTGGTCGAGCACGGCAACCTCTCCCGCCTGCTGCAGGCGACGCGGCGCGAGCTGGGCTGGAGCTCCGACGACGTCATGCCCTGCCTCGCCAAACCCTCGTTCGACATCTTCCTCTTCGAGCTGCTCTCGCCCCTGGCCGCGGGGGGGACCTCGGTGCTGGTGCCGCTCGATCCGGTGCCGGACCTCGAGGAGGTGGTGACCCTCCTCGGGAGCTGCACGCGGCTCCACGCCGTCCCCGCCCTGATGCGTCAGATCGTCGACTGGGCGCGGCTGCGCGGCGCCGCCGCCCGCCGGCTGCGCACCCTCTTCGTCGGGGGGGACGCCGTCCCGGTGGAGCTCCTGCGCGATCTGCGGGAGGTCTTCCCGCGGGCCGAGGTGCGGGTGCTCTACGGTCCGACCGAAGGGACGGTGCTCGCCACCAGCCACCGGGTGGAGCCCCGCCCCGAGCGGACCCTGATCGGCCGCCCCTTCCCCGGCATGCAGGCGGTCCTCAAGGACCGCGCAGGCAACCTGGTGCCGGTCGGCGTCGCCGGGGAGATCCACCTGGGCGGGGTCGGCGTGACCCGCGGCTATCTCGACCGCGAGGAGCTGACCCGGGAGCGGTACGTCCTCTGGGAGGGGGAGCGCTGGTACCGCACGGGCGACCTGGCCCGCCGCCTCCCCGGCGGGGAGCTCGAGTTCCTCGGCCGGGCCGACGACCAGGTCAAGGTCCGCGGCGTGCGCGTCGAGCCGGGGGAGGTCGAGGCGGCGCTCGCCGGCCATCCCAAGGTGCGGGAGGGCGCGGTCGTCGCCTGGGGACCCGCGGGAGACCGGCGGCTCGCCGCCTTCGTGGTCCCCCGCGACGGCGAGATCCTGGCGGGCGAGGAGCTGCGCGGCTTCCTGCGCGGACGCCTGCCGGAGGCGATGGTCCCCGCGACCTTCGAGGCGCTCGCGGCCCTGCCGCTGACCGCCCATGACAAGGTGGACCGGCGGGCCCTGGCGGCGCAGGTGGCGCGCACGGCGCAGCCCGCGGCGGAGAAGGGGGAGGCGGCGGCCGGTCCGGCGGCCCCCACCACCCTCGCCGAGGCGGCGCTGGCGCGGATCTGGGCGGCGGTGCTGCGCCGCGAGACGGTCGGCGTCCACGACAACTTCTTCGAGCTGGGCGGCGACTCGATCCTGTCGATCCAGATCGTCGCCCAGGCCAGCCAGGCCGGCCTGCGGATCACCCCGCGCCAGATGTTCGAGCACCAGACGGTCGCCGCCCTGGCCGCCGCCGCGGGCCGGGTCGAGGGGACGCTGGCCGAGCAGGGTCCGGTGACCGGGCCGGTGCCGCTCACCCCCATCCAGCGCCGCTTCCTGGCCGCGGACCCGCCGGAGCCCCATCACTTCAACCAGGCGGTGCTGCTGCGCCCCCGCGGGCTCCTCGCGCCGCGCGCCGTGGAGCGGGCGTTCGCCGCCCTGCTGGTGCACCACGACGCCCTGCGCCTGCGCTTCCTGCGCGCGGAGGACGGCTGGCGCCAGGCCGCCGCCCCCCCGGGCGGCGAGACGCCGTTCCTGCGCCTCGACCTCTCGGCGCTGGCGCCCGCGGCGAGCCGCGAGGCGCTGGAGCGGGCGGCGGGGGAGGCCCAGGCGAGCCTCGACCTCGCCGCCGGGCCGCTCGCGCGCGCCGTATGGTTCGACCTGCCGCGGGGCGAGGCCCGCCTGCTGCTGGTGGTCCATCACCTGGCCGTCGACGGCGTCTCCTGGCGCATCCTGCTGGAAGACCTCGAGACGGCGCTGCGCCACGGCGCGGACGGGGAGGCGGCGCTGCCGGCGAAGACCACGTCGTTCCGGCGCTGGGCGGAGCGGCTGGTGGAGCATGCGCGCATGCTGCCGCTGGAGCCCGAGCTCTCCGGCTGGCTGGCCGCCGGCGAGGAGGGCGCGCCGCTGCCGCTCGACGGCGCCGGGGAGAACACCACCGCCGGCGCCCGGACCGTCTCGTTCAGCCTCTCCGCGGAGGAGACCCGCGGCCTCCTCGAGGAGGTGCCCCAGGCCTACCGCACGCAGATCAACACCGCGCTGCTCGCCGCGCTGGTCCGCACCCTCGCCGGCCCGGACGGCACGCTGCGGGTCGAGATCGAGGGGCATGGACGGGAGGAGATCGGCGAGGGGATCGACCTGTCGCGCACCGTCGGCTGGCTCACCACCGCCTACCCGGTGCGCCTCGCCGTCGCGGCCGGCGGCGACCCGGGCACCGATCTCCGGGCGGTCAAGGAACAGCTCCGCGCCGTGCCGGACCGCGGGATCGGCTACGGCCTGCTGCGCTACCTGCGCGGCGACGGGGCGGCGGCCGCCCTCCTCGCCGGACAGCCGCCTCCCGCGGTCGGCTTCAACTACCTCGGCCAGCTCGATCAGGCGTTTCCCGAGGAGTCCCTGTTCCTGCCGGCCGACGAGGCGGCCGGGGCGGCGCGGAGCCCGCGGCAGGAGCGCGAGCAGATCCTCGCCGTGACCGGCTGGGTGGCCGGCAGCCGGCTGCGCATCGACCTGACGTACGGCGCGGCCCTGCATCGCCGCGCCACGGTCGAGCGCTGGGCGGACGAGCTCGCCTCCCGGCTGCGCGAGCTGATCGCCCACTGCGTCGCTCCCGGGGCGGGAGGGTACACCCCGTCCGACTTCGACAAGGTGATGCTCCGCCAGGAGGATCTCGACAACCTGCTGGCCGAGCTCGAGGAGATGGTGGACTGACCGATGGCGACCCGGAAGATCGAAGACGTCTATCCGCTCACCCCCATGCAGGAGGGGATGCTCTTCCACGCCCTCTACGAGCCGGAGACCGGCCTCTACGTCGAGCAGGTGAGCTGCGACCTCCTGGGCGACCTCGATCCCCGCGCCCTCGAGCGCGCCTGGCGGCGGGCCGTCGAGCGCCATCCGGTGCTGCGCACCTCCTTCGTCTGGAAGCGCCAGCAGCAGCCGTTGCAGGTCGTCCATCCGCGCGTCGAGCTGCCGTTCCTCGCGGTCGACTGGTCCGCGCTGCCCGCGGCCGTGCAGAGGAGCCGCTTCGAGGACCTGCTGGCCGCCGACCGCGCCCAGGGGTTCGAGCTCGCCCGCGCGCCGCTGATGCGCCTCCAGCTCCTGCGGCTCGGCGAGCGCCGCCACCGGCTCCTCTGGACCTCGCATCACCTCCTCCTCGACGGCTGGTCGCTCCCCCTCCTGCTCAACGAGGTCCTCGCCGCCTACGAGGCCTTCGCGGCCGGCGGCGAGCCCCGCCTGCCCCCGGCGCGGCCGTTCGGCGAGTACGTCGCCTGGCTGCACCGCCAGGACCTCGCGCCGGCCGAGGCGTTCTGGCGCCGCGAGCTGCGCGGCTTCGCCGCGCCCCTGCCGCTCGCCGGGGAGCCCGCGGCAGAGCAGGAAGCGGCGGCGGGGAGCGGGCACCGGGAGCAGGTCCTCACCTTCACGCCGCGGGAGAGCGCCGCGCTCCAGGCCTTCGCGCAGCGCGCCCGGCTCACCGTCAACGTCCTGGTCCAGGGGTGCTGGGCCCTGCTGCTCGGCCGCCACGGCGCCGGCGACGACGTCGTCTTCGGGGTCGCGGTCTCCGGACGCGGCGTCGACTTCCCCGGCATCCAGGGGATGCTCGGGCTGTTCATCAACACGCTGCCGCTGCGCGTCCAGATCCGGCCGGCGGCGCCCCTCCTCCCCTGGCTGCGCGACCTGCAGGCGCGCCAGCTGGAGATGCAGCGTTTCGAGACCACCCCGCTGGCGAAGATCCAGCGCTGGAGCGACGTCCCCCAGGGGACCGCCCTGTTCGACACGCTGCTCGCTTACGAGAGCTATCCCACCGCCGCCCTCCCGGCCGGCGAGCAGGGGCTCGGCCTCGGCGAGGTGATCTTCCGCGAACGGACCAACTACCCGCTCGCCGTCTCCGTTTCGCCCGGCGACAGCCTGGCGGTGCGCATCACCCACGACCTCCGCCGCTTCGCCCCCGCCGCCGTGGGGCGGCTGCTGCGTCATTTCCGGACGCTGCTCTCGGGGGTCGCCGCCGCGCCGCCGGAGGCCGTGCTGGAAGACCTCCACCTGCTCACCGCTCCCGAGCGCCACCAGCTGCGGGTGGAATGGAACGACACGGCGTCCGCCTATCCCAGCCTGCCGATCCACGAGATCTTCGAGGCGGTGGTCGACCGCGCGCCGGAGGCTGCGGCCGTCGCCTTCGCCGACGCCGCGCTGACCTACCGCCAGCTCGACGGATGGGCCGACCGCATCGCCCACCGCCTGCTGGCCCTCGGCGTGCTGCCGGGGGAGGCGGTGGGGCTGGCCAGCGAGCGTAGCGCGGCGATGGTCGCCGGCCTGCTGGGAATCCTCAAGGCGGGAGCGGCCTACCTGCCGCTCGATCCCTCCCTGCCGGCGGAGCGCCTCGCCTTCCTGATCGCCGACGCGGGGCTCACCGCGGTGCTGACGGGAAACCTCCGCTCTCCCCTCGCCACGGCGGACGCCGTCCGCCTCCTGCCGCTCGCCGAGGCGCTGGGCGGGGAAGCCGGCGGGCCGGCCGGGGGCCAGGCGACCCGGCCGCGCCTCCCGGTGGCGGACACGGCGCCGGCCTATCTCACCTACACCTCGGGCTCGACCGGCACGCCGAAGGGGATCGTCATCCCGCACCGGGCGATCTGCCGGCTGGTCCTCGGGACGAGCTATCTCCCCTTCGACCCCGGCGAGCGGTTCGCGCAGATGGCGAGCCTGTCGTTCGACGCCGCCACCTTCGAGATCTGGGGCGCGCTGCTCCACGGCTTGCCGCTGGTGGGGATCTCCCGCGAGACGGCCCTCTCCCCCTGGCGCCTGGAAGACCGCCTGCGCGAGGAGGCGGTGACCACCCTGTTCGTGACCACGGCGCTGTTCAACCAGATCGCCCGCGAGCGCCCGGAGACGTTCGCCTCGCTGCGCCACCTCCTCTTCGGCGGCGAGGCGGTCGACCCGGGGGCGGTCCGCGAGCTGCTGCGCCACGGCTTCTCCGGCCGCCTCCTCCACCTCTACGGCCCCTCCGAGAGCACCACCTTCGCCACCTGGTTCCACGTGCGGGAGGTGGCCGCAGGGGCGGCGACCGTGCCGATCGGCGGGCCGGTCGCGAACACCACCGCCTTCGTGCTGGACGCCGCCGGCCGCCTGGCGCCCCTGGGCGCCCCCGGCGAGCTCTGCCTCGGCGGCGACGGGCTGGCGCACGGCTACGTCGGACGCCCGGCGCTCACCGCCGAGCGGTTCGTTCCCGACCCCTTCGCGGCGGCTCCCGGCGGGCGGCTCTACCGCAGCGGCGACCTGGTCCGACAGCGCCCGGAGGGGGCGTTCGAGTTCCTGGGCCGGCTCGACAACCAGGTGAAGATCCGCGGCTTCCGCATCGAGCCGGGGGAGATCGAGGCGCTCCTCGGCGGCCATCCCGGGGTGAGCCAGGCCGCGGTGGTCCCCCGCGGCCAGGGGGCCGCCCGCAGGCTGGTCGCCTTTGTGGTGGCGCGGCCGGGGGCGGCGCTCGACGGCGACGAGCTGCGGAGCTACCTGCGCGGCCGGACGCCGGACTACATGGTGCCGGCGGCCTTCACCACCGTCGCCGCTCTGCCGCTGACCGCCAACGGCAAGGTGGACCGCCGGGCCCTCGCCGGGGGAGAGCCCGCCCGGGAGGAGCCGGCGGCCGCCGGGGAGCCTTCCGGCGTGCCGCGCAGCGAGGTCGAAGCGGCGCTGGCGAAGGTGTGGGCCGACGTGCTGCGGGTCGGCGCCGTGGGGCGGCACGACGACTTCTTCGAGCTGGGGGGCGATTCGATCCTGTCGATCCAGATCGTCGCCCGCGCCCGCCAGGCAGGGGTGCGGATCACGCCGCGGCAGCTCTTCGACCATCCGACGATCGCCGGGCTGGCCGCGGTCGCGGCCGGCGGCCCGCCGGCCGCGGCCGGCGACCAGGACGCGGTGACCGGCGAGGTCGCCCTCACTCCGATCCAGCGGCGCTTCTTCGCCCGCGGGCCGGCGGAGCCGCACCACTACAACCAGCACCTGCTGCTGCGGGTCCGGCAGCCGCTCGCGCCGGCGGCCGTGGCGCGCGCCGTGGCCGCGGTGACGGCCCACCACGACGCCCTGCGCCTGCGCTTCCGCCGCGAGGCGGACGGCTGGCGGCAGTGGAACGCCGGTCCCGCCGAGCCGCTGCCGTTCCATGCGGTGGACCTCTCCGCCCTGGGCGCGGCGGCGCTCCCGGCACTGACCGGCGCGGCCGAGCAGATCCAGGCGAGCCTCGATCTCGCCCGCGGGCCGATCGTGCGGGCGGCCTGGCTCGCCCTGCCGGCGGGGGAGAGCCGACTCCTGCTGGTGATCCATCACCTGGCGGTCGACGGCGTCTCCTGGCGGGTGATCCTCGAGGACCTCGAGAGCGCCTGCCGGCAGGCCGCGCGCGGCGAGGCGATCGCGCTGCCGCCGAAGACCACCTCGTTCCGGCGCTGGGCGGAGCGGCTGAGCGCCCATGCGCGCGACCTGCCGCTGGCGCCGGAGCTCGCCGTCTGGCGGCGGCTCGCCGATTCCCCCGCCGCGCCGCTGCCGGACCTCCCCGCCGGCGACGGCGCCACGCCGCCGCGCCGCGAGGCGCACGGCGTCGCCGCGCTCGACCGGGAGGAGACCCGCGCCCTGCTCCAGGAGGTGCCGCGGGCCTTCCGCACGGAGATCAACGACGTCCTCCTCACCGCTCTCGCCCTGACCCTGGCGGGCCCCGCGGGGAGCCTCGACGTGGCGCTCGAAGGGCACGGGCGTGAGGAGGTGGTGGCCGGGGTCGACCTCACGCGCACGGTCGGCTGGTTCACCACCCTGTTCCCGGTCCGCCTGGAGATCGGCGGCGGCGACGATCCGGCGGCGGCGCTCGGCGCCGTCCGCGCGCAGCTGCGGGCGATCCCCGGGCGCGGCATCGGCTTCGGCCTGCTGCGCTACCTGCGCGACGACGGGAGCGAAGCGGAGGCGCTGGCGCCGCTGCGCCGGATGCCGGAGCCGCGGGTCGCCTTCAACTACCTGGGCCAGCTCGACCAGGCGCTGCCGGAGGGCTCGCTGTTCGCGCCGGCCGCCGAGCCGGCGGGCGCGCCGGTCGCCCCGGGCGAGCGGCGGGAGTTCGACCTGACGGTGAACGCCCGCATCCTCGACGGGCGGCTGGAGGCGGTCTGGAGCGCCGCCGGCACCCCGGCGGGGGAGGCCGCCGTCGAGCGCTGGGCGGCGGCGTTCGCCGGCCACCTGCGCGGCCTGATCGCCGCCGCCCGCGCCCGCCGGAGCGCTCTCACCCCCGCCGACTTCCCCCTCGCCGGGCTGGCGGAGAGCGAGCTCGCGCGCCTCCTGGCCGGCGCCGGACAGGAGGCGATCGAGGACGTCTACGCCCTGTCGCCGCTCCAGGAGGGGCTGCTCTTCCACAGCCTCTACGCGCCCGGCTTCGGCGTCTACCTCGAGCAGCTGACCTGCGTCGTCGCAGGCGAGCTCGACCCCGCCCTCGTCGCCGCCGCCTGGCGCCTCGCGGTCGAGCGCAACCCCGTCCTGCGGACCTCGTTCCGCGGCCTCGAGCTGAGCCACCCGGTGCAGGTGGTCCACGCGCACGCCACCGTCGAGCTGGAAGAGGAGGATTGGCGGGGGCTCTCGAGGGAGGAGCAGGAGGACCGTCTCGCGGCGCTGGTGCGGTCGGACCGCGAGCGGGGGTTCGACCTCTCCCGGCCGCCGCTGATGCGCTGGAGGCTGATCGCGACCGGCGAGCGCGAGCACCGCTTCTTCTGGAGCTACCACCACGTCCTGTTCGACGGCTGGTCGTTCTCCGCCCTGGTCGGCGAGCTGCTGGCCGCCTATGCCGCGCTCCGGGCGGGGAGCGCGCCGTCCCTCCCTCCCCGCGCCCCCTTCCGCGACCACATCGCCTGGCTCCAGGGGCGCGACCTCGCCGCCGCCGAGGCCTACTGGCGGCGCGAGCTCGCGGGGTTCGCCGCCCCCACCCCGCTCGCCGTCGACCGCGAGGCCGACGCCGCCGGCGGCGCCGGGACGGTCGCCCTCCGCCTGAGCCCGGCCGCCACGGCCGCCCTCCAGGCGCGCGCCCGCGGCCACCGGCTGACGCTCAACACCCTGGTGCAGGGCGCCTGGGGAGCGCTGCTCGGCCGCTACGGCGGGCGGCCGGACGTCGTCTTCGGCGTCGTCGTCGCCGGGCGCCCCGCCGAGCTGCCGGGGGTCGAATCGATCATCGGCCTGTTCATCAACACGCTGCCGGTGCGAGTGGAGGCGGCGCGGGAGCTCCCTCTCGTCCCCTGGCTGCGCCGGCTCCAGGAGCGCAACCTCGAGCTGCGGCACCACGAGCAGACCCCGCTGGTGAAGGTCCAGCAGTGGAGCGAGGTGCCGCGCGGTCTCCCCCTTTTCGAGAGCATCCTGGCCTTCGAGAGCTACCCGCTCGAGGACGCCCTGGGCCGCGGCGTCGCCGGGCTCGGGATCGGCGAGGTGCGCACCTTCTCGCGGGCCAGCCATCCGCTGTCGGTCGCCGCCTTTCCCGGCGCCGAGCTGTGGCTGCGCATCGACTACGAAGCCGGGCGATTCGACCCGCCGACCGCCCGGCGGCTGCTCGAGCACCTCCACAACCTGCTCGCCGGGATGGCCGTCCTGGCGGACGATCAGCCGCTGGGCGATCTGCCGCTGCTCGGCGCGGGCGAGCGCCATCAGCTCCTCCACGAGTGGGGGACGGAGGGGAGCGCGGCGGTCTGCGATCCCTCCGGCGAGCCGGCGCCGATCGGCGTCCCCGGGGCGCTCCGGCAGGGCGACCCCGGCGAGCTCGCCCGCCATCTCCCGGACGGCACGGTCGAGCGTCTGGGGCGGACCGACCCGCGGAGCGCGCGGCTCGAACGGCGCCTCCGCGCGCTGGCCGCGGCGGCCGCGGCAGGCGGGGCGGCGGGGGAACCCGCGGCGATCCCGGCGCGGCATCCCGTGGCCGAGCGGCTGGCCGTCCTGTGGGCGGAGGTGCTGGGGGTGGAGCGGGTCGGCTTCGAGGACGACTTCTTCGCGCTCGGCGGGCATTCTCTCCTGGTCACCCAGCTGGTCTCGCGGGTGCGCGCCGAGATGGGGGTCGAGCTGCCGCTCGCCAGCCTCTTCGAGCGCCCCACGATCGCGGCGCTCGCCGCCGACCTCGAAGCCCTGCTCGCCGCGGAGAAGGGGCTCGCCGCCCTGCCGATCGTGCCGCGGCCGCGGGAAGCCGGCGATCCCCCGCTCTCCTTCGCCCAGGAGCGGCTCTGGTTCATCGATCAGCTGGAGCCGGGGAACCCGCTCTACAACATGCCGGCCGCGGTGCGGCTGCGCGGCCGGCTGCGCCCCCGTGCGCTGGCCGCCAGCCTCTCCGAGATCGTGCGCCGGCACGAAGTGCTGCGCACTGTGTTCCAGACGCGGGAGGCGAAGGCGGTGCAGCGGCTCCTGCCGCCGCGGCCGCTGGAGCTGCCGCTCGTCGATCTCGGCGCCCTCGCCGGGGCCGCCCGGGAGGCGGAGCTCGGCCGGTGGCGGCGGGAGGAGGCGCGGCGCCCCTTCGACCTCGCGGCGGGGCCGCTGGTGCGGGCCACCCTCCTGCGCCTCGGCGCGGAGGAGCACGCGGTGCTCTGGACCATGCACCACATCGTCTCGGACGGGTGGTCGATGGGGATCTTCCTGCGCGAGCTGGCCGCGCTCTACGCCGCCTTCGCGGCCGGGGAAGGGTCGCCGCTCCCCGCGCTCCCCGTGCAATACGCCGACTTCTCCTGGTGGCAGCGGCGCTGGCTGAGCGGCGAGGTGCTGGAGCGGCAGCTCGCCTACTGGCGGCGGCAGCTCGCGGGGATTCCGGCCACCCCCCTGACCCTGCCCCCCGACCGCCTGCGTCCTGCCCGTCCCAGCCTGCGCCGCGAGGGGGCGACGATCACCCTCCCGCCGGCGACGGCCGCCGCCCTGGGCGCCGCCGCCCAGCGGCAGGGGGCCACCCCGTTCATGGCGCTGCTCGCCCTGTTCCAGATCCTGCTCGTCCGCTGCGGCGGCCCCGAGGACCTGGTGCTGGGATCGCCGATCGCCAACCGCAACCGGGTGGAGACGGAGGGGCTGATCGGCTTCTTCGTCAACACGCTGGTCCTGCGCACCAGCCTGGCCGGCGACCCGGGGCTCGCGGCGGTGCTGGGGCGGGTGCGCGAGGTCTGCCTGGCGGCGTACGCCCATCAGGACCTGCCCTTTGAGCGGCTGGTCGAGGAGCTGGCCCCCTCGCGCCGGCTGGGTCTGTCGCCGCTCTTCCAGGTGATGTTCGCCCTCCAGAACGCGCCGGTCGGGACGCTGGCGCTCCCGGGCCTCGAGCTGGCCCCGCTCGCCGGTGAGGCCGCGCAGTCGGAGTTCGAGCTGGTGCTCAACGCCCACGAAGGAGAGGACGGGCTGTGGATCTCCCTGCGCTACACCCCGGAGCTCTACGACGGCGCCCGCATCCGCCGCCTGCTCGGCGGCCTGGCGACGCTGGCCGCGAGCGCTCTCGCGGCGCCGGAGCAGCGCCTCTCCGCGCTGCCGCTGCTCTCGCCGGCCGAGCGCCACCAGCTCCTCGCCGAGTGGAACGACGCCGCCGTCCGCTTCGCCGACGACCCTGTTTTCCACGAGCTGCTCGCGCGGCAGGCGGCGAGCGCGCCGTCGGCGCCGGCCGTCGTCTTCGGCGACCGCACGCTCTCCTACGGCGACCTCGAGGAGCGGGCCGCGCGGCTCGCGCGGCACCTGCGCCGGCTGGGGGCCGGCCCTGGCGCGCGGGTGGGGATCTGCCTCGAGCGCTCGCTCGACCTGGTGGTCGCCATCTTCGCCGCGCTCAAGACGGGAGCGGCCTACGTGCCGCTCGACCCCGAGTCGCCGCGCGAGCGCCTCGCCTTCCTGGTCGCCGACGCCGGCGTGCGCGCCCTCGTCACCCACGAGCGGTGGGCCGCGACCCTGCCGGCCGGGGGCCCCGCGATCGTCCGCCTCGACGGCGGCGCCGCGGGAGCCGGGGATGCGGGGGAGCTCGCCGGGCCCGCGGACCGCGCAGCCGGAGCGGACGATCCCGCCTACGTCATCTACACCTCGGGGACCACCGGCGAGCCCAAGGGGGCGGTGATCTCCCACCGCTCCGTGGTCAACTACGCCCGCGCCCTGCGCGCCGCGGTCTACGGCGAATCGGCGGAGCGGCTGCGGGTCAGCCTGAACGCCCGCGTCGCCTTCGACGCCTCGGTCAAGCAGCTCTCCCACCTGCTCTGGGGGCATTGCCTGGTGGTGCTGCCGGACGCCGTGCGGCTCGACCCCGAGGGGCTGGTGCACTTCGCGCGCCGCGAGCGGCTGGACGTGCTCGACTGCGCCCCCTCGCAGCTGCGGCTGCTGCTCAAGGCGGGGATCACCGCCCCCGGGGGCCCGGGCGTCCTGCTGGTCGGCGGCGAGGCGATCGACGACGCCACCTGGAACGCGCTGCGCGACGCCGGCGAGGCCCGCGGCCTGCGCGCCTTCAACCACTACGGCCCCACCGAGTGCACGGTGAACACCACCATCCGCCGGGTGGCGGGGGCGCGGCCGAACCTCGGGCGGACGATCGCCAACGTCGAAGCCCACCTCCTCGATGCGCGCGGCGCCCTGGTGCCGGCCGGCGCGCCGGGGGAGATCCACGTCGCCGGCCTGGGGGTCGGGATGGGCTATCTGCACCGGCCGGCGCTGACGGCGGAGCGGTTCGTCCCCGATCCGTTCGCCGCCACCCCGGGGAGCCGGATGTACCGCACCGGCGACCTCGCCCGCCACCTGCCGGACGGCGCCCTGGAGTTCCTCGGCCGCGTCGACCACCAGGTCAAGGTGCGCGGCTTCCGCATCGAGCTGGGCGAGATCGAGTCGGCGCTGGCGCGCCATCCGGCGGTGACGGCGGCGGCGGTCCTCGCCCGCGAGGAGCCGGAGGGAGGGACCCGGCTGGTGGCCTTCTGGGCGGGGCCGGAGGCGGCGGGCGCTGGCGACGCCGGGCTGCGCAACCACCTGCGGGAGAAGCTTCCCGACTACATGGTGCCGGCCGCTTTCGTCCGTCTCGACCGGCTCCCCCTGACCCCCAACGGCAAGGTGGACCGCCGGGCCCTGGAGGCGCTGGGCGAGGAGCCGGCGGCCGCGTCCGGCACCCTGCTGCCCACCGCGCCGCGCACCCCCACCGAAGAGCTGGTCGCCGAGCTCTGGGCCGCGCTCCTCGGCCGCGACCGCGTCGGCGCCGACGACGACTTCTTCGCCCTCGGCGGCCATTCCCTGCTGGCGACGCGTGCGATCTCGCGGCTGCGCGAAGCGTTCCAGGTCGAGCTGCCGCTGCGCCTGCTGTTCGAGGCCTCCACCGTGGAGGCGATGGCGGCCGGCATCGACTCGGCGGTCCGCGAGGGGGCGGGGCTGCGCGTGCCGCCGATCACTCCGGCCGCGGCGGGCCCGCTGCCGCTCTCCTTCGCGCAGCAGCGCCTGTGGATCGTCGACCGCATCGATCCCGGGCTGCCGGCCTACAACATGCCGTATCCGGTGCGGCTGAGCGGCGACCTCGCGGCCGGCGCTCTCGCGGCGAGCCTGGCGGAGATCGTGCGGCGCCACCAGGTCCTGCGCACCCGCTTCCTCGACACCCCGGACGGCCCTCTCCAGGAAGTGCTCCCCGCCGGCGGGTTCGCCGTCCCCCGCGTCGACCTGCGGGCCCTCCCGCCGCGCCGCCGGCAGGAGGAGACCACGCGGCTCGCCACGGCGGAGGCCTGGCGGCGCTTCGACCTGCGCCAGGGCCCCCTGCTGCGCGCCGTCCTCCTCGATCTCGGGTATGGGCCGGAGAGCGGCCCGGAGAGCGGCCCGGGGAGCGCGGGGGGCGGCCCGCGCGAGCACGCCCTGCTGCTCACCCTGCACCACATCGCCGCCGACGCCGCGTCGATCGACATCGTGCTGCGCGAGCTGACCGCCCTCTACCCCGCGCTGGCGGCGGGACGGCCGTCGCCGCTCCCCGAGCCCGCCTTGCAATACGGCGACTACGCGGCCTGGCAGCGGGCCTGGATGAGCGGCGAGTCGCTGGAGCGCCAGATCGCCTACTGGCGGGAGCGGCTCGCCGGAGCGCCGTCGCTCGACCTGCTGGCGGACCATCCCCGCCCGGCGGTGCAGACCTTCCGCGGCGCCCACGTGGCGCTCCACCTCGACGGCCGTCTGGCGCGCGACCTCCGCGCCGCCGGCCAGCGCCGCGGGGCCACCCTGTTCATGGTGATGCTGGCGGCCTTCCAGGCCCTGCTCCACCGCTACACGGGGCAGGAGGACGTGGTGGTGGGCTCCCCGGTCTCCAACCGCGACCAGCGGGAGACCGAGGATCTCGTCGGCTTCTTCGTCAACATGCTGGCGTTGCGCACCCGCCTCGCCGCGGAGCTGCCGTTCGCCGACCTGCTGGCGCGGGTGCGCGAGGCGGCGGTCGGCGGCTACGCGCACCGCGAGCTCCCCTTCGAACGCCTGGTCGAGCTGCTCGCCCCCGAGCGCGACCCTGGCCGCAACCCGCTCTTCCAGGCGGTGGTGCAGGTGCTCCGCGCGCGCCAGGCGCCGGCCGGCGAAGGGCTCGCCGTGCACCGGCTGCCGCTCGCCGGCGAGATGGCGCCGTTCGAGCTCAGCCTGACGGCGGTCGAGCTGGAGCACGGCATCGAGGGGAGCCTCCAGTACAGTGCCGACCGCCTCGATCCCGCCACCGCCCTCCGCCTCGTCGGCCACCTGGAGAGCCTGCTGGCCGGCGCCGCGGCCGATCCGGCACGGACGCTCGCCGAGCTCCCCCTCCTCTCCGCCGCCGAGGCGCACCAGCTCCGGATGGAGTGGAACGACGCCGGGCTCGCCGTCTCCGGGGAGCTCGTCCACGAACGGATCGCCGCGCTCGCCCGGCGCGATCCGGGAGCGCCGGCGGTCGCGGCCGGCGGCGAGCGCCTGACCCGGGGGGAGCTCGAGACGCGCGCGGAGCTGCTGGCGGCCCGCCTGCGCCGGCTCGGCGCCGCCCCGGAGGCGCGGGTGGCCGTCTGCCTCGAGCGCTCGCCCGGGCTGGTGGTCGCCCAGCTCGCCGTCCTCAAGGCCGGCGCCGCCTTCGTCCCGCTCGATCCCGCGCAGCCGGCGGAGCGCCTGGCCGCCGTGCTGGCCGCCTGCGGGGCGGTGGCGACGGTGACCCGCCGCCGCTTCCTGGAACGGCTGCCGGAGGACCTCCCCGGCGTGGTCTGCCTCGACGAGCTCGCGGGGTCCGACGCCCGGGCGGCGGAGCCTCTCGAGTCGGTTCCGGTGATCGCACCGGAGAGCCTCGCCTATCTGATCTACACCTCCGGCTCGACGGGGAAGCCGAAGGGGGTCGCGGTCTCCCACCGCAACCTGGCGAACCTGGTGGCCTGGGTCGGGGATCTCTACGCGATCGCGCCGGGGGACCGCGCCTCTCTGACCTTCACCCCCGCCTTCGACGGCTCGGTGTTCGAGCTCTGGCCGGCGCTGGCGGCGGGGGCGAGCCTCCACATCCCCGACGAGGAGGTGCGCCTGTCGCCGGCGCGGCTGGCCCGCTGGCTGCGCGCGGAGGGGATCACCTTCGCCCAGGCGCCGACCGCGCTGATCGAGCCGCTGCTCGCCGAGGAGGTTCCGGGCGGGCTCGGGCTCAGGCGTCTCGGCACCGGCGGCGACCGGCTCCGC
This sequence comes from uncultured Acidobacteriota bacterium, assembly GCA_963756595.1. GTDB lineage: Bacteria > Acidobacteriota > Thermoanaerobaculia > Multivoradales > UBA5704 > DATARR01. The sequence continues at coordinate 44,790 of CAVWOZ010000033.1, forward strand.
CAGCGCCCCCCCGTCGGGCTCGCCTTTCCGCTGCTCAACCAGTACGGGCCGACGGAGATCACCGTCATCGCCACCGCCGGCGCCGTCGAGCCCGGCGCCGGGGCGCCCCCGGCCATCGGCCGGCCGGTGGGGAACGCCACCGTCCACCTGCTGGACCGCGCGCTGCGCCCCGTCCCGCCGGGCGCTGCGGGCGAGATCTGCATCGGCGGGGCGGGGGTCGCCCGCGGTTACTGGCGGCGACCGGAGCTGACCGCGGAGCGCTTCGTCCCCGACCCCTGCGGGCCGCCGGGCGCCCGCCTCTATCGCACCGGCGACCTCGCCCGTCACCTCCCGGACGGGCGCCTCGACTTCCTCGGCCGCTTCGACCACCAGGTGAAGATCCGCGGCTTCCGGGTCGAGCTGGGCGGCGTCGAGTCCGCTCTCCTGCGCCACCCCGGCGTCGTCGAGGCCGTGGTGGTGGCGCGCGAGGAGGCCGGCGGGACCCTGCGGCTGGTGGCCTACGTGGTTCCCGCCGGCGAGGCGCCGGCCGATCTGCGGGACTTCCTCAAGCTGCGCGTGCCGGAGTTCGAGCTCCCCGCCGCCTTCGTCTTCCTCGCCGCGCTGCCGCTCACCCCGCAAGGGAAGGTGGACCGCCGCGCGCTGCCGGAGCCCGCCGCCGTGGATCCCGCCGCGGCCGCCGCCCCCGGCGCGACGGGCTCCCCGCGCACCGCCATCGAGGAGCTGCTCGCCGGTCTCTGGTGCGACGTGCTCGGCGTCGAGCGGGTGGGTATCCACGACAGCTTCTTCGAGCTCGGCGGCCACTCGCTCCTCGCCACCCGCCTCGCCACCCGGATGCGCGAGGCGTTCGGCGTGGAGGTCCCCCTGCTCCGCCTCTTCGCGGCGCCGACCGTCGCCGGCCTGGCCCGCGAGGTGGAGCGGGCCCTCCGCGGCGGCGACGGCGACGATGCGGCGCCGCTGCCGCCGCCGGTCGTCCCGGTCCCGCGCGACGGCGACCTCCCCCTCTCCTTCGCCCAGCAGCGGCTCTGGATCCTCGACCAGCTCGACCCGGGCTCCACGGCCTACAACGTCCCCCTCGCCGTGCGCCTGAGCGGCGAGCTGGACGCCGCCGCCCTGGAGCGCTCCCTGGCCGAGGTGGCGCGCCGGCACGAGGTGCTGCGGACGAGCTACCCGTCGCGGCGCGGCGGTCCGGTCCAGGAGATCGCCCCCTGGCGGGGCTTCGCGCTGCCGCGGGTCGAGCTCGGCGCCCTCCCGCAGGAGCGCCGGGAGGCCGAGGCGCGGCGCCTCGCCCGCGCCGAGGCCCGCCTCCCGTTCGACCTCGCGCGCGGCCCGGTGCTCCGCCCCGCCCTGCTGGCGCTCGCGGAGCGCGAGCACGTCCTGCTGCTCGGGATGCATCACATCGCCTCCGACGGCTGGTCGATGGGGGTGCTGGTGCGCGAGATCTCCACCCTCTACACGGCCGGCGCGGCGGGGCTCCCCTCGCCGCTTCCCGAGCTCCCCGTCCAGTACGCCGACTATGCCGTCTGGCAGCGCCGCTGGCTGGCGGGGGAGATCCTGGAGCGCGAGCTCGCCTGGTGGCGGCAGACCCTGGCCGGCTCCCGGGTCCTCGAGCTGCTGCCGGACCGCCCCCATCCCGCCGTCCCGGGCTCGGCCGCCGGCACCCGGCGGCTGCGGGTGCCGCGGGAGACCGCCGCCGCCCTCGCGGCCCTGGCGCGGGCCGAAGGGATGACGCCGTTCATGGTCCTGCTGGCGGCGTGGAAGATCCTCCTCTGCCGCCACACCGGGCAGCGCGACCTCGCCGTCGGCTCGCCGATCGCCAACCGCCGGCAGGCCGAGGTCGAGGGGCTGATCGGCTTCTTCGTCAACACCCTGGTCCTGCGCACCCGGCTGCCGGAGGGAGAGAGCGCGTCCGGAGCGCTGCGGCGGGTGCGCGAGGCGACGCTCGCCGCCTTCGCCCACCAGGACGTCCCCTTCGACCTCCTGGTCGAGCGGCTGCAGGCGAGGCGGGGGCTGCAGCGCACGCCGTTCTTCCAGGTCCTCTTCGCCCTGCAGAACGCCCCGGTGGGGAGGGCGGAGCTCCCCGGCCTGACCCTCGCGTCCCTGCCCGCGGAGAGCGGCGCGGCGAAGTTCGAGCTGACCCTCTCGCTCGCCGAGGGGGAGGACGGCCTCGACGGCGTCCTCGAGTACCGGCGCGAGCTGTTCGACCCGGCGACGGTCGAACGCCTGCTGGGGCACTTCCGGACCCTGCTCGCCGCCCTGGTCGCGGACCCCGGGCGGCCGCTCGCCGGGCTCCCCCTCCTCTCCGCCGCCGAGCGCCACCAGCTCCGCGAGGAGTGGAACGACACCGCCGCCGCCTTCCCGCGCGAGGCCGGCCTCCACCGGCTCTTCGCGCGCCGCGCGGCCCTCGCCCCCGACGCTCCGGCCGTCCGCTTCGGCGGCGAGGGGCTGACCTACGGCGAGCTCGACGCCCGCTCCAACCAGCTGGCGCGGACGCTCCGCCGTCTCGGCGTCGGCCTGGAGACGCCGGTCGGCGTCTGCCTCGAGCGCTCGGCCGGGCTGATCGTCGCCTGGCTGGGCATCCTCAAGGCCGGCGGCTTCTACGTGCCGCTCGATCCCGCCTATCCGCCGGAGCGTCTGGCCGGGATGGTGGAGGACGCCCGCCTCCCCGTGCTGCTGGCCGCGGAGGGGACGGTCTGGGCGCTGCCGGCGGCCGGCGCCGCCGGCGTCAGGATGCTGCTGCTCGATGCCGATCGCGCCGCCATCGACGGCGAGAGCGCCGCCCCGCTCCCCGCGACGGCGGGCGAGGCGACGGCCGCGAACCTCGCCTACGCCATCTACACCTCCGGCTCCACGGGGCGGCCGAAAGGGGTGGCGGTGACCCACCGCGATGTCTCGCGGCTGGTGCTCGAGAGCGACTACGTCCGCCTCGGCGCCGGCGACCAAGTGGCCCAGGCCTCCAACGCCTCGTTCGACGCGGCCACCTTCGAGGTCTGGGGGGCGCTGCTCAACGGCGCGCGGCTGGTGGGGGTGCCGCGCGAGGCGGCGCTCGAGCCGCGGGCGCTCGCCGCGCTGCTGCGCGAGGAGGAGATCACCACCCTGTTCGTCACCACCGCCCTGTTCCACCAGCTCGCCCGCGAGGTGCCGGCCGGCTTCGCGGGGGTGCGGCACCTGCTGTTCGGCGGCGAGGCGATCGATCCGGCCGCCGTGCGCCGGGTGCTCGCGCACGGGGGGCCGCGGCGGCTCCTGCACGTCTACGGCCCCACCGAGACGACCACCTTCGCCTCCTGGCATCACGTCGACGCGGTGCCCGCGGGAGCCGTCACCGTCCCCATCGGCCGGCCGATCGCCAACACCCGCATCGACCTTCTCGACGGCGACCTGCGCCCGGTGCCGGCCGCCAGCCCCGGCGAGCTGTGCATCGGCGGCGAGGGGCTGGCGCGCGGCTATCTCCACCAGCCGGCGCTGACCGCGGAGCGCTTCGTGCCGGACCCGGGGTCGGCCGCGCCGGGCGCGCGCCTCTACCGCACCGGCGACCTCGCCCGGCGACGCCCCGACGGCGCCATCGAGTTCCTGGGCCGGCTCGACCGCCAGGTCAAGATCCGCGGCTTCCGCATCGAGCCGGGGGAGGTCGAGGCCGCGCTCGCCGCCCATCCCGCCCTGACCGGCGCGGCGGTGGAGGTGCGCGACGACGGGGCCGGCGAGCGCCGGCTGGTGGCCTACGTGGCCGCGCCGCCGCCGGCGCCCGCCGTGGCCGACCTCCAGGCGTTCCTGCGCCGGGGCCTTCCCGATTTCATGGTCCCCGCCGTCTTCGTCCTCCTCCCCGCCCTGCCGCTGACCCCCAACGGCAAGCTCGACCGCGCGGCCCTCCCCGATCCCGGCGAGGGGGAGCGCTCGCGGCAGGCGACCTACGCTCCGCCGCGCACCGCGAGCGAGGAGCGGATCGCCGACGTCTGGAGCCAGGTGCTGGGGGTGGCGCAGGTGGGGATCCACGACAATTTCTTCGATCTCGGCGGCCATTCGCTGGCGATCATCCAGGTGGTGAGCCGGCTGCGCGAGACGCTCGGCCGCGAGCTTTCGGCGGTCGACCTCTTCCAGCATCCGACGGTGGCCGCGCTCGCCGCCCACCTGGAGCCGGAGGGCGCTCGGCCGGCCGCCGGCCTCGCCACCAGCCAGAGCCGCGGCGCCTCGCGCCGGGAGCTGCGGCTCCAGCGCCGCGGCGCCGTGGCCGGCGGGCCGGGCGCCGCCGGAGAGGGCGGCCATGCCGCCGAGGCCGGAAAGGAGGAAGCATGAGCGGAGCGGAGGGCCCTTCGGGCCTCGACATCGCGGTGGTCGGCATGGCCGGCCGCTTCCCGGGCGCCCGCGACGTCCGCCAGCTGTGGGAGAACCTGGCGGCCGGCGTCGAGGCGATCTCGTTCTTCACCGACGAGGAGCTGGCGGCGAGCGGCGTCGGCCCGGCCGAGCGGAACGATCCGCGCTACGTCCGCGCCCGCGGCGTGCTGGCCGACGCCGAGCTGTTCGACGCCTCCCTGTTCGGCTTCAGCCCGCGCGAGGCGCGGATCATGGACCCGCAGCAGCGGGTGCTCCTCGAGTGCGCCTGGGAGGCGCTCGAGGACGCCGCCTGCGACCCCCGGCGCTTCCCGGGAGCGATCGGGGTCTACGCCGGGATGAGCCAGAGCACCTACGTCTTCTCCAATCTGCTGGCCAATCCCGAGGTGATGGGCACGGTGGGCTCGCTCGAGATCCATCTCGGCAACGACAAGGACTTCCTGGCCGCCCTCCTCTCCTACCGCCTGAACCTGCGCGGGCCGAGCATCAGCCTGTCGACCGCCTGCTCGACCTCGCTGGTTGCGGTCCACCTCGCCTGCCAGGCGCTGCTCAACCGCGAATGCGACCTCGCCCTGGCCGGCGGCGTCGCCGTCAAGGTGCCGCAGACGATCGGCTACCGCTACGAGCAGGGGGGGATCGCCTCGGCGGACGGTCACTGCCGCTCCTTCGACGCCGCCGCCTCGGGGAGCGTCGGCGGCAGCGGCGCGGGCCTGGTGGTCCTCAAGCGCCTCGACGACGCTCTCGCCGGGCGCGACGTGATCCACGCCCTGATCCGCGGTTCGGCGATCAACAACGACGGCTCGCTCAAGGTCGGCTTCACCGCCCCCAGCGTCGAGGGGCAGGCGGCGGTGATCCTGGAGGCGCAGGCGGCGGCCGGGGTCGGCCCGGAGAGCATCGGCTACGTCGAGGCGCACGGCAGCGGCACCCGGCTGGGCGACCCGGTCGAGGTGCGCGCGCTCACCCGGGCGTTCCGCGCCAACACGGAGAAGTCGGGGTTCTGCGCCCTGGGCGCGGTCAAGAGCAACGTCGGCCACCTCGACGCGGCCGCCGGGGTGACCGGCCTGATCAAGACCGTCCTCGCCCTCGAAAACCGGCTGATCCCCCCCAGTCTGCACTACGAGCAGGAGAACCCGGAGGCGCCGTTCGGGTCGACCCCCTTCTTCGTCGCCCGGCAGGCGATCCCTTGGGCCCCCGGCGCTGCGCCGCGGCGGGCCGGCGTCAACTCCTTCGGCATGGGAGGGACGAACGCCCACGTGGTGCTCGAGGAGGCGCCGGCCCGCGAGGCGTCGGGGCCGTCCCGGGAATGGCAGGTCCTGGTGCTCTCGGCGGCCAGCGCCGCCGCCCTCGAGGCGGCCACCGACCGCCTGGCCGCCCACCTCGAGGCCCATCCCGGGCAGGAGCTCGCCGACGTCGCCTACACCGCCCAGGTCGGCCGGCAGGCCCTGCGCCACCGCCGCGCGCTGGTCTGCAGCGACCGCGCGGAGGCCGCCGCCGCCCTTGCCTCCCGCGACCCCAGGCGGCTGCTGAGCGGCAGCCAGGGGGCGGCGGGGCGGCCGGTCGCCTTCCTCCTCTCCGGCGTCGGCGACCACTACCCGGGGATGGCGCGCGGGCTCCACGAGGCGGAGGCCGTCTTCCGCGACGAGCTGGACACCTGCGCGCGTATCCTCCGCCCGCTGCTCGGGCTCGACGTGCGGGACCTCCTCCTCGCCACCGCCGACGACGGCGCCGCCGGGGAGCGCGGCGCCGCGGCGGGCGGCGGCCCCGACCTGCGGGCGATGCTGGGGCGGCGCGGCGAGGAGCGCGGCGAATCCCCCCTCGACCGCACGGCGGTCCTCCAGCCCGCCGTCTTCGCCGTCGAGTACGCGCTGGCGAAGCTCTGGGAGTCGTGGGGGGTGGTCCCGAGCGCCCTGCTGGGCTACAGCCTGGGCGAGTACGTGGCCGCCTGCCTGGCCGGGGTCTTCTCGCTCGAGGACGCCTTGCGGGTGGTGGCCGAGCGGGCCCGTCTCCTCGCCGCGCTGCCGCCGGGGGCGATGCTCGCCGTCCCCCTCGCCGAGGCGGAGGTCGCCCCCCGGCTCGGCGGCCATCTCTCGCTGGCGGCGATCAACGCGCCCGCGCTCTCGGTCGTCGCGGGGCCCGTCGCGGCGGTGGAGGAGCTGGCGTCGCGGCTCGCGGCGGAGGGGATCGCCTGCCGTTTCCTTCCCACCACCCACGCCTTCCACTCGGCGATGGTGGAGCCGGCGGCGGAGCCGTTCGCCCGCTTCCTGGCGGGGATTCCCCTGCGGCCGCCGCGGGTCCCCTACGTGACCAACGTGACCGGCGGCTGGGTCACCGACGCCGAGGCGACCGACCCCGCGCACTGGGTGCGCCACCTGCGCCAGCCGGTCCGCTTCGCCGCCGGCCTGCGGACCCTCGCGAGCCCGCCCGCCCCCGTGCTGCTCGAGGTGGGGCCCGGGCAGGGGCTCTCCACCCTGGCGCACCAGCAGGGGGACGAGGGGGGCGACCGGGTAGTCGTCGCGTCGCTGCGCCCGGCCTACGACCCCCGGCCCGATCTCGCCTGGCTGCTCGGTGCCGTCGCCCGCCTCTGGCTCGCCGGCGTCGACGTCGACTGGGAGGCCTTCCACCGCGGCGAGCGGCGCAACCGCGTCCCACTGCCGGCCTACCCGTTCGAGCGGCAGCGCCACTGGGTCGACCCGGTGCGCCCGGCGGCGGCGAGGGCGCCGGCGGCGCTCGAGGCGGTGACCGGCCCCGCCGAGCTCGAGCCGGCGCGCCCCGCCGCCTTCCCGGACGGCGCCGCGCGCCACCCGCGCCCGGACCTGCGCAACGCCTACGTCGCCCCGCGCACCGCGACCGAGGCGACGGCGGCCGCCCTCTGGCAGGAGCTGCTGGGGGTCGAGCCGGTGGGCGTTCACGACAGCTTCTTCGAGCTCGGCGGGCACTCGCTGCTCGCGCCGCGGCTGCTGCTGCGCCTCGAGCGGCTGTGCGGCGTCACCGTGCCGCTCGCCCGCCTGCTCGCGGAGCCGACCGTCGCCGAGCTCGCCCGCGCCGTCGACGCGGGGCGGCAGGCCGTGGAGCCCGGCGCCGGGGCGGCGCCCGTCGATCTGCCGGCCGAGGCGGTGCTCGATGCCGCGATCCGCCCGGAGCTCCCGGCGGGAGGCGGCCCGGGCGGTCCGGCGGAGGTGATGCTCACCGGCGCCACCGGCTTCCTCGGCGCCTTCCTGCTGCGCGCCCTCGTCGAGCAGACCGGCGCCCGTGTCCACTGCCTGGTGCGCGCCGGCGACGCCGGCGAGGGGCGGCGGCGCATCCGCCGGAACCTGGCGTCGCTCGGCGTCGAGGTCCCGGACGAGCGGATCGTGCCGGTCCCCGGCGACCTCGCACGTCCCCGCTGGGGGCTGCCGGAAGAGGAGTTCCGCGCCCTGGCCGGGCGGGTCGAGGCGGTCTATCACTCCGGGGCCTGGGTCAATTTCACCTACCCCTACGCCGCCCTCAAGCCGGCCAACGTGCTGGGGACGGAGGAGGCGCTGCGGCTCGCCGCGCTGGGCCGGGCCAAGCCCCTGCACTTCGTCTCGACGCTCGCCGTCTTCGCGCCTGGAGGCACCGCGGGCGGGGCGGCCGGGCTGGAGGGGCCGCCGCCCGCCGACACCGCCGGGTTGCAGGGGGGGTATCCGCAGAGCAAGTGGGTGGCGGAGAGGCTCGTCGCCCTCGGCCACGAGCGCGGGATTCCGGTCACCCTCCACCGCCCCGGGGCGATCTCCGGCGACAGCCGGCGGGGGGCCTGCAATCCGCGCGACCTCGTCTGGAGCTTCCTCAAGGGGTGCCTCGAGATGCAGGCGGCGCCGGACGTCGACGCCCTTTTCGATCCCATCCCCGTCGACTACCTGGCCCGCGCCATCGTCCATCTCGGCCGGCGGCCGGAGAGCCGGGGGGAGACCTTCCACTACTTCAACCATCACCCGATCGCGTGGCGCGAGGTCTTCCGCATCGCCCGCTCCCTCGGCTACCCGCTGCGCTTCCTCCCCCCGGTCGAATGGCACCGCGAGCTGATGGCGGCGGTCGAGGCTCCCGGCGGCAACGCCCTCACCCCGTTCTGGCCGCTGCTGCGCCAGGGGCCGCCGGGAGCGGACGCCGAGGCGCCGGGGACATCCCCCGAGGAGGCAGCGCGGCCGGCCGCCCCCCGCTTCGACGACCGCAACACCGTCCGTGGGCTGGCGGGCTCCGGCATCGTCTGCCCGCCGGTCGACCGGGCGCTGATCGAGCTCTACCTCGCCCACTTCCTCGCCAGCGGCTTCCTGCCGGCGCCGGCCGGCCAGCTCTCGCCGGTGGTCGAGTGAGCGGATCAGCCGGCGAGCGACCTCTCCCAGGCGAGCCAGGTCCGCTGCTCCCCGGGCGACACCCCCCAGCGCGAGCCGTCGTCCGGGAACCAGGCCCGCGCCACCTCCGGGGGCAGCTCGAGGCGGCGGACGAGCTCCGCGGGGTCGCCCGCCAGCAGCTCGCCGAGCCGGCGGATCAACGCCCGGTCGGCGTCGGTGAAGGCGCCCGGCGCTGCGGGGCGCCGCGCGCTCACCACCGCGGCGCGCCGGGGGACGTAGACGAGGTCGCGGGCGAACAGCGGCTCGTTGCCGATCTCCGGATAGGTGAGGAGCTCCTGCACGGCCGCCTCGAAGCGGTCGCGCTGGCCGCCGAAGCTCGCCGTCATCCCATACATGCCGAGCAGATAGGTGCAGGCGATGTCGCGCGCGTCCCTGCCGCTCCCCTCGGGGACCGCGAACACGAACGGATCTTCCATCTCATGGAGGGCGACGTCGCGGAACCCCGCGAGGTAGGCGTGGACGGCCGGCTGCACCAGGCCGAGGTGCGGGAAATCGTGGCCGGTGCGGCTATGGCGGTCCACCACCTCGTGGAACCAGCGCCCCACCTGCCCCTCGTCGAGGAAGTCGTGCACGACCATCCGCCCGCCCGGGCGCAGGACCTGGAACGACTGCCCGATCGCCGCGGCGATCGCGGCGACGTGGTGAGTGCCGTAGGCGAACAGGACGCCGTCGAAGCTCGCGGGGCGGAACGTCCGCGCGAGGTGGTCGGCGTTTTCCCGCGTGGGCGCCCCCCACAGCCCGGCGGAGCGGAACATGTGCGGGGAGATGTCGTTGGTGACCATCACCGGCGCCGGCGGGCCGCCGGGCTCCGGGTGCCCCGCGCGCAGCGCGCGGCTCGCCTGCAGGATGCGCAGGATGTAGCCGTCGCCGCCGAGCACGTCGAGGTGGAGCCCGCCGCCGTCCGCGGCGCGGAGGAGGTCGAGCAGAGCCTCGATGCCGAAGGCGCGCGCCGCCTGGAAATACTCCATCCCCGTGGTGTAGTCCTTCCCCCGTCCGCTGAGGTCGAAATCGCCGGCCGCGAGGCTGCGCCAGATCGCCGCGAAATCCTGCTCCGGACGCAGGGCGGCGGCGAGCGGCGCCCAGTGCGGCTCCGCCGCGATCCGGCGGCGCCACTCCGCGCTCAAGGTCTCCTCCCCGAGGCTGCCGAGAGCGGCCAGCTCCTCGCGCCGCCACAGGGGGTGAAACGGCGCTCCGGGGTGCGCCGCGGAGGGGGCGGCGCCGCCCTCCCGCGCGATCAGCCGGTTGAGGCCGAGGGTGTGCTCGCGGAGCGCGCCCCGCGTCCCTTCCCGGGGCAGGGGGAGGAGGCGTACGGGCAGATCGCACCCCTCCCGCCAGCGCAAGGCCTCCGCCGAGAGGGAGCCGCGAGTGAGCTCCTCCCGGCCGTCCGCCGGCGCGGCAGAGGCCTCCGGCGACGGTCGCGAAATCATGCTGTCCACTTCTTCCGGGGTGCGGCGGGTCATGCTGCCTCCTGCAAAGGGTTTAGAATTCAGGCGGGGTACTTCCATGTCGCGATATAAGCATAATAGAATTTAAACCGTTTTGTTGAGCGATGCAACGCTTGCCGCTCGCTGGAAATGAACCTGAACGGAAGCCGCCCGCAGGCGGTTTCCCCGCACCTCCCGGGGCCCTGTGATGAGGATCAAGTTCTACGCCCACGCCTGTTTCCGTCTCGAGGGGGACGGCCTGACGATCGTCACCGATCCTTACGAGCCGAAGGTCTCCTGGTTCGATCCCATCGACGAGCCGGCCGACGTCGTCCTGATGAGCTCGAACACCGACCGCTTCCACTGCGACGCGAGCCACGTGCGGGGGAACCCCGCGGTGCTCAACGCCCTCGAGATTCCCGCCGAGGGGACGCAGGTGCGCGGGCTCGCCGTCCGCGCCTTCCCCTCGCGGGAGCGCTACCAGTGGCGGCTCCTGCTGCACGGCATCCTGCCGCGCAGGAACGCCATGTTCAGCTTCACTCTCGGCGGCCTCCGCGTGCTCCACACCGGCGATATCGGGCGCGCCTTCACCCGCGGCCAGCTCGCCGCGCTGCGCGGCCAGGTGGACGTGATGTTCGCCCTCGCCGGGGCCGTCCACAACATCGAGCACGACGACCTGATGCGCGGGATCGACGCGATCGGGCCGAAGGTGGTCATCCCGATGCACTACTTCAGCCCCAAGGGGCGCCTCAAGATCCTCCCCGTCGACGCCATCGCCGCCCGCTTCCCCGCCGGCCGGGTGCTGCGCGTCGGCGGGCCCGAGGTCGAGATCACCCCCGAGACCCTCCCCCCCGAGACCCGCCTCTACATCCTGGAGCAGAGCCGCTGATATGGAAGAGCTGTTCAGAGACCTGCGCTACGCCCTTCGCAGCCTCGCCGCCCGCCCGGGCTTCACCCTGGTGGCCGTCCTCTCCCTCGCCCTGGGGATCGGGGCCAACACCGCCGTCTTCACCACCGTCAAGGCGATCTTCCTGCGCCCGCTGCCGGTGGCGGAGCCCGCGCGCCTGGTGTTTCTGTATACCCGGGTGGAAGGGATGGACGCCTCCCTGCCCGTCTCCTACCCCAACTTCCGCGACTTCCGCGACTTCGCCACCTCCTTCAGCGATCTCTCGGCGGTGGTGCCGGTGCAGGCCAGCCTCACCACCGGCAACACCCCCGAGCTGGTGCAGGGGGAGATGGTCTCGGGGAGCTACTTCCGCATGCTGGGGGTACGGGTGCGCGGCCGGGCGTTCCTCCCCGCCGAGGACGGCGCGCCGGGATCCGGCCCGGTCGTGATCCTCGGCTACGAGCTCTGGCGGCAGCGCTTCGGCAGCGATCCGCGGATCATCGGCCGGGGAGTGGAGCTCAACGGGCACCCCTACACGGTGATCGGCGTGGCGCCGCGCGGGTTCACCGGCACCTCGTCGCTCGCCACCAGCCGGTTCTGGGTGCCGCTCTCCATGTACCAGCAGCTCCTCTACTACCGGATGCGGACCTTCTTCGAGCAGCGGCGGGCAACCACGCTGGGGGTGGTCGGCCGGCTCAAGGACGGCGTCACCCTGGAGCGCGCCCGCTCCGAGATGCAGGGGATCGCCGCCCACCTCGCCGAGGTCTACCCGGAGGCCGACCGCAAGCGGAGCGTCACCCTCTTCCCGCTGCTCGAAACCTTCGTCCATCCCGACCAGCGGGCGCTCTACGTGCACGCCGGCGCCCTGCTCGCCAGCATGGTCGGGCTGGTGTTGCTGATCGCCTGCCTCAACGTCGCCAACATGCTCCTGGTGCACGCCGCCGGCCGCCGCCGCGAAGTCGCCGTCCGCCTGGCCCTCGGCTCCGGGCGGCGCCGGCTGATGCGCCAGCTGCTCACCGAGAGCCTGGTCCTCTCCCTGCTGGCCGGCGCCCTCGGCCTGCTTTTCGCGGTGTGGGCCCAGCACCTGATCGCGTCGTTCCAGATCCCCTTCCTCCCCCCCTCCCTCGATTTCGGGCTCGACCTGCGGGTGCTCGCCTTCACCCTCCTGCTCTCGATCCTGACCGGGCTGCTCTTCGGCTTCGTCCCGGCGCTCCAGGCGAGCCGTCCGGATCTCGTCTCGGCGCTCAAGGAAGGGGCGGACGCCGGGGCGGCCCTCCCCGGCCGGCGGCTCGTCCTGCGCCAGCTCCTGATCGTCGTCCAGGTCTCGCTCTCCCTGGTGGCGCTGATCGCCGCCTCCCTCTTCCTGCTGAGCCTCGCCAAGGCGGAGCGGATCCGGCCCGGCTTCGACGCCGCCCATCTGCTCTCCGCCACCTTCGATCTCGACAACCTGGGCTACGACGAGGCGCACGGCCGCGAGCTCCTGCAGCGGCTGGTGCAGCGCGCCGGCGCCCTGCCGGGGGCGCGCTCGGCGAGCGTCGCCGAGAACCTCGCGCTGCGCGACCGCGGGGTCTTCCGCACCGCCACCATCGAGGGGCGGGAGGCGATGGACCAGCCGGTGATCGCGCAGACCAACTCGGTGGGGGTGGGCTACTTCGACACCGTGGGGATCCCGATCCTGCGCGGCCGCGCCTTCCTGCCGGAGGACACCAGCGGGCACAAGGCGGTCGTGGTGGTCAACGCGGCCTTCGCGGCGCGCGCCTGGCCCGGGCAGGACCCGATCGGCCGCCGGGTCTCGCTGAAGCCGACCAACGACGTCTTCGAGGTGGTGGGCGTCGCCGCCGACGCCAAGGTCAATACGCTGGGCGAGGAGCCCTCGCCCTATCTCTACACCGCCCTGCTCCAGGCGTATTCGCCTTCGGTCGTCCTCCTCGTGCGGACGGCCGGCGATCCGGCCCCCCTGGCGGGAGCGCTCCGCGCCCTGGTGCTCGAGAGCGCCCCGGGATTGCCGTCGCCCGATCTCCAGACCCTCGACGACGTCATCGGCGCCCTCCTCTGGGCGCCGCGCGCCGGCGCCGTCCTGCTGTCGATCTTCGGCCTGGTGGCCCTGCTGCTGGCGCTGATCGGCATCTACGGAGTGACCTCGTATCTGGTCAGCCAGCGGCGCCGGGAGATCGGCATCCGCCTCGCCCTCGGCGCCCAGCGCTCGGAGGTTCTCCGGCTCTTCCTCCGCCGCGGGATGGCGGTGGTGACGGTGGGGCTCGTCGTCGGCCTGCTGGCCGCCATCGCCCTGTCCAAGCTGGTCTCCAGCCTCCTCTTCGGGGTCGCCGGGCGCGACCCCGTCGCCTACGGGGCGGCGGCGCTGGCCCTCGCGCTGGTCTCCCTGATCGCCAACTACATCCCGGCCGTGCGGGCGGCGGCGGTGCCGCCGGTCGAGGTCATCCGGCAACCCTGACCACGGCGCTCTCGTCGGTGAGCCGGACGCCGGTCAGCTCCCGCCGCAGGGCCTCGTGGATCAGCCAGGCGAGCCTGCGGGCGGCGCGGTCGGGGGGCAGCCCCTCGGCGCGGATGTTGGAGACGCAGTTGCGTTGTGCGTCGAGGCAGCCGACGCGCGGCGCGAAGGTGAGGTAGGCGCCGAGGCTGTCGGGCGCGGAGAGCCCGGGGCGCTCGCCGAGCAGGATCAGCGCCAGCCGCGCGCCGAGCAGGGCACCCACCTCGTCGGCCAGGGCCACGCGGCCTTGCGTGGCGAGGACGAGCGGCGCGAGCCGGAGCCCCGCGAGCAGCGGCAGCAGCGCGGCGACGGTGGGCGCCGCGTGGCGCAGCACGGCGAGCGCCGAAAGGCCGTCGGCGATCACCACGGCGAGGTCGGGGCGATCGGCCGCGTGGCTGCCGGCCGCCGCGAGCTGGCGGGCGCTCGCCTCGTCGAGCCGGCGGCCGAGGTCGGGGCGCTGGAGATAGGTGCGGCGGTCGGCGGCGCGGCTGGTGGCGTGGAGCACGGGCAGGCCGGCTGCGGCGAGCTCTGCGCGGAGGCTGGTGACGTCGAGGGTTTCGCCGACCGCGTCGCGCGCCCGGGCGTGCGCCAGCTCGAAGCGCAGCAGCTCGGCGGTGGGGAGCCCGGAGCCGGCGCGCCCCAGGGCCACGCGGGCCGGGGTCAGGGCGGCGAGGTGCTTCCAGGGGTCTTTTGGCGCGAGGCTCACGGGCCCTCCGGAAGAAAGCCCGCAAGCAGCGGGTGTGCGCTCGGGGCGGGCAGCAGCCGGCCGGAGCCGTCGGTGAGCCGCATCCCGGCCAGCCAGGCTTCGAACTCCGGCGCGCGCCGCAGCCCGAGGACGTCGCGCACGAAGAGCTGGTCGTGGAACGAGGTGCTCTGGTAGCCGAGCATGACGTCGTCCGCGCCGGGGACTCCCATGATGAAGTTGACGCCGGCCACCCCCAGCATCACCAGAAGGGAGTCCATGTCGTCCGGGTCGGCCTCGGCGTGGTTGGTGTAGCAGATGTCGCAGCCCATGGGGAGGCCCAGCAGCTTGCCGCAGAAATGGTCCTCCAGCGCGGCGCGAAGGATCTGCTTGCCGTCGTAGAGATATTCCGGGCCGATGAAGCCCACCACCGTGTTGACCAGCAGGGGCTCGAAATGGCGCGCCACGGCATAGGCGCGCGCTTCACAGGTCTGCTGGTCCACGCCGTGGTGGGCATCCGCCGACAGCGCGCTCCCCTGGCCGGTTTCGAAGTACATCACGTTGTGCCCCACCGTGCCGCGGCGCAGGGAGAGCGCCGCGTCGCGGGCCTCGCGCAGGAGGGCCAGGCTGATGCCGAAGCCCGCGTTGGCGGCCTCGGTGCCGGCCACCGACTGGAACACCAGGTCGACCGGCAGGCCGGCCTCGACGGCGCGGATCTGTTGCGTCACATGGGTGAGGACGCAGCTCTGCGTGGGGATCGCGAAGCGCTGGATGAGGTCGTCGAGCAGGCGCCAGAGGGTGGCGAGCCCCGGCAGGCTGTCCGAGGCGGGATTGATGCCGATCACCGCGTCGCCGGCGCCGTACATCAGGCCGTCCAGGATGGAGACCGCGATGGCGCGCGGGTCGTCGGTGGGATCGTTGGGCTGCAGCCGCACCGACATCCGCCCGGGCAGGCCCAGGGTGTCGCGGAACGCCGTGACCACGCGGCATTTGCGGGCGACGGCGACGAGGTCCTGATTGCGCATCAGCTTGCTGGCCGCCGCCACCATCTCGGGGGTGAGGCCGGGGGCCGCGGCGGCGAGGCTCTCACCCGTAGCCGCGTCGCCGAGCAGCCATTCGCGGAATTCGCCTACGGTGAGCGAGGCGAGGGGCGCGAAGGCCGCCGCGTCGTGATGATCGAGGATCAGGCGGGTGACCTCGTCGCTCTCGTAAGGGATGAGCGCCTCGGTCAGGAAGCGCTGCAACGGCAGATCCGCCAGCACCATCCGGGCCGCCACCCGCTCCGCGGCGTTCCCGGCCGCGACGCCGGCGAGCGCATCGCCCGAGCGGGCCGGGCTCGCCTTGGCGAGCAGGTCCTTGAGATCGGCGAAGGCGTACCGGATCGAGTCGATCGTCGTTGCGAGCGCCATGGCCCCCGATTGTAGCGGCCCCGGCGGCCGGGCGGGCTCAGGTCCGCCAGTCTCTCCGCCGGCCTCACGCCCCGGAGGGCGGGTCTCCCGTCGCCCCGCCGAGGTCCGTGCGGATCAACAGGATCAATTCGCGCAGGGCCTCGTCGCTGAGCGGACCGCTCACCCGGATCCGCCCTTCGCGGGCGAGCTTCAGCGCGTTCACCCGGCCGTGCACGATGTCGAGGAGGTCGGCGGCCTCGAGGTCGATCCGGCTGGGTGCCTCTCCTCCCTGCCGTACCTGGCACCGGCCGTCTCCGACGTCCAGGGACCAGACGCCCCCTCCCGGCCCCTGGACGGCGAAGACGCAGGAGAGCTTCAGGGCCGGCGGTCTCCCGGCACGCAGGCGCTCCGGCACGAGGGTCTCGAAGACCCACCTCGGCTCCCCGGCGGCCGGCCCGGAGACGTCCTCGGCGGCCCGCGGCGATTCCGGCTCGGCGCCGTAGCCCAGCTCGTCCAGCAGCGCGAGGAGGCGCTGCCGGAGCTCCGCCGGCAGGGTCTTCAACGGCAGGTTGCGGCCCGCGCCCAGGCTGTCCCGATGGATCCGCCCGGCGTAGCGCACGTAGCCGTCGCCAACCCCGGGATCGTGCCGTTCGGTGAACACCGATCCGAGGAGGGCCGGGTCCCAGGCGACGCCGAGGAATTCGAACAGGGGGCCGAGGGCCGTCGCGGGGGTCAGGACGATGTCCTCGTAGCGCAGGCGCAACGTTCGCCGCGGCCGGCTCCGCTCGAAGTCGAGCAATGCGGCGGTGTCGTCCACCCAGTATTGGACGGCCGCCCGGACGGTGTCTTCCGGATTGCGGACGACGTAGTCCCGGAGCACCGGGATGAAACCGTGACGGGAGGCCTCGAGGCAGGAGCGGGCCACGTCCAGGCCATGCCGGTAGAGGCAGACGAACCGGGCCTCGGGGAACACGGCGGCGAGGAGCTCCCGGTAGCGCACGTTGGCCGGGCTCTTCTCGCACCAGATCCGCTTCTCCCTCGCCCGCGCGGCCTCGTCCATCAGCCCCCCGAGGATCGTGCGCAGGCGGGCCAGGACCCCGGGATTCTCCGCCATCGGCTCGTCGAGCCGGCCTGCCAGCGTGGCCACCGAGAAATAGAGGCTGGCGGCCAGGGGGCCCAGCTCCAGCTCGGCGGGGCAGAAGATCTCCGGATGGGTGTCCACGATGAAGCGGGTCAACGTCGACCCGGTACGGGCGGAGGAGAGGATGAAGCTCGGGTTCATGGCATGAGCTCACTGTTGGCGGAGCACCTCGGCGGGGGGGACCGACGCCGCCCGCCGGGCGGGGATGTAGTTGGCGAACAGGGAGACGGCGGCGAGCACCAGGGTCGCCCCCGCGAAGGCGAGGGGGTTCCGGCCCTGGATGCCGAAGAGGAGATTGGAGATCAGCTGCGCCAGCGCGAACGCGCCCAGGAAACCGACCGCCAGGCCGGCCCCCACCACCGTCATCCCCCGCAGGAGGAAGGAGCTGAGCACGTCGGAACGCCGGGCGCCCAGCGCCATGCGGATGCCGATCTCGCGCCGCTGCTGGCCCACCAGGAAGGAGGTCACGCCATAGATGCCGATCAGCGCGAGCGCGAGGGCGACCAGCCCGAACATGGAAAGCAGCGTGGCCCCCGCGCGCGGCGCCCACAGCAGGGCGTCGATCACCTGGGGCATCGTCTGGACGTCGGGCGGCGGCAGCCCCGGAGCCATCTGCCGCAGGACCTCCCTCAGCCGTCCGGCGAGCACGCGCGGGTCCCCCTCGGTGCGTACGACCAGGGCCACGCCCGGCGAGTGGGTCTGCAGGATCGAAAGGTAGAGATAGGGCAGGGGCTCCTCGCCCAGCGTGTTGTACTTGGAATCGGCGGCGACCCCCACCACCTCGAAGACATCGTCGGTCGGCTTCAGGCGGAACCGGCGGCCGATCGGATCTTCGCCCGGCCAGGCCCGCTGGGCCATGGTGGCGTTGACGATCGCCACCGCCTTCGTGCCGGGCTGATCGTGCGCGGAGAAATCCCGTCCCTTGAGAATCGGGATGCCCATCGTCGCGAAGTAGCCCAGGCCGACCGGGTTGGTCTGGGCGATCACCGGCTCGTCCGTGCGCCCCTCGATCGTGGCCGTGCGGTAGAGGCCCGTGTCGCGCAGAGCCAGATTCTCGGCGAGGCTCGCGGACCGCACCCCCGGCGTTGCCGCGATCCTCTCGACGAGCCGCGGCAGGAACTCTCATCCCCGCGCCTCGTCGTAGCCGAGGCTGTCGAGGTTGAAGGTGATCGCCAGCCGGTGCTCCGGGTCGAAGCCGGGCTTGATCTGCTGGGCATTGGCGAGGCTCAGCAGGAAGAGCGAGGCGACGATCAGCGCGACGAGCGACAGCGACACCTGGGCGACGATCAGGAGCTGGCGCAGCCCGAACCACTGGCCGGGCCGGCCGGCTACCGGCTCTCCCCCTTCCTTGAGCGCCGTCACCAGGCTCGGCCGGGTCGACTGGAGAGCGGGGATGAGCCCGAAGAGGAAGCCGGTCAGGATCGACAGGGCCAGGGTGAAGCCGAGCACCCGGGGGTCGAGGCCGAAGTCGAGGGAGCCCGGAAGGAAGGGGATCTGGAAGGCCGCGATCAGGCGCTGGACCCAGAAGGCGAACAACAGCCCCACGGCGCCGGCCAGCAGGGAGAGCATCAGGCTCTCGGTCAGGAGCTGGCGCACCAGCCGCGACCGCCCGGCGCCCAGGGCCAGGCGCACGGCGATCTCCCGCCGCCGCCCGGAGGCCCGCACGAGCAGCATGTTGGCCACATTGGCGCAGGCGATCAGCAGCACGAGGCCGACGATCGCCGCGAGCAGGGTCCCCGCGCGGACGTACATCTCCCGCTGGTTGGGATGCACGGTGGCCTGGAGCAGGGGGACCAGGGCGACGCTCCTGCCGTGGTCGTCGGCCGGATACTGTTCGGCCAGCCGGGCGGCGAGCCCTTTCATCTCGGCCTGGGCCCCCGCCAGGCCGACGCCATCCCGCAACCGGGCGACCACGCCCAGGGTGGTCACCCGGCGCTTCTCGAAGAAGGTCCGCATGCGGTACGGCAGCACCTGGTCGCGCATCGAGAGGGGCACCCAGAGCTGGCTGTTCGCCAGGTTCGCGGTGCCGGCGAAACCGCGCGGTGCGACGCCCACGACCGTGAAGCCGTGACCGTTCAGGTTCAGGATCTTGCCGAGGATGGCGGGATCGGAGCCGAAGCGCTGCTGCCAGAGCTGGTGACCGAGGACGACCACCGGTCCGGAACCGGGGGCGGCATCCTCCTCGGGCAGGAAGCTGCGGCCGGCGGCGGCGCGGATTCCCAGCATCCTGAAATAGTTGCCGGAGACCATCTCGCCGGTCACGAGCTGCGGCTGCGACCGGCCCGCCAGGCTCAGCTCGACCGGCACCACGGCGGCCATCTCCGAGAAGCTGGTGGCGGTCTCGCGGAAATCGCGGAAATTGAGGTAGGAGACCGGCAGGAAGGCGTCCATCCCCTCCAGCCGCGTGTAGACGCAGACCAGCCCGGCGGGCCGGGCGACGGGGAGCGGCCGCAGGAAGATCGCCTTGATGGTGGTGAAGACGGCGGTGTTGGCGCCGATCCCCAGGGCGAGGGACAGGACCGCTACCAGCGTGAAGCCGGGCCGGACGGCGAGGCTTCGTACGCTGTAGCGCAGATCTCTCAGCAGCTCTTCCATGGGATCCTCATCGCAGAATCTCCTCCTCCATCTCCTCGCTCCTGCCGGCCGCGGGGGCCGGCAGGTAGCCGCTGCCGATGAGAAAGTCGAAATAGACCGCGAGCAGGCGGCGGTCGACCGGCGGGCAGACGATCCCGCTGCCCGCCAGGCCGTGCAGGGTGTTGCGGAGATCGAACCGCAGGCGCGCCTCGGGGAGGATCTCCGCTTCGGCGGGCGGCGTCTCCGGCTCTCCGGACGCCTCCCCGGCGTGCCTCTGGAGCAGGGGCCAGAAGGGAGCGAGCGCCTGGCCGGGGTCGTTTCTGACCGCCTCCCGGAGCTCCTGCATCCAGGCCGCCGGCGGCAGGAGACGGAGAGGATATCCCAGCGTTTTGGCAAAGCCGAAGACCTCCCGCCAGGAGACGGATTCGGGGTTGGCGAAGTGATAGCTCCCGCCCAGGGCGTCCCGCCGCCGGGAGAGATGGACGATCCCGCGGCTGACGTAGTCGACCGGCACGGGATCGAACCGTCCCGCGAGATCGGGAGCGGCCGCCATCTGGAGGCAACCCTTGAGGAAGCTCCAGATCAGGTCCCGGGGGTTGCCGATCCCCGTCCGCGGCTCACCCGCGATCACGCCGGGCCGGTAGATGGAGGCGACGATCCCCCTCTCGCGGGCGAGGCCGACGAGCTTCTCGGCCACCCACTTGCTCTGCGGATACCCGCCGGCGAGCCCCTGGCTGTCCGGCAGCGGCGAGTCCTCGAGAGCCACCCCCTCCGCGGTCAGCGAGCCCGGCGCGAAGACGGCGATCGTCGAGACGAAGTGGACGGGCTTCGGCCGGCCGAGCGACGCCAGGCGAAGCGCCTCCACCGTCCCCAGGACGTTGGTGGGCTTCAGGGACTCGTACGGATAGGTGAAGTTCACCCACGCGCCGCAGTGGTAGACCGCCTCGACGCGCTCCGCGAGGGCGCGGAACGCCGCCTCGGCGAGCCCCCATCGCGGCGCGGCGAGGTCGCCGGGGACCGGCACGATCCGCCGCTCGGCGTCCTCGCCCACCGCGATCCGGTAGGCGGCGAGATTGGCCGCGATCTTCCGCCTCCCCTCCTCGGGGCTCGCCGCGCGCACCAGGCAACAGACCGTCAGCGGAGTCTCCCGCAGCAGGTCGCGGAGGAGGAACGCCCCGAGGAAGCCGGTGGCGCCGGTCAGCAGCACCGCCGCGGGCGCGGCGGGCGCCGCCGCCTCCGGACGGATCGCGGCCTCGAGGACCACCTCGGTCTCCAGGTCGGCGGGAGCCGCGGCCGTCGGCTCGGAGCCCTCGCCGCGGAGGAGCCCTGCGACCGCGCCGGCGAGCTCGGCCACCGTGGGCTGGGCGAGGAGGCGCGCCAGGGGGACGTCCACCCCGAACGCCTCGTGGAGGGCGAGGAGCACCCGGGGCGCCAGCAGGGAGTGGCCGCCGAGCGCGAAGAAGCTGTCATGGATCCCCACCCGTTCGAGGGCCAGGATCTGCCGCCAGATCCCGGCGATGCGCTCCTCCGTCGCGTCGCGCGGCGCCGCGTAGGCGTTGCCGAGACCGGGGCGCGGGTCGGCGGGGATCGCGGCCGGCGGCTCCGCGTCCACGGTCTCCTGCGCCGCCGTCGCCGGCAGCGGGAGCCGGGCTCCCGGCTCGACCCAGTAGGATTGCCGCTGGAAGGGATAGGTGGGGAGGACGAGCCGGTTGCGGCGCTCCCCGGCATGAAAGCCGGTCCAGCTCACCTCCACCCCCGAGAGCCAGAGCCGGGCGAGCGTGCCCAGCAGGAACGTGTCGTCGGCCTGCCCGTCGTAGACCGGACGCAGCGAGGGGAGCGCCACCCGCTCCGGATCTCCTCCCGCCTGCTGGAGCGCCAGCGTCGTGAGGCCGTGCCCGGGGCCGACCTCGAGGAGAGCCAGGGCGGGCCCCTGCCAGAGCGTCTGCAGGCCTTGGGCGAAACGCACCGGGCTGAGCAGGTGGCGCGCCCAGTAGCCGGGATCGGTCGCCTCGGCGGCGGTGATCCAGGAACCGGTCACGTTGGAGACGAACGGCACCTCCGGCGGGCGCAGCTCGATGCCCGCCAGCAGCCGGGCGAGCTCGCGGCCGGCCGGCGCCATCCCGGGGGAGTGGAAGGCGCGGGAGACCGGCAGGGCCCGGCAGACGATGCCGCGGCCGGCGAGCTCCCGCTGGAGCGCCGCGACGGCCTCCGGCGGTCCGGAGACCACCTGGAGGTCGGGGGCGTTGACCGCCGCCAGCGCGAGCTCCTCGCCGAGGAGGGGCTCGAGGCTGCTCTCCGGCAGCGGCACCGCCAGCATGGCCCCCGGCGGCAGCCGCTCGATCGAGCGCGCCCGCTCGGCCACGATCCGCAGCCCGTCCTCCAGCGAGAAGACGCCCGCCAGGCAGGCCGCCGCGTATTCGCCCAGGCTGTAGCCGAGCATCCCGGTCGGCCGCACCCCCCAGCTCCGCCACAGCCTCGCCAGGGCGATCTCGAGGACGAAGACGGCGGGATGGAGGAGATCCGTCCGGGTGGGCGAGGAGGAGCCCGGCGTCCCCAGCATGCGCCGCAGATCGGGGCCGGCGGACCCTGCCGGCGGAGCGTCCGCGGCGAACAGGAGGTCGCGGACGTCGGCGCCCAGGATCGGCAGCAGGAGCTCGGAGGCGCGGTCGATCTCCCGGCGGAAGAGCGGCTCGGTCTCGTAGAGCCCGCGGGCCATGCCCGGGTAGTGGTCGCCGAGGCCGGGAAAGAGGAAGGCGACCGGGCGGCCGTCCACGCTCCCGTCGCTCGTCAGCAGGCGCCGCGGATCGCGCCCGCTCAGCACCGCCACGGCGTCCTGCCGGTCGCGGCAGACCAGCGCCCGGCGGTGGCGCAGGGGCTTGCGGCCGATCTGGCCGGTGAACGCGACGTCCGCCAGGCTCTCCCCGGGATGATTCTTCAGGTGCACGGCCAGGCGATCGGTCGCGCTCTCCAGGGCCGCCGGAGTCGCCGCCGAGAGGACGAGCAGAGCGGAGGGGCGCGAGGGGCCCGAAGCCTCCCGGGCGGGAGCCTCCTCCAGCACCACGTGCGCGTTCGTCCCGCCGATGCCGAAGGAGTTGACGCCGGCCCGCCGGGGGGTCCCGGCGGGCGGACGCCAGTCCGCCAGGCGGTCGGCGACGTAGAACGGCGTCTCCCCGAACGGGATCTCCGGATTGGGGCGGGTGAAGTTCAGGCTGGGTGGAATCAGGCGATGCTCCAGCGCCAGCACGGTCTTGATCAGGCCGGTCACGCCGGCCGCCGCGTCCAGGTGGCCGAGATTGGTCTTCACCGAGCCCACCGCACAGAAGCCGGTCCTGTCCGTGCCGGCGCGGAAGGCGCGGGTGAGCGCCCGGATCTCGACCGGGTCGCCGAGCGGCGTGGCGCTGCCGTGGGCCTCGACGTAGGTGATCGTGCCGGGATCGACGCCGGCCATGGTCTGGGCCTCGGCGATCACCGCCGCCTGCCCCTCGACGCTCGGGGCGGTGAAACCGATCTTCAGGGCGCCGTCGTTGTTGAGCGCCGATCCCTTGATCACGGCCCGGATCGGGTCGCGGTCGCGGAGGGCGTCCTCGAGGCGCTTCAGCAGCACCACGCCGACGCCGTCGCCGCCGATGCTGCCGGACGCCACGGCATCGAAAGCGCGGCAGTGGCCGTCGGCCGAGTAGATCCCGCCTTCCTGATAGAAGTAGCCCGCCTTTTGCGGGACGCCCACGCAGGCGCCGCCCGCCAGCGCCAGATCGCACTCCCGGTTGAGCAGGCCCTGGCAGGCCAGGTGGACCGCCACCAGCGAGGTCGAGCAGGCGGTCGCCACGTTGATGCTCGGTCCGCGGAGGTTGAGGCGGTAGGAGGCCTGGGTGGTCAGGAAGTCCTTGTCGGTGCCAAGCTTGATCTCGAGGCCGCTCGCCCAGCGCGGCACGCCGGGGTTGGAGAGGAGGTTGCGCAGGTAGCTGCTCTGGCTCATCCCGGCATAGATGCCGATCGCTCCCGCGAAGCGGCCGGGATCACAGGCGGCGCTCTCCAGCGTCTCCCAGGCGCATTCGAAAAAGATCCGCTGCTGGGGATCGAGGATGCGGGCCTCGCGGGGGGTGAGGCCGAAGAAGGCGGCGTCGAACAGGTCGGCCCCCGCGAGCACCCCGCGCGCCGGCACGTAGCGGGGGTCGGAGGAGACCTCGCGGGGGATGCCGGAGGCCTCCAGCTCCTCGGGCGTGAAGAACGACACGGTCTCGGCGCCACGCTTCAGCACCTCCCAGAGCTCCTCGACCGAGGCGGCCCCGGGGAACCGGCCGGCCATGCCGACCACCGCGACCTCGTAGAGGGGTTGGGGATCGTCTCCGGACGTCATTCCTCCGTCTCCATCGCGAACGGGTCCTGGGCGGCCTCGCCGCGCGCCGGGGGGCGGCGGCGCTGGCGGATCGACTCCCGGCGCGCCGCCGCCCGGTCCTGGCTCAGCTCGAGCTCGGGCGCCGCCGGCGCCGCAGTCTCCTCCTCGCTCAGCACGCGGGCGAGCGCGGCGACGGTGGGGTGCTCGAACATCCTGCCTTTGGGCATTTCGCGGCCGAGGATCTCGCTCAGCCGGCTCACCGCCCGCAAGAGCAGGAGAGAGTGGCCGCCGAGATCGAAGAAATTGTCGTGGACCCCCACCTGCGGCAGGTCGAGGACCTCGCGCCAGACGGCGGCGATCGTCGCCTCCAGCTCCGTGCGCGGCGGCACGTAGGAGGCTTGCGATTCGCGGCCGGCGTCCTCCGGGGCCGGCAGGGCGGCGCGGTCCACCTTGCCCGCCGTGGTCAGCGGCAGGGACTCCAGCTTCACGAAGGCCGGCGGCACCATGTAGTCCGGCAGCTCGCGGCGCAGGAACTCCTGCAGCTCCACCGCGGTCGCCGCCGCTCCCGGAGCGAACACCACGTACGCCAGCAGGCGCCGGTTGCCGGGGCGGTCCTCGCGCGCCACCACGACCGTCTCCGCCACGGCGGGGTGCTTGCCGAGCACCGTCTCGACCTCCCCCGGCTCGATCCGGAAGCCGCGGATCTTGACCTGCGTGTCCCGGCGGCCGAAGAACTCGATCGTCCCGTCGGGGAACCAGCGGGCGACGTCCCCCGTGCGGTAGAGCCGCGCTCCGGGGCGCTCCGCGAACGGATCGGGCACGAACTTCTCCGCGGTCAGGTCCGGCCGGCCGAAGTAGCCGCGGGCCACTCCCAGCCCCCCCCCGTAGAGCTCGCCGCGCACCCCGGCGGGAACCGGCCGGAGCTGATCGTCCAGGATGTGGGTCTGGCTGTTGCCGAGCGGCCGGCCGATGGGGATCGACGGGCGGTCGACATCCCGTAGCGCGACCGTGTGGCAGGCCGTGAAGGTGGTGTTCTCGGTCGGGCCGTAGCCGTTGATCAGGCGGCAGCCGGGGAGCGCCTCGACCACCCGGCGCGCCTGCGGCACGGGAACGATGTCCCCTCCGGCCACGAACTGCCGGAGCGGCCGCAGATCCTCGAACCGGCGGTCCACCATCAGGCCGAAGAGGCCGGAGGTCAGGAAGAGCGTGGTCACGCCGTGCCGCGAGACGGCTCTCCCCAGCTCCTCGAGGGTCGGGGTCCCCGGCTCGGTCAGGAAGGCGAGGCGGCTGCCGTTGAGCAGCGCCCCCCAGATCTCGAAGGTCGAGACGTCGAAGGTGGTGGCCGTGACCTGCAGGAAGGTCTGGTCCGCGAAGTCGATCCACCCGCTCTCCCGCACCAGGCGGACCACCCCTTCATGCGTGCAGGCGACCCCTTTGGGGCGCCCCGTCGAGCCCGAGGTGTAGATGATGTAGGCGAGACTGTCCCCCCCGCCGCGCCGGGGAGGTTCGCCTCCTCCTCGGCGGCGAACGGCTCCGGATCGGCGTCGACCGCGACGACGCGGGCGGCGCTGCGGGGGAGCGCCGGCGCGAGGCCCTCCCGGGTGAGGACGACCGGCGCGCCGGTCTCCGCCAGCATGAACGCCAGCCGGTCGGCGGGGTAGGCCGTGCCGAGCGGCACGTAGACGCCTCCCGCCTTGAGCACGGCGAGGTAGCAGAGGATCAGGTCCGGCGAGGAGTCCAGGCAGATCCCCACCGGCACCTCCAGCCCGACGCCCAGGCGCTGGAGATAGCGGGCGAGGCGGTTCGCCCGCCGGTTGAGCTCCCCATAGGAGATCCGCGCCTCGCCCGCGAGCAGGGCCGGCGCCGCCGGGGAGGCGGCCGCCTCCGCCTCGAACAGACGGTGGATCGCCGTGCCCGCGATCTCTCCCCGGCGGGTGTCGTTCCATTCGACGACCACCTGCTGCCGCTGGGGCTCGCTCAGCACGGGGAGCTCGGAGAGGGGGCGCTCCGGCTCCGCGACCAGGCCGGCCAGCAGATGGAGGAATTGCCCCAGCAGCCGCTCGGCCGTGGTGGCGTCGAAGAGGTCCTGGTTGTACTCGACGGTGGCGATCGCCCCGGCCGCCGTCTCCACGAAGCCCAGGCTCAGCTCGAACTTCGCCGTGCCGCTGTCGACCGGCAGCATCGACAGCGCCAGTCCCGGCAGCGCCGCCGCGGGCCGCGGCGAGTTCTGGAGCGAGAAGAAGGCCTGGAACAGGGGCGAGCGCTGCAGGCTGCGCTGCGGCTGGAGCTCCTCGACCAGCCGCTGGAACGGCATGTCCTGGTGCGCGAACGCCCCCAGGGTGACCTCGCGCACCCGCTGGAGAGCCACCCGGCCGGTCGGATCGCCGCCGAGGTCGGTCGACAGCACCAGAGTGTTGACGAAGAAGCCGATCAGGCTCTCGATCTCCAGCCGGTTGCGGTTGGCGACGGGCGAGCCCACGGCCACTCGCGGCTGCCCCGTCGTGCGCTGGAGCAGCCCCGCCCAGGCCGTCAGCAGCGCCATGAACAGAGTCACCTTCTCGTGCCGGCAGAGCGCGGCGAGGGCCTCCACCGCCTGCCGGGGCACGAGCGCCGAGCGGACCCCGCCGGCGAAGGTGTGCACCGGCCGGTAGGGTCGGTCGGTCGGCAGGTCGAGCGCCGGCAGATCGGCGAGCGCGCCCCGCCACCAGGCGAGCTGCCGCTCGAGCGTCTCCCCTTGCAGCCAGCGCCGCTGCCAGACGGCATAGTCGCCATATTGGAGGGCGAGCTCCGGCAGGAGCGAGGGCCGCCCGGCGAGGAAGGCGCCGTAGTGGGCCGACAGCTCCTGGAGGAGGACCCCCATCGACCAGCCATCCGAGACGATGTGGTGGAGGGTGACCAGCAGGACGTGCTCGCGCGCGCCGAGCCTCAGCAGGGTGAGCCGGAAGAGGCGGTCGACCTCGAGATCGAACGGCCCGACCGCCTCCTCGCGGGCGAGGCGGGAGACCTCCGGGCCCCGCGCCGCCGCCGGCAGGGCCTGGAGATCGACGGTGGGGAGCGCCAGCGGCTCGGGCGGCAGGATCACCTGCACCGGATTGCCGTCCATCCATTCGAAGCTCGTCCGCAGCGCCTCGTGGCGGTGGACGATCGCCTCCAGGCCGCGCCGCAGCGCTTCCCAATGGAGAACGCCTTCGAGATGGACCGCCATCGGCACGTTGTAGGCGATCAGCCCCACCTCCATCTGATCGAGGAGCCACAAGCGCTGCTGGGCGAAGGAGAGGGGCAAGGGCTCATCGCGCCCGGCCGGAACGAGCGGCGGCATCGCCAGCTCCTCGCCCGACCTGAGGACCGCCTCGACCTCCGCCGCGAAACCCGCGACCGTCGGCTGGTCGAACAGGGCGCGGAGCGGGACTTCCGCCGCGAAGATCTCCCGCACCCGGGAGATCAGCTGGATGGCGAGCAGCGAATGGCCGCCGAGGGCGAAGAAGTCGTCGTGCAGGCCGATCCCGTGGCTGGCGAAGAGATCCTCCCAGAGAGACAAGAGGATCTCCTCGGTCGGCGTCGGGGGCCGGTTCGCCTCCTCCGCGGCGCGCCGGGCGGCGTCGGCGAGCGCCGGCGCCGGCAGGGCGGCGCGGTCGATCTTGCGGTTGGGCGTCAGGGGGAGCGCGGCCAGGCTCACGAAGGCCGCGGGAACCATGTAGTCGGGCAACCGTGCGAGCAGGAATTCACGCAGCTCCGCGGCTTCCGGCGGGAGCCCGGTCCGCGGCACCACGTACGCCACCAGCCGGTGGTCCCCCCCGTCCTCACGGGCGAGCACGTAGGACTCGCGCACGCCCGGATGCGTATCGAGGGCCGCCTGGACCTCCCCCGGCTCGATCCGGAACCCGCGCACCTTCACCTGGTGGTCGGTGCGGCCGACGAACTCCAGGTCCCCTTCCGGCCAGCGCCGCCGGGCGAGGTCTCCCGTCCGGTAGAGCCGCTCCCCGCGCTCGTCCGGGGAGGGCACGAACCGCTCCGCCGTCAGCTCCGGACGCCCCAGATAGCCTCGCGCCAGCCCGTCGCCGCCGATGTAGACCTCGCCGATCACCCCCACCGGCACCGCTGCGAAGCCGCCGTCGAGCAGGGCGATCCGGGTGTTGGCGATCGGCTGGCCGATCGGCACCGTACGGGCGCCCGGCGCCAGGGTCTCCACCCGGTGCCACGAGGTGAAGGTCGTGCTCTCGGTCGGACCGTAGACGTGGAGCAGCCGCTCCGGGGGGTCCTGCCGCAGCACCTTCCGCACCCAGGCGGGATCGACCGCCTCGCCGCCGAAGAGCAGGTGGCGCAGGGAGGCGAAGGCGCCCGGCGCCTCGCGGGCGAGCTGGTTGAACAGGGCCGTGGTGAGGAACAGGGCGCTGATCCGCCGCTCCCTCAGCTGGACCGCGAACTCCCGCGGCTCCAGGATCACGTCGCGCGTCACCCCCACCAGGCAGGCCCCGTTGAGCAGCGCCCCCCAGATCTCGAACGTGGCGGCGTCGAACGAGACGTTCGAGGCCTGCGCCATCCGATCCGTCGGCCGCAGGGGGACGTAGTCGGTCTCCATCACCAGCCGCACGATCGCCCGGTGGGGAACCGCGACCCCCTTCGGCCGGCCGGTCGACCCGGAGGTGTAGATGACGTAGGCCAGGTTTTGCGCCGTGGCCCCCCGCGCGGCCACCTCCCTCGCCGCCGGAGCCTCGAGGTCGAGCGATTCCAGGCAGAGCGTCGTGAGACCCGCCGCCGGCAGGCGGCCGCGCAGATCCTCCCGGGTCACCAGGGCGCGCGCTCCGGCGTCCGCCAGCATCAGCGCGAGCCGCTCGGGCGGATAGGAAGGGTCGAGCGGCAGATAGGCGCCCCCCGCCTTCAGGATGCCGAGCAGGGCGACGACGAAAGCCGGCGAACGTTCCAGACAGACGCCGACCAGGACCTCGGGGCCCACCCCGAGACGGCGCAGGTGGTTCGCCAGCCCGGTCGCCCGGCGATCCAGCTCGCCGTAGCTCAGGCTCTCCTCCCCGAACTCCACCGCCACCGCGCCGGCATGGCGCTCGGCGACGAGGGCGAAGAGATCCTGCACGCAGGCTTCGCGCGGGAACGGGCGCGAGGTGTCGTTCCAGGCCGCCAGCTGGCGCCGCTCGGCCGGCGTCAGCAGGGGGAGCGTCTCCAGGCTGCGGCCGGGATCGGCCGCCACCGCCGCCAGCAGCACGCCCAGGTGCCCTGCCCACCGCTCCGCGGTCGTGCGATCGAAGAGGTCCGAGCCGTACTCGAGAGCCCCCCCGATCTCACCCTCCGCCTCGAGGAAGCCGAGATTCAGGTCGAACCGTGCGGACTCGACCGGCAGGGCGAGCCGCCGCAGCACGAGGTCCCGGACCGCCACCGGCTCCGCGCCGCGCACCACCTGGAGGGTCACCTGGAAGACCGGATGGAGGCCGGGGGTGCGCTCCGGCTGGAGCTCTTCCACCAGCCGCTCGAAGGGGAGGTCGCGGTGCGCGAAGCCGTCCAGGGCCGCCTCGCGGACGCGCGCCAGCAGCTCCAGGAAGGAGAGGGGGCCCGCCAGCCGCGTGCGCAGGGGGAGCATGTTGATGAAGAAGCCGATCAGCCCCTCGATCTCCCGGCGGTCGCGGTTGGCCGAGGGGACCCCGACCACCACGTCCTCCTGGCCGCTGAGGCGGTGGAGGAGGGTCTGGAAGGCCGCGAGCATCACGATGAACAGCGTGGCGTCGCGGCCGCGGGCGAGCTCCTGGAGGGCGGTCGCCGTGGCGGGGTCGCAGGGCAGCGGCACCTGGCCGCCGCGGAAGCTCTGGACCTCGGGCCGCGGACGGTCGCCCGGCAGCGCGAGCGTGACGGAGCCCGCCAGCCGCTCCCGCCAGTGGGAGAGCCGGCTTGCCAGCTGCTCTCCCTGCAGCACGCCGCGCTGCCAGACCGAGTAGTCGCCGTACTGGATCGGCAGCTCCGGCAGCGGCGAGGGGGAGCCCGCGGTGAACGCGTCGTAGAGGGCCGTCACCTCGCGCGACAGCACCTCGAGCGACCAGCCGTCCGCCGCGATGTGGTGGACGGTGAGCAGGAGGACGTGCTCCGGAGCCTCCACCGCGGCCGCCAGCTGGAGGAGCGTCGCCCGCAGGAGCGGCGCGCGGCCGAGGTCGAAGCTCCGGGCCGCCTCCCGGGCGGCCAGGCGTTCCGTCTCGGCCTCCCGCTCCGCCGGCGGCAATCCCCGCAGATCCACCCGCGGCAGCGCAAAGGGCGCGGCCGGCTCGATCCGCTGCACCGGGCTTCCCGCGACGACCTCGAAGCGAGTGCGCAGCGCCTCGTGCCGCCGCACGATCTCGTGCAGGGCGCGCTCGAGCGCGCCCGCGTCGAGGCGCCCCTCCAGCCGCACCGGCAGCAACAGGTTGTAGGCGGTGAGGCCCGGCGTGAGCTGGTCGAGCACCCAGAGGCGCTGCTGGGCGAAGGAGAGCGGCAGCGCTCCCCGGCGGGAGACCGGCTCCAGCGGCGGCGTCTGGGGGCCGCCCTGCCGCTGCTTGAGCCGGTCGACGGCCCGGGCCAGGCCGGCCACGGTCGGGCGGTCGAAGAGCTCGCGCGGCGGGACCTCGACCCCCAGCGCCTCGCGCACCCGCGAAAGCAGGCGGATGGCCAGCAGGGAATGGCCCCCCAGGGCGAAGAAGTTGTCGTGGACCCCCACGTCGACGGCGAGCAGATCGGCCCAGATCCCGGCGAGGAGATCCTCGGTCAGGCTCCTGGGCGGCTCCGCCTCCTGAGCCCGGTCGGCCCCCGCGAGAGGCGCGCCGGGAGGTGCCAGGGCAGCCCGGTCGATCTTGTGGCCGGCGGTCCTCGGCAACGCCTCCAGGGAGACGAAGGCGGCGGGCACCAGGTAGGCGGGGAGCCGTTCGTCGAGAAACTCGCGGAGGCCGGCGGGGGAGTGGGAAGCGCCCTTCTGGAAGACCACGTAGGCGACCAGCCGCGGCTCGCCGGCGGGATCGGGATGGACGGCGACCGCCGCCTCGGTCAGGTCGGGATGGCCGGCGAGGACGCCCTCGACCTCTCCCGGCTCGATCCGGAAGCCGCGGATCTTGACCTGCTGGTCGACCCGGCCCAGGAATTCGAGGCCGCCCGCGGGGAGCGAGCGGGCCAGATCCCCCGTCCGGTAGAGGCGCTCCCCGGGCGCGGCGCCGAAGGGGGAGGGGATGAACCGCTCCGCGGTCAAGTCCGGGCGCCCCCGATAGCCGCGGGCCAGCGCGATCCCGGCGATGTGGAGCTCGCCGGGGATGCCCGGCGGCACCGGCTGCAGGAGGCGGTCGAGCAGGTAGAGGCGGGAGCTCGTCACCGGCTCTCCGAGCGTCGCTCGCCCGTGCCCCTCCAGGCGCGCTCCGGTGGCGTTGGCGGTGGCCTCGGTGGGGCCGTACAGGTTCCAGACCTGGAGCTCCGGCATCGCCGCGCGGGTGCGCTCGAGCAGATCGCTGGAGATCGTCTCGCCGCCCAGCAGCAACGCCGTCAGGCTGCCGGCGGGGAGCGTGGAATCCCCCGTCTCGAGCCGCTCCAGCAGCACCCTCCAAAGCGACGGAACGCAGTTGAGCCCCACCCCCCTCCGGCTCCCCAGCAGCCGCAGCAACGCCGCCGGATCCTCTTCGATCCCGACCGGGGCCAGCCAGACCTCTCCGCCCCGCGTCAGCGGAGCCAGGGTCTGCTTGAGGAAGGCGTCGAAGCTGAGGCGCGTGAGCGCCAGCAGGGGGACGGTGGGCAACGCCCGCTCGACCCAGGAAAAATAATTGACCAGGCTCCGGTGCTCGACCATCACCCCCTTGGGCGTGCCGGTCGAGCCCGAGGTGTAGATCACGTAGGCCAGGGAACGCGGGAGCGGGCCGGTCGCGGACGGCTCGTCGGCCCGGACCTCCGCCGCCTCCTCGCCGTCCCCCTCTGCGATCAGGACGGCGGGCGGATGCTCCGCCGGCAGAGCCTGCCGATGCCGTTCGCTCAGGATGACCGCCACCGCCCCCGAGTCCCGCAGCAGGAATTCCAGCCTCTCGCGCGGGTGGCTGGGATCGAGGGGGACGAAGCAGCCTCCCGAGGCGAGGATGCCCAGCAGGGCGGTCAGGGCCTCGGGCGAGCGGTCCAGCAGGACGGCGACCGGCGCCTCGGGTCCCACTCCCAGACGGCGCAGGCGGCGGGCCAGCCCGGAGGCACGGCGATGGAGCTCCCGGTAGGTCCAGACCACCTCGCCGGCGACCAGCGCCACGGTTTGCGGTGCCGAGGCCGCCTGCCGTGCGAACAGCTCGTCGACCGTGAAGGGCGGAGGATCGAGGAGCTCTCCCCGGTTCTGCTCCAGGACCTGGCTCCGCTCGCCGGCCGTCATCAGCGGCAGCGCGAAGAACGGCCCACCGGGAGCGTCCACGATGCCGGTGAGCAGGCATCGCCAGTGGCCGAGAGCCCGCTCGATGGTGGCGCCGTCGAAGCGGTCGGCGCTGTAGTCGAGCTGGACCTCGAGCCCCTCGGGGGTCTCGACGGCGCTGACGCTCCAGTCGAACCTCGCCGTGGCGCCCTCGCCCGGTATCGCGGAGAGGGTCAGGCCGGGCAGCTCGAGCGCCGCGGGCGGCGTGTTCTGCAGCACCAGCATCACGTCGAGGAACGGCGTGCGGCTGAAGTCGCGGACCGGATGGAGCTCGTCGACCAGCATCTCGAAGGGGACGTCCTGATGCGTGTAGGCGCCGACCGCGGTGGCGTTCACCCGCGCGAGCAGGTCGACGAACGACAGGGTTCCCGCGAGCCGCGCACGCATCACCAGGGTATTGACGAAGAAGCCGATCATCTCCTCGGTGTCGAGGTGGTTGCGGCCGGCCACCGCCGTTCCCACGCCGATGTCCTCGCTTCCCGTGTAGCGGTGGAGCAGCGTCTGCAGAGCCGCGAGGAGCGTGACGAACAGGGTCGTCCCCTGCCGGCGCGAGAGCTGGGCGAGGCCGCGGGAGAGATCCGCGGGCAGCAGGGTGGCGCGGGAGCCCCCCCGGGAGCTGGGAGCCTGCGGACGCGGTCGGTCGGCCGGCAGCTCGAGCGGCGAGAAGCCGGCGAGCTCCCGCCGCCAGAAGGCGAGCTGCTCCGCGAGCACCTCGCCCCGCAGCCACTCGCGCTGCGCCTGGGCGAAGTCCGCGTACTGCAGGGGAAGCTCCGGCAGCGGCGACGGCAGGCCGCGGGCGAAGGCCGCGTAGAGAGCCCCCACCTCGCGCACCAGCACCCCCATCGACCAGCCGTCTCCCACGATGTGGTGGAGGTTGAAGAACACCGCGTGCTCACGGTCCGCGAGACGCACCAGGACGGTGCGCAGCAGCGGGCCGCGGGCGAGATCGAAGGGTTGCAGGGGCTCGGCTCGATGCAGCCGCGCGAGCTCCGCTTCACGCTCCGCGTCCCCCAGGGCCGCGAGGTCGACCAGCGGCATCTCCGCTCCGGCCGCCGGATCGATGACCTGTACCGGCTCGCCGTCGATCATCGCGAAGGTGGTGCGCAGCGATTCGTGCCGCGCGACGAGCGCGGCGAGCGTCTCGCGGAACACCCCGACCTGCAACCGGCCGCTCAGGCGCAGGGCGGCGGAGAGGTTGTAGGCCGGATTTCCAGGCTGCAGGCGATCCAGGAACCAGAGCCGCCGCTGGGCGTAGGAGGCCGGAAAGACGAAGACCTCGTCGTGCTGCGGAGCGGCGGGCTCCGGCTGCAGGCTCTCCGGCCGGGGGGGCGTGCTCAGAACGTCCATCAGCTTATCTCCGCACCTTCAATTCGCTCCGCTGCAGGCTGTGCCGCTGCCGCGGAATCGGTGTCAGCTTCATCCCGGCGGCCGGCCGGGCTTGCCGGATCGCCATCGCCATCGCGGCGAAGACCGGCTCGGAGAAGAGATCGGCGAGCGGCAGGTCGACTGCGAAGGCCGCCTGGACCCGCGAGCGCACCCGGGTGATCAGCAACGAGTGTCCACCCAGCTCGAAAAAGTTGTCGTACACGCCGACGCGATCGACTCCGAGCACCTCGGACCAGATGGCGGCGAGCTGCCGCTCGGTCTCGTCGCGGGGCTCGACGTACGTGGAGGTCTCCCCCGTCTCCATCGACCCGGGAGCGGGCAGCGCCCGGCGGTCGATCTTGCCGGTCCGCGTGAGCGGCATCTCCGCGAGCACGACGAAGGCGGCCGGAATCATGGCGGCCGGCAGGATGGCGCCGAGGAACGACCGCAGGTCGTGCTTCGCCGGGGGATCCCCCTCGATCGTCAGGTAGGCGGTCAGGAGAGGCTCGGCCGATCCCTGCCGGCGCAGGGAGACGGCCGCCTGCCGGACCTGCGGATGGCGTTCGAGCGCGGCCTCCACCTCCGCGGGCTCGATACGGACGCCGCGGAGCTTGACCTGATCGTCGGCACGGCCGAGGAACTCGAGATCCCCCTCCGGAAGCCAGCGGGCGAGATCGCCGGTACGATAGAGCCGCTCGCCGGCCCTCGGGGCGAAAGGGTGCGGGACGAACCGCTCGGCCGTCAGGTCGGCACGGCCGAGATAGCCCCGGGCCATGCCGGCCCCGGCGAGATGGACCTCTCCCGCCGCTCCGATCGCCACCGGCCGCCCCTCCCCATCGAGCAGGTAGGCCTCGGCGTTCGAGATGGGGCGCCCGATCGGCAGCGTCCGCACCCCCTTCCTCGCGCCGGCGAAAACCGTCGTGTAGACCGTCATCTCGGTCGGCCCGTAGAAGTTGAAGAACGGGCGGGCGCCGCTCCACTTCTCGCCGCTCTCGGCCGGTGAACGGTCGCCCCCCACGACCAGAGTGCGCAGCGCCGGATATTCGCCCGGCGCCAGCAGCGCGAGGATCGCCGGCACGGTGAAGGCCTGCGTGATCTCCTGCCGCGCGAGCTCCTGGGCGAGCCGCTCGCCGGAGAGCACCACCTCGCGGGGGAACAGGGAGAGCTGGCCGCCGCAAAAAAAGGTTGCGAAGATCTCGAGCACCGACCCGTCGAAGCTCAGAGCCGACATCTGGGCCACGCGTCCCCGGCAACCGTCGCCGCAGAGGCGCCGGGTGTGCTCCACCATGTTGACGACCGCCCGGTGGGGCACCACGACCCCCTTGGGGATGCCGGTCGATCCGGAGGTGAACAGAACGTAGGCCGCGTTGTCCGGGGCGGCGCCGCTCACCGGGTCCGCCTCGCTCCCGGCCGCCGGTTCCCGCTCCTCGACGTCCAGCAGGACCCGCGGCCTGGAAGCCTCCGGATCGATCCTCGCGCCGAGAGCGTCCAGGGTGACGAGGGCCGCCGCGTCGACGGCCGCCACGATCCAGCGCAGTCTCTCGTCCGGCAGATCCGGCTCCAGCGGCACATACGCGCCGCCCGCCTTGAGCACTCCCAGGATCGCGGCGAGCGCCTGCGGCGAGCGCTCGAGGCAGACCGCCACCCGCGATTCGGGGCCGACGCCGAGGCGGCGCAGGCGGTGGGCGATCCGGCGGGCCCGGCGGTCGAGCTCGCGGTAGGTCCACGCCTCGTCCCCCGCGGCCACCGCCACCGCATCGGGAGATCCGGCCACTTGCGCCGCGAACAGCGCATCGAGGGTCGCTTCCACGACCGGGGTCCCGGGACCACGGCTCCAGGCGAGCACCTGGCCCTGCTCGGCCTCGCCCATCAGCGCGAGGCGGCGGAGAGGCGTCGCGGAATCGGCTGCGAGGCTTGCGAGCAGCCGGAGGAAGTGCTCCAGCACCCGTTCGGCCGTCGCCTCGTCGAACCGCGAACGGTCGTAACCGAGCCGGACCGACAGCCGGGCGCCTTCGAAGACCATCAGGGAGAGGGGGTAGGGAGCCTCGCTGATCCCTTGCAGGATCTCGACCGCGACCGCCGTTTCTCCGGCGGCCGGCTCGACGGGGTAGTTCTCGAAGGCCACGATGCTCTCGAACAGAGGCACGCCGCGGGGCACGCCACTCCACCCGTGCGCCTGGACCAGCGGCGTGGACTCGTACTGGAGCTGCCGTGAGCGCTCTTCCTGGAGACTCTGCAGCCAGTCCGCCGCCGGCATCTCGCCGCGGACCCGCAGCCGCACCGGCAGGGTGTTGATGAACAGGCCGATCATCGATTCGATCCCGGGCAGCGGCGCCGAACGGCCGGAGAAGACGACTCCGAAGACCACGTCGCTCTCCCCGCTCAG
The DNA here is from genome assembly GCA_963756595.1 of uncultured Acidobacteriota bacterium. GTDB lineage: Bacteria > Acidobacteriota > Thermoanaerobaculia > Multivoradales > UBA5704 > DATARR01. Next base: position 80,545 of record CAVWOZ010000033.1, read on the forward strand.
CTGGCTCAGGAGCAGCCCCCAGGCGCCTTGCACCAGCGTGCTCATCGTGAGCTGCCGGCGCCGCGCGAGAGCGACCAGAGCGGCGGTCGGCCCCGCCGGCAGAAAGGCCGAGCAGTCGCCGGCTCCCTGGGGGGCCGAGCCGGGCGGGCGGTCGCCGGGCAGCGGGGTGGGGACGGTGAAGTCGCCGAGGGTCTCCTGCCAGTAGGCCTCGGCCCTCGCCGGATCCCCGCGCTTGAGCCAGGCGATGTAATCGGCGTAAGGGCGGCTGGGAGCGAGCTTCGCCGGCCGGCCGGCGAGCCTGGCGGAATAGAGGGCGAAGACCTCCCGGAAGAGGATGGGGAGGCACCAGCCGTCGACGACGATATGGTGATAGCTCCAGAGGAAACGGTGGAGATCGTCCGCGAAGCGGACCAGGGAGAGGCGCAGGAGCGGCGCCTCGGAAAGCTCGAGCCCGCGCTCCTGCTCGGCACGCCGCAGCTCCTGCCAGCGCCGCTCCTGTTCGGCCGCCGGCACGCCTCGCCAATCCTCCGTTCGCCAGGGGAGCGGGACCGCGCGGCTCACCACCTGGACCGGCCTGTCCAGCCCCTCCCATTGGAAGGCGGTCCGCAACGCGGGATGGCGGGCGACCACCTCCTCCCAGGCGCGCTGGAAGGCGGGGACGTCCAGGCTGCCCCGCAGAGCGCAGGCCGTCTGCAGGAAGTAGCGGTCGCCGCCGGGCGTGGCGAGAGCGTGGAAGAGGATCCCTTCCTGGGTCGGCGAGAGCCGGTAGACCGCTTCCAGGTTCTCCGGCTTCATCCGGCGACCCCGGTTCGAGCTCCGCCGGGGATCTCCCGGGAGACCGCCGGCGCCGGCAGCCCGGCGGCCGGCAGGGAGACCTGCCGCCTCTCGTCGAGGACCAGGCTGCAGAAGCGCTCGTTCTCCGTGAAGAGGAGCCCGATCTCCTGGAGGTGGACGACCTCCGCCATCGCCACCGGCTCCTCCGCTCCCAGGCGCTCGGCGATGTCGGCGACGCGCCAGCCCTTGTCGCGGGTGAAGTCGAGGACCTTCGCCGCCAGCTCGCTGACCCGGTGCTCGACCCGCTCGCCGGAGCGGGTGTCGACGACGATGCGCGCCGCGCCCTCGCCCTCGAAATACAGCGCGGCCGCGAGCCCGCCGTCGTCCCCTCTCCAGCGCCCGCTCCAGTGGGCCACCCCGGCGGTCAGGCGGCTCTGCCAGGAGACCATCTGCGTCAGATAGTCCGCGCGGTAGTTGCGATCCTCGAAGTAGTAGGCCATGTTGCGCAAGGCCGCGTCGTCGAAGGGATAGATGGCGGAGTAGAAGTCGTAGGGCTCGAGGCTCAGGCCGTACTCCGCCGCGCGGGTGAAGTAGGGGCTGTAGCGGTCGAAGCGGACCGGGAAGGCGCCCGCGGGCGGCGGCAGATGGACCAGGCTCGGAAGGTCGGCCACGTACTTCCTGTACGTCTCCTCTCCTTCGCCGGGGAAGCCGATGAGCAGGTTCCAGGACGGCCGGATGCCGAAGCGGGCGCAGTTCTTCAGGAAGACGACGTTCTGAAACGAGGTCGTCCCCTTCCGCATCAGCTTCAGGGTGGAGGTGGCGAGCGCCTCGATCCCCGGCTGGATCTCGCGGACGCCGGCCCGGCTCAGGATCTCCATCTCCCGCTCCTTGAGGTCGGCCTTGACCTCGTAGAAGATCGAGACGCCCCCGGGCGGGGTCAGGTGCGGGAACACCTCGGTCAGATACTCCCGCGGCATGATGTTGTCGACGGACTCGAAGCGCGAGCAGCGGTCGCCGTAGCGCGCGAAGAGGTCCTCGAACAGCTCGAGCGCCTGCGCGGGAGGCATCGACCGGTACATCATCGTGCCGCCGTTCAAGCCGCAGAAGGTGCAGTGGGAGCGCTCCCCCCACCAGCAGCCGCGGGAGGTCTCGAAGGTCAGCGAGGGCTTCATCGAGCCGCTCGGGAAGCTCCGCTTCAGATCGTCGAGGAACGACCCGTAGTCGAGGGGCACGGGGACGTCGATCGGCAGCTCGCGACCGACCGCCGCGCGCCCCTTCGTCTCCTCGGAATCGGCGTTGTGGCGCGAGAGCACCCCCTGGATGCGCTGGCACGCCGCGAGGTCCCCGGCCAGCTGATGGCCGACGAGCTCGGGGAAGCTGAGCAGCGCGGGCCCCGAGAAGACGAAGTCCACGTCCGGCACGTTCCGCGCCAGCTCGCGCCCCATCGGCTCCTCGCAGTTGGCGCCGCCCATCAGCGTCACCACCCTGGGGTTGCGCGCCTTGAGCAGACGGGCCATGGCGAAGCAGGCGGTGTTCTGGGCGAACATCGAGGTCAGGCCGACCATGTCCTCGCCGTCGAGGCGGTGTTTGGCGATCAGCTTCTGGAAGAAGCGCTCGAGCCCGGCGCGCTTGGCGAGCACCGCCTGCCGGCGCGCCTCGACCACGGCGTCGGTGGCCGGGAAATAGCGCTTGAAGTAGGACTCGGCGTTGTCGGGCAGGCTCGGGAACGCCACCTGCCGGAAGAGCCAGTCGCCGAGGCCCGAGCTGTTCGCCTCCAGGGCGCCGGCGATCTCCTGGTAGAGCTCCAGACCCAGGAAGTTCGCGAACTCCTGGTTCAGGTAGAGGATGCGGACCCGCACCCGGTCCCCGAGCTCCCGCTCGACCACCGCCTTCAACTGGGTCAGTGCGATGGACGGGAGGCGCAGGTTCGAGAACGGCATGTTGATCAGGCTGACGTTGTACACGGGCTCACCTCGTTTCCTCGTTTGAGATCGGCGGCGTCATCGGCTCAGCCGCGCCATCAGCGTCGCGAAATCATCCTCGTCGAGATCGGCTTCGGGAAAGTCCGACGGGGTGTAGGCGCCCGTTCCGGGGGTCCGGCAGTGCTCGATCAGGATCTCCAGCTCGGCGAAGAACCCGCGCGCCAGGGCTTCGATCGTGGAGCGCCGGTGGCGGTCGCAGCTGTAGGTCCACTCCGCCAGGAGCCGCCCTCCCGCCACGCTGCAGTCGACCTGCAGGAGGTGGCTGCGCGCCCCCCGCGGGTCCCGGACGGGACCGCCGGCCTCCGGCGCCCGCGCGAACAGAGCGCTCTCCCCCTCCTCCTCGCCGCCGAGCTGGCCCAGGTAGTTGAACAGCACCTCGGGCCGCGGCAGGGAGCGCAGCCGCTCCGCGACCTCCTCGCCGGCCCGCGAGTAGCGCAGCAGGCCGTAGCCCACTCCCCCGGCGGGAACCCTGCGGAGCTGCTCCTTGACCGCGACCAGCGACTCCTGCGGCCCGCCGGTGGCCGGGAGGTCGAGCAGCACGGGAAAGACGGCGGTGAACCAGCCGACGGTGCGGGAGAGGTCGACGTCCTCGAACAGGCTCTCCCGGCCGTGGCTCTCCAGGTCCAGCCGCAGCCGCCGCCGGCCGGTCCAGCGGGCGAACGCCTCGGCGAACGCCGTCAGCAGGACGTCGCCGATGCGGGTGCCGTAGACCGCGGGGACCTCGTGGAGCAGCCCACGGGTCGCTTCTTCGCTCAGGCCGAGGGAGATCCGGCGCGCGGAGGCTTCGCGCCCCGCGCCCGGCTCCCCGTCCGGAAAGTCGATCGGAAGGGGCTCCACGGCCTCGCCGGCCCCGGAGAGCCAGAAGGCCGCCTCCCGCTCCACCTCGGCCGTGCGCGCGTAGCCCGCGAGCCGGCGCGCCCAGCTCCGGAAGGAGGTCGTCTTGGCCGGCAGGCGCGCTTCCTCGCCGCGGCCGATCCGGCGGTAGGCCGTCTCGAGGTCCTCGAGGAGGATCCGCCAGGAGACCCCGTCCACCGCCAGATGATGGACGGTGATCAGCAGCCGGCCGGGACGCTGCGCCCCGAGGTCGAAGGCGGCGGCCCGGACCACCGGGCCGCGGGTGAGATCGAGGCTCTCCTGGACCTGTGCCGCCGCTCGGCCGACGGCGTGGCGGAGCCGGGCCTCGGGCAGCGCCGAGAGGTCGAGCCGGGTGAAGGGGACCGGTCCGCCGGCATCGGCGAGGCGCTGCGTCCAGATCCCTTCCTCCTGCGTGAAGCGGAGGCGCAGGGCGTCGTGCTGCAGCAGCAGCTGCCGGAGGGCGCGAGCGAGCCGCGACGGATCGAGGGGCTCCGCGACCGCGAGGAAGACGGCCAGGTTGAAGTGCCCGGGGACCGGCAGGTCCAGCTCGAAGAACCATTGCTGGATCGGGGTGAGCGGCACCGCTCCGGTCACCGTCCCCTGCTCCGCGCGGACCGGTTCGGACGTGCCCGCCACGGCCGCCAGCTCGGCGACCGTCTGGTGCTGGAACACCTGCCTCGGAGTCAGCCGCAATCCTGCCTGGCTGGCGCGGGCGACGATCTGCATGCTGAGGATCGAATCTCCCCCGAGGGAGAAGAAGTTGTCGTGGACCCCGACGTGGCCGAGACGGAGGACCTCCGCCCAGATCCTGGCGAGAGTCTCCTCGGCCGCCGTCCGCGGCGCCACGAACGAGGCCGCGAGGTCCGGCCGCTCCGACTCCGGCGGTGGCAGGGCCCGGCGGTCCAGCTTGCCGTTGGCGGAGAGCGGCAGGGATTCGAGCGGCACGAAAACGGCCGGCACCATGTATTCCGGCAGCCGCTCGGCGAGAAAGGCGCGCAGCTGCGGCGCCATCCGCTCGGCGAACAGCCCCTGGAGAGGGTCGTTGGCGTAATGGCCCCAGGGTTGGGGCCGCTCCGCCTGGCGGGGTAGGCCGAAGACGGTCGGCGGGCTCGCGTCGAGCCGCCGGAACAGCAGGTCGATCCGCCCGTCGCCCCCCGAGCCGGACCAGCAGATGTCGACGCGGCAGGCGAGCTCCCGAGCGAGCGACCGGATCTCTTCCGGATCGACCGCGCCCGGCGCCCGGGTGAGCCGGAAATCGCCGGCCACGGCGCCCTCCGGCGCCTCCGCGAGCCAGCGCAGAGCCCGCACCTCCGTCTCCAGGCGGGCATTCGGCACGGAGGAGACTCCGAGCGCCGCGGGCGCCTCCTCGCGCAGCAGGCGCCGCAGCCCGTCGAGGGTCAACCCGTCGCCGCGCCAGTCGAGCCAGCGGGCTTCCGGTCCCGCCGGCCCCTCGCCTCCCACCCGCAGGACCACGTCGTAGCGGAACTTCGTGAGCTCGTTGCGCGAGCGCCCTCCCTTGATCTCGATCCCGACCTCGGAGATCCCCGGCAGGCGTTGCTGCAGAGCGCTCCAGAAGCCCGGCGAGACGAGCAGCTCCTTCTCCCGCGACACCTGGGTCCGCACCCGCCGGCTCAGCTCTGCCGCCGGCAGCGAGTCGGGGGATTGGTGCAACTGGACGGAGGCGTGGAAGGCCTCGATCAGCGCCCGGTTGCGCACGCCGCCGATGAAGACGAAACCGCCGGGGAAGACCTTCCCGAGGGCCCCCGTGAGGACGCGGACCAGGTACTCGACGTCGGGGAAGTACTGCACGACCTCGTTGAGGACGACCAGATCGAAGGCCCGCTCGGGGAGGCCGGCGAGATCGTCCGCCCCTTTTTGCAGCAGGTGGACGTCCGGCAGGGCCTCTCGCCGTTCCCTCATCCGCTCGCCGAGGTCGCGCAGGACCTCCCCCGAGAGATCGGTCGCCCAATAGGAAGCGCAATGCGGGGCGATCCGTTCGAGCAGGAGGCCGGTCCCGCAACCGATCTCGAGGACGCGCCGCGGCCGCAGCGCCAGGATGCGTCCGACCGAGTCCTCGACGCACTCGCGGATCTCCTCCTCCGGCAAGGGCTCGCCGGTATAGCTGTCGACCCAGAGCCGGAGGTTCATCGCGGCGTCGGACGCCGCGACCTCTCCCTGGCCATAGACCTCGTCGAAGATCGTCCGCCACTGGCCGACCTTCTCCCGCTCGAGCCCGCCCAACCCTTCGTCGCCGGCCGGAGCGTCGCGGTCCGGCACGACATAGGCGATCAGGCGGGCAGCGCCCGGGGTCTCCTCGCTCACGATCACGGCCCCCTCCCGGACGGCGGGATGACCGGCGAGCACCGCCTCGATCTCCCCGAGCTCGATGCGGAAGCCGCGGACCTTCACCTGCTGATCGATGCGCCCCAGAAACTCGAGAGCGCCGTCCGTCCGCCAGCGGGCCAGGTCGCCGGTCCGGTAGAGGCGCCCGCCCGGCAGCGGCGAGAAGAGGTCGGGGACGAAGGACTCCGCGGTCCGTCCGGGGTCGCGACGGTAGCCGCGGCCCACGCCGGCGCCGCCGGCATGGAGCTCGCCGGCGATCCCGATCGGCGCCGGCCGCATCCGCGCATCGAGGACGTGCAGCCGGAGGTTGGCGACCGGCCGGCCGATCGGCACTCCCGTGGCGCCTTCCGCCGGCGGCACTCGGATCAGCTGGTGGGTGACGTCGTCCGAGCACTCCGTGGGCCCGTAGGCGTTGACCAGGGGGACCCGCGGGTAGGTGTGCAGCCAGCGGCGGCAGAGATCGGCGGGCAGGGCCTCGCCGGTCGGCATCAGCCAGCGCAGGGCGCGCAGGGGCGGCCGGTCCTCGCCGCGCCGCTCGACCTCCTCGAGCAGGACCCGCAGCAGCGAGGGGACCGTCTCGAGGACCGTCACCCCGGCCGCCTCGATCTCGTCGAGCAGCCGGCCGGCGTCGTGGACGATCTCGTCGGGAACGATGCAGGTCCGGCCGCCGGTCAGCAGCGCCACCAGCGACTGCCACACCGAGATGTCGAAGCACTGCGAGGCGGTCTGGGCGACGACGTCCCCGGGGCCGAGGGTCAGATCCCGGATCTTGGCGCAGAGGTGATTGACCATCCCCGCTTGAGTGACCGCGGCCCCCTTGGGGACCCCCGTGGAACCGGAGGTGTAGATGACATAGGCCAGGTCGGGCTCCACGGGGAGAGCGGGAAGGTCCGCTACCGTCCCCTCCCGCAGGAGATCCGTGAGCCCGAGGACCACCGGGCGCCCCGCCGGGGGGGAGAGCGCGAGCGCCGCGTCGAGCAGGCCCCGCAGCCCCTCCGTCACCACGACCAGGGGAGCGCCGCTGCGCTCCAGCACCTGCAGCAGCCGGCGGGGCGGATAGTTGGGGTCGAGGGGAAGGTAGGCCCCGCCGGCCCGGAACACTCCCAGGATGGCGGTGAGGAGGCCGATCCCACGTTCGGCCAGCAGCGCCACCACCGTCTCGGGGCGGACGTCGTGCGCCGCCAGACGGCAGGCGGCCCGCGAGACGGCACGATCGAGCTCGCCGTAGCTCACCTGGCTCCCGGCATGAACGGCGGCCACCGCTCCGGGCGCCGACCGCGCCCGCGCCGCGAACAGCTCGTCGAAGCGGGCGGCCGGCACGGCGAAGCCGCTGTCGTTCCATTCGACCAGCGACTGATGCCGCTCGGTGGCCGAGAGGAGCGGCGGGTCGAGGAGGCGGTCTTCCGGAGCGGCGGCCATCGCCTCGAGCAGCAGCCGGTAGCGGTCGAGCAGGCGTTCGATGGTCGGCCCGTCGAACAGGTCGGTGGCGTACTCGACGAAACCGTTCAACCGCCCCTCGCGCTCGGCGAGGACGACCACCAGCTCGAACTTGGCGCTGTCGCCGGCGATCTCCAGCGGCTCGAGGGTCATGCCGGGCAGCGCGAGGGTCTCCAGCGGCGCGTTCTGCAGGGCGAACATCGCCTGAAAGAGGGGGGTGACCGCCAGGTCGCGCTCGGGCTGGAGAGCCTCCACCACCTTGGCGAACGGCACGGATTGATGGGCGAACGCCTCGAGGGTGATCCGGCGCACCCGGGCGATCAGCTCGCTGAACGTCAGCTCGCCCGCCAGCTCCACCCGCAGCACGAGCTGGTTGACGAAGAAGCCGATCAGCGGCTCGAGCTCGGAGCGGTCACGGTTCGCCACGTCGGTCCCCAGCGAGAGGTCCCGCTGTCCCGTCGAGCGGTAGAGGAGGGCGTCGAAAGCGGCCAGCAGGACCATGAAGGGGGTCGCCCCCGTCCGGTTGGCGAGCGCCTTGAGCGCCGCGGCGAGACCTCCCGGGAGAGCGAACAGGCGGACCCCTCCCCGGCCGCTGGGGAGGGCCGGACGTGGCCGGTCCGCGGGGAGCTCGAGGACCGGCGGCGCTCCCGCGAGCCGGCGCCTCCAGTAGGCCAGCTGCTCTTCCAGCACCGCGCCGGCCATCCGCTGCCGCTGCCAGAGGGCGAAGTCCGCATATTGCAGAGGGAGGGGAGGCAGCGAAGGAGGCTCGCCCAGGACCGCCGAGCGGTAGAGGGCGGCGAGCTCGCGGATGAAGACCCCGAGCGACCAGCCGTCGGCCACGATGTGATGGACGACCACCGCGAGGGCGTGCTCCGCGGCCGCGAGACGGTAGAGGACGGCGCGCAGGAGGGGGCCGCGCGAGAGATCGAACGGCGTCCGCAGCCGTTCGTGCAGGCGCCGCCCGAGCTCCGCCGCCGGCAGCCCGCCCAGGTCCTCCTCCACCAGGAGGAAGGACGGCTGCGGAGCGATCACCTGAACCGGGATGCCGTCCTCGGCATGGAAGGTGGTGCGGAGGATCTCGTGCCGTTCGGCGATCGCCCGCAAGCTGCCCGCCAGGGCCTTCCGGTCGAGGGAGCCGAGCAGGCGGACCGTCCCCATCTCGCTGTAGGCGCTGCTCTCCGGCTCGAGCTGTTCGAGGAACCAGAGCCGCTCCTGCTCGAAGGAGAGCGGCGCCACGGCCGAAGGCTCCCGCCGGGGGATCGCGGGGCTCGCCGCCGGCCCTTCGCCCTGGCGCTTCTTCGCCTGGAGGGCGCGCAGGGCCAGCAGAGCCCGCCGGTCCGCGGAGAGGGCGCCGATCTCGGCGGCCAGCCCTCCATCCTCCTTCCCGGGAGGGGTTCGAGTCGCGACGTCCGGACGGGGAGCGAGCCTCTCCAGGAACTCCTCGAAGGGCTCGATGCCCAGCCTGGAGACGAAGGCCAGGGCCGCCTCCCGGGAGGCCGCCGACAGGCGGTCGTAGAGCGGCCGGCTGGCCAGCAGGTCGCCGAGAGCCGCCCGCCAGGCGCCAGCGTCCTGCTCGGGGACGACGGCGACCGGATTGCCGCGGTCGTCGAAGCGGCTCTCGTAGCGTTCGATGGGGCGGACCGGCAGGATGTAATCGACCCCCAGCTTGGCCTCCGCCAGGCCGTCGACGTCGCTCGCCAGCACCGGTATCCCCCGCAGCATGGCCTCGACCGGCAGGAGGGGGAAGGCTTCCGCCCACAGGGAGGGCATGAGCAGGACGCGGGTGCGGGCGAAGATCTCGTCGATGTCGTCCGCCGGCGGCAGCAGGGTGACGTTGGGGAGCCTCGCCAGGGCGGCGCGGTCGGCGGCGGTCGTCCCCCAGGTCGGGACGGCGGCGAAGGAGACCCGGGGCATCGCCGCGGCGAGCGCGGCGAAGATCGGGAGCCCCTTGTAGTCACAGGGGTTGACCAGGGTGACGAAACCCTCGTCGAAGCGGCCGAAGCGGGGGAAGGGGCCCTGGCCGTAGACCGGGAAGGGAATGACGGCGGATTCCACCCCTCCCCACCGGTCGAGGTAGTCCTGCACGTAGCGGCTGACCGTGAGCACGCCGGCGGCCCGGCGCAGCAGCGCGCCCTTGCGCTCGTCGGCGGCGACGCTGCGCGGACCGAAGGGGAGATGGAGAGGTGTGTGAACGATGGAGACGACCCGCCCCGCGCCGGCCTCGAGGGCCGCCGCGAGCAGCTCCTGGCCCGGATCTTCCGACGAGACCAGGATGCAGTCCGGCGCCAGCTCCCGGATCTGCTCCAGGGCAACCTGGCGGAGCCGATGGCGATCGGTGAGAGCGAAGACCTCGACCCGCTCGCAGCGGAAGACCTCCACCCCCGGCGCCGACGCGGTGACCGCCAGCCCGCGGCAGGCGAGCTCGGCGAGCAGCGCCTCCCTGCCGCCGGGGGCGGTGACGACGGCCCGGCACTCGTGCCCCCGCGCGGCGAGCCCCGCCATCAGGGCACGGTTCGCCTTGCCGGCCCCCGACAGAGCCGGGACGTAGGGCAGGCTCTGGATCAGCAGCAGCCTCACAGAGCCCTCTCCGCCTCTGCCGCGAGCAGGAGGCGGACCTCCTCGTCCGACAGCCCGTCCAGCTCCGCGAGCCCGTCCCGGACGGTCTCGGCGTCGGTCTCGCGGAGCAGGGCTTCCTCGATCTTCCCGGCGAGCTCGCCGAGGGTGGGGGCCTCGAAGAGGGTGAACAGCGGGATCTCGACCGCGAAGGAATCCCGGATCCGCGACAGCAGGACGGTGCCGAGGAGCGAATGGCCGCCCAGGCGGAAGAAGCTGTCGTGGACGCCGATGCGGTCGACCGCCAGCAGCTCCCTCCAGACCTCCGCCAGCAGCTCCTCGAGGGGGGTGCGGGGCGGGAGGAAAGCCGCTTCCGCCACCTCCCGGACGGCGCGCCGCCGCGCGCGCACCCAACCGAGGATCTCCCCGGCGTCGGACCGCTCGGCCCCCGCCCGCCGGGAGATGCGGGTGGCGCGGAAGGCGTCCCCCGCCGCGGGCTCCGGAGCCGCGGGAGCCGCCGGAATCGCCGCAGCCGTCCAGACGATCGCCGCGGCCTCCTCGGCCGGGAAGCGGTAGAGAAAGCCGTCCGCCGCCGTCTCGCGCCGTGCGGCCCCGCAGCTCTCCAGGAAATCGAAAGCCGGCTGATTGCGGGCGGTGCGGCGGAAGGGCACGACGACCTCGGACAGGCCCCGCTCGCCGGCCAGACGCCCCAGCGCGGCCAGCATGCGGTGCTCGACCCCTTTGCCCAGCACCCGGCAGCTCAGCAGCAGGGCCTCGGCCTCGAGGGAGCCCAGGGACTCGCGGCAGAGCAGCACGCCGACCAGGCCGTAGTCGCCGAAGCGGTCCCGGACCTCGACCACCCGCACCTCGCCACGGGTGGCGAGATGCTCCCGCAGCTCTCCTTCCGTGCGCCGGATCGTCGTGGTGTTGAGCTGATTCGTCCGCAGGGTGAGCTGGGAGACCCGGCTGAGCTGTTGCGGGCCCGGCGCCGCGATCTCGACCCGCAGGTCGAGGCCGGCCAGGAACTCGGCGAAGCTGTCGGTCCCTTCGCGGTAGCGCTCGCGGGCGAGGTTCTGCCGGTAGAGCTCGGTGCGCCGCCGGTCCTCCGCCGTCAGCTCCAGGCGGTCGAAGGCCCAGACGTGATCGAGGAACCGGGGGATCTCCTCCGCGCGCTCCGGGAGCTGGAGCACCAGGGCCTCCGGGCAGTGGGCCCGTATCTCGGCGCATTCGGCCGGATTGTCGTCGAGGACGGCAAAGGCATCGAGCCCCAGGCCGAGCTCGGCCGCGAGCGAGCGCAGGTTGGCCGACTTGGGCTCCCAGTTGATCCGGCGGGCGACGACGTGGGAGAGCGCGAGCGGCATCTCCGGGCGGCGGGCGAAGACCTGCTCGACGTCCGCTTCGCTGTTCTTGCTCAGCAGGCAGATCAGGACCCCCGCGGCGTGCTGCGCGACCAGGAACCCCTGGAGCGCCCGCCGCGGTGGATCGATCGTCACTCCCAGCGCCCCGTCCTCGCCGCACACGCCGCCCCACAGGGTCTGATCGCAGTCCACCGCGATCGCCTTCAACGGGAGGGCTCTCCGGGCCTGGAGCTTGCGCGCCACCAGGGTGCCCAGGACGGCGAAGAAGGCGGGCGTGTAGGGCACGTGCCCGATCTCGTCGGCGTGGGGATCGTGCGGCGCGGCGACCGGATAGAGGGCGAGCATCTCGGCCGCTCGCACCAGGTGCACCCCGGAGCCGGCGAGGGCGGCTGCCAGCCGGTCCTCCAGCGTCTCGTGGAGGGCCCGGCGGGCGGGCGAGGGGGGACAGGAGAGGACGAGGTGAAAGGCGGAGGAGCGTCCCGCCGCCGAGCGCAGGGCCTGCGCCAGATCGTCGACGTTCCGCTCACGGTCCATCCGGCCGTCCTGCCGGTCGCGTTCCCAGTCCTCGAAGCGCAACAGGAGGACGTTGGCCCCCCCGGGGTTCCTGGCGAAGGGGCTCGCAGGGTCGAGGAGCTGCTGAAAAGCCTGATGGTAGGGGGCGAGCTCGAGGCGCGCGGGAATGTCGAGCTCCTCCAGCCAGGCCGCCAGGGAATCGGTCAGGAGATCGGCGGTGAAAGTGGCGGCGAGGACGACCTGCTGCGCCTCGTCGCGCCGCCGCGCGGCCGCGGCCCGGGCCTCCAGATCGCCGGCCAGGGGGAGGGCCGACAGGCGGACCTCCGGAGCGGCGGCCACCCGCTCCAGGATGGCCGCGAAGGACTCGGCAAAGCGCTGCATGGTCGCCGCCTCGAAGAGCTCGGCGTCGTAGAACAGCGAACCCCCCACCCCTTCCGCGGACTCGGCCAGGAAGACGAGCAGGTCGAGCTGCCCGGCCGGCCGCTCCACCTCGAGCAGGCTGACGTCGAGCCCGCGCGGACCCGTCGCGGGCACCGGCACGTTTTCCAGCACGAAGAAGACCTGCGCCAGCGGGCTGCGTCCGGGCTCGCGCTCCGGCCGCAGGACCTCGATCAGCTTCTCGAGGGGGACGTCGGCGTTGTCGTAGGCCTCGAGCGTCCTCTCGCGCACCCGCTCCAGAAGCTGGCGAAACTCCGGATCCCCCGCCAGATCGATGCGCAAGACCAGATCGTTGGCGAACGGCCCGATCAGGTCGCGGAGACCGGAGCGGCTGCGGTTGGAGATGGGCGAGCCCACCACGATGTCGGTCTCGCGGGTGAAGCGATGGAGGAGGGCCTGGAAGGCGGCGAGGAGCACCATCGAGAGGCTCGCCTCGCAGCTCCTCCCCAGGGCGCGCAGAGCCTCGGCGAGCCCGCGGTCGACGGCGAGGGGGAGATGCCCCTGCCGGCCGGCCGGCCGCGCGCCCTTCGGCCGCGGCCTGTCGGTCGGCAGGGGGAGGGCGGCGGGAGCGCCGGCCAGCCGCTCCTGCCAATAGGCGACCTGCCGGTCGAGCAGCCCTTCCGCCAGCCGCTCCTGCTGCCAGCAGGAGAAGTCGGCGTACTGGAACGGCAGGGTCGGAAGCGGCGACGGGAGGCCGGCGCGGAACGCCTCGTAGAGCGCCAGCAGCTCGCCGAAGAACACCCCCACGGACCAGCGGTCCGCCACGATGTGGTGAAAGGTGAGCAGGGCCACGTGCTCGGCCGCCGCGAGGCGCAGCAGGGTCAGGCGGACGAGCGGGCCGCGGGTGAGGTCGAAGGGGCGCTGAGCCTCCGTGGCCGCCAGCTCCGCCACGGCCCCCTCCTGCGCGCCGGCCGGCTGCGCGCCGAGATCGATCAGCGGCAGCGCCCTCCACGCCGGGCCGGCCGGCGCGATGACCTGGAGAGGGATGCCGTCCGCGGCGGCGAAGGTCGTGCGCAGGGTCTCGTGGCGTTCCACCAGCGCGGCGAGCGCGCGTGCCAGCACGCCGGCGTCGAGCTCCCCCCGCAGCCGCGCGGCGACCGGGATGTTGTAGGCGCCCGAGCCGGGCTGGAGCTGGGCCAGGAACCAGAAGCGCTGCTGCGCGGACGACAGCGGGAAGCGGTTCGACTCGCGGCTCCGCACCGGGATGCCCGGACGGGCCGGCCCGTCCGCCCCGGCTCCCTTCAACTTGCCGAGCCGGCGCTGCAGGAGCTGGAGCTGCTCCGGAGTCAGCCCGGCGATCGCTTTCGAAACGTCCGTCACCGCTTCACCCCTCCTCCGCCAGGGCGCGCTGCAGCTCTTCGGGAGAGAGCTGCTGGATCTCGGCGAGGGCGGCGGCGAGGGCCTCCGAGTCCGTCCGCGCGGTGTCGGCCGCCTGCGCCTGGACGATGACCACCGCCAGCTCGGAGACCGTGGGAGCCTCGAAGACCGCCCGCAGCGAGAGCTGGACACCGAACGCCTCCTCCAGCAGGCCGATCAGGCGCGTCACCAGCAGCGAATCCCCTCCCAGGTCGAAGAAGTCGTCGTGAACGCCGACCGACGCGAGCCCCAGGAGCTCCCGCCAGACGCCGGCCAGCCGCTCCTCCAGCGCCGTCCTCGGCGGCTCGAACGCCGTCTGCAGCCGCGGCCGCTCATGGACCGCGCCGGGAGCGTGGAGCCGTTTCGCCTCCGCGAGCAGCTGCTGCCGCGACAAGCTCCGATCGCGCCGCAGGAGCGCCGGGAAGGGACGGATCGAGACCAGGATCTCGGCCGGCAGCCCGCCGGCGGCGAGCAGGCGCCGGAAAGCCTCGGCCCCCTGCTCGGGCCGGATTCCGGCGAACGGCTCCGCCGGCGCAGAGGCCGCGGAGGCCGCCAGGGCCGCCGGATCCTCGATCCGGCGCAGGGTATACCCCTCGATCTCCACCAGGACCTCGCCGTCCGGAGCGAGGAGCGTCAGATCGCAGGCGAGCGTCCCGCCATCGCCGCCGGCGAAGCGGGCGTGGCTGAAGAAGCGGGCCGGCAGCGGCCGGCGGACGACGACCCTCTCGTAGCCGAGCGGCAGATAGCTCCCCTCGCCCTGGAGCTGGACGAAACCGGTGGCGGCGTCGAGCAGGGCCGGGTGGAGCTGGAAGTCCGCGAGATCGGCCGCGAACCCGGCGGGGAGCTCCAGCTCGGCCAGCGCCCCTCCCTCTCCCGCGGTCAGGCCGCGGACGAGATCCTGCCAGCGCGGCCCGAAGCCGATCGCCCGCTCCCGCTTCCCGTCGCCGGCCGGCCGGCGGGCTTCACCGCCCCGGCACTCCGCCGCCAGCGCCGCCAGATCCCGGCGGTCTCCCCGGCCCTCCGCGGCGGAGCGCGCCCGGCCGCGGGCATGCTCCCGCCACGGCCCGGCGGCGACGGCACGGCTCTCGACGCGGAAATCCCACTCCTCACCGTCGCGCGCCAGCACCGTCCGCACCTCCCGCGTCTCGCCCTCGGGGACGATCAGCGGCTCCAGAAAGGCGAACCGGCGCAGCTCGACCGGACCGGCGCCCGCCCGGTCGGCGAACGCCGCGCGGGCCATCTCGAGGTAGGCGGTGCCGGGCAGCAGGCCGCGGCCCGCGATCCGGTGCTCGTCCAGCACCCAATGGGTGCCGGTGCCGAGGAGCGTCCGGTAGACCGCCTCCCCCGGCTCGTCGCCGGTGCGCTCGGCGAGGAGCGGGTGGACGCCTCCGCCCGCCGCCGCACCGGCCCGGCCGGCGAGCCCGTACCCCGCCGCGGCAGCGGCCTGACCGACCTCCAGCCAGGTGTCCCAATGGACGGCGACCACGGGGAGCCCCCGGCGGACGGCGTCGTGGGCGAAGGCATCGAGGAAGGCGTTGGCCGCCGCGTGATCCACCAGACCGAAGGCTCCGAGGATCGAGGTCAGCGAAGAGAAGAGCATCAGGAAGTCGAGCTCCGCGCCGGCGAACACCTCCGCCAGCGCCCGCGTGCCCGCCACCTTCGGTGCCAGGACCGCCGCCAGCGCCTCGCGGGTCTTCAACTGGATCATGCCGCCCGGCGGGACGCCCGCCGCGTGGAGGATGCCGTGGACCGCGCCGAAGCGCTCCTCCGCGAGCCGGCGGACCTTCCGCAAGGCCTCGCGGTCGGTGACGTCGGCCGCCAGCGCCAGCACCTCTCCCCCCAGCGCCTCGATCTCCCGCAGGGCGTGCGGCCACTCGTCGCCGGCGGGGACCGGCGAGCGTCCCACGAGCACCAGCTTCGCCTGCACGCTGCGGGCGAGCTCGCGGGCGAGCACCAGGCCGATCCCCCCCCTGCCGCCGGTGATCAGATAGACGCCGCCGCGCCGCAGCCTCCCCCGCCCGCTCCCGGCCAGGCGCACCGGCGCGAACTCGCGGACCCAGCGGCGGCCGCCGCGCCAGGCCACGACGCTCCCCGCCTCCTCGCCGGCCGCGAGCTCGGCGACCAGCCGGTCGATCAGCTCCCCCTCCCGGCGTCCGTCCGCGGCGGGTGGCAGCAGGTCGAGCGAGCGGCAGGTCACCCCCGGGATCTCGAGCGGGATCACCGCGCAGGCTCCCAGCAGAGCCGCCGTCTCCGGATGGATCTCCTCCTCGCCGGTCACCGCGTGGAGACGGCTCGCCAGCACCGTGAGATCGAGGGGCCTGCCGCGCTCCCCCAGGGCCTGGGCCAGGAAGACCAGGCTGTGGAGCCCGAGGTCGAGCGCCTCGCCGGCGGCGGGGGGCTCCCGGGTGACGTTCCAGAGATGAAGGGCGCGAGCCGGCCCCCTCCCCTCGGCGTCGAGGTCCGCCAGGAGGCGGCGGTAGCCCTCCGGATCCGCCGGCGCGAGCGTGTAGGCCCCCTCCTCCACCCGCTCGAAGCGCTCGCCCGCCACCGCGAGCGCCACCTCCTGGCCCTGCGCCTCCAACCGCTCGGCGAGAGCGAAACCCACCCCTTCGCGGTCGGCGAAGATCAGCCAGGGGCCGTCCAGCGCCGCATCTCCCGACCGGCCGAGGAAGGGCGCCGTCTCTTTCCAGACCGGAACCCAGAACCAGTCCGCGACCGCCTGCGGCGCCTCCTCGCCGGCGGCCGGCGCGACCGCGACCGGGACCGCGCGGCCCGGCTCGATCCAGTAGCGCCGGCGCTCGAAGGGATAGGTGGGAAGGGGCACGCGCCGGCGCCCCTGACCGGCCCAGAATCCCTCCGTGGGGACCTCCGCTCCGGCGAGCCAGAGGCGGCCGCGGGCGGTGAGCAGGAAGGCCTGGTCCGACTGCGGGTCGTAGGCGTGGCGCAGCGAAGGGAAGGCCTTGCGCTCGCCGGCGGCCTCCCCCTCTCGCGGCAGTTGGAGAGCCCAGGAGCTCAGCGCCTGGCCCGGCCCCACCTCGAGCAGCACCCGGGAGGGCTCCTGCCAGAGCACCCGCAGCGCGTCGGCGAAGCGGACCGGGCGGACCAGGTGCTCGGCCCAGTAGCCCGGATCCATCGCAGCCTCTGGGGTGATCCAGGTGCCGGTCACGTTCGAGACGAAGGGGATCTGGGGCGACCGCCTCGGCACGGCGCGCACCAGGCCGGCGAAGCGGCTGACGATCGGCTCCATCATCGAGGAGTGGAAGGCGTGGGTGGTCTGCAGGCGCCGGCAGGTGACACCGTTGCCGGCCAGTCGCCGCTGCAGCTCCGCGACCGCCTCGGCCGGCCCGGCGACCACGCAGACCTCCGGACCGTTGATCGCGGCGAGCGAGAGGGCTTCGCCGAGCAGCGGGCGGACGGCGGTCTCGGCGAGCGACACGGCGAGCATCGCCCCCCGGGGGAGGCCGTCGATCAGCCGCGCCCGCTCGGCCACCAGCCGCAGGGCGTCCTCCAGCGAGAAGACCCCGGCCAGGCAGGCCGCCACGTATTCGCCGATGCTGTAGCCGGCCAGGGCCCGCGGCTCGACCCCCCAGGAGATCCAGAGCTGCGCCAGGGCGTGCTCGACGGCGAAGAGGACCGGCTGGGCGAGACGCGTCCCGATCAGCTCCCCGGCTCCTTCTTCCGGCTCGGCGCCCCGTCCCAGCATCGACCGCAGATCGGGCGCGCCGCCGGGGGCGGCGGGAGGGGCCGCCGGCGTGGGGTAGAGAACGGCGCGGATGTCCTCGCCCAGCGCGGGGGTCAGGAGCTCGGCGCAGCGGTCGAGATGCCGGCGGAAGACCGCTTCCTCCTGATAGAGCTCCCGCGCCATGCCGACGTAATGGTTGCCGAGGCCGGGAAAGAGGAAGGCGACGGATCGCTCGTGCCCGTCCGGGACGCCGGCCAGCAACCGCTTCGGATCGCGGCGGCGCAGCGCCTCCACGGCGTCCTCCGCGCCGCGGCAGACGAGCGCCCGGCGATGGGCGAACCCCCGGCGGCCGACCTCCAGGGTGTAGGCGAGGTCGGCGAGGTCCGGCCGGTCCGCCCGCTCCAGCCGCTCGGCCAGCCGGTCGCTCATGGCCTCCAGGGCCTCCTCCGTGCGCGCCGAGAGCCTCAGGAGCTGCCACGGCCTGCCGGGAGCGGGGGCGGGAGGGGCGGGCGCCTCCTCGAGGACCAGATGGGCGTTGACGCCGCCGACCGCGAAGGCGCTCACCCCGGCCCGGCGCGGGACCCCCGCCGCCACCGCCCAGGGCTGCAGGGCGGCGTTGACGTAGAAGGGGCTGCCGGCGAAGTCGATGGCCGGGTTCGGCTGCTCGAAGTTGACGCTGGGCGGGATCTCCCGGTGCTCCAGGGCGAGGGCGGTCTTGATCAGGCTGGCGGCGCCGGCCGCGGCATCGAGATGTCCGATGCTGGCCTTGACCGAGCCGACGGCGCAGAAACCCGTCCGGGCCGTCGTCTCACGGAAGACCCGGGAGAGGGCGGCGATCTCGATCTGGTCCCCCAGCGGGGTGCCGGTGCCATGGGCCTCGACGTAGGTGATGGTGTCGGCGTCGACGCCCGCCACCGCCTGCGCCATGGCGATCGCCTCGGCCTGGCCGTCGAGGCTCGGGGCGGTGTAGCCCACTTTGAGCGCGCCGTCGTTGTTCACCGCCCATCCCTTGATGACGGCGTGGAGGGTGTCGCCGTCGGCGACCGCCTCGGCCAGCCGCTTGAGGACCAGGACGCCGGCCCCGGCCCCGGAGACGGTGCCCTGGGCCCGGGCGTCGAAAGCCCGGCAATGGCCATCCGGGCTGAACACCCCTTCATGGGCGAAGTAGCCCGCTCTCGGCGGCACGGAGAGGCACACCCCGCCGGCCAGCGCCATGTCGCACTGATAGCTCACCAGGCTCTGGCAGGCGAGGCTCGCCGCCACCAGAGAGGTCGCGCAGGCCGCCTGCACGCTGGCGGTCGGCCCTTTCAGGTTGAGCTTGTAGGCGGTGAGCGAGGCCAGGAAGTCCTTGTCGTTGTAGATCCGCAGCCGCAGCCCCCCGGCGGCGCGCAGCACCTCGGGATTCGAATGCAGGTTCTTCAGCAGGTACTCCCCCATCCCCATGCCGCCGAAGACGGCGATGGCGCCGGGGTAGCTCGCCGAGTCGTAGCCGGCGCTCTCCAGCGCCTGCCAGGCCTGCTCCAGGAACAGCCGGTGGTGAGGATCGAGCAGCTCCGCCTCGCGCGCCGTGAAGCCGAAGAACTGGGCGTCGAAGAGATCGATGTCCGTCAGCACGCCGCCGGCGCGGACGTAGTCGGGCGCCGCCAGGACCTCCGGCGGGATCCCCGCCGCTTCCAGCTCCGCGGCCGTGAAGAAGGTGATCGCCTCCACTCCCGCGCGCAGATTGCGCCAGTACTCGTCGAGGTCGCGGGCTCCCGGGAACCGGCCCGACATGCCGATGATGGCGATCCCCTCCAAGGTCTCCGGGTCAGGCATCCGGACCTCCTGTCGTCGGTTGTGAGCCCCGCTGGCGGGCGACCGCCTCGCGCAGCCGCCGGCCGCGCTCGCGCGCCGGGGCGAGCGCGGCCCTCAAGGCCGGGCGCACGGCGTACAGGTTGTAGATCGGCGACTCCTCGTAGAGGTCGTCCTGCTCGACCGCGACGCCGAAGCCCCGCTCGGCCAGGAGGGCCGTCACGCGGTCGAGTCTCCCCCCCACGTCGTGGACCTCGAGGACGAGCTGGCGGATGCGGCTCCAGTCCGCGGGCTCGATGCCGAGGAGGACCTCCTCCTCGCTCTTCTGGACGTCGATCTTCAGCAGATCGATCCGCTGCACCTCACGCTCCCGGATCACCTGAGAGAGGGTGCGCAGCTCACAGGGGAAGGTCTCGAAGCGGAACCTCTCCGCGAGGAGATCGTCGGCGTGCCGCATCACCCCGTCCATGCCCGCCATCCCCTGGCGGTGCTGGTTGCGGAGGATGGCTTCGAGGGCCTGCCGCTCCTCGGCCAGGTCGGCGTAGAAGGAGGACATCCCCGAGCTGTTGAAGTAGAAGGTCAGGTCGGCCGTCCCGGGGCGGCTCGACAGGCCGCAGCGGTAGCGCTGCACGGCGTCGCCGTCGGCGGCGGTGTTGGCGCCGAGGATCTCGAACAGCGGCGGCGCCGGCTCGAAGGCGTGGACCGTGGCCCGCGGGCAGCGGCTCCGCACCCAGAGGGTGAAGAGGCCGATGTTGGCGCCGACGTCGAAGACGGTGTTCACGTCCGCCAGGGAGATGCCGTGGCGGCGGTAGACCTCCTTCTCGAAGATGTCCTCGTAGAGGAAGCTCGCCTCCGTACGCGTCTGACACTGGATGGTCAGCCCGTTGGGGAGGGTGATCTCCCGGGAAGCTCGGTTAGCGGCCATGATTTCCCCTCTGCCTGCGGCGTTCCATGAATTGCTTCTGGCGTTCCAGGGCGCCCGATTCCCGCACCGCCTCGGCCTGCTTCTCCACGCGCTGCTGGGCGCGGTCCACGGCACGCTCTTCCGGGGTCTCGTCGCGGCTCGCCAGGAAGGCGGCGAGGGAGCGGATGGTCGGGTGGCGGAACAGCTCGATGATCGAGACTTCGCGCGCGAGCTCCTCGCGGAGCCGGCCGTTGACGCGGGCGAGGAGCAGAGAGTTGCCGCCGGCTTCGAAAAAGTTCTCGTCGACGCCGATCCGCTCGACGCCGAGGAGCTCCTGCCACACGGCGGCGACCCGGCGCTCGACCGCGGTCTCCGGCGCCGTGTAGGGGATCTCCGGCCGTGCGCGGTCCAGGCCTCCGGGGCGCGGCAGCGCCTTGCGATCGGTCTTGCCGCTCGGGGTGAGCGGGAGGGCGTCGAGCAGCACGACGGCCGCGGGGACCAGCGGCTCGGGCAGCCGGGCGCGCAGGAACTCCCGCAGGTCCGCCGGTGAGACCGCGTCCCGGCGGACGGCGGGACGCGCAGATCCGCGGCGGATGGCGTAGAGCATCGAGACCTCGACCCCCTCCCCGCCGTCCGCCGCCGCCACGGTCAGGAAGTCCTCGGCCGTCCAGTCGAAGCCCTTGGCGTCGAGGAGCTGCTCGATGGCGGCCAGGTCCTCGCGTGTGTCGACCTCGAGAACGATCTGCCGGATCTTCTCCCAGTCCCCGTCGGCGAGGCCGGCCAGGACGTCCCTCTCGGCCCGCTCGACGTCCACCTTGAGGAGGTCGATGCGCTCGACGCCCTGCTCCCGGATGGCGTCCGCGAGGGTGCCGACCCGGCAGTCGTAGGTCTCGGCCGCGAACCGCTCGTCGAGCAGCTCTTCGAGCTCCGCCCCGGTGATCCCCAGCCCTCTTTCGCCGTCCTGCCGGCGCAGCTCGTCGAGCACCACCGCGCGGGTGATGGCCCGGTCGTGCCCGCGGTCGGCGTAGCGTCCGGAGAGGCCGTCGAGATGGGGGTAGAAGGTGAACCTCGCGGTCTCCTCCCGGGCTCCCAGACCCTGGTGGAAGAGCCGCGCGTCGAGCCCGTAGAGGGCGACGTTGGTGCGCAGGGCGTCGAAGGTCGGCGGGATCGGCTCGAAGGCGTAGACCGCCGAGGGGCGGCAGCGCGTATGGACGAAGAGGGTGAAGAAGCCGATGTTCGCCCCCACGTCGAACACCACGTCGCCGTCTTCGAGGGTGATGCCGTGCTTGAGGTAGGGCTCGCGCTCGAAGATCTCGGCGTAGCCCGCCCGCGTATGGAGATCGCCGAGATGGGCGACCAGCATGCCGTTGGGGAGGGTGAAGCGCCGCCGTCCGGCCAGCAGCTCCTCCCGGCGGTCCGCCCCGACGCGCAGCGGCAGGACCGCCGGCGGCAGGGCGGACTCCGCGGGGACGACGTAGGCCACCAGGCGCGGGAAGCCCGGCTCGTCCTCGCGGACGACCACCACCGCCTCGCGCACCCCGGGGTGCTGCGCCAGCGCGGCCTCGATCTCGCCGGGCTCGATGCGGTGGCCGCGGATCTTCACCTGGTGGTCGAGCCGGCCGAGGAACTCCAGCTCGCCGCCGGTGCGCTGGCGCACCCGATCCCCGGTGCGGTAGAGGCGTCCGCCCGGCGGGCCGAAGGGGTCGGGCAGGAACCGCTCTGCGGTCAGCTCCGGCCGGCCGAGGTAGCCGCGGGTCACCCCGGCGCCGCCGACCAGCAGCTCTCCGGGGACGCCGCGCGGGACGAGCCGCAGGTGGGCGTCCACTACGTGGACCGTGGTGTTGGCGAGCGGGCGGCCGATGGAGACCGGCGCGCCCGCCGCCACCCGCTCGAAGGTCGACCAGACCGTGGTCTCCGTGGGCCCGTACAGGTTGAGGACCGGCAAGTCCGGCGAGGCCGTCCGCCGCAGCTCCTCGACCAGGGACGGCGGCAGCGCCTCGCCGCCCAGCAGGAGCGCCCGGAGATCCCCCAGGGCCGCGGCCGTCCGCGGATCGGCGACGAGCAGCCGGGCCAGCGACGGCGTGCACTGCAGGTGGGTCACCCCCTCGCGGCGGATCTGCGCCGCGATCGATCCGTCCTCCTGCGGCGGCCGCCGGCTCCGCTCGCGGAGGGCGTTCAGCTGTTCCAGCCCCGCCAGCGCCACGTCGCAGTCGATGCCGAAATCGATCAGACAGCCGATCTCGTCGACTCCGGCCTCGCGCAGGCGGGTGACGACGCGCAGGCCGTCGGCCGGCGAGCCGAACAGGCCGCTGGTCTCGAAGTAGCGCTCGAAGGCGCGGTCGAGCAGCAGCTCGAGGTCGTCCGCCTGGAGGTCCGCGGTCGACAGCCCGGCCTCGCGGGCCACCCCCAGCAGCAGGTCGGTGGAGCTCCGCAGATAGCGCCGGAACGGCTCGCGCACGGTCTCCCGCACGGTCTCGCGGTCCGCCCCCAGGAAGGTGTGGAGCATGAGGGTCACGTGCCCCTCGCCCGGATGTCCCGCCCGCCGCCAGGCCTCGCGGTAGACGGCGACCTTGGCCGCCAGCTCCTCCACGGTCTGGGCGAGCAGGTGGGTGAGCAGGGCGGCGCCGATCTCGCCGGCCGTCCGGAAGGTGTCGGGGCTCCCCGCCGCCGTCAACCAGACCGGCAGCTCGCTCTGCACCGGCCGCGGGTGGATGGCGACCGGCACCTCCCTCCCCTGGCCGTTGGGCAGGCTCACCGTCTCGCCGCGCCAGAGCCGGCGGACGGTCTCGATCCCGGAGAGCATGATCTCCCGGCGCTGCTCGAAGCGGCCCGGCGCCAGGACGAAATCGTCGGCGTGCCAGCCGGAGGCGAAGGAGACCGCCACCCGCCCGTGCGAGAGGTTGTCCACCACCGCCCACTCCTCGGCCACGCGCACCGGGTCGTGCAGGGGGAGGACGACGCTGCCGGCGCGGATCTGGACGCGTTCGGTGACCGCGGCCAGCGCCGCGCCGGTGATCGCCGGGTTGGGGTAGAGGCCGCCGAAGGCGTGGAAGTGGCGCTCGGGGGTCCACACGGCGGCGAAGCCGTGGCGGTCGGCGAAGCGGGCTCCTTCGAGGAGCAGGCGGTAGCGATCGCCGGCGTCGCCGCCGTCGTCGGCGAAGTAGAAGAGGCTGAAGTCGATCTCCCGGCCGGCGGCGGCGGGAGCGGCCGCGAAGTAGGAGCCCTCGGACTCCCGCGCCTGCACGACCACCCGGAAGCCGCGGGTCAGGGTCCAGAGCAGCTCGAGGACCGAGATGTCGAACGAGATGCTGGTGACGGCGAGCCAGGTGCCCGGCCGGCTCCCGGGGTCGCGATCCAGCACGCGGTCCATGCCGGCGAAGAAGCTCACCACGTTGCCGTGGCTCACCACCACCCCCTTGGGGCGGCCGGTCGAGCCCGAGGTGTAGAGCACGTAGGCGGCATTGCCGGGAGTCACCCCTGAGCTCTCCAGGGAGCCTTCCAGGCCCGCCTCGCCCTCCCCCTCCCCCGCGTCGTCGTCGACCACGACGACCACCGTGCCCGCGGGGAGCGGTCCGGGCAGGCGGCTCCGCAGATGCGGCTGGGTGAGCAGCACGGGGACGGCCGAGTCCGCGAGGATCCAGGCCAGGCGCTCGCGCGGATACTCGGGATCGAGCGGCACATAGGCCCCGCCGGCGGCGAGGATGCCCAGCAGCCCCACGACCATGTCCAGCGAACGGTCCATGGCGAGCCCCACCCGCGCCTCCGGTCCCACCCCCAGCCCTCGGAGGCGGGAGGCGAGGCGCCGTACCCTCCCGGCGAGCTCGCCATAGGTCAGCGAGCTCCCGGCGAAGGTCACGGCCGCAGCGTCCGGCGCGGCCGCGGCCCGTGCCGCGAAGAGCGCGGGGAGGGTGGTGACGGGGAGGTCCACCCGGGGGCCGTTCCCGCCGGCGGCCACCTGGCGCCGGGACTCCTCGTCGAGCAACGGCAGCTCCGAGAGCGGAAGCCCGGGCCGGGCGGCGGCGCCGGCGAGGAGCACCGCCAGGCCGGCGGCCATCCGGTCGATCGTGGCGGCGTCCCAGAGGTCGGTGGCGTACTCCAGCGAGCCCGCGATCATCCCCTCCTCCGTCTCCTCCAGCGAGACGGTCAGATCGAACCGCGAAGCGCCGGTGACGGCCGGGAGGAGCTCCGCCGCCACCCCGGGCAGGCGCAGGGAGGGGAGCGGCCCGTTCTGGAAGGCGAGCATCACCTGGAAGAGCGGCATCCGCGACAGGTCGCGCTCGGGAACGATCTCGGCGACCAGCTTCTCGAACGGCAGGTCCTGATGGGCATAGGCGCCGAGGTTGATCTCCCGCACCCGGCGCACGAGCTCGCCGAATCCGGGGTCCCCCGACAGATCGGCGCGCAGCACCAGCATGTTGAGGAAGAGGCCGATCAACCCCTCCGTGCCGGGCCGCTCGCGGTTGGCTGCCGGAGTGCCGACGACGACCTCGTCCTGGGAGGAATAGCGGGCGAGCAGGACGTCGAGCCCGGCGAGGAGGATCATGAACAGGGTCGCCCCCTGCCGCCGGGCGAGGGCCCGCAGCACCGTCGCGGGCGTCGCGGCCAGGGCGAACGGGCGGCTGCCGCCGCGGAAGCTCTGGAGCGGAGGCCGCGGCCGGTCGGTGGGCAGGGCGAGCACGGTCAGGTCCCGCAGCTGCTCCCGCCAGAAGCGGAGCTGCCTTTCCAGAGCCTCGCCCACCAGCCACCGGCGCTGCCAGACCGCGAAGTCCGCGTATTGGAACGGCAGCTCCGGCAAGGATCGTCCGGTGGCGTACAGGTCGTTGATCTCGCGTACCAGAATGCCGAACGACCAGCCGTCCGCCGCGATGTGGTGGAGGGTCAGGAGCAGCCATCTCTCCTCGGCGTCCAGCCGCAGCAGGGTGGCCCGCAAAGGCGCCTCGCGAGCCAGATCGAAGCCGCGCCGGGCCTCGGCCGCCGCGAGGTCGCGCGCCGCGGCGAGCCGGCGGTCCGGCGCGAGCCCCGAGAGGTCGACCACCCCCAGGGCGGTCGCCGCCGCCGGTCCGATCTCCTGGATCGGGATGCCGCCCACGGCCGGAAAGCGGGTGGCCAGGCTCTCGTGACGGCGGATGACCCCGGCCAGCGCACGGGCCAGGGCATCCTCGCGCAACGCTCCGCAGAGCCGCAGGATCGCCGGCATGTTGTAGAGCGCTCCCTCCGGCTGCATCCGGTCCAGGAACCAGAGGCGTTCCTGGGCGAAGGAGAGCGGGAGCGCGTCCCGCCGCGATGCTGCCGTGATCGCCGGCGCCGGCGGGACGGACGCCCCGCCGCGCAACCCCTCGATCAGGGCGGCGAGGCCGGCGACCCGCGGATGCTCGAAGAGGGCGCGCACCGGCAGCTCCACTCCGAACGCCTCGGAGAGCCGCGCCGCCGCCTGGGCGGCGAGCAGCGAGTGTCCGCCCAGATCGAAGAAGCTGTCCCCGGCGCCGATCCCCGAGAGGCCCAGCACCCGCTCCCATACCGCCGCCACCAGCTCCTCGGTGGGCGACTGGAAGGCGACGCGCTCGCCGTCCCTGCCGGCCGTGGCAGCGCCCCCCGCGGGCTCGGGGAGAGCCCGGCGATCCAGCTTGCCGGAGGCCGTGCGCGGCAGAGCGTCGAGAGCGACGACGGCGTTCGGCACCATGTAGGCGGGCAGCCGCCCGGCTAGCCAGTCCCGCAGCTCGCGCGAGGCCGGCGCGGGCGGGCGCTCGGGTGCGATCCAGGCCACGAGCAGGGGCTCGTCCGCCGCGCCGGCGACGATCCCCACCGCCGCCTCGCGAACGTTGGCATGCTGCTCGAGCGCCGACTCCACCTCGCCGGGCTCGATGCGGAAGCCGCGGAGCTTGATCTGCTGGTCGAGCCGGCCGAAGAGCTGGATCTCCCCCTCCGGCCGCCGGCGGGCGAGGTCCCCCGTGCGGAAGAGACGCCCGCCCGGCCTGGTCCCGAAGGGATCGGGGACGAACCGTTCCGCCGTCGCGTCGGGCCGGCCCAGATAGCCGCGGGCCACCCCGGGGCCGCCGACGAGGAGCTCCCCCGGCGCCCCCGCCGGCACCGGGTTGCCCGCCCGGTCGATCACCCGCGCCAGGACCCCCGGCAAGGGGTGGCCGACGGCCACCGGCTCCTCGACGGCGGCGTGGGTCAGCTCGCTGAGAGTGCTGGTGATCGTCGCCTCGGTCAGGCCGTAGGCGTTGATCAGACGGATGCTGCCGGTGGGGAGCCGCCGCCAGGCCCTCACGCTCTCGGGCGTCACCGGCTCGGAGCCCACGATCACCAGGCGGAGGCTCGCCGGCAGGGGCCCCGGCTCGCGCTCGAGCTCGCGGATCCACTCGCGCCAGAAGGAGGCCGGCAGGTTGAGCACGGAGAGACCCTCCCGCTCGACCAGGGCGCGCAGGCGGGCGGGGGTCACCGCGCCCGGCCCGCTCTCGGGCGGAAAGACCACCCGCCCGCCCGTGATCCAGGTGGGGAACATCTCCTCGGCCGCGACGTCGAAACCGACCGCGGCGAGCTGCAGCACGGCGTCGCCGGAGCCGAGCGCGAACCGCGCCGCCACTGTCCGGGCGTGATGGGAGAGCGCGCCGCGGGAGACCAGGACCCCCTTGGGAATCCCCGTCGAGCCCGAGGTGAACAGGAGGTAAGCGGCGCTCTCCGGCGACGGGCCATCCTCCTCTGCCCCCTCCCCGGCCTCTCCCGCCCGGCTCGCGCGGTCCGCGTCCAGCCGCAGGACGCGGACGCCGGGTGCCAAGACCTTCCCGGCGAGGGCGCCGGTGGTGAGCGCGATCCGGGCTCCGGCGTCCCGCAGCAGGGAAGCCACGCGTTCCTCCGGCAGGGCGGGATCGAGGGGGAGATAGACCCCGCCCGCGGCGAGGACCGCCCAGAGGGCTTCCGCCAGGGCCGGCGAAGGCTCCAGGCAGAGGGCGACCGGGATCTCCGGGCCGACGCCCAGCCGCCGCAGCCGGGCCGCCAGCCCGCCGGCCCGGCGGGCGAGCTCCCCGTAGGAGACCTCCTCTCCCCCCCGGGAGACCGCGACCGCCCCGGGAGACGCGGCGGCCCGCTCCCGCAGCAGCGCCGAGAGGTCGGCTCCGGAAGCGGCGGGCGCGTCCTCCCCGACGAGCTGCCGCAGCTCCCCGGAGGACAGGAGGGCGAGCTCGGAGAGGCGCCGCTCGGGCCGGGCGACGGCGTCGGCGAGGAGGGTCCGGAACCAGCCCGCGAGACGCCCGGCCGTCGCGGCGTCATAGAGGTCGGCGTCGTACTCCACGGCGCCGAGCAGGCCGGGGCCGGCGTCTTCGATCTCCAGCGTGAGGTCGAACTTGGCGCTGCCGGGATCGATCTCCTCGCGGGTGACGGTGAGCCCCGGCAGCTCGAGGTGACGGGGCATCCCTTCCTGGAAGGCGAGCAGCACCTGGACGAGCGGCGGCCCGTCGGCGCTGCGCTCCGGGCGCAGCTCCTCGACCAGCCGCTCGAATGGGACGTCCTGGTGGGCGAGGGCGCCGGTGGCGACCGCCTTCGCGCGGCGGACCAGCTCGGCGAAATCGGGATCCCCGCCCAGCTCCAGCCGCAGCGGCAGGGTGTTGACGAAGAAGCCGATCACCCCCGCGAGCTGCGGACGGTTGCGGTTGGCCACCGGCGAGCCCACGACCAGGCTCTCGAGCCCGGTGACGCGCGCGAGGAGGGAGGCGAACGCCGCCAGGACCACCATGAAGGGGGTCGCCCCCGCGCCACCGGCGAGCTCGCGGACCCGGCCGGAGAGCTCGCCCGGCAGCGCCGCCGGGACGCGCCCTCCCCGGCCCGTGCGGGACGCCGGGCGGAGGCGGTCGCGCACCGGCTCGACCGCCGGCAGCTCGCCCGCGAGGAGACGCCGCCACCAGCCGAGCTGCCGGTCGAGGACCTCCCCCTGCAGCCACTCGCGCTGCCAGCGGACGAAGTCGACGTACTGGAGGGGGGGCTCGGGCAGGGCGTCCGTCCGGCCGCGGACGGCGGCGGTATAGAGGGCGCCCAGCTCCCGGACGAAGAGGGCGATCGAGGCTTCGTCCGCGATGATGTGGTGGAAGACGAGAACGAGGAGATGCTCCGCCGGACCCAGGTGCAGGATCGCGAGCCGCAGCAGGGGGCCGCTCCCGAGATCGAAGGGACGGCGCGCCGCGGCGAGCGCCCGGCGTCGGGCCTCCGCCTCCCGCTCGCGAGCGGGGAGGTCCGCGAGGTCGACCAGCGGCAGCGCGACCTCCACCGCGTCGGAGACGACCTGAAAGGGGCGGCCGTTGACCTCGACGAACGTGGTGCGCAGCGCCTCGTGGCGGCCGACGACCGCGGCGAGCGCCCGCCCGAGCGCTCGCCGGTCGAGGGCGCCTCGCAGGCGCACGGCGGCGGGCATGTTGTAGAGCGCGGAGCCGGGCCGCAGCCGGTCGAGAAACCAGAGGCGCTGCTGGGCGAACGACAGCGGGAAGGCGCCGAGGTCGTCGCTCCCGCCGAGGAGCAGGGTCTCGAGGACCTCCCGCTTCTCGGGGGTCAGGGCGGCCAGGGTCTGCGCCAGATCGCTCATCGCAACGTCTCGTCGGGAAGGAGGGCGGCCTTGGGGTCCGTCAGGAGCTGCCCGGCTTCCGAGTCGGACATCCCGCCCAGATTCTCCAGGAGCTGCCCCAGCCCCCCCTTGCCGCGCCGGCCCGGCACCAGGGCCGGCTCCGCGGCGCGCGCCGGCGCGGCGGCGTTCCGGGCCTCCTCCACCGCCGCGGCCTGCGCGGCCACCGTGGGCCGCTCGAAGAAGCCGGACAGGGGGAGCTCCACGCCGAAGGCCTCGTAGGCGCGGAGCTGCACCCGCGTCGCCAGCAGGGAGTGGCCGCCGAGCGCGAAGAAATCGTCCTCCACCCCCACCCGCGGCACGGCCAGGAGGTCGGCCCAGATCCCGGCGAGGGCCGCCTCGACGGCGGTGCGGGGGGGCACGTGCGCCGCGTCCCGTTCCGGCTGCCGGCCGGCCGGGGCCGGCAGGGCGCCGCGGTCGAGCTTGCCGTTCGCGAGCAGCGGGAGGCTCTCTAGCCGCAGGAAGTCGGCGGGGATCATGAACGGGGGGAGCCAGCGGGCGAGGAACGCCGCGAGCTCCGCCGGCTCCGGCGCCAGGGGGCCGGTCGGGGTCCAGTAGGCGACCAGCCGCGGCTCCATCGCCGTGTCCCGGCGGGCGAGCACGGCCGCCTCGCGGACCGCCGGATGGCGGGCGAGGGCGGCCTCGATCTCCGCCGGCTCGATGCGGAACCCGCGCACCTTGACCTGGCCGTCGCCGCGGCCGAGGAACTCGATCTCGCCGTCCGGCCGGCGTCGCGCCAGGTCTCCCGTGTCATAGAGGCGGCCCCCCGGCTCGGCCGGAAAAGGATCGGGCAGGAAACGCTCCGCGGTCAGCCCGGGCCGGCCGAGATAGCCGCGGGCCACCTGCACGCCGCCGATGGCGAGGCGGCCCGCCACCCCCACCGGCGCCGGCCGCCCCTCGGCATCGAGCACGTGGATCCGCGTTCCCACCCCCGGCCGGCCGATCGGCACCACCGGCCGGGAGCCGCCCGGCCGGCAATCGTGGAAGGTGACCTCCACGGCCGCCTCCGTGGGGCCGTAGAGGTTGTGGAGCTCGGCCCCTCCCAGGCGGGCGAAGAACCGCTCCTTGAGATCCCAGGAGAGCGCCTCGCCGCTCGCCGTCACCCGCCGCAGCCCGGCGCAGCGCTCCAGCCCCGGCGCCTCCAGGAAGGCCTGGAGCATCGAGGGCACGAAGTGCGCCACGGTCACCCCCCGGGCGGCCATCTCTCGGACCAGGTAGAGGGCGTCACGATGCCCGCCCGGCCGCGCCACCACCAGCCGGGCGCCCGCCGCCAGGGGTCCGAAGATCTCCGCCACCGACACGTCGAAGCCGAAGGGGGTCTTCTGGAGCACCCGGTCCGCCGGGCTCAGCGGCCGGATCTCCTGCAGCCAGAGCAGGCGGTTGACGATCCCCCGGTGGGCGTTGACCACCCCCTTGGGGCGCCCCGTCGAGCCGGAGGTGTAGAGGATGTAGGCCGGATGGTCCGGGGACATCCGCAATCCCAGGTTCGCCGCCGCCGGTCCGGCGATCTCCCCGCCGTCGCGGCCGACCTCGATCACCCGCGCTCCCGGCACCCGGGGGAGGGCGCGCGCCAGCCCGGCGCCGAGCAGGATGACCGGCGTCCGCGCCTCCTCGACCATGAAGGCCAGGCGCTTGCGCGGGTAGGAGGGGTCGAGGGGCAGAAAGACGCCCCCCGCCTTGAGCACCGCGAGGAGGGACACGATGGCCTGCGGCGACCGCTCGCAGCAGACCCCCACCGGCGTCTCCGGGCCGACTCCCGCCTCCCGCAGCCGCCGCGCCAGGGCGTTGGCCCGCGCGTTCAGCTCGCCGTAGGTCATCTCCTCGCCCGCGAGCTCCACGGCCACCGCCCCGGGAGCGCGCGCCGCCTGCGCCTCGACCAGCTCGTGCAGGCAGCTCTCCGCGCCGAGCGGCGGCCCGGTTTCGTTCCAGGCCGCGAGCTGCCGGCTCTCGGCGGCGGTCAGCCAGGAGAGCTCCGCCAGCGGCAGATCCGGCTCCGCCGCGGCCGCGGCCAGCAGCGTCGCGAGGTGCCCCAGGGCCCGCTCCACGGTCCCGTCGTCGAAGAGGTCGCGGTCGAATTCGAGCTCTCCCTCGAGCCCGTTCCGCGTCTCGGTGAGGGAGAGGGTCCAGTCGAACTTGGCGGCGCCGCCCTCGCTCTCGAGCGGTGTGAGGACGGCCTCGTCGAGCGCCAGCGGCGGCATCGGCACGTTCTGCAAGGCGAGCAGGACCTGGAAGACCGGCGCGTGGGCACGGCTGCGTTGCGGCGACAGCTCGGAGACCAGCTTCTCGAAGGGCAGGTCCTGATGCGTATAGGCGCCGAGCGCCGCTTCCCGCGCCCGGGCGAGGAGCGCGAGGAAGCAGGGTCCTCCCCCGGCGTCCACCCGCAGGGCCAGGGTGTTGACGAAGAAGCCGATCAGCCCCTCCGTCTCGGGGACGATGCGGCCGGCCACCGGGGTGCCGACGACGAGGTCCTCCTGCCCGCTCGAGCGCTGGAGCAGGGCAGCGAAGCCGGCGAGCAGGACCATGAACAGCGTGGCCCCCTCGCGCCGGCCGAGCGCGGCCAGGCTCGCGGTCAGCTCCCGCGGCAGGCGCGCCGGCCGCCGCCCTCCCCGGTGGCGCTGCACCGGGGGGCGCGGCCGGTCGGCCGGCAGGTCGAGGAGCGCCGGCGCGCCGGCCAGCCGCTGCCGCCACCAGGCGAGCCGGACCTCCAGGGCCTCTCCCGCCAGCCACCGGCGCTGCCAGACGGCGAAGTCCCCGTACTGGACGGCCAACGGCGGCAGCGGCGTGGCCTCTCTTCGCCGCGCCGCGCCGTAGAGGGCGGCGAGCTCGCCGAGGAGGACCCCACGCGACCAGGCGTCCGAGACGATGTGATGGAGGGTGACGAGCAGCAGGCTCTCCGCCGCCCCGAGGCGGACCAGCAGCGAGCGCAGGAGCGGCGGCCTGTCGAGGGAGAAGGGGCGGCGGGCCTCCTCTGCCGCCAGGCGCGCGGCCTCCCGCTCCCGGGTCGCCGCCGGCAGCGACGCGAGGTCGACCAGCGCCGTCCCCGGCGGCGCCGAGGCGGCCGGAATCTGCGCCGGGCCGCCGCCGACGACCCGGAACGCCGAACGCAGCACCTCGTGCCGGCGGACGACCGCGCGGAAGGCGCCCGCCAGGGCCGGCACGTCGAGCGGCCCGGCCACGCGGGCGTGATAAGCGAGGTTGTAGGCCGCGGCCTCCGGCGCCAGCCGCTCCAGGAACCAGAGCCGCTCCTGCGCGAAGGAGAGCGGCAGCTCCCCGTGGGCGCCGCGCTGCGCGGGCTCGACGGGCGGCGGCCCCGGCAGCCCGCCGCCGGAGCGCAGGGCCTCTTCCACGCGCCGCGCCAGGGCGGCGAGGGTCGGCGCCTCGAACAGCGTCCTGAGCGGCAGATCGACCCGGAAGGCCCCGCGCACGCGGGCGATCAGGCGGGTGGCGAGGAGCGAGTGCCCTCCCAGCTCGAAGAAGCCGTCCCGGCGGCCCACCCGGTCGCGGCCGAGCAGATCGCACCAGAGGGCGGCCAGCAGCTCCTCGACCGCGCCCTGGGGCGACCCCGCGCCCTCTTCCGCCGCGGGGTCCGCGGGGAGGACCGCGGCGAGAGCCGCGCGGTCCAGCTTGCCGTTCAGGGTGAGGGGCAGCCTCTCCAGGAAACGGATCTCGCCCGGCACCATGGGCCCGGGGAGCTGGGTGGCGAGGAAGGCCAGCAGCTCGCCGGCCCCCGGCGCCGTTCCCTCCCGCACCACCCAGGCGACGAGGCGGCGGTCCCCCCGCTTCTCGATCACTCCGGCGACCGCTTCGCGCACCTGGGGATGGGCGGCCAGGGCCGCCTCCACCTCCGCCGGCTCGATCCGGAAACCGCGCACCTTCACCTGGTGGTCGATCCTCCCCAGGAACTCGAACGAGCCGTCCGGCCGCAGGCGGACGAGATCCCCGGTGCGGTACATGCGCGCGCCCGCCTCCGCCGGGAAGGGGTCGGGCAGGAAGCGCTCGGCGGTCGCATCCGGCCGGCCGGCGTAGCCGCGGGCGACGCTCGCTCCCCCCACGAACAGCTCGCCGGCGACCTGGGGCGGAAGCGGATCGAAGGCCGGTCCCAGCAGGCGCAGGGAAGCCCCCGGGAGCGGCCGGCCGAGGGGGACGGACACCCCGTGTCCGGCGGCCTCGGCGTCGATCCGCCAGGTCGCCACTCCGACCGTGGTCTCCGTCGGCCCGTAGTGGTTGAGGATCTCGAGTCCGGGCGCGAGCCCTCGCAGGCGGGAGGCGAAGTCCCACGCGGAGGCCTCGCCGCCGAGCACCAACCCGCGCCGGGGGAGGAGGCGGCCGGGGTCGGCGTCGGCGGCGAGCAGCACCGCCAGATGCGAGGGGACGATCTTCAGGTAGTCGGCCGGCCGGCGCGCCAGCTCGCCGGCGAGGGCCGCCGCGTCCTGCGCCGCCTCGAGGGAGACCAGGAGCAGGCAGCCGCCCGTGGCCAGGGCCGGGAACACCATCGTGTTGCCGAGGTCCGCCGCGAAGGTCGAGACGCTGGCGAAGACCGCCCCCGCCGGCGGGCGCAGCCGCTCCAGCACGGCGTCGACGTACGAGGTGAGCTGCCGGTGCTCGACCGCCACCCCCTTGGGCCGCCCCGTCGAGCCGGAGGTGTAGAGGATGTAGGCGAGGCTGCGGGGGTCGGCGGGCCCCGGGGCGCCGGGGCCGGGCAGCTCCGCCAGGTCGCCGAGGGATTCCAGGAAGACCGGCCGGGCCGCCGGCGCGCCCCGCAGCCGCGCGGCGAAGATCTCCCGGGTGAGCACGAACGGGGCCCCTGAGTCCGCGAGCGAGCGCCCCAGGCGCTCCCCCGGATGGGCCGGATCGAGCGGCACGTAGGCGCCGCCCGCCGCCAGGATGGCGAGGAGGGCCACCAGCAGGTCCGGTGAGCGTTCGAGGCAGATCCCCACCGGCACCTCCGCCCCGACGCCCAGCCGCCGCAGGTGACGGGCGAGGCCCCGGGACCGGCGGACCAGCTCGCGGTAGGAGAGCGCCTGCCCCTCGCCGGCCACCGCCGGAGCCTCCGGGGTGCGTTCCGCCCAAGCCGCCAGCCGCTCGTGGATCGGCAGGCCCGGCGGGCCGGCGGGAGCGCTCCCCCACTCGACGACGATCTGGTGGCGGGAGGCCCCGTCCAGGAGGGAGAGCTCCGCGAGCGGAAGCTCCGGACCAGCCGCGGCCGACGTCAGGAGGCTGGCGAGCTGGCCGGCCAGCCGCGCCGCCGTCGCGCGGTCGAAGAGGTCGGCCCGGTAGGCGAGGCGGCCGGCGATCCCCTCCGCCGTCTCGGTGAGCGAGAGCGCGAGGTCGAATTTGACGCTCCCGGTCTCCGTTTCGAGCGGCCGCAGGAGGAAGCCCGGGAGGGAGAGGTCGAGCGGGGCGTTCTGCAGGGCGAAGAGCACCTGGAAGAGCGGCGTCACCGCCAGCTCCCGCTCCGGCTGCAGCTCCTCGACCAGGCGCTCGAACGGCAGGTCCTGGTGCGCGTAGGCCTCCAGCGCCACCTCCCGCGTGCGGGCGAGGAGCCCGGCGAAGGCCGGCTCGCCCGCCAGGTCGCCGCGCAGCACGAGGGTGTTCACGAACAGGCCGATCAGCCCTTCGGTCTCCACCCGGTTGCGCCCGGCGACCGGCGTGCCCAGGGGGAGGTCGGTCCCCGCCCCGCAGCGGAAGAGGAGAGCCTGGAAACCGGCGAGGAGCGTCATGAACGGCGTCGCTCCCTGGCGCCGGCCGAGCCGGCCGAGCGAGGCGGCGAGGGGCGCCGGCAGGTTGAAGGACCATGTGCCGCCGCGGGCCGCAGGGGAAGCCGGGCGGGGACGGTCGGCGGGGAGCTCGATCGCCGCCGCGACCCCGCCGAGCCGCCGCCGCCAGACGGCGAGCTCCCGCTCCACCCGTTCGCCGGTGAGCCGTCGCCGCTGCCACGCCGCGAAGTCCGCGTACTGGACCGGCAGCTCCGGGAGCGGTGATCTCTCGCGGCGCGCAAAGGCGGCATAGAGGGCGGCGAGCTCGGCGACCAGCACCCCCATCGACCAGCCGTCCCCGGCGATGTGGTGGAGGGAGAGCAGCGCCGCGTGCTCCTCCTCCTCCAGGCGCAGCAGGAGGACCCGGAGGAGGGGCCCCCGGGCGAGATCGAACGGCCGCCCCCCCTCCTCGCCGGCCAGGCGGGGGAGGAGATCCCGCCGGAGCTCCCGCGGCAGGGCGCGGAGATCGATCACCGGCATGGCGACCGCGCCGGCCGGCCGGATCGCCTGGACGGGGCGCCCTTCGTGCGCCGCGAAAGTGGCGCGCAGGGTTTCGTGGCGGCGGACGATCTCGGAGAAGCTCCGGGCGAGCGCCGCCGGGGAGAGCCGCCCTTCCAGGAGCACGGCCTGGGCGATGTTGTAGGCGGTGTTCCCGGGGTCCATCTGATCCAGGAACCAGAGACGCTCCTGGGCAAAGGAGAGCGGCGGAGCGGTCTCCCACCGCCCCCGCTCCATCGGCGGGTCCTGCGCTGCGTCGCCGCGGGCCGCTTCGACGAGATGCGCCAGCGCCGCCACCGTGGGGGCCGCGAACAGCGAGGCGAGGGGGAGCTCCACGCCGAAGGCCGACCGCACCCGTGAGGCCACGCGGGCGGCGGCGAGGGAGTGCCCGCCCAGCTCGAAGATGTCCTCGTCGCGGCCGAC
This sequence comes from uncultured Acidobacteriota bacterium, assembly GCA_963756595.1. Taxonomy (GTDB): domain Bacteria; phylum Acidobacteriota; class Thermoanaerobaculia; order Multivoradales; family UBA5704; genus DATARR01. The sequence continues at coordinate 115,816 of CAVWOZ010000033.1, forward strand.
CCGCTCCCGGCGGAGCACCGCCGCCCAGATCGACGCCAGCACCTCCTCGGTCGGGGTCTTCGGCGCCGTGTGCGCAGCCGCCTCCGGCGCGGGCTCCAGGGCGGCGAGCGCCCGGCGGTCCACCTTGCCGTTGGGCGTGCGCGGCAGCGCCGGCAGGACCGTGACGAGGGAAGGGACCATGAAGGCGGGCAGCCGCTCGGCGAGGAAAGCCTTGAGCCCGGGCGTCCCGGGGGGCGGCTCCGCGGCCGTCACGAAGGCCGCCAGCCGGTCACCGTCCAACGGGAGCACCACCGCCTCGCGCACGGCCGGATGCTCCGCCAGGCGGGCCTCGACCTCCCCCAGCTCGACCCGGAACCCGCGGATCTTGACCTGGTGGTCCAGCCGGCCGAGGAAGTCGAGGGAGCGGTCCGGACGCCGGCGCACGAGGTCCCCCGTGCGGTAGAGGCGCCCGCCCGGAAACCGGGAGAACGGATCGGGGACGAAGCGCTCCGCCGTCCGGTCGGGGGAGCCCAGGTACCCGCGCGACACTCCCATCCCGCCCAGGTACAGCTCCCCGATCACCCCGACCGGCACGGGCTCGCCGCGGCGGTCGAGCACGTGAGCCCGGGTGCCCGTGATCGGACGGCCGATGCCGGGGGGCGCCCCGTCGCCTCCCACCTCCGCCCAGGTCGAATAGGTCGTGTCCTCCGAAGGGCCATAGAGGTTGAGCACCCGCTCGACGGTGCCGAGCGCATGGAGGCGCGCGGCCAGCGCGCCCGGCACCGGCTCGCCTCCCAGGTTGACCGTCCTCAGGCCCGGCGGCAGCGCGCCGCGCTCGACCAGCTCGGCCATGGCCGAAGGGACGGTGCAGGCGAGCGTGACCCGCTCGACCGCCGGCAGCTCCGGCAGCGCGAGGGCATGCTCGGCGAGGAGGATGGCGCCGCCCAGCGCCAGCGGCACGAACAGCTCGAAGACCGAGACGTCGAAGCAGACGGAGGTCGAGGCGAGGACGCCGGAGAGCTCCCGCTGCGAGAAGGTCGCGCGCGACCAGGCGACCAGCGCGGCGACGTTGCGGTGCTCGACCGCCACCCCCTTGGGCCGTCCGGTGGAGCCCGAGGTGTAGATGACGTAGGCCAGGTTGTCCGGGCCGGGCCGCGGGCCCGCGGCCTCTCCCTCTTCTCCCTCTGCCGTCTCCTCGCGCCCCTCGCGCGGAGCCGCGGGATGGTCCGGATCGAGGTCCAGATCGAGGATGGACACGCCGGCCTTCGCCGGGAGCGCCGGCAGGCTTCCTCTCGTCACCAGGAGACGGGCCCCGCTGTCCGCCAGCATGTAGGCGAGACGCTCGCCGGGGTAGGCGGGATCGAGCGGCACGTAGGCGCCGCCCGCCCGCAGGACCGCCAGCAGCGAGATCAGCATCGCCGGCGACCGCTCGAGGCAGACCCCGACCCGCTCCTCCGGCCCCACGCCCAGCTCCCGGAGGCGCCGGGCGAGCCGGCCGGCCCGGCGCCAGACCTCGCCGTAGGTCCACTGCTCCCCGCCGTGATAGAGGGCCACGGCATCGGGCGTCTGCCGGGCCTGGGCCCCGATCAGGGCGGGGAGGAGAGGGAGCTCTTCCCCCGTGCCCCCCTCGCCGGCCGCGTCCCCCCCGGCCAGCAGCTGCGTCCGCTCCGCTTCCGGCAGGACCGGCAGGCGGGAGACCGGCAGGCCGGGGTCGGCCGCGATGCCGGCGAGCAGCGCCGCGAGCGAGTCGAGGAGGCGCCGGGCCGTGGCGCGGTCGAAGAGATCGACGGCGTACTGCAGCGAGCCGCCGAGCCCTCCCGCGGTCCCGGCGAGGGTGAGCGTCAGGTCGAAGGGGGCCCGCCACTCCGCGATCGCCGCCGACTCGAGCGCGAGCCCGCCGAGGTCGAGCCGCTCTCCGGGCTCGTTCAGGGCGAAGGCCGCGATCGCCGCGGGCTCGCCGGGGCGGGCCTGCTGGAAGACGAAGACGGTCTCGACCAGGGGTGGACGGGACGGATCGCGCACCGGCCGGAGCCGCTCCGCCAGCCGCGGGAACGGCAGGTCCTGGTGCTCCAGCGCCGCTGGGAGGCTCGCCCGGATCGCCGCCAGCAGGGCGCCGAACGTGGGGTCCTCCGCGAAGCCGGCGCCGATCACCAGCGGGTTCACGAAATAGCCCACGGTGGCGGCCACCTCGGCCTGCTGCCGGCCGGCCGCCGGCACCCCCACGGCGACCTCGTCCTGGCCGGTCCAGCGATGGAGGAGCGCCTGGAACGCGGCGAGGAGCACCATCGACAGGGTGGCCTGCTGGGCGCGGGCCAGCCCGGCCAGCCGCCCGGTCAGCCCGGGACCGAGGCGTAGCGGCTCGGCACCGCCGCGGAACGAGCGCACGGCCGGCCGCGGCCGGTCCGCCGGCAGGTCGAGCCGCGCCACCCCGCCCGGGAAGCGCTGCCGCCAGAACTCCCAGAGCCGCTCCCCCGCGAGCCCGGCGAGCCGCTCCCGCTGCCGGTGGACGTGATCGGTGAAGCTCCAGGCCGGCGGCCGCAGGCCGGCCGGCTCGCCGGAGATCTCCGCCGCGTAGAGGATGCCCAGCTCGCGCGCCATCACCGCGAGCGACCAGAAATCGGCCACCAGGTGATGGACGACGAGGAGCAGGTGCCGCTCCTCCCCCTCCCAGACCCGCAGGCGAAGGAGGGGGCCGTGCTCGAGGTCGAACGGCCGGGCAGCCTCCAGCGCCAGGCTCTCCGCGCTCCATTGGGCGGCGTCCCGAACCGCCGTCTCCGGGGCCAGAGCCGCGTGGACGCGCTGCACCGGGCTCCCTTCGGAGTCGGCCGGGAACGTCGTCCGAAGCGCGGGGTGGCGCCCGGTCAGCGCGCGCAACGCCCGTTCGAGGGCGGCCGGAGCGAGCGGGCCGCGAACCCGCGCCGCCACCGCGATGTTGTACAGGCCGGGTGCCTGGCGCTCCTCGAGCCAGAGACCGCGCTGGCCGTCGGACGGCGGGTGGTCCCCGAGCTCCGGAGCGGCCGGCGCAGCCGGCTCCCGGAGGGGGGCGGCGGCTTCGAGACGGCTCAGCACGCTCGCGGCGATCCGCTCCAGGGTCGCCTCTTCGAACAGATCGGCGAGGGGGAGGCGTACCCCCAGGCCGGCCTCGACCGAGGCGGCGAGCTCGATCGCCGCCAGCGAATCGAAGCCCATGCCGGCGAGCGGCCGTCCGGGATCGAGCCGCGAGGAGGCGACGCGCATCACCCGCCCGGCGCGCTCCCGGAGGTCCGCCAGGAGCGCCGCCGGCCGGCCGGCCTCGTCGATCTCCAGCAGGGCGTCCCGCGTGAGGAGGTCGCCCCCGCTCTCCTCCTCCTGCGCCGTGGGGATGCCGCTACGCCCCAGGACCGCCAGCGTCCCTTCCAGGTAGCCGGCGCGGCAGGCGTGGCGCTGCACCTTGCCGCTCGACGTCCTGGGCAGGGACCCGGCGCGCAGGAGCACCAGCTCGTCGACCGCCAGCTCGTGCTCCTCGGCCACCCGGCGGCGGACCGCCTCGGCCACCGTCTCGACGTCGACCGCCGCGCGCGGCTCCATCTCGTGGACGATCACCAGGCGCTCCCGTTCCTCTCCCTCGACCTGGAAGGCGGCGCCGCCCCCGGGCCGCAGGGCGGGGTGGCTGCCGCCGGCGGTCAGCTCCAGGTCCTGCGGGTAGTGGTTGCGCCCGCGCAGAATGATCAGATCCTTGATCCGGCCGGTGACGAACAGCTCGCCGCCGGCGAGGACGCCGAGGTCGCCGGTGCGCAGCCACGCCGCCGTCCGTCCCGGCAGGCGCGCGGCGAAGGTCCGTGCGGTCTCCTCGGGCTTCTCCCAGTAGCCGCGGGCGACGCCGGGGCCCGCGACCCAGATCTCCCCCACCGTGCCCGGCCGGCAGGGCGCTCCGGACTCCGGATCGACGATCTCCACCTGGAGCTCGGGGTCCGGACGGCCGGAAGCCAGCAACGGCCGCGACGGGCCGGCCGCCGCCGGGATCTCCTCGAAACGGCCGCGCTCGAGGGCGCCGGCGCTGATCAGCCGCGGCTCCCAGGGGGTCGCGGGATCCTGGGCGGAGACCAGGAGCGTCGCCTCGGCCAGGCCGTAGCAGGGAAAGAACGCCGAGCGGCGGAAGCCGCAGGGCGCGAAGGCGCGGACGAAGCGCTCCAGAGTGCCGGAGCGCACCGGCTCCGCGCCGTCGAAGGCCACCTCCCAGCTCGTGAGGTCCAGCTCCTCGCGCTGCGCGGGCGTCACCCGGCGGACGCAGAGGTCGTAGGCGAAGTCGGGGCCGCCCGAGGTCGTGGCGCGATAGTGGGAGATGGCCTGGAGCCAGCGTGCCGGCTGCTGCAGGAAGGCCGCGGGGGACATCAGGATGCACCGGCCGCCCACGTACAGCGTCTGGAGCACGTTCCCGATCAGCCCCATGTCGTGGTAGAGCGGCAGCCAGCCCACGACGACCGATTCCGCGCTCTGGCCGAAGGCGCGCCGGATCATTCGCTGGTTGGCGAGCAGGTTGCCATGACTGACCATCACACCCTTGGGTGCGGCGGTCGAGCCGGATGTGTACTGGAGGAAGGCGAGGTCCTCGGGCCCGGCGGGATCGCGCCGGCTCCCCGCGGTATCCCCCGTCGCCCCGCCGGCAGCGTCGGTGGCCAGCCAGGCGAGCGCTCCAAGCTCCGGGACCCGTGCGAGCCAGCGCGGCATGATCTCCAGGGTCGCCGCGGGAATCAGGGCCGCCCGCGGCCGCGCATCCCGCACGATCGAGAGGAGGCGGGAGAGGTGGTGCTCCGAGCGCGGTGGATAGGCCGGCACCGCGACCGCCCCCGCCGAGAGGCAGCCGAAGAATGCGGCGACGAACTCCAGCCCCGGCGGATAGAGCAGGACCACCCGCTGTCCCGCGAGGCCCCTGGCGCGCAGGGCGGCGCCGATCTCGCGGGAACGCCGGTCGAGCTCCCCGTAGGTCAGCCGTTCGGCCTCGGTCCGGCCGTCCCGCAGGAAGGTGAAACCGCCGACGTCGGGTTGATCGCGGGCCCGGCGGCGCAGGATCTCGACGATCGAAGAGGCCCCGAAGGGATGAGGATCGACGTGCGGAGTGAAGCCTTCCATAGCAGCGGTCAGGACATTGCCAAACAGGTCCCGTCGGGACGTCGCGGTCTACCCTTTCGCCAGCTTCCGTTAAACAGGGAAGCGAAACCGCTCGAAATGCCCCATCGCTGACATGAGCGGTTGAGTATAATAGCATTCTACGATCCCAGCAGCAAGTAGTAGCAACCGCGAGGTGCTTCGCCGGAGAAGACGGCTGAAGGGGTGGGGGCGGGGCGCCGCCGGGGGGCTGGCCCCGTATGACGGGAACGGGGAGGGACTGGGGACGGGAGGCGCCTCCCGTCCCCGCAGCGATCGAAGAGCCCGGTCTACCGGCCGACCGGCGCCTCGGCTTCGACGTTGATCTTCTCGGCGAGGGCGGTGAGCTTCTTGTCGGCGTCGCCTTCCTCGTCGAGGGTGGTCTGGAGGAGCTTCATGGCGGTCTTGTCGCCGAGCAGGCCGGCGTAGGTGCGGACGGTGCCGTAGCCGGCCATCTCGTAGTGCTCCACGTGCTGGGCGGCGGAGATGATGGCGGCGTCGCGGACCTCGGGGGCCATGTCCTCCTCGAGGACCTCCTTGCCGTCGGCGATCACGCCTTCCATCCCCTTGCACTTTTTGCCGGTCCCCTTCTTGCCGAGCGTCTCGAAGATCTGGTCGAGGCGTGCGAGGTGCTCCCTGGTGATCTCGAGGTGATCCTGAAGGGCGGCCTTCAGCTCGGGGGCGGAGGCGGCTTTGATCATTCTGGGGAGCGCCTGGATGATCTGGCGCTCGGCGCTGTGGAGGTCGCGGAGCTCTTCCACGTAGAGCTTCTGGAGGGAATCGATTTCCATGGTGTGTTTCTCCTGGGTGTCGAGGCGAAATCGCCTGCGGGCGGAACAAGGAGCAAAGGAGATGCCAGGAGGTGGCGGCTTTCGGGAATCTCCGTTCGCCGGGCAGGCCCTCTCCGATCGCCGTGGTAAAATTGCCGCATGACATCCGGGCCTCACGGAGTCCGTTTCGAGGCCCGGAACCCCGCCTCGGTGCCGGTCGAACGGGGAACCGAACCGGCAGCCTTCGCGGCGTCGCGAGACCGGCTTTCCGACTCGAAGCTTTGAGCGCCATGCTCCCGCGTTGGGGTCTTTGCTGTGCCCTGGGGCTCGCCGCTCTCCTCTCGGGCGGCCGGCAGAGCGAAGTCCAGGGATGCCTCGACGAGCTCGCGGCGAAGCGATATCCGACGGCGGCCCGGCAGTGCGCGGCCGTCTACGCGGCGACCGGCGATCCGCAGGCCGGAAGGGCGGTGGTGCGCGCCGAGTACTCCCTCGGACGGGAAGGGGAGGTGCTGACCTGGGCGGACCGCCTGGTGAAGGCCGGCAAGGTCGCTCCCGGCGTCTGGGCGGTGGTGGGGACCGTCGACCAGCAGCGCGGAGACGCGGCGGCGGCGGAGCGGGCCTACCGCCGCGATGTGGCCGTCTGCCGCGCTGCGGGGGATCACGGCCGGGCCGCCGACTCCCTCTACCGGCTCTTCTTTCTCTCCTGGCCGCGCGCCACCTACCGGGAGAACTTTCTGATCGCGAGCGATGCGGTCCAGGAGGCCGCCAAGGCGGGAGACCGCGAGCGGGAGGCGCGCGCGGATCAGGCCCTCTACACCACGCTGTTCGAGGTCGGAGACTTGGCGGGAGCCCGGCAGGCTCTGGAGCGGGCCGACGGGCTGATTCCGGAGCAGGCTCGCGGCGAGCGGGCTCACTTTCTCAACAACCGCGGCACCGTCCTGGCGGCCGAGCGCCGCCTGGGGCTCGCCCGCCACGACTTCGAGCAGGCGCTGAGCCTCGATGCCGGCAACGACGCCGAATTTTCCCGCCAAATCCTCCTGGACCTGACCGAGGTCAGCCTCGAGGGGGGCGACGCCGAGCGGGCGGCCCTCTACCTGAAGCGTGTGCTGGAGCACCTCGAGCCCGGCGGGAAGCCGGCCCCCTCCCTGTTCTACTACCGCTCCTGGGTGGACGAGGCCAACGGACGTCTGGCGGCGGCCGCGGAGGATCTCGCTCCCGTTCTGCACGCGGATCTCACTCCCGAGTGGGGGTCGAAGATCGCCGATCAGCAGGGGCGTGTCGCGGAGGCCCGGGGCGATCTGCGCACCGCGGAAGCGGCCTACGGGAGATCGGTCGCTGTGCTCGAGGAGATGCGCCGTGGCCTCTCCTTCGACGAGCTCAAGTCCTGGCTCCTCGAGGAGCATCGGCGCCCCTTCGAAGCGCTGTTCCGCCTGCAGGCCCGCGCGGGGCGCGCGAAGGCGAGCCTCGCCACGGCGGAGCGGGCGCAGGCGAGGACTTTCCTCGACGCGTTCGTGCACGCCATCTCCGCCTCCCCGGAAGCGACGCCGGCCGGCAAGGCCTGGTCGCCCGACGCCGCGAGCCAGCGGCTGGCCGACCTCGAGTCGCTGCTGCCGGCGATGAGCGAATCGCCGGTGGCGGCCCTGCAACCGATCGATCGCGTTCTCGACGCCTTGCGGGAGCGCGACGGTCTGCTCTATTTCGAAGCCGGAGACGAGCTGTGGCTGATCGCGGTGAACGGCGCGCGGCTTCGGCTGTGGAAGCTGGCGGTTCCGACGGCCGCGATCCGGGATCTCGCGGACCGCTTCCAGGGCCACCCGGACGACGTCTCCCTCGCCACCCGGCTGGGCGAGATCCTGCTGCCGGCGGGTGCGCTGCCGGCGACCGGGCGGCCGGTCTACGTGGTGGCGGACGGCGCCTTGGGGAACCTGCCGTTCGCCGCCCTGCGCCGGCAGGGGCGGTTCCTGGTGGAGGAGCACGGGATCGTCCTCGTTCCCAGCCTCAACGCGCTGGCCGCCCTGGAGGCTCCGCGCGCGGTTTCCGCGGGGCCCGCGGTGGCGCTGGGGGACCCCCGCGGGGACCTCCCCGCCGCGTCGGCCGAGGCCCTGGAGGTGGCCCACCGCCTGGGGGGCAGGGCGTGGACCGCCGGCGCGGCGACCGCCCGCCGCCTGCAAGGGGCCGCCCACAGCCGGACGCTGCATCTCGCCACCCATACCGGCCTGGGGCCTCGCGGCGCCTGGCTACAGCTCGCCGACCGGCGGGTGACGGTCAGCGAGATCGTGGCCGGCCGGATCGCCCCCCGTCTGGTCGTGCTGGCGAGCTGCGCCTCGGGGGTGCGGCCGGGGCGCGAGATGTGGGGGTCGCTCGGCGCCTCCTTCCTGGCGGCGGGGAGCCGCGCCGTGCTCGCCTCGCTGTGGTCGGTCGAGGACGGCCCAACCCGCGAGCTGGTGCGCCGGTTCTACGCCGAGGGGGGGGACGCCGACCCCGGCGCCGCGCTGGCCCGCACGCAGCGTGTTGCGATCCGCCAGGGTCTGTCGCCTCATCTGTGGGCCGCCTTCGTCCTCTTCGGATCGGAGCGGCGCCTGGATACCGCCCTACAAAGGAGATAGAGATGTCGAGCCGTCATATCCGCCCGATCGCCGCCGCCGCCGCAATTCTGCTCACCCTCGGCCTCGCGCTCCCCGCGCAGGCGAAGCCCCTCGCGGCCGGTGCCGCTTTCCACGGCCAGGGAGGCGTGCTGGAAGCGCTCACGGCCTGCGGCGCCTCGCTGGCCCGGGTGCTGAAGTTGACCAGTGCCCCGTGGTGCGGAACGGGGTACTGCCCCACGCCGCCGCCGCCGCCCCCCCCGGGCTCGGGGGGCGGCCAGACCATGAGCAGCATCGTCAAACCCCATCCGGCCGGAAAGGGCTCTCTGCCGTAGCCGCCATGTCGTGGGCCTATGGGTCTCGCGCGGCTCCTTCCTCGGAGCCGGAAGCCGAGCACGACGCTCTGGCGGCCCTCGAGAGAGGGAGCCCCGCCGAGGCCCTGGCCGTGCTGATGCGCGTCTATGGCTCCGCCGTCTATCGCTATTGCCGGCAGATGGTGGCGGACGATGACCTGGCGCAGGAGGTGCACCAGATGACTTTCATCCAGGCTTACGAGGGTCTGGCGCGGTTCGGCCGCCGCTCCTCGCTGCGCACGTGGCTCTTCGGCATCGCCCGCCATCGCTGTCTGGATCTCCTCAAGATGAACCGGCGCCGCCGCAGCCGGTTCGACCCCCTGGACGACGCGCCGGACCTGCCCGGGCCGGGCGCCAGCGCGGAGGACCTGCTGGCGGAGCGCTCGCGCGCCCGGCTGTTGGCGGACTGCCTGCGCTCCCTGGCGCCGCGCGCGCGGGACGCGCTCCTGCTGCGCTTCCAGCAGGGGCTGTCGTATCCGGAGATCGCCCGCCTCTCCGACGAGAAGGCGCCGGCGCTCCAGGTCCGGGTCGCCCGCGCCCTGCCCCACCTGCGCCGCTGCCTGGAAGAGAAAGGGGTGGCGCCTTGAGCCGGTGCGACCGCTTCGAGGCGGAGGGGCTGTTCCTCCTCGAGCAGGGGCTCCCTCTCGACCCGCACTTCGCCACCTGCCCGGACTGTCTGGCCGCCCGCGCCGCCTATGGGCAGCTCTCCGCGGAGATCGCCGCCCTCGGCGCCGGGGACGAGCCGCCCGTGGGCTGGCAGGCCGGCGTCTGGAGGCGGCTCGACCAGCGCCGGGAGCACCGAAGGCCGCGATGGACCGGGTGGCGCGGGTGGATGGTGCCGATCGGGGTGGGAGTGGCCGCGTCGCTGGCCGCCTTCTTTCTGCTCCGCTCCCCGGGGCCGCAGCCGGCCTCGCTGCGCGCGGAGATCGAGGCGGGCGCCACGGTCCGCCGCGGCGGGGAGGCGCAGGCCGGCGACCTCCTGCGGCTCACGGCGGCGGCCGGCGGCGCGCGTCATGCGGAGCTCCGCGTCTACCGCAACGACACCGAGCTGGTGCTGCGCTGCTCGACCGGCCGCCCCTGTTCCCGCCGCGGGGACGAGGTGCGGGCCGCCGTCCTCCTCGACGCCGTCGGACGCTACCAGCCGCTCCTGATGCGCGGGGACCGCCCCCTGCCGCCTCCTGAGTCCGACCTCGAAAAGGACACCAGCGCAGCCCTCGCCGCGGGGGCCGACGTGAAGCTGGGCTCCGAGATCGTCGTCCGCTGATCCGCCTGTTGTGTTTTTTCGCCCGGCGTCGCCTCGGAAGACTCCTTCACCCAGCCCTGAACCCTCGGACCTCCCCGCGAGCTGGCGGGGAAGGCGCCGCGGTGTTATAATAAAGTTGTCTCTTAATTGCAGAGGAGTCGAAGGATGGATCTCCCGGCGGATTGCGGCATCCGGGTCTTGGTGGTGGACGACCACCCAGTGATGAGGTTGGGTGTGCAGAGGATCCTGGCCCGGACCGCTCCCGACGTGGTCGTGGAGGAGGCGCAGGGGAGCGTCGAGGCGCTCGACCGGCTGCGTGCGGGCCGGTGGAGCCTGGTGCTGCTCGACCTCGTCCTGCCGGGGCGCAGCGGCTTCGAGGTGCTGCACGATCTGCGCAGGCTGCACCCCACGCTGCCGGTCGTCATCTTCAGCATGAACAAGGACGAGCCCTCCGTCGTCCGCGCCCTGAAGCAGGGGGCCGCCGGCTATCTCACCAAGGACTGCGACCCCCAGGACCTGGTCGAGGCGGTGCGCAAGGTGGCGGCCGGCGGACGCTACGTCCCCCCCGAGATCGCCGAGTTGCTGGTGCACGCGCTCCATACGCCGGACGATTCCCCGCTCCACGAGTCGCTCTCGATCCGCGAATACGAGGTCCTCTTCCTGCTGGCCGAGGGGAGCTCCCTGCGCGAGATCGCCGACGAGCTCAACGTCTCCGAATCCTCGGTGAGCACCTACCGGTCCCGCGTGCTCACCAAGCTGCGGCTGGAGAACAACGCCCAGATCATCCGCTACGTGCTCGACAACGGGCTGGCATAGCCGTCGCGAAATCGCCACAAGAAATCCTGCGGAGTTTTGACGCGAGCTCAGACAATACCTCTATTTAAACATAGCTATAAGAAGCGCATTGTTGACTCAGGGCAGAGATTTTCCTGCCGTGGCTAACCAAAGGAGCCCTGAGATGACAATCCAAGGAAGTACCGGTCGGATTTCGGGATGGGGAAGAGGGTTGGCGCCGCTTTCCTTGATGGTGATGATGATGACTTGCGGGCTGGCCGCCTTTCCCGCGACGGCGCAGACCGTCGGAGACAGCTCTGCCTTTGGAGAATCCGTGAACCTGAGCCTCGTGCCTCTCCTGGGCGTCACCCAACCCGTGACCAGCGGCCCGCGCCCCGTGATCTCGGGAAGCGCGGCACCGGCCTACTCGCTGAGCGCCAACGCGGGGTCGTCGACGGCGTCCACCAGCCTGACCGGGCCGGTCCTGCAGACCGGCCTCCTGCTGGTCAACGCCTCGTCGCAGCTCCCCGGAGCGACGCTGACCCATGCGGATGCGACGACCACCAACCCCGCGGTCTCGCTCGGCCAGCTCCTGCCGCTGCTGGGGCTCACGGCGCAGACGGTCCGCGCGGACGCGACGATCACCGGCACCTGCGGCTCGTCGCTGGTCGCCTCGGGCTCGGCCACCTTGGCGAGCGCGACGGCGAGCGGGAGCCTCGGGCTCGGCTTGCCGGTCCCGCCCCAGCCTGCTCCCAACACCGTGCTCCTCAACCAGTTGGGGGTCCGCATCGTCCTCAACGAGCAGATCGTGAGCGGCGACGGCAGGCTGCAACAGAGCCTCACCGTCAACGCCATCCACATCTCGCTCCAGAACGCGCTGCTGAGCGCCCTCGGCGTGCTCCAGGGGGACATCGTGATCTCTCAGGCGCATGCCCATGTGCAGTGCCCGAACGGGGTCACGCCCGAGGCCGACCTCGCGCTGACCGGCGCCGTGACCCCCGCGACGGCAACCTCCGGAGCGCCGATCCAGTATCACCTCACCGTCGCCAACCAGGGGCCGAGCCCGGCGACGAACGTGATCCTCTCCCAGGGGCTGCCCGCCGGCCTGAGCGGCGTCACCGCCACCGCCGGCCAGGGCTCGTGCAGCCCGGGGCCGCCGGTCGCCTGCAGCCTGGGGACGATCGCCGCCGGCCAGTCGGCGCAGGTCACGGTCGCCGCGCTCGTCACCATCACCCAGGGGACGCTGGTGAGCACGGCGAACGTCGCCAGCAGCGTCGCCGATCCGGGCCCCGGCAACAACGCGGTCACTCTCACCAGCAACGTCCTCGGGAACACGGCCCCGTCCGCCGACGTCGCCCTCACGGGGTCGGCCAGCGCGACGTCGGTCCCGGTGGGGACGGCCGCCAGCTGCGCCTTCACCTTCATCAACAACGGCCCGCAAGCCGCCCCCGCGGTGACCCTCCCCCTCGCGATCTCGGGGCACGTCACGATCGTGTCCGATACGGCGTCGCACGGCAATTGCACGGGGACCGCGCCGATCGTCTGCAACCTCGGCTCGATGGCGGCCGGAACCCAGGCGACGATGTCGATGACCTTCATTCCGCAGAGCGCCGGGCCGATCGTCTGCCAGGGGAGCGTCTCCTCGGGCGTGGCGGATCCGGACCCCTCCAACAACAGCGTCAGCTTCACCCTCAGCGCGGTGACCGGCCCCTCGACCCCGCCGCCGGTCGACCCCGGCGCCTGCCGGATCGACGCGGTGCCGGCGGCGACCCTCCTGATCCCCTACTTCGAGGTCGACCTCGACAACCCGAACGGCGCCACCACCCTGATCTCGATCAACAACGCGGCGGCCAGCTCGCAGCTCGCGCAGGTCACCCTGTGGACGGACTGGGGGATTCCCACCCTGTCGTTCACCGTGGCGCTCACCGGCTACGACGTCCAGACGCTCAACCTGCGGGACATCGTCGGCAGTGGCTCCCTGCCGTCGGCCGGCAACGGCCCGGGCTGCCCGACGGGGAACACCGCTCTCTCGGCCGCGATGATGGGGCATCTCCAGGCCTGGCACACCGGGCGCCAGTCGCCGCTCCAGGGCAACTGCGCCGCACCGCCCCGGACGGGCCGTCTGGCCACCGGCTACCTCACGGCGGACGCCGTCAACCGCTGCTCGACCCTGAACCCGACCTCTCCCGGCTACTTCGCGCCGCGGGGGACGGGGGTCGCCAGCGATCACAACTCCCTGTGGGGGGACTTCTTCCTGGTGAACACCGATCAGGACCTCGCGCACGGCGACCCGGCGGTCCACATCCTGGCGCTGCCCGGCGTCTTCACCAATCACCAGTCGTTCTACGGCACCTTCGTCAACGGCACCGGGATGGACGACCGCCAGCCGCTCGGCACCAGCTATGCGAGCCGCTACGTGGCGGGCGGAACGTTCGACGGCGGCACGCAGCTGATCGTCTGGCGCGATGCCAAGCTCGCCCACCCCGCCCCCCTCGCCTGCGGGCAGGAGCCGAAGCGGATGGAGCTCGCCGGGATGCTCTTCGACGAGCAGGAGAACGGCTCGCTGATCGCCTCCGCCACGACGACGGCGCCGTGGAGCACGCAGAAGATGATCCTGGGGGACGCCAGCTTCGTGTTGCCGCACCCCTTCGGCTGGCTCGACCTCGACCTCTGGCACACGGGAGGCACGCAGTTCGGCAATGCCGCCCAGGGGTGGGTGACCACCGTCATGAGCGCCAATCAGCGTTTCAGCGTCGGCCTGCGAGCCATCCGTCTCGACAGCGCCTGCGACGACTGATCCGCGCTTCAAGAGGGGCCCCCGGCACCGGCCGGGTGTTTTGCAGCTCATTCGGCCCGCTCCCCTCCGGAGCGGGCCTTTGTTTTGGATGGACCGTTCCCGCGGGCTCGACATAGACTGTCGCCGCGCAGGAAATCGGGAGACGCCGACGGGAGACGCCGGATGACGATCAGCTCACAGGACGACCTCGAAGGGATGCGCCGGGTGGGCCGGCTCGTGGCGGCGGCGATCCAGGAGATGAAGGCGGCGGTGCGCGTCGGGATGACCACCGCGGAGCTCGACGGCGTCGGCGCCGAGTTCCTGCGCCGGCGCGGTGCGCGCTCGGCGCCGCAGTTCACCTACAACTTTCCCGGCTTCAACCTGATCAGCGTCAACGAGCAGATCGTCCACGGCGTCCCCGGGCCGCGCCTCCTGGCACCGGGCGACGTGATCAAGATCGACGTCACGGCGGAGCTCGGCGGCTACATCGCGGACTCGGCGGTGACCGTCCTCCTCCCCCCGGTCTCCCTCCTGGCCCGCAAGCTCCGCAAGTGCGCCAAGGCGGCGTTCCAGAAGGGGCTCGCCGTCGCACGCCTCGGCAACCTGGTCAACGACATCGGCGGGGCGGTCGAGCGCGAGGTGCGGCAGTACGGCTTCAGCGTCCTGCGCAGCCTCTGCGGCCACGGCGTCGGCCAGACGATCCACGAGGCGCCGGAGGTTCCCAACTTCTACGACCCGCGCTCGCGGACGCCGCTCACCGAGGGGCTCGTCCTCGCCGTCGAGCCGATGATCTCGGCCGAGCCCTCGCAGCTCGTCACCGAGCCGGACGGCTGGACGATCCGCACCCGCAACCGCTCCCTCACCGCGCACTACGAGCACACCATCGTCATCACCCGCGGCGAGCCGCTGGTGCTGACCGCGGCCTGAGGCGGTGGTGGATCTCTCCGCCGTCCTCCGCCTGCTCTACCGCGGGCCGCGCGGCGCCGCCCCGGGGGTGGTCAACCCCTACCGCGACGCCGACGCCGAGCTCGATGCCCCCGGCGCGCCCCGCCGGCGGCGGGCGAACCTCGAGGCCTACCTCGAGCGGGTCGGAACCCCCCGGCTGCTGCTGGTCGGCGAGGCGATCGGCTACCGCGGCGGCCGCTTCTCGGGGATCGCCTTCACCAGCGAGCGCCAGCTCGCCGGCTCCGACGCCCGTCGCCTCCCCTGGGCGGGTCCGCCGTTCCAGGCCACCAGCCGCAACCCGGACCTCTGGCTCGAGCCGTCCGGGAGCATCGTCTGGGACGCGCTCGGCGGCGACGCGCAGGGCGCGCTGCTCTGGAACTCCTTTCCCTGGCACCCGCACGCCGCGCGCGGCCCGTTGAGCAACCGCACGCCGGAGGGTGGCCTGGTCGCCGCCAACCTGCACGTCCTGGAGCGCCTGCTGGCGGAGACCGCCGGCGCCCGAGTGCTCGCCGTGGGGAGGACCGCCGGCGCCGCCCTCGCCGCCCTCGGCCTCGCAGCCCCCGCTCTCCGCCACCCGGCGCACGGCGGCGCCGCGATCTTCCGGCAGCAGCTCCAGGCGGAGCGCGAATCCCTCATGTCCGGCAGGAGACGCACCCCATGAAGGTCCTGGTCCTCAACTGCGGCAGCTCGTCCCTCAAGTTCCAGCTCCTCGAGACCGGCTCCGACCGCGAAGGGGACGAGCGCACCCTGGCCAAGGGGCTGGTCGAGGACGCCGGCGGCACGGCGATCCTCCATTACGAGGTCGAAGGGAAGAAGCCGCTGCGCGACGCGATCGGCCCGTTCGAGCACCGCGCTGCGGTGGACCGAGCGCTCGCCGTGCTGACCGACCCCGAGAGCGGCGTGATCCCGCACAAAGGTGAGATCGGCGCCGTGGGGCACCGCATCGTCCACGGCGGCGAGCGCTTCCACGCCTCGGTGCTGATCGACGACGACGTCCTCGAGGGGATCGAGGCCAACATCGCCCTCGCGCCGCTCCACAACCCCGCGAACCTCCAGGGGTACAGGGCCGCGAAGGCCGCGCTCCCCGACGCGCCGCAGGTCGCGGTGTTCGACACCGCCTTCCATCACACCCTGCCGGAGGCGGCCTATCTCTACGCCCTCCCCTACAGCCTCTACCAGCGCTACGGCATCCGCCGCTTCGGCTTCCACGGCACCTCGCACCGCTTCGTCTCCGCGCGCCTCGCGGCGCTACTCGGGCGCGACGCGGACGACCCCGCCCTGCGCCTGATCACCTGCCATCTCGGCAACGGCGCCTCGCTCTGCGCCCTGCGCGCGGGTCAGTCGGTCGACACCTCGATGGGGTTCACGCCGCTCGAAGGGCTGGTGATGGGCACCCGCTGCGGCGACCTCGATCCGGCCGCCCTCCTCTTCGTGATGGGGCGCGACGCCATGGGCTCCGCCGAGGCGAGCTCGCTGATGAACCAGCACAGCGGCCTGCTGGGGATCTCCGGGCTCTCCCACGACATGCGCGAGCTGCTGGAGGCGGAGAAGAAGGGGAACGAGCGCGCGAAGCTGGCGATCGATCTCTTCTGCTACCGCCTGCGCAAGTACCTCGGCGCCTACCTGGCCGCGCTGAGCGGCGTCGACGCCATCGCCTTCGCCGGAGGGATCGGCGAGAACGCCCCCGCCGTGCGCGAACGGACGCTCGCCGGTCTCGCCGCGTTGGGACTTAATCTCGATTCGCAACGCAACGAAGGCGCGCAAGGGAGGGAAGGCGAGATCTCGCCGGAGGGAGCGCCGACGCGGATCTTCGTGGTGCCCACCAACGAGGAATTGATGATCGCGCGCGACGCGGCGGCGATCGTGGAAAAGCATTAGGTTGCAGGGCCCCGGACCGGCGCCAAGGAGGATCGGGCTCCTCGCGCCGGTCCGGGGGGTGTTCGATGTCCCCAGATCAGCCCGGCGGATTGGGCGTCGTTCCGGAGTCATCGGGAATCGGGATCTTGGGGCCATTGGAGATCAACGCGATGGTCTCGGCCGAGACATCCCCGGGCGTCACGGTCACCGTCGAGTTCTGGTTCGCGGGATCGCAGGGTCCCTGCTGGAGCGTGGGGAGGGTGGAGCACCCCGTCATGGCAAAGCCGGAGTTGGGCAATTCGTGGATGGTCACGGTGCCCGCGGGCACTGGAATGGAGGGTGAGCAGGCTCCCGCCGGGACCACGAAGGGGCCGATGTTTCCCGGGTTGATGGTGAAGGTGAAGCTTCCCGTCGCGTGCCCCCGCTTGCAGATCTCGACGAAGCCGAGGCGCTGGTTGGTGTACGTCACCTCCGTGACTCCCGCACCGATCTGGACCTTGACGGTTCCGGTTCCCAGGTTCAGCGAACCCGCCACGATCCGGTTGGGAGGAGCCACGTCGATGTTGGTGACGATGTCCCCTGCCGGAATCGTTTCGGTGACGGTCACCGTGGCGCCGATCGAGAAGCTCGGACCGATCATGCAGGTGCCTCCGGGCGCGGGGCCCGCCGGAACCGTGGTCGTGCTCGAGGCCGAGCCCAGGGTCGTCGTGAAGGTGAACGGCGTACCAATCGGAATTCCGAGGCCGCCCACCTTGCAGATCTTGAGGATGCCTTGGTCCTGCGTCTGTGCGATCACGGCTCCGGCGGTCAACAGGCCGCCCAGAGCGATCAGCGGAATTGCGAGGAATCGGATGAATTTCCTTCTCATGACAGGCTCCTTTTTCGAATCAGGCTTTCAGGTTGATCGATCGTTATTGGCTACCTTCCGTTGGCCGAGCCTTTCTACTTTTCGCCGTGGCCTCCTTCCCAGCGATCGATTCAGGCTCGATTGGAGACTGTCGCGAAGCCGCGCTCTATCTCATTGCAGCTCGATTCTTCGTAGGGTGCGCGGTGCGCACCGTCAACGCTGCCGGTGCGCACAGCGCACCCTACGGGCAATCCGCTTTGGAGACAGGGATCGGGTAGAGGTCGCGCGGGGTTGCGACCGTCCGAAGGATTTACAGTCGCAGTCTCAGGAAGGGCGCCGCACGCGGAACGAGAACTGGCGCGTGCCGGTTGGCTTGCCGCTGGCGCTGAGGGCTTCGATCTGGAGGACGTAGTCTCCCGAAGTGAGGAGGCGCGCGGGGAAGAGGAGGGTCAATTCTGCCGGGTCCGTGCTCGGCTCCGCGCTCTCGATCCTGCCGACCTCCTGGTGGCTGGCATTCTTCAGGATCGCCCGATACGACGGAGCGCCGGGGGCGTAGACGGGCACCGCGAGGATCGCCGAGCGGGCGGACGCCGGCAGGCGAAGGAGATTCGCCGGGCCCTCCCGCGGACCCGCATCGCGGACCACGTCGAGATTGAACCGGAGCCCCGCCTGCGGCTTTTGGGCCTCCGCCAGCTGCTCCCGGGCCTGCACCACGGCCGTCTTTTCGGCCGCCAGGTCACGCCGGGTCGCCTCCAGCCCTTTCTCCGCCTCCGCGGCGCGCCGCGATTCCGCGACCGAGCGCTGCTGCTCCTGTTGCAGGGTGGTGCGGATCTGCGCCAGCTCCTGCCCGTGATCGGAAAGCGCGCGGAATGCGACGGCCGGCAGGATCGCGAACGCCAGGAGCGTCATCGCCAGCACCGCCATCTGCCGCGCGCGGCCGAGGCGCGCCAGCCAGGCCACCACGGCGAGCTGGCGGGCGATGGCGAGCACCGCGGCGTCCTGCCCCGCCATCCGCTTGAACCCGCGTTGCAGCGACTCGGCGAGCTCCAGGCGGTCGAGGCACTCCGGGCAGGCGAGATAGTGGTTCTCGAAGCGCTCCATCTCCTCCGCGGGCAGCGTCCCGGCCACGTAGCGGTCGGCGATCTGCTGCTCTTCGATCCAGGCGTGGTCCATCATCGGCCTTTCGCGGCTCCTTTCGGGCCGCCCTGCCGCTTTTGCGCGCGCTCGAGGAGCTCCTTGAAGCGCTGGCGGGCGCGGAAGAGGACGCGGTTGAAGTGCAGGCTGTCGAGCCCGAGGTCGGCGCAGATCGCCTCCTTGTCCTCGTCGCCGACATAGAAGCGCATCAGCAGCTCGCGGTCGCGGTCGGTGGGGAGCTCGCCGATCAGGCGCCGCACCATCGCGGCCTCCTCGTCGGCGAGCACGGACTGGAGCGGGCTCGGCGCCGGGGCCACGGCCTGCGCCAGCTCCCCCGAGTCCCCCCAGGTCCGCCGGCGGGCCGTCTTGCGGCGCTCGGCGATCAGCAGGTTGCGGGCGGTGCCGCGGAGGAAGGAGGAGAGGCCGGCGGGGTCCGCGAGCCCGCTCTGGCGCAACCGTTCGATCACGATGCGGAAGGTCTCCTGCGCGAGGTCGTCCGCCAGCTCCGGCAGGGCGCCGAGGCGGCTCAGCAGATAGACGAGCCCCCGGCGATAGCGGGCGACGAGGTCCCCCTCGGCGGCCGTCTCTCCCGCCATGATCCGCCGGACGAGGTCGGCGGCGACCGCCTCCTCCTCCGGCTCGGCTCCTCGATCCGAGCTGCTGACGCTCAACGCACCTCCACCCGGGCGAACCACCCCGGCCGTGCCGGCTCCAGATCCTGAGTGAACGATGAACATTCTATCTCGGGATCGGGAGCCGGAGGGTGAGGCGGGCATGAAGGTCTCCGGGAAGGCGAGACGAGCGTATCGTCAGGCGGTCGTGGTCGAGCCAGGAGGATGGGGCTGGACCGGGACCGGGCCTCCTTCCGTCGCGACGAAGACGGCCGTGGCGGTGTCCCGGACATTCTCACCGCCATTGCCACCAGGCTGCGGGAAGGACGGGGGGCCCGGGTTCCTGCGAGCGCCGCTCGGCGGATTTCCGGGAAGCTCTGCCGGAGGAGTCTCTCGTCCAACGGAGATGGAGCGCGCCGGTGGAGCGGAGGCCGCGAAGGAGGCGTTGAGAAAGCCGACCAGCCTGGGCGGGCCGGTCGGGTCGGCCGGATCGGGGATCGTCAGCGGCACCAGCGGATTGTCCACGAAACGGCAGGTCAGCTTCTCGGAGGTGTCGGGCATGACGTCGAGCGTAATACGAAAGGCCTTCACGCCGATTAGAGAGTCACCGTCCAGCCAGCAGTAGGTCGCCCATTGGTCGACCGCATTGCTCGGTTCCCCTGTGGTCGGATCCACCGTCTGTACGATTTGGACTCCCTTCACCCCATCCGAAAACGTAAAGCGTACGACGTCCCCATTCTGCATCGAGGGATCGCCGGTCGTCGGCGAGCCGATGATCCAAGTTTTGCCGTCTACCCAATTGTTCTGAAAATCCTGGTCGTTCATCTTTCTCTCCTCTTCAGGGTTTATGGGAAGCCCTGTCATTCATCTGCTGCCGCCGGACTGCTGGTTGTCTCACCCGATTTTCGGAATCTGGAGTAGGCCCGTCGTCGGAGGGCGCGGCGAGCCAGTCTCCCTGCAGGACGAAGCCGGCCCAGAAGTAAGGGTCGCGATAGCGGTGACGGAGCAAATTCTGGGCCTCGCGCAGTGCCGCCGCCGGCGCCAGGCCGTCGTGCCACATCGCCCGATAGAAGTGGGCCATCAGCTCTGCCGTGGCCCGGTCCTGAACGCGCCAGAGGCTCGCCAGCACCCGCGGCACGCCGGCATACAGGAAGCCGCGGGTCAGTCCCATCACTCCCTCGCCGCGAACCTCCTTGCCGAGGGCGGTGCGGCAGCCGGAGAGAACCACCAGGTCGGCTTCGAGGTCGAGTTGGTAGATGTCCGACAATCCCAGGAAGCCCTCCCGGGGACGGCCCTTGGTGTCGACCTGCGAAAGGAAGAGCCCGGAGAGCTCCGGATTGCGGCTGTCCGCCGTGGCGTGGGTGGCGAAGTGGAGGACGCGGTAGTCGCGCAGCCGACCCGAGAGCACAGCGTCGCGGTTGGCATCGAGGCCCAGCCCGAGCCAGACCTGGCCGGGCGCCAGGGCCTGGATCGCTTCCGCCTCGGCGCGGGTCGCGGGCAGACGCTCCAAAGCTTCCCCGGGATCGTCGGAGCCGGCCCCGCGGAGCCCGCCGGCCACCGCCTTCTTTCCCGCCGGCCCTCGCGACACCCGGCTCCGAGCCGACGGCAAGGGGGTGAGCCGTGGATCGCTGGGGTCGAACACCGGATCGGCGAGGATCGCCACTTGCTTGGAGGCTCGCGGGCGGTGCTCCAGACCTTTCCGCTGGGCGCCGAGGGTGGTGGCCGACGGGATGTAGACCACCTCCACGTGCTCCCCTAGAAAATCCTTCGGGTATTGCCATCCCTTGCCCGACTCCGGAACCGGCAGAGCGGCAAAAGGAAGAATGCCGAGCGCGCCATCGGGAACCACCACAAAGCGGCGGCGACGCGTCGCTTGGCTCGTGCTCCAGACCGGGCCCAACAGGATTCGGCTCAACTTCGCCGCAGCCTCTCCCCGCCGGGCTTTGCCGGATGCGGGAGTGCTCATCTCCTGGTAGGCCTGGCGCGCCAGACTCTCGATCTCTTTTTGGCCCGCCAGGGTGAAAGAACGGAGCCGTCCGTTCTCGATGGCCCAAAGGAAGCTGCGGCTCTCCCCCAGGGAGTACTCGAGCAGCATCGTTCCAGGCTCGAGCCAGCCGGAGATCTCCCCGAGCCCCACCGGCTTCGGTGCGCTCAAAGCTTCGAAGCGAGGGTCCTGTTTGCGAATCTCCCCTTCCACCACATCGAGGTCGTCGAGGTCTGCATCGATCTCCTTGCGCAGAGTTTCCGCGCTCTCACCTCGCTGTTGGGTTTGCCGCTCGATCTTGAGACTGAGCCTCCGCAGGAGAGTGGTTCGCTGCGCGGTGAGCGTGGTCGATGCGGAGCCTCCGCCGACGCCGGCGCGCAGCACGTCGAGAAGACTCCGGGCCCGGGCCCGCTCGCTGACGGCGAAGGCCTGCTGGTCGTAACCCTTCCCGGGATCGGCGGCGTCCTGATCCATCAGGAGATCGATCAGCAGGGAGAACGTGAGCCTTCGGGTCGCCAGGTACGAGGCCCGGAGGTCCGGGCTGAGAAAGCCGGTCCGCAGCTTTTCGATGGCGCTCACGGCTTCATCGGCGTGGGAAAGGGCGTCGGCGGTCTTGCCGAGCGACCGCTCCGCGAGGGCCAGCGCGTGGAGGGTTTCGGCTTCGCCGGCCCGGTCCTGCAGCTCCCTCCGGCGGACGAGAACGTCCTGCAATACAGGCAGAGCTTCCCCGGCCCTCCCCGCGAGCGTGAGCGCTTGCCCTTCCAGGTGGAGCGCATCGGCCTGGGTGCGCAGCCCTGCCTTTTCCCGCAGGACGGGCAGAGCCGCCTCGATCTCTCGGAGCGCGCTGGCGGCCTCGCCGCGATCCAGATAGACCTCGGCGAGGTGCTGGCGGCTGCTCGCCTCCAGGGTGGCATTGCCCTCGGACCGCGCGAGCTCCAGAGCCTTGCCATGGAGCTCGAGGGCCTTCGCAGAGCTCCCGGACATGCGCCAGGCCGTCCCCAGATTGTTCAGGTTGACGATCTGTCCAGGCCGGTCGCCCAGCTTGACACTCACCTCATAAGACTTGTCGAAATAAGTCAGAGCGCGTTGCGGATTACCGGTCGCATCGTAGAGAAACCCGATGTTGTTGAGCACCAGACCTTCGAGGGCTTCATTGCCAAGCGGCGCGAGAATAGCGCGCGTCCGGTTGTAAAGGCTGAGTGCTTCCTGCCACTCCCCCAGGGTGCGATGGACTACCGCCATGTTGATCAAGGTTCTCGCCTGCGCCGCGGAATCTTCGGGGGACTTCCACAGGGCAAGGGCTTTCCCATAGCAGGCGAGAGCTTCGTCGGGCTCGCCCAGGAGGTCGTGAATCCTGCCGACGTTTGTCAGGATCGATGCCTCCTTGTTCCCGATGCCTCGGCCCTGAAAAAAGGTGAGGTTCTTCTCATAGCAGACGAGGGACTCTCGTAATAACCCTACCGTTCCCTCCAGATTGCAGAGATTGCCCCGGGTTTCCTCTTCTTCGAAAGGGCTCTCCGCGGACCGCCACAGCCTTAGAGCCTGCTCCAGGGGCTCGCGCGCCTGCTCCGGCTTCGTCCGGATATAGATGACGCCGAGCAGATTCGACGCCTCGGCTTCCCGGAGCGGTCTACTGAGCTGCCGCCAAAGCTTCAGGGCCTCTAAAAGGTCCTCGGTCGCGGGCGGCAGGATTCCCAATTGCTTTTCCAAAGTGGCGAGAAAGACTCGAGTCTCGGCTTCCCAGGCGAGATCTTGAAGCGAGTGCCAAGCTGTCAGCGCTTGCCGGTAGGTGGTTATGGCTCGCCGCAAGGCCTCTCCCGTCCCGGGGAAGGCCTCGTGTCCAGCCCGGCTCATCAGGGCCAGAGCCTCGCGCCTCTCGCTCTTCGCCGGCTTGCCGGGCAGGACCTCCGCGTGGAGCGCATACTGCCCCGGCCATACGAGCTTGTCCATCGGGCGGACCTCGATGCGGTACTCCCCTTCGTTCTCGAGGAGCAGGATCTCAGGCCCCCAGCGATCATGGCCGCCATGCACGGCGAGCAACTCTCCGCCCCCGACCTTGCGAGCTTCCATACCGAGATCGATGCTCTGCATCTCGGCAACCACCGCCACCGCCTTCCCGGCCGGCACCGTCACCCGCCACGCATGCGTCTCCCCCGCCGCGATCGCACGCTCGCGGGTCTCTCCCAGGGGCAGGATTTCGTCAGGTTTCGGCGCCTCGGCGAAGAGAGCCGCGGCGCCAAGAAAGGAGAGGGTGAACGCCGCGGCCCCGAGGAGGCCGCGGCTCCGAACGGACAGCAGTCTGAAGGCCATGCTCCTATTCTACGAGCATTCCCTTTCGGAGTTACCTCCTACTGATCGCCCGACGTCCCCTCGGCGTCGTTGCTGGTCTCCTTGCCGCCCTGCGACGGCGCGCCCTGGCCGCCCCAGGACCAGTCGCGGATCTCCGGCATGTCGTCGCCGTACTTTTCGATGTATTCCTTGTGATCGATCAGTTTGTCGCGCAGCGCCTGCTTGAGGTAGGCGGCGCGGGCGCCGAGGGCGGCGACGCGGTCGATCACGTCCTCGACGAGGTGGAAGCGGTCGAGGTCGTTGCGCACCACCATGTCGAAGGGGGTGGTGGTCGTCCCTTCCTCCTTGTAGCCGCGAACGTGGATGTTGTCGTGATTGGTCCGCCGGTAGGTGAGGCGGTGGATCAGCCAGGGATAGCCGTGGTAGGCGAAGATCACCGGCTTGTCCTTGGTGAAGATGCTGTCGAAGTCCTTGTCCGAGATCCCGTGCGGGTGCTCGCCCGGCGGCTGCAGCGCCATCAGGTCGACGACGTTGACGACGCGGATCTTCAGCTCCGGCAGGTGGTGGCGCATCAGGTCGACGGCGGCCAGCGACTCGAGCGTCGGCACGTCGCCGGCGCAGGCCATCACCACGTCGGGCTCGCCCCCCTGGTCGCTGCTCGCCCAGCTCCAGATGCCGAGCCCGGCCGTGCAGTGCTTGACGGCCGATTCCATGTCGAGCCACTGCGGGGCCGGCTGCTTGCCGCAGACGATCACGTTCACGTAGTTGCGGCTGCGCAGGCAGTGATCGGTCACCGAGAGGAGGCAGTTGGCGTCCGGCGGCAGGTAGATGCGCACCACCTCGGCCTTCTTGTTGGCGACGTGATCGATGAACCCCGGGTCCTGGTGGCTGAAGCCGTTGTGGTCCTGCCGCCAGACGTGCGAGGTCAGCATGTAGTTGAGCGAGGCGATCGGCCGGCGCCAGGGGATCTCGCGGATCGTCTTCAGCCACTTCGCGTGCTGGTTGAACATCGAATCGATGATGTGGATGAACGCCTCGTAGCAGGAGAAGATGCCGTGCCGGCCGGTGAGCAGGTACCCCTCGAGCCACCCCTCGCACTGGTGCTCGGAGAGCACCTCCATCACCCGGCCGTCCGGCCCCACGCTCTCGTCGGTGTCGAGGTGCTCGGCGGTCGATTCGCGGTCGGTCGCCTCGAAGACGTCGTTCCAGCGGTTCGAGGCGGTCTCGTCCGGGCTGAAGATGCGGAAGTTCCGCGAGTCGGCGCTCTTCCTCAGCACGTCGCGCAGGAAGGCGCCCTGCACGCGGGTGGCCTCGGCCAGGGCGGAGCCGGGGGACACGACCTCCACGGCGTAATCCCGGAAGTGCGGCAGCCGCAGGTCGCGCAGCACGGCGCCGCCGTTGGTGACGGGGTTGGCGCTCATCCGCCGCTCCCCCGCGGGCGACAGCTCGGCGATCTCCTCCCGCAGCTTCCCATGCTCGTCGAACAGCTCCTCGGGTCGGTAGCCGCGCATCCACTCCTCGAGCATCGTCACGTGCCCGGGATGGGTCGCCATCTCGGCCAGCGGCACCTGGTGGGCGCGCCAGGTCCCCTCGACCGGCTTGCCGTCGACCACCTTGGGGCCGGTCCATCCCTTGGGCGAACGGAGCACGATCATCGGCCAGCACGGGCGCGTCGTGAAGCCGTTCGTCCGCGCGTCGGTCTGGATGCGCCGGATCTCGGCGAACACGTCGTCGAGCACCGAGGCCATCCGCTGGTGCATGGTGTCGGGGTCGTCCCCCTCGACGTAGTAGGGCGCGTAGCCGTACCCCCGCATCAGGCTGTCGAGTTCCTCATGGGGGATGCGGGCGAGCACCGTGGGGCCCGCGATCTTGTAGCCGTTCAGGTGGAGGATGGGGAGCACGGCGCCGTCGTGGACGGGGTTCAGGAACTTGTTCGAGTGCCAACTGGTGGCGAGCGGCCCGGTCTCGGCCTCGCCGTCGCCGATCACGCAGGCGGCGATCAGGCCCGGGTTGTCGAACACCGCCCCGTAGGCGTGGGAGAGGGCGTAGCCGAGCTCGCCCCCCTCGTGGATCGACCCCGGCGTCTCGGGCGCCGCGTGGCTCGGGATGCCGCCGGGGAAGGAGAACTGCTTGAACAGGCGCTTCAGCCCCGGCTCGTCCTGCGAGATGTCGGGATAGACCTCGCTGTAGGTCCCCTCGAGGTAGGCGTTGGCCACGATTCCCGGGCCGCCGTGGCCGGGGCCGGTGATGTAGATCATGTCGAGGTCGTGGGCCTTGATCAGGCGGTTCAGATGGACCCAGAGGAAGTTGAGCCCCGGCGTCGTCCCCCAGTGGCCGAGCAGGCGGGGCTTGATGTGCTCGAGGGTGAGCGGCTCCTTGAGCAGCGGGTTCTTGTAGAGGTAGATCTGTCCCACGGAGAGATAGTTCGCCGCACGCCACCAGGCGTCCATCTTCCGGAGGATCTCGGGCGAGAGCGGATTTTCGTTCGGCATCGTAGAACCTCCCTTCCTCCCACGCGGCTATCCTGACACAACGGCTCCGGGCCGGCGGGAGAACTCCGGCGATCGTCGCGCGGTTGCTGGAGCGCGGTAACATTCCTGTCGCGAATGCCAGCCGACCTCCTCCGCCCCTCCGACCTCGCCGGCAGCCTCGTCGTGCGCGCGCTCTGCCGGGACGTCCTCGCCCGCGGCGTGCCGCTCGCCATCAGCACCGCCGACGAGATGCTCCACTTCTTCCAGTTCGCCCAGGGGCACGACCTCGAGCGGGCGGTGGCCCTGTACCTCGACTCCGGGCGGCGGATCTGGGAGACCCTGCGGCAGATCCTCGTCTGGAAGTTCGGAGAGCTCGCCGCGGGCCCCTGGGACGGCCGCGTGCTCGACTTCGCCAGCGGCTACGGCCGGATCAGCCGGCATCTCGTGGCGGAGATCCCGCCGGAGCGCGTCTGGGTCGCGGACGTCTACGCCGCCGGGGTCGCCTTCCAGGAGGAGCAGCTCGGGGTCCACGGCCTCGTCTCGGCGACCGATCCCGAGCGCTGGGAGTGCCCCGTCGCCTTCGACGCCATCCTGGTCTCCTCCCTCTTCACCCACCTGCCGGAGCATCGCTTCCTCGCCTGGCTCCGCCGCCTGGGAGAGCGGCTGAGCCCGGGCGGGCTCCTCCTGTTCAGCGTCCACGACCTCTCGCTGCGCCCGGAGCCCGCGCCGCCCGCGGGCTTCCTCTTCGAGGCGCGGAGCGAGAGCGGCTCGCTCGACCCCCAGGAGTACGGCAGCACCTGGGTCGGCGAAGCCTTCGTGCGCGCCGCGGTCGAGATGGCGGTCGGCCCCTTCCCCGTGCTGCGCGTCCCCCGCGGGCTCGCCAGCTTCCAGGACCTCTACGTGGTGCGCAAGGAAGCCGCGGCTTCCCCCTTCGCGGGGCTACGGATCGCGCGGGAGGCGGACGGCTTCCTCGAGCACTGCTCCTGGAACGGGATGCGCGCGCTCCGCCTGAGCGGCTGGGCCGCGGACCGCGTGACCGGCGTGCCGCCGCGAGAGATCCGCATCGCGATCGACGGCGCGTCCGTGGCAATCTGCCGGGACCTCGAGCGCCGCCCCGCCGTCGCACAAGCCTTCGCGGGCGATCCCATGGAGGTCGTCGGCTGGCAGGCCGTGGTACCGCTATCGGAGGGCGCGGATCTCGACGCCGCCCGCCTCTCCGTCCGCCCGCTGTCGAGCGACGGCGAGGAGATCACCCTCTACGACGGCACGATCGCCGCGGCCTGCCTCCGCTCGGCGCAACTGGACGTCCTGATCCTGCAACAGGAGATGGCGCAGCGGGAGGCCGGGCATCAGGAAGAGGTGGCGGCGAAGGACAGTCGCCTCGCCGGTATGGAGGCGCAGGTCGACGCGCTGGAGCGCCGGCTTCGGGGGATGGAGGCGAGCCGGTTCTGGAAGGCGCGGGAGGTCTGGTGGCGGCTCAGGCGGAGGGTGGGGTGACCCGTGCCGCCATCACGTGCGCCAGGCCGCCGGCGACGCGGAGGCCGTCGGCGCGGCCGGCGAAGTATCTCTGGTTCATCTCGTCCATCCCGGAGTCCTCCAGGTGTCCGAACCCCAGGCGGCGCAGCTCGGCCGCCAGCTCCTCCGGCGTGAAGAACGTCTGGAACGGCTCCCCGGCGGCGGCCACCCGGTTCGCCAGCCCCTCGAAGGCGAGGCGCTGCAGCCAGTTGAGCGACGAGGCGGGGCGGCCGTAGTCGAAGACGACCTCAGTGCCGGCCCGCTGGGCGGCCACGAAGGCGAGGGTCTCCAGCACGGCGTTCCGCGTCAGGTAGGGGACCACGCCGAGCCACGAGAAGAAGGTGATCCGGTCGGCTTGAAAGCCCGCCGCCGCGAGCCCGTCCGCGAGGGTCTGGCGCTCGAAGTCGACCGGCGCGAAGGTCATCGAGTCCGGGATGGCGATCCCCCCCTTGGCCAGCCGGCCGCGTTTCCACCCCTGCGTCGCGGGGTGGTCCACCTCGAAGACGTGCAGGCGGTCGGCGGGATACGGGTTGCGGTAGGCGAAGGTGTCGAGCCCTGCCCCCAGCACCACGTACTGGCCGGCGCCGCGCGCGACGGCCTCCGCCAGCCGGTCCTCCGCGTACCGGCTGCGCATCGCCATGTACGCCCGCATCGACCGCGCGATGCGTCCGCGGGACTTCCCCTCGCCGCTGCGCCGCCTCGTCTCCCGCTCGCCGCCCACGATCGCCATCGCGAGCGGATCCTCGAACACCCTGGGATCGTCCAGGATCTGGTGGGCGGCTCGCCGCAGCGCCACGCGGTAGGCGGTCGCGCTCGGCCGGTCGTCTTGCATGGGGCAGTCTCCTCCGGGAGGTAGTTTATCGGTCCGGTGAGCTGGTTAAACGGTTGGATGACCCAGGTCAGCGTGACGTTGCCCTGGTTTGTTCAGCCGGTGAAGTGGTGCAACGTGAGGTTTCCCTGGTTCACCGGACCGTGGAAGTGGTTCAGCGTGACGGTGTACTGGTTTCTCCAGACGTCGAAGTAGGTGAACGTGACGTTGCACTTGTTTTCCGGACCGGGGAACTGGGGGAGCGTGACGATTCCCGAGGTGAACCCACCGTTGAAGTAGTTCAACGTCACGTTCAGCTGGTTTCTCCGACCGTCGAAGTAGGGAAACGGGACGGTGCACAGGTTTTTCCAAACAGAAAAGTAGTGCAGCGTGACGATGCACTGGTTTTCCAGAACGAAGAAGTGGTGCATCGTGGCGTTTACCTGGTGCTCCGTAACGAAGAACTGGTGAAGCGTGACGCATCTCTCGGGATGCAAAACCCCGGGGTCTCGTGTAAGTGTCTGCAACCGCTCGACATCAGCCCGACAGGGCGGCCTTCCCGTAGCCCAGGGTGTCAACCCTGGGACGGTCGGCGGGTTCCCCCTTCCGTCCTTTGTCGAAACGTTGCCCCGCGGCCAGCCCAGGCCAGTCCGCGCCAGCCGGGCCGGGCCAGGCCGCGACCAGCCAGCCCAGGCCAGCCCGCGCCAGCCCAGGGCTCACGGCCTGGGCTACAGGAAGGCCGCCCTGCGGGCTCGCGTCAGTGACCCCGTGAAGAGGTGCCCGCGAGGGAGGTCCGGAGGGGTTTCAGCGGACGCCCCAGCCCTGGAGGGGCGGTGCCGTTCGGGCTACCTTTTCATCTCACGCTCGGCGGCCGTCCGCGGCTCACCAAACGGCGTACAGGTTCCACATCACATGCATCAGGATCGGCACGATCACCGAGCCCGTCTGCTTCCGCGCGAAGCCGAGCAGCAGGCCGTCGACGAAGAGCAGGGCGAGCACCTCCGGCGGGTAGGAGATGTGGATCGCCGCCCAGAGCGCCGCCAGCAGCACGATGGCGACCATCGGGCCGATCCGCGTCCGGCTCAGCCGGGTGTAGAGGAGGCCGCGGAAGAGCAGCTCCTCGGCGATCGGGCCCAGGATGCCGACGGCGAGGACGCGCAGCACATTCACGATCATGGGCGAGCGCGCCCAGACGGAGAAGTCCCAGGGGCCCCGCCAATTCATGATCGCGTCCGTGATCAGCATCCATGCGAGATAGACCGCCATCCACAGGGCGGCCTGGCCGGCACGCGGTGCGAGCAGCCCGAGGTCCTCCCGCCATGACAGGCGGCGGACCTTCATCACCAGGAACACGATGGCAATCAACAGCAGGGGGAACGCGACCTTGAGGAGGCTGGCCTGGAGCGGAGGGAGGGTCTCGAAGAGGTGCATGGGAGTTCTCCGCAGGAAAGGAGAGAAAATTTCAACAGCTCCGCAGAACCCGGCACGGGTTCCCCACCGCGATCACCCCCGGCGGCAGATCGCGGGTCACCACGCTCCCCGCCCCGATCACCGTATCGGCGCCGATCGTCACTCCCGGGCAGAGGATCGCCCCGCCGCCGATCCACACGTTGTCGCCCACCGTTACCGGCAGCGCGAATTCGAGCCCGGAGCGCCGCGTTTCCGCATCGGTCGGATGCTGCGCCGTGTAGATCTGCACCGCGGGTCCGATCTGCACGTCGTCGCCGATCGTGATCCGGTTGCAGTCCAGGAAGACGCAGTCGTAGTTGATGAAGACGTTCCGCCCGATCAGGAGGTTGTACCCGTAATCGCACCGGAACGACGGCTGGATCACCGAACCCCGTCCGAAGTAGGCGATTAGCTCCAACAGCAGCTCCAGCCGCTCCTCGGCGGCGTCGGGGCGCGACCCGTTGAACTGGTAGAGAAGGTGCTGCGCGTGGAGGCGATCGGCGACGAGCTCCGGGTCCGCGGCGTTGTAGAGCTCGCCGGCTCGCATCTTTTCTTTCTCGGTGGATTCCCTCACGGGCCGATCTTACCGAACTTCAGATGGGTCAATCCGCGACGTAAGGCCTTGGTGCGTGAACGGTTCCTTCAGCGGCCTGATGGCGACACCACCGGATAAAGCCCCTCCATCACCACCTCACGATCATCGAAAAAGTAGGTGATCTTGAAGCTCACCCCTTCGTGAGGATGGATCGGCCAGCTTCTCATGCGACTCCCGCGAACGGCCATGCCCCGCTCGGGATGACGGACCAAGACCCACTCCGCGCCCGCGATGGAATTGAGCAAATTGGGAACGCTGTCGTGGATCTCTTGGACTTAGGCGAGGAAACGAGCTGTCTTCCGGAGCGACCGGCTCATTCCGCCTCGCGCTCGAGCCGGAGACAGAATTCGATCTCGTCCTCGGTGACAGGGGTTTGAGGGTCCCCGACAAAGACCGTCTCATAGGGGATGACCTCGTAGAAATCGGCGACCTGCCAGCCGATGAAGCCGTGCGAGCGCTCGCTGACCTCGGTGGCGCTGCTCTCCCAGAGCTCTTGGAGGATCTCATCGGCGAGTTGCAGCTCGTCGTCGGAAAAGAGTGCGGTTTCGGAGCCGCGGTTGGCCTGCACCCGCCTCTGCTCCCGACCGAAGTAGTCCCGACGGATCTCCTGGCAGTCGCCCTCCCCCTGCATCTGGCTCAGGATCGGGAGGACGGCCTTGGGGGCCGGTCCGAAGGGGAGCTTCTGATAGCTGTGGCCGGTGATCGAATGGCCGAGCCGCCGATAGGCGGTGAAGTCGCAGTAGAAGAGGAGCTTATTGAGCTTGGTCGACGAGAACCGCGGATCTTCCTCGGACTTGGTGGCCAGATAGAGGATCAACTCCTTCATCTTCCTGTCGTCAGGCCCGACTTCGCGCAGTCTCGTCATGGTAGCGCTCCTCTCCATAGCGCCCAGTTTACGCCTACGAGTTACGCTTCAGCAAGTCCTCGGCATGCTTCACCACGTCCTCGGGCAGAAACCCGAACGCCTTCTGCAGGTCCTTGTAAGGCGCCGAGGCTCCGAAGCGCTCGATCCCATGCACGGCGCCGTCGAGGCCGACGTATTTGCCCCAGCCGAAGGGGGAGGCGGCTTCGATGGCGAGACGTTTACGGAGCTTTTCGGGGAGGACGGATTCCTTGTAGGCGTCGGACTGCTGGTCGAAGAGGGCGAAGCAGGGGAGGCTGACGACGCGGGCCTTGGTGCCCTTGGCGGCGAGCTGCTTGGCGGCTTCGACGGCGAGCCAGACTTCGGAGCCGGTGGCCATCAGGATCAGCTCGGGGTCGCCACCCTCCGGATCGGAGAGGACATACCCCCCCTTGGCCACCCCCTCGCGGGCCTTCTTCGCCGTCTCCTCGAGGATCGGCAGGTTCTGGCGGGTGAGGGCGAGCGCCGTCGGCGCGTGCTGGTGGAGGATGGCGACGCGCCAGGCCTCGGCGGTCTCGTTGGCGTCCGCCGGGCGGATCACCAGCAGGCCGGGGATGGCGCGCAGCGAGGCGAGCTCGCCGATCGGCTGGTGGGTGGGGCCGTCCTCGCCGAGGAAGATCGAGTCGTGGGTGTAGACGAAGATCGATTGCAGCTTCATCAGCGCCGCCAGGCGGACCGGCGGGCGCATGTAGTCCGAGAAGACGAGGAAGGTGCCGCCGTAGGGGATCCAGAGCCGCGACAGCGCGATGCCGTTGAGGATCGATCCCATCCCGTGCTCGCGGACGCCGAAGCGCAGGTAGAGCCCCTCGGCGTGGGCGGCCTCGAAGTCGGTGCGCCCGGTGATGGCGGTGTTGTTCGAGGGGGTGAGGTCGGCCGAGCCGCCGACGAGCTGCGGCAGCTTGGGGACGATGGCGTTCAGCACCTTGCCCGAGGCGGCGCGGGTGGCGATCGGCTTGTCCTTGGGGTCGAAGGTGGGGAGGGCGTCCTCCCAGCCGTCGGGGAGCTTGCCGGCGAGGCGGCGGTCGAGATCGGCGGCGTCGTCCGGGTGGGCCTGGCGATAGCTCGCCAGGAGGTCGTTCCACTGTGCCTCCAGCTCCTGGCCGCGCTGCTTCGCGGCGTCGAAGCGGGCCTCGACGCCGTCCGGCACCAGGAAGGTGGGCTCGAGGGGCCAGCCGAGGTTCTTCTTGGCGGCGGCGGTCTCCTCCGGCCCCAGCGCCTCGCCGTGGGCCTTCGAGGTCCCCTGCCGGTTGGGGCTGCCATAGCCGATGATGGTGCGCACGATCACCAGGGTCGGCCTCTCGTCCTCCGCCTCGGCGGCCGCGATCGCCGTCTCGAGCTCCTGGAGGTCGTTGCCGTCCTTGACGTGGAGGACGCGCCAGCCGTACCCCTCGAAGCGCTTCCCGACGTCCTCCGAGAAGGAGAGCGAGGTCGGACCGTCGATCGAGACCTGGTTGTCGTCGTAGAAGACCTTGAGCTGCTTGAGCTTGAGGTGGCCGGCGAGGGCGCAGGCCTCGTGCGGGACCCCCTCCATCATCTCGCCGTCGCTGGTGTGCACCCAGATCCGGTAGTCGAAGAGAGGGAAGCCGTCGCGGTTGAAGCGCTCGGCGCTCATCGTCTGGGCGATCGCCATGCCGACCGAGTTGCTGATCCCCTGGCCGAGCGGGCCGGTGGTGACCTCGACGCCGCGGGTCAGCTCGTGCTCGGGGTGCCCCGGGGTTTTCGAGCCGAGCTGGCGGAAGCGCTTGAGCTCCTCGATAGGGAGGCCGAAGCCGGCGAGGTGGAGGAGCGAGTAGAGGAGCGCCGAGGCGTGGCCGCAGGAGAGGACGAAGCGGTCGCGGTTCGGCCAGTCGGGGTTGGCCGGGTTGTGCCGCAGGTGGCGCGTCCACAGGAGGTAGGCGAGGGGGGCCTGCCCCATCGGCGCGCCGGGATGGCCGGATTGTGCCGCCTCGACCATGTCCACGGAGAGGAACCGGATGGTGTTGATGGCGAGCTGGTCCAGGTTCTGCGAGGAGTTTTCGGCGGTGTTGGTGTCGGCCATGATCTCAGCGCTCCCTTCACGGAAAGACCCCGGGCGGCGGGGCGAGGCGCGCCTAGTCTATCGCGGACCCTTGACCCATGGCGGCCCGTGGCGGCGCGGGGAGCCGCGTCCTGGTGGCCCGCGCAGCCGACTGGCAGGGAGCGCAGCGACCGCACACGAAGGAGGCGAGCAGGGTCACCAGACACGGCTCTCCGCGCCGCCTTTTGACTCCGGCGCGCTCTCCCCCTACAATGTCCCCTCCCTGCCGGGCCTTACGGAGAGGTGCTGGAGTGGCCGAACAGGGCTGCCTGCTAAGCAGTTGTCCGGGGTAAACCCGGACCGAGGGTTCGAATCCCTCCCTCTCCGCCATCGTTTCTTCCCTTCCACTTCCCTTCCATGGGTGGTCGGCCCGGAGGTTGCACGCAACTTCCCAGGCTGCGCGTGGCCCTGAGGGCCATGGGCACCGCTCCGCCGGAGACTCTCCGGCCGGAGGGACCGATCGGTGAAGGGGGACGAGATGCTGAAAGCGATCAATCCCGCGACGGGCGAGCGGATCCGCGACTATCCCGAGCACGACGAGGTGGAGGTCGGACGCCGTCTCGAGACGGCCGAGCGGGCCTTCGGCTCGTGGCGCCGCTTCGACTTCGAGGAGCGGGCCGTCCGGCTGACCGCCGTCGCCGACCGCCTGCGCGATTCCCAGGGGGACCTCGCCCGGCTGATGACCGAGGAGATGGGGAAGACCCTCGCCGCCGCCGAGTCCGAGGTGGACAAGTGCGCCTGGGTCTGCGACTTCTACGCCGAGAACGCCGAGCGCTTCCTCTCCCCCGAGAACGTGGGGACGGACGCGGCGCGAAGCTACATCCGCTACGACCCGATCGGGCCGGTGCTCGCCATCATGCCGTGGAACTTCCCGCTCTGGCAGTTCTTCCGCTTCGCCGCGCCGGCGCTGATGGCGGGGAACGTGGCGCTGCTCAAGCACGCCCAGAACGTCCCCGGCTCGGCACTCGCCATCGAGGCGGTGTTCCGCGAGGCGGGGGTGCCGGAGGGGGTGGTGACGACCCTGCTGATCGCCGCGGAGCGCTCCAAGCGGCTGATCGGCCACCCCACGGTGCGGGCGGTGACCTTGACCGGCAGCGACCGCGCCGGGCGCGAGGTGGCCGCCGAGGCGGGGCGCTGCCTCAAGAAGACGGTCCTCGAGCTCGGGGGCTCCGACCCCTTCATCGTGCTCGACGACGTCGATCCGGCCGACGCGGCCCGCCAGGCGGCGAAGGCGCGCACGATCAACAACGGGCAGAGCTGCATCGCGGCCAAGCGCTTCATCGTCGAGGAGGGGGTCGCCGAGCGCTTCGAGGAGGAATTCACCCGCGCCATGGAAGGGCTCAAGGTGGGCGACCCGATGGACCGCGCGACCGACGTCGGGCCGATGGCGCGCGAGGACCTGCTCGATGCGCTGGACGATCAGGTGAAGCGGAGCGTCGGGGCCGGCGCCACCCTGCGCACGGGGGGTGAGCGGCTGGCGGGGAAGGGGTGGTACTACCCGCCGACGGTGCTCACCGGCGTCGAGCCGGGGATGGCGGCCTTCGACGAGGAGACCTTCGGGCCGGTGGCGGCGGTGATCCGCGCCCGCGACTCGGCGCACGCCATCGAGCTCGCCAACCTCTCCCCCTTCGGCCTCGGCGCCAGCGTCTGGTCCGCCGACTCCCGCCGCGCCGAGGACCTCGCGGCCGAGATCGAGTCGGGCTCCGTCTTCGTCAACGGCGCCGTGAAGTCCGACCCCCGCCTCCCCTTCGGCGGCGTCAAGCAGTCCGGCTACGGCCGCGAGCTGTCGGCGGTGGGGATCCGGGAGTTCGTGAACATCAAGACGGTGTGGGTGAGGTAGGGGCGACCCGCGGTCGCCCTGCCCCCCCTACTCGTACCGCAGCGCGTCGATCGGGTCGAGCCGCGAGGCCTTGCGGGCGGGGTAGAAGCCGAAGAAGACGCCGATCGCGGCGGCGAAGCCGAAGGCCAGGGCGACCGAGCCGGTGCTCACCTGGGTGGGCATGCCGGCGAACCTGGTGACCAGGCTGGGCGCGAGGACGCCCAGGCCGACGCCGATCGCGCCGCCGACGATCGAGAGCGCCACCGCCTCGAGCAGGAACTGCAGGAGGACGTGGCGCCCCTTGGCGCCGATCGCCAGGCGGACGCCGATCTCGCGGGTGCGCTCGGTGACCGAGACCAGCATGATGTTCATGATCCCGATGCCGCCCACCAGCAGCGAGATGGCGGCGGCCGAGCCGAGCAGGATCGACAGCGTCTTCGAGGTCTGGGCGGAGGTCGAGGCGATCTCCTCCTGCGAGCGCATGGTGAAGTCGCTGTCGGCGCCGCGCTGCACCTTGTGGCGCTGGCGCAGCAGCCCGTCGATCTCGGCCTGCGCCGCGCCCACCGAGTCGGCGGAGCGCGCCGAGACGTAGATCATGCTGATCTTCGGCGAGCCCATGAGCTGCTTCATCACCGTGGTGTAGGGGGCGAGGATCTGGTCGTCCTGGTCCTGCCCCATCATGTTGCCGCCCTTGCGCTCGAGCACCCCCACCACCTTGAACGGCACGTTCTTGATGCGGATCGAGGAGCCGACGGCGTTGCCGCCCGGGAACAGGCTCTCGGCCACCGTGGCGCCGAGCACCGCCACCTTGGCCGAGGAGCGCACCTCGACGTCGGTGAAGAAGTCGCCGTCCGCCGTGTTCCAGGCGCGGATGAACGGCCAGTCGACGTCGACCCCCCAGACCTGCGTCCCCCAGTTGAGCTCGCCGGCCACGATCTGGGCGTTGGTGCGCGCCCCCGCCGAGGCGTAGGAGACCGACGGGCACTCGGCCTTGATCGCCGTCACGTCCTCCGGCGTCAGCTTCGACTCGCCGGAGAAGGTGCGGGCGCCGCCGGTCGTCGAGGCGCCGGGGAAGATCATGATGAAGTTGCTGCCGAGCGAGTTGATCGTCGCCTGGATGGCGCTCGAGGCGCCCGTCCCCACCGCCACCATGGTGATCACGCAGGCGACGCCGATGATGATCCCCAGCATGGTGAGCAGCGAGCGCATCTTGTTGCGCGAGATCGCCATCAGGCCGACCTTGGTGATGTTGAGCAGACGCAGCAGGGTCACTTTCATCGCGCCACCTTTTCGGGTTGTCGCACGGTTTCGGCCTCAGCTTCCTCGGGGTCGGCGGGCGCGATCGGGAACGGGAAGGCGGCGGCCATCTCCGCCTCGTCCGGCGCGCTGACCCCCGCCGTCCCCGGCCGCGCCGGCCGCTGCACGATCCGCTCGTCGCGCCAGATCAGGCCGTCGCGCACGTAGACCACCCGCTTGGCGTGCGCGGCGATGTCCGGCTCGTGGGTGATCAGGACGACCGTCTTCCCGGCGTCGTTGAGCTCCTGGAAGATGCCGATGATCTCCTCGGAGGTCTTGGAGTCGAGGTTGCCGGTCGGCTCGTCGGCGAGCAGGAGCGCCGGGTCGGTGACCAGGGCACGGGCGATCGCCACCCGCTGCTGCTGGCCGCCGGAGAGCTGCGAGGGGTAGTGGTCCTCGCGGCCGGCCAGGCCCACCTTGGCGAGCGCCGCCCGCGAGCGGCGGGCGCGCTCGAGGGTCGAGAGCCCGAGGTCGCTGTAGAGCAGCGGCAGCTCGACGTTCTCCGTCGAGCGGGTGCGCGCGAGCAGGTTGAAGCTCTGGAAGACGAAGCCGATCTTGGCGTTGCGGATCTCCGCCCGGGCGTCGCGGTCGAGGCGCGAGACGTCGATGCCGTCCAGCCGGTAGCTCCCCGCGGTCGGCCGGTCGAGGCAGCCGATGATGTTCATCAGCGTCGACTTGCCGGAGCCCGAGGGGCCCATGATGGCCACGAACTCCCCCCGCCTCACCACCAGGTCGACCCCCTTCAGGGCGGCGACCTCCACCTCCCCCATGTGGTAGATCTTGGTCAGGCCGTTGATCTCGAGGACCGGCGAGTCCACGGCCTGGCTCTTGGCGTCGCTCATGGCGCTCCTCTTAGAACCGGCCCATGCCGGGAGGACGGCGCGCGTTGGGGTTGGTGTTCGAGTTGTCCTGGACCTTGAGGGTCGCGACGCCGGTGACCACCTTGTCCCCCGGCTTCAGCTCGCCGCCCAGCACCTGGGTGTAATGGCCGTCGCTGATCCCGGTACGGATCGAGACCGCGCGCAGGGCGTTCTTCTCGCCCAGCACGTAGACGGTTTGACTCTGGTGACGGCCGCCCCCCTTCCCCTTGCCGCCGAAGCCGCCCGGGCCGCCGCCGGGAGCTCCGGAGGCTCCCGCCGCCGCTCCCTCGCTCCCCGGGGTACCCGGGGTCCCGCCGGCCACCTGACCGGTAGCAGCGCCGGTCGGAGCCCCCGGAGCCGCGCCCGCTCCGCTCGCGTCCCGCCGGTGATGCCGGCCGCCGCCCGCTCCGGCCGCCGCGTTGTCGCCGCCCCGGGCCGTGTTGTCCCCGCCGCGGGCCGCGTTGTCGCCGCCCTTGCCCGCCGGCTTGGCGTTGGCGTCCGGCTTCCCTTCCGGCTTGAAGCGCAGGGCGGAGTTGGGGACGCGGAGCACGTCCTTGACCGTCGCGACGTCGATGGTGACGTTCGCCGTCATGCTCGGCCGCAGCTTGCCGTCGGGGTTCGGCACCGCGACGATCACCGGGTAGGTGATCACGTTCTGGGTGATCGTGGCGTTCAGGCGGACCTGCGAGATCTCGCCGCGGAACTCCTGGTCGGGGTAGGCGTCGACGTTGAAGTGCACCGGCTCGCCGACCTTGATCTGGCCGATGTCCGACTGGTCGACGTCCGCCTGCACCTGCATCTTGGTGAGGTCCTGGGCGATCGTGAACAGGGTCGGCGCCGAGAACGAGGCGGCCACGGTCTGGCCGAGGTCGTACTGGCGGGCCACCACCTGCCCCTCGATCGGCGAGTAGATCTTGGTGTAGCTGAGGTTGGTCTGCGCCTGCTTCAGCGACGCGTCGGAGAGCGAGAGAGTGGCCCTGGCGCCATCGTAGGCCGCCTTTGCCGCGTCGAGGTCCGACTGCGCGATCAGGCCGGCGTCAGCCAGCTTCTTCTGGCGGTTGTAGGTGACGAGAGTGTTCGCCACCTCGACCTTCGACTTGACGACGTTCGCCTGCTGCTGCTCGACCTGCTGCTGGAACGGCGTCGGATCCAACTCGGCCAGGATCTGCCCCTTCTTCACCTGGCTGTTGAAGTCGGCATAGAGCTTGGAGATGATCCCCGAGACCTGGCTGCCGACCTGGACGGTGATGACGGCGGAGACGGTGCCGGTGGCGCTCACCGTCGAGGTGACGTCGCCGCGGTCGATCACCTCGCTGCGGTATTGGTCGCCGTCGCTCCCCTTGCCGCGCCGGAAGAAGAACAAGCCGACCAGCACCGCCAGGACCAGCACGATGGCGGTGATCAGCCAGCGCCGTTGCTTGTGGTTGTTGTCGAGTGGATCCATGAGCGTGTAGAACGCTGGAACCCGGCCGAGGTTTCCCGGTTTCCGCGATCGCCTCCCATAATTAACATGTCTTACAAGTGGACCGCCGTCCGGCACGGTAGCGCGGAGGCCTCCCTGCCAGATCGTGGAAGCACGATCCGTTCCCTAGAGCCTACACCCCT
>CAVWOZ010000034.1:0-139767 GCA_963756595.1 uncultured Acidobacteriota bacterium
GGGGATGGACTCCACTCCTAGAGAGTAAGTATCCCCCGGCAGAGCCGGGGGCTTTAGGTTGTGAGCCGCTCAAAGCGGCAGGGAGGGGTCGCTAACGCGGCCCCTCAGGGTTTGTGCCACCTAAAGGTGGCGGCTCATTTCCAGAGGCCGAGTTGGTCCACCCGCTCGTCCTCCTTCTCCTGGTTCTTGATGTACTCCCGAATCACCGACTCGTCACGCCCTACCGTCTTTAGCTGCACTTCGGTTCCTGGCCCAGCTAGTCACGATCTATTTTGACGCCAAACAGCATCAAACCCAACAAACGGCGCGGGAGCTAGCATTAAGAGATCTGGAGGTTACAGCAGAAGTTCGCGAGGCTGTTGCCCAAGCGCTCAAGCGGGAAGTCGAGTCTTCAAGCGGGAAGTCGAGTCTTACGGACAGAGACGCATCCGAGACTTACTCGAATCCAGCTCGATTCCATCCAATGATCATGAGTTCGAATTACGGGTGCAGAATTCGTTTAAAATGCTCGGAAATCTTTTTCGACCGAGGCATAGAGATCCATCCATCCCTAACAGCTCCCGCAGAGGAACAGCGGCGATTCCCAGACCCAAAGCGTCTTCTCGAAGCGAAGAAAAGCCTCTCCAGCGGTGAAGAACAAGCATCAGCCGAAGGAGCGCAGCAATAGAAGATAACGAAAGTATCGTCAGTTAGTCTTTTTTTCGACTGAGTCAACATGACAGGCTAGCAGCTTAATGCAAGCGAAATCAAAGGGGCGTGGACTGATCATAGTTCAGTCACTTTCTTTTTCCGCTGAGATGGCGATCTACCTTCGATGTCATCAATTGACTCGTGAATATTAGCTCTCAAAACTCTCCATGAAGATCGGATCATGCCCAAGATTACGCCCAGCACTAGGCCCATAACAATAGCGTATCCCCAAGCCTGATTACCCTTACCAAAAGTAGCCAAAATACCAAACCCAATCACTGCAATAACGGCACCAGAAGTTATCTTCTCCCAAAGCTGCGTCTTCCGGGTAAGTACTCCAACCGTTACCCCAATAGATACCGAAGTTATCCCGAGAAGAAGAATCGCCTCAAATCCGCCCACAACGATTTTTCGCCACGCCACCATATACATTATGAAGCCCCAACCAGTGAGCGATATCAGCCAAAATAGAAGAGTCTGCCAGCTACCGCTATCTCTTCTTTTCCTCGCTAGCGCCAGTGCGTAAAAAACGAAAACTCCGATAATTCCAATACTTACCCAGATAGCCTCCGCAGCTGTCAAGCTGCTTACGATTGACTTAAATGTATCCCAAGGCGATAGTGGCTCGGTCATAATCTAAAATCCTCCAAAACATCTATTGAATTATCTAGGTTGCCAGTAACTTTCTCAGCATCGAGATGCCTCAGCACTTGATCCGCAAGCCACAAAATGAGTCGCGTCCTTAGGCCGATACGCCCATCGGGCAACTGCTCTGCCAGCTGTAAAGCAAAGAGTACGCCAATTTCCTTTCCCATGCCAAGAGCCGACACATCATCAGAAGTCAACATTGCAGGAAACCCTTTGTAGGCATAGTCGACATCAGGACGACTTCGCCGGAGGATTTCGACAATTCTCCTTATAAAGACATCGGTCACACTATCCAATGTACGGCCATTAACATCCAAAGAAAGAACCGTCTCAACAGCAATTTCTTGGATATCAGCAAGGTCGTCCGGTTTCTTAATATCCAAGTATGAATCCGGACGAGCACCAAGAAGACCACAGAACAAAACCAGAATATCTATAGAGATCGCCACCAAGAGAGACCCAAATGCTAAGGGATTCAAATTTTCGATCTCTCCTAGCGCAAGTTCAAAAGGATGAGCCCTTAACCCCTCGTAACGTCCAATTCTATCGACAGCCTTAAATAGCTTCTGCCTATAAACCGAATCAAGAAACGTTAAATGGCTTAGATATGAGTATACCGCGTTCTTGAGATCGATGACTGTCGGAGCACCAATGATCAGAGAGCTCAGATCGCCAGAGCGCCGAACAGACGAGATCTCTTGGAATTCGCTGACCTGCACACGGACATTTGGCGGCATTACAGGGAGGGATGCACGCTGCCTGGGTTCGGGAAATCGGCCGACAAGGATTTCCCACGAATCGCTAAGAGCAGAGACGTTTGGCAAGCTCAAACCATCCGCAGAACTTGTCATCTTTGTAAGAAGAGCATTGAAAGCCGCCAAGCTATCTTCCTTAGTGTTAAGCTCAGCCTGCAACGGATTCAGCGATCCATACAAAAACTCGTCTGCCTGCTCCTCGTATTCACGAGCTATCTC
The DNA here is from genome assembly GCA_963756595.1 of uncultured Acidobacteriota bacterium. GTDB lineage: Bacteria > Acidobacteriota > Thermoanaerobaculia > Multivoradales > UBA5704 > DATARR01. The sequence continues at coordinate 2,313 of CAVWOZ010000034.1, forward strand.
CCCCCTACCCTTGGGGGAGATATATTTCCGACCTTGGATTGTTACTATCGTTCCTCCAGTTTCTCTTTCTCTCTGAGACAAGGCATTGAGCTGGGATCTCTTAGCCTCATACTTAGCCCGCAAATCTCGTTGCGGGGCCAACAAAGAGGCCGCTACTGAGTTGACTGATCTTGACCATCTGGAAAGACTCTCCTGGCAATTCGAGGAGATAGCGAATAATTTTTTATCAAGATTTTGGTTCAAATCTGTAGCTAGTATATTGATAGATGATTTTGCTCGCTGAAGTTGATCCTGATCTCTATGCTCAGGAAGATAGACACGATCAAGAAGGGAAGAGTATGAGAAAAAGACAGAGATCCCCATCGTAATGAAATATACAATTAAGAGAGATATTTTAAAGTTTCTTCCAAATAACGCTGCTCCAAGCCTCCAACTACTTGCAAATAGAAGACCTTGAATAGCCAGCGTAACAAAAAATGAGACAATCCATGGAACATATTGGCAGAGACCGGCCCACGTCGTGTAACCCGAACCAAGTTGCAAGAAGATTGTAGATACAATCAGAACTTTGTTCAGAGATCTTTCTCGTCGCGAATCAAACCCTACGCCCAGAAGAGACGAAAATAGAGTCGAAACTATTGGCAGCCGAGCCAGTCGGCCGAAGCGCTTTGGATTAAGCATATCCATATACTATAAGCATACAAAACCACGGCTGACTTGTCAACGTGTACAACGGTCGCCACAAGACAATATTTAGCATCTTAATAACTGCAATGCTCCCCGTCCTGCTGTGCGGCTTGCCAGTGAATTCAGTCCCGACTTCGCGCCTCCCTAAAAAAATTCTGCGGCGGCGAACAGTAGACACGCAGTCTCTCCTGGGTAAGTTCAAGCTACCGAAGCATTGGCCCTCTCTTAACGCGACATTCGAGATCTCGTGGGTCCAGATACCGCGGAACTGATTCCTTGCATGCAGTGGTCCGAAGAAATGCCACCCTTGTTGAGAAGCCGGGCCGTCGCCAGCCTCGAAGGTCGGCCGACTGCCCGGCCTTGGAAACTCGGCTGGACTTGACGACTCGGAGAGTGGCCCCTACCATCCACCTATGGAGGCGTATATGGAGCTTACAAAGAAGACAACTATCTTGTTCCCACCAGATCTGCACGAGCGGCTTTCGCGTCTGGCGGAGCAGCAGGGGACGAGCCTGGGGGATCTCGTGCGGAAGGCTTGCGAGATTCAGTATGGGCTGGTGTCTGCCGAGACGCGGCTCGAGGCGGTTCGCCAATTGGCGGCGATGTCTCTCCCGGTGGGAGATCCCGGTGCCATAAAGCGTGAATCGGTCCCCCGGGCGAAGGATCTCCTGCCGTGATCCTGATCGACGCCAACATCTTCATGTATGCGGCCGGCGTCGAACATCCCCATAAGGAACCGAGCCGGAGATTCCTTGAACAGGTGGCTCGCGGGGAGGTGGACGCGGCCCTGGATGCCGAGGTGCTCCAGGAGATCCTCCACCGATACCGGGCGATCCGGAGATGGCCGGAAGGGCGCGGCGTCTATGATCTCGCGCGGCAGATCGTGCTGATCGTGATCCCCATTACCACCGAGGTCGTCGACCTCGCCCGGCACATCCTGGATGAACACGAGGGGCTGATTGCGAGGGACGCCCTCCATGCCGCGGTGGCTCGGATTCATGGGGCTCAGGCGATCTGCAGCTACGACCGGGACTTCGACGAGATCGCCGGCCTGCGACGGATCGAGCCTTCCGCCTTGGGGTAGTCTCCACCCGGCAGATCCTTCCGAACCGTCAGGAGACCGAGCCCATGAACGACCCCTCGCAGGAGAACAAGGCGGTCCAGGACCACTACGGCGACGACAGCCTGGCCCAGCGGGTCGATCAGGCCCTCGAGGAGGCCGGGCACGGCACGGGCGCCCTTGACTGGCGGGCTCTCGCGCCGCTGGACCAGTTCCACGTGCGCGGGCTCGCGGCGTCGGAGGAGTTGGCGGCGGGGCTGGCGGTGGGGCCGGGCGAGACGGTGCTCGACGTCGGGTGCGGGTTGGGGGGGCCCGCGCGGTTTCTGGTGGCGACGCGGGGGTGCCGGGTGGTGGGGATCGACCTCAGCCGGCCGTTCGTGGAGGTGGCCCGGGGGCTGACGGCGCGGGCGGGGCTGTCGGAGCTCGTGACCTTCCAGCAGGGGGACGCGCTGGCGCTCCCCTTTGCGGACGCGAGCTTCGCGTGCGCCTGGACGCAGCACGTGGCGATGAACATCGCGGACCGCGGGCGGCTGTATGCGGAGATCCACCGGGTGCTCGAGCCGGGCGGGCGGCTGGCGATCTACGACGTGACGGCCGGCGAGACCGCTCCCCTGCTCTTCCCCGTCCCCTGGGCTCGCACGCCGGAGATCAGCTTCCTGCTCACGCCGGCGGCGATGCGCGCGGCTCTCGAGGAGGCCGGCTTCACCGTGATCTCCTGGGAGGACAAGACGGCCGCGGGACTCGCATGGCTCGCGGAGCAGGCGGCGGCGGCCGGCCCAGGGCGGCCTCCTTCCCCGCCCGGCCTCGAGATCCTCATGGGCCCCGAATTCGCCGGGATGGCGGCCAACCTCGCCCGCAACCTGCGGGAAGGGCGGATCGAGCTCGCCCAGGCGAAGGTGCGGGCCCGGTCTCCCTCCGAATAGGTGCCGCACTACCACCCGAACGGCGAACGTGGGTCGTCTCCGATCGTCTGCGCTAAGCACCCACGAATCCAGCTTGTTGGCATAATGGCTCTATGAAGACCACTCTCGATTTGCCCGATGACCTGGTGCGCGCGGTGAAGATGCGGGCCATTCAGGAGAACAAGAAGCTCAAGGATGAGGTGACCGACCTGTTGCGGCGCGGCCTGGCTCAGAAGCGTGCAGTCTCCGCGACAGGCCGCAAGCGCATCAAGCTGCCGCTCATCGAGTGTGCCCACGAGGCGCAGGCTGGCGAGGAGATGATCCCCGATCGCGTGGCGGAGGCGCTGCTCGACGAAGAGGCTGGGGTGCACCGTGGTGCTTTGCGATAGAAACGTCTGGCTGGCCTGGCTCCTTCCGAACACGCTCTCCACGTCGCCGCCCGCCGGTGGCTTGAGACCGTCAACGATCACCCTGCGGCGGAGGCCAGGTCGTAACGAGAACTTCTCCGAGGCCACGGGGACGGCGGTCCGTCTCCGGCGGAGGGGAGGCCGATGCGAAACCGCAAGGTACTGCGAAGGCACACCGAAGCGCTATTCCCCAACGCCTGGGCTGGCGGACGACCCAAATAGAATGCTTTCCGGGGATCCCCGCACGTTCTACCTTACCGGTACCTCCTTGGCCCAGGGCGTGCGGCGACGGTCCGGCCAGTCCTTCGTGTGCTACACTTTCGTAGCACAGGAGGTCTTCTGAATGGCCACCGTACGACTGGACATCAGGACAGAAACAGCCTTGAAGCGGCTCTCGGTGAGGCGAGGGCAGACGCGGTCCGAGGTCATACGTGAGGCGATCACCCGCCTTGCGGACGAGGAGGCAGCGCCCAGCTCGGCCTATCAACGGTTGGAAGCCTTCATCGGGACCGTGGACAGTGGCGGAAAGCAACTCTCCACGGATACGGGGAAGCGTCTGAGCGAACTCTTGAAAGACCGGTCCGGTGCGCGCCGTCCTGATTGATGCCGGCCCCTTCATCGCTCTGCTGGACCGGAGCGATGCCCACCATGGCGAGGTCGTAGCAGCCCTTCGGAAGATTCAGGATCCCCTTCTAAGCGTCTGGCCGGTCTTGGTGGAAGCGATGTACCTCCTGTCGTTTTCCTGGCAGGCGCAGAGAGGGCTCTGGGAGATCTTCGAGACGGGCACAGTGCAGCTCCTTCCCCTGGGGAAGGAAGACATTGCGCCCATCAAGAACCTCATGGAGAAGTATCGCGACCTCCCCATGGACCTCGCCGACGCAGCGCTCGTCCGGGTCGCGGAACGCGAGGGCCTCCGCCAAGTGTTGACTCTGGACCAGCGCGACTTCAACGTCTATCGCCTGCCCAGGAAGGGACGCTTCACTCTTCTGCCTTGAGGAGGCCCTGAAAAAGAGGAGCCCCTGGACGAGGTGCTGGACGAGGTGCCGGGCCCAAGAAGTGCCTGACACCTCAAGCAAGCGGCCTCCTTCGCCGCCCGGCCTCGAGATCCTCATGGGCCCCGAATTCGCCGGGATGGCGGCCAACCTCGGCCGCAACCTGCGGGAGGGGCGGATCGGGCTCACTCAGGCGATCGTGCGGGCCTGATCCCCCTCCCGCTCCCTGAAATCCGCCTCAGGCCGGCGGCAGAATGCAGGTCGGAGCGCACGGATCGCAGTGGACGATCACGAAGGTGCCGCAGACCTTTTCATAGCAGAGCTTCACCGGGGTGGCCGAAGAGGGGCAGGACTGGCAGCTGTAGATCGGCGGGTTGCAGGTGTCCTCCGCACGCGCCGACGTGGCCGGCGTCGAGACGGCGGGCGCCGGCGCGGCGGCCGGGCCGGCGGACAGGCTGGCCAGGAAGACGGGCTGCGAGGGCGGCGCGGCAAAGGCGGTCGTGGCGGCCAGGAGCAGGACTCCAGCGAAGAGCGAACAGAGAGAGATCTTCATGGTCGGTTCGCCTTCCACGGGCTGGAAGGGCCGGCGGAATCGCGCGGCCCTCTCCAAGGAAGGTGCCGGGCGGGTGCCAAACCGCGCTGGCCTGGCCGGCCCGGATCGCCCTCCCGCTCCGCCGGTTCCCGTCAAAAAGCGTCCGGACTCCTATAACATTGTTTTTTGGCTTCAAACATTGTTTTTCGGCCTGAAACAATGTTTTAATTGTAAAAAACACAATTTGGACGCCTCAAACATTGTTTGGGCGCTTCAAACATTGTTTTTCCGGCTCAAACATTGTTTTTTCCCAAAAAACAATGTTTCAAGGCATGGGACGGAAAGATACGGGCTCGCGGGACGCGATACGGGGAAAAAAGCCGTGATACCGGCTTTCCGCTCGATCCAGGCGGTGGATCGCCAGGAAAGCGCGAAATCTTCCAGGATTCGGGAAACGGGCAGGAAGAAGGCGGCGGAAGGCCGCCCCGGCGGCTCGAAGTCTCCAGGGCGGCGAGAGACCGTTACTTGGTGGTCGGAGGGGGGCACTTCAGCGAGAAGGTGCAGAACTTGTTGTCGCTCGAGATGATGCCGCCCATCACGTCCTTCAGGTCGCCGTCGAGGGCCCGGAGGGTCTCTTTGGCGAGCGTCAGCTTTCTCGTGTCGGTCTTCTTCATGGTGTCTCCTTCTTGAGGACGAGGGCTTGAGACGGTAGATCCGTCCGGCCGGCCCGGATCTCTCCGGCGGCCGTACCCGTACCTCTCTTGAGTGCTGCAAGGTCCCGGCAGGGGGACAGGGGCTCAGTCCGCTCCCCCGGCCGGGCGCGCGCCGGTCTCGCGGGTCATCTCGATCATCGTGCGGCGGAATCCCGCGCGGGCGAAGAGGCGCTGCGCGGTTTCATTCTTTTCCGCCGTCGACAGCACCACCCGCGGCGCGCCCTTCGCCTCGAGGACCGAGATCGTCGCCTCGAGCAGCGCACCGCCGATCCCCTGCCGGCGGTGGCCGGGATCGACCACCAGGTCGTAGATCGCCCCCGCCGGCCCGCGCAGCGCCATGTAGTCGGTCCCCTCGAGCCCCGCGTAGGTGTACCCCACCACCTCGCCCCGTTCAGCGGGCGGCCCGGCGACCCGCTCGGCGACGAGAATGACGATGTCCGGCTTCGCGAGCTGCGTGCCGAGATACGAGCCGTAGCGTTCCGCGGTCTCCGGCGACGCGGCGAGGAAGCGCTGCGGGTCGAGGTCGTGGTGCATGCGGACGAGGAGCGCGCCGAGGCGGCCGATGGCCGGGGCGTCGGCGAGCGCCGCGGGGCGGATGGCGAGGATCGGCAGGGTCATTTCGGCTGTCGATCGTACTGTTCGTCGCTGACCTTCTCCAGCCAGTCGACCGCCTTGCCGTCCAGCGCTTCGTTGATGGCGATGTGCTGCATGGCGGTGTCCGCCGAGGCGCCGTGCCAGTGCTTCTCCCCCGGCTCGAACCAGACGACGTCGCCGGGGCGGATCTCCTCGACCGGTCCCCCCTCACGCTGCGCGAGGCCGCGGCCGAAGGTGACGATCAGCGTCTGCCCGAGCGGATGCGTGTGCCAGGCGGTGCGCGCGCCGGGCTCGAAGGTGACGGCGTTGCCGGCCGCCCGCGCCGGAGCGTTGGAGGCGAAGAGAGGGTCGATGCGGACGGTGCCGGTGAACCAGTCGGCGGGGCCTTTCGTGGACGGCCGCGAGCCGCTGCGCTTGATCTCCATCGTGAATCTCCTTTGACCCTGGATTAATCCTCGTCCAACCGCTCGAATTTATAGGCCAGCTCGGGGCCCGCGTCTCCCTCGTACGCCAGCTGGGCGACGAGCAGGGCGAACGGCTCGGTGTAGCGGGCGATGCGCAACGGGCCCGCGTCGACGGGCTCGAACCCCGCGTCGCGGATCAGCCCGGCGGCGATCTCCTTGCTCCCCGCGTCGTCGCCGCAGTAGACGAGGCTCGGCCGCCCCTCGAGCTTCCCCTCGTAGACGCCGTGGAGCACCTCGCTCGGCACGGTGTTGAAGGCGGAGACGACCCGTGCTTCCGGAAGCTTCATCGCGAGCTCCTCCGCGCCCGAGGTCGTGTGGCCGATGACGAGCCCGCTGTCGTCCGCGTTCATCGGCAGCGAGCAGGTCACGATCACCTTGCCCGACAGATCGCCCGCCTGCGCCAGGACGTCGTCGAACCGCGACCAGTGCACCGCCAGCAGGAGAGCGTCCGCGTTCTCCGCGGCCTCCTTCGGCGTGCCCGCCCGCGCGGTTCCCCCGGCGTCCGCGGCGGCGCGCGCCAGCCGCTCCAGCTTCTCCGGATGCCGCGCGTAGCTGAACACCACCTCGTGCCCCGCCCGCGCGAAGATCGTGCCGAGCTTGCTGCCCATCAAGCCTGAACCCAGAATGCCGATTTTCATCTCTTGGCCCCTTCTCTCGTTCCGATCGATCGAGACCGCTCAGCGGTCGATCATACGCTGCGAGACCTCGGAGTACCGGGCTCCTTCGACGGTGATCCGGGACGCGGCGCTCTCGATCTCGCGGAGATCGCCCGGGGTGAGCCCGACGTCGGCCGCCGCGACGTTCTCCTGCAGGCGATGCAGCTTGGTGGTCCCCGGGATCGGCACGATCCACGGCTTCCGGGCGAGCAGCCAGGCGAGCGCGATCTGGGCCGGCGTGGCGCCTTTGCGCTCTGCGACGGTGCCCAGCAGATCGACCAGCGCCTGATTCGCCTTCCGCGCCTCCGGGGTGAAGCGGGGGACGGTGCTGCGGAAGTCGTTGCTGGCGAACGTGGTGCTCTCGTCGATCTTGCCAGTGAGGAACCCCCGGCCCAGCGGGCTGAAGGGGACGAAGCCGATCCCCAGCTCCTCGAGCGCCGGCAGGATCTCCTCCTCGGGCTCCCGCCACCAGAGGGAGTACTCGCTCTGGAGGGCGGCGACCGGCTGCACGGCGTGGGCGCGGCGGATCGTCTTGACGCCGGCCTCCGAAAGGCCGAAGTGCCCGACCTTGCCGGCCTGGATCAGCTCCTTCACCGCTCCCGCCACCTCCTCGATCGGCACGTTCGGATCGACGCGGTGCTGGTAGAAGAGGTCGATGCGCTCGGTCTTCAGCCGCCGCAGCGCCGCCTCCGCGACCTCCCGGATGTGCTCGGGGCGGCTGTCGAGGCCGGCCTGCTTGCCGTCGGCGCCGAAGGCGAAGCCGAACTTGGTGGCGATCACCACCCGGTCCCGGACGGGGGCCAGCGCCTCCCCCACCACTTCCTCGTTGGTGAACGGGCCGTACGCCTCGGCGGTGTCGAAGAAGGTGACGCCGAGCTCGACCGCCGCGCGGATCAGCGCGATCGCCTCCGTCCGGTCCGTGGCCGGACCGTAGCTGAAATTCAGCCCCATGCAGCCGAGCCCGAGGGCTGAGACTTCGAGGCCGCTGTTGCCCAGTTTCCTTTTTTGCATCTTGGTTCCCTTTCCCGGCGAGTGACTCTTCTGCAAGATTTCGTCCCGATCGCGGCCGGCGACTCGGGGAGCCACCGTCCTTTGGGCTTCAGGAACAACAGATTGCGGAGGAAGATCCGGAGGAGCTTCAAACGATCGCTCCTGGGCGCTCGGTGCCACGCCTCGCGTCCCGCATGGCTCCCCTCCTCCGAGCGGCTCGGCAGCACGAACGCCGGCCATCATAGAGCCTGCCGGGGACCCGGCGAAACGGCTGCCACTTCCCCGCCACGCGCTCGACAGCTCGTCGCCAGAGCTTTGAAGCACCTTGGAGTCTAGACCCGCTTCCCGCCCGGGACCGTTCCGGTCTCCGGGCGAGTGGCCTCGAGAAGGAGACCCGCTCATGCGCAACCCGTCCCGCAGCTCCCTCGTCGTCGCCGGCTTGTCCCTGCTGGCCCTCGCCGCCACCGCCCGCGCCCAGGGGCCGACCGACCTTTTCCTCGGCACCAACGCCGGCAACCCCGGGGTCTCGACCGGCGCCCGGGATACCGCGGTCGGGGTCAACAGCCTGGCGGCCCTGACCTCGGGGAACAGCAACACGGGCCTGGGCTACAACAGCCTGCTCGTCTGCACCAGCGGCGGCTCGAACACCGCGATCGGCACGTTCTCCCAGAACGCCACGACGACCGGCTCCGTCAACACGTCCGTCGGGTCGGGCTCGCTCTCCGCCAACACCACCGGCGCCGGCAACGTCGCCGTCGGCAACAGCGCCATGAGCCGCAACACGACCTCGGGGGACAACGTGGCGGTGGGTCTGAACGCCCTGTTCTTCACCACCGGCGGCAGCAACACAGGGGTGGGCTCGAACGCCCTGGCGACGAATTCCACCGGGACGGGGAACATCGCCCTCGGCTATTTCGCCGGCTCGAACATCTCCTCGGGGAGCAACAACATCGACATCGGCAACTCGGCGCCCGGCAACGAGTCGGACACCATCCGGATCGGCAACACCCAGACTGCGGCCTTCCTCGCCGGGGTGAGCGGCGTCACGGTGTCGAGCGGCGTCCAGGTCTACATCGATGCAAACGGGCAGCTCGGCACCCTGACCTCCTCGGCGCGCTACAAGGAGGACGTCGCGGACATGGCCGACGCCAGCCGCCCGCTGATGCAACTGCGCCCCGTCACCTTCCGCTACAAGGCCCCCTATGACGACGGCTCGCACCGCCTGCAGTACGGCCTGATCGCCGAGGAGGTCGCCAAGGTCGATCCGGAGCTCGTGCAGTTCGACGCCAAGGGGCAGGCCCAGACCGTGCGCTACCACTACGTCAACATGATGCTCCTCAACGAGGTGCAGCGGCAGCAGGCCGAGCTGACGAGCCAGACCGCCGCGGTCGGCACGCTCCGCGCCCTGGCGGACCGGCAGCGCGCCGAGCTCGACGAGCAGAAGCAGCTCCTCGCCGAGCAGGGAGCGCGCCTCGAGAAGCTCGAAGCGCTCCTCGCGCGCCAGGCCCAGACGCCCAAGCCCTGACCGGACCCGGACCCAGCCGCGGCTTTCCCCGGAGCGTGTCAGCGGTTGAACGGGCGCTCGTTGATCCAGTGGAAGCCGCGGCTGACCAGCGGGTAGGTGCTCTCGTCCTCCCGGCGGAGGGTGAGCCGCGTCGGGCGGCCGTCCATCGTCCCGTCGAGCGCGAGGCGCCCCGGCCGCGTCTCCTGGTAGGCGAAGGTGGCCCGCCATGCCGCATCGTCGAGCTTCGTCAAGGTCAGCCGGCGTTTCCCCAGCAGGAGGCCGTAGTTGCTGCGAGAGCCGTCCATGCCTTGGAGGCTGAGGTACTCGGGTTCCTCGAAGACGACCCGGTGCCACCGGGTCGCATCGGTGAGGAGGGGCGGGCGGGCGACGCCGTCGACCGCGAATTCTTCGACGGTCCAGACGCCATAGAACGGGGGGCGCGTGGAGAGGTTCCCTTCCCGCTTGCTGGCCTCGTAGGACTGCTCCAGCTGATACCCGGCATAGGAGGCGACCAGCACCGCTTGCGCGACGAGCGCGGTGCGGCGGAACCGCGCCCGCGGTGGACTGACCGCAACGGCCTCTACCGGCCGGTTGAGCACGAACACGTCGAGCAACCGCCGCAGGTCGGGAAGCGTCAGGAAGATCGCCATCGCCAGCAGGTGGAGCGAATACAGCTTGACGGGGACGTCATAGCTGAGATTGAGGACGGCCACGTGGCTCATCACGCCGGCGCTCACCAGCGCGCCCAGCAACGCGGTGCGCCGGAAGGCGAGGAGCAGGCCGCCGAGCATCTCGGTGGCGCCGGCGAAGATGGTGTAGGCCGAGGAGGCGCCCATGAACGTCCACAGGAGACCCATCGGCGAGGACTCCCCGATGGGCTCGATGAGCTGGCTGGGGAAGGGCAGGGCGAACTGGGACGGGATCACCTTGTATGCGCCGTACAAGAGCATCGCCGCGGCGAGCGCGAAACGGAGGTAGACCCGCAGCCCTGCGTCCAAGCGAGTGTACTCGGGCCGTTTTCTGTCGAGGAGCGTCCACACCGCCGTGATGACCACCGCGAGGATCAGGAAGCAGAGCACCTGCACGTAGTTGAAGGTGGTGTCTCCGCCCCTCTCCCGGATCGCGACGTCGATCCCGAGCAGATGCTTGCCGACCCAAGGCACGAGCCGATTCCACAAGTCCTTGTACGCCTGGGTGATGATCGGTCCGGCCCAGGGAATTTTGTGGAGAGGGAACGGCAGGTTGTAGAGCACCAGGTAGATGAAGGCGAAGCGGAACAGAACCCGCTGGGCGGAGCTCCACGGCGGGGGGGTAGGCGTCGGATCCATGCGCTTGGGACCGCCCTCCTGTTCTTCCGATGCGTCGGAACGTCTTCCCGCAAATTGTCGCACGAACGTTCTGTCAGGGAAACCACCTCCGTGGACCGGGCGCTAAAGCACCCGGCTAATCAAATTTTCGCCCCTTCGGGGCGCGCCATGGGGAGGCTTCCAGACTGCCCTGTAGCGACGCGCACAAACACGCGTCTGCTCAACGCATCTCCGGCCCGCGGAGCGACTCGCGCAGGTCGGCCACGGCCGGAGCGGAGCGCGCGGGCGTTCGCATTCCCTTATGGCAGCTTCTCGACCGTCACGGTGACCTCTGCCCCCTTCACCTGCACCAGCAGGTAGTTGTGGTACCCGCCGGTCGCCGGGGTCGCCTTCTTGGTGAGGGGGGCTCCGGCGCCTCCGGAGACGAGGTAGAGCGGCTTGGCTCCGGCGGGATCGGTGCGCTGGAAGGGGCCGGTCTGGTAGGGGTTGGCCTTGTCGTGGAAGTAGAAGAGGTGCTGGTGGGAGGCGAAGACGACGGAGAGATTGGGGTACTTCGACGTGTCGTCGAGGATCTCCTTCAGCGGGTCGCGGCTGGCCTTGGCGAGCTGGCCGTCGGGGTTGACGGGGCTCGCTTCGAGCGGGCGGTGCATGAAGAGGAAGATGTGGGCGACGGACGGGTCCGCGGCGAGGGCGGCGAGGGTGGCGGCGAGCGCGGCCTGCTGGGTGGGGCCGACGTAGCCGTTGTACTGGCAGGACTTGATGTGGACGCCGGAGCCGATCGTGTCGTCCGTGTTGAGGGCGACGAAGGCCGAGTTGCCGTAGCGGAAGACGCCGTAGGGGACACCCATCGAGGCCTCCCAGTACTGGAGGAGGGTGCCGCTCGGGTCGGGCTGGTCGATCGCCTTCGGGCAGCTCTGCGATTTCGGCTTGCCGTTCAGCTCGTGGTTCCCAGGCGCCGCGAAGACGGGCACCCCGGCGCCCGCGACGATCCCCAGGAACTGGTCGTACTCCCCCTTCATCGTCTTCTTGTGGCCCGGCTTCTTGCCGGAGATGGTGTCCCCGGACCACAGCGCGAACGCGGGCCCCCCGGCGGATCTCCCCTGGATCGCCTGCACGATCGCGGTCAGCGTCGCCGGCTGCGGATCGCCCGACTCCGCGGGGCGGTTGTCCCCCGCCACCACGAACGAGAAGCGGGTCGGATCGGCGGGCGCGGCGAGCGCCCCCGTGCCGGGGAGCGGAGCGAGCGCGGGGAAGGTCTGGGCACCCGCCACGGCAGGGACCAAGGCGAGAAGGAAGGGGCAGAACCGGCGAAGGGTCCGAGGCATGGCGATCTCCCAGGAAAGAAGCGAAGACTCTAGCAGGCTTTCAGCCCTTCGCAAAGCGTTCCGGAATCAGACCAGGAAACTCGGTCTCGAAAGATCATCTTTGGCGCCCAAAGACACCTCCCCAATTTCAAGAATCGGATTTCGAGCGCAAAACACGACAATGAGGGGAAATCCGCCCCGCCGGCGTTCCTGCTCCTCGCAGCAACCAACTAAGAACGAATCGATCAGAAAGGATTTCGTCATGAAGAACGCATTCCGCCTCCCCCTGGGGAGGAACGCACTGGTGGCGCTCGCAGGTCTCCTGCTGGCCGGCGTTCCCGGCTGGTCCGAGGACCATCAACCGTCCAGGAATTGGTCCCAATGGGGGCAGAACCCGCAGCACACGGGAACGGTGAACGTGTCCGGTCAGCGGATCAGGAAATTGCTCGACGACGTGGTCTACGACCCCTTCGTGGCGGCGGAGAAGGCCGATCCGACGCTCGGGGAGGGCGACCTCCACGTCCACTACCAGGTTCCGTTGACCGACGGCGACGACGTCTACATGGAGTTCAAGACCGGGGCGTACACCAGCGCCCTCAACTTCAACAGCCAGACCTGGAACGAGAAGAAGCTGCGCCGGTCGCACGGCCACCTGGCGGAGGTGTGGAGCTTCGAGAGCGACTGGAAGCCGGTCCCATCGTTCAGCCAAGTGACCTTCAACGGCCCGTTCGTGGAGCCCGTCTTCCACGGGGTGTTGGCCGGCGATTACGTCTACGTCCCCGGCTTCGGCGGCTCGCTCCTCAAGGTCGCCAAGTCCGACGGCCGGCGGGTGGCGCGCATCAACCCCTTCGGCCCCTCGGGAGCGGCGCTCGACCCGGACCTCTATGTCACCGGACCGCTCACCGCGGACGCCGCCGGCAACATCTATTACAACGCCCTCGAGCTCGATCACGACAACCCCTGGGACGTGAACCCGCCGGCCTCGTACCTGGTGAAGGTCTCCCCCGACAACACGGCCCGGACGGCCACCATCACCTCGCTGACCGTCGGCGCGCCGGGAGCCGGCGACCTCTGCCGCGGCATCTTCCGCTTCGCCGACCTGCCGTGGCCGCCGAGCCCGGCGGCCGTGCCGACCCCGCGGGTCTGCGGCGTCCAGCGGGTGCCGGTGAACTCCGCTCCGGCCGTCGCGCCGGACGGCACGATCTACCTCGTGACCACGGCGCACCTCTGGTTCTTCGAGGGGTATCTGGTCGCCGCGAACCCCGACCTGACGCCGAAGTGGAACGCCTCGCTCGCCGACCGGTTCGCCGACGGCTGCAACGTCACCCTGCCGCCGAACGGCACGGCCGGCGGCTGCCGCGCCGGCACCCCGACCGGCATCGATCCGTGGCAGAACCGCAAGGGGAGCGGCTTCGTGGTCGACGACTCGACCTCCGTGCCGGTGGTGCTGCCGGACGGCAGCGTCCTCTACGGCGCCTACTCCATCTGGCCCTACCTGCAGGGGCATCTGATGAAGTTCAGCGCCGGCGGGCAGTTCCTCGCCGCCTACCCCTTCGGCTGGGACGACACGCCGGCGGTCTACCCGCACGACGGCACCTACTCGATCCTCACCAAGGACAACCACTACCCCGGCGGCGCCTACTGCAACGGCCCCTCGCCGTTCTGCCCGCAGGACCGCACCGCCAACAATCCGGCCTCTCCGGAAGGGTTCTTCATCACCCGGCTGAACAGCAACCTCGAGCCCGAGTGGCACTTCCAGAGCACCAACACCCAGAGCTGCGCCCGCGACGCCAACGGCAGGTTGAGCTGCGTCTCCGATCACCCGACCGGCTTCGAGTGGTGCGTCAACGCCCCGGCCGTCGACCGCAAGGGGAACGTCTTCGTCAACAGCGAGGACGGCAACCTCTACGCCATCCGTCCGGACGGCACGCTGCGCGACAACCTCTTCCTCGACAGCGCGCTCGGCGCCGCCTACACGCCGCTGTCGCTCGCTCCCGACGGCAGGATCCTGACCCAGAACAACGGCCACCTCTTCGTGGTCGGCGCGGGGGACGACGGCGACGACGGCGGCCACCGCTGACTCTGAAAGTGAGGTCGCCCCAGTAAAGGATCCGTGAGGGGATTTTGGGGTTCGCCACGTTCCTTCAGGAGTGATCGCGAACCCCAAAACCATCTCAAAAAACGGAGAAAACGTCATGCGCAAGCCCGTCCTCAACCCCCGCCGCAAGCTGTTCCTGCTGCTCGCCCTGCTGACCGCGTGCGTCGGCACCCTGAGCTCCTTCACCGCCAAGGAGGCGCACGCCATGATCTGCTGCTCGGTCTGCGACGCGCATCCGGATTCGGCGCCCTGCCAACATCCCTGTTCGCCGAGCTGCTAGGGCTCCCTGCACTTGGCAGAAAAGAGCTCCGGTTCGGGACGGCCCTCGGGGCCGTCCCGCACCTCTTTTTGAAGCCGGCCCCGACGGCCGTCCGGCTCTCTCCATCGGTTGCGAGCCTGTTGCAGCAACTCCTTCTCTGTGCCACCATCCGAGGCTCCGACATCAACTCGTGCCAAGACTTTGGAAGGAGCTTGCGATGACGACGACGAAGAGAGGTCCGTGGATTCTGAAGCTGGCGGTCACTGCCCTGCTCGTGATCGCGGCGCTGGGGGTGACGAAACCCGCGGCGGCGTACCGCGAGTGCACGCCGCAGGAAAACTACACCTGCAGCCACACCGGCGGCTCGCGGGTCGTCTGTGGCACCCAGCTGTACCACTACTGCTTCACCAACAGTTGCTTCGCGCAGTGCTCCGGCTTCACGAACTGCGTGGCGATCGGCGCGACGGCGCCGTGCGCTTTTCCTCTCGATCAGAATCCCTAGCCGTCGCGGAGCCGCTGGTCGCGTCGTAGAACGCGACCAGCGCGTCCTTGAGCTGCCGCAATGAGGGCTCGTGGAGGTACATCATGTGCCCTGCCTCGAAGTACTTCATCTGCACGTGCGCCTCCGGATCGACCCCCCAGAAATCCTTGTCTTTCCCCTCCCCCACCGCGTGGCTGAGCCCGGTGCCCACCGGGTCGATCATCACCAGGTCCGTCCGGTCCATGACGCTGTAGGCGTTGTCGACCACGGAGTACGGCGGCGGGCTCGTGGCGGCGTCGGCGGTGAGGATACGGCGCGGCCTGAGCGCTCCCATCTGCAGCCAGACCGACGACGAGCCCGGGCCGCCGTTGAAGGCGAAGGTGAGCGGACGCCGGCCGGCGTTGCGCCGGCGATGGCGGCTTATCCGCCGAGAGCATAGAATCCCCGCGAGGAGCCATCGCCTGGCGCCTCCATCCCGACAGGAGGCGAACCCATGGCCCTGATCGACCTGATCCAACAGCACCTCGACGAAAACACCCTCGCGCAGCTCAGCCAGCAGATCGGCGCCGATCCGCAGACGACGCGGCAGGCGGTCCCCGCCGCGATCACCGCCATCCTCGGCGGCCTGCACCAGAACGTCCAGCAGCCCGGCGGCGCCGCGCAGCTCGACGCCGCGCTCGCCAACCACGACGGCGGCCTGCTCGACAGCCTCGGCGGGCTCGGCAGCCTCCTCGGCGGGGGCGCAGGGGCGGATGGCGGCGGCATCCTCGGCCACATCTTCGGCAATCACCAGCCGGCGGTCGCCTCGCAGGTCGGCCAGCGGACCGGGCTCGACGCGGGGCAGGCCGCCCGCCTCCTGATGCTCCTCGCGCCGTTCGTGCTCAGCTACCTCAACCGCGCGCGGCAGCAGCAGGCCCCGGCAGACCCGGCGGGCCAGGTGGACCCGTCGGCGGGCACTGGCGGCATCCTCGGCGGCATCACCGACATCCTGCGCGGCGAGACGGCGCACATCGAGCAGAACCATCCCGAGCACGCGGGGATCCTCTCCCAGATCCTCAACAGCGCCCAGGGCAGCGGCGGCATCCTGGGGGATATCGCCGGCATGGCCGGCGGCTTCCTGGGCGGCCGGTAGGAGGCAGAGGGTAAGCCAGGCGATCCGGGGTAGGATCTCCCGCCTATGGCGGGACCTCCAGAAAAGCGCCGTCCTCGTCCTCCCGAGGAGCGCGGCAAGTGGGGGAACATCTCGCGGCTCGCCCTGGCGACGCTGCTCGCCATGTCGGTCTGGTTCTCGGCGTCGGCGGTGGTGCCGCAGCTCACGGCGGAATGGAAGCTCTCGGGCGCCCTGCAGTCGTGGCTGACGACCAGCGTGCAGCTCGGCTTCGTGGCCGGCGCCCTGATCAGCTCGCTCCTCACCCTCTCGGACCGCCTGCCGGTGCCGCGCCTCTTCGCGGTGAGCGCGCTCGCCGCCGCGGCGTTCAACGCGGCGATTCCGCTCCTCGACGTCGGCCCCGGCCCGGCGCTCGTCCTCCGCTTCCTCACCGGCTTCGCGCTCGCCGGCGTCTACCCGCCCGGCATGAAGCTGGTCGCCTCCTGGTGCCGCGAGGACCGCGGCCTCGGCATCGGCCTGCTGGTGGGGGCGATCACCCTGGGGACGGCGGTGCCGCACCTGCTCAACGCGGCGCCCGGCGGCATGCCGGCCTGGCGGACGGTGCTGCTGCTCACCTCGGCGCAGGCGGTGACGGCGGCACTGATCGGCGGCCTGCTGGTGAAGCCCGGCCCGTACCTCGGCAAGTCGCCGCCGTTCGACCTCCGCGCCGCCGTGCGGGTGCTGGCGGACCGGCCGGCCCGCCTCGCCAATTTCGGCTATCTCGGCCACATGTGGGAGCTCTACGCGATGTGGGCCTGGGTGCCGCTCTGCCTCCTGGCCAGCTACCAGGAGGCGGGCTGGAGCCCGCGCGCCGCCCGCCTGGCGGGGGCCGCCGCGATCGCCGCGGGCGGGCTCGGCAGCCTGCTCGCCGGCAAGCTCGCCGACCGGCTGGGGCGCACCGCGATCACCGTCGCGAGCCTCGCCGTCTCGGGCGCCTGCGCCCTCGCCGCCGGCTTCGTCTTCCACCAGCCGGCGCTGCTCACCGCCCTCTGCGCCGTCTGGGGGTTCGCCGTGGTGGCGGACAGCGCGCAGTTCAGCGCTGCCGTCTCCGAGCTCGCCGATCCGCGCTACATCGGCACCGCCCTCACCGTGCAGACCAGCCTCGGCTTCCTGCTCACCACGGTCACCCTGCGCATCATCCCGCCGCTCCGCGACCTGCTCGGCTGGGAGAGGGCCTTCCTCCTCCTCGCCCTTGGCCCGGCCTTCGGGATCTGGAGCATGCTGCGGCTGCGCAAGCTCCCCGAGGCGGCGCGGATGGCGGGCGGGCGGCGGTGAGGGTTCCGGCCTCTAGAACGGTCAATGGGGGTCCAGGAGCCAGAAGACCCGGTCTCCATGGAGTTGCTTTTTCATCCCCGCTCGTGGCGGCGGCGCGTTTTCATGGAACAGGGAGAAGAGATCCCTGAGCAGGGTGAGATTCGCGTAGTACGAGTGCTGCAGAAAGCCTGTGTCGGTATCGGTGGCGTCGACGGAGTCGATGCCGTCCGCCAGGAACATATCGTGTCCGGAGCTGCCGGCGCGGGGAGCGCCATGAACTTTGCTCGATGCCTTGATGGCCTCGTCGTGGGAGTTGGCGTAAACCGTGACCCTGCCGGCCGCGGACTTGAGGGTCGCCGCCAACTGGTTCAGCTCTCCGGTATCGATGTCCGGCGCCGCCAGCACGACCTGGGTGAACACCGGCAGCTTGGAGAGATCACGGCTCTCGACCATCCCATTGATCGCGCGGGCCACCACGCGGCTCCCCATGCTGTGGGCCAGCACGAAGATCCGCTTGGCGCCGGTGTGCAGCGCGAGATCGGTGAGAAAGCCCTGAAAATGCCGCCAGGTGCCGTCGACGGTAGCCTCGTCGACCGTGTAGGCGCCGACCTCTCCCCGCGAAGGCCAGCTGTAGAGGACCGGAGCTCCCTTGAACTCCAGATCGTAGGACACCTGGGCCGTCCGCCGGGCCGCCTCGTTGAAGGAGACATTGAAGCCGTGCACGAAGACCAGGAGCTCTCCCTCGGGATCGGCGTTGAGCTCCTGCCGGAGGTCGTTCAGAAAGGAGCTCCGGTCCGTGGGTACGATGCTCAGCACGACGATGTGCTTGCCACGCTTCTCCCTTCGCTCGAAACGCCAGACGGACGGGCTCTCGAATTGCCCTCGCTCATGGAGAATGGGGATGCTCACGTCGCAGGTGCCGAACTGCAGGTTCTCGCTCGGCAGACGGGCGCCGGTATAGAAATTGTAGGCTGCGGCCTCGCCGCTCGGCTTGCGATCCGTGGCATAGAGGACCCTGACGATGGCTCGATCCGCAGCGGTGAGCGCAGGCAGAGGCGGGGCCGGGGCGACATCCGGTACGGGTGGCGGCGGTTCAGGAGCAGGCGGCGGCGGTGGTGGTGGGGGGGGGGGCGCCAAGACTTCGTATTCCTCCGGCCGCGTGGCTCGCGGCTCGGGTCGCGCCTCGTAGGGCCTCCTCTCGCTACCTGGGCGAGCCTGTTCCTGTTCCAACTTCTCCCTCTCCCTTCCGGAGCCGGCGGACAGGATCAGATCGATTTTCCGCGGCCCAGGGTCATCCGCCGTGGAGACCTCGATCCGTCGAATCTGCTGGACCTCGGGGTTGTCCTTGAGGTAGGCGCGAACCTCGAGGACGCCGGGCACGACCGACAGGTCGATCCGAAACCGTCCCTGGCCATCCGTCGTCGCTTCGTGCTGGCCCGCGGCTATTGTGACTCCCGGGAGCGGACGACCCGCGGAATCCGTAACCTGTCCTTCGACGGTGATCGGAATCTCCAGCTGAGCCAGGCAGGGCAGAGCCATCAGGCTCAGCGCCGACCCCAAGAGCAACAGGAGAGACGTCCTGCGGCAACCCCCAAGAATCGAACGCATGATGCATGCTCCTCGGAATGCAAATCTGAAGCGAAAGGCTGCTCGACTCAGTATCGGCTTTCTCCCCGCCATGTCAACGTTAGGAGTCCATCGCAATATGGTCATCCCTGGCTCTCCTCGAACCGGAGCCCTGACGCTCGGATTTCTCTTCCTCTGGCTGCTGGCGCTCTCCGGTTGCCAGCGGGCGGTCCCCGCAAGCTGGCGGCCGGCCACGGGGATGGCCTTCGTCTACATCCCGCCGGGGCATTTCGTGATGGGGAGCGAGCCTGGGGGTTCAGCCTGGGTTTCCGGCTGGTGCGCGAGGCGGGCTGAGGGCGAGCATCTTGCGGAATGCCTGCGGTGCCGCGGCGAGATAGATCGTGTCGTGGTGCTGGTCCGGCCGCGGCTCGTAGAACCAGACGAGCCCGGGGAGGGCCGCGGCGCGCAGGGCCTGCGCCAGGAGCCCGGTGTTGCGCACGATGTCCTCCTCGTCGGCGGAGGTGAGGTAGAGGGTCTTCTTCATCCCCCGCAGAGCCTTCAGGCGCTCGCCGGCGCCCTGGGCCAGGGCGCCGTGGTTCCATTGCAGGCTGGGGCTGATGGCGATGTAGGTGTCGAAGAGGTCCGGCTCGAGGAGGAAGGTCTCGACGATGAACAGGCCGGCCAGCGATTCGCCGACGATCGCCGTCTCGTCCGCCGTGCGGTAGCGCGCGCGGACCTGCGGCATCAGCTCCTCGCGGAGGAACCTGCGGAACGCCGCCGAGCCGCCGACGCGCGGCGCAATCTTGCGGTCGGACTCCACCTCGGTCGGGCCGGTGAGGTCGCGGCGGCGCTCGGTGTTCTCGATCCCCACCACCAGGAACGGCCGGATGGCCCCCTCGGTCGCGAGCGACTGCACCGTGGCGGTGACGTGCGGAAAGTCCTCCGCCATCCCGCCGTCCGGCATGTAGAGGACGGGAAAGTGCGCGCCGGCGTGCGCCGCGTAGCCGGGAGGGGTGTAGACGTTGATCCGCCGGGTCTCGCCGAGGATCTTCGAGTCGAGGGTGAACGAGGAGAGGGACGCCGCGGGGACGGTCGGCGGGGGGACCGCGGGGGGCGAGGCGGTGAGGGGGCCGACGAAGTACTCGCCGTGATATCCCTCCGGGCTCGGTTTTTCGTACAGCTTGACCCCCGGGGCGCGCTCGCCGCCTTTAGCGTGAAGCGTCTGGACACCGCAGTGCGCGGCGTCGGCGTCGGGGCACATCCAGATCGTGCCGCCGGAGTAGGCGACGTCGAGCGCCAGCAGCCCGGGATGGGACGGCGCCACCAGATAGCCCAGGTTCTCCTGCTTCGGGTCCCAGGGGGTGCCGCGTGCCGTCCGCGTGTGCAGGTTGCCGGTCAGCACCAGGAACAGATCGCCCGGGGCCGCCTTGACGGCGGCTTCGAGCTCCGCGGCCATGGCGCGGTCGCGCTCGGGCGCCGCGGCCTTGGGGAGGCGGTCGAGGAGGCGCACGCGCACCTTGCGTCCCTCCTTCCCCCACCGGCGGAGGTCGTCGAGCAGGGCGACCATCGCCTGGCTCCGCCGCCCGTCCTGGAAGGGGTCCTGCCAGAAAGCGCCCGCCAGCAGGGAGTCCCGATCCTCGATGTTGCCGCCGGAGGCCAGGTAGGCCGCGACACGGGGCTCCTCCTCGGTGGGGATCTCGAGCTCCACGGTCACCGGGAAACCCGCCCGCAACCCCCGGCACACCGCACCGGCCACGAAGGCGGGACTCTCCCGCGAGCCGTGCATCTCGCCCAGGAGAAGGATCCGCCCCTTCCGCAGCAGGGGGTCGAGCCCGGCGATGTCAGGGCAGGACAGGGAGGGCGAGGGTGGCGGGGCCTTCTCGGCGGCTCGAGCCGAAAGGGCCAGGAGGAGCAGGAGGAGCGCGGACCAGAGAGTCTTTCGTGGCACGAGGCGGTCCCGGCAACGCGAGTCGTTCATGGGGGAGATCGTACACGCTGACGGCGCGCGCGGGGCAGGGCGTCCTCTCCAGGCAGCGCCAAACGGCTGCCACACCTGGGCCGCAAGGGTGAAAAGGCCTGGCACAAAGCGTGCTGAACGAAACGAAAGATCGCTTTTCAAAAGGAGATTTTTTGAAGCGTACGAGGAGTCTGGATCTCGTGGAGCCGGAGGGGACGGAGTCTCGCGCGGGCCGTTTCGCGCACGTCCTGCAGAGGACCCTGGGAGGCAGTCTCGGCCGCGGCGGCCGGCGGCTCCTTCCCCTCCTCCTGGGAGCCGCCTGGGGGCATGCGGCGAGCGCCGCTCCGGTCCCGAAGGAGGTTCCCTGGTGCGGCACGAGCCGCGTGGGAGTCGTGATCAGCGACGCCCTCCATCGCCAGTGCTCCCCGGCGCCCGGGCGGCGCGAAGAGTTGCGATGCAGACGATCGCCTCATATCATCTGCATGGAGGTATCAACGATCAGGACGACTCTCGATCTCGACGACGAGGCGCTGGCAAGTGCCTTGAAGACATCTCCCGGAAAGACGAAGACCGATGTGATCAACGAAGCGCTCCGCGAATTTGCCCGGCGCCGTCGTCTTCAAGAATTTCTGGAATTCGAAGGAAAGATGCACTGGGAAGGAGACTTGGATCAGCTGCGAGGCCGGAGCCCCGAGCGTTGAGGGTGTTGGTCGACACCTCGGTCTGGGTCGATTTCTTGAATGGGTTTCCGTCGGCCGAGGGGCGGGAGCTGGCCGCCCTCTTCGCCAGCGATCACGAGATCTGCACCTGTGGCGTCGTCGTCGCGGAGGTCTTCCAAGGGCTGCACCGAGGCGAAGGGCTTGCGCGCCTGACGAATCTCTTTCGCGAGCTCACCTATCTGGAGCCTTCAGGCTTCGACTCCTATCTGCGGGCCGCCGACCTTTACCGTGCTCTACGTCAACCCGGAAAGACGATTCGCTCGACGATCGATGGTCTGATCGCAGTTCTCGCCAACGACAACGGCTGCTACCTGCTGGCCCGCCACCGTGACATGGAGCTTCTCCTGGCGAGCGGCCTCCTGAAGGCCGAGCGCCGGCCAAAGCTCGGAAAAGGGTGAACGCGGCCCGCGGAAAGGATGCCTGAGGCCTCATGAAAAGACCGCCGCTTTCTATCGTCCTGCTGGCCTCTTGCTGGGCGCTCCTCCTGCTCCCAGCGGCCCGCGCCGCCAAGCCGCCGGCCGCGGCATCCCCCGAGAGCGACCGGCTGCACCGCCTCCTCGACCTCGCCTGGGAGGAGAAACTGCGCCAGAACCCTGAGTTCGCCACCTACATCGGTTTTCCCGGCGAGAACGACCGGTGGTCCGACAACTCGGCGGCGGGGCTCGAGGCGAAGCGGGCCCGGACCCGCGCGCAGCTCGAGGAATTGCTGGCGATCGACCCCGGCCGCCTGCCGGCGGACGAGCAGGTCGACTTCGAGCTCTACCGGCGGCGGCTCGCCGGGCAGATCGAAGGGTTCGGCTACCCGGACGACCTGCTGGTGATCAGCCAGTACGGCGGCCCGCAGCAGGAGATCCCCCAGGCCCTGGCGATGGCCCCCGCCCGCTCCACCCGCGACTACGAGGATCTCCTCGCCCGCCTGCGCGCCGTGCCGGCCCTGGTAGAGCAGACCCTGGCGCTGATGGCCCGGGGGCTCGCGGCCGGCGTCACGCCGCCGCGGAGCACGATGGCCGGCGCGCCCGCGCAGGTGCAGGCGCTGCTGACGGACGATCCCTGGCGGAGCCCGCTACTGGCGCGCTTCCGGCAGTTCTCTCCCGACGTGCCGGAGGAGGACCGGGCGCGGCTCCGCGCCGCGGCGCTGGAGGCGTATCAGAAGCAGGCGGCGCCGGCGTTCGGCAAGCTCCTGCGCTATCTCGACGACACCTACATCTCCCACACCCGGGAGAGCATCGCCACCGCGGACCTGCCCAACGGCGCCGCCTGGTACGCCTTCACCGTGCGGCAGGTGACCACCACGGCGCTGACCCCGGCCGAGGTCCACGCGATCGGCCTCGCCGAGGTGAAGCGCCTGCGCGGCGAGATCGACCGGGTGACCTCCAGCAGCGGGTTCCAGGGAAGCTTCGCCGACTTCGTGCGCTTCCTCCACACCGACCCCCGCTTCTTCTACACCAGCGCGGACGACCTGGTGGCGGGGTACGGCGCGATCGTGCAGCGCATCGAGGGCAGGCTCTCCCCCCTCTTCGCCACCCTCCCCCATCTCCCCTACCGGGTGCTGCCGGTGCCGGACCGTCTCGCCCGCGCCAAGGCGACCGCCTACTACGAGCCCGGCTCGGCGAGCCAGGGGCGCCCCGGCAGCTGCTTCGTCAACACCTTCGAGCTCAAGGCGCGGGCGAAATGGGAGCTCGAGGCGCTGGCCCTCCACGAGTGCATCCCCGGCCACCACATCCAGGTGACGCTGGCGCAGGAAGGGCGCAAAGCGCCGCGGGTGCTCAACTACCATGACTACACCCCGTTCGTGGAAGGCTGGGCTTCGTACGCCGAGACGTTGGGGGAGGAGACCGGCCTCTACCGCGACCCCTACGCCCGGTTCGGCCAGCTCAGCGGCGAGCTCTGGCGCGCCCTGCGCCTGGTGGTCGACACCGGGATTCACGCCGAGGGGTGGACGCGGCAGCAGGCGATCGGCTACCTCCGCGACAACACCGCCGAGGACGAGCGCCGGATCGCGGCCGAGGTCGACCGCTCGATCGCCGACCCCGGCGTGGGCCTGGCGTTCGAGATCGGCGAGCTGAAGATCCGTGAGCTGCGCGCCGCCGCGCAAAAGGAGCTCGGGGCCGCCTTCGACCTCCGCGCCTTCCACGACGAGGTGCTGCGCCACGGCGCGCTGCCGCTCGACCTGCTCGAGCGCAACATCAAGGAGTGGGGGGCACGGGTGAAGGCGGGGCCTAGTCGAGAAACGCATTGAGCAGGGCCGCGACCTCGCGCGGGTGGCTGAACTGGAGGGCGTGGGCGGCCTCCGGGACGACGGCCAGTCGCCCCTGGGGGAGGAGCCCCGCGACCTTCTCGCTCCAGCGCTCGGAGACCACCGGATCGCGGGCGCCGCGCAGCACCAGCACCGGGAGATCGAGCGCGGGCAGCTTCTCCTCCAGGCGGTCGGCGAGGGCGTAGCGCAGCGTGCGCAGCACCCGCCCGAGGCCGGCCCGCAGGTAGTCGCGGGTGACGATCGGGACCAGCGCGAACGGCTCCCGCGGCACGTCCCGCAGCAGGCGCAACAGCTCGCGCGGGACGCTCCGGCCGCGGTCGTCGATCGTCGGCGCCGCGAGGACCAGCCGATCCACCCAATGCGGATGATGCACGGCGAGGTCGGCCACCACCTGGCTGCCCAGTGAGTGGCCGAGGAAGGCCGCCCGCTCGAGCCCGGCCGCCGGCATCCAGGCGGCGAGGAAGTCCGCCTGCGCATGGACGTCGAGCGGCCGGCGGGGCGTTGCGCTGCGGCCGAAGCCGGGGAGGTCCGGCGCGAGGACGGGGCGGTCAGCGGCGAGGAGCCCGGCGAGGCGCAGGAAGTAACGGGAGGACACCCCGAGGCCATGCACCAGCACCAGCGGAGTCCGCCCCGCCGCGCCGGGCGGCCCCGGCTCCGGCGAGCGCAGGGAATGGACCGTGAGGCCGTGAACCTCCACGCAGCGGCGGTCGAGCGGTGGGGCCGGCAAAATCACGGCGGGAAGTATAGCCACATCCCGATCAGCCGGATCGACATCCGTCCTTAAAGTTTACAATCTTTAACCATCAATTTTCTTCAACCCACGGACTGCGCTTCCGCCGCCGGCCACGAGTTCGCGCAGCTCGACGAGGCCAAGCAGGAGCTCCTGCTCTGGGCGCGGAAACACGCCGGCGGGTTCGACCGGCTGTCGCCGCAGCGCTGCCTGGCGCTGACCGACACCGGCTGGGGGAGCTGGCGGCTGTGGTAGGTGGTGCGCGCCGAGGAGTCGCTGCGCCAGCGCCTGCGGGCGGCGGTGCAGCGGGGCGCTCCCGCGAGGTCAGCGGAGCTTCCCGAGCTGGTGCACGCCTGCTCCGGCTGGCTCCTCGCGGCACGCGGCCCGTTCCAGCGCTCCCCTCCCCTCCCCTCCCCTGCCGCCTCGAGGTGATCGGCGAGACGGCGGGACGTCCCACCTACATCGGCCTGCTGCCGCCGCCGAGCTGGCAGCCGCGCCCCGACGAGGCAGCGCTCGCCGACCACGAGCTGGTGGAGCGCGAGATTGCCGCCGCGACGGCCGGCGTGGGGGGCGGGGCGTAGGCGCGCCCGCCGGACGGCGGGGCCAAGGGCCAACAGGGACAACAGGGACCAGGGACAAAACAGGGACGGCAGGGGGCCGGGCCTGGTCCCTGGTGTCCCTTTCAGTCCCTGGTTTCCTTCGTCAGCAGCCACGCGGACAACGGCTCGCGCAGCCGGCTCCATTCAACCTCGAGAGCGCCGGCGGCGGCACGGGTGGCGGGGAGGTCCCCCGCCGCCTCGACCACCTGGGCGGCGTCGAGGAGCGCGGCGGCCCCCAGCGTCCCGGCGGTCGAGCAGAGAGCGTGCGCGGCGTGCCGCGCCGCCGGCAGGTCACCGCTCTCCAGCGCTCCGGCGAGCGCGACCAGCCGTTGGGGGGTCAGCTCGAGCAGCAGCGTAACCAGGCGCAGCAGCAGCTCTTCGCCGCCGAGCTCGCGCAGACGACGCACGGTGGCGGCCGCCAGGGACGGAGGGTTCGAGAGAGCCATGTTTCAATCAGTCCTTGCCTGCGTAGATGCGAGCGCCGACGGTCGCACGGAGCGCGCTACACCGACCATTACAGCTGGCCGGCAGCACGCCGCGGCCGGCGGCGAGGAAGGCGAGGAATGTAATGGGAGACGTAAGGCGTCGCCGCGTATCCTACCCGCGCGATGCAACCCGTAATGAAGAATCCTTTCGAAAGACGCGAGGCGTCAGGCGATCGTGCGGGCGGCCGCGGCGCCCGCGACCGGGAACGAATAGCCGATGCCGCGTTCGGTGACGACGTAGCGGGGAGCGGCCGGCCGCGGCTCGATCTTGCGCCGCAGGCGGTGGACGTGAACCCGCAGCGTATCCTCGAAAACCTCCTGATTGGGCCAGATGCGGCTCAGCAGGTGGGCATTGGATTGCGGGCGGCCGGCGCCCTTCATCAACAGGTAGAGCAGCTTGCTCTCGATCGGACCGAGCTCGACCTCGCGGCCGTCGACGATCGCCCGGTGGTGCACGAAATCGATGCTGAGGTAAGGATCGACCGCGGTCACCGGCTCGAGCAGATAGGCGGGCTCTCCCATCCGGCGCAGCACGCGGTTGACGCGCGCCACCAGCTCGCGGGGATCGAAAGGTTTTACGATGTAGTCCTCCGCGAAACGCTCGATGGCGTCGATCAGCGTCTCCTTGGTGTTGACCGAGGTGAGGATGATCAGCGGCACGTCGCTCCACTCCTTGAGCTGGCGGCAGAAGTCGAGCCCGCCCATGCCGGGCATCAGCAGGTCGACCACCGCCAGGTGCGGCAATCCCCTGCGGCGCAGGATCGCCATCGCCGTTTCGCCGGAGGCGGCGGTCCAGACGTCGAACCCCGCCTTGGCGAGCACCCGTTCCACCACCAGCAGAGTGGCGGGGTCGTCGTCGACCGTCAAAATTCTGCAGCTCATCGGTGCACCTTGAGGAGGATTATATTCGCATCCGAGCCGCATCCTCCGGAAGCCTGCCGGCCGTCGTCCCTTTGAGCGCTCCCTCGGGGGATCACCCTGTGGATCGCGCTTTCCACCTTACGGCACCCGACGAGCGGGCGCTGATCGACCGCGAGGCGGCCGACGAGCTCGACGCCGCGGAGGCGGTGCTGTTCAGCCTCGCCCTGGCGGTCGAGAGCCGCGACGCGTCGACCGCCGGGCACTGCCATCGCCTCTCCGCGCTTGCTTCCTCGCTCGGCCGCCGGCTCGGTCTGCCCGCTCCCGAGGTGCTGGCCCTGCGCCGGGCCGGCATGCTGCACGACATCGGCAAGGTCAGCATCCCCGACTCGATCCTGCTCAAGAGCGGTCCGCTGACCCGCGAGGAACGTCGGGTCATGGAGCAGCACCCGGTGATCGGCGAGCGGATCTGCCAGCCGCTCCCCTCGCTGCGCCTCGCCCTGCCGATCATCCGCCACCACCACGAGCGCCTGGACGGCTCGGGCTACCCGGACGGCCTCCGCGACGACCAGATCCCGCGCACCGCGCGCATCCTGCAGGTGGTGGACATCTACGACGCCCTGACTTCGCACCGCCCCTACCGCGACGAGATGGCGCCGGAGGCGGCGCTCGACATCCTCGGCCGCGAGATGGCCGCCCACCGGCTCGACCCGGCCGCGCTGGCGGGGCTCCGGGAGATGCTCTCCGAGGCGGGCTCCCGGACCGAGCCGCCGCGATGAGTTGGCTGGCGGTGGCGTTCCTCACCCTCTGCCTGCTCCTGCTCGGGGGCCGGGAGCTGCGCTCGCGGCGGGTGATCCGCGGCCTGCGGCGCGGCGTTCTCGCGGAACGGGCCGGGCAGAGCGAGGCGGCCGACCTGAGGCAGGGCGCGCTTGCCGCGGAGAGCGCGCTGCGCCACAGCGAGGCGCGCTTCCGGGCGCTGCTGTCGCTCGCTCCGGTGGGGGTGGTGGAGACCACGGCGGCCGGCGACTACGTCTACGTCAACCCCGCCTGGTGCCGGATGAGCGGCCTCGCGCCGGAGGAGGCGCAGGGGCGCGGGTGGCTCGCCGCCGTCCCTCCCGACGAGCGCGAGCGCGTCGCGGCGGAATGGACGGCCGCCGCGGCCTCCGGGGTGCGCCACCACAGCGAGCACCGTTTCGCCCGCCGCCACGAGGCGGTCTGGGTGGCGGTCGACAGCACGCCGCTCTACGACGACCGCGACCGCCAGGTGGGCTACATCCGCATCGTCGCCGACATCAACGAGAACCGGCTCGCCGTCGAGGCGCTGCGCGAGAGCGAAATGCGCTACCGCAACATCTTCGAGAACGGCCTCGGCTTCCTGTGCACCCACGACCTCGACGGGCGGCTGCTCAGCATCACGCCGGCGGCGGCCGGCGCGCTCGGCTACACCGCCGCGGAGCTGACCGGGCGCTCGCTCGCCGACATGCTGGCGCCGTCGGTGCGCGACGGTTTCGCCGCCTACCTCGAGAGCATCCGCCGCGGCGAGCGCAGCGACGGCCAGATGCGCCTGGTCACCCGCCACGGCGAGGAGCGCTTCTGGATGTACCGGAACGTCCTGCATTCCCCCCTCGCCGGCCCCCCGTACGTGCTCGGCTTCGCCTTCGACATCACCGAATCGCGGCGCGCCAGGAACGACCTCGCCGCCAGCGAGCGCCGCTTCCGCCAGTTCCTCGAGGCGTCGGGGGACATGATCCAGAGCGTCAACGCCGAGGGGACGCTCAACTACGTCAACCGGCGCTGGCGCGAGGTCCTCGGCTACACCGAGGCGGAGGTGGGCGCGTTGCGCCTCCCCGACTTCGTGGCGCCGCGGGAGCTCGAGCACTGCACCTCGATGCTCGCCCGGCTGGAGACCGGCCAAGGGTTGCCGATGGTCGAGACGGTGTTCCTCGCCAGCGACGGCCGCGAGGTCGAGGTGCAGGGGACGATCAGCGCCAGCTTCGAGGACGGCCGCTTCGTCTCCTGCCAGGGGTTCTTCCAGGCGGCCCGCGGCGAAGCGCGGGGAGGGACCGGCCTCGGCCTCGCCATCGTCCGCCGCCTCGTCGAGCACCATGGCGGCATGGTCTGGGTGGAGAGCTCGGCCGGCGCCGAGACCACCTTCGTCGTCCTCCTCCCCAGCGGTCAGGAGGCGCGCGCCGCCGCGCCGCTCATCGCTCCGAGCCTCCCCCGCGCGCAGGGGGCGAAAGGCGGGGTGCTGCTGGTCAGCGAAGACCCCGCGGCACGGGGGCGCTGGAGCGCGCTGCTCGAGCTCGAGCGCTACCGCGTCCGCGCGGTGGGCTTGGACGGCGGCGGCGATCCCCGCGGTTTCGGCGGTATCGGCGAGCTCCGCGGTTTCGGCGGTATCGGCGAGCTCGGCGGTATCGGCGGTATCGGCGAGGCGCGGGCTCGCCCGCAAGGGGGAGGACGCCGTCGAGACGCAGCTGTTCGCCGGCCCCACGCGCCTCCTCTGGCTCCCCGCGGAAGACTGGCAGGACACCGTGCAGATCGAGATCCGGCGCACCGTCGACGCCGAACGCTGGCTGGCCTCCGCCTGAGGACGGAGACACCGAGGAAGACGATGAGGAAGAAACACATCCTGTTCGCCGAGGACGACCCCGCGAGCGCCATCCTGCTCGCCGAGTTGCTGAAGCGCTGGGGGTACGAGGTGACGGCGGCGGCCAATGGCCGGGAGGCGCTCGACCGGCTGCCGGAGCGGGAGGTCGACCTGCTGGTGCTCGACCTCCAGATGCCGTTGCTCGACGGCTTCGCCACCCTCGCCGGGGTGCGCGAGCAGGAGGGCCTCGCCTCCCTGCCGGCCATCGCGCTGACCGCCTGCGCCATGCGCGAGGACCGTGAGCGGATCTTCGCCGCCGGCTTCGACCACTACCTGACCAAGCCGGTGCAGTTCGAGCAGTTGCGGCAGGCGATCGCCACGGCGCTGGAGCGGCCGCGGTAGAGGGAAGGGCTGGAACCAGAGACTGCAGGGACGGCAGGGACTTCAGGGACTCGAAAAAAACAGACGGGGCGAGGCGGCGGGGCCGCCTCGCCCGATTTCAGATTCAGGCGGCAACTTCGGCGGCTTCGGGCGTCTCCGCGGGCGCGCCCATGCCGAGCACGGCGGGGTTGAAGATGAACATGCGGTCGCGGATCGCCGCCGGCGCCTCGGTGAGCCCCCACATGACGGTGCGGGCGAGCTTCTCGGGGAGGTAGTCGAGGTGGAGGTCCTTGGCGTCCCCCCAGCCGTGCACCGGCATCATGCAGGTGGCGGCGTCGAGCGAGGCGAGGATCTGCGCCGCCCCGTCCTCGGCCTCGATCTCGCCGCGCTCGTAGCGGGCGAGGATCCCCTCGGCGAAGTTGACCAGGTCGGTGACCTCGTCGACCCCCGGCGCGCTGGTGCCGATCAGCGGATCGGCCTCCAGCATGGCGAACAGCGACTTGTCCCCCGTCTCGAGATACTTGACGCAGACGCTGAACAGCCGCAGGTCGCCGTAGATCTCGGCGATCAGCCAGACGCGCAGCCAGGCGTTCCACAGCGGGAAGCTGGGGAAGGCGCGGTAGGAGTTGTTGACCACCCGGTCGCTCTGCCGGAGCATGGCGTTCTGCAAGCGCTCGGCGTAGGCGAAGCGGTCGCGCGAGAACTTGTCCTCGTCGAGCGCGGCGAGCAGCGGGCCGGCGAGGGCGGAGAGCACCTCGAAGGTGGTGATCATGCCGCGCGAGTAGAGGGCGTCGATGAAGCCGTGGGCGTGGGCCATCAGGAAGTAGCGGTCGCCGGCGCCGCCGGTCGCCGAGTACTGCAGGCGTCCGGTCTTCACCCACGGGCGGGCCACCTTGGCCCCCTCGAGGTGCTCGGCGATGCTCGGGTACTTGTTGACGAACTTGTAGAACTCCTCCTCCGCCGGCAGCCCGGTGTCGGGGTGGCGCTTCATGTTGAGCGTCAGGCCGACGCTGCACAGCGGGTTCTCGGAGCCCGGGACGTTGTTGAACGGGATCACCCAGAACCATCCCCCCTCGAAGACGTGGTGGAGGGTCCCCTCGGACCAGCCGGCCGACAGCCCCGGGGACTCCCCCGGGCGCAGGCAGTCGCGGTCGTAATCCTTCACCCCGGTGAAGTGGGTGAAGATCGAGCGCGACTGGGTCTCGAGCGGGGTCGGCGTCTCGCGCAGGCCGAAACGCTCGGCGAGCGGCGAGCGGAAGCCCGCGCCGTCGACCAGGAAGCGCGCCGCGAACTCCTCGCCGGCGGCGGTGCGCAGGGTGACGCCGTCCTCCTCCACCGCGAAGTCGGTGACGTCCGTGTGGTCGCGGTAGACGGTGCCGTACTTGATCGCCGCGTTGAGCAGGTAGAGGTCGATGTCCTGGCGGAAGAGGTGGCTCTCGCTGGTCAGCGGCGTGCTCGGCGCGATCAGCAGGTTGGACTCCAGGGGGTCCTGCCGCTTCCCCTCGTCGTGCCAGACGAAGCCCAGGGCGCGCTTGATGCCGCAGGTCGGGCCGACGTGCTCGTAGATCGAGTCGAGCCGGGTCAGGTGCTGGATCTCGGGGACGTCGAAGCGGTGGGCGAGGATCCACATCCACAGGGTGCTCTGCGGCAGCAGCGCCTCGCCGACCGCGAACCGGGGATGGCTCCCCTTCTCCAGCACCAGGACCCGCTTCCCCTGGCGCGCCAGGATGGACGCCAGCATGGTCCCCCCGATCCCCGCTCCCAGAATGGCTACGTCGAAACGCTCGTTCTCAGACATGCTGTTATCCCCCCTTCAGTATTCAAGATCCACCGGCCGGCGCGCCCGAACGGCGAGACGCGGAGCGGATCGAAGACAGATATGGTGCCGGCTCCTAGGTGCGGCGGACAGGCAAAAAGAGGACAGCGGCACGCACCGGATTATATTATTTAACTGAGTTAAATACAATAGTTTAAATATCCTCTCTCCCGGAGACGATGCCGCAGGCGCGAAACGCCCGGTCCTATTCGGCGGTTGCGCGGAGGCTTGAAAGCGGCTTACGTTTCTTGTAGGGTACGTTCTTCAGATCCGTAAAATCTTTTAAGTTCCAGTCGCGTGTGGGGTTTCACCGAGGAGATCCGCCCTCCCGTCGCTCGGGCCGGAGGGTTTCTGCCGTTCATCCGGAGGCCGAATGAAGACCAAGCTTGCCGTGCTCGCCGCCGCCCTGATGGCCGCCCTGTTGGGAGCTCCCCGGGCCGACGCCCAGGCCAACGCCGCCAACTACGCCTTCACCACCACGGTGACCGGCTCGCTCGCCGACATGAGCAGCGGGACGACCCAGTTGATCGCCGCCGACCAGGACGACGTCGCCTCGGCGGTGACCCTGATCGGCTTCGACTTCTACTTCATGGGGGTCCGCCAGGACCGCTTCTCGGTCAACTCGAACGGCTCGCTCCGCTTCGGCGCCACGACGATCGGGACCACCCTCTACGATCCGCTCGCTCAGGCCGGCCAGTCGCTGATCACCGCCTACGGCGCCGACCAGCGGACGCACGCCGGCAACGGCAAGGTCCACTTCAAGGTCACCGGCGCCGCCCCCAACCGGGTGCTGACCGTCGAGTGGCTCAACATGCAGGCCGACTTCAACGCCGGCGGCACCGCCGACCTCACTTATCAGGTGCGCCTCGCGGAGACCGCCGGCACCATCCAGTTCACCTACGGGGCGATGGCGATGAGCGCCGCCGGCGCGGCGGACCCCAACTCGCAGAGCCCGCAGCTCGGCTTCTCCTCGAACAGCGCCGTGGGCACCGTCGGCTCGATCACCGCGGCGCAGAGCGGCACGCCGGCGCCGACCTTCAGCGGCGCCTCGGCGACCCCGGTGAACAACCTCTACATCGCCGGCGCGATCCCCGTCCTCACCTCCGCCGCGGACGGCTCGCGCCGCACCTTCCTGCTGGCGCCGGCGGCGGTCAACCCGCCGGGCGGCCCGCTGACCTTCACCGCCGTCACCGCCACCGGCATGACGCTCAACTGGACCGACTCGTCGAACGAGACCGGCTACGCGATCTACATCTCGACCGACGGCACCAACTTCAGCTTCCTCAACACCGCGGCCCAGAACGCCACCAGCTTCACGGCCACCGGGCTGCTCGGCGGCACCACCTATTTCTGGCGGGTCTACGCGGTCAACGAAGGGAACACGGCGTTCCTCGCCGGCAGCCAGGCGACCGCCACGCCGACCCCCAACACCTCGCTCGGCTCGGGGCTGTGGAGCGCCCCGGGGACCTGGTCGACGGGGATCGTCCCCACCGCCAACGACGCGGTGACGATCGCCGGCGGCACCACGGTGACCATCGACACCGCCGCCGTCGCCTACTCGGTCGCCGTCGCCGGCACCCTCCAGTTCGAGCAGACCACGGCGCGCACGCTCACCGTCGGCACCGACGTCACCGTGCAGGGGGGCGGCACGCTGCAGTCGAACCCCGCCGGCACGCAGACCGGCCACACCCTCTCGATCGCGGGGAACCTGACCAACAACGGGACGCTCGACTTCTCGACCAACGCGGACACCGCCGGCGCCATCCTCAGCTTCACCAGCGCCAACAACGCCACCTTCTCGGGGACCGGCGCCACCAACGACATCCGCCAGATCACCGTCACCAAGGGGACGACGCCGGCCGCCATCCTCGAGATCAACACCACCAACTTCACCGTCCGCGGGGTGACCACCGACACCGTCGTCGGCGGCTGGCTGGTGATGGCCAACGGCACGCTCAAGCTCTCGGGGACCTTCACCGGCACCAGCCGCGTCTTCGCCGCGGCGGCCTACACGATCCCCGCGAGCTTCGGCTTCTGGCTCAACAACCCGAACTACACGGTGGCTGGCCAGGCAGGCTCCGCCACCAACAACGGCCTGCTGCGCATCTCGCAGGGGACCTTCAACGTCGGCACCGCCACCGGCAACGCCATGGGCTTCGCCACCGGCAGCACGACCGTCGTCGAAGGCGGGGCGGTGAACGCCACCGGCCGCTTCGGCGTCACCGCGGCCGGCAACGCCATCACCTACGCGCAGAGCGGCGGCACGATCACCGTCTGCACGATCGGCAACGCCTCGGCGACGCTCGGCAGCTTCGACCTCGGGACCTCGATCGCCTCGAGCATCGCGATCAGCGGCGGCACCATCGTCACCCAGATCAACGCCACCGCGATCGACTACCGCAACCAGGCCGGCGGCGGCATCGCCGGCGTCACCGGCGGCACCCTGCAGCTCGGCAACGCCGCCTCCGGCGCGGCGAAGACCTTCAACCTGCGCGGCGTGCTCCCCAACGTGGTGGTCACCAACACCTCGGCCAACCACACCGCGGCGATGTCGACCACGCTGGTCAACTTCAACAACATCTCGCTCAACGTCACGGTCAGCGCCGGGGCGACCTTCAACACCGGGAACACCACCTTCCTGATGGGCGGCACGACGTTCACCAACAACGGCACGTTGACCGCCACCGGCGCCAGCAGCAACTTCGTCTGGTTCGACATCGGATCGGCCTCGCCGCAGACCTACACCGGCACCGGCGTCACCACGGCGCCGATCACCAACGTCAGCGTGCAGAGCCCCGGCCAGGTCACCCTCACCTCGACGAATCCGATGATCGCCGCCCGCTTCAACCTCTTCGCCGGCGGCTTCCTCAACGCCAACAAGCTCACCGTCGGCAACGGCGGCGCCACCACGGCGGTGATCCAGCTCGGCGTGGCGGGGCCGACTCAAGTCGTGACCGGCTTCGACGTGCCGCCGGTGTTCAACCCCGGCACGGGCGGGGTGAACATCCTCTATGCGCCGGAGCTCACCGGCCGCACCACGGGCAACGAGCTCCCCCCGTCGCGCACCCTGAACCTGCTGTCGATCACCAACCCGAACAACATCACGCTCGCCGGCGGCGACCTGACGGTGAACGGCGTCGCGGCCGGAGCGCTCGCCCTGAGCGGCGGGCGCCTGATCACCGGCGCCAACACCCTCTACTTCAACTCGGCGACCGGCACCGTGACGCGGACCACCGGCTACGTCGACGGCAACTTCAAGAAGTCGGTGGCCGCGGCGGCCAGCGTCACCTTCGAGTCGGGGACGGCCAACGGCTACACGCCGGTCGTCTTCAACGTCACGGCGGGGACCTTCCCGACCGACGTCACGGTGGCCGCCATCCAGACGGCCGACCCGAACCTGCCGGCGGGGACCAAGACGCTCACCCGCTACTGGCAGCTGACGGCGACCGGCATCACGGCCGACGTCACCTTCAGCTACCTCGACCCGGCCGACATCCCGGGCACGGTGACCGAAGCCAATCTCCACGTCTTCCGGCATGATCCGCCCGTCTTCACGGACCTGGTCGGCACGATCAACACCGCGGCCAACACGGCCACGGTGACCGGGGTCACCTCGTTCTCCGACTGGATGCTGGCCGAGCCGGGGGCGGATCTGTCGATCACCAAGACGGACGGCGTCACCACGGCGACCGCCGGAGGCTCGGTGACCTACACCATCACCGCCTCCAACGCCGGACCCAGCAACGCCACCGGCGCCACGGTGGCCGACACCTTCCCGGCGTCGCTCACCTGCACCTGGACCTGCACGGGAGCCGGCGGCGGCACCTGCACCGCCTCCGGATCGGGGAACATCAACGACACCGCCAGCCTCCCCGCCGGGAGCAGCGTCACCTATACCGCGTCCTGCGCGATCAGCCCCAGCGCCACCGGCTCGCTGTCCAATACGGCGACCGTCTCCGGCGGCTCCCCCGCCGATTTCAGCGCCGCCAACAACTCGGCGACCGACACCGACGGGATCGGAGCGAGCGCGGACCTCGCGATCACCAAGACCGACGGCGTGACCACGGCGACGGCGGGCGGCTCGGTCGCCTACACCATCACCGCCAGCAACGCGGGGCCGAGCGCGGCCACGGGCGCCACGGTGGCGGACACCTTCCCCGCCGCGCTCACCTGCACCTGGACCTGCGTCGGCGCCGGCGGCGGCACCTGCACGGCGTCCGGCTCCGGGAACATCAACAACACCGTCAATCTGCCGAGCGGCGGCAGCGTCACCTACACGGCGAGCTGCGCGATCTCGGCGGCCGCCACCGGCACCCTGAGCAACACGGCGACCGTCACCGCCCCGGCCGGGGTCACCGACCCGACCCCGGGCAACAACAGCGCGACCGACTCCGACACCCTGGCGGCCAGCGCCGACCTTGCGATCACCAAGACCGACGGCGTCACCACCGCCACCCCCGGCGGCTCGGTGACCTACACGATCTCCGCCAGCAACGCCGGCCCCAGCAACGCTACCGGCGCCACCGTGGCCGATACCTTCCCGGCGTCGCTCACCTGCACCTGGACCTGCGTCGGAGCCGGCGGCGGCACCTGCACGGCGTCGGGTTCCGGCAACATCAACAACACCGTCAACCTCCCGAGCGGCGGCAGCGTCACCTACACGGCGAGCTGCACGGTCTCGGCGGCCGCAACCGGCACCCTCAGCAACACGGCGACCGTCACGGCGCCGGCCGGGGTCACCGATCCGAACCCGGGGAACAACTCGGCGACCGATTCCGACACGCTGGGAGCCAGCGCCGATCTGGCGATCACCAAGACCGACGGCGTCACCTCGGCGACGCCGGGAGGCTCGGTGACCTACACCATCACCGCCAGCAACGCCGGCCCGAGCAACGCGACCGGCGCCACCGTGGCCGACACCTTCCCGGCCTCGCTCACCTGCACCTGGACCTGCGCCGGAGCCGGCGGCGGCACCTGCACCGCTTCCGGCTCCGGGAACCTCAACGACACCGCCAACCTGCCGAGCGGCGGCAGCGTCACCTACACAGCGAGCTGCACGATCTCGGCGGCCGCCACCGGCACCTTGAGCAACACGGCGACCGTCACGGCGCCGGCCGGGACCACCGATCCCAACCCCGGCAACAACTCGGCGACCGACGCCGACACTCTTGGCGCCAGCGCCGACCTCGCCATCACCAAGACCGACGGCGTCACCACCGCCACCCCCGGCGGCTCGGTCACCTACACCATCACCGCCAGTAACTCCGGCCCCAGCAACGCGACCGGCGCCACCGTGGCGGACACCTTCCCGGCCTCGCTGACCTGCACCTGGACCTGTGTCGGCGCCGGCGGCGGCACCTGCACGGCGTCCGGCTCGGGGAACATCAACGGCAGCGTCAACCTGCCGAGCGGCGGCAGCGTCAACTACACGGCGAGTTGTACGATCTCGGCCGTGGCCACCGGCACCCTGAGCAATACGGCGACCGTCACCGCCCCGGCCGGCGTCACCGATCCGACTCCCGGCAACAACAGCGCGACCGACAGCGACACTCTCGGGGCCGCTCCGGGAGCGCTGGTCTCGGGCACTAAGACGGTGTCGGCGGGCCCCTACGCGGTGGGTGGCACGATCCTCTACACCATCGTGCTGACCAACAGCGGCAGCGGCGCGCAGGCGGACAACCCGGGCAACGAGCTCACCGACGTCCTCCCGCCCACCCTCGCCCTGGTCTCCGCCGCGGCGACCAGCGGCACCGCCACCGCGACGGTCGGCACCAACACCGTCACCTGGAACGGCGCCATCCCCGCCGCCGGCACGGTGACGATCACCATCACCGCCACCATCCTCCCCGCTGCCGCCGGGGCGACCGTCGCCAACCAGGGGACGATCTCCTACGACTCCGACGGCAACGGCACCAATGACGCCACGGCGCAGACCGACGATCCCGCCGTCGCCGGCGCCGCCAACCCGACGACCATCACCGTCGCCGGCGGACCGGTGCCGCCGCAGGTGCCGACCCTCTCCCCCCTCGGCCTCCTGCTCCTCGCGGCGGCCCTGGGCGCCCTCGCCCTCTTCCTCCTCAAGCGGCGCGCGTCGCAGCAGGGATAAGCGCCGCGTCCACCCCACCCGCCCCGTCGTCGCACCGGCGACGGGGCCGGCCGGGAGCGCATGGCGCCGATGGTAGAGTCGGCGCGATGCGAGCCG
Source organism: uncultured Acidobacteriota bacterium (assembly GCA_963756595.1). Lineage (GTDB taxonomy): Bacteria > Acidobacteriota > Thermoanaerobaculia > Multivoradales > UBA5704 > DATARR01. The sequence goes on from CAVWOZ010000034.1 coordinate 39,821, forward strand.
CCGTCGTCCACAGCTTCGATCACCCCCCGCGTTACGATTCCTTCCCGGAGCCCGCCGCCGGAGCGGGTGAGGCCCTCCTCGAGGTCCGCGCCGCGGCCCTGAGCCCGCTGGTCAAGGCGCAGGCCGCCGGCAAGCACTACAGCAGCGAGGCCACATTCCCGTTCATCCCCGGCGTCGACGGCGTCGGGCGGCTCGCCGACGGCAGCCGGGTCTATTTCGCCTTCCCGCTGCGCCCCTATGGCGCGATGGCCGAACGGGTCGCCGTCGCGGCCCGGCTGCGAGCTCCCGTACCTGACGCCGTCGACGACGCCACGGCGGCCGCCATCGCCAATCCCGGGATGTCGTCCTGGGCCGCGCTCACGTCGCGGGCGCGGCTCGTCCCTGGCGAGACGGTGCTGGTCAACGGCGCGACCGGTGCCGCCGGAGGGCTGGCGGTGCAGATCGCCAGGCATCTGGGCGCCCGAAAAGTGATCGCGACCGGGCGCAATCCGGCCCGCCTCGCCGCGCTGCCGGACCTGGGAGCGGACGTGGTGATCCCGCTCGGAGCGCCCGCCGAGGAGGTGGCCGCCGCCTTTCGCCGGGAGATCGGCGCCGGCGTCGACGTGATCCTGGACTATCTCTGGGGCCCTCCTGCCGAGCACCTCCTCGCCGCCATCGCGCGGACGGGCGGAACCGAAGGCGCGCCCCGCATCCGCTACGTCCAGATCGGCTCCAGCGCCGGCGCGACGATCCCGCTGCCGGGCGCCACCCTGCGCAGCTCGGGCCTCGAGCTCCTCGGCAGCGGGCTCGGCAGTTGCTCGCACGCCGACCTCGTCGCCGCCGTCGGTGCGATGCTGGAGGCCGTGGTCCCCGCGAAGCTGCGAATCGAGGTCGAAACGGCGCCGCTGGCCGAGGTCGAGAGCGCCTGGGCGCGCGAGACCGGCGAGCGGCGGCTGGTGTTCGTTCCCTAGGGAACCACCTTCGTCACCCGCCCATAGACGTGGCTCGGGGCGCTCACGGTGAACCGGCAATATAAAATTCGAGGTTCTCCGAGCTGCTGGCGCCCTCGCCGCAGGCATACGTGCCGTAGAAATCGACCAGCATCCGCTCCCCCCACTTTGCCGCGTCGAACTGTGAGAGCGCCAGGCGATCACTTCTATCCCGCCAACCCTCGGCGAATTCGACCCGGAAACCCAGGCCTTCGAAAAGCTGCCAGGCGTGCGATGCGGCGAAGCTGCGATGAGGTTCGAGCCATCACATCGGGAAGCTGAGGCGACGCGCCCAATGCGCCAGCCGACGGGAAGTCCCTGTTCGTCCGTGTTCCGAAGCCTTCCCCCGCCCAGGCCTAACCCGTTGTAGGCAACCCCTCGAGAATGAGATCCAAGCCGTCGAGGACGGTGCCGCTCGGGGCCATGTCGACCTCCCGCTCGGGGGCGAGGAGGAGGCGGAGGGGATCGACCTGATCGCCGGCGACCCGCAGGGTGTAGTGCCCCGGCCGGATGTCGGCGACGTCGTAGAAGCCGTCGTAGGCGCTGCTGACCTTCTTGACCACTTCCCCTTTCGCATCGACCAGCTCGAGTGCGATGCCGCTCGCCGTCCGGGTCAGGCCGTCGCGCTGCAGGTAGAGCGTGCCGGTGATCTCCCCGAACACCTCGACCGGAAAATCGACCTGCGCGGTCTTGCCGGGACGCGGCACGAAGCGGACCCCCTCGAGCGACGATTTCCAGTAGGGGTCCTCGAGCGTTCCATCCGCAAGTGAGAGGTTGAGGTCCTGGTACGGCGCGAGGTTGGGGACGAAGCCCACGCCCGCCGGGCCCGTGCGGACGAGGTTCCCGCCGCCGTTGAGCAGGAATCCGGCGCCGGGGATCGGCAGCTCGCCGGAATCCCGCCGGCCGTTGCCGTTGGTGTCGAGGAAGGCCAGCCCCGAGACGGCTCCCAGCCCCGCGAAGGGGCGGGCCTGCGCATGCCAGGAGCCATCCCGCGGGTCCCGGCCGATGCTGCTCGAGAGCAGCACGCGGGCGCCGAGGCCCACGGCCTGCGAGTAGTCCGCGGTGACGTTGAAGCCGAAGCTCCCTTCGAGCCGGCTGATCCCGGCGAGATAGTGCGTCTGGCGGGTCTCGAGCAGTCGGTTGAGCCCCAACGAGAGGATGTAGCCGTGCGCCAGAGGTGCTTCGGCGGTCAGGGCGACACCGCTCACCTGGCGCCGCGGCGCCGCCTCGTAGTCGACCTCGCCGCGGAGCGCGAAGGCCTGGAGGAATTTGCTGACGAAGAGCTGGCCGGTGGCGCTGGTGGGAATCGGGTCGCGGCCGCCCGAGGCGAAGGACCAGAGGAGCTGGTTCGACACGGAGAACCCGCGGGAGAAGGCGGAAATCCGGCTGGTGAGGCTGTTGAGGCTCTGGCCGCCCTCGAGCTCGTCCCGGCGGATCTCGAGCTGGATGGGGATGCGCGGCAGGAAGGTGGCGGGAATGGAGGTGTCGAGGCGGAGGAGGGTACGGGCGTCGAGCGTGCCGAACGTTCCGGCGGCGTCGATGAACGCTTCGGTTTCGAAGTTGTTGAGCTGCGCGTGCTGGAGTTGGAGGCCGAAGGAGCCGATCCGGGAGTAGAGCGTCCCCTGCCATGCCGTGCCGTGGTCGAGGTCCTTGGCGACGTCGAGGTTGGCGAAGAGCCAGCCCCAGTAAGCTCGCAGCCCCCCCTCGCCGTAGGTGTGCCGGCCGTCCGGGAGGTCGACGCTGCCGGCGCTGACCGAGGCCGAGAGGTTGCGGGTGATCCCGGCGCTGACCTCGAGCGTCGAACGCGACCCGACGTTCGGCTGCCCCGTGCCGAGCAGGCGGTATTCAGGGTCGTTGCCGGCGAATCGATAGTAGACCTTCCCCTGCGGGGTCAGCGTGTCGGCCACGTTGTAGCTCTGGTTCTCCGTGCGGCGCTGCCCCTGCGGGCCGTAAAACTCCAGGCGGAAGAGGTTGAGGCCGAACAGGAGCGGCACGTCGAGGAACTCGTAGAGGCCGTCCGGCCGCGACTGGGCGAAGGCCAGGAGCTCGGTGCCGCGGTAGAGCTCCACCTCCCAGCCCGGCGGCAGGTCGCCGCGGAAGCTCTGGCTGTCGAACTGCGTCGGGAGCTGGAGCGGGTAGTTGCTGATCAGGAAACCCGGCCCGGAACGCGGCAGGGCGATCAGGCCGAGGCCCGGATGGAAGAAGTCTCCGAGGGTCACCTCGCGAGCGCCGAGGAAGCCGAGGAGGTTGCCGTCCGGATCCTTGCGCCCCAGGCTGAAACGGGAGTCCGAGATCATGTGGCTGGTGCCGGAGATGAACGCGCTCGCTTCTCCGAAGAGGAGATCCCCGGTGACATAGGTCGAGTACGACAGGGCGCTCTGCCCCCCCCCTTGAGGGGCGGCCTGCCGGAGCCATTGCAGGGTCTGGTCGACGAACGGGCCGTCGAACAGGCTGTACGGCAGCTCGATCTTCGGGTAGTGGAGCAGGATCGACCTCTGCCCCGCATCCCCGGAGTCGTGCTTCTTCTCCCTCGCGAGACGGAGCTCGAGCGGCAGCGGCTCGCCGGGGAAGACGGTGATCGTCGAGCTGTGGGCATCGACCTCCAGGCGCAACGGAAGCCACTCGGAAAACAGCGCGGTATCGACGTAGATGTCGTCCGCGTGGGCTTCGATGGCCGCCGGGTCGAAGCGTTTCGCCTTCCCTTCCACCGAGACTTTCCGGGCGCCGAGATCGAGTTGGAAGAGGCGGTCCGGCTTGAGGAAGAAGCCGGACGCCTGGCCGTGCGCCACGTCGACGGTGATCCCCAACCCCAGGAGGCTGCAGATCTCCCCCAGGGGAATGAGCAGATGCTCCCCGCTCGGATAGGCCGGCAGGGCGTCCGCGAGGATCGACTGGTCGAGATTCACCGCGAACAGGAGGATCTCCGAGTCCGGACGCTCCACGAACGGGCCGCGGGGAGGGGCCTGCGCGGGCGCGAGCCCGGGACCGGCGAGGAGAAGCGCCGCCAGGAGCTGGGCTGGCCTGCGAGCGGCGCGCGGGACGAAGAGGCTCACGGTACGCGGACCGTGGCCTCGGCGAGAGTTGGTTTGGATTTCTCCTGGGCCCGAAAGGTGAGCTGGAGGAGGCCGTTCTTCAAGGAGACCCCCGGCGGCGGATGGAGAGTGATCCCGGCGGCGCGCAGGGGATTGGGGGTGTAGACGGCGACGCCATTGGCACTTCCTACCACTTTCGGCTTGCCGCCGCCGGCCGGCACGAAGGTCACGGCGAAATCGCCGTAGACCGACTCATTGCCGGTGCGGTGGATCTGAAAGCGCAGGACCGGCTCCTTTTCGCCGCCGGAGGGGGGGACCAGCTCGAGGTCGGAGAGGGTCGCCGCCGACGAGACCTCGCCCTGCCGTACGATGACGGGGATCGAGATGCCGTAGATGGCGACCAGCTTGACGCTCAGCTCCTTCGCGGGCTCCGCCGGGTTGGCGACCGCCGGCGCGGCGTCGGGGACGGCGCGGAAGAGGAGATGCGAACGGTATTCGCCGGCCGCGAGGTCGGCCGGCTTGCGGACCTGGATGCGGACCGTCTGCGCCAGGTGGGGCTCGAGGGTCACCTGGCGCGGGGAGTAGCGGATCAGATCGTTCGCGAAGCGCTCCCCCGGCTCGGCGCCGGCCGTCTCGATCTCCTTCGTTCCGCCCTGCGCGTCCATGCGGAGATTGATCAGCGAGATGCGGAAGGTGGCGGTCGCAGGGCCGACGTTGACCAGCGTGATCTCGGCGGTCCGCTGCCGCCCTTCGAGGACCACCCGGGTGGGAGCGACCAGCAGGTCTCCCGGGGCTCGTTGCGCCGGGGCCGCGCGAGGAGACCACGCGGCGAGCGCGACGAGCAGCGCAAGGAGGAGGCGCGGGGCGCGGAGCGGAGGCGAGAGGCGGGTTGCGCGGAGGATCTTCAAAGGTTCCTTCCCTTCCTGGTCAGTCGTAGGCGACGGTGACGGCGTAGCTTCCCGAATAGGCGGAGGACTGCTGCGCGGAGCCCACATGGAGCGTCGCGCCCACCGACAGGGTCTGGGTCCCTGCCGCTCCCAGGGTCCCGGAGCCGCTGGGGTTGCTGGTGAAAGTGTCGACCGTCATCGACTTGCCGCCCGCCGAGAAGGTGACGCTGGCCGGCAGCGTGATCACGTAGTTGGCGTTCGCATCGCCGGAGACCGTGAAGGAGGCCGGGGAGAAGCCGACGGTTCTGCCCAGCACCACGCCTCCCGAGCTGGAGCGCACGCCGCCCGGCGTCACCGTCACGGAGCCGGGAGAGCGGGTGGCGACGATCTGTCCGAAGCTCAGGTTGGAGTTGGCGCTGAGGAAGATGCCGGCGGGAGCGGCGGGAGAGGAATGAGCGGCGGGGACGGCGGGAGCGGCAAACAGGACGGCCAGCCAGGCCGTCGCCGGCGCCGCGAGAAAGCAGGATTTGATTTTCATGGTTCCGGATTTCCCAAAACGAGGCCCGGGGCCGTTGACGCACGGCCCGGGAATGAAAGGAGTGTTCGTCGATCCGTTGCAGGCGACGGTCACGCCGAAGGTGCCTGTAGAGGAGCCGGTGGCCTGGATCACTCCAGCTTGGAGCGCGGCGCCCGCGAGGAAGGTGCCAGGACCGGCGCCGCTGAAACGCCTCTCTTCGGTCGAGCCATCGTATCTTAATTTTAGCGTTGCCGCAATATCGTCACAGCGCGTGGTGCGGAAACGCCCGGTGGAGAGCTGCGGCCAAGAAACCGAGACCCCGGGTCCGCATCGCAGGCCCCGGGGTCTGGGAAGAGCGGATCGGGAGTCTAGTCGTAGGAGATGGTGACGGCGAACGAGCCCGTATAGCGGCCGGCGGGCTGGTCCCCTCCGACGCGGAGGGTGGCGCCGACGACGAGGGTGTCCGCCCCGGCGCCGCTGAGCGTGCCGGTCGTGGGCGGGGAGCTCACGAAGGTGTCGAGGCTCATCGTGTGGACGCCGGAGGCGATCGTGGCAGAGGCGGGGAGCTCGACGGTATAGGTGCTGCCGGGCGCGCCGACCACATCGAAGCTGGCAACCGTCGGGGAGACCACTCCCGCGAGCGTCACCCCCCCGGTGCCGAAGCGGACCCCCGCGGTCGAGACCCGCACCGTCCCCGCCGAGGCCGAGATGCCGATCTGGCCGAACTCCAGCCCGGCGGTGTTACTCAGCGTGAGCGGGGCGAGGATGGTGGCGCCGACGGCGCTGGTGCTCGTCGCCGCGGTGGCAGCGGACGAGGTCAGCAGGACAACGAGCATGAATATCATTGCAACATTCTTCACGATACGACTTCTCCTGAAATGCCTGTGCAACCGCACAGGCGCGGCGTCGACCGACGACGACCGGACGAGATCCGCCCGGCGCCCCCGCAAGATGTATCGATAATTTGCAGATTTGAAACAACGCGTTGGATTTACAGACTGCGGTTCGTTTTCTCTGTTTCCGGGCAACAACTTTCCTCGCCGGCATATTTCCGCCAGACGCCGGAACGCAAAAAAACGGGGCCCGCATAGCGGGCCCCGCGGACAAGAGAACGATGTTCTCGGATCAGTTGTAATCAACGGAAACGCTGAAGTTCCCGGTGTAGGCGCCGGCAGGCGAGTTCGCCGGGACCTGGAGGATGGCGCCCACGCTGAGGACGTCGGTACCGCCGGTGAAAGTGCCGGGGGAGGTGGGGCTGCTGCTGAAGTTGTTAACGACCAGCGTGTCCGTGGTGAGGTCGGTGATCGTGACGTCGGTCGTGGGGAGCGTGATGGTGTAGGTGGCGCCCGAGTCGCCCGTCACGTCGAAGGCCGCGGCCGATGGCGTGGTGCCGGTGGCGAGCGTCACGCCGCCCGTGAAGCCCCGCACGCCGCCGGTCGAGATCGTGACCGTGCCGACCAGCCCCGATGCGAGCCTGCCGAACTCGAGGGGCGCGGTATTGGAGATCGTGGCCGAGGTGAGGATCTGCGCGTTGGCCGGGCTGGTGGTGGTGGCCGCCATGGCCGCGGAAGCGGTGATCAGCAGGAAAGCGAGAGCGAATACGACTGATAGGTTTTTCACAAAGCCCTACCTTTCTTGGAATGTCGCGGCTTCGAATCGGATCGAAATCTCTCAGCCGCTGGTTACGAGAAGATCCTTTCTTGTGGATGATTGCTGCCAGGTTCTTCTCTCTGCTCCCTACAACGATTTGCCGTCGCTAAATATTCCAGTTAGGATCAAATAAAATTATGTGAATTGTCGATCCGCCGCCGCTCCGGGCAAAAAAACGGGGCCCGCATCGCGCGGGCCCCGGGTCATGAAGAGGTGGTTCTCGAAGGCTTACTGTTGTTGCAGTCGACAGTGGATCCAGCTCTCGGAAATCTGTCCCGCGACCAGGCGGTCGACGCGCACACCGGTGATGTCCGTCGCCTGGCCACTCGGCCGGATCCCGAGGAGGGGGCCGGTCTGGGTGCCCTGCATCCGCAGACAGGTCACCACCCGTGCATCCTCGGCGAGCTGGTCCTGGATCTCGACCCGGAGGTCGGGAAAAGCGGGACGAAAGTGATCGACGAGGTCGGCGAGCCACTCGGGGCTGCGCCACGCGGGGGTGGGAAGCTTCTCGGCGCCGGGGTGAAGGGCGGTGGAATAGACGAAGCGGCGAATCAACGTGAGATCACCCTTGCTGAAGATTTGCTCGCTGAAGCGCCGAGAAATCTTCTTCCTGCTGTTGGCCATGGTGAGCTCCTGCTGGTAATGTAAAATGCCCATTGCTCAAAGGGAGAGGGCCGCGATGCTCCGCTCATTGGAAATCCCATTCTGCACCCTACGATTCTCTCCACCCAGCAGAACAAGAAAATTGGTCTGAGAATTTCAAGCGGAACTGTTTGCGAGATCCATTCCTTGACTCGTGATGCATCGCGCTGAAGCGAGCCCGCCCCCCGGGGTGGGGAGCTCTCTCGGGCGGAGAGACGTGCGGACTCGCCCCAACGCTGCGCTCGATTCCCTGCCCCCTCAGAGCCTCGCCGTCAGGCCGACGCGCAGGGTGCGCGGCGCGCCCGGGGAGAGGTTGGTGTTGCTGTCCGCGTTGGCCCAGTCGCGGGTGCCGAAGAGGTTCTCGAGGTTGACCTGGAGCCGGAGGTCGGGAGTCAGCGCGACGTAGCCGGCAACGTCGACGCGGGTGTACCCCGGGAGGGTCACCGCGTCGTCGATGGCGGCGAACATCTTGGAGCGGCAGATCACCCCGAGCGCTGCGCCGAATTTCGGAGCGAGCTGGACGTTGTTCCACAGCGACAGGGTGTGGCGCGGGACCTGAGCGACGACGGCGCCGGCGCGCGCCGCAGCGGTGGCGCGGGTGACGAAGGCGTCCTGCCAGGCGTACCCTCCCGCGACGCTCCACCGGCGCGTGATCTGTCCGTTGATCCCCAGCTCGTAGCCGTCGGTGCGCTGGCTCCCCGTCTGCACGATGCGGGTGGGATCGTTGGGATCGGTCGAACGGGTGTTGGTGCGGTCCAGCCGATAGAGGGCGGTGGTGAGCGAGAGCCCCTCGGCGGCGTCCCATTTGGCGCCGACCTCGTAGTTGGCGAACCGCTCGGGCTCGAGCTGCTCGGTGACCGTGGTCAGCGACGCGAACTGGTCGCCCGAGCTGGGCAGGAACGACACGCTGTAGCTGCCGTAGAGCGAGAGGGCCGCGGTCGGCTTGACGACGACGCCGGCCCGCGGCGAGACGAGGTCGTCGGTGCGCCCGAGGTCGTCGCCGGTCCGGTTGTTGTGGAACCGGAGATCGAAGCGGTCGAAGCGTGCCCCCGCGATCAGCTGCAGGTGGGGGGTGAGCTCGATCTGGTCCTGGGCGTAGACGGCGCCCACCCGCGCATCCAGGTGATTGGACGCGTCGGTCGCGCTCTGGCGGAAGGTGGCCGTCGTCGCGGTCGTGGGATCGGCGAAGGGGACCAGGATCGAGGTCGCGGTGCCGTCGAAGTACCCCGTGTTGCGGAAGTTGTCGGTGAGCTGCCGGCCGAGCTCGGCCCCCAGCAGCAGCGTGTGGCGGACCGCTCCGGTCTCCACCCCGTAGGTGAGGTCTGTCTGGTTGAACAGGTTCCGGCGCTGCGTGGCGTTGTTGTAGGCGGTGAGGGTGACCTGGGAGCCGTCGGCGGAAGTGGCGCCCGGCACGAAGTTCTGATACCCCCGGCCGTAGTCGCCGAAGGTCGTCCGGCTGTGCAGGGCGAGGTCGCCGAAGCGGTGCTCGACGTAGGCGGCGGCCAGGTCGACGTCGGCCCGCACGTGACTCTGGCCGGGGTTCCCGTAGTAGGTGCCGGGGTCGACGTCCGCGGGGCGGCCATGAAACGAGGTGATGCCACGGTCGGCCACCCGGCCGTCGTGCAGGCGCTCGTAGCCGAGGGTGACCTTGGTCGCCGCGTCCGGCAGCCAGGTGAGGGTCGGCGCGACTCCGGTACGCTGGAGGTCGACGAAGTCGCGGAAGCTCCCGGAGTCCTCGTAGAGGGCGTTGACGCGCAGCGCGACCTGGCCGCTCAGCGGCTGGTTGAGGTCCGCGGTGGCGCGCCGGTTGGCGAACGAGCCCCCCTGGAGATCGACCTCCCGCAGCACGCCGAAGCCGGCCTCCTTGGTCACCTGGTTGATCACCCCTCCCCCGCCGCCGCGCCCGAAGATCATGGCGTTCGGCCCTTTGAGCGCCTCCACGCGGTCGAGGTCGTACAGGTCGCGGTAGTACTGGACGTCGTCGCGCACGCCGTCGACGTAGAAGTCCGCCGAGGTGCTGTTGCCGCGGATCACCAGCTGGTCGCGGTTGTTCTCCCCCTGGTGGAGGGCGATCCCCGGCACGTAGCGCACGACGTCGCCGAGGCTCGACATCAACTGGTCCTGCATCAGCTGGCGGGTGACGACGGTGACCGACTGTGGCACGTCGCGCAACGGCGTCAGGGTCCGGGTGGCCGAGCTGATCGCCGGCACCTGGTAGCCCTGCCGGGGAGCTTCGACGGTGATCGTCTCCTGCGCCCCCACCGCCAGCGTGAAGTCGTGCGCCACCTCGTCGCTCACGGCCTTGGACACCACCGTGACGCGCTCCGTGCTCTCCGGGAACCCCGCGAGCTCCAGGCGGAGGGTCCAGGTGCCGGCCGGCAGGTCGAGCGCGAAGCGCCCCGCCTCGTCGGTGACGGCCGCGGCCTCGCGCTTCCCCGCCACCGTGACCCGCGCGCCGGCGACCGGCTCCCCGGCCGGGTCCAGCACCCTGCCGTGGAAGGGGACGGCCCCGGAGGCCGTCGCTGCCGCGGATGCCGCGCTGCCGGCGGCAATCCCCGGCGTGGGTCGGATCAGCAGCGCTGCGGTGAATGCGGCGAGGAAGAGGAGCCCCAATGGGGCCGGTGGGAGGGACCACGGGCGGCAAGGCCTCTTCATGTAAGATGCCTCCTGGCAGAAGGCGCACCTGCGGATGCCAGTCCTCAGGACGCCGGGTTGCTGGGAGGCCAGGGTTCCAGGGGTCAACTGAGCGCCCCGGCCTCCGCTTTATCCTGTTATTGAGACTGATTCTCAATACATTGGGAATATCCTGGACCAGAACGGTACGGATTGTCAAACCCCGATGGTCGAGACGCCGTCCGGCCGGCCTCGGCGAACGCCGCGGCTCCCCGCCCTACCGCTCGCGCAATTCGGGGAACTCCTCCTCGCGGTGCTCGCCGCCCGCGCCCGCCGGCCGCGCCAGCTCGCGGTCGCGCAGCTCGACGCGGCGGATCTTCCCCGAGATCGTCTTCGGCAGCTCGGCGAACTCGAGGCGGCGGACGCGCTTGTAGGGGGAGAGGTGCTGGCGGGCGAAGCGCAGGATGGCGAGCGCCGTCTCCCGCGTCGGCTCGAAGCCGCGGGCGAGCACCACGTACGCCTTGGGGACGGCGAGGCGGATCGGGTCCGGCGCCGGCACCACGGCGGCCTCCGCCACCGCCGGGTGCTCGAGCAGCACGCTCTCGAGCTCGAACGGGCTGATCCGGTAGTCCGCGGCCTTGAACACGTCGTCGGCGCGCCCCACGAAGGTGATGTAGCCGTCGGCGTCGCGCGACCCGATGTCCCCCGTGTGGTAGTAGCCGCCGGCCATCGCCTCGGCGTGGCGCTCGGCGTCGTCGTGATAGCCGGTCATCAGCCCGAGCGGCCGGTCGGCGAGCGACAGGCAGATCTCCCCTTCGTCCCCCTCGCGGCCGGTCAGCGGATCGACCAGCACCACGGGGAAGCCCGGCACCGGCCGCCCCATCGAGCCCGGCTTGATCGGCTGCCCCGGGGTGTTGGCGATCTGCACCGAGCTCTCGGTCTGCCCGAAGCCGTCGCGGATGCGCAGCCCCCAGGCGCGCTCCACCTGCTCGATCACCTCCGGGTTCAGCGGCTCGCCGGCGCCCACCAGCTCGCGCACGGCGAGCTTCACTTGCCTCAGGTCGGTCTGGATCAGCATCCGCCAGACCGTGGGGGGCGCGCAGAAGGTGTCCACCCGGCAGCGCGCCATGGCGGCGAGCAGGGCGTCGGCGTCGAAGCGCTGGTAGTTGTAGATGAACACCGTGGCCTCGGCGTTCCACGGCGCGAAGACGTTGCTCCAGGCGTGCTTGGCCCACCCCGGCGAGGAGATGTTCAGGTGCACGTCCCCCGGCCGCAGGCCGATCCAGTACATCGTGGACAGATGCCCCACCGGGTAGGAGGCGTGGGTGTGCTCGACCAGCTTCGGCTTCGCCGTGGTGCCGGAGGTGAAATAGAGGAGGAGCGGATCGGAGGCCCGGGTCGGCCCGTCCGGCACGAAGGCGGCGTCCTCCCTGTAGGCTTCCGCGTAGTCGAGCCAGCCCGCCGGCGGCTCGTTGCCGGCGCCGACGGCGATCCGCGTGTAGTCGCCGGGGAGGTCCGCGAACTTCTCCGTGTCCGCGGCGGCGGTCACCACGTGGCGGGCGTGCCCCCGCTCGAAGCGGTCGGCGAGGTCGTCGCGGCCGAGCAGCGGGGTCGAGGGGATGATCACGGCGCCGAGCTTCATGGCGGCCAGGAAGACCTCCCACAGCTCGACCTGGTTGCCCAGCATGAGGATCAGCCGGTCGCCGCGCCGCACCCCGAGCCCGCGCAGCCAATTGGCGACCCGGTTCGAGCGCGCCGCCATCTCCGCGTAGCTGAACCGCTCCTCGCGGCCGTCCGGCTCGACGATCCAGAGCGCCGGCCGCCCCGCCGTCGCCGGATCGCGTCCCACCTCGTCGAAGTGGTCGAGCGCCCAGTTGAACTCCGTCAGCTCCGGCCAGCGGAACTCCCGCCGCGCCGTCGCGTAGTCCTCGCGGTGGGCGAGCAGGAAATCGCGCGCGGCGCGGAACGCCTGGACGGACGGGGACGCGGAGCGGGAAGCGGAATCGTCGGCCATGGATCCCTCCGCGCGAAGCGTACCCCAGAAGCCGCAAGCTCTGAACGCAGGGGCAGGGGTGGCAAGAGGCGCGAACCTACCGACACGGGAGCCTTTCTCCTCCCCCGTACTCGGGGGAGGCCGGGAGGGGGCCTCAACCTCACCACCAAGGAAGCGTCCCGGACTCCGGACCGTTGCGCCCCCTCCTGGCCTCCCCCGAGTACGGGGGAGGAAAAAAGCCCCCCACGAAGTCGATTGCCGGTGGCCGGCCAGCCTCCCCCCACAACGGGGCCGGGGCAAGCCCTCCAGCTTCCAGACCGTGAGCACGGAAAAAGCAATGAGGCCGGCATGCTAGCGTAGCCCCGGAATCCGGGAGGTCCCGCCATGAACGACGCCGATTTCTCCCCCACGATCGAACGCTTCACCGGGTTCGGCGCCGACTACGACCGCGCCCGTCCTTCCCCGCCGGCGGCGCTCGCCGATCTCCTGCTGCCGATCGCCGGCTGCGCGCCCCCCGCTCTCCCCTCCCTCGTCGTCGACCTCGGCAGCGGCACCGGCCTCTCCACCCGCTACTGGGGGGCGTACGCCCGCGCGGTGATCGGCGTCGAGCCCTCAGCGTCGATGCGCGAGCAGGCCGAGGCCCGCGGCCGGGCGAACGTTACCTACCGCGCCGGCTTCTCGCACGCCACCGGCCTCCCCGACGGCTGCGCCGACCTCGTGGTCTGCTCCCAGGCGCTGCACTGGATGGAGCCCGCCGCCACCTTCACCGAGGCCGCCCGCCTCCTGCGCACCGGGGGAGTCTTCGCGGCGTGCGACTACGACTGGCCGCCGGCGACCCCGTCCTGGGAGGTCGACCGCGCCTACGCCGGCTGCATGGACGGCGTGCGCCGCCTGGAGCGCGAGCACGGCATCGCGGCCAGCGTCCCGCGCTGGGCGAAGTCCGGCCACTTCGAGCGGATGCGGGAGAGCGGCCGGTTCCGCTACGTCCGCGAATGCCTTCTCCATCACACGGAAGAAGGGGACGCCGAACGGGTCGTCGCCCTCCTGCTCAGCCAGGGATCGGTGCGTTCGCTGCTCAAGCTCGGCCTTTCCGAGGCTGATCTGGGGATCGACACGCTTCGCGCGGCCGCACGAAACGCTTTCGGGAGCGCTTCGTCGCGTTGGTTCTGGAGCGCGAGGGTTCGCATCGGCGTCCGCTAGCCTAAAACCTTCGCCGCATCGCCAGATTTCGACCGCAACTCGCGTGCGAGGGCGTCACGCCAGGTAATTTTTACCACTCACTGCCGTGAAAACATCGCGCGCGAGCGAATCGCACGCCCTCACGAGCCGTTCGCGGCGTGAAATTCCCGTGCGAAGTCGTCGCCCAACCGAATTGCCTCGCGTCGCAGGCTCGAAATCCCCGCTTCATCGCGTGAGAGCGGGCGAATCGACGCGGTTCCGCCGCGGATCTCCCCGTCGCAGGGCCCTGTCACATGTAAAACGGTCGTAAAGAGATTGTAAGAGGTGCAGGAAACGAGAATAACCCGCCGAAATCGCGCGTTGTACCACGGTGCTCCGCCTTCTGGCTTCGTCGCTCCGGCGTTGTTTGCCGGCGCTCGCTTCAAATAGGAGACCGCATGACCCCCCTCGCCTTGTCCCTTCTCCTCTCCCTGTCCCCCCCCGCCGCCCAGGCCCCACAACCCCCAACCCCCGACAACACCGTCCGCGTCTGCTCCGTGGCGTCCGGCACCTGCCAGGACTTCGCGTCGCGCGCGCTCGAGCCCGCGCCGGCCGCCTCCGGGAGCCCGGCCCAGCGCATCTTCCTCGACCCGGCGACGAAGGCCGTGGTCCAGCCCTCCCAGTCCGATCTCGACGAGCTCGCCGTCTCCGTCGATGAGACGATGGCGAAGAGCCGGGAGACGAGCGTCGAGACGATGGCGAACGGCACCCTGAAGCTCAAGTCCCCCGGCGGCTTCGGCGTCGATCAGAAGGCCGTGGTCCATCCCGCCCATCCGCCGGCGCAGGCCGCCCCTCCGGAGGTGAAGCCGTAATGCGGGCGACGAGTCTCTCGACCGGCAGCGTCCTCGGTGAGGGGATGGAGACGGCGCGCCTCCGGGGCGCCGGCTTCCTGGTCCCCGTCCTCCTCCTCGCCGCCTTCCTGCTCGCCCCTCGGCCGGGCGCGGCGGTCTCGATCACCATCGTCAACAACGACGGCGTGGGCGAGGGGTTCAACGACCTCACGCCGGTGGTGCCGGTCGCCGGCAACACCGCCGTCACCCTCGGGCAGCAGCGCCTCAACGTCTTCAAGGCCGCGGCGGCCTACTGGAGCAACCGGCTCGCCTCGACGGTGCCGATCACCGTCTCGGCGCAGATGGATCCGCTCACCTGCTCGGCGACCTCGGGGATCCTCGGCTCGGCCGGTGCCGCCGGCTTCTACGCCAACTTCACCAACGCGCCGCGGGCCGACACCTGGTACCCGAGCGCCCTCGCCAACGCCTTCGCCGGCTCCGACCTCGACCCCACCTCCCCGGACATCGAGGCGCAGTTCAACTCCAGCGTCGGCACTCGGGCCTCCTGCCTGACCGGCCTCAACTGGTGGTACGGGATCGGCGCCGCGGCGCCGGCGAACACCATCTCCTTCTACGAGACGGTGGTCCACGAGCTCGCCCACGGCCTCGGCTTCCTGACCGTGGTGAATCCGTCGACCGGCGCCCTGGCGCAAGGGTTCGACGACGACTTCATGCTCTATCTCGAGAATCACACCACCGGCAAGAAGTGGCCGGCGATGAGCAACGCCGAGCGCAAGGCCTCGGCGGTGAACACCGGCGCCCTGCACTGGACCGGCCCCGCCGTGGTGGCGGCGAGCGGCGTGCTCACCGCCGGCCGGGGCGCCTCCGGGCACGTGCAGATGTACGCCCCGTCCACCGTCCTCGCCGGCTCCTCGGTCTCCCACTGGGACACCGCCCTGACGCCGAACGAGATCCTCGAGCCGTACGCCGTCCCCAACTCGGCGGACCTGCTCACCACCCAGCTCCTGCACGACATCGGCTGGAGCCTGGCGGGCACGACGCCGCCCACGCCGCCGGACACCTCCCCCTGCGTGGCCGGAGCCGCCACCGCCTGCCTGCAATCCGGCCGCTTCGAGGTCAAGGTCGACTGGCAGACGTCCAGCGCCACCGGCGCCGGCCAGGTGATGAGCTTCAACGGCCAGCGCACCGAGAACGAGGAATCGGTCTTCTGGTGGTTCTTCGACCCCGCCAACTTCGAGCTCGGCGTCAAGACGCTCGACGCCTGCACCGTCAACAACAAGCTCTGGGTCTTCGTCAGCGGCCTGACCGACCAGGGGTGGACCGTCCACGTGCGCGACACCACCACCGGCGCCACCAAGACCTACACCAACGCCGTGGGGCACCTCTCGCAGACCTACGAGGACCTCAGCGCGTTCGCCTGCCCGTAGGACCTTCCCAGGAGGGCCGGCGCCCCAGCGCCGGCTCTCCGCTCAGCTCCACGATCCAGCCCGCCGGGGGGCGAGGCCATTCCTGGCAAGCAGCAACACGTGCGAAATCCGCGAGGGAAGGTCAAGAGGAGGCCTGCGCTAAACTGCCGACGGGCTCGATCTCTTTCCGGTATGTCTCCCGATCAAGCCCATAGCAGAGCATCTCGTGTCCAAGATGGTCGATGCGGTCCAGGAGCGTCTCTCCAATCCGCTTGGCTACGCGGATCGAGGCTCGGTTCTCTGGGTGGATGAGGCTGATGACCCGCTCCCGCTTCAAGAGGGTGAAGGCATAGGCGAGCGCCTCCCGCGCGGCTTCAGTCGCGTAGCCATGGCCCCAATACCGGCGTGCCAAAGTCCAGGCCAGCTCAAGACCCGGCCAACCCTCCGGCTCTGAGAACCCGACGAATCCGATGAATGCACCCGTTTCTTTGTGCTCTACCACCCATGTACCGGTGCCCCAGACCTGCCAGTGGCCGATCATGAAGGCCAGATGTCGCGAGGACCGACCGCGATCCCAGGGTTCGCCTCCGGCACCGACCAAGTAGCGCAAGACCTCGGGATCCGCTCTCAACGCTGCATAGTCGTCGAGGTCGCTGCTGCGAAATGGCCGCAGGCGTAGGTGTTCCGTCTCGAGTGTTGGGATTTCGTAAATCTCCATTAGGGAGCAGTTTAGAGAGCCGGGAGAACACTGCAACCGAGCGGTGAGAGGGGGACCACAGATACCGCAAAGGGGACACCTGCTGTTCCTCGAGGTGGGGAGGCGAGGGGTTCCCCCGCCCCCACATCACTTTCCGGACGAATCCGAGGAGGTGCTGCTCGACGGCTGCGAGCTCGGCGCGGGATTGCCAAATGGATCGGTCTGGCTGCCTGCTTTCCTAGACGGGACTGCCGGCCTGGCTGCCCGTTCCCAGATCCGGCTCACGGCGGCCCACGCTTCGAACCCAAGCTCGGAGATGCTGAAGCGGAGCTGCCATGCCTCGTGCGGTCGATGAGCCGTGGCAGCGAGGGGCCCGGCAAGGAGGACAAGCACGAGGAGGAGGGACGCTATGCGGAAGCGGCGCGAAAGGATCATGCGGTGCTCCTAAGGTGCTCAGAGGACGGACAATTGGTCCGTCAGAAGGTACAAGGTAGGGACCAAAGAGGTCAAGTGCCGGGAAGGCGCGCTCTTTTCGCTTCGAGGCACCATCTATGTGAAGATCAAGTTCGTTGTTCAGGAGATGCTCCGAGGACACATAGAGAACTGCGCATGCATCATGACGGCCCGGGAGGAGAGGATATGGCACGAGCGAAGAAGCGCCGGGAGACTGATGAGCCTATTCATATCGGCAGAGTGCTCGCGCTCCTCCGTGAAGCGCTCGACTGGACGCAATCCGACCTCGCCCGGCGCTCGGGTGTGAAGCGAGCGTCGATATCGGAGTACGAGAGCGGGAAAAGCACGCCGGATGTCGGAACTCTGGAACGTCTCCTTTCCGCCATGGGATTTCGATGGATCGCGCTCGACTTCGGGCGCTGGTTCATCGGCTGGCTTCTCACCCATTGCCGGATTCCCGACACGGAGGGCAGCGGCGAGACGACGACTCCGCCCTTGACCGTCTCCGCCCTGGCGACGCAGCTCAGTGCCGACGTGGCGGCGACGAATCAAACGGCAGTGCTCTTGAGCAAGTTGGTGGCCCTGCTCCAGGAGGAACAAAGAGGAGAGGACCCTGCAGCGGAGGGTGCAAATACGGATGCACCCGCAAGAGATCGCCAAGCCGAACGGCGAGCGGCCCAAGCGCTATGGAGTCGGATCAAGCCTTTGCCCCACACGAAACAGGCGGAGGCGCTCCGTGGCGCTCCCACGGAATCGCAGTGGGCAGTCTGCGAGCTGCTGTGCCTGGAGAGTCAACGCCAGTGCGGCGAGGACCCGACGAAAGCGGTACCTCTCTGCGAGCTTGCGTTAGTTGTCGCCGATCTTGCGGAGGGAGGCGAGAGCATGCGTTCCAAGCTCCGGGGGCTGGCTTGGGCACATCTTGGCAACGCTCTGCGTGCCAAGGACGACCTTGCCGCAGCGGAGCGGGCCTTCATATCCGCAGATGAGTTCTGGAAGCTCGGCGAGGGGGTGGCGGATGAGCTTCTCGAAGAGGGACTCGTCTTTGCCCTCAAAGCCTCTCTGCGGCGAGATCAGCGTCGCTTTGACGAGGCGCAAAAACTCTTGGAACGCGCGGAAAGCCTTGCAAGCGGTCCCACATTCCGAATCCAGGTCATTTCGAGTAGAGCGACCCTCCTGGTGGAGATGGGGAACCTCGAAGAAGCAGCCGCTCTGCAACAATGGGTAAAGAAGTCAGTCTCCGCGCAGGAGGAGCCGCGCCTCCTCTTTACGGTTTGGCAGAACCTGGCGGACACCTTGAGCAGGCTTGAGCGCTTCGAGGAAGCGGTCGCTCTCTTGCCGACTGCCCGGGTCCATCTCCTCAAGGCAGGTGGAGAGCTGAATCGGGTGAGGTTCCTCTGGACTGAGGGACGCATCACTGCGGGCCTCGGCGATGTCGAGGCAGGCATCTCCCTTCTTTCCCGCGTCCGTGGAGAGTACGCCGCTCGCGATATGGCGTATGACGTCGCGCTCGTCTCCCTGGAAATGGCTGTCCTCAATGCCGGTTTGGGCCGCTCCGAGCAGGTGAAGACCCTCGCCCGGCACATGACGCCTATCTTCCAGGCGCACGCAGTTCATCGGGAGGCCCTTGCCGCGCTCACACTCTTCCGAAAGGCGGCAGAACAGGAGCGAATCACCGTGGAGTTCGCCCGCGAGGTGCTCTCGTACCTGCGCAGGGCGAGGTATAACCCGGAGCTGCAGTTCGAGGGTGGGAGCGTTACTTAAAGCCAGGCGCATGGGCTCTCCGGGCGGCGGCCGGCCGGCCTCGCCCCGGCGGCCGGCAGGCAGGCTACCCGAACGGGTGGCGCCAACGCCGGCCGGCGCTTGCTACTCTCCCGGCGTTCGCGGTACTGAGCCTCGAGGAGGAGTGCATGGAGAGCGCGCTGGCGTTGCACCGGCTGCATTTTGCTTTTACCGTCACCTATCACTATCTCTTCCCCCAGCTCACGATGGGGCTCGCCCCGCTGATCGTCCTGTTCAAGACGCTGGCGCTGTGGAAGAAGGACGAGCGCTACGACCGCGCCGCCCGCTTCTGGGCCAAGATCTTCGCCATCAACTTCCTGTTCGGCGTCATCACCGGCATCCCGATGGAGTTCCAGTTCGGGACCAACTGGGCGAAGTTCTCCCGCTACTCGGGCGGGGTGATCGGCACCGCGCTCGCGATGGAAGGGGTTTTCGCGTTCTTTCTCGAGTCCTCGTTCCTGGGGATCTTCCTCTTCGGCGAGCGGAAGTTCGGGCCGAAAATCCACTGGCTGTCGGCCTTCATGGTCTTCCTCGGCTCGTGGATCTCGGGCTTCTTCATCATCGTGACCGACGCATGGATGCAGCATCCGGTCGGCTATCAGCTCGGCGCCGACGGCTCGGCCCATCTCAGCAGCTTCTGGGCGCTGCTGGGCAACGAATGGGCGCTCTGGCAGTACGTCCACAACATGGGGGGCGCGGTGATCACCGGCTCCTTCGCGATGGCGTCCACCGGGGCCTTCTATCTCCTCTCCGGGCGCCAGCCGGAGTACGGCCGGATCTTCCTGCGCATGGGGGTCGTGGTCGCCGCGATCGCCTGCTTCCTCCAGCTCTTCCCCTCGGGGGACGGGCAAGGGAAGCTGCTCACCCGATACCAGCCGGCCTCGCTGGCGGCGATGGAAGGTTTGTTCCAGACCGAGAAGGGAGCCTCCGTGGTCCTCGTCGGCCAGCCCGACACCGACCATCTGCGGCTCGACAACCCGCTCTACGTCCCCGGCGCGCTCAGCTTCCTCACCCACCGCCGCTGGGAGGCGGAGGTGAAGGGATTGAACGAGTTTCCCCGTGACCTGTGGCCGGACAACATCGCGCTCCTCTACTACAGCTACCACATCATGGTGGGGCTGGGGACGCTGTTCATCGCCGTCACGCTGCTCGCGGCCTTCCAGCTCTGGCGGGGGAAGCTGTTCGATTCGCGCTGGCTGCTCTGGATCCTGATGCTGAGCTTCCCCTTCCCCTACATCGCCAACACCGCGGGATGGATCACCGCCGAGGTCGGCCGCCAGCCGTGGGTGATCTACGGGCTGATGCGCACCGAGCAGGGCTTCTCGTCGCACGTCTCGGCGGGGAACGGCCTCTTCTCCCTGCTCGGATTCATGGGGATCTACAGCGTGTTGAGCATCCTCGTCCTGCTCCTGATCTGGAAGGAGCTGATGCACGGCCCCGAGGGCCTGAAAGCCGAGCCTCCCGCAGAACCTCCCGGCACCGACACCCTTCCCGAACCCTTCAGGGTGTGAGGAGAAGACCACCATGGCAACGCTCTGGTTCATCCTCATCGCCCTGATGCTCGTCGCCTACGCGGTGCTCGACGGATTCGATCTCGGGGTGGGCATCCTCGCCCCCTGGGTCGCCCGCGGCCCCGCCGAGCGGCGCCAGGTGATCCGCTCGATCGGCCCGGTGTGGGACGGCAACGAGGTCTGGCTGATCGCCGTGAGCGGCGCCCTCTTCTTCGCCTTCCCGCCGGTCTACGCGGCGAGCTTCAGCGGCTTCTACCTGCCGCTGATGATGGTGCTCTGGCTGCTGATGGGGCGGGGGATCGGCGTCGAGCTGCGCGGCCACGTCCACGATCCGCTCGCCTGGACGTTCTTCGACAACCTTTTTTCGGTCTCCAGCCTTCTCCTCGCCATCTTCTTCGGCGTCGCGCTCGGCAACGTCGTCCGCGGTGTGCCGCTCGGCGCGGACGGCTACTTCTTCGAGCCGCTGTGGACCGACTTCCGGGTCGGCCCCCACCCCGGGGTGCTCGACTGGTACACCGTGCTCACCGGCGTGGTGGCCGCCGTCACCCTCGCCGTGCACGGCGCGCACTATCTGATCCTCAAGACGGAAGGAGAGCTTCAGGGGCGGGCGCTACGGGTCGCCGCGATCCTCTGGCCCATCCTCGTGGCGTTGACGATCGGCAGCCTGGTCGCCACCCTCGCCATCCGTCCGGGGGTGCTCGCCAACTTCTCGCTCCGCCCCTGGGGATGGCTGATCCCCCTCGCCGTCGTCGCCGCGCTCGCCGCCATGCCGTTCTACCGCTCGCGCGGGCAGGGGAAGGGGGCTTTCGTCGCTTCGACCCTCTTCATCGCCGCCATGCTGGGCGGCGCCGCCTTCGCCCTCTACCCCACCCTGCTCACCGCCAGCACCGATCCCGCCCTCAGCATGACCGCGCAGAACGCGAAGACGGGGGACTACAGCCTGCAGGTCGGCCTGATCTGGTGGAGCCTCGGCATGCTGCTCGCGATCGGCTACTTCACCTTCCTGTATCGCTCGTTCCGGGGGAAGGTGTCGTTGAAGGAGGGGGAGGGGTACTGAGGGGTGCGGGACTCAAGCGTTCAACGAGGACGCACCGGACCGATCACCATCCCGGCAAACTCGGTCCCGAACCGGTGCGCATCGCCCGGCCACCGGGCGAACAGCCAGGAGCCGTCGCGGACGGTGAATCCCGCCCCGAGATCCTGCAGGCTGTCCCGCCGGATGGCGAACGGGCCGCGGTCGAAGCTCGCGGGGTTCGCCTGCTTGACCTCGTCCTCCACCGTCGTGGCCGGATAGGTGCGGTAGTAGTTGCCGAGCCAGGCGCGGGTCAGCCACCAGGCGAAGAGCTCCTGGGGTCGGGTCAACGCCGTCGTCCGCTTTCCTTGCAATACCGACGGACCCGCCGCCGTGCGCGAACGGGCTGCCACCAGCACGCCGTGGCAGATCGCTCCGATCGGTTTGTTCTCCGCCGCCATCGCGAGAACCTTGTCCTGCACCAGCGTGGATTCCAGATACTCCTTCATTCCAGGGGCATGGCCGCCAGCCAGGAGGATGGAGTCGAAGGCGCGCTCCGCCATTTCCTGATAGGAGATCGGGTGCTGGAACTCCTGGCTCTGCTCCATCTCGCCATAAGCGGCGAGGGCGTCGGCATTCGCCCGCAGAAACGGCGCGAAGAGGGAGAGCCCGCGGCCGGTGAGCATCCTCTCGTCGGCACGGCCCGGCTGTCTGTCGGGAGTCGCGAAGACGACCGCGAGGTTGCGGTCGCGCAGGATCTTCCACGGCACGGCGGTTTCGGTGGGATCGAAATCCCGCCGGGGGATCGGCATCAGGACGGTCGGCATCAGGGCTCCGGTTCTCGCACGATGCGGTGAAAGGTGATCGTCGGAAATCGAGGGATCATCTCGATAGACGGAGACGGCCGAGGAATTCCGATCAACGCGCAGTCCGAAACCCAAGGGACCGTGCCAGGGTGGCTTTTGACGACGCGCATAAAGCGCAATCATCGTTCCCTTCAACCGGATTCAACCCGCGGCACGCCGCCGCCGTATTCCCACCAAACCCAGCAGCGCCAGCAATCCAGCCAATCCGATCAACCCCTCCTCCGAAAGAGTGGGGATCGGCGGCACGACGGCCGCCGCCACGACCTGCACGTTCTGGCGCGACTGCGCCGTGCCGACTCCGAAGCTCAGGCCGGAGATGCTCGGCGCGGTCACCGAGGCGGTGTTGTCGATCGAGACGACCGTGGCCGGGGTCAGCGCCTGGTAGGTGAAGCGCAGGGCGGTGTTGGGGCCGAAGGTCGCGATGGTGGCGGTCAGCCCGGCGGCGGTGCTGGTGACGGTCGGGCAGATCACCACCCCCTTGGGGGAGGGGACGAACGCCTGCGCGGTGAGGTCGGCGCAGGTCACGTTGCTGTAGCCGGTGGGGTTGGCGGCCAGCAGCGCCGGCGGGAGCGGATCGGTGAACACCGCGCCGTTGGCGGGAGCGGCGCCGATGTTGGTGATCGTCACCGTGTAGGTCACCAGCGTGTTGGGGCCGACGATCTGCGGCGAGACGCGCTTCTGCAGGCTGAGCTCGGGGGCGCGCGGCGGGACGATCAGCGCCGAGCCGCTGCTCGGAGTCCAGCCGTTGGGATCGTTCTCTCCCGAGAAGGTCGCCTGGTTGTCGAGGAAGTTGAAGTCCCGCGTGGGATTGCTGAGCTGCACGGTGATCGTGAAGCGGAGCGCGCTGTTGGGCGGGAAGGTGTTGTTGCCGGCAAACCCCCATTCATGATCGATGTCGAAGGGATTCGGCAGCGGCGACGGGCTGCCGACGGCCGGGGTCCTGATCCCGGGGAGCACCGGCGTCGGCGGGCACTGCGCTCCCCCGCTCAGGGTTGCGCAGTTGATGCTGACCACGGCGAGCCCGGTCCCCGGGGCATTCGGGGTGTCGACGAAGTGCGGGACGTCCAGCGTCGCCGTGGCGGAGGTGTTGATCAGCGTAACCTGATAGGTAACGAGGCCGCTCAGCGGGATGCTCCCCGGGTTCCCCGCCGCGGCGGGAGGCAGGACGGTCTTCTGGAGGTTGAGAATACCGGGGACACACACCGGCTCGCCGATGTATTGGTTCACGAAGCTGTTGGTCGATCCACTGCCGCCGAGCGCGTCGACGAAGGAGGCGGAGACGTTGTTGCTCACCAGCGTCGGCGGCACGCACTTGTTGGTGTGCGTCGGCGTCAGGAAGGGAACCAGGTAGGTCAGGCTCGCCAGCGGCCCGAGAGCGACCTGCGCGCTGTTGCCGTGCAGCGCCGGAGCGTAGTCGAGCGACAGGTCGGGGTTGTAGCCGCTCAGGATCGGCGTGGTCGCCAGGTCGTGGCAGGTCGCGGTCCCCGCGGTGATGCAGGTGATCCCCCAACCCGCCAGCGTGGTGCCGGTGTGGAGGAAGCCGGAGGCCGGGGTGGCATTGACGCCGAAGGCGAAGAAGTTGGTATCGGTGACGTTGCCGAGCAGCAACGGCAGGCTGGCGTTGGTGTTGGTGACCACCAGCTTGTACCAGACGGTGGAGGCGTCGGGGAGGAAGGTGCCCGAGGTCTGACCGATCAGCGGCGTGCCGGCGGTGGCGGCGGCGGACGACGCGAAGGGGCCGGACTTGACGACGGTGATCCCCGGGGGCGAGCCGCCCCCGCCGCCGGGGCACTGGGTCAACCCGCCGACGGTGACCACGGTCTGCTGGCCGTTGTTGCCGAAAAACGTATTGATGCCCGGCGTGAAATCGATCGGTTGCGGCGGCGTCGTGGGGCTGTAATTGGGGTCGAAGAGCGCCGGCGACGGATTGGCGCGGCCGGCCAGATTGATCAGCGCCGCGTTCCCTGCCCACCAGCAGGCGGTGCGGGTCTCGGTCACCGCCTGCGAGAAGGTGACGGAAGCGAGCGGCGGCAGCGACGCGATGGTGGTGGCGAACGAGAAACCGCTCGGGCTCGCGACGCCGCCGGTGAGCGGCGGGCAGAGGCTCGTCGGCACGGAGGTGCAGGTCAGGGGACCTTGCGTCTCGGTGAAGGCGAACTGATGGTGCTCGAACTGGACCGGTACGTTGGTGGCCGTGCCGGCGGTGCCTCCCGAGCTCAGGTTGGTCACCGTGACGGTATGCGTCCAGGAGCCGACGCCGCTGCCGTTGAGGTTGAAGCTGGGCGGCGTGCCGCCGGTGAGGAATTGAACGTCGGCCACCTTGCAGACGCCCGGCACGTGGGTGGTGACGGTCGCCGTATTGTCCACCGGGGTCGCTCCCAGCTTAGTCTCCGGGAGACCGCTGATGCTGAAGGTGAAGACCAGATCGCGATTGCCGCTGTCCGGCGCGCCGACGCAGACGGGGTCGCCCACCAGCACGTGGGCGCGGAAGCGCATCACCCCACCGGTCGGCGGGGCGTCCAGAAGGCCCGGCAGATTGTCGAGGAAATTGCCGCTCGGAAAACCGGTGACCGGCGAGGCATTGGTAAAGCTCGACGGCACGGGGATCGGGATCAGCCCCGTCGTGGGGCAGGCCTGCCAGGGCGCCGGCACGGCGGGGAAGACCGAGCCGGGCGGGAAGCTACCCAGGGTGGTCGACAAACAATCGATCGATTGCAGGACGGTGTTGGGCAAGGTCGAGCCGCTGCCGCCGTAGGGGTTGTTGGTGGCGGTCAGCGGCAGCATGGATCCCGTTTGCCCCTGAATCGTCGCCGCGAGCTTCAGCTTGTCCGAGGGCTTGTCGCCCGTGCTCCGCACCTCGAAGTCGTAGTCCGCGATGGTTCCGGGCGCTGCCGTGGCGGGAAAGCTGGTGATCGCCACCTTGTATTCGATCACCGGCGGATAGAGAAAGATGTTGGTGGTCGCGGTGTTGGTGGAGCCCAGCGCCTCGGCCTGGGGCGCCGTCGCCGTCGCCGTGATCGGATAGTTCCCCGCCGGCTCCCCCGTGCAGCGGCTGTCCTGGCCGTTGGCCGAGCCCGACGGCGCCGGGCAGCGCGCCCGGTTGTCGAACTGCACCACCACCTGGGCCTGGCTCGGAATGCTGGGGATCGTCACCAGGAGCATCGTGCCGACCCGCGTGAAGCTCGGCGAAGGCGCGGTCCCCGAGCCGGGAGGGCAGACCGCAGGGCCGTTGGGGTTGGGGCCGGCGACCGCCTGGCAGGTGGCGCTCGCTTCGAAGGGGATGTCCGCCAGCGGATGGTTGACGGCGAGCGCCACGCTGCTGGCGGCGTCGGGGCCGTTGTTCGACACCGTGACGGTGAAGTGCTCGAGGTCGAACGACATGTAGGCCGGCTGGTCGCTGACGATGTCGACCACCAGGTCGACCGTGGCGGCGTGGGCGCCCGGGGCCGCGGAGAACAGGACGAAGAGAGAGAACAGGAGGGAAACCGGAAGGACCGGCAGGATGGGAATCCGGCGAGTGAGCATCAGGGTCTCCTCGGCAGCCGATACCTGCTGGATGGCGATGTCGGTTTATTTTAGTTTTTTTGATGGAATGTCCGAGTATCCGGCCCGCGGGGAGCCTTGTCAAGCCTATTCACGAAACAGAAACCGATCCCGCTATGCCGTCGCCAGCCACCAGCCATTCCCCGCCACCCAGCAGGTGTCGTCCGGCGGCGTGCCGCGGCGCAGCGACTGCACGCGCTGGATGTCGCCGCGGTTGAAGGCCGCGGTCAGCTTCTCGGCGGTCTCCTCGTCGCGGGCGCCGACGCAGGGGATGAACATCACGCGCCCCAGGATGCGCGCCGCAAAGCGCTCCCCTTCGGAACGGGTCACGAGGAGGAGGCCGCCGGCCCCCTGCGCCGGAGTGAGGGGGAAGAGCAGCCGCCCGCCGGGACGCAGGGCGTCGAGCCAGGCGTCCATCGGTGCCGTGGCTCCCGCGCTGACGTAGACCACGTCGCATTCCGGGAGCGGGCCGTCCACCCCGGAGCGGGATTGGACGCTCGCCTGGGGGAGGTCGGCGAGGTTG
Organism: uncultured Acidobacteriota bacterium; assembly: GCA_963756595.1. Classification (GTDB taxonomy): domain Bacteria; phylum Acidobacteriota; class Thermoanaerobaculia; order Multivoradales; family UBA5704; genus DATARR01. The sequence continues at coordinate 65,922 of CAVWOZ010000034.1, forward strand.
GCCGTCGCCCGCAGCGCGAGGCGCTCCTCGATCTCGTACGCGAAGACCGCCCCCGCCGGGCCGGCCAGCCGCGCCAGCACCGCCGTGTAATAGCCGGTGCCGGCGCCGACGTGGACGGCCGTCTCCCCTTCCTGCACGTTGAGGGTGTTGAGACAGAGCGCGTGCAGCGTCGGCTGCCCGTTGTTGATCGGCCCCTCCGCTTCGAGGGCGACGGTGATGTCCTGATAGAGGAATGCGGGATCGTCCGTGGGCGTCTCGACGTAGCCCGCCGCCGTGAACACCCGCCAGGGGCCGGGGCCGACGAAGCGCTCCCGCGGGGTCGCCGCGAAGGCGTCGGCGAGGCGTCCCTTGCCGCCCGGCACGCCCACGGAGGCGGTGATCAGCTGTGCGAAGAAGGATCGATGGGATTCCAGGCGCTCCATCGCGAGGGTCTCCTGTGGTGTCGAGTCTTTTCAGACGCCGGTCAGCGCATGCCGCAGCCGGTCGCCGCGGCGGCGCCGGAGGCGGTCGAACTTCTCCCGCTGCTCGAGGGTGAGGACGCTCTCGAGACGGGCCTGCGAGCGGTCGAGCAGGGCGAGGAGGCGCGGCGCCGTCTCGCGGCGGAGGGCGAGCGCTTCCTTCTGGGTGTCGGCGAGGATGAGGGCGAGCTGGCGCTGCTGCGGCGGGGTGAGGTCGAGCTGGCGCCGCAGATCCGCCGCCAGCAGGCGGGTCCCGGTGCGCGCCAGCCACCCCGGCTCGCGGAGGTGATGGAGATAGAAGAGATGGGTGCCGAGCACGCCGACCAGGACACCCGTGACGAAGAGGGCCGCGATGGCGGCGAGCGCCGTCGACCGCCTCATCGCTCGATCCCGGGAGCGGCTTCGGAAGACGGGCCGGCGGGGAGCGTCCCGTAGGTGAGGTAGAGATCGGGGGTGGTCTCCGCCGCCAGCACCGCGTCCGGCGCGGCGGGTTGCGCGAGCCCGGCCCAGGCGAGCGCCGTGACGCGCGGGAAGCTGGTCTCCGAGATCCGCCCCGTGCTCACCGCCGAGCAGCAGGCCCAGGCGCAGCGGATGCTGGCCCAGGCGAAGGCGCGGGTGGAGGGGTTCCTCGACCACATCCGGCAGCGGCTGCAAGCCGATCCGCTGGCGGGCCTGTAGACCGGAGGTAGCCGGCGACGGCCTCCGAGCGCCCGCTCCGCCTCCGCCGTGCGGCCGGCGGCGAGGGCGAGGCGACCCCGGCGGTCGCCAATGGCGGCCGCCGCCCGCGCCTCGCGGCGCAGGCGCTCCCGCGCCTCGGGATCGCCGGAGCCCGGGCGCAGGCGCTTCACCGCCACCCGCCGCCCCAACCGCTCGTCCCAGGCGAGGAACACCTCCCCCATCCCCCCCTGCCTCAGCCGGCGCTCCAGCCGGTAGGCGCCGAGATAGGCGGGAGGAGCGGGGTCGCGATCGTTCATCGGCAGGCTTCGCCCGGCATCATAGAGGGCGGCGGGAAGGGGGACAAGATGGCTTGCTGACGGGGACCGGCCGGAGTCGTGAACCTACAGATCCCGAGAGCCTTTTTCCTCCCCTGTACTCGGGGGAGGCCAGGAGGGGGTGCCCCCGTTACGAATCCATCCCCTTGTCCGCGCCTGCCTCTCCCTCCAGGGCCAAGGCAATCGCTGTCAACACGCCTTCCGTGTTCTTCAGCACCTCGTGATTCCAGAACCGAAGAACCTGGTATCCCCTCGCTGTGAGCCAGCGGTCCCGAACCTCGTCATCCAAGCTTCCCGGGTGCTGTCCGCCATCGATCTCGAGCACCAGCCTCCGCTGCATGCTGGCAAAGTCGACGATGTAAGGGCCGATCGGTACCTGCCGCCGAAAGTGCACTCCGAGGAAGTGGCGCCGGAGATACCGCCAGAGACTACGCTCGGCATCGGTCATCCGCCGGCGCAATTCGCGGGCTCGGGCTGTAGAGTCCATTCAGAAAGCCTCTCTTCACCACCCAGTAGATAGAAATTTGAGCCCGCATGGTATCGAATTCTGGAACGTGGTTGGTGCTCGTTCGGACCTCAATCCAGTCCGGAGCGTTGAAACCCCCTCCTGGCCTCCCCCGAGTACAGGGGAGGAAAAAGGCTCTCGGGATCGGTAGGTTCGCGACTTCGTCCGGCCACCTACCGGCCGCGAGATGTATATAAGAGGGTGGCCTTGATGCCCGGTCGGGGCTGGACCGAGTCATCTGACAAAGTAGAATTAAGCCCACGGGAGGCCCGAGACATGCGAACGAATGTGGTCCTGAACGACGAGCTGGTGGCAGAAGCCTTCGCCTTGACCGGCGTCGAGACCGAGAAGGAGCTCATCGACCTGGCGCTGTGCGAGCTCGTCCGCGTCCGGAGGAAGAAGGACCTCAGCGAGTTGGCGGGGCGGGTTTCCTTGCGCGACGATTTCGACCACAAGGCCATGCGGGCAACGTCGGCATGACTTCGGGATACGATGCGCCCGTTCACGTCCCGCTCGCCTCCCGGAGGATTCCGATGCGTCGATTCGTCCTTGCCGTTCTGCTCTTCGCGACCGCGGTGGCGGCTCCCCTCGCCGCCCAGACCCGAGTTCCCGCCGAGCTCGCTCCCAGCCCCGACCAGCCCCAGGACGCCGACGCCACGGCGCGCATCCGCAAGTACACGACGGCGCCGGAGTTCAACTCGCGGCTGACCGATTACCTGCCGGCGTCGGCCACCGTGCCGAGCCCGGGCGCGGTGCTCGGCGACGTCGCCGGCGCGCCGGGGATCCTGCCGTACACGGCGGACGTCAACCGCTACTTCCGGATGCTGGCGGCGGCGAGCCCGCGGGTGCGGGTGGTCTCGATCGGCATGAGCGAGGAGGGGCGCGAGCGGATCGCGGTGGCGGTCAGCTCGGAGGCGAACCTCGAGCACCAGAAGGAGAACGACGCGCGCCTCGCGCAGCTCGCCGATCCGCGGCTGCTGAAGCTGGACGACCAGCGCGCCGAGCCGCTGATCACCGCGAGCGTGCCGGTCTACTACATCACCGGCACTATCCACTCCCCCGAGACCGGCGCGCCGACCGCCCTGATGGAGCTCGCCTACCGGCTGGCGGTCGACGAGAGCCCGTACATCCGCTCGATCCGCGAGCACGTGATCACCCTGATCACGCCGGTCGTCGAGGTCGACGGCCGCGACCGCATGGTCGACGTCTACCGCTGGCACCTGGCGCATCCCAAGGCCGATCCCCCCCACCTGGTCTACTGGGGGCACTACGTGGCGCACGACAACAACCGCGACGCCATGGGGATGACCCTCTCGCTGACCCGGCAGGTGCTCGACACCTACCTCGGCTGGCACGCCCAGGTGCTGCACGACCTCCACGAATCGGTCCCCTTCCTCTACGACAACACGGTGGGCGACGGCCCCTACAACGCCTGGGTCGATCCCCTGCTCACCAACGAATGGCAGCTCTTCGGCTGGAACAACGTGGCCGAGATGGGGAAGCTCGGCATGGTGGGGGTATTCACCCACGGCGACTTCGACACCTGGAGCCCGGGCTACCTGATGTTCCTGGCCGCGATGCACAACGGCGTGTCGCGCCTCTACGAGACCTTCGGCAACGGCGGCGCCGACACCGAGACGCGCGAGCTCGATCCGCGCGAGACCGCGCGCACCTGGTACCGCCAGGACCCGCCCTACCGATCGGTTTCCTGGTCGCAGCGCAACAACAACAATTACGAGGAGACCGGCCTCCTCGTCTCGCTGGCGTTCACGGCGGAGAACCGCGAGCTGCTGCTCCGCAACTTCTGGACGAAGAGCAAGCGATCGATCACCAAGCCGGAGCGCGAAGGTCCGGCGGCCTGGGTCCTCCCCGCCGACGACCGGCGCCCCGGCGCGCAGGCCGAGCTGGTGCGGGTGCTGCAGAAGCAGCACGTCGAGATCTCGCGCGCCGACAAGGCGTTCACGGTGGCCGTGCCGAGCGCAGTCAAACCCGCCGCCAAGCCGGCCGAAAAACCTGACAGATCTCCCAAGGCGGCCAAGGAGAAGGCGAAGGACGCCGCCAAGGAGAAACCCGAGACGCGGACCTTCCCCGCCGGCAGCTACGTGGTGCGCATGGACCAGCCGTTCAGCCGCTCGGCCGACGCCCTGCTCGACCGCCAGTACTGGAGCCCGGACGATCCCCAGAAGCGCCCCTACGACGACACCGGCTGGTGCTTCCCCGCCCTCTTCGACACCGACGCCGTGCGGATCACCGACCGCCAGGTGCTGGCGGCCTCGATGCGTCCCGTCGAGGCTCCCCTGCGCTCGACGGGTGGAGTGAACGGCAGCGGCGGAGTGTTCGCCGTCCCCCAGCGCGGCGACGACGCGATGCTCACCCTGCGCTACGCGCTCGGCAACGCCACGGTCGAGGCCGCGACCGAGCCGTTCAGCGTCAGCGGCAAGGGCGGCAAGGAGTATCCGCGCGGCACCTGGCTGGTGAAGGGGATCGCGAAGGATGCCCTGGAGCGCGCCGTCGGCGATACGGGCATCACCGTGGAGGCGATCGCGGCGCCGAAGGTAGCGGCGCGCGCGGTCGGCAAGCCGCGCATCGCGCTGCTCCATACCTGGCTCTCGACGCAGACCGAGGGGTGGTGGCGGCAGCGCCTCGACCTGCTCAAGGTCCCCTACCAGTACATCAGCACCCAGGACGTGGCGGCGACCCCGGACCTGGCGGCGAAGTACGACGTCGTCCTCTTTCCGCCGGTCGGCGCGCGCGACCCGCTCCTCATCCTCAACGGCCTGCCGATGTGGGGGCAGCCGATGCCCTGGAAGACGACGCCGGAGACCCCGAACCTCGGCCGCATCGCCGCCACCGACGACCAGCGCCCCGGCCTCGGCTTCGCCGGGCTCGACCACCTGCGCCGCTTCGTGGAGCAGGGCGGGCTCCTGGTCGCCGTCGAGGACACGGCGCGCCTGCTGATCGAAACCGGCCTGGCCCCCGGCGTGCGGGTGACGGAGTCCCGGAACCTGCGGGTGGTCGGCAGCGTGCTCGACGCGCGCTTCCCGGACCCGAAGTCGCCGCTCGTCGCGGGGCTCGGCGACCGGTTGTCGGTCTACAGCGCCGACGGCATGAGCTTCGAGCTGAGCAACGCGGCGCAGGGCGGCTGGGGCGAGGAGCAGGCCGACCGTCCGACCGGCCGCGGCGGCCCCAAGGACAGCGACGCCACCCCGGGGCGCCCGGCGCAGGCCGCGCCGCCCGAGCGGCCGAAGGTCGAGCGCTGGGAAGCGCGCCCCCTCGAAATCGAGGAGATGCGCCACAACCCCGCCGTGATCCCCGCGGCGTTGCGCCCCCGCACCGTGGTCCGCTTCGGCGACGCCGACGACCTGCTGGTCTCCGGCCTTCTCCAGCACGGCGAGGAGCTCGCCCGCCGCGCCGCCGTCGTCGAGGTCCCCGTCGGCCGCGGAAACCTCCTCCTCTTCGCCATCAACCCCATCTGGCGAGGCTCGACGATCGGCAGCCACCCGCTGGTGTGGAACGCGATCCTGGAGAAGGGGACGGCGGCGGAGTCTGCCGCGCGGTAGGCGTCTCGAGGGAGTGAAAGGTGACCGCGGGTGCCTTCCGCGGTCACTCGGAGCCGGCGGTGGCCTTCAGGCGGGCATCGAGAGTGATCAGCCTGACTCCGAGAGCCCTCGACAGCCAGAGATAGGAAGCGTCGTAGACCGTCAGGTTTTCCCGCTCTGCCAGGAGGAGCGCCGCGGGCATCGCAACGTCTGCTTCTTCGATCTCTATCCGCCTCATCAAGGCATAGGCCTCCAGGATGGCAGCCCGTCTTTCGGGATTGCGACGGAGCTTCTTCCAGCAGATGTTGGCCATTTCGTAGGCGAGCAACGTCGGCGCTACCAGCACGGAGTCGCCGAGCTGCTCTACGATCTGTGCGGCCTCGGGCTCTTCGAAGAGCACCGCCGCCAACGCGGAGGCATCGACGACGACCCTAGCGGGCATCCCGATCCTGTCGGACAAAGGCGGCGGATTCGGACGGCGACTTGAGATTCAGCGACCGGACCTTCTCCAGAACCTGGCCGGGGGTCAGGCGCTCCTCTTCGGCTGCCGCCCTCTCCAGGATCCGCAGCAGCTCCCCTTGCAGCGACCGCTGCGACTTCCGAGCGCGCTCTTCGAGACGCGCGGCGATCTCTTCAGGGACGTTCTCGACTTTCAAGGTCACGGCCATGGGTTCCTCCGACCAGACCTCTATCTTACCTCCTGCAGGCCGTCCGGGAGTGATCCGGACGGCCCGAGGTGACTGCGACTGCGGCTAGTTGAGCTGGAAGTCGAGGGTCGAGCTGGTCAGGACGTTGCCGGTCAGGGGATCGGTGACGTCATAGGTCACCACGGCCCACCCCTTCTGGCCGAGGATGTTGTCCGGAATCGGCACGTCGAGGCTGCCGACGCCGCCTTCGGGAGTGGAGGGCGGCAGGGTGGAGTTGGCGAGCGCAACGTTCTGCCACGCGAGGTCGCGGAGGGCGCAGGGGCCCAGGTTGTTGATCGCGACGGCGTCGGCGACGACCGCGATCCGCACGTTGCTGATCCTGAGCCCCGAGGGTCCCGACGCCTTGACCCGGCGAACCGTGGCGGCGCTGGTGGCGGCGCTGGCGCTGGCGGTGGCGTTGAGGATCGCGATCTGCCCGAAGCCGTGGGCCGCGTGGCTGGTCAGCCCGGTGCAGGGGATCGTCTCGCCATGCGGGCCGAAGTAGACACAGGGAGGGCCGAGCTGGCTCCAGATGCTCGAATCCGGGTTCAGGTAGTTGACGACCGGATCGTTCGAGTAGAAGCCGAAGTGGACTCCCTTGAAGACGCCGCATTCATACCACCGGGGATCGCTCCGGGAGATGCAGGTGGCGGGCGGGTTGTTCCCGTAGGTGATCGTCCAGTTTCCGGAGCCCACCGGGGTCTCCACGATGTTCGCCGGCAGCCAGGACGCGGGCATGCGGGCGCCGGTGTAGAAGTTGACTGGCCTGGAGCCGTAGACGGTGATCTGGATGCCGCAGATCGGATCGACGCCCACGGGGAACGGACAGTCGCTGTTGATTCCCGTATTGGGAAGGGCGGCCGAGGCCGGGACCGATCCGGCCAGAGCGCAAAGCAGCAGCAGGGACAAGAGAACGCCAGCTTTCATCGTGCCACGCATAGAGACGAAACCTCCTGCGCCCCGGTTCACACCGGGGCGGAAAATGCTGTGGTTGGGAGAGACCCGAGGCCGGCCAGGCGTCTACTACTCTCAACGGTGCTGCAATTTAGAAAAGCGGGACAAGCTGGAAACGAGGAAGGCGAGCCCGGCGGCGGCCGGGCTCCCAGGAGCACCCTCTTATACACATCTCTAGGCAAGGAGAGGCGTAGGACCGGCGGCGACTGATCTCGCAGGGAGCTTTGTTCCTCCCCTGTACTCGGGGGAGGTCAGGAGGGGGTTCGCAGCCTTCCGGCCAAGGAAGCCTCCCGGTCTGTACGGGGCCGGACACATGGGTACGGCACGCTTCCTTGGTTGGTGCGTCGCGCCCCCTCCTGGCCTCCCCCGAGTACAGGGGAGGAAAAAGGCTCCCGCGATCGCCAGGTTCACGACTCCGGCCGGCCACCTCCCGGCCGCGAGATGTGTATAAGAGGGTGCTCCCAGGAGGCGGGATCCGAGCGGGCTCAGCGGCTGCCGGCGAGCGCCACCGGCGCCTCGCGGTAGAGCTCGGGGTAGACCTTCTTGAACGCCTCGACCTTGGGCAGGTCGTTGCGCACGATGTAGGGATAGGTGGGGTTATGGATCAGGAAATCCTGATGGTAGTCCTCGGCCGGATAGAAACCTTTTAGCGGCTCGATTTTGGTGACGATCGGCGACCTGAAAACGCCGGCCTTGGTGAGCTGCGCGACGTAGGCCTTGGCGACCCGCTCCTGGCCCGGAGAGTTGAAGAAGATCTCCGAGCGGTAGCTGGGGCCGGAGTCCGGACCCTGGCGGTCGAGCTCGGTGGGATCGTGGGCGACGGCGAAGTAGAGGCGCAGGAGCTGCCCGTAGGAGATCTTCTTCGGGTCGAAGGTGATCTCCACCGACTCGGCGTGCCCCGTCCGCTCGGTCCCCACCATCTCGTAGTGCGCGGTCGCCTTGGCGCCGCCGGAGTAGCCGGCGACGACCTTGGTCACCCCCTGCGCGTGCTCGAACATCCCCTGCAGCCCCCAGAAACAGCCGCCGGCGAGCACCGCCGTCTGGAGGCCGGTCGCCTCGGCGGGCGGCGTGTCGACGGCCGGCGCGGGAATCACCTTGTTGATCGCATCGGCCCCCACGCGGCAGGCCATTCCACACGCCGCGACCAGCAGGGTCGCGGCGATCGTCTTGAGCTGGGTGCGCATCGGAAATCTCCTTGCAGTTCGTTGCCGGCAGGCCAGGCGAGAGCGCCTGTCTTCACAGATCTATACGGGCGGGTGGCGGCGGCGGATTCGGCCGGAGGGGAGGCTTCCCGGGACGGTTGCACGGTTCGACTTCGACCCCCCGGTTCTGGTATAAACATGCCGACCCAGTTTCAAAGCGAGACGGTGCTGTTTTTATTCCTTAAGTCCTGGGAGGACGTGGAAATGTCTGTTTGCCCCGCGGGTGTGGTGTCGCGTACAAGGATCGGGCGCTTCGCCTCGATCGTCCTCCTGGGCCTGCTGACCGCCGGCGGCACGCTGGCCGCTGCGGCTCAGGACCTGTCGCAAAGCGCGCTCGCGCTCCCCTCTCCCCAACCCGTCGGCAAGCCGACCGAGCTCGTCATGCGGCGGGCCGGGAGCAGCGCGGTCGATCTGCGCAGGCTCCCCGCGACGCCGCCCAAGCAGCGGGAGGAGACCGAGCGCGAAGAGCCGGAGATCACTCCCATCGCCCTCCCCGGCGGCCTCGCGGAGACCGCCTCCTCCCTGCCGATCGGCCCCAAGGCGGCGGCGCCGGCGCCGGCCGCCAACTTCCTCGGCCTCGACTTCCTCAACTGGGGAGCGGGACGGCCGCCCGACACGGTCGGCGACGTCGGGCCGGTCTATTACATCCAGGCCGTCAACACCTCGATCGGGATCTTCCGCAAGTCGGACAACGTGCGGGTGGCGGCGTTCACCTTCGACACCTTCATGAGCCAGGGGAGCTTCGGCAACCTCTGCGACACCAACAACTTCGGCGACCCCGTGGTGCTCTACGACACGTTCGAGGACCGCTGGGTGATCACCGATTTCGCCTTCCAGGTCGACGGCGGCGGCAACGTCGTCAGCCCGCCGGGGGCCTACCAGTGCTTCGCGGTCTCGAAGACCGGCGACCCGGTCACCGGCGGCTGGAACTACTACTCGATCCACCTCACCGACGTCCTCGGCGACTACCCGAAGTTCGGCATCTGGCCGGACGGCCTCTACATGTCGGCCAACACCTTCGGCTTCCCCGCCAACGCCGCCTTCCAGGGGCCCCGCGTGTGGGCGTTCAACAAGGCGCAGATGTACGCCGGGGCGCCGGCCATCCAGATCGTCCAGTTCAGCCCGCCGTCGGCCGAGTTCACCCTGCTCCCCGCCAACGCCCGCCTGCAGACGGGGACGCCGCCGCCGGGGTCGCCGAACTACTACACCGTGGTCTGGCAGTTCACCAACGCGGTCTCGGTCTACAAGTTCCACGTCGACTGGAACAGGCTCTCGCTCTCCACCTTCACCGGCCCCTTCATCGCCATCGCGCCGGCGAGTTGGGCCGCCGCGCCGGCCAACGTGCCGGCGCAGAGCGGCAACAACAACGACACGCTGGCGACCCGGCTGATGATGCAGAGCCAGTACAGCAACCTCGGCGGGGTCGAGTCGCTGTGGAGCACCCACACCGTGCTCGGCGGCGCGGCGGCGACCGCGGCCCCCCGCTTCTACCAGGTCACCGTGACCGGCGGGACGGTCGCGGCGACGACCACGCAGGCGGCGACCCACACGCCGGACACCACGGTCAACCGCTACATGCCGAGCCTCGCCGTCGACCGCGCGGGGGACATGGCGCTCGGCTACAGCGCCTCGAGCGCCACGCTGATGGCTGCGATCCGCTACGCCGGCCGCCTGTCCACCGACCCGGTGAATACTCTGCCGCAGACCGAGACCTCGCTGATCGCAGGGACGGGGGCGCAGAACACCACCACGAGGTGGGGCGACTACAGCGCCATGTCGCTCGATCCGAACGGGTGCACCTTCTGGTACACCAACGAGTACTACGCCGCCGTCGGCAACAACTGGCAGACGCGGGTGGGATCGTTCCAGTTCCCGAGCTGCACGCCGGTGGCCACCGGCACCCTCCAGGGGACGGTGACGGCGACGGTCGGCGGCGCGCCGATCAGCGGCGCCACCGTGACCCTGGGGAGCCGCACGGCGACCACCGACGGCGCCGGCTTCTATCAGTTCACGAATCTCCCCTCCGGCACCTACCCCACCCTGACGGCGAGCGCTCCGGGCTACCTCCCGAGCACGGTGACCGGCATCGTGATCACCGACGGGGCGACCACCACGCAGAACTTCTCGCTCGGCACGGCGCCGGCCAGCGGCTGCCTCACCGACACCACGCAGGCGGACTTCCAGGCCGGGGTGGCGACCAACGTCGATCTCACCACCAGCCCCGGCGACGTGATCCTGTTGAATGCGCCGAGCCTCGACCAGTCGAACACGGCCGGCACCACGACCGGGACGAGCTTCGGCACCACCAGTTGGGGCGGACAGACCTTCATTCCAGCCGTCACCGGCCAGCTCGCCAAGGTGGACGTCCAGCTCTTCTGCTCCGGATGCACGGGCACCACGCCCAACCTGACGCTTTCGATCCGTGCCACCAGCGGCGGCCTCCCCACCGGCGCCGACCTCGCCACCGCCACCATCCCCGGCTTCTCGAATGGAGCCGCCGTCTACTACACCGGCACCTTCGGCGCGCCGCCGACCCTGACCTCGGGAACGCAGTACGCCCTGATCCTGCGTCCGGTGGCCGCCCCCTCGGTCGGGGGGTACTTCTGGATCCGTTCCAGTCCCAGCACCTATGCCAACGGGCAGCGGGTCATCTCGACCGACAACGGCGCGACGTGGACCGCCGATTCGACCCGGGACTTCAACTTCAGGACCTACATGCAGACCGGCTTCGCGGCGTCCGGCGACCTGATCTCGTCGCTCAAGGACGCCAACCCGGCGGTCGGCCTCGTCGCCGTCTGGCAGACCCTCTCCTGGAACGCCACCGTCCCGGGCAGCACCAACCTCCAGTTCCAGGTGGCGGCCAGCAACTCGGCGACCGGGCCGTTCAACTTCGTGGGCCCCGACGGCACCGCGGCGACCTTCTTCACCACCAGCGGCGCCTCGCTCAGCCAGTTCAACGGCAAGCGGTACCTCAAGTATCGGGCGTACCTGACGACCAGCAGCGGCGCGGTGAGCCCGACGCTCAACGACGTCACCGTCTGCTACACCACAGCCCCCCTGCCGGACCTGGCGATCACCAAGACCGACGGCGTGGCGACCGCGGTCCCCGGCGGCTCGGTGACGTACACCGTCACGGCGACCAACACCAGCGCCTCGCTCGCCGGCGGCGGCACGGTGGCCGACACCTTCCCGGCCGCTCTCACCTGCACCTGGACCTGCACCGGCGCCGGCGGCGGCACCTGCACGGCGGCCGGCTCCGGCAACATCAGCGACACCGTCACCCTGCCGGCGAGCGCCAGCGTCACCTACACGGCGACCTGCGCCGTCGCCGCCTCGGCGACCGGCACCCTCAGCAACACGGCGACGGTGGCCGGCACCGGGGATCCCAACCCCGCCAACGACAGCGCGACCGACACCGACACGCTGACTCCGCAGGCCGACCTCGGGATCACCAAGACCGACGGCGTGACCACGGCGACCCCGGGCGGCTCGGTGACCTATACGATCACCGCCAGCAACGCCGGCCCCAGCAACGCGCCGGGAGCCACGGTGGCCGACACCTTCCCGGCGTCGCTCACCTGCACCTGGACCTGCGTGGGCGCCGGCGGCGGCACCTGCACGGCCGCCGGCTCGGGGAACATCAACAACACCGTCAACCTTCCCAGCGGCGGCAGCGTCACCTACACGGCGAGCTGCAACGTCTCGGCGGCGGCCACCGGCACGCTCAGCAACACGGCGACCGTCACCGCCCCGGCCGGCGTCACCGACCCGGCCCCTGGGAACAACTCGGCGACCGACAGCGACACGCTGGGCGCCAGCGCCGATCTCGCCATCACCAAGACCGACGGCGTCACCACGGCGACCCCGGGCGGCTCGGTGACCTACACGATCACCGCCAGCAATGCCGGCCCCAGCAACGCGACAGGCGCCACCGTGGCCGACACCTTCCCGGCCTCGCTCACCTGCACCTGGACCTGCGTGGGAGCCGGCGGCGGCACCTGCACGGCCTCCGGCTCGGGGAACATCAACGGCACCGTCAACCTCCCTTCCGGCGGCAGCGTCACCTACACGGCGAGCTGCACGATCTCGGCGGCCGCTACCGGCACGCTCAGCAACACGGCGACCGTGACGGCGCCGGCCGGCGTCACCGACCCGACCCCGGGAAACAACTCGGCCACCGACAGCGACGGGCTGGGGGCGACCGCCGACCTCGCCATCACCAAGACCGACGGCGTCACCACGGCGGCCCCGGGCGGCTCGGTGACCTACACCATCACCGCCAGCAACGCCGGACCCAGCAACGCCACGGGAGCCACCGTGGCCGACACCTTCCCGGCGTCGCTCACCTGCACCTGGACCTGCGTGGGCGCCGGCGGTGGCACCTGCACGGCCGCCGGCTCGGGGAACATCAACAACACCGTCAACCTGCCCAGTGGCGGCAGCGTCACCTACACGGCGAGCTGCACCGTCTCGGCGGCGGCCACCGGCACCTTGAGCAACACGGCGACCGTCACCGCCCCGGCCGGCGTCACCGACCCGACCCCGGGGAACAACTCGGCCACCGACAGCGACACGCTGGGGGCCAGCGCCGACCTCGCGATCACCAAGACCGACGGCGTCACCACCGCGACGGCCGGCGGCTCGGTGACCTACACCATCACCGCCAGCAACGCGGGACCGAGCAATGCCACGGGAGCCACCGTAGCCGACACCTTCCCGGCGTCGCTCACCTGCACCTGGACCTGCGTGGGAGCCGGCGGCGGCACCTGCACGGCCGCCGGCTCGGGGAACATCAACAACACCGTCAACCTGCCCAGCGGCGGCAGCGTCACCTACACGGCGAGCTGCACCGTCTCGGCGGCGGCCACCGGCACCTTGAGCAACACGGCGACCGTCACCGCCCCGGCCGGCGTCACCGACCCGGCTCCCGGCAACAACTCGGCCACCGACAGCGACACGCTGGGGGCCAGCGCCGATCTCGCCATCACCAAGACCGACGGCGTCACCACCGCGACGGCCGGCGGCTCGGTGACCTACACCATCACCGCCAGCAACGCCGGACCCAGCAATGCCACGGGAGCCACCGTGGCCGACACCTTCCCGGCGTCGCTGACCTGCACCTGGACCTGCGCGGGAGCTGGCGGCGGCACCTGCACGGCTTCGGGATCGGGGAACCTCAACGACACCGTCAGCCTGCCGAGCGGCGGCAGCGTCACCTACACGGCGAGCTGCACCATTTCGGCCGCCGCAACCGGGACGCTCAGCAACACGGCGACGGTGACGGCTCCCGCCGGCGTCACCGACCCGACCCCCGGCAACAACTCCGCCACCGACAGCGACACGCTCCTGGCGGCGCCCGCCGCCAACGTCTCCGGCACCAAGACGGCCGCCGGCACCTTCACGGTCGGCAGCACGATCACCTACACCATTACGCTGACCAACAGCGGCACGGGAGCGCAAGGCGACAACCCGGGGAACGAGGTCACCGACGTGCTGCCTCCCACCCTTACGCTGGTCTCCGCGACGGCGACCAGCGGCGCCGCGGTGGCGACGGTCGGCACCAACACCGTCACCTGGAACGGTGCGATCCCGGCCGCCGGCACGGTGACGATCACCATCACCGCCACCATCAAGCCGACCGCCGCCGGCACCACCGTCTCGAACCAGGGGACCATCTCGTACGACTCCGACGGCAACGGCACCAACGACGCGACCCGGAAGACCGACGATCCGGGTGCCGGGGGCGCCGCCGATCCCACCAGCATCCAGGTGGCCGGCGGCCCCGCGCCGGCGCCGATTCCGACCCTCTCGGCCGCCGGCCTGCTGCTCCTCGGGCTGCTCCTCGGCGGCCTGGCCTTCACGATCCTCCGGCGCCGCCGCAGCGCCTGAGGCTTCGCCACCGCCCCCAATGAGTCAGGGGAAGCCGCAACGCCGGCTTCCCCTGACCTCCTTCCTCCTTCAGATCACCTCAGCGCGGCGTCAGCGGGCGCCGGATCTCTGCGTGCCGTCGTCCTCCACCGTGTACCTCGCGTCCTTGCTGCTGACCTTGAGGCTCGAGCGCGAGGTGGCCACGGCAAAGCCGTTCTCCCAGGTGTAGAGGACGTCGCCGGCCGCCCAGGTGATCTGGATCGTCGCGCCGTCGAGCGTGGTCAGCTCGGCGCCGGTCGAGCTGATCTTGGTCAGTTGGGCGGTGTCGCCGTAGTCGACCACCACTCCGCCACTGCCGGCCGGCGCCAGCTGGGCGATCGAGAGGTGCGTCTGGAGGCAGGGAGGGAACGGGATCGCGTTCGGGATCTGGAGGTAACAGCTGACCGGGCTGTTCAGCGAAGGATCGATCGCCAGATCCGTGAAGCCGCCCGAGTTCCACAGCGACGCCTCGGCATAGGCCTTGACCTCGCGAAACTGGTTGCCGGCGCAGCGGCTCCAGAAGAGCGCCTGCGGATGCCCCACCAGCGGATAGGCCGTGTCCGGGAGGTTGATCACCGGCCCCGTCCAGGTCAGGCCGCCGTTCCATTTTCCCAGCCGGGTGTAGGCGCCGGTGCTCCAGCCCAGATCGGAGAGCGCGAGGCGGAACTGCCCGGCGGCGCCGCCCCCCTTCGCCGCGGCGTGCACGTGGTGGGACTGCGAATCGACCAGCTGTGAGGGGTCCCAGACGGCGCCCTTGCCGTAGGCCAGCCGGGTGCGCGAGGAGTAGTTCTGCTGCTCGGACCAGGCCAGATAGAAATCGCCGGTCACCCGGTTGGCGTTGAGCGAAATCGAATTCGCCACCGGCAGTGGCTGGCCGGCGGCCGGATCGCTGGTCACCTCCTGGAAGACCGTCGACCAGGTCTGCGCCGTGGCGTCGCGCTCGTAGACGCGGGGGCCGGACTGCGTGGAAGCGGAGTGGCACGACCCCGACGTCGCCTGCTCGTCGGCGGTGAGCAGCGCGCCGATGCGGACGCTCGCCACCGCGCAGGGCACGTGCGCGAGAGCGATCGACGGCTGGTGGAAGCGGGTGGCCGGGCAGTTGGTGGAATCGGCGACCTCCCCCAGCCAGAGCGGCGAGGCCGGCGGGGTGGCGGCGGGAAACGAGGTGTACTGCACCCGGTCGCCGGAGGTCCAGGCGAGATGCACGGTCCCCCCTTCGGCCGCGATCGAGGGCTCGTCGCCGAGCGCGACCACCTGCTTCGGCGGCGTCCAGCAGCTCGGGCAGTTGAGCGCCGTCTGGCGGGTGTAATAGAGGACACCGAGCGGGCTCGACGGGCTCGGCCGGGTGACCCAGGTGACCACCGCCAGGCCGAAGCCGTCGACCGCCAGCGCGGGGCGCGTCGAAGCGCCGTCGAAGGTCAGCTGGTACTCCGACCAGAGGTAGGGATCGGTGGCGTTGCTGGCGTCGTAGGTCATGTCCATGTACCAGATGTCCGAGGTGGCGGTGTTGGCGTCCGCGTTGGCGAACACGGCGTGGAGATGGTTGAACCGCCCGACGGCGATCCGGTTGGCGTTGCCGGCCTCCAGGGTCGGCTGGTTCCAGTAGCCGGGGAGCGCGGGGTCGAGAGCGGCGTCCGCCCGCGAGGCGACGGCGAGGACACCCACCAGCAGGGCGAGAGCGAGGGCGAGTCGGTGGTGGATCGACATCATGGATCTCATGGATCTCCTTTGTGGAGGACGCGGACGGATACACCTCCCCCGGCGGCGTCCACGAGGAAGCCGGGAGAGGTCGCCTGGATCAGGCGCGGTGGGTGAGTGAAGCGGGAAAGATCAGGGACGGGAGACAGGGCGGTCGGGGACCGTCGGCGCCGGCGTCAGGCAGACGTGGCAGGCGCCGCCCCCCCAGCTCGGGCCGCAGGAAGGGACCGGCGTCGATTCGCCGTCGAACGCGGCGGCGAACAGCCCGAGATTGCTGGCGCCCGACGGCAGCTCCGTCCCCTCGGGTGTAACCGACCAGTGTCCCGAAAGCTCGAGCGGCACCACGGCCGGCGCCTCGACGGTGGTCCCCTTGGTACGGTTGTAGAGGTGATAGCGCATGGCGAGCCGGACCTCCCCCGCGAAGACCCCCTGCGACGGATCGCCCGCCGACGGCTGGAGGACGAGGTCCGAGACCGGCTGCCGCGCGGCGGGATCGAGATCGAGCGACACCTCCCAGTCGCCGCAGGGGGTGGTCAGCAGAGCGCTCCCCTGCCAGGCGGTGGACGCCGTGACGGCGAGCGGCACGTGGATGGCGCCGTCCCCGTCGGGGCGGCCGTCGCCGGCCGAGAGATCGATCCGCGGCGGCGGGCCGACCGACAGGTTGCACTCGCCGCGCGGGCCGATGACGGACGGGAAGCCCACCGTCATGCCGCCGCACAGGGTGGCGCTCAGCGTGCCGGTGTCGACCGGCAGGAACGAGGGGAGCCCCGGGGCGACGGCGAACGAGAGCGCCCCGGCGTGGACGGCCGGATCGTCGGCCGCGGCCGGCGTGGCAAGGATGGGAATGATGGGGAGGAGGAACGAGAGCAGGCAGAGAATGGTAAGTCCGGTTCGATGGCGCATGGGAAAGCCCTCCTGGTTCGCCCGGCCGGACGCCCGGCTGGACGGAGCCCGGGGCACGACAGGCGCCCCGGCAAAACCTCGTCGTGCCCCTCTACGCGGAAAGCGGGAAAAAACGGGCTCAAGCTCGGGAACGGGCCGTCTCATCGAGCGCGGCGGCCCGCCGTTCGGCCTCCACCGCGGCGGCGGCATGCCCGGCCGCCCGCTCGATCTCGGCGAGCAGGTGCAGCGCCTTGGCGACCTGGGGGCCCGTGCCGCCGACGCCGGAGAGCAGGTCGATCCCCTGCCGCAGGCCGCGCGCCGCCGCGGCGCTCTCCCCGCGCTCCCGTTGCACCATGGCGCGCAGGCGGAAGGTGTTGGCGAGCCCCTGCGGGTCCTCGCCCGGGTGGCGGCGGAACAGCTCGCAGCTCTCGTCGAAGGCGCGCTCGGCCGCCGGGAGGTCCCCCTGCCGGCGGGCGACGGCCCCCAGGCCGTCGAGCGCCAGCGCCGCCAGCAGCTCCGGCGCGGGCTTGAGGCGCCGGCAGATCGCCAGGGCTGCGCGGAAGGAGGCGTCCGCCGCCGCCAGCTCGCCGCGCTTCTCCTGCACGGTGCCCAGGTTGTTGAGGGTGCGGGCGACGTCCGGATGGTCCTCCCCCAGGAGATGCCGGCGGGTGGCGAGGATCTCGCGGTAGCCGCTCTCGGCGCCCGCGAGGTCGCCGCGCTGGAAGCGGATCACCGCGAGGTTGCTGCGCACCTTCATCGTCTCCGGATGGTCGTCTCCCACCACCTGCCGGCTCAAAAGCAGGCTCTCCTCGAAGCGGGCCTGGGCCAGGGGGAGATCCCCCTGCCGGCGGGCGAGCCATCCCTGGTTGTTGCGGGCGTCGGCGAGCGCCTTCCGCCCGGCGTCCCCGCCCCGCCGCGCGATCCGCGCCGCCGCGGCGAAACAGGAGGCGGCCCGCTTCTCGTCCCCCGCCTCGGCACTGACCAGGCCAAGGCCGTTCAGGTCCTCGGCGAGGGGGAGCGCGCCATCTCCCAGCAGGCGCCGCCGGCTGGCGATCGCCCGCTCGTAGAGCCCGCGCGCCGCCGCCCCGTCGCCGCGCTCCCAGGCGACGTGGCCGAGGAGGGTCCGCAGGGTGGCGGCCTCGAGCTCCGCCCCCCGCCCGCCCTGGCGGGAGCGCAGGGCGAGGGCCCGCCGCAGCGACGTGTCGGCTTCGTCGTAGAGGCCGAGATTGGCGTACACCTCCCCCACCGTGGCGAGGGCGTCGGCCTGCCACTCGGGATCGCCGGACGGCGGGGCCGGCGGTTGGACGAGGCGGCGGGCCTCCTGGTCGAGCAGCTCGCGGACGGTGAGGGTGTTCCCCCGCGTCCGCTCGGGGTCGGCCCCCTGGAAGAGCCCCTTGAGGAAGCCCGAGAGCGCCTCCGAGCGGGCCCGCTGGCGGTCGATCTCGTACGCCTGCCAGGCGGCGGTGGCGGCGAAGGCGACCAGCGAGACGATGAACAGCGCCGCGAGCTTGTGGCGCAGCACGGCGCGCCCCAGCCGGTAGAGGACGGTGGGGCGGCGGGCGGCCACCGGCCGGTGGGTGAGATGGCGCTCGACGTCCTCCGCCAGCCCCGCCGCCGTGCCGTAGCGCCGGGCGCTCACCCGCTCGCGTGCGGTGGCGAGGATGGTGTCGAGGTCGCCGCGCAGCCGGCGGGCGAGGCGGCGGCCCTCGGCCCCGCCAGTCAACGCTTGCGCGGCCTGGCTCGCCGGGCGATCAGCCCACCCCGCGCCGAGCTGGCGCTCGACGGCGGCCGGGCTCTTCCCCACCAGCAGCTCGTAGAGGAGGACGCCGAGCCCGTGGACGTCGGTCGCCGTGGTGACGGCGCCGCCGTCGAGCTGCTCGGGGCTCGCGTAGTCGGGGGTCATCGGCCGCTGGTGGAGCTCGGTCAGCTCGGCGGCGCCGCTCTCCTCCGGACCCTCGGGCTGCAGCAGCTTGGCGATCCCGAAGTCGAGCAGCTTCGGCTCGCCGTCCGCCCCCACCAGGATGTTGGCCGGCTTGAGGTCGCGATGGACGATCAGCCGCTGGTGGGCGTACTGCACCGCCGAGCAGACCTTGAGGAAGAGCGCGAGCCGCTCCTCGACCCCCAGCCCGCGTGCCGCGGCGTAGCGGGTGATCGGCTCCCCCGCCACGTACTCGAGGACGAAGTAGGGGCGGCCGTCCGCTGTCGAGCCGCCGTCGTAGAGGCAGGCGATGTGGGGGTGCACCAGCCCGGCGAGGATGCGCCGCTCGCGGAGGAAGCGGCGGACGATGCCGTCGGTGTCCATGCCGCGCTTGATCAACTTGACGGCGACCCGCTGCTCGAAGCCGGCCTCGTCGCGGACGGCCAGGTAGACGGCGCCCATGCCCCCCCGCCCGAGCTCCGAGAGGATGCGGTAGGGACCGATCCGCCGGCCGGCCACCGCCGTCTGCAGCTCCTCCCAGGCGCCGGGGGCCATCGCCGCCGCCCCCTGGTCGAGGCGCTCGTCCGCCGCCTCGTGGGCGGCGAGCAGGCGGACGACCTCGGCGACCAGCCCGGGATCGTCGCCCGCCGCGGCCGCTGCCAGCCAGGCGGCGCGCTCCGCGGCCGGCTGCTCGAGCGCGTCGCCGAACAGCTGTTTGACCCGCTGCCAGCGCGCGGCCGCGGCGTCCGGGGGAGGGTCCGCCGGGATCATGACCCCGGGCGCTCGCGCGGCGTCGGCGGCGTCCGCGCCAGCTCGAGCGTCAGCCAGGCACGGGCCACGGCCCAGTCCCGCTTCACCGTCGCCTTCGAGATCGCCAGCGCCTCCGCCGTCTCCTCGACGGTGAGGCCGGCGAAGAAGCGCAGCTCGACGATGCGCGCCTGCTGCGGATCGAGCCTCTGGAGCTCGTCGAGCAGACGGTCGATGGTGAGGATGTCGGCCTCCTCGGGGGCGGCGGTCGAGACCTCCATCCCCGCCTCCAGCGCCACCCGCACGCCGGCCCCCCGCTTCTGGGCGACGCGCGACCGGCACTGGTCGACCAGCACCCGCCGCATCACCCGCGCCGCGATGCGCAGGAAGTGGAGACGGTCCTCCCAGTCGACCCGCCGCTGGTCGAGCAGGCGCAGGTAGACCTCGTGCACCAGGCTGGTCGGCTGCAGGGTGAGCTGGGCCGCCTTGTCACTCAGCAGCAGCCCGGCGAGCCCCCGCAGCTCCTCGTAGACGACGGGGATCAACCCGTCGAGCCGGTCGCGGCTCTCCGGGGGCTCGCCTCCGTCCCCTGGGCCGGCGGGGGCGGCGGCATCGTGGGGCGGCGGATTCTCCATGCCGTTGTCTCGCCGACAAGACTACTACGGCGAGGGCTGCCCGATATGCTTCCATACGATATTCAGTCGCCGGATCTCCTCCTCCGGCGAACCCTGCGGAGAAGCCCCCCGCCGTGACATTTGCAAAGAGTTTGTAAAGAGAGAGTAAAAAATCGATCAGATTCGTCGGGTACGGGTTCCCTTTCCTCTTTTGTCTTTTATAGACTTTTGAGGCGCCGGGAACGACGTTTCCTGGAACTTCTCATCGAGTTTCGCTGCATTAGGGAGCTCTGAATGAACACCTTGCGAATCGCGAGGAAGGCCGCTGCTTTCTCCGCTCTCACCCTGGCCACCGTCACCCTCCCGGCGTCCGCCGCCTCATCGTCCCGCCTCGCCGCGGCCAGGCCGCCGGTCCGACCCGACGCCCCGGCGGGGATCGCGCCGGCGACGGCGGAGCCCGAGCTGCCGCGCGGCCGGATCGTCGAGAAGGTCGCCTGCCAAGGATCGCCCGGGCAGTCCTACGCCCTCTATCTCCCCACCGGCTACACGCCGGAGCGCCGCTGGCCGATCCTCTATGCCTTCGACGATCGCTGGCACGGCAAGGAGGTGGCGCAGCTCTTCCAGCGCGCCGCCGAGAGCTACGGCTGGATCGTGGTCAGCTCCTGGAACACGGCGAGCGACGGCCCGCTCGAGCCCAACGTCGCCGCCAGCCGCGCGCTGTGGGCCGACACCCACGCCCGCTTCAGCCTCGACGAGGCCCGAGTCTACGTCGCCGGTCTCTCCGGCACCGTGCGCCTCTCCTGCCTCCTCGCCCTGGCCGCCCCGGGGACCGTCTCCGGGGTGATCGGCGCCTCGGCCGGCTACCCGGTCGGCGTCGAGCCCAAGGCGGGGGATCCGATCACCTTCTTCGGCACCTACGGCGACCGCGACTTCAACTACTACGAGGTGCGCAACCTCGACGGAAAGCTCGCCGCCGCCGGCCTCGCCCATCGCGTCGAGCCGTTCGCCGGCGGCCACCAGTGGCCCCCCGAGGAGCTGGCCGCCCACGCCGTGGGCTGGATGGAGATGGCCGCGATGAAGGCCGGCCGGCGCGCCAAGGCGCCGGAGGTCGTCGCGGCGCTCTGGAAGGCCGACGAGGCGAGGGCCCGCGAGGCCGAGGCGGCCGGCCGCCTGGAGGACGCCCGCCACACCTGGGAGGCGATGGCCGCCGATTACGCGGGGCTCTGCGACACCGCCCCCGCCACCCGGGCCGCGGCCGCCCTCGCCGCCTCGGACGCCTACCGCCAGGAGCGGCGGGCGCGGGAGGTCCGCGACCAGCGCGACGGGCTGCTCCTCGCGCGGGCCCCCGAGATCCTCGGCCGCATCGGCCCCGGCCACGACCCGATCAGCATCAAGGAGATGGCCGCCGCCCTGAGGATCGCCGAGCTGCGCGAGCGCGCCGCCTCCGCCGACCCCGAGGAGCGGCGGGCGGCGGACCGCGTCCTCAACACCTACCTGGTGCAGGCGACCTTCTACCTGCCGCGCGATTACGTCGAGAAGAAGCAGTACGACCGCGCCCTCTTCCTCCTCACCCTGGCCACCGAGATCACCCCGCGCGAGCCCGGCCTCTGGCTCGACATCGCCTCGGTCCACGCGCGCCGCGGCAAGGAGGGGCGGGAGCCGGCGCTCGCCGCGCTGCGCAGGGCGGTGAGCCTGGGGCTCGACACCCCCGCCCGCCTCGAGGACCCCTCCTTCGCCAGCCTGCGCACGGACGACGGCTTCCGCCAGCTTCTCGCTCAGGCGGCCCAGGCGGAGGGTCCCGAGGCGGAGGAGGCGCCGGCCGAGCAGGTCGGCGCGGAGGCGGTGCAGATCGTGAACTGATCGCGGGCCGGTCGCCGATCGATCGCGGGCTACGCGAGCCGCTTGGTCATCACGTCGCGCGGCGGCGCCACGTATCCCAGGCGGCGGTAGAGCTCCCGCACCCCTGTCTTGTGGCGCTCCACCACCAGGTGGACGATGCGGATCCCCAGCTCGCGGCACGCCGCCTCGGCCGCCGCGAGCGCCCGCGTCCCCAGCCCCCGCCCGCGGTGCCCGGGGGCCACGTAGAGCTCGTCCACCAGGGCGTCGCGCCCGCCGAATTCCAGGCTGAACCCGAAGGTGAGGACGAGGTAGCCGGCCACCCTCCCCCCCTCCTCCAGCACGAAGACGCGGCCGAGCCCGGGCTCGGCGAGGAGCCGGGCGAGGTTCCGCCGCGACTCCTCCTCGGCGAAGGCGTAGCCGTCCTCCGCGAAGAAATCGCGGTGGAGGGCCAGAACGGCTTCGAGATCCGAGGCGGTGGCGAGGCGCGAGCCCGTCATTCTAGAATCCTCTCATGTCCGCCACACCCGAGACGCGCCTCCGCTGGTTCGACCGCCGCTTCGCCTTCGATCTCCCCGCCGGGATGTTCCCCTTCGTGGTCGAGCGCCTGCGCGGCACGCCGGCGCGGATCGAGGACAAGGTGCGCGGGCTCGCTCCCGAGATCCTCACCCGCCGCGACGGCGACGCGTGGTCGATCCAGGAGCAGATCGGCCATCTGCTCGACCTCGACGAGCTGCACACCGGGCGGCTCGACGACTTCCTCGCCGGCGCCCCCGTGCTGCGCGCCGCCGACCTCACCAACCGCAAAACCCAGGAGGCGGGGCACAACGGGCGCCCGCTCGCCGACCTCCTCGCCGCCTTCCGCCGCGAGCGCGAGGCGTTCGTCGCCCGCCTCGACGGCTGGGACCTGACCACGATGTCCCGCACCGCGCTCCACCCGCGCCTCCAGCAGCCGATGCGGGTGCTCGACATGGCCCTCTTCACCGCCGAGCACGACGATCATCATCTGGCCCGAATGACCGAGATGATGACCGAGCCGTCACGCCTCCATCCCTGAAGAGCTGTCAGAATCCTGCTCCGTCGCCGCCGCTCGAGCCCACCGCTCAACTTTCGCGTTCCCCGCCCGTAGAACGGGCGTAACGCCTTCCATCCTCAAGGAGATCCCATGTCGAGATACCCGCTTCGCTCCCCCCGGCTCCTCGCCGCCGCGGCCCTCGCCGGCTGCGCCGCCCTCGGCCTCGCCGCCTCCGCGGCGGCCCAGACCACCGTCACTCTGCCGCCCAGCGGCGACAACCAGCGGCAGACGGTGACCCAGCAGATGGGCCTCGTCCGCGTCAGCATCGACTACAGCAGCCCGCACGTCCACAGCCCGGCGGGCGAGGACCGCAAGGGGAAGATCTGGGGGACGCTCGTCCCCTACGGCATGACCAATCTCGGCAGCTCCTGCGGCGACCAGTGCCCCTGGCGCGGCGGCGCCAACGAGAACACGGTGCTCACCGTCTCGCACGACGTCAAGGTGCAGGGGCAACCCCTGCCGGCCGGCGCCTACGGGCTCCACTTCATCCCGGGGCCTGACGAGTGGACGGTCATCTTCTCCAAGAACTCGACCTCCTGGGGGAGCTTCTCCTACGACGCCAAGGAAGACGCGCTGCGCGTCAAGGCGAAGCCCGAGCCGACCGACTACCACGAGGTGCTGACCTACGACTTCCCCGAGCGGCGGAACGACAAGACCATCGTGGCGCTCAAGTGGGAGAACCTGGCGGTGCCGTTCACCATCACCGTCGACCATCCGGAACAGCTCTACGTCGAGAACCTGCGCCGCGAGCTGCGCTCGAGCGCCGGCTTCGGCGGTGAGGGATGGCTCGCGGCCGCCAACTACTGCCTGCAGAACAAGGTCAACCTCGAGCAGGCCGAGAAGTGGGCACAGCGCGCGATCGACCCGGTGTTCGGCGGCCTGCAGACCTTCGCCGCCTTCACCACCCTCTCCCAGCTCCAGGCCGCCAACGGCCACGCCGACGACGCCGCCAAGACGATGGACCGCGCGCTCAACCACCCGAACACGAGCGCGCTCGAGATCCATCTCTACGGCCGCCAGCTCCTGGCACAGAAGAAGCCGCAGGAAGCCCTCAAGGTCTTCCAGCTCAACGCCCAGCGCCATCCGAACGTCTGGCCGGTCCACGTCGGGCTCGCCCGCGGCTACGCCGCCGTGGGGCGCAACCAGGAAGCCCTGGCCGAAGCGAAGCTCGCCCTCCCCCAGGCTCCGGACGACCTCAACCGCAAAGGGCTCGCGGCGATGATCGAGAAGCTCGAAAAGGGTCAGACGATCGACTGATCGGCCCTTTCCTCTCCTGCTTTACGCGAAATCCCCGTGGAACGCGCTGCCGGCCCTTCGGCAGCGCGTCCGCGCCGTCTAAAAGAACAACGCGCCATTTCTTGCTTTTTTCTCAGGTTTTTTCAACTTTCCTGTCGTTTTTCAGAGCTCGATGCCCTATAACAGAATTCTAGTGTTACCGCTCACCGAAACCCGTAGAAATCTGAACCTATAGCTCGGCGGCATCATCCCGCGCGGAGCGCGGCGGGAGGGGGGGCGGGGGGAGGCGGGTTATGCTGAGGGAGCCGGCAGAAAAGAAACGACCCCGGTAGCCGCCGGGGTCTGGTTAGTGTTCCGCCACCCGATCAGGGGAGAGGCCACACCAAGCATGTAGAGCCTCGCACAGGCGGAATGCGGTTGTCCAGGGCGCCGGCTTTGGAGGCTGCGATGCCGGGTGAGGTGAGGGTTCTTCATGAGCGGCACTGCCGCTGCTGCGAGCTGCGTTTCGAGATCTGTTGTGGCTGCGACCGCGGCCATCGGTATGGGTCCCGGCCTTGTCGCGATCTGTCTCGGCGGCAGCTTCGCCGCGAGTCCAAACGTCGTCAGCTGGCGACACCCCACGGACGGGAGAACAACGCTCGCCATCAGCGCGAGCACCGGGCAAGGCGGCGCGCCGGCCTGGTGCCCGTAAGGGTCCCCTCTTCCCAGCAGGTCGACGGCTCGGCGACGCTGAGCGCCGAGCCGCTGCCTTCCTGCTTACCGCAGGCGACGCGCGAGCGGCCGTGGGAGGTGGCCTGTGAACAGCGAACGCCGACGGTCAGACGCTGCGTGGTGTGCTGCGGCACGAGCGAGTGGACGGACCCTGACCGTGGAGGCCAGGTGAGCCATGCTCACTGCCGAAGTCGTGTCCGAGATTCGTCGCCTGCACTACGCCGAACGTTGGAAGATCGGCACCCTGTCGGCCCAGTTCGGCGTGCATCCGGACGCTGTGCGGAGGGCTCTGAATCGTCCGTCGGGGCCACCCGCGCCACGCAAGGTGCGCCCGCGGATCACCGATGCGTATCTTCCGCTTCTCCGGGAGACTCTCGAGCGCTATCCGCGGCTGCGCTCCACAGTGCTCTACCGGATGCTTCGCGAACGGGGCTTTGCCGGCAGCGTCGTGCAGCTGCGCCGCGTGGTGCGCACCCTGCGTCCGAGCCGGCGAGAGGTCTTCACCCGCCTCCAGGCCCTGCCGGGCGAGGCGGGGCAGGTCGATTGGGCCGACTTCGGCGCGGTGTCCCTCGGCCGCGCCCAGCGCCGGCTCTCCGCCTTCGTCCTGACCTTGAGCTACTCGCGGATGCTGTACGTGGAGTTTTTCTTCGACCAGACCCTCGCCAGCTTCCTTTGTGGCCACGTCAACGCCTTCGAGCACTTCGGCGGTGTGCCCCGCATCCTCCTGACGGACAACCTGCGCTCGGTCGTGCTCGAACGCCGCGGCGATCAGATCCGCTTCCACCCGCGCTATCTCGAGCTGGCCGGTCACTACTGCTTTCAAGCCCGCCCCTGTCACGTCGCTCGCGGCAACGAGAAGGGGCGGGTGGAGCGCTCCATCCGCTTCTTGCGGGAGTCTTTCTTTGCCGCCCAGGGCTTCACAACGCTGCAGGCTCTCAATGCGAGCGTGGGACGCTGGATCGCCGAGGTCGCCGGTCCTCGTCCCTGGCCCGACGATCCAAGCCGCTGCTGCCGCGAGGTCTTTGACGAGGAACAGCCCCGTCTGCTGGCTTTGCCTCTGCAGCGGCTCGACACCCGCCAGCGCACCTCGGTGCGCAGCGCCAAGACTCTCTGGGTCCGTTTCGACCGCAACGACTACTCGATCCCACCCTCTGCGGTCGGTAAGGATCTGGTGCTCCTGGCAACCGGCGACCAGGTCTGGATCTTCGAGGGTCTCAAGCAGGTAGCCAGCCACCGCCGCTCCTACCACCAAAGCGAGCGGATCACCGACCCGGCCCACACGGCGGCACTGCTGCGCACCAAGCAAGCCGCTCGCGGCGACGCCGCACAATCGCCGCTCCGGCTGGCCGTCCCCGAAGCCGAACCTTTCCTGAAGGCTGCTTTCCCTCGCCATCGCAACACCGCACGCTTGACCGATCGCCTGGATCGACTGCTCACTCTCTACGGCGCCGACCTCTTGCGGGCCGCGCTGAGCGACGCCCTCGAGCACAGCACGCCGACCCTCTGCGCCGTCGAGTACCTGATCGAGAAGCATCGCCGCAACCGTCAACGACAACCGCCCTTGCCCGTCGATCTTGCCGACCGCCCCGAGCTGGCCAGCCTCCACGTCCAGCCCCACCCTCTCAGCGGCTACGACGAGCTCGCCGCAACCGACCCGGAGCCCGACCATGAGTGACCTCGCCGTCCAGCTCAAAGCCCTCGGCCTCGACGCCACCGCCGCCGGTCTCGACGACCTGCTCGCACGCGCCATCGAACGCAATCTCGCACCCCGCGCTCTGCTCGAAGAGGTCGTCCGCAATGAGACCTCCCACCGCTCCAGACGCTCCCTCGAACGACGGCGCATCAAGAGCCGACTGGGGGCCTTCAAACCGATGCCTGACTTTGATTGGAACTGGCCCAAGAAAATCGATCGACCGCTCATCGAGCGCGCCCTCTCGCTGGAATTCCTCCGCGAAGGACGAAACCTCGTCCTGCTCGGCCCCAACGGCGTGGGCAAGACCATGCTCTCCAAGAACATCGCCGACCAGGCCGTCCTCGCCGGATACTCCGTCCTCTTTCGTACCGCCGCCGAGCTGCTCGACGACGTCCAATGCGACTCCCCCGAACGCCGCCGGCAGAGGATCGCCGCCTACACCAGACCTCACCTGCTCTGCATCGACGAGATCGGCTACCTCTCCTACGATGAGCACGCCGCCGATCTGCTCTACAACGTCATCAATCCCCGCTACGAAAAGCGGCGCTCCCTGCTCGTCTCCACCAACCTCGCCTTCAAGGATTGGAACACCATCTTTCCCAACGCCACCTGCATCGTCACCCTCATCGATCGGCTCACTCACCATGCCGATGTCACCCTCATCGAAGGCGACAGCTACAGGCGCCGGGAGAGCGAGTCGGAAGCCAGCGCGCGGCGCAAGACACGCTCCTCATGAGCCTCGACCGGACCACCTACTCGAAACGACTGCTCGACCAATACTGCGGGCTGCCTCACACGGCGGCCCGCCGCCCCTCCCGCTACGACCGGCTCCTGGCAGATCAGCTCTTCAACCGCAAGATCTCCCTCGAAACCGTCGACACCGCCTTCCGGCTTGCCATCGCAAGGAGGACTCTCCGGGACCCGCAGGCTCCGCCCCTACCCCCCATCCGATCGCTCGCCTACTTTCTCCCCCTCATCGACGAGGTCCAACGGCTGCCACCCGACCCGGCCTACCTCGACTACCTCAGGGCCAGAGCCGACCTAAATGTCCAGATTCCTACGGGATCTCGTGACCGCTAACATCTAGCGCCTCAAACAATGTTTGATGGGAAAAAACAATGTTTGAAGCCGTAAAACAATGTTTGAAACGGCCAAAACACTTTTCGGACGCCTCAAACAATGTTTCAAGGGAAAAAACAATGTTTGACGGGAAAAAACAATGAAAAAAGGGACGGGACGGTTTTCGCCCCGCCCCCTCACCGGCCGAGCGCGTTGAGCTGCACCCAGAGCTCGCGGGAGAGCTCCCGGGGATTCGCCACCTCGATCACCAGCTCGTCGTATGTCTCGTGGTCGAGCGAGAGGATCACCGCCTCCTCGGGATGGTGGATGTCCCAGAACACCCGCTTGCCGTCCTGGTAGAAGGTCCCCGCCGTGATGACCCCCGGGATCGACGTCCCCGGCAGCCGCAACCCGTGCCACCACTCCTTGACGATCTCCGAGTCGACCCGGATCCCCGTAATGTGGGTCAGCGGGATGCTGAGCTGGCTCTTGAACGCCCAGATCTTGTCCAGCCCCTCGACCGTCAGGTGCAGCGTGCCGTCCTTGATTTCGTAAACCACCATGAGCTTCCCTCCGTTCGGATGCCCTGCCGTGCCAGGAGGCAGGCCGGGACTGGAATCGTAGCGGATGGCCCGGGAGGCCAGCCAGTCCTCGAGATGAAGGTCCGGTACGCTAAGCTCACAGAGGAAAAACACGGACGATCAGGGGCGATCAGGGAGACGCCCATGCGAAATCTGCGGTATTTCAGCGTGTTGCTGCTACTCCTGGCCCCGCCTGCGGCCGCCGCCGGTCCGGCCCATCTGGTGGCGGATCTCAAGGCGAAGGGGTTCGATTCGCCCGATCCGAGCTCCCGGCCCGCCTTCATCTCCTACCTCGCGGTCAACGGCCGGGCGGTCTTCTTCGGCTTCCTGCCGGAGCAGGGCTCGACCGGGTGCGGCCTGTGGGCCACCGATGGCACTCCCGGCAGTGCCGAGCAGCTGGTCGATCTCTGCGGCGCGGCGGAGGACTTCAACTCCGGGCCCCGCATGCTGGCGGCAGCCGGGACGGTGGCCTGGTTCGAGGACGTCGCCGGCGCGCTCTGGCGCACCGACGGCACCCGCGCCGGCACCTATCCGCTCGGCGTGCGGCTCGGCTCCGAGGGCCCCGGCCCTTCGCACCCGGTCGTCGGGCCGGACGGCAAGACCCTCTTCTTCGTCGGCTGCGCCCCCCCTGCCGTTCCCGGCATCCTCCAGGACTGCGAGCCGTGGCGCAGCGACGGCACGCGCCAGGGCACCCGCCGGATCGCCGACCTCGTTCCGGGTGCGGCCGGCTCGTACCCCTCCGACTTCACCCGGCAGGGCCGGCGCGTCTTCTTCCTCGCCCTCGGCAGCCTCTGGTCGACCGACGGCACCGCGGCGGGCACCCGCGCGCTGGTCCGGCTCCCCAGTCGCTACGCCACTTCCTACCTCGTCCATGGCTCCCTGATCTACCTCGAAGCCAGCGGCGAGGTCTGGCCTTCGACCCCAGAATCAGCAGGTCCTGGCGGCTCGCCGTCTTCCCCGCCTACGACGACGAAAGCCATCCCGGCGCGCTGGCCGGCGTGGTCCTCGAGGAGGCCGCCGGCCGGGTGTTCCTCTACCAGTTCAACCGCGACCGCGGCGCCGACTCCCTGTGGGAGACCGACGGCACGCGTGCCGGCACCCGGCGGATCGCCCCGCCCCGCGCCTTCAGCTTCACGGACGGTCAGCTGTTCGGCGCCGCCGGCGGGCGTGTCGTCTTCGCCGCGGCCCAGGGTGACGGGCGGCAGCGGCTCTGGTCCCTCGCTCCGGGAACGCGGCATCCCGTCCTCCTCGACGGCTGCCCCGAGGGGTGTCCGGACGCCGACCTGAGCCAGGCGGTGGCCCTCCACGATCGCCTCTACTTCCCCGGCGTGGACCCCGGGCACGGCCGCGAGCTGTGGGAGACCGACGGCACCGCCCAGGGCACCCGGCGGGTGAAGGACCTCTGCCCCGGCGCCTGCGACGGCGGGCCGGTGCAGCTCGGCGCTGCCCTCGACCGGCTGGTCTTCACCGATCCGCGGGGCGATCTCTGGGTCTCGGACGGCACCGCGGCGGGAACGGTCCGCCTCGCCGCCACCGGGACCCTTCCCTCTCCCTATTCCCCGCCCGACCTCGCCGTGCTCGGCGGCCGGATCTTCTTCACCGGCCTCGACCCGGCGAGCGGCCGCCAGCCCTTCGCCAGCGACCTGACGCCGCGGGGAACGGACGTCCTCGACGACATCGGCGGCCTCCTCGCGGCCAGCTCGCAGCCGCTCGCCCTCTCTCCCCTCGGCGCCCGGGTCGTGTTCGTGGCCTGCTCCGACGACACCGCCGGCTACTGGGGGGGAGCGACGGCACCGCGGCGGGCACGCTCCTGCTCCCCGGGACGGAGCAGGCCTGCAGCCCCTTGGGCTACGCCGGCATCTTCGCGCCGGCCGGCGCCTTCTCCTACTTCCAATTCGGCAAGCAGCTCTGGCGCACGGACGGCACGGCGGGCGGCACCTTCCCCTTGATCGACCTGGCCGCGAGCTCCTGGGCGGTCCCGGCGTCGCTCGGCGACAAGCTCCTCCTGATGGCCGGCTCGGGCTCCGGGTCCGACCTGGCCTTCTGGATCAGCGACGGCACCCCGGCCGGGACGCGCCAAGCCTTCACGCGCCGGGTCGGCACCCTGCCGGACCCCTTCTACACCTCCAGCGTGGGCGGTCTGGTCTTCTTCATCTCGTCGGAGCACGGCTCTCGCGACGGGATCTGGCGCACCGATGGCACGGAGGCCGGCACCTTCCCCGTCCTGGAGGGCCTGTTCAACTCCGGCTATGGATACGAGATCGCCGGCGCCGGCGGCAAGATCTTCTTCAGCGCCCTGACGCGGGGCGACGTCGGCTTCGAGCTCTGGGTGACCGACGGCACCGCCCCGGCCACCCAGGTCTTCCCCGACGCCGACGGACCGCGCCACCTGCTCCGCATGGTCGGCTTCCGGAACGCCGTCTACTTCACCGCCGAGTCCGGCGATCCCGACCATGCAAGCCGGGGGCTCTGGCGCTCGGACGGCACCGCGGCCGGCACCCGCCGGGTCACGGCCCTCGAACCGTTCGTCCTCACCGGCTTCGCGGTGGCGGGGGACCAGCTCTTCTTCGAGGCGGACGACGGCGTCTCCGGCGCCGAGCTGTGGAAGACGGACGGCACGCGGGCGGGCACGATGCTGGTGAAGGACCTCGCCCCCGGCGCGGCGAGCTCGCGCCCCGGGAACCTGACCGCCGCCGGCGGCCGGCTCTACTTCACCGCCACCGACGACGTCTCCGGGAACGAGCTATGGGTGACCGACGGCACCGCGGCCGGCACGCATCGGGTGCAGGACATCCTGCCCGGTCCCGCGTCCGCCAATCCCGAGTCACTCACCGCCGCCGACGGCATCCTCTACTTCACGGCCAACGACGGCGAGCACGGTCGCGAGCTCTGGGCCCTGCCGTTGCCTGAGTAGTGAGGGGAGACGGCTATCCTCAAGGCATGGAGAACCCCAGCCGGCAAACCCTGCGGCGGAGGTGGTAGAGACGTCCCCAGGTCGTAACGAGAACCTCTCGGAGGCCACGGGGACGGCGCCGGGTAGACCTGGGTGGTTACCCACCCAGGTCCCCCACAGACCCGTACGTGCGGGACTACCGCATACGGTTCTTCAGGTCACGGGTTCGCTACGCGACTTCAGGCCGCAGCACAGACTCTCAGGTTCGGTAGCGGGTACCGCTTCAGGAGAGGTTGAAACCGCTTCCAGGGCATGCTGGGCTTTCGCGAGCGGCGACTGAGCCACTTTCGCCAGATCAGCTTGACCCTTTGGTGCACGCTGCTCAGAGACAGCGAGTTCCCGGTGATCCCGTAGTACCCGCTGTGCCCTCGCAGCTTGCTCAGAAGTTGTGCCTGCTGCCAGTCGAGGGGTGCATGCCGGTTGTCTCGACACCACTCGTTGATTCGCCGCAAGAACCGGGTAATCCGGTCCGAAGCCGTCTTGCGCTTGACCATCCAGCGGCCCCGCCGAGACCTCTCCCAGAAATGGGTGAAGCCGAGAAAGTCGAAGCTCCTCGGCTTCTCGTCGGGCTGCGTTCTTCCAGACCCGTCTGTCGAACCAGGCCGTTCGAAACGCACCAAACGAGTCTTGTCGGGATGGAGGCTCAAGCCGTACTTGCCAAATCGCTTCGGTAGCACCTCCAGCATCCGCCGAGCATCGCTCTCCAGTTGAAAGACCAGCACAAGTCGAGTAGCGCGGGGGAATCTCACCCCCGCGCCCTCACAGAACCGGACGTGAGACTCTCGCCTCATCCGGCTCCTACGATCCAACCTCCGGTCGTACGCCGAGTTGCCACAAGACGAACAGCTTGGGATCTCGCCTTGCGACACGTCCGAGCCAGTACACCGAGGCCCGTTCCCGACGCCGAAACCGTGTGTACTTCCGTCGCACCCATGCAGCAAGGGCCTCGTTGAGATGGCGGAGGACTTGAACACACTTCGACCGATAGTACCGCCCGTAGTAGTTCATCCAGCCGCGAACCGACGGATTGACGAGCCGCGCTAAGTCTTCCAGGCTCTGATTGTTCCTGGTCGACCCCAGCCGCCACTGGCGGATGGTTGCGCGGATCGCCTTGGCGGACTTGGTGCCGATCGCCGGAAGGAAACTAACGAAGTACTTTCCCCAGCGATTCTTTGCCCGTCGAGGTTGGAAGGTATAGCCCAGGAAGTCGAACGACACGTGCTCGTACTCCCCGCGCCGATCGTCGTCCTTGCAGTACACGATCCGGGTCTTCGTGGGATCACTAGCGTCCGGTTTATTTGATGGTGACCGGCTGCAAAGCTCGCACTGACCGTAGTTTCAAGCTTCTTGGGGGTGTCCACGATTTGAATTTCGGGTTGAGACGCCGGAGAGTTGAAGCAGGATCTGATGGACAATACCCCTCGCCTCTGGTCCTGCTGAGCGGGCATTCCCTTGATTTCCTGCCCTTGGTAAATAGATTCAATTCGAGACCTCGCTCTACACATGCCTACAGATCTTATTGGCCTCGGTTTGCGAGCAAACCGAGCCTTCATAGGCCTTGCAACCCGATCGGTCCCAACCAGTGTCAAGCATTATCTCTAACCTCTTGATTCTGTTTGACTTCTAACCGGACACTACTGTCGTGGGATGAAGCTCCAGACCGCAGTGGACGAGGCGATCCCGGATGGCCTCCAACACCTCCTCGGCCTGCCGCTTGCTTCTACAATGGACAAGGGCGTCGTCCGCGTACCGCTCGAATTGGACACTCGGGTAAGTCCGTCGCATCCAGCTATCGAACGCATAGTGTAGAAACAAGTTGGCCAGCAACGGACTGAGGACTCCACCCTGCGGCGTGCCCTTCGTTCGCGGCTCCATGGTTCCATCCGGCCTCTGCACGGGGGCTCGAAGCCACCGGGCGGTATACAGCCGGACCCATGCAAGGTCGGTGTGGTGTGCCACGGCACGCTCGACGAGGTCATGATCCAGGCTGTCAAAGAACGCCTTGATGTCCAGATCGATAACCCAGTCGGCGGCCCAGCATCGTTTCCTCGCGGTCCCCACGGCGTCGAGTGCCGACCGGCCAGGTCGATAGGCGTAGGAGTCGAGGTGGAACCTTGGCTCCACTACCGGCTCGAGCACCATCTTTGTGACCGTCTGCGCAACTCGGTCCGCCACCGTGGGAATGCCGAGGGGACGCATGCCACCCGTTACCTTCGGTATCTCTACGAGTCGCATCGGCGGCGGGAAGTACGAACCTGATGACATCCGATTCCAGATCTTGTACAGATTGCCCTTCAGATCTTCCTCGAATGCCGTCAACGTCTCGCCGTCGATGCCAGCCGCACCGTGATTCGCCTTCACCCGCTGATACGCTTCCCAGACGAGTTGCTTCGGAATTACATAAGGCTTTGCCTCAGACACAGGCTCCTCCCATCTCTGGTTGACCTATCCCTTAGGCCAGATCGTCGGGCCCCTTGGCTCCGCCTGGGTTGCCAGGCTTCATCGCTACTACGAGCCCGTCCGCCCCTTCACCTCGCATCGGTACTCTGCTCCTCATGGGTCCACCATTTGGAGGTCTCCCTTGGCATCGAGGCAAAGGTTCCCACGTTCCGTGCAAGAGCCTGCGCTGGACTCACGCCGTCTTTGTGCCGGTCACCGCTCGGGCAGTCGGCAGGCTCCCCCCGAGCTTCATCCCGGGCCAACGACTGGAGCCCGGTTTCGATGACGTCCCTACGCTTTCGACACGTTCGCAACGGTTCACTCCGTTCGTCTTTCCAGCGCTCGCCTGACGGGTTTGTCCCGCCTTTTCCTGAACGCTCACCACCCCGGCCATTGGGCCAGAGCAGCTTCAGGTGGTTTGGACCCTGGCCCTGCAGCCCGAGTCCGAGGGGCCGACCCTCATCTCCTGCGCAGCATGGCTGCTTCAGGCGGCCATCACGGCCTCCTTTCCGCGCCTTCGTGGCGCACAGTCATCGGCAAAGCGGATCAGAAACGCTGCCCCTTGGAGCCGGGGCTTCACCGCCGCCTCAAACCACGTGTCCAGTACCTCATGAAGATAGATGTTCGACAGCAGCGGAGAGATGACTCCGCCCTGCGGTGTTCCTGTGGTCGGGTGGCTGAGGTTGTTAGCGGTCACGAGATCCCGTAGGAATCTGGACATTTAGGTCGGCTCTGGCCCTGAGGTAGTCGAGGTAGGCCGGGTCGGGTGGCAGCCGTTGGACCTCGTCGATGAGGGGGAGAAAGTAGGCGAGCGATCGGATGGGGGGTAGGGGCGGAGCCTGCGGGTCCCGGAGAGTCCTCCTTGCGATGGCAAGCCGGAAGGCGGTGTCGACGGTTTCGAGGGAGATCTTGCGGTTGAAGAGCTGATCTGCCAGGAGCCGGTCGTAGCGGGAGGGGCGGCGGGCCGCCGTGTGAGGCAGCCCGCAGTATTGGTCGAGCAGTCGTTTCGAGTAGGTGGTCCGGTCGAGGCTCATGAGGAGCGTGTCTTGCGCCGCGCGCTGGCTTCCGACTCGCTCTCCCGGCGCCTGTAGCTGTCGCCTTCGATGAGGGTGACATCGGCATGGTGAGTGAGCCGATCGATGAGGGTGACGATGCAGGTGGCGTTGGGAAAGATGGTGTTCCAATCCTTGAAGGCGAGGTTGGTGGAGACGAGCAGGGAGCGCCGCTTTTCGTAGCGGGGATTGATGACGTTGTAGAGCAGATCGGCGGCGTGCTCATCGTAGGAGAGGTAGCCGATCTCGTCGATGCAGAGCAGGTGAGGTCTGGTGTAGGCGGCGATCCTCTGCCGGCGGCGTTCGGGGGAGTCGCATTGGACGTCGTCGAGCAGCTCGGCGGCGGTACGAAAGAGGACGGAGTATCCGGCGAGGACGGCCTGGTCGGCGATGTTCTTGGAGAGCATGGTCTTGCCCACGCCGTTGGGGCCGAGCAGGACGAGGTTTCGTCCTTCGCGGAGGAATTCCAGCGAGAGGGCGCGCTCGATGAGCGGTCGATCGATTTTCTTGGGCCAGTTCCAATCAAAGTCAGGCATCGGTTTGAAGGCCCCCAGTCGGCTCTTGATGCGCCGTCGTTCGAGGGAGCGTCTGGAGCGGTGGGAGGTCTCATTGCGGACGACCTCTTCGAGCAGAGCGCGGGGTGCGAGATTGCGTTCGATGGCGCGTGCGAGCAGGTCGTCGAGACCGGCGGCGGTGGCGTCGAGGCCGAGGGCTTTGAGCTGGACGGCGAGGTCACTCATGGTCGGGCTCCGGGTCGGTTGCGGCGAGCTCGTCGTAGCCGCTGAGAGGGTGGGGCTGGACGTGGAGGCTGGCCAGCTCGGGGCGGTCGGCAAGATCGACGGGCAAGGGCGGTTGTCGTTGACGGTTGCGGCGATGCTTCTCGATCAGGTACTCGACGGCGCAGAGGGTCGGCGTGCTGTGCTCGAGGGCGTCGCTCAGCGCGGCCCGCAAGAGGTCGGCGCCGTAGAGAGTGAGCAGTCGATCCAGGCGATCGGTCAAGCGTGCGGTGTTGCGATGGCGAGGGAAAGCAGCCTTCAGGAAAGGTTCGGCTTCGGGGACGGCCAGCCGGAGCGGCGATTGTGCGGCGTCGCCGCGAGCGGCTTGCTTGGTGCGCAGCAGTGCCGCCGTGTGGGCCGGGTCGGTGATCCGCTCGCTTTGGTGGTAGGAGCGGCGGTGGCTGGCTACCTGCTTGAGACCCTCGAAGATCCAGACCTGGTCGCCGGTTGCCAGGAGCACCAGATCCTTACCGACCGCAGAGGGTGGGATCGAGTAGTCGTTGCGGTCGAAACGGACCCAGAGAGTCTTGGCGCTGCGCACCGAGGTGCGCTGGCGGGTGTCGAGCCGCTGCAGAGGCAAAGCCAGCAGACGGGGCTGTTCCTCGTCAAAGACCTCGCGGCAGCAGCGGCTTGGATCGTCGGGCCAGGGACGAGGACCGGCGACCTCGGCGATCCAGCGTCCCACGCTCGCATTGAGAGCCTGCAGCGTTGTGAAGCCCTGGGCGGCAAAGAAAGACTCCCGCAAGAAGCGGATGGAGCGCTCCACCCGCCCCTTCTCGTTGCCGCGAGCGACGTGACAGGGGCGGGCTTGAAAGCAGTAGTGACCGGCCAGCTCGAGATAGCGCGGGTGGAAGCGGATCTGATCGCCGCGGCGTTCGAGCACGACCGAGCGCAGGTTGTCCGTCAGGAGGATGCGGGGCACACCGCCGAAGTGCTCGAAGGCGTTGACGTGGCCACAAAGGAAGCTGGCGAGGGTCTGGTCGAAGAAAAACTCCACGTACAGCATCCGCGAGTAGCTCAAGGTCAGGACGAAGGCGGAGAGCCGGCGCTGGGCGCGGCCGAGGGACACCGCGCCGAAGTCGGCCCAATCGACCTGCCCCACCTCGCCCGGCAGGGCCTGGAGGCGGGTGAAGACCTCTCGCCGGCTCGGACGCAGGGTGCGCACCACGCGGCGCAGCTGCACGACGCTGCCGGCAAAGCCCCGTTCGCGAAGCATCCGGTAGAGCACTGTGGAGCGCAGCCGCGGATAGCGCTCGAGAGTCTCCCGGAGAAGCGGAAGATACGCATCGGTGATCCGCGGGCGCACCTTGCGTGGCGCGGGTGGCCCCGACGGACGATTCAGAGCCCTCCGCACAGCGTCCGGATGCACGCCGAACTGGGCCGACAGGGTGCCGATCTTCCAACGTTCGGCGTAGTGCAGGCGACGAATCTCGGACACGACTTCGGCAGTGAGCATGGCTCACCTGGCCTCCACGGTCAGGGTCCGTCCACTCGCTCGTGCCGCAGCACACCACGCAGCGTCTGACCGTCGGCGTTCGCTGTTCACAGGCCACCTCCCACGGCCGCTCGCGCGTCGCCTGCGGTAAGCAGGAAGGCAGCGGCTCGGCGCTCAGCGTCGCCGAGCCGTCGACCTGCTGGGAAGAGGGGACCCTTACGGGCACCAGGCCGGCGCGCCGCCTTGCCCGGTGCTCGCGCTGATGGCGAGCGTTGTTCTCCCGTCCGTGGGGTGTCGCCAGCTGACGACGTTTGGACTCGCGGCGAAGCTGCCGCCGAGACAGATCGCGACAAGGCCGGGACCCATACCGATGGCCGCGGTCGCAGCCACAACAGATCTCGAAACGCAGCTCGCAGCAGCGGCAGTGCCGCTCATGAAGAACCCTCACCTCACCCGGCATCGCAGCCTCCAAAGCCGGCGCCCTGGACAACCGCATTCCGCCTGTGCGAGGCTCTACATGCTTGGTGTGGCCTCTCCCCTGATCGGGTGGCGGAACACTAACCAGACCCCGGCGGCTACCGGGGTCGTTTCTTTTCTGCCGGCTCCCTCAGCATAACCCGCCTCCCCCCGCCCCCCCTCCCGCCGCGCTCCGCGCGGGATGATGCCGCCGAGCTATAGGTTCAGATTTCTACGGGTTTCGGTGAGCGGTAACAGAGGGTTCCTCCCTCCATCACGCCCGCCTTCAGCCATTTGTCGAGGGCGCGGCGTATCACCCCATCGCGCACCCTCTGGTCCAGAAAGCTCCTCAGCTGACTGTGATCTAGAGCGTCGTAGAAACTCTGGATGTCAGCCTCCAGCACCCAGCCTCCTCCCAGCGACATGAGGACTTCCCACAG
Source organism: uncultured Acidobacteriota bacterium (assembly GCA_963756595.1). GTDB lineage: Bacteria > Acidobacteriota > Thermoanaerobaculia > Multivoradales > UBA5704 > DATARR01. The sequence goes on from CAVWOZ010000034.1 coordinate 103,766, forward strand.
CTTCCGGATCGCCTGATGCGCCGATCGCTCCGGCCGGAAGGCGTAGGAGCAGTCCAAGAAGTCCTGCTCGTACACCGCTTCCAGTACCATCGCCACCGCCCTCTGAAGGATCTTGTCTTCGAAGGTCGGTATCCCGATCGGCCGCTTCTTCGTCGGGTCACTCCCTTTCGGGACGTAGGCCCGGCGAACCGGCGGCGCTTGGTAGCGGCCCGACTTGAAGCGGTCCAGGAGGCTCTGGAGATTCGCTTCCAGGTTCTCCTCGTAGTCCGCCGCCGTCTGACCATCCACCCCCGGGGCACCATCTTTACGCGTCCGGCGGTAGGCTTCTCGAAGACAATCAATGTCGATGTGGTGAGCCAGGCTCAAGAAGGCCCGCTTCGGATCTTCCCTCGCCGGTTGTGCTATCCGTTGAAGTCGCGTTGAGACTGTCTCAAGGTTCGGCGACCCTGTCATCTTTCCCTCCAACGAGTCCGTGACCCGACACCCCTTTTCCCTCCACGGGATCCCTCGGGATGGTTCCCCCGCTTCCTCGGTACTGTTGAGGTGCTACGACGCCCTGAGTCCATCCCGCCGCGCTTCGTTTCCTTCGCTTGGCGATACCGCGGTTACGCCCGCTCAGTTCGCTCCCACAGGGTGCGGACGCCCTCTGCTGTGGGCCTGGACGATTGGTCTCCCGGAGCCCAGCCGGGACTCGACCGCGGAGATCTCAGGGTTCTCCCAGGTTCCTGGGCGGACCCCCTTGTGCACATGCCCTGGGCTGATACCCCGGGGGACCTCCGACGCCAAGCCATCCGGCGCCAGAGATAGTGCCTTCCGTTCACCCCACGACGTCGGCTCCCCGATTCGGTCTCTCGAGGCTGATTACCACGGCCTGCACACTCGCTGTCTACGCTTCGTGGCGCGGATTACTCCTACCACCACGCAAGACTCGCTTCCGGTGGGTGGCTAGCCCTTGACGGGTAGGATTCGGACCTACTGGGTCCACTATGAAGGGTTTCGGGTTCTGTCTATTGCATGTTCCCTCCTCCCTTCCCAGGCTTCGCCTGGCGCAAGGGGCGGCTCCGGGGGCACAAAGGGGGGTCCGGTGGGTAGGGTGTTCGGGGGCACACGGACGCGTTTCTCTTGGGTCGTCCGGTCGTCCGCAGATCCGGGCTTGGAAACAGCGAGTCGGTGTGCCTTCGCGGTCCCTTGCGGGCTCGGGCCGTCCTGCCCTCCGCCGGAGACGGACCGCCGTCCCCGTGGTTTCGGAGAGGTTCTCGTTACGACCTGGCCCATCTCTACCGCCTCCGCCGCAAGGTGATTCTGTCGGCGCCCCCCGCCACCCCTCCGGGGGCGGGGGCGCCGCTCCTTCGCTCCACTACTTCGTGCAGTTCGGAGTGAACGAGCAGTTGTCCGAGGGGGCGACGCATGGGTAGACGGTGCAGGTCGCGGAGCACGGGGTCCCGCAGGTCCGCGCGGACACGCCGCCCACCACCTCCTGGACCGCGCTCTCCTCGAGGGAACGGAGGGTCTCGCGGTGCAGGCTCAGCTTCTTCGGGCTCTTCTTCATGATTTCCCCTTTCGGTCGTTGGCTCGGTCGATTGAGCAATGGAGCGTGGATTTGTACCACGGGGCGCGCGCCCCGGCACCTGCCTCATCGCCCTTCCGGCTCCACCCGCTTCCAGGTCACCTCCGCCGTCTCCGCGCCACCGCTGGTCGGGGTCTGCACGGTGTATTGGAGCTGATCTCCGTCGAGCCGGAACGACCGCCGCTGCTCGGTCCCTTCCCAGTTCGGAAACAGCGCGTGCTCGATGTGAAAGGTGATCGCCCCTGCCGCCGCGTCGACGGAGTAGCGGCCGAAGTGGGCGTTGCTCCCCTGCACCGCGGCGCGGTTCTCCTCGGGAGTCCCCTGGCTCTTGTCGTTGGCGGCGAAACGGGGACGGCCGGGGCGGAAGATGTGCACGGCGTAGCGGCCGTGCGCGTCGAGCACCAGGAGGCCGTCCGGATGGGGGCCGTACGGCTGGACCCGGCTGCCGTCCGGCTTCACGTTGTCCACGGCGACCAGAGTCCAGGTGCCGGCCAGGATCTCGCCGGCGGCAGGGATTGGCGTCGGGACTCGCTGCCGCTCCCCGGCGGAGAGGGTGGCGGCGAAGAGGGAGAGGGTCAGGACCAGGATTGCGCTTTTCATCGGGGTACGGGTCATCTCGATCTCCTGTCTTCAGATCAGCAGGCCGCCGCCGTCCACGGCGAGCACGCTGCCGGTGAAAAAGGGATTGGCGATGGCGAAGAGGACGGCGGCGGCCAGGTCCTCGGGGCTCCCCACCCGGCGGGCGGGAGATTTCGCCGCGAAGTCGGAGAACAGCCGCTCCCGCCCCTCGGCGCCCAGCCGTTCCCAGAACGGTCCCGAATCGACGATGCCGGGGGAGATCACGTTCACCCGCACCGGCCCCAGCTCCACTGCCATGGCGCGGGCGAAGGCTTCCAGCCCGCCGTTGACCAGGCTGGTGATCGACGTCCCCGCCGCCGGGCGCGCGGCGCGGATGCCGGAGAAGAAGGTGAACGATCCCGCCGGTGAGATCAGCGGAGCGCCGTGCTTGACGAGGAAGATCGGCGCCCAGAGCTTGGCCGTGAAGGCTCGCTCGATGGCACCGGCCGCGAGGCCGGCGAGCGGACCGGCGATCCCCTGGCTGGCGGTGCTCACCAGGTGATCGAAGAGCCCCACCGCGCGGAAAAAGGCGGCCACCTCCTCCTCGACCGCGGCGTCCAGGACTTGCACCGAGCCCGGCTCCCGGGGAGCGCCGAGGAGACGCGCGGTCTCCTCCAGCGTTGCCCGCGTGCGCCCCGCGAGCACGACCCGGGCGCCGGCGCGCGAGGCGGCGACGGCCACGGAACGGCCGATGCCCGAGCCGGCACCGACCACGATGACCTTGCGATCCTCCAGCTCCATCGCGCACCTCCGCAGAGAATTTGTAACCGGACAGATCGGTTACGAAGGTGAGTTATAATCGGTCAGTCGTAACCTGTCAATCCGGTTTCGCCAGCTCGCGAGAAAACCATGCCCCGATCCCGCACTTCCCCCTCTGACTCGAGCACCGCGGGCGAGCTGCGGGACGGCTTCAAGTTCCGCTCCGGCCGCCTGGCCCTCGATCTCCCGGCTACGCTGGCCGCGCGGCGGCGCGCAGAGCCCCGGGAGCTGCTGGCGACGCCCCACGACCTGGGGCGCTGGCTGCTGGCCGCCGGGCTGGCGTCGCGAGCTCCGGACCCCACGGCCGAGGAGCTCGATCAGGCGCGGGATCTGCGCGAGGCGTTGTACCGGCTGGCGGTCGCCTGCGCGCGGGGGAAGCCGTTCGCGGCGAAGGATCGGGCGTTGCTGAACCGCTGGGCGGCGGAGCCCCCTCCGGCGCCGCAACTGGGGGCCGCGGGGGCTCTCACCTGGACGCGTAGCGGCGTCGGCTCCCTGCTGGCGGCCGTGGCCCGCGACGGCGTGGAATTGTTCGGCGGCCCGCTGGCCTCGCGGGTCCGCGAATGCGCCGGCGAAGGTTGCGCCCTCCTCTTCGTGGACACCTCGCGCTCCGGCCAGCGGCGCTGGTGCTCGATGACCGGCTGCGGCAACAAAGCCAAGGTGGCCGAGTTCCGCCGACGGCAGCGGGAAGAGGGATGAGGCGAACGGAGAGCGGCGCAGCCCGCGGAGCCTTCAGCGCTCCGCGGCCTGCCGCTGCGCTTCCGGCAGGAACTCGATGACCAGGCTGGTCTTGTCGGAGTAGCGGAGGGCGAAGAGGTCGGGGCGCCCCTGCGCCCACTGCTGCTCGAAGGGGAAGTTGAACTCCGGGTAGCGGCAGAGGAGGATCCAGCGGGTGTGGGTGGCGGCGAGGTTGGCGATCCAGGCGTTGGGATCGGGATCGACGCGCGGATCGCACTTCGGGTAGCGGGCGGCGTTGTCGAGGTTCGCGGCGTTCACGTTGACGTAGATGGCCCTGCGCTCGAGGTAGGTCCCCATCGCCGGGTAGACGAAGTAGGTCCCGGGGGCTCCCACTACGTCGACCGTGCCGTTGGCGCCGTTCTGGTCGAGCCATCCCCAGCCGCCGGCGAACATCTTGGCCGAGGTCGAGTGGGCGGTCCACTCGGTGGCGAGGGCGCGCGGGCGGTCCCCGACCCGGAAGCGGGCGAAGAGGGGGGCGCCGAGGAGGGCGAGGACGACCGCCGCCCCGGCGAGCGCCGCCGCCCGGCGGCGGGTGAAAGCGCGCAGGGCGGGCGAGAGGGCGAGGGCCACGGCGGCGAGGTCGGCGAGGGCGATCGCGATCCGCACCTCGCGTGGCATCTCGGCGTGGAGCTGGAGCATCCCCTGGCAGGCGAGGGCGAAGGCGAGGCCGGTCAGCCAGCGCTCCTCCATCCGCCGCGTCTCGGCGATCGCCACGCCGCCGGCGAGCGCCAGGCCGATCGCCGGGATCAGATAGCGGATGTTGGCGAAGATGTGGAAGTTGGAGGAGAACGGCACGATCAGCCAGAAGGCGAGCTCGAAGCCGATCTGCACCGCCACCAGCCAGCTCTCGCGCCGCACCCCGCGCGGCAGGGCGAACGGCAGGGAGAGGAAGGCGGCGAGCAGGAGGAGCGCCTGCGGGCCGGCGCCCATCTCGATCGACTGCGGGCGGGTGATCCCCAGGAAGGCGTCGAGCACCTGCGACTCCCCCACCGTCCGCCAGCGGTCGAGGACCGAGTCGGGGCGCGGCAGCTCGGGGAGGGCGCTCTTCGGCGGCGGCCCCACCCGCCCCTCGCAGGCGATGGCGAGCGGCCCCGCGCCGTAGGCGATGTTCCGCACGTAGAAGAAGCTGCCGAGCGCCAGGGCGACGACCAGAGCGAGGACGAGGTGCGCCGCGCGCCTCCCCCACTGCCGGTCGACCCCGGGGGAACCGATCAGCGCGCCCAGCACCGCCATGCCGGCGAGCGCCGCGGCGTAGGGGATGCCGAGGAGCTTGGCGCCGCTCGCGAGCCCCAGGCCGGCGCCGGCGAGGGCGGCGTCGGACCACCGCGGCTCGCGCATCCAGCGGATGGCGAAGAAGCCGGCGCCGAGCAGGACGGCGGCGAGGAAGATGTCGACGTACTGGGTGGCGGCGAAGCGCACCACGGTGGGGGTGACGAGCACCAGGAAGCCGGCGAGCGGCCAGTGCCGCCGGGCGCCGAGCTGGCGAGCGATGCCGCCGGCCGCGAGGCCGAGGAGCACCCAGTGGGCGAGCGAGGCGAGGTTGACGTAGAGCTCGCTGTGCGACGGCGCCATCCACCACCAGAGCCAGAGCGAGCCGTTGGCGGGGACGAAGCCGTAGTCGTTGACCGGGTAGGGGCCGAAGACCGGCTTCAAGTTGCGTTCCTGGAGCCAGCGCCCGGTCAGCATCAGGTGGTACATCAGGCTGTCCCACGACAGCGGCGGGCGTACCAGGCCGCGTAGCGCCTCGCTCCCCACGGCGTGCAGGGCGAGCAGGCTGAACGCGGGATGCTCCTTGACCTTCGCCCAGGTGCGCGCCGCGAGCAGCCGCCCGCCGGCCGCCGGATCGATCCCCCGCTTCTTCAGGCCGCGCAGGAGGAGGAAGATCAGCAGCGTCTGGACGGCGAGGCCGAGCTCCAGCCGCAGGAGGCCGAGGACGCCGAGCAGGAGCGCGATCCCCACCGCCTCGGCCGTCGCCGCCAGCAGGGTGGCGATGGCGAGCGCCAGTGGGTCTTCGTCGCCCAGCAGGCGCAGGGCGAGGAGATAGCCGCCGAGCGCCAACAGGGCGAGCGTGCACAGCGTGAGGGCGAGACCCAGGACGTCGAACAGGAACATTGGCGGGATTGATAACACAATGGGGAGGCGGAGGGTGAGGTGGGCTATCATCCGCCCGCTTTGAGGTGGTCCTATGCATCCGGATGGCAGAGCAGCCGCGTGCGGAGCGCGGCGCAGGCGCTGCGCGAGAAGGGGATCTTCTACGTCCTCCGCATGGCCCTGCTGTGGGCGACCTTCCCGCTCTGGCGGCTCTGGTTCCGAATCTTTCCCCGCACCTTTCGCTTCCGCGGCACGACCTACCCGTGCTTCTTCCATGGCTACAACCTGACGTGGAGCAACGAGCGGGCGGTCGAGGTGCCGATCGTACGGGCTTTGCTGGAGGAGCAGGCCGGACTCCGGGTGCTCGAGGTGGGGAACGTGGTGTCCCACTACCCGGGAATCCCCGCGGGGCACGAGGTGCTCGACAAGTTCGAGACGGGGCCGGCGGTGCGCAACGAGGACGTGACCGCCTTCCGCTCGCCGCATCCTTATGACCTGATCGTCAGCATCTCGACTCTCGAGCACGTCGGGTGGGACGAGGAGCCGAAGGACCCGGGGAAGATCCTGCGCGCCGTCGAGAACCTCGCGGGGCAGCTGGCGCCGGGGGGGCGGCTGCTGGTCACCCTGCCGCTCGGCTACAACCCGGACATGGACGCGCTGCTGGCCCGCGACGCCATCCCGTTCACCCACCGCTACTGCCTGCGGCGGCGCGGCTGGTGCCGGTGGGAGGAGGTCGGCTGGGAGGAGATCGCCGGCGCGCGCTACGGCGAGGGGTGGCCGGGGGCGCGGGGGCTGGTGATCGGGGTGACCGAGGCTCCTTCCGCCGGCGCCGGGAGCATCTCGAAGATCACGTCGTTCGAATCCTGGTAACGCAGGGCGAAGAGGTCGGGGCGGGCGCGAGCCCACGCGGCCTCGGGAGGGAGGTCGAAGGGGAGCTTGCGGCTGAGCAGAATCCAGCGCACCCCCTCACGGCGCACGTTGGTCCACCAGGCGATCGGCGACAGGTCGTTCCGCGGCTGGCAGAACGGATAGTCCGCCGCCGCGTGGAGGTCCGCCGCGTTGACGTTGACGTAGCGCGCCTCCCGCTCCAGCCGCGGCCCCATCGCCGGGTAGACGAAGAAGGTGTCCGGCGCGCTCACCACGTCGACCGCTCCCGTGCCGCCGTTGCGGTCGAGCCATTTCCAGGCGCGGGCGTAGCGCGGGGTCGAGGTGACGTGGGCGGTGTACTCCTCGAGGAAGGCGCGGGCGCGGTCGGCGTCGCGGAAGCGCGCCAAGGAGGGAACGGCGGCGAGCACCGCGATCCCTGAGACCGCCGCCACGGGGACGGCGTGCCGCCGCAGCCAGCCGCGCAGGCGAGGCGAGAGGAGGAGCGCCGCGGCGAGGACGTCCGCCACGGCGACGCCGGCGCGCAGGTTGTCCGGGAAGGCGGTGTGGAATTGGAGGAGGTCCTGGGCGGCGAGTCCCAGGGCGAGGAGGGAGAGCGCCCCCTCCCCCACTCCCCAGCCCTCGGCCGCCGCCGCGCCGCCGGCGAGCGCCAGCCCCAGCGCCGGCAGCAGGTAGCGGACGTTGGCCTCCACATGGCCGCTGGCGGCGTAGGGGATGGTCGCCCACACCACGACCTCGAACACCACCTGGCTCCCCACCACCCACCCCTCGCGCCGCCGGCCGCGCGCGAGCCGGAAGAGCGCCGGCACGGCGAGCAGGATCAGCAGCGCCTGGGGGCCGAGGCCGAGGTCGATGAACTGGCTGCGCGCGTCGACCGAGCCGAGGAAGGCGCGGAAGAGCTCCCCCTGCGCGAACATCCGGTGCGGCAGGGTGGCCACCGAGTTGGGGCGCGGCAGCGCCGGCAGCGCCGTCGGCGCCGGGCGGTGCGGCAGCCCCTCGCAGGCGAGGGCGAGGGGACCCACCCCGAGCGCCGTGTTGCGCAGGTAAAAGAAGCCGCCCAGCGCCAGGGCGACGACGAGCGCCAGGGTCATCTGGAGGGCGCGGCGGCGGACGAGCGAAGAACGCTCCGGCGCGCGCCAGACGGAGAAGAGGAGCAGCGCCCCGGCCAGGGCGCCGCCATACATCAGTCCGAGCACCTTGGCGCCGGCGGCAAGGCCGAGGCCGACGCCGGCGAGCGCGGCGTCGCCGGGCTCCGGCCGGCGCAGCCAGCGCAGGCCGAAGGCCGCGGCGGCGACCAGGCAGGCGGCGGTGAAGATGTCCACGTACTGGGTGGCGGCGAAGCGCACCACGGTAGGGGTGAGCCCCACCAGGAAGGCGGCGAGCGGCCAGCTCCGCGCCGCTCCCAGCCGGCGGGCCACGGCGCCGGTGGCGAGCACGAGGAGGAGCCACTGCGGCAGGAAGGCGAGGTTGGCGTAGAGGTCGCTGTGCGACGGCGCCATCCACCACCAGAGCCAGACCGAGCCGTTCGCCGGCACGTAGCCGTAGTAGGTCATCGGATAGGGGCCGTAGACGACCGCCAGGTCGTGCCGCTGCAGCCAGGTGGCGGTGAGCGGCAGGTGGTACATCAGGCTGTCCCACGACAGCGGCGGCCGGAAGAGGCCGCGCAGGAACTCGGCGCCCACGCCGTGCAGCGCGAGCAGGGCGAGCGCCGGGTGGGCGCGCAGGCGGGCGCCGGCCCGCCGGAGCAGCAGCTTCAAGGGAGCTCCCACGGTGCCCCGGCGGCGGGCGAGGAGCCAGAGAGCGCCGGCGAGCGCCAGGGCGAGCGGCAGCGCCAGCCCGATCCGCAGCTCCCCCGCCGCCCCGAGCGCGAGGCCGATCCCCACGCCGATCCCCGTGGCGCCCAGGAGAGCCGCCACCGCGAGCTCCAGGGTGTCCTCCGCGGCGCGCTCCCCCATCAGCAGGAGGGCGAGCAGATAGCCACAGAGGCCGAGGGTGCCCAGGGCGAGCAGGGTGAGGATTGCGCCGAGGAGATCGGTCAAGCCGGAGTCTCCTGCCGCTCCCGCCTGCGCAGTACGGCGAGACAGGCGGCGCCGACCGCCGCCTGGACGGCGAGCCCCAGCAGGCTGAAGGCGAGGCTGTAGGCGAGTACCGTCGCCTCCCGGCCGATCTGGGTGGGGGCCGCGGCGTAGGGGGCGAAGAGGAGGACCTGCGTCGCCTGCACCGTCCCCAGCCCCGAGGGGGAGAGCGGCACCACCGAGGCGAGGAGGACGGCCGGCATCCGCGCCAGCGCCTCGGCGGCGGGGACGCGGATCCCCCACACCGCCATCGCCCCCCAGTGGCCGAGGATGAGGAGCAGGAGATGGGGCATCCGCCCGGCGAGGGCGGCGAGGTGGCCCAGCGGGCCGGCGGCGAAGAGGGGCTCGAGCACCTCGCGCCGCGCCAGGAATCCCGGGCGGAGCGCGATCAGGGCGAGATAGGCGAGGCCGGCGGCGAGGATCGCGGCCGCGGTGCCGCGCATCCGGGCCGCCCACGGCCCCTGGTCGAGCGCCAGGCCGAGCGCCGCGCCGGCGGCGAGCGCTCCGAAGTTCACGATCAGCAGGAAGAGGACGATGCCGGTGCCGCGCACCGGCCGCACCCCGGCGCGGTGGAGGTAGAGGCCGATCCCCCCCTGCCCGAGGGCGTAGTTGAGGAGCCCCAGGAGGTAGGTGGCGCCGCGCACCAGGGTGAGGGTGCCGAACGGCCGCGGCTCGCCGGCGATGCGCAGGCAGACCCCCGTGGCGTAGGCGTCGGCGATCAACGTGACGACGATGAACGGGAGGGTGTAGGCGACGAGCAGCGCCCAGGGGCCGTGGACGAGGCCGCCGCGCAGGGCGGTGAAGGGGACCCGCGCGAGCAGGGCGGCGAGGATCGCCGCCCCCACCAGCCAGGGGAGGAGGAGGCGGAGCCTTCCGCTCACCTCCTCAGCCGTTCGCCTTGAGCTCGCCGACGACCATCTGGATCTGCTGGTCGGGCTCGGACATCAGCGGGATGCTGCCGGCGCCGGTGTGGCCGCCGCCGCCGTAGCGGGCGGCGAGCTCGCCGACGTTGGTCTTGCAGGTGCGGCGGAAGATGCTGTGGCCGAGGAGCAGCATCGGGAACGAGCGGTTCGGCCCCCAGTGGATGCGGGCCGAGACGTTCACCTCGGGGAACAGCGCGTAGACCATGAAGCGGTTGCCGATCGGCGTGTGGTCGAGCTCGCGGAAGTCGGTGATCACCACGTTGTGATCGACCCGGCTGAAAGCGCGGAGGTCCTGGCAGAACTGCTCGTTCTCCCCCTCGAGCAGCTCGCAGCGCTTGCGGACCGAGGGGTCGGCCAGCACCTCGGCCGCCGTGGCGCCGCCGCGCAGCAGCTCGACCAGGTGCAGAAAGTAGCGCTCGAAGGTGCCAAGGCCGGTCCGGCCGTCGATGGTGAAGCCGAGCTGGATGAACCCCTGCGGCGCCAGCACGTCGTCGGGGGTGAGGTTCGCGGAGTCCAGGCGGTCGGTCTCCGCCACCAGCTCCGCGAAGTGCGGCATCGCCGCCTCGCCGCCGTAGTACTCGTAGACCAGCCGCGCCGCCGAGGGGGCGCGGGCAAAGGCGCCGCGGAAGGCCTCCGGCGGCACGTTGGGGGTGGCGGTGTGCAGGTGGTGGTCGAACCACATCGCGCAGCCGGGATGGAACGGCAGGTTGGCGATCACGTCGCCGGGGCGGATGTCGGCGCGGCCGTCGCTGATGTCCTGCGGATGGATGAGCGAGATGCTGTCGATCTCCTCGTTCAAGGAGAGCAGCACGGCGCAGGTCAGGCCGTCGAGGTCACCACGGGTTACCAGTCGCATGTTTGCGTGGAGTCTAACAAGAAGGCGGGCGCGCGGAGAAGAGGGGGCAAGGTAGGGGGCGGCCCGTCCGGGCCGCCCCCGCGGAATTCAGGCGACCGTTCTCGTCGGGTCCGGGCAGCGTCGATCGGCGTCGTGCAGTACTTGCAGATCGAGATCGTCTGCGTGTCGGTGATCAGCACCGGCTGCCCGGGCTGAGCGATCGGCTGCTCGATGGCGGCATAGGCCGCGAGGGCGATCTGGAGGTGGGCATCGTCGAGCGAGCGCAGGGTCTCGCGGCTCAGGGACAGCTTCTTCATTCTCTTCTTCATCGTGAGCTCCTTCTGCGTGGAGATCCCGGAGACGAAAGGGTCTCAGGGGGAAGTGATGCGGTCATGATCTTGGTGTCGTCGATGGTGCCGCCGGGAAAGTCGCCGACTCGGGGAGGGGCGGCACCGGAGGGCGGAGGCCGAGCGAGAGCAGGCGGCGGTCGAGGGCGAACAGGAGATGGCGCGCGAGGAGGCGGTCGATGGCGGCGGCGACCGCCCCTCCTCCGCGGCCACCATCGAAGCGACGCGCGCCGCGGCGGGGGCGTCCTCGCAGGCGAGGTAGACCGCGCGGTCGAGGCCGGAGAGCTCGTACGATCGCTCGGCGGCGATGCTGCGCGTGTCCTCGACCGCCAGCGCGGCGCCGTCGGCGACGTCTGCGATGGTGAGGAGCGGCAGCTCGCCGCGCCAGAACGCCATCTGCCAGGGGAGCAGGGCGGCCTCCATCGCCCGCACGCCGGGGCGCCCGGCGGCCACCTCGCCGCCGGCGCCGGTGAAGACATCCGGCCGGCCCGCGTCGGCGAAGTAGTAGGCGAGGTCGGCGAGCTCCGCGGGCGGCAGAGGATAGACGTGGGACGCGGCGGGGGCGGCGGCGAGCGCCAGGCCGAACGTCTCCGGCCGCTGGTGGTAGGGGCTGAAGCGGTCGTAGCGCACGCGCACCATGCCGCTCGGCGGCTGCAGATGCTCGAGGGCGGGGAGCCAGGCGGCCATCTCGGCGTACCAGGCGTCGTCCTCGCCGGGGAACCCCCAGAGGAAGTTCCAGGAGAGGCGCACCCCCTGCTCGCGGCAGGCCCGTGAGGAGCTGCACGTTCTGCCAGGCCTGGATCCCCTTGTTCATCAGCGTGAGGACGTCCGAATGGAGGCTCTCGATCCCCGGCTGCAGCCAGTTGATCCCCGCTGCCGCAGCAGCTCGACCTGGCTCGCGCCGCAGGTTGGCCTTGACCTCGTAGAAGATCCGCCGCTCCGGGTGCCGTCCGCGGCGTCCGCGGCGAGCGCCGGCAGGACGTTCTTGAAGTAGTCCATGTCGAGGATGTTGTCGACCGTCTCGAAGCGGGAGCACCCGTAGCGCGCCTCGAGCTCCCGGATCTCCGCCAGCACGCGGCCGGGGGACTTCGAGCGGAAGGCCATCGACGAGCCGTTCAGGCCGCAGAAGGTGCAGTGGCGCACCGCCCCCACCAGCAGCCGCGCGAGGTCTCGAGCGGCAGCCCGGGGCGCACGGCGGCGGCGAAACGGGAGGCCGCCAAGGCGTCGAAGTAGTCGCCGAAGTCGGGGACGGGGAGCGCGTCGAGGTCGCGGAAGACGGGGCGCGGCGCCTCGCCCGGAGCGGCTGTTTCGGCTGCCTCACGGTGCGCCGGGCCATAGACGCCGGCGGGGAGATCGGCCGCCGGCACCTGCCGCCCGTCGGCGAGGAGGCGCCGGCAGAGGTCGGCGACCAGGCCGTCGGCCTCCCCCGCCACCACGTAGTCGACCCAGGGGAAGGCGCGGTGGGTGGTGCGCCCCATGATCCCCTCGCAGTTGGCGCCGCCGAGCAGGGTGATCACCGCCGGGTCGAGCTCGCGGACGCGGCGCAGCAGGGCGAGCGAGGCGGCGTGCTGCTCGAAGGTCGAGGTGCAGCCGATGACGCGGGCGCCCGTCGCCAGCGCCTCGCGGGCCGCGCGCTCCACGAACTCGCCGGCGGCGCGCCGCAGCGCGGAGGTCCGCTTTGAGGCGAAGGTTCCCTTCGAGGCCGCGGTAGTGGTGCGGCAGGGGCAGCCGCGCCTTGACCAGGCGGTCGAGGTACGCCTCGTCGCCGGCGCGCCCGGCGTCGCGGAAGGCGGCGGCGGCGAAGGTCCACTCGCCGGTCAGGAAATCCTTCGGAAACTGCGACGAGGCGAGGTCGTAGAGCGGCAGCGCGACCTCCTCGGCGAAGGTGAGGTTGGCGTAGACCACCGCGGTCGCGATCGCGGCGCGCTGGAGCACCGCCTTGAGCAGCCCCAGGGCCAGCGAGGGTCGGTTCAGCGAGGTGTAGGGCATGTTCACGAGGCAGACCTCGGTCAGCGCGGGGCTGCCTGAGGGGTGTGTTGCAGGTTCCGGCAAAGAGAGTCTCCACTCCTTAGGTGCAGGAAAGGGCCGGGAAGGCGCCCGGTGCCGGAAAATTTACAGGATGGCGTCGGACTACAGCAGACGGAGTTGCTCCGGCTTCCGCGACGGCAGGACCGGCTCGTCGGGGCGCTCGAGCAGCGCCTCCTCGAGGTCGGCGAGGAAGGGGGAGGGGCGGCAGTCGAACGCCTCGCCGCGCGATACCCGCCGCCGGCTGTGGAAGAGGAAGAGGCGCGCGCGGGCGCGGGTGATCCCCACGAAGAAGAGGCGGCGCTCCTCGGCCACGGCGGCGTCGGAAGGCGGGGCGCCGGGGAAGGAAAAGGGCAGCAGGCCGTCCTCGCAGCCGACCAGGAAGACGACGGGGAACTCCAGCCCTTTCGAGGCATGGAGGGTGAGGAGCGACACCCCCTCGGCGCGCGGGTCCCAGGCGTCGACCTCGCCGCCGAGGGTGACCGCGGTGAGGAAGCCCGCGAGGTCCTCCCCGGCGCGGATCGCCAGCGGCCGGAGGAGGTCGGCGGCGGCGGGAGCGATGCCGGCCTCGGCGACGGCGCGGTCGAGCAGGGCTTCGACCCGCCCGCCCTCCGCCGTCCACCCCTGGAGCACGGGGAGGAGCGCCCGCACCCCCGGCTGCTCGGCGAGCGGGCGGTGGGAGCGCTTCTGGAACGGGATGCCGGCGCGGCCGAGCGCCTCGGCGAGCGGCGCGGCCTGCGCCTCCGTCCGGTAGAGGATCGCCACGTCGCCGAAGGAGAGCTCCGGCCGCGGCGCCGCCCCCACCCGGCCGCTGTCGAAGGAGAAGTACGAGGTGCCGCCCACCAGGCGTTCCAGGGTGTGGACGACCAGCTCGGCCTCCGCCCGCTCGCTCGCCGCGCGCTGGATCACGATCCGCTCCGCCACCCCCTCCTGGACGGCCACCAGCTGCCGCCCGGGCACCAGGCTCCCCGGCCGGATCGCCTGGCAGGCCGCCGCCACCAGAGTCCGCGTCGCGCGGTAGTTGCGGGTGAGGTGGACGACGCGGGCCTCCGGATAGTCGGCGCGAAAGCGCAGGAAGAAGCCGACGTCGGCGCCACGGAAGCCGTAGATCGACTGGTCCGGGTCGCCGATCGCGCAGAGGTTCGCCCCCGCCGGCGCCAGCAGGCGGACGAGGGCGTACTGGAGCGGATCGATGTCCTGATACTCGTCGATCGCGAGGTGGCGGAAACGGCCGCGGTAGAGCTCCGCGAGGTCCGGCCGCGCCGCGAAGAGCGCCAGCGGCCCGAGCAGGAGGTCGTCGTAGTCGAGGAGGCTCCGCTCCCGCAGGGCGGCCACGTAGATGGCGATCCGCGGCTCCGGTTCTCCGGCGCAGCGGGCTCGCGAGATCTCCTCGAGCACCTTCTCTGCTTTCGCAGGGGTCAGCCCGAAGCGATCGCGGACGATCTCCGCGCGCTCCGCCGGAGTCGCCACGCGGACGTCGGGAGCGAGGCCGGCCGCGGCGGCCTGTTCGCGGAGGATCGTGAGGCCGAGGCCGTGGAAGGTGGCGACGGTCATCCGCCCCGCCTCCGGCAGCAGCGCGGCCAGCCGCTCCTCCATCTCCGCCGCCGCCCGCCGGCTGAAGGTGACGGCGAGGCACTGCTCCGGGGCCACCCCGCTCGCGATGAGGCGGGCGAAGCGGTGGACCAGCGTGCGGGTCTTCCCCGTCCCCGGCCCGGCGACGATCAGCAGCGGACCGTCGACGATCGAAGCGGCGGATTCCTGGTCGGGGTCTAGGGGTGGCGCGGACCTGCCGATCCCGGGAGCCTTTTCCCTCCCCTGTACTCGGGGGAGGCCAGGAGGGGGTGTTCCGGCGTCCGGCACGCTTCCTTGTCCGGGAGGTTGAGGCCCCCTCCTCGACCTCCCCCGAGTACGGGGGAGGAACAAGGCTCCCTGCGAGGTCGGTTGCCGCCGTCCGGCCGGGTCCCCCGTCCCCAGGTTCACTTTGAGGGGCCGGCGCCCTCTCGAACAGCGGCGCCACCACCGACCGGCCGCGGATCTCGTCCGGCGCGAAGAGGCGGATCACCCCGTACTCGCCGTCGTAGCCGGCGTCGCGGTGGACGGCGCCGGCGCGCAGCCTCGTGAGCGCCTCGCGGAGGAGGGTGCCGCCGGCCTGCCCGATGTCCTCGAGGGGGAGGCGCTCGAGGATGTCGATCTCGGGGCCGAGGCGCCCCACGAGCCGGGCGGCGGCGGCCTCGACGGCGCGCGACTTCGGTCCCACCCCCTGGATCTCGGAGAGCACCTCGGGGAGGGGGACGAGGGAGCGGAAGGGGACGGGGCGCGGCGGCGTTGCGTCCTCGGGGCGGTCGGCGAGCTCCTCGACGCGGTGCATCACCCCCACCGTCAGCGGCTTGCCGCAGGCCGGGCAGCGCCCTTCGAGGCGGCGGGTCTCCGGCGGCTCGAGGCGGACGTTGCAGGCGCGGTGGCCGTCCAGGTGGTACTTCCCCTCCTCGGGGAAGAACTCGACGGTGCCGGCGTACCCCTCCCCCGTCTCGAGCGCCTGCCGGATGGCGAAGTAGTCCATCTCGGTCGCGAAGGCGCAGGCCTCGCGCCCCAGCATCGGCGGCGAGTGGGCGTCCGAGTTGCTGACCAGGGTGAAGCGGTCGAGCTGCGACACCCGCCAGTTCATCGGCGGGTCGGAGGAGAGGCCGGTCTCGACGGCGAAGATGTGCGGCGCGAGGTCGCCGTAGCAGTCGTCGATCGAGTCGAATCCCGACTTCGAGCCCAGGGCCGCGAACCAGGGGGTCCAGATGTGGGCGGGGACGAGGTAGGCGTCGGGGCCGCTCTGCAGGGTGATCTCGAGCAGGTGGCGCGAGTCGAGCCCGAGGATCGGCCGCCCGTCCGACGCGATGTTGCCGATCGTCGCCAGCTTCTCCCGGAAGCGCCCGGCGGTGTCGAGGTTCGACGCGTAGATCAGGTGGTGGACCTTGCGCGTCCGCTCACCCTTCTTGTAGATCGTCGAGATCTCGACCTCGAGCAGGAAGCGCACCGGACCGTGGCAGGCGGGCGGGAGCTGCCGCTCGACCTCGCGCTCGATCTCCGGGCGCAGGCGGAAGAGCCCCGGCTCGGCGGGGACGAGCTTGGCGCGGATCTCCTCGAACCAGGCGGGATGGGTGAAATCGCCGGTCCCGACCACCGAGATCCCCTTGCGCCGCGCCCACAGCGCCAGGTGCTCGAGATCGGCGTCGCGGCTGGTCGCCCGCGAGTAGCGGGAATGGACGTGGAGATCGGCGTAGAACATCGGGGCGTAACGGAAAGCGGGAACCGGAGAGAGGGTATCGCCGTCGTTCCGTTCTGTCCAGACGTTCCGTGTTCTTTCATCACGTCACCTCCTCCGTGCCCGGGGCGGCGATAGACTCTCCGGCCATGGCACCCAGGACCGAATCCGAGAAGATCCACGCCCGTATCCACGCAAAAATCTACGCCGTCATCCGCCGCATCCCCGAGGGGAGGGTAGCGACCTACGGCCAGGTGGCAACGCTCGCGGGCTTCCCCGGCCACGCCCGCCAGGTCGGGCAGGCGCTGCGGTCGGTGCCGGAGGGCGTGAAAGAAGTACCGTGGCAGCGGGTGATCAACGCCAAGGGAGAGGTCAGCCCGCGCGGCGGCCTCGGCTGGGAGGAGGGGTACCAGCGCCACCGGCTGGAAGAGGAAGGGGTCGAATTCGACGGGCGCGGGAGGATCGACCTCGAGCGCTTCGGCTGGGATCCGCCGAAGCGCCGAGGCTGATGGTGCGCGGCTACTCGCGGCTGTTGAACGTGTCGCAGCTCTGGATCGAGGCGCCGTCGAAGCCGGTCTTGAACCAGTGGGAGCGCTGGGCGGCCGAGCCGTGGGTCCAGGTCTCGGGGTTGACCTGCCCCGTGGCCTGCTTCTGGATGCGGTCGTCGCCCACCGCCGAGGCGGCGTTCATCGCCTCGTCGACGTCGCCGGGATCGAGGATCTTCTGCTGCTGGCTGGCCCATACCCCGGCCAGGCAGTCGGCCTGGAGCTCGAGGCGCACCGAGAGGGGCTTCGCCTGGCGCGGGTTCTGCTGCTGCGCCGCTTCCACCTTGTCGCTGATTCCGAGCAGCTTCTGCACGTGGTGGCCGAACTCGTGGGCGATCACGTAGGCCTGCGCGAAGTCCCCCTTGGCGCCGAAACGGTCGCGCAGCTCCTGATAGAAGCCGAGGTCGATGTAGACCTTCTCGTCGGCCGGGCAGTAGAACGGCCCCATCTCGGTCTGCGCGAAGCCGCACCCCGAGCGCACGCCGCCGCGGAAGAGATGGAGCTTGGCGTGGCGGTAGGTCTGGCCGTTCTTGGCGAAGATGTCGGTCCAGGTCTGCTGGACGTTGTCGAGGACGAAGTTGGTGAACTTCTTCAGCTGCTCCTCCTCGGGCGACGAGCTGACGGGGGCTGTCGAAGCCGCCGGAGAGCCGGCCGGCGCTCCTCCCCCGCCGGAGAACAGGGCGAAGAAGTTGCGATGGAAGATGAGGCTCAACAGCAGGACGATGACGAAACCGCCGATGCCGAGATGGGGAAGGCCGAAGCCGCCCCCACCGCCGCCAGAGCTGCCTCTGCCGTCTTCGAGATCCGGACTGTCCTGACCGGGTGTCCAGCGCATGGAAACCTCCCCGCTACGGGCGTAGGTACGAGTTAGGGCCAAACGCGCGAGGGGAGTCCTCGCGCGGACTCCCCTCTCTGCGAAACGCGTGCCCGGCCCGGGCTGAGAGCAGGCCTTACTGGGCGCTGAGGGCGCAGTGGCCGCCGCTCTTGGTGTTCACCCAGTTCTGCGGCACCAGGAAGTTGCGCGAGCCGAGGCGCAGGTTGGCGTGGGCGCCGTTGGCGGTCGGGAAGGTGGGGCCGAAGGGGTTGGCGGCGAGCATGCACTTGTCGGTGTTCTCGCGCCCCGCGGCGTCGAACCAGCCGTCGGCCTCCGGATTGGTCACCGTCTCGTTCAGCCGGGCGGCCAGGCTCGCCACCATCGCGTCGCCCGCGGCGTCGCCGTTCGGGGTGTTCCCCGGCGCCAGCTCGCACGCCTCGGCGCAGCGCGACGGATCGCCCACGAAGGCGTACTTCACGGTCACCGCGCCCACCTTGGCGTGGTGGTGCCAGGAGCAGTAGTCGGTGCAGAAGCCCGAGGTCTCCTCGACGTCGGCGGCGGTGAGCACGAAGTAGATGCCGTTGGCGTCGAGCGGCAGGTCGCCGCGGCGGATCGCGCCACGCAGCGCCTTGAGCACGTCGCCGGCGGTGAGAGTGCGCCCCAGCGAGTAGTCGTCGACCGCCGAGCCCGAGAACATGATGGTCTTCGGGATGCTCTTGCCGGCGGCGTCGGTGTGGGCGGCGTTGATATTGTAATAAGCGCTGCCGCCGAGGCCGCTGGCGAAATCGGTCAGGATCGGCAGGGCGCCGCTCTTCGACCAGTCGCCGTACCAGAGGTAGTAGATGTGGGTGGGGCCGGTGAGCACGGCGCCGCCGTGGTAGGTCAGCGGGGCCGTGGCGGCGGCCGCCGCCGGCCCAGGCGCCGGCGTGCCGACCTTGGCGATGGCCGCGGGGGCGGTGGCGGCGGAGGCCGCTCCTGCCAGCAGCGCGCCGGCGACGAGGATCCCTGCGAGAGCTCCATTCGACTTCATGACATCCCTCCTCCAAACCATCGATTGCGGGTGATGGGCACAGTTTAACCGAATCAGCGGCGCGGCGTCGCGGCGCCGCCCGGCGAGGCCGGGGCAAGGCCCTGGGATGAAACGGCGGAGAGGGAGCCGGCGACGCGGCAGCGGGCCCAGACCTGGCCGGCGGCCACCCCGACGCCGAGGACGTGGACGGGCTCGATCCGCACCTCCTCCGCGAGCCCCGCCGGCAGCACCCCCTGGACGGCGCGGGCCGCCTCGCGGTCGGCGCGGGCGAGCAGGGGGGCGAGGTCGAGGTGGGCGGCCTTCTGCAGCCGCGCGAGGAGCTCGGTGCGATGCAGGCGGTTGGCGAGCTTCAGGAAGAGGCTGCCGGAGTCGAGGTCGTAGTCGAGGTCGGCCAGGCGCAGCACGGTCGTCCCGGGGTCGAGCGCGGGGCGGCCGCGCAGGACCAATCTGCCCTCGCGACCGCCGGTCTCGAAGGCGAGGGTGAGGATCAGACGGTCCCCTGCCGCCCCCAGGCTCGCCGAGCCGATGGTGAATTCGCGGTCGCGGCCGGCGCGGAAGCGCATCCCGCGCAGCGCCGCGTCCACCCAGCGCGACAGCTCGGCGGGCTCTGCCGCGACCGGCATCTCGACCTCGAAGCCGCCGGCCCGATCGCCGTCCCGTCCGAGCGGCGGCAGCAGCGTGACGGGGGGCGGCGCGAGGGGTCCGCCCAGGGAGAGCGCGACCATCCCGGTGATCCCGAAGCCCGAATGCAGCACCTCGTCCTT
Source organism: uncultured Acidobacteriota bacterium (assembly GCA_963756595.1). Lineage (GTDB taxonomy): Bacteria > Acidobacteriota > Thermoanaerobaculia > Multivoradales > UBA5704 > DATARR01. The sequence goes on from CAVWOZ010000034.1 coordinate 123,032, forward strand.
CACGGTGACGGGGGCGAGCGAGATCGCCATCGGCTGGAAGCGGATCCACAGGGGCTCGCCCTCGGCCACCCGGCGGGCCACATGCAGCGAGCGCCACGCCGCCTCGGCCTTGTGGCGCAGGGCGAGGTCGGCGAGCAACCGGCCGGCCGCCCGTTGCAACTCGCGGTCGAGGACCGGGTCGAGCTGCTCCTGGAGGAACCCGCGGACGCTGACCGAGAACAGGCTCAGCACCTCGAGGTCGGCGCGGTCGACGTCGATCCGCGCGGACGGCCGCGGATCGGGCTGCCAGGCGGCGGTGATCGCCGGCGAGGCGGTGCCGTGCACCCGCCCCTCGATCTCGACCGTCTGCTCGACGGGGAGGCCCAGGGGACGCAGCCGGCCGCCGATCGTCAGGCGGCCGTGGACGGCGAAGGCGAAGCTGAGCCGCCCGTCCGCGAAGCCGACGGCGACCGGCCCGCGCTCGAGGGCGTAGCGGTAGAAGTCGTCCTCGAGGGCGCCGGAGATCTCGGCTCGGCGCTCGTCGCCCATCCGGAGCGGCAGGCTCGCCTCGACGATCCGCCGCACCTCGGCGAGCGGCACGGCGATGGGAAAGAAGAAGGAGGCGCGCCCCGCCTCGGTGGAGCCGACGGCACCGATGGACCCGAGGGCGGGAGCGGCCGGCCCCGGCGAGGCAACCCGGGCCCGGGTCCCCGAGCAGCCCGCAACGAGGAGAGCCGAGGCCGCAAGAGCCGCGAGGAGACCGGCCGGACGCCGGCGCAGGATCTCTTCCGAGCGCATTCTTAACACCAATTATTTTTAATTATTGCTCGAGTTTCTCGAAATTCACGATATGTCAGTTGCCGGCAAGGGTCAAATTGACGCTCTTCCACCTCTGTCATAGGCTCAAGGTTTCGTTTCGCTAGAAGGGCCTCACCAAGAGAGGAGCGACCGATGGCCGATCTCGATGGAGCGAAGATCGTGGTTGCCGGCGGCGCCGGCGGGGTGGGAGAAGGGGTCGTCAGGTCCCTGTTGCGGCGCGGCGCGCGTGTGCTGGTGCCATCGCGCAGCAAGGAGCGGCTGCGCAGCCTGGAGTCGTACTGCAAGGACGTGCCGACCGGCGAGCTGCTGACCGTGGTCGGCGATCTCGGCGACGAGGCGCCGGCGCGGGAGCTGCAATCCAGGATCTACGAGCGCTTCCGCGAGCTCGACGCGGCGGTGGCCTCGCTCGGCGGCTGGTGGCAGGGAAAGCCGCTGACCAGCGTCGACATGACGACCTGGGAGCGCATCCTGCGCGAGAACCTCACCTCCCACTTCCTGGCGCTCAAGATGCTGGTCCCCCTGCTCCACCCGAAGACCGGCAGCTACGTCCACATCAACGCCTTCACCGCCGAGCAGCCCCACCCGATGGCGGGGCCGGTGGCGATGGCGAGCGCCGCCCAGAAGTCGATGGTGCTCACCCTCGCCCAGGAGCTGCGGCCGACCGGCATCCGCGTCTACGAGCTGATCCTGGGACCGATCCGCACGCGGCGGCGCGACGGGGACGAGCCGGAGAGCCCCGACTGGTACGCGGCGGAGGAGATCGGCGACGAGGTCGCCCGGCTGCTCTCCCAGCGCGAGGAGGAGATCATCCACCGGCGGTTGAGCAAACGGGACGCCTGGAAGGTGAACTGACGAAGCAGGAAACGAGCCGGCGCGGGGGCTGCCGGCGACCCTCGGCAGGCGGCAGTCCCGCGCCGGGAGGCTCAAAGACGGCGGATCAGCCGCAGGATCAGCAACAGCACGATGGCGCCGATGAAGGCGATGAAGATCGTCCCCGCGAGCCCGTTGAACGGCGTGTGCCACCCCATCTTGGTGAAGATCCAGCCGCCCACGAACGAGCCGACGATCCCCACGATGATGTCGCCGAGGAGGCCGTAGCCGCCGCCGACAATCATCGAAGCCAGGACTCCCGCGACGAGCCCGACGATGATCCAGATCAGGATACTCATTCCCCCGCTCCTCCCTTGGAAGGGCCGGCGCACCGGCCCGTGTTGGTGTACGACCGGGGGAAGAAGCACGTAGTGTGCCAGGAGCGCTTCAGGGAAGCTCGATCGCCGCCTCCCCGGCAGCCTTGAGACGGAGATCGAGGGCGGGCAAGTCCTTCGTCTTCAGCTCCTCCCAGGCGTCGAGGGCGTGGTCGAGCGCCGGCTGGATCGCCGCGAAGCCGCTCACCGCGTCGGGCGACGGCGCGGCGTCGGCGCCGTCGACGGCGGTGGCGAGCTTGTCGAGCTCCTCCCCCACGACCCGCAGGCTGATGAGCGTCGTCGGCGGCAGCCACCATGCGGCGCCGCCGGCGAGCTCCTGGGCGCGGCGCTGGAGATCGTCGATCGCCTGCGCCAGTTCCCCCTTCGCCCGCTTGCGCCGCTCGGCGAGCGCCTTGAGCAGGGCGCCGTCGCCGCGCGCCGCCGCGGCCACCCGGGCGCGCGCCGCCGCGATCTTCTTCGCCAGCGCGAGCTGCGCCGCGTAGGCCTCCGGCGGCAGCGTCACGCGGGGATCGGGGGCCACCACGAGCGGCTGGGTGAGATGGGCGCCGTTCGCCCCGCCCACCGCGAGGGTCACCGTGTAGCGGCCGGGCGGGGCCCAGACGCCGTCGTCGTAGGGAGTGTCTCCACCAGTCGCCGGATACCGCAGCGGCCAGACGAAGCGGTGGTGCCCCGGCGTCGCGGCGAGGGTCGAGGGGGGCTCGACCCAGTCCGGAGCGATGCTGAGCCTGGCGGCGTCCGGCTTCGGCGCCGCGTCCGCGCTGCTGTAGCGGCGCACCAACTCGCCCGCGGCGTCGCGGATCTCCAGGGTCACCGGTGAGGTGGCGGCCCCCTTCAGCGCGTAGTCGATCAGCGCTCCGGCGGGGGGATTGGCGCCCCGTGGCTCGTCCTTCGGCATCGGGCTGCCGGTGAAGCCGGACGGGCGCAGGCGGATCGCCGTCGCCGGCGCGAAGAGCCAGGCGCCGCCGCTCCCCAGCTGACCTTCCAGCTTGGCGTCGAGCTGGCGCAGCGGAGTGAGGTCGTCGAGGATCCAGAAGGCGCGGCCGTGGGTGGCGATCACCAGGTCGTCGCCGTGCACCTCGAGATCGCGCACCGAGGTCACCGGCAGGTTGGCCTGGAGCGGCTGCCAGTGATCGCCGTCGTCGAACGATACGTAGACCCCCTTCTCGGTGCCGGCGTAGAGCAGCCCGCGGCGCACCGGGTCCTCGCGCACGGCGTTGACGAAGCTCCCCTCCGGGATGCCGTTCGCCGCCAGCTGCCAGTGCCGTCCGCCGTCGTGAGTGCGGTAGACGTAGGGTTTCGTGTCCTCGAGGCGGTGGCGGTCGATCGCCGCGTAGACGGTCTCGGCGTCGAAGTGCGAAGCCTCGAGGATGCCGACCTTGGACCAGGGGGTGAGCGCGGCCGGCGTGACGTCGGTCCAGTGCGCCCCCTCGTCCCGGCTGCGCCAGATCAGCCCGTCGTCGGTCCCCACCCAGAGGTCGTGATCGGTCAGCCGCGACGGCGCGATGGCATAGATGACTCCGAGGCGCGGGCCGGTCCCCGGGTTGTTGGCCGCCGTCGCCGGGTCGAGGTTGGCGGGGGTCCCCGGGTTCTCGCGGCTGAGGTAGGGGCTGATCGCCGTCCAGTGCTCGCCGCCGTCGGCGGTGCGGAAGAGGCGCTGGCGCGCGAAGTAGAGGACGTGCGGGTCGCGCGGCGAGAAGGTGAGCGGCAGGGTCCAGGTCTCGCGGTAGAGGTCGGGATAGGCGAGCGTGGGGTCGACCGAGCGGGTCTGCCCGGTGCGCAGGTCGAGGCGGTCCACCCGGCCGCCGAACAGGATGTCCGGGTCTTCGGGGTCGGGGGCCAGGTTGTCGCTCTCGCCGCCGGCCGTCGTCTCGCGGAAGTCGGTGAGATTGATCCCGTCGTAGCCGCTGGTGCGGCTGGGCACCCCCGCCGCCCCCGAGTCCTGCTGCGCGCCGTAGACCCGGTAGGGGAACCGGCGGTCGGTGATCACGTGGTAGAACTGGCCGGTCGGCTGGTTGAACCACGAGCTCCAGGTCTCGCCGCCGTCGGTCGACACCACCGCCCCCTGGTCGACGCCGAGGATGCGCCGCTCGGGGTGGCGCGGATCGATCCACAGGGTGTGGTAGTCGTCGCCCCCCGGCGCCCCCTTGACCGGCACGAAGGTCCTGCCGCCGTCCTGCGAGCGGTAGAGGGCGGTGTTGCAGGCGTAGACCACGTCGGGGTTTTGCGGATCGACCGTGATGCCGCCGAAGTACCAGCCGCGCCCCCAGATCCGCTCGTCGCCGCTGGTGTGCGTCCAGCTCGCGCCGCCGTCGTCCGAGCGGTAGAGCCCCCCCTCCCCCACCGCATCGACCATCGCGTAGACCCGCCGCGGCTGGCTGGGGGCCACCGCCAGGCCGATCCGTCCCGGCCTCGCGGGGAGGTCGCCCACCAGCGGGCGCCAATGCTCGCCGCCGTCGGTCGACTTCCAGAGGCCGCTCCCCGGTCCGTTCGACGGGGGATAGATGTGCCACGGGGTGCGCCGCGTCTGCCAGAGGGCGGCATAGATCACCTCCGGGTTCCCGGGCTCGAAGGCGAGGTCGATGGCGCCGGTGTCGTCGTCCTTGCCGAGGATCTTGCGCCAGCTGCGGCCGCCGTCCTGCGAGCGGAAGACGCCGCGCTCGGCGTTGGGGCCGTACGGGTGCCCGAGCGCCGCCACATAGACCCGGTCGGGGTTTCCCGGGTGGACCAGGATGCGCCCGATCTGCTGCGAGTCGACGAGGCCGCTGAAGCTCCAGCTCCTGCCGCCGTCGCTCGACTTGTAGACGCCGTTCCCCTGCGCGATGTCGGAGCGCATGTCCGCCTCGCCGGTCCCGGCATAGATCACCCGCGGGTTCGAGGGCGCGACGGCGAGGGCGCCGATCGAGCCGACCGGCTGCGAATCGAAGACCGGGTTCCAGGTCCGCCCCGAATCCCGGCTCTCCCAGACGCCGCCGTTGACGCTGCCAAAATAGAAATGCTCCGGCTCCCCCGGAACCCCCGTCACCGCCAGCACCCGACCGCCGCGGAACGGCCCGATCAGCCGCCAGCGCAGGTCCTGGAACAGGGACGGATCGGCCGCGAAGGCGCCGGAGCTGCCGAGAACCAGAACTAGGAGCGGGGCGGCGAAGAGCAGACGGCGTAGAGGCATGGACGATCTCCGTGCGAAAAGGGCATGGCCTTCTGAACGGGGATCATCATAGCCGGAGGAGACGGCCGGGCACGTCAACCTGCCGAGCCTGGGGCCTTTTTCCTCCCCCGTACTCGGGGGAGGCCAGGAGGGGGTGCTCGCAGGCCGATACGTTTCCTTGGTTGGGAGGTTGCGAGCCCCCTCCCGGCCTCCCCCGAGTACGGGGGAGGAGAAAAGCTCCCTCCGAGAACGGTTACCGGTGTCCGGCCGGCGGCAAGCCTGAGCCTTATTACGGCGTCGAGCCGCCCCACTTCGCCAGAGTGCCGAGCTCCAGGCCGTCATTGAACAGCGGCTGGGTGCGGACGCAGTCACCCGTGAAGGTGTAGCGGTCGCCGGCGGCGATCATCTGGAAATCGGAGACTTGCAGCGCGCTGAGGTCGAGCGGACCCAGCAGGCCGCTCCACTTGGCGGTGGTGAAGCGGTCGCTCTGCGCGGTGAGCGCGATGGTGCCGCCGTCGGCGAGGAGGATGCCGTACTTCTGCATCGCCCGCGCCACCACCCGCGCGGCGGGGTTCGGCAGGTTCTGCACCGGATAGTCGGCGCGCAGGCGCAGCCGGCTGCCGTAGGGGGGTGCCGTCGCCGGCCCGCTGGTCGGGTTGGTCGAGTGGGTGGCGGGGTGGACGTAGACGTGGCGGCGCATGCGGCTGTTGGGGAGGATGAAGCGGATGGCGTGGTCGATGTGCCCGGCCGCCACCTCGTCGGCGTTGAACAGCAGCGGCGCGATGGGGAACCCCGCCGCGTCGGCGCTGGTGCAGTCCTGGCCGCGCGCCGGCGGCGGATAGGTCAGGTCCATGTTCCACACCGCGAGGCAGCCGCCCTCGAGCTGACCGCTCACCAGATTCGCCCGCCACATCTCGTAGAGGCGGTGGCTCGGCCGGTGGACGACGAGCAGGTGGCAGTCGCCGTCGCTCACGCACTGGTAGCCCGCCTCCCCCTCGAGCGCGCCGCCGGAGGGAAGCGGCATGGGGACGTGGTCGCAGTCCGGGTTGTAGAAATCGGCTGTCGGGGTGAAGTTGACCAGCGGGGTCGTGGCGTCCCCCTCGAGCACCTCGATCGAGAAGTCGATCTGCAGGTGCCCGCCCCCCCAACCGCCGACGCTGGGGCTGGCGAGCCAGGAGATCACCGCCGCCGACTCGCCGTCGACCGGCGCCGTCGAGACGTCCTGGTACCAGGGAGCGTCGGCCGGAAAGTACGGGCCGTGCCCCGCGGCCGGCGGCGTCTGCGCCCCCGCCGCGCCCGGCATCAGAGCCCTCAGGGCGGGCAGCGCGAGCGCCGCCGCCAGTACGAATCCACTCCTCCATCCCCGCGCCGAACGTGCCCGCATAGCCATTCAGATATTTTACTAGAGAACGAGCCCAGCGTCGCTGGCGTCCCTCGCAGGGGACATGAGACCTACGGCTTGTCGGCCTGGTCGTTGAGCGCCCGGCGCTCCTGGTCCAGGGAGTTCATGGCGTCGAGCTTCTCCTGGTCGGTCCCCTGCATGTTGCGGACCTCCTCCGACTTGCGCTCGATCTCGGCCTTCTTCTCCTCCATCCGCTTGGTCTTCTCCGCCTCGGCCGAGGAGCCGGCGGGAGCGGCGGCGGCGCCGGAGGAGCCGCCGAGGCGGTCGCACCCCCAGGCCGCGGGGAGCAGCAGCGCCAGCAGGGACAGCATCAGCCACGACGACGGACGGCGTGCACGGCTCCCTCGCATGGGGACCTCCTCCAGGGTTCGATCCGGTTTCGAGACTCTCTTTGCGGCAGCTTAGCATGCGCGGAGGCGTTTGACTCCGGGGAGGGGGTGGCATAAGGTACGCCCGCACGGTTCAATGGATGGAGTCGACAGGAGAGGCCCGGCGTTGCCGAATGCCCTTTTCCCGTCGGCGAAAAATCGGCAAAGAAAGCGAGCAGACATGATGCGGAGCACCGGTAAAGTAAAGTGGTTCAACGACAGCAAGGGTTTCGGATTCATTACGCCGGAGGATGGCAGCAAGGATTGCTTCGTGCACCATTCGGCGATCAATGGCTCTGGTTTCAAGAGCCTGGCCGAGGGGGACCGCGTCGAGTTCGACATCGTGCAGGGCGAAAAGGGCGCCGCTGCCGCGAACGTCTCGAAGATCGCCTGATCCGCTCCCCTTTCCTGATCGAAAGTGATCGATTCTCGAGGACCCCCCGGATCGGGGCGGTCCTCGTCGTTTTTTCGCCCCTTTTCGCCCACCGGGAAGTCGTGCCCTGGTTTGAACCGCGCAGCCGACCGGCAGCGACGAAGGAGCGGAGCCCGAAGGAGGCGAGCAGGCTTCGAGCCAGGGCACGACGCAGCGGCAAGCTGGCTTGAAATGCCGGCACCCCTGCGACATGATCGGCGCCATGAAAGTCGCAGTCATCGGCGGCGGGCCGGCGGGGCTCTACTTCTCCCTGCTGATGAAGCGGGCGGACCCTGCGCACGAGGTCACCGTCCTCGAGCGCAACGCGCCGGACGCGACCTTCGGCTGGGGGGTGGTGTTCTCCGACCAGACCCTCGGCAACTTCAAGGCCGCCGACCCCCCGTCGTTCGCGCGCATCTCCGACAACTTCGCCCGCTGGGACGACATCGACATCCACGTCCAGGGGCGGACGATCACCTCGGGGGGGCACGGCTTCGCCGGCATCGCCCGCATGAAGCTGCTCGCGATCCTCCAGGAGCGGGCGGCCGAGCTCGGCGTCGACCTGCGTTTCGGCTGCGAGGTGCGCGACGACGCCGACCTCCCCGCCCTCGGCCTCGGCGACGCCTACCTGGTGGTGGCCGCCGACGGCGTCAACAGCGCCGTCCGCCGCCGGCACGCCGCGGAGATCCGGCCGCAGCTCGCCCCGGGGAAGGCGAAGTTCGTCTGGCTCGGCACCACGCGGCGCTTCGACGCCTTCACCTTCGTCTTCGTCGAGAACGGGCACGGGATCTTCCAGGCCCACGCCTACCGCTTCAGCGATCAGCTCTCCGCCTTCATCGTCGAGTGCGACGAGGCCTCCTGGCGCAACGCCGGCTTCGACCGCATGGACGCCGACGCCACGATCGCCGCCTGCGAGGCGATGTTCGCCCCCTGGCTCGACGGCCACCGCCTGCTCGCCAACCTGCCGCCGGCGCAGCGCGCCGCCCCCTGGCTGAGCTTCACCCGCGTCCACTGCGAGCACTGGTGGGTCGGCAACCTGGTGCTGATCGGCGATGCCGCCCACACCGCCCACTTCTCGATCGGCTCGGGGACGAAGCTCGCCATGGAGGACGCGATCGCCCTCTCCCGCATCCTGAACGGGCCAGAGGGCGAGGATCTCCCGAAGGCCCTCCAGACCTACGAGGACGAGCGGCGGACCGAGGCGCTGCGGCTCCAGAACGCCGCCCGCAACTCGATGGAGTGGTTCGAGAACGTGCGCCGCTACGCCCGGCTCGCCCCCGAGCAGCTCGCCTACAGCCTGCTCACCCGCAGCCAGCGGGTCAGCCACGAGAACCTCCGCCTGCGCGACCGCGGCTACCTCGAGGGGGTCGAGCGCTGGTTCGCCAGCCGGGCAAGCCGCGAGGCGGCAGCCGCCCCGCTCGTGCCGCCGATGTTCACCCCCTTCACGCTGCGCGGGATGACCGTCGAGAACCGCGTCGTGGTGTCGCCGATGGACATGTACAGCGCCGAGGACGGCACGCCGAACGACTTCCACCTCGTCCACCTCGGCGCGCGCGCCCTGGGGGGGGCCGGGCTGATCGTCACCGAGATGACCAGCATCTCCCCCGAGTCGCGGATCACCCTCGGCTGCACCGGCATGTACCGCCGCGAGCACGCCGAGGCCTGGCGGCGGATCACCCGCTTCGTCCACCAGCGCAGCCGCGCCCGGATCTGCCTCCAGCTCGGCCATGCGGGGGCCAAGGGGGCCACCCGGCTGATGTGGGAGGGGGACAATATCCCTCTCGACGGCGACGGCTGGCCGCTCGTCGCCCCCTCCCCCCAGCCTTTCAAGCCCGGCATGCAGGTGCCCCGCGAGATGACGCGCGCCGACATGGACCAGGTGCGCGACGAGTTCGTGCGCTCCGTGCATCTCGCGATCGAAGCGGAGTTCGACATGCTCGAGCTCCACTGTGCCCACGGCTACCTGCTCTCCGGGTTCATCACGCCGCTCCACAACCGCCGCGAGGACGACTACGGAGGCAGCCTGGCGAACCGCTTGCGCTACCCGCTCGAGGTCTTCCGCGCCATGCGCGACGCCTGGCCCGCGGAGCGGCCGATGTCGGTGCGCATCTCGGCCACCGACTGGGTCGAGGGGGGGATCGAGCCGGGGCACGCCGTCGAGGTCGGCAAGGCGTTCCACCAGGCGGGAGCGGACATCCTCCACATCTCGGCCGGCCAGACGGCGGCGGAGGCCCGGCCGGTCTACGGCCGCATGTTCCAGACCCCGTTCTCGGACCGCATCCGCAACGAGGCCGGCATCCCCACCATCGCCGTCGGCAACATCACCGAGCCCGACCAGGTGAACTCGATCATCGCCGCCGGCCGCGCCGACCTCTGCGCCCTCGCCCGCCCCCACCTCGCCGACCCCAACTGGACGCTGCGCGCCGCCGCCCAGCTCGGCTACGCCGCGCAGCCCTGGCCCGTGCAGTACCTCACCGGCAAGCAGCAGCTCGAGCGCAACCTCGAACGCCAGCGGCAGGCCGAGCTGGCCGGAACGAGCACGATTTGAAACGGAGATCTCTTTGACGGCCCTCAACTCCATCGAGTCCATCCAGCCCCGCCACTTCGGCTGGAGCGTCGCCGGCCGCGTGGCGACCGTCACCCTCAACCGCCCGGAGCGCAAGAACCCGCTGACCTTCGACTCCTACCGCGAGCTCGCCGACACCTTCTATCGCCTGCGCCACCTCGAGGAGATCAAGGCGGTCGTGCTCACCGGCGCCGGCGAAAACTTCTGCTCGGGCGGCGACGTCCACGAGATCATCGGTCCGCTAGTCCAGAGGGCCGAGGAGGGGCGGCACGACCGCCTGCTCGAGTTCACCCGCCTGACCGGCGAGCTGGTGCGGACGATGCGCCACTGCCCGCAGCCGGTGGTGGCGGCGATCGACGGCATCTGCGCGGGCGCCGGCGCCATCCTCGCCATGGCCTCCGACCTCCGCTTCGCCACGCCGCGCAGCCGCGTCGCCTTCCTGTTCACCAAGGTCGGCCTCTCCGGGGCGGACATGGGGGCCTGCGCCCTCCTGCCGCGGATCATCGGCCAGGGGCGCGCCGCCGAGCTCCTCTACACCGGCCGCTTCCTGGAGGCCGAGGAGGCCGAGCGCTGGGGGTTCTACAACCGGCTGATCCCCCGCGAGCAGCTCCAGGAGGAGGCCGCCGCCTTCGCCCGCTCGCTCGCCGAGGGGCCGACCTTCGCCCACTCGGTGACCAAGCGCCAGCTCCACGACGAGTGGGCGATGGGGATCGACCAGGCGATCGAGGCCGAGGCGCAGGCGCAGGCGCTCTGCATGCAGACCGGCGACTTCGCACGCGCCTTCCGCGCCTTCGCCGCCAAACAGAAGCCCGTCTTCGAAGGAAACTGATCGAATCCGGAATGGCTGACACCACCTTCCTCTCCTGGCCCTTCTTCGCCGCCTCCCACCGGGAGCTGGCGCGCGGCCTCGACGCCTGGTGCCACCGCGAGATCGCCCCGCTCGAAGGGCAGGAGGACTCCGACCTCGACGGCACCTGCCGCGAGATCGTCCGCCGGCTGGGCGCCGGAGGGTGGCTGCGCCATGCCGTCCCCGAGGACGCTCGGGAAGGCGCCCTCGACGTCCGCGCCCTCTGCCTGATCCGCGAGACCCTGGGACGCCACTCGGGGATCGCCGACTTCGCCTTCGCCCTCCAAGGGCTGGGAAGCGGGCCGCTGTCGCTCTTCGGCACGGCGGAGCAGCGCCGGCGCTGGCTGCCGAGGGTGGCCGCCGGCGCGGCGATCCCCGCCTTCGCCCTCTCCGAGGCCGACGCCGGCTCGGACGTCGCCGCGATGGCCACTACGGCCCGGCGGGAAGGCGATCAATTCGTGATCGACGGCGAGAAGACCTGGATCTCGAACGCCGGCCTCGCCGACTTCTACGTCGTCTTCTGCCGCTTTCCGGAGGCGGGCGAGCGCGGCTTCGCCGCCTTCGTGGTGGCGGCGGACAACCCCGGCCTCGAGGTGACGGCGCGGATCGACGTGCTGGCCCCCCATCCGCTGGGAACGATCACGTTTCGCGGCTGCCGCGTGGGGGCGGACGCCCTGCTCGGCGAGGCGGGGAAAGGGCTGCGGGTGGCGCTCGGCACGCTCGACGTCTTCCGTCCCACGGTGGGCGCCGCCGCTCTCGGCTTCGCCCGCCGCGCCCTCGACGAGGCGCTCGCCTGGAGCGCCGCGCGGCGGGTCGCGGGAAAAAACCTTTCTGAATACCAGCTCACGCAAGGCCGGCTCGCCGACATGGCGCTCGACGTCGACGCCGCGGCGCTCCTCGTCTACCGCGCCGCCTGGGCGCGCGATGCCGGGGACGGCGGGCGGATCACCCGCGAGGCGGCGATGGCCAAGCTCTTCGCCACCGAGGCGGCGCAGCGGGTGATCGACGGCGCCGTGCAGCTCCTCGGCGGCCGCGGGGTGGTGGCGGGGGCCCCCGTCGAGCGCCTCTACCGCGAGGTCCGCGCCCTGCGCATCTACGAGGGAACCAGCGAAATTCAACGGCTCGTGATCGCCGGCCAGCTGCTCGCAGGGGTCGCCGCGAGCCGGGAAGGATGAGCGAATGACAGAGACGGCTCCGAGCGCCCACCTGGACCCCTTCTGCCGCGAGGCGCTGCCGCCCCGCGAGCTGTGGCCCGAGATGAGCTACGCCACCCTGCCGGAGCTCGCCGGCCGCGCCCGGTTGAACGCCGCCACCGAGCTCCTCGACTCGATGATCGCGAGCGGGCGCGGCGAGCGCACCGTCTTCCACTTCCCCGGCGGCACCTGGACCTATCGGCGCCTCCTCGAGACCGCCAACCGGATCGCCCACGTCCTGGTCGACGACCTCGGCCTCGTCCCCGGCAACCGGGTGCTGCTGCGCGGCCCCAACTCCCCCATGATGGCGGCCTGCTGGTTCGCCGTGCTCAAGGCGGGCGGCGTCGTGGTCTGCACCATGCCGTTGCTGCGCGTCCGCGAGCTGACCTTCATTGCCGACAAGGCGCGGGTCCGCCTCGCGCTCACCGACGCGCGGGTGGCGGCCGACTGCGAGCAGACGTTCGCCGGCCGCGGCGAGGTGGTCCATTTCCACGCCGGGGGCTCAGGCTCGCTCGAATCCCTGATGGAAGGGAAACCTGCCACCTTCGAGAATTGCGACACGGCGGCGGACGACACGGCGTTCATCGCCTTCACCTCCGGCACCACCGGGCAGGGGAAGGGGACGATGCACTTCCACCGCGACGTGATCGCGGCCTGCGACTGCTTCCCCCGCCACGTCCTCAGGGCCGACGAGAGCGACATCTTCTGCGGCTCGCCCCCCCTCGCCTTCACCTACGGCCTCGGCGGCCTCCTCCTCTTCCCGCTGCGCATCGGCGCCGCCACGCTGCTGCTCGAGGCCGCCGCGCCGCCGCAGCTCCTGCAGGGGATCCAGGAGCACCGGGCGACGGTCGTCTTCACCGCGCCGACCGCCTACCGCGCGATGTCCGAGCTGGTGCACGGCTTCGACATCTCGAGCCTCCGCAAGTGCGTCTCGGCCGGCGAGACCCTCCCCAAGCCGACCTTCGAGACCTGGCGGCAGAAGACCGGCCTCGAGATCATCGACGGCATCGGCTCGACCGAGATGCTCCACATGTTCATCAGCTCCTCGGGCCAGGAGATCCGCCCCGGCGCCACTGGCAGGGTCGTCCCCGGCTACGCGGCGCGGGTGATCGACGACGCCGGGAACGAGGTCCCCCCCGGGACGATCGGCCACCTCGCCGTCAAGGGGCCCACCGGCTGCCGCTACCTCGACAACCTCGAGCGGCAGCGCGCCTATGTCAGGGACGGCTGGAACCTCCCCGGCGACTCCTATCTGATGGACGAGGACGGCTACTTCTGGTACCAGGCGCGGACCGACGACATGATCATCTCCTCCGGGCACAACATCTCGGGGGCCGAGGTCGAGGCGGTGCTGCTCGACCACCCCGCCGTCGCCGAGTGCGGCGTGATCGGCTCGCCGGACGAGATCCGCGGCCACATCGTCAAGGCCTACGTGGTGCTGCGCGCCGGCTTCTCTCCCGGGCCCGAGCGGGTCAAGGAGCTGCAGGATTTCGTCAAGGCCGAGATCGCCCCGTACAAATATCCGCGGGCGATCGAATTCCTCGACGCCATGCCGCGCACCCCCACCGGCAAGCTGCAACGCTTCCGCCTGCGCGAGATCGACCGCGAAAAGAAGGCTGACGAGAAGCAGGAAGAAAAGTGAGGGATTCGTTCGCCTTCCTGCAACCGGAGGGGTGGGCGCCGCCGAGCGGCTACGCCAACGGCATCGCCGCCCGCGGCCGGCTGGTCTTCGTCGCCGGCCAGGTGGGGTGGAACCCGGCGACCTGCCAGTTCGAGAGCGACGACTTCGCGGCGCAGACCGCGCAGGCGCTCCAGAACGTCGCCGCCGTGCTGCGCGAGGCCGGGGCCGCCCCCGAGCACGTGGTGCGGATGACCTGGTACCTCACCGACAAGGCCGCCTACCTCGCCGCCCGCCGCGAGATCGGCCGCGCCTGGCGCGAGGTCATGGGCCGCCACTACCCCGCCATGGCCGCCGTCGTCGTCGCCGCCCTGATCGAGGACCGCGCCCTGATCGAGATCGAGGCCACCGCCGTGGTGCCGGTGGTGCCGGATTAGCCGGCGTCCGCGCCGCCCAGCCACACCCACCCCTCCCGCGCGATCGATTCATAAGCGGCGTCGACCAGCTCGGCCGCCTTCCAGCCGTCGCGGAAGCTCGAGGTGCGGAGCGGCTCGCCGGTGACGATGGCATCGACGAAATCCTCGTAGGGCTGCGGGTAGTCGGAGCGGGCGTCGAGCTCCCGCAGCGGCCCCTGCCCGCCGCTGATCCCCTGCAAGCGGTTGCCGTCGACGGTGACGATCCGCCCGCGCGAGCCCGACACCTCGATCCGCGGCTCGGCGCGGCTGGCGTCGTTCAGGCCGCGGGAGACGAAGCTCGCGTGGAGGACCCCCGCCGCGCCGCTCGCGAACTCCAGCAGGTGGGCGCAGGAATCGGGGACCGTCACCCGCAGCCCTTCGGGGACGTCGGCGAACGGGCGCCAGGGCTCGGAGGTCGTCCCCAGGGTGCAGATCCGCTTCACCTCCCCCGCCAGGAAGCGGGCGAAGTCGAGGACGTGGATCAGCTCGTAAATCGTCCCGCCGCCGGTCTCCGGGCGGTAGCGCCACGAGCCGGTCTCCGGGCGGAGGTCGTATTGCAGGCTCATCCCCCACCAGACGTTCAGGTGGTAGACCTCGCCGACGAACCCCTCGTCGAGGTAGCGGCGCAGGCGCCCCAGGGCGGTCCGCCCGCGCAGGTTGAAGTTGACGGCGTGGACCACTCCCCGTTGCTCGGCCGCCTCGAGCAGGGTCCGGGCCTCGCCGGCCTTGAGGGTCAGCGGCTTGTCGCAGAGGACGTGCTTCCCCGCCGCGATGGCGTCCCGGGCGATCGCGAAGTGCGAGTCGGTGGGGGTGACGATCGCGACCGCGTCCACCCCATCCCAGGCCAGCAGGTCGCGGTAGTCGGCGAAGCCGCGCGGCACCCCCCAGCTCCGCCGCAGCTCCTCGAGCGCCGCGGGGTCGCGGCGGCAGATCGCCTTCACCTCCGCCTTCCCCGCCAGGGCCGCCTGCCGGAAGGCCTGGAGATGGGTCTCCGCGAAACGTCCGGCGCCGATGATTCCGATGCGGACTGGTCTCAAATCCCGTCACCTCCCGGAAAACCGCAGGATACCCGACACCGCGTCTTGATACACTGGCGCCATGTCGACCGCCCTCCACGCCCTCCCCATTGCCGCCAACCCCTGGGACCGCCGCGCTCCCGAGCGCGAGGGGCTCCCCGCGGCCTGGGCCCTCTCCCCCGAGGAGCTCGCCGCGGCGGGGTGCCCGGGGCGGCCGGAGCACGTCTTCCTCCGCCTCCAGCGCACCCGCACCTGGCGGCCTGATGGGGTCAACCGGCTGAATCTGAACCGCGAGATCCGCGCCTGGCTCGAAGCCCACACCGACCTCTCGCTGCCGGTCATCGTGGCCCGCCACCCCTCGGACGACGGCTCGACCAAGCTGGCGCTCGCGATGGCGGACGGCCACCGCGTGGAGGCGGTCCACATGCCGCGCCCGAAGGAGGACCGGCGGGTCACCTACTGCATCTCGAGCCAGGTGGGGTGCGCCCTCGGCTGCACCTTCTGCGCGACCGGCGCGATGGGGATCGTGCGCAACCTGACCGCCGGCGAGATCGTCGGCCAGGTGCTCACCCTGATGCGCGAGCTCGGCCCCGAGCGCGGCGAGGAGATCAACATCGTCTTCATGGGGATGGGCGAGCCGCTCCACAACCTCGCCCACGTCCACCGCGCCATCACCCTCCTCTGCCACCCGCAGGGGACCGGCCTCTCCCCCTGGCGGATCACGGTGAGCACGGCGGGGCTGGTCTCCGGGCTCGAAAAGCTGGCGAAGATGACCCCGCGCCCGCTCCTCGCGGTGTCGCTCAACGCCACCACCGACGCGGCCCGCTCCGCCACCATGCCGGTCAACCGCGCCTGGAACCTCGCCCGCCTGCGCCAGGCGCTCGACAGCTGGGAGCTCAAGCGCCACGAGCGCCTCCTCTTCGAGTACGTGATGCTCGCCGGGGTCAACGACACCCTGGAGGACGCCGACCGCCTGGCCGAATGGCTGGGCGAGCTGCGCCACCGCCACACCGTCAACCTGATCCCGATGAACGAGCACCCGAGCTCCGCCTTCGCCGAGCCCCCCGAGGCGCGCGTCCACGCCTTCGCGAGCCGCCTCCACGGCCTCGGCTGCTTCGTCACCGTCCGCCGCAGCCGCGGCCGCGACGTGCAGGGAGCCTGCGGCCAGCTCGCCCGCCGCGAAGAGCCGGTGCTCGTCTGACCGGCCGGTCGGGTCCTGGTTTGAACCTGCTCGCCTCCTTCGGGCTCCGCTCCTTCGTCGCTGCCAGTCGGCTGCGCGGTTCAAACCAGGAGCCGACCGACGTGAGCCTCCGATGAAAATCTGGATCGACGCCGACGCCGCCCCCCGCGACGTCAAAGAGATCGTCTTCCGAGCCGCCCGGAGGCTGGAGATCGAGGCCGTGCTGGTCGCCAACCAGTGGATCTCGACGCCGATGAACAACCCTTTCATCCGCGCCGTGCGGGTGGCGGGAGGGCCGGACGTCGCCGATCACCACATCGCCGAGCACGCCGAGGCGGGGGACGTGGCGGTCACCGCCGACGTGCCGCTCGCCGCCCGCCTGGTCGAAAAGAACGTGATCGTGATCGACGTCCGCGGCCAGGAGTACTCCGAGGAGAACGTCGGCGAGCGCCTCGCCGTGCGCGACTTCATGGACGGCCTGCGCGGCGCCGGCATCGAGACCAGCGGCCCCCGCCCCTACAATCCGAAGGA
>CAVWOZ010000035.1:0-92980 GCA_963756595.1 uncultured Acidobacteriota bacterium
ATAAGATCGTGGTGAACGCGCGAGCAACACCGGCTAATACCAAGCCAAACTTCGTAAGGTTACGCCACATGAAAGAAGCGCCAAATGTAGTACCAGGTGACTGGATAGAGATTGGAAGTACTCGCTGTGTGGTCGCTACAGTCCATGATCGGCAAACGACTCATGAGGTTGAGGTTGTTTACCTTGATCGGGACCGAGCTATCAACGAAAACGCAGTCTGGAAGGATGACCGCTGGCAGTTCAAAAGCAGCGGTCCCTCAGGAGGCTATGCAGACAAATATCCTCGACTAGCCGAGTACGTACGTCAGCTACGCTCGGGGCGATAGCATCTGCATCCGAAACAGCTATGGAGGTTTAAAGCCATGATTCCTGACCCCATCGTCGAAGAGGTCCGCAAGGCGAGGGAAGAATACGTCGCCTCCCACAATTACAACCTGGATGCCATCGATAGGGATCTCAAGGAGTGGGAGGGAAAGAGCGGCCACAGGGTCGTCTCGCTCCCGCCAAGACGACTCGTTTGAGGCCAAGCCGTAAAACTGGACCCTACAGACCTGCCTTCTCAGCAACTGCGTTCAGAAATTGACGGAGGCTGGCTACTCCTTCCTCGTACTCCTGATGAATCTTTCTATGGTCGACGAGAGAGTAACCGTGGGCGATGAGATTGCGCAGGCCAACCGCACTGCGCATGTCTTCCGCCAGCTCGCGATCGATCGCTCGCCGGTCTGCTAGGACAAGGAACGTCGAACTCGCATCATCGGGCGATCCCCAGTTTTCGTCGGCCACCCAGTGCGAGGCGAGATCAATGGCCTCTTGAATCGCCAGGAACAGATAGAAGCTCGCGAGATCTTTTTCTTTGGTATCCGCCAGGAAGTTTTCCACGGGCCGTGCCAGGATCGTCTCGGCATCGTCGAGCCAGGCCGACGCCCGTGCGATCTTCCTTGTGACGACGTCAACTTTGACCATAACTCACCTTCTCCCGCAGCTTTTGCAGGATGGTCTGGTGCATCCTCCGCGCAGTGGGCGCCCAATCCCACCAGGCCACCATCGCGCGGGATTTGAAGCCGGTCCAGAGTCCTGACTCGCGTTCCAGAAGCAGGATGCCGTCCCGCGAGATCTCGAAGCCCAAGAGTGGAGGCGCCTCATTCAGGTAGACGACATCCGTTTCCCGCCCGGCGGCTCGCTCTAACTCGACCAGTGTCTTGATCCGCGTCTCTCGGGTATCCGGTTCCAAAAGGAGCCCGAGATCGACATCGCTCCCCTTCCGCGCCTGGCCGCGCGCGGTCGAGCCGAAGAGCACGGCGAGCCTCACCTCGGGGAGGGAGGCGGCACGCTCGCGGAGGCGTTCCTGGAGATCCATACCGCTATTCTATCCTCCCCGGTCTCCAGAGCCGAGCGGATACAATCGCCGCTCCGATGAGCGACGACACCACCCTCTCCCCCGCCGACCTCCACTCCGTCGCTGAGCGGCTGCGGGAGGCCAACCTCGCTTTCTCCCACCGCTATCCCGGCGAAACGGGGGAGCGCCAGCCGGTCCATGTGGTCTACGGCGGCGCGCATCTCTTCAAGCGGGATTCAGCCGCAAAGCTGGGGGCCCTCGCCGTGCGAGCTCTCGAGGAATACGCCCCCGACGCCGACACCCTGGCCCGGGTCTTCGAGATGCCCGACTCCCTGGCCGCGGCGGTCCATGCGCGGGTCGCCGCGAAGCTGCGGCGCGAGGCGGTCGAGGACTACCGGATCGATTTCGAGGACGGCTACGGGCTGCGCCCGGACGCGGAGGAGGACGGCCACGCCGTCAGCGCGGCGCGGGAGATGGCGGCGGGACTCGAGGCCGGGAGCCTGCCGCCGTTCTGCGGCTTCCGCATCAAGGCGCTGGCGGAGGAGACCCGCGACCGCGCGGTGCGGACGCTCGATCTCTTCCTGACCGCGCTCGTCCGCGCGAGCGGCGGCCGGCTGCCGGCGGGGTTCGTGGTCACCCTTCCCAAGGTGACGATCCCCGCGCAGGTCGCGGCCCTGGCCGATCTCTTCGACCTCTACGAGCCGGCGCTCGGTCTCCCGGGCGGCGCGCTGCGCCTCGAGATCATGGTCGAGACGCCGCGGTCGGTGCTCGAGCTGCCGGCCTTGACGGAGGCGGCCCGCGGGCGCTGCGTGGCGGCGCACTTCGGCACCTACGACTACACGGCGGCCCTCGGCATCTCGGCGCAGTACCAGACGAGCCGCCACCCGGCCTGTGATTTCGCCCGCCAGCGGATGCAGGCGGCGCTCGCGGGGACGGGGATCCGCATCGCGGACGGGGCCACGACCCTCCTCCCCATCCCGCCCTTCCGCGCCGCCAAGGGAGAGCCGCTCGATCCGGCAGAGATCGAAGGGAACCGGCGGGCGGTACATGGCGCCTGGAGGGTGCATTACGAGAACGTCTGGACGGCGCTCGTCCTCGGCTTCTACCAGGGGTGGGACCTCCACCCGGCGCAGCTCGTCCCCCGTTACGCGGCGCTCCACGCCTTCTTCCTCGAAGGGATGGAGCCGGTCGCCGAGCGCCTGCGCAACTTCGTGGAGCGCGCGGCACGTGCCACCCGCGTCCGCGAGGTCTTCGACGACGCGGCAACCGGCCAGGGGCTCCTCAACTTCTTCCTGCGCGGGGTGCAGTGCGGAGCGATCCCCGAGGCGGAGGCGACGGCGGCCTCGGGGCTGACGCTCGAAGAGCTGCGGGGAAAGTCGTTCGCGAGGATTTTGGAACGGCGGGCGCGTTGAGCGCCGACGATCCGACGGCCCTCCCCATCGTCGTCGTGGGCGCCGGCGCCGCCGGGCTGCTCGCGGCGATCTTCGCGGCCTCGGGAGAACGCCCGGTCCTCCTCCTCGAACGCACCCCCGACGGCGGAAGGAAGATCCTGGTCAGCGGCGGCGGGCGGTGCAACATCCTCCCCTCGGCGGTCGATCCCGGGCGTTTCGTCACCGACTCGTCGCCCAACACGCTGCGGAAGATCCTCACCTCCTGGCCGCTCGACGCGCAGCGCCGCTTCTTCGAGGAAGAGGCGGGCATCCCCCTCGCCCTGGAGCCCGAGACGGGGAAGCTCTTCCCCGCCTCGAACCGCTCCCGCGAGGTGCGCGACCAGCTCCTCGCCCTCGCCCGGCGGCGCGGGGTCGCGGTCCGTTTCGGGGCGCTGGTCGAGGACCTCGTCCCCTCAGCGGACGGGATTCCCTGGACGGTGCGGCTCGCGGGCGGCGAGGCGATCGGCGCGGCGGCCGTGATCGTGGCGACCGGCGGCCTCTCGCTGCCGGGGACGGGGAGCGACGGCACGGGGTTCGCGATCGTCCAGCGGCTGGGGCACACCCTCCACCCCACCTATCCGGCCCTCACCCCGCTGACCCTCGATCCTCCCCGCTACGCGCCGCTCGCCGGCGTCTCGGGCCCGGTGACCCTCTTCGCACCGGGAACGAAACGGACGGCGACCGTCCACGGCGGCTTCCTCTTCACCCATCGCGGCTACAGCGGCCCGGCGGTGCTCGACCTCTCCCACCTCGCCGTGCGTTCCCGGCTGGCAGGAGGAGCGCCCCAACAATTCTTCGTGCAGTGGACGGAGCTCGACGCCGAAGCCTGGGACCGCCTCCTGCGCGAGAGCCCGGGGACCGTCGCGCCCCTCCTCCGTCGCCACGTGCCGGACCGGCTGGCCGACGCCCTCCTCGCGGACGCCCAGGTCGACGGCGCGCAGAGCCTCGCCCGTCTCCGCCGCGAGGAGCGCCTCCGGCTGGTGACAGCGCTCGCCCGCCATCCCCTGCCCTGGACGGGGGACGGCAGCTACGCCAAGGCCGAGGTCACCGGCGGCGGCGTGGCGCTCTCCGAGATCGATCCGCGGACGATGGAGAGCCGCCGGCACCCCGGCCTCTTCCTCTGCGGCGAGATCCTCGACGCCTTCGGCCCGATCGGCGGCTACAACTTCCTCTGGGCCTGGGCGACCGGCCGCGCGGCGGGGCTGGGAGCGAGGTGGTCTATCCTCCCCCCATGAAAGGCACCAAGGCCACGAAAGCGAAGCGCTCGCCGGGGCTGCCGCCGGTGATCGCCATCGAGCGCGGCTCGGCCGCCCCCCTCTACCGGCAGCTCTACGACCGCTACCGGGAGGCGATCGTCGAGCGCCGGCTGCGCCCGGGCGAGCGCCTCCCCTCGACCCGCACCCTCGCCGCCGAGCTGGGGATCTCGCGGATGCCGGTCCTCAACGCCTTCGAGCAGCTGCTGGCGGAGGGATACTTCGAGGCCCGGGTCGGCGCCGGGACCTTCGTCGCCAGCTCGCTCCCCGACGTGCGCCCCGCGGCGGCGGGAGGCGCGAGCCCGGTTCTCCAGCCGCCGGAACGCCCGGCGCGGCGGGCCGTCTCGCAGCGCTCCGGGGCCGTGCTGCGCGCGGAGCCCGAGCCCTGGCTGCAGGGGTGGGGCGCGTTCCGGGTCAGCCAGCCGGCGGTCGACCGCTTCCCGTTCCAGGTGTGGTCCGCCCTGGTCGCCCGGCACAGCCGGAATCCGCGGGCGAGCCGGCTCAACTACGGCAGCGCGCTGGGCGATCTACCCTTCCGCGAGGCGGTGGCCGACTACCTGCGGACGTCGCGCGCCGTGCGCTGCGACGCCGGGCAGATCATGGTGGTCAGCGGCTCGCAGCAGGCGCTCGAGATCGCCACCCGCGTGCTGCTCGATCCCGGCGACCGCGTCTGGATGGAGGAGCCCGGCTACAGCGGCGCGCGCGACGTCCTGACCCTGGCCGGCGCCCGGATCGTCCCGGTCCCGGTCGACGGCGAGGGGCTGGACGTCGCCGCGGGGATCGCCCGCGCCCCCCAGGCGCAGGCCGCCTACGTCACCCCGTCGCATCAATACCCGCTCGGCGCGACGCTGAGCGCGACGCGCCGGCTCCAGCTCCTCGCCTGGGCGGCGCGCGCCGGCGCCTGGATCTTCGAGGACGACTACGACAGCGAGTACCGCTACGAGAGCCTCCCCATCGCCTCGCTCCAGGGGCTCGACCGCGACGCCCGGGTGATCTATATCGGGACCTTCAGCAAAGTCTTGTTCCCCGCCCTGCGGATCGGCTACCTGGTGATCCCGGCCGACCTGGTGGCGCGCTTCACGGCGGTGCGCGAGGCGATGGACATCTTCCCTCCCACCCTCTACCAGGCGGTGCTCGCCGACTTCCTGAGCGAAGGGCACTTCGCCCGCCACCTGCGCCGCATGCGGCAGCTCTACCGCGAGCGGCGGGACGCCCTGGTGGCGGCGATCCGCGGCGAGCTCGGCGACGAGCTCGAGGTGCTCGACGGCCAGGCGGGGCTGCATCTGGTGGCGACGCTGACCGCGAAGATGGACGGCACGGACGACCTCGCGCTCTCCCGCGAGGCGGCGCGGCAGGGGCTGTGGGCGATGCCCCTGTCGTCCTGCTACACGGGGGAGCCCGTCCGCCGCGGCCTGGTGCTCGGCTACGGCGGCACGGACGTTTCCGAGATCCCCGGCGGAGTACGCCGCCTGCGCGACGTCCTCCGCCGGAGCTGAACCCTCAGTGGGGGATGAAGCGCCAGAGGAGGAGGAGGCCGATCGAGCAGATCACCGACATGAAGAAGCCCGCGGGGTGGAACTTCGACCCCGGCGCCGGCTTCGAGATCAGCCCGCCCAGGAAGCCGCCCACCAGCGAGCCGAGGATGCCGATCGCCACCGTGGCGAGAAAGCCCATCTGATCGTTCCCCGGCAGCAGGGCGCGGGCGATGAGGCCGATGAAGAAGCCGACGATGACCGACCAGAGCAGGTGCAGGATGCTCACGTGTCTTCCTCCTTCCGGGAATCCCGGACAAGTCAGGGTTGAGACTGCGGCGAAGGTTCTGTGCGTCTTGGATCGGCGCGGATCATACTACGAGGTCCTGTCTACGGGGTCAGCTTGCGGATCTCCGCGTCGAGGAAGGCGAGCGCCGTCTCGAGGCTCCGGCGCCGCGCCTCCGAGCGGGTCTCCGCGATCTCCTGGAGCACCCGGCGGCGCGACAGGTCGAGGCTCTGGATCTTCCGCCGGACCGCGCGCTCCCCGGCGTCGAGCGCCTCGCCTCCCTGCGTCCGATCGGCGGCATCCTCGATCTGCGACTCGACGGACTTGCTCTCCCAGCCACGGGCCATGGGCTCTCCTCCCAACGGCATGATACCGCCGGCGGCCACGGATGGGGCTCGGCGGGGCGCAGGATGTCGCATGATAAAGTGAGCCCCTCAACCCAGGCAGATCCGCGTGGCCTTGTGCGGCGGAGAGGAAGGACGTGGCGGATGGAAGGATTCGGCTTCCTGATCCTCTTGATCGTGGCCGCCAACGCCTGGCTGGCCCGCCGCCGGATCAAGGAGTTGGAGGAGCAGGTCCGGCTCCAGACGGAGGGGCAGGCGGACCTGCGGCGCCGGATGGCCATCCTCGAGCGGGTGCGCGAGATGCCGGGGCCCGGAGCGGCCGCCCGGCCCGCCGCCGCGGCGCAACCAGCGGCGCCGGCCGCGCCCCCTGCGGAGGTGGCGCCTCCGGTCCCGGCGAGCGCTCCGGCTCCTCCGCCGGCACCCCCTCCCTTCCTCACCGCCGTGGCGCCTCCCCCCGCCGCGGCCAGCGCCAGGACCCCGGCCGCTCCGCCGCCGCTGCCTCCTGTGCCGCAGCCGCCGCCGCTCCCCCGCGCCGCAGCGGCGGAGCCCCAGGCGGTTCCGGTCGCGGCGGCCCCCACCCCGCCCGCGCCACCCCACCCGCCGGTCCCTCCCGCTCCTCCGCGGTCGCGGCTCGCTCCTCCGCCCGTGCCGCCGCGGAAGCCGTTCGACTGGGAGAGCCTGGTGGGGGTGAAGCTGTTCTCGTGGATCGCCGGCATCCTGTTCGCCCTGACGGCGATCACGTTCCTGCGCTATTCGGTCGAGCACGGCTGGCTGCAGCCGCCGATCCGCATGGCGATCGGGCTGGTGATGGGGATCGCCCTCCTCGGCTGCTGCGAGCTGCCGCGGGCGCGGCGTTACGCGATCACCGCCAACGCGCTCGGCGCGGCGGGGATCGTGGCCCTGTTCTCGACCTTCTTCGCGGCGCACACCCTCTGGCACCTCCTGGGGGCCGGGAGCACCTTCGCGCTCCTGGTGATGGTCACCGCGGTGGCGGTGGGGCTCGCGATCCGCCACGACTCGCTGTTCATCGCTCTCCTCGGGCTGCTCGGCGGCTTCGCCACGCCGGCGCTGCTGTCGAGCGGGCAGGACCATCCGGTCGGCCTCTTCGGCTATCTCCTGCTGCTCAACGCCGGCCTCGCCTGGGTGGCCCTGCGCAAGGGGTGGCCGGTGCTCTCGGTCCTCTCGCTCGGCTTCACCACCCTCTACCAGTGGGGATGGGTGTTCAAGTTCCTCGACGCCTCGAAGCTGCCGCTGGCGCTCGGCATCTTCCTGGTCTTCCCCCTCCTCGCATTCGCCGTCTCCACCCTCGGCCGCGGCTACGGCAAGGAGAAGACAGCGGCGGACGACCGTAACCCGTTCGCCTGGGCGGCGGTGGTGGGGGCGGCGCTCCCCCTCGTCTTCGGGGTCTATCTCGCCGCCGTGCCGGCCTACGGCGCGCGCTACGGGCTCCTCTTCGGCTTCCTCTTCGTGCTGCGCCTCGGGCTCGCGGCGATCGCGGCGTTCCGTGGGCCGCGCGAGCTCCACCCCCTCGCGGCGGCGGCCTCCCTCCTCGTCTTCGCCCTCTGGTTCGGGACGTCCTATGAACAGTCGCGGGCGTGGCCGGCGATCCTCGGCTTCGTGGCCCTCTTCGTGCTCTTCGACCTCGCGGCCCCCGGGATCGCCGGGCTCCTCGGCCGGCCGCTCGGGAAAGAGGGGCGCCTCGCCTCCCTGGCCGGCCCGCTCCTGCTGTTCAGCTTCCCGGTGCTCTTCGTCCTCGAGCCCGCGGCGGCCTCACCCGGAGCGCCGTTCGCGGTCCTGTTCCTCCTCCTCGCGGCGACGGCCGGCTTCGCCCTGACCTACGAGGACGGCGCCCTGCAGTCGACCGCGGCCTTCTTCGCCATCGCCGCCGAGGCGGTGTGGTCCGCCCGCTCGCTGTCGCCCGAGCGGCTGCTGCCGGGGGTCGCCGTCTACGCCGTGTTCGGCCTCTTCTACCTCGGCGTGCCGATCCTGGCGCGGCGGCTCGGCCGGCGCCTGCCGCCGGCGGGGAGCGGCGCCTTCCTGCTGCTCCTCTCGCTCGGCCTCCTCTTCTTCCTCGCCGCCGGCCCGCTGGCGGCCAGCGCTCTGTGGGGGCTCGCGCTGCTGCTGGTGATCCTGAACGCCGGCCTCTTCCTCGAGGCCGGCACGCTGCGCCGCCCGGCCCTCGCCGTCGCCGGGACGGTCCTCTCCTGGATCCTGATCGCCGTCTGGTGGGCGACGGTGCCGCTCACCGCGAGCCTCGTCCCCGCCCTCTTCCTGGTCGCCGGCTTCGCCGTCCTCGGCCTCGCCGGCAATCTCTGGATGGGGCGGCAGGACGCCGCCAATGCCGCCGGCGGCGCCGGCGAGCCCGGAGCGGGGGCCGAGCCGGTCGGCGGGCACCACCTGGCGCTGGTCGGCCACCTCTTCCTGCTCGTGGTGGCGGTGCAGCCCCGGCTCTCGATCCCTCCCTGGCCGCTGCTCGGCGTCCTCGCGCTCCTCGACCTCGCGATGGGGGTGGCGGCGCTCTGGATGCGCCGGGCCGCCCTGTGGATCGCCGCCCTCGCCGCCTCGAACCTCGTGCTCTTCCTCTGGGTGGTGACGGCCCCGGCAGCCCCCTGGCCGGCGGTCGCCCTCGCCGCCACGCTCGGCGTCTCCGCCCTCGGCCTGCTCTGGATCGCCCTCGCCCGCCGGATTGCGCCGGGTTCGCCGCTGGCGCTCCACGGCGGCCTGCCGGGGGACGTCGCCTCCGGGGCCATCGCCAGCCTCTTCCTCGGCCAGGTGGTGACGATCGCCCTCTCCGTGGCGGCGGGAAAGCCGCCTCTCGCGTGGACGGTCGCCGCGCAGGTGGCGTTCCTCGTCGCCCTGCTCACCCTCTCGAAGCTCGCCGACCGGCCGTGGATCGCCCCCGTTTCGGTCGCCTTCACCACCGCCGCCGTCGCGGGCTGGCAATCCGCTCTCCCGGCGGGCGCCCCGTGGTGGTACGAGCTGGTCGCCGCCACGGCGATCTACCTCCCGTATCTGGCGTTCCCGCTGATCCTCGGCGAGCGGGCGAAACGCCTGCGCCACCCCTATCTCGCGGCGGTCCTCGCCAGCCTCAGCTACTTCCTGGTCGCCCGCGCGACGCTCGCCAACAACGGCTTCTCCTGGATGATCGGCGCCCTGCCCGTGGCGCAGGCGGCGGCCCTCGCCGTCCTCCTCGCCCAGCTGGTGCGGATGGAGCGGCGCCGCACCGCCACCGCGGAGATTCCCGAGGGTGCCCTCGCCCAGGGGGACACCGGGCGTCTCGCGCTGGTCGCCGGCGCGGTGCTCGCCGGCATCACGGCGGCGATCCCCCTCCAGCTCGACCGCGAATGGATCACCATCGGCTGGGCGCTCCTCGCCGCCGCCCTCGCCGCCCTCTATCTGCGCATCCCCCATCGCGGCCTGCTCGCCTGGACGGCCGGCCTGCTCGCCGCCGTCTTCGTGCGGCTGGCGTTGAACCCGGCCGTCCTCGGCTACCATCCGCGCGGCAGCCTGGCGATCTGGAACTGGTATCTCTATACCTACCTCGTACCCGCCCTCGCCTTCTTCCTCGCCGCCTGGCTCCTCTCCCGCGGCGACGACCGCTTGACCGAGCCGCCGATGCCGCGGCTGTCGAGCCTGGCGGCGGGGGGCGGCGTGACCCTCCTCTTCCTGCTGGTGAACATCGAGATCGCCGACTTCTTCTCGAAAGGAGCGAGCCTCACCTTCGCCTTCCTCAGCGGGCAGGCGACGCTCGCCGAGGACCTCTCCTACACCCTCGGCTGGGCCCTCTTCGCCATCGCCCTCTTCGTCGCCGGGATCGCGCTCCCCAACCGGGTGGCCCGCATCGCCGCCATCGTCCTGCTGCTGGTGGCGGTGCTCAAGGGGTTCGTGCACGACATGGCGCAGCTCGGCGGCCTCTACCGGGTGATGTCGTTCGCCGGCCTCGGCCTCTGCCTGGCGCTGATGGCGGTGCTGATCCAGAAGTACGTCCTCCCCCGGCGGGAGGCGGAGTGAGGCGGCTCCGGCTCTTCCTTGCCGGCCTGCTGGCGGCGGCCTCCCTCCTGGCCAGCGGCGAAGGACGGACGGCGCCGCGCTTCCGCTACGAGCGCCCGGTCGTCCCCGGGGGGGCGGGGCCCAACCGCCTGGAGCCGGACGTGCCGCTGCTCGCCGCCGCCCAGCCCCTCGCCTACGCGCCCGGCCGCGAGGCGGGAAGCTCGGGACCCTTCCAGGGCGGGCTCGCCGACCTCCGCCTCTTCGACGCCGCCGGGCGCGAGGTCCCCTACCTCCTGGTCGCCCCGCCGCAGCGCGAGCCCGAGTGGCGGCGCGGCTCTCTCCTCCCCCTCGCCGCGACCAAGACCTCGAGCGGCTTCGAGGTCGATCTCGGGGTGTCTGGACCGATCGACCGGGTGCGGATCAGCGGGCTCCCGGCGCCGTTCCTCAAGCGCTTCCGCCTGGAGGGGGGCGGCGACCGCAGCCGCTGGACGGTGCTGGTGGCCGAGGGGACGCTGTTCGACCTGCCGGACGAGCGCCTGCGCCAGCTCGAGGTCGCGATCCCCGCCGGCGACTTCCGCTATCTCCGCCTGATCTGGAACGACGCCACGAGCGGCCGCCTGCCGCCGCCGGGGGAGGTCGCGGCGCGGCTCGTGCGGCCGGTCGATCCCGGGCCGCCGGCGCGCGTCCCGGTCGCCTTCGAGCGCCGGCCGAGCGAGCCCGGCAAGAGCCGCTTCCGCCTCCGCCTGCCGGCCGCGCGGCTGCCGGTGGTGGCGCTCGAGCTCGAAGTCCCCGGGGGGCCCGGCGGCCCCCTGCTGCGTGCGGCGACGGTGAGCCAGGGGCATCTCGACGGAAGCCAGGGGACGACGACCGAGATCACCCCCGTGCGGCTCGGCGAGGCCACGCTGCGGCGGGCGGTGCGCGACGGCCTTTCGGCCGCCGACCTGCGCATCCCGCTGAGCGCCGCCGAACGGCCCGACGGCCCGGATCTCGAGCTGACGGTGGACGACGGCGACAACCCGCCGCTGCCCCTCGCCGGGGTGACCGCCGAGCTCGCTCCCCTCCCCTGGATCTACTTCGAGGCCGCCGGCCCCGCGCCGCTCACCGCCCGCTTCGGCGATCCCAAGGCCGGCACACCCCCCCGCTACGACCTCGAAGCGTTGCGCGATCAGGTCGTATCGGCGCACACCGCCGCCGCGCGCTGGGGCGCCCGCCGCGACCTCGAGCCGCGGGAGGGGGACGCCTTCGCGCCGCTGCCGGGGGTGAGCGCCGGCGCGCCCCTCGACCGCCGTCCCTTCCGCTACCGGCGGGAGATCCCCGCCGCGCCGCCCGGGCTGACCGCCCTCCTCCTCGACGCCGACGTCCTCTCGCGCAGCGCCGGGCTCGCCGACCTGCGGATCGCCGACGGCGCGGGACGCCAGGTCCCCTACCTGCTCGAACGGCGCGACGAGCCGCTGGCGCTCGCCCTTCCCGCCCTGGCGCGCCACCCCCGGGAAGGGGACCCGCCCTCCCGCTCGCGCTACCCGGTCGAGCTCCCCTATCCCGCGCTCCCCGCGGCCCGGCTGGTGCTCGCCACCCCGGCGCGGGTCTTCGAGCGCGACGTCCGGCTCGTCGAGATCCGCGAGCCCTCGGGAGATCGCCGGAGCTCCGGCCGCGACGACGAGTCCGGCGAGCGGACCGTGGCGCAGACCTCCTGGCGCCACGCCGATCCCGACGCCCCGGCGCCGGAGCTGACGCTCGATCTCCCGCCCGGCCTCGGCACCCATCTCGCCCTCCTCGTCGAGGAAGGGGACAACGCTCCCCTCCCGCTCAGCTCCCCGCGCCTCCTCCTGCCGGCCGACCGCCTGCGCTTCTTCACCCCGGCCGCCGCTGCGGCTCCCGCGACGGGCCATCTCGAGCTGCTCTACGGCCAGCCGGGGCTTGGAGCCCCGCGCTACGACCTCTCGCTCCTCGCCCCGCGCCTCCTCGGCGAGGCCGCGCACGAGATCGCGCTCGGGGCCGAGCCGCGCCGAGGGGCGGAGCCGGACCCCGCGGCCACCGAAAGAAAGATTTTCTGGGGCGCCCTGGTGGGCGCCGTGCTGGTGCTCCTGCTGATCCTCGCGCGCCTCCTGCGCGGCCACCCGAACCCGCCGGTATAAGATCGGACGATGAGCCCCCCCCACTCGTCGCATCCCTCGGCCGCCCAATCCTCCGCGACCGCCGCCTTCGCCAAGCTGCACGAGTCCGGCTGCTTCGTGCTCCCCAACCCGTGGGACGTAGGGACGGCCAAAGCCCTCCAGCATCTGGGGTTCCAGGCCCTCGCCACCACCTCCGCCGGCTTCGCGTTCTCCCGCGGCCTGCCGGACGACGTGCTGGCCGTCCCGCTCGAGGCCACGCTCGCCCACTTCCGCGAGATCGTGGCGGCGACGCCGCTGCCGGTGAACGCGGATTTCCAGGCGGGTTTCGCCGCCGAGCCCGAGGACGTGGCCGGCAACGTCGAGCTCTGCGTCGCCACCGGGGTCGCCGGGCTGTCGATCGAGGACGCGACCGGCGACGCCGCGAGCCCTCTCTACGAGGAGCGCCTGGCCGTCGAGCGTATCCAGGCGGCGCGGGGGGCGATCGACGCCTCCGGGGTGCCCGTCGTGCTGACCGCGCGCTGCGAGGCCTGGCTCGTGGGGCACGAGGACCCCGCCCGCGTGGCGCGCGAGCGGCTCGTGGCCTTCGCCGAGGCGGGCGCCGACTGCCTCTACGCCCCCGGCGTCCGCGACCCCCGCGAGATCGAGGATCTCGTCGCGGCGGTGGCTCCCAAGCCGCTCAACGTGCTGGTCTCCGCGCCCAGCCCCGACTTCACGGTCGCCCGCCTCGGCGAGCTCGGCGTGCGCCGCATCTCCCTCGGCTCCGCCCTCGCCCGCGCCGCCTGGGGAGCCTTCCTCCGTGCCGCGCAATCCCTCGCGGATCCCGGCACCTTCGACGGCCTCGCCGGCGCCGCCCCCTTCGCCGAGCTGAACGCTCTGTTTCAGAAACAGCAGGGATGATCGACGCCCCACCCTCAGAAGGAGAGCGGATGTCCGACCTCGCGAGCTTGCAGACCCTGGCCTCGGGAATCGACGTCTCCAAAGATCAAGGCAGCGTGGCGTGGGGGCAGGTTGCGGACGCCGGCATCGTCTTCACCTTCATCAAGGCGACGGACGGCATGACCTACGTCGATCCCATGTTCGTGCAGAACTGGCAGGAGGCGGGCGCGGCGGGCCTCCTGCGCGGCGCCTATCACTTCTTCCGCGCCGAGGACGATCCCCAGACCCAGGCCACCTGGTTCTGGCAGACCGTCGGCGGCCCGGGCGAGCTCCCCCTGGTGGTGGACGTCGAGGAGACGATGGGACAGCCCGCCTCCGTGGTGGTCGCGAACCTCACCGCGTTCCTCGCCAGCCTGGAGCGATTGACCGGCAAGCAGCCGATGATCTACACCGACCCCGGCTTCTGGAACGGCCTGGGGACGAGCGCCTTCGGCAGCTATCCGCTCTGGGTGGCCAACTACGGCGTCGCCCAGCCCACCCTGCCGGCGGGCTGGAAGCTATGGGATTTCTGGCAGCACAGCGAATCCGGCCAGGTCGACGGCATCGCAGGGCCCGTGGACCTCGACGTCTTCAGCGGCCCGGCGAGCGCGCTGCAGAAAGCCTTTCCAGCCGGCGGCTGAGGCTGCCTCCGGACCTCGCCCACCGCGGGCGAGATCCGGCGCGCAAGGATCGGAATTCTAACAACTGACGTTCGTGGGGCAGTTCAGACAATGGGTGCAACTCCCGAGATTGCTTCCGCCCTGGCCGGAACCGCTGGTCCCGTAGGTATCGTCGGGAACCTGATTGTTCTCGGTATCGTAGCTGCCACCTGAAACGAACTGGAGATGGACGAGAGTTTCCTTGTTGAGGGCGAGACGTTTCCTGGTGAGGCTCTTCTTCATGATGAGGGCTCCTCTCTGTGTCGTAAATCCTGGCCCGGGTCCATTCCGGGCACGGTGAGTTGTGGAGTATAACCAAGGAGATGCTCTTCACCCCGCCCCCCGTTTCCTGGCCTCGAGTTCCTCGAGCGTCTTCGGCCAGTCCTGCTTGAGCAGCCGCGAGAGCACCCGGTCGGCGAGGAGGCGCCCTTCGGTCTGGCAGGTGGGGCAGTAGTTGGACTCGCTGTCGGCGTAGAGCACCCTCTGCACGGGGGTGCCGCAGACGGGGCAGGGCTGGCCGTAGCGGCCGTGGACGGCCATTTCGGGACGGAACGCGGTCACCTTCTCCGGGAAGCCGGCGCCCGTCTCGGCGCGCAGGCGGCCGGTCCACTCGGCGAGCACCTCACGGATGGCGCCGAAGAGGGTCGCGATCTCCTCGGGCGCCAGGCTGCGGGTGAGGCGGAAGGGGGAGAGGCGGGCGCGGTGGAGGATCTCGTCCGAATACGAGTTGCCGATGCCGCTCAGCAGGTGCGGATCGGTCAGCGCGCGCTTCAGGGTGTGGCTCTCGGCGGTCAGCGCCGCCTCGAAGGCGGGGAGGTCGGCCGCGAGCACCTCGAGGCCGCCCGGATCGAGCGCCGCGAGCGCCGTCTCCCCCACCACCAGGTGAAGCGAGGCCCGCTTCCTGGCGTTCGCCTCGGTGAGCAGGAGGGTGCCGCCGGGAAAGTCGAACGCTGCGAGCCCCACCCGTCCCGGGATCTTCGCCCCTGGCGGCTTCCAGTGCAGGCGGCCGGCGATCATCAGGTGGAGCACCGCGAAGCGCTCGCCCTCGAATTCGATCACCACCCGCTTGCCGAGCCGGCGCACGCCCACCACCCGCCGCCCCACGAAGCTCGCGGGCGGCGGCTCGACGGTGCGCAGCAGGAAGGGGCTGCTGAAGCGCATCGCCGCGAGCGGCTCCCCCACGATCCGCGCGCGGAGCGCCTCCAGGTAGATCTCGAGGTCGGGAAGCTCGGGCACGGGGAGAGCGTGCCTTGCTGGGGCCATCCCGTCAAGCCGCCGGGCGCGGCCTCAGCCGGCGGTATCGAGCGGCGGCGAGATGCGGGATCCGTCGCCGGGAGGCGAGGCGCCCGCCCCCTCCGCGGGCCTGGCCTCCGCCTCGGCCGCGGCCTTGCTCAGCCAATGCGCCAGCTTCTGCCGCAGATCCTCCTCGACGAACGGCTTGGTGATGTAGTCGTTCATCCCCGCCACGAGGCAGCGGTCGAGATCCTCCTGCATGGCGTGGGCGGTCAGCGCCACGATGGGGATCCGCCGGTGCTTCTCCGCCCCCTCGCGGATGCGGCGCGCGGCGTCGTAGCCGTCGAGCTCCGGCATCTGGCAGTCCATCAGCACGAGGTCGTAGTCGCCGCTCTCCAGGGCTTTCAGGGCCTCCAGCCCGTTGTGGACGGCGGCGACGTCGTACCCCAGCACCTTGAGCTGCTCGACCACCACGAGCTGATTGATCAGATTGTCCTCCGCCACCAGGATGCGGTGTCGCGCGCCCGCCGGCCGGGAGTCCCCCTCGCCCGGCGCCGGCGGCAGGCGCGGCGGGAAGGCGGTCTCGAGGCCGAGGATGAACCAGAAGTGCGAGCCCGTCCCCGCCGCGCTCTCGAAGCCGATCTCCCCCTGCATCTGCTCGACGATCCGCTTGCTGATCGCGAGCCCCAGCCCGGAGCCGCCGAAGCGCCGCGAGGTCGAGCTGTCCCCCTGCGAGAAGAGGCCGAACATCCGCCCCTGGCTCTCGGCGGGGATGCCGATCCCGGTGTCGCGCACGGCGAAGCGCAGCCGGCCGTCCGCCAGCCGCCGCACCTCGACGTCGACCGTCCCCGCGGCGGTGAACTTCAAGGCGTTCCCGATCAGGTTGGTGAGCACCTGGCGCAGGCGGGCGGGATCGCCCCAGGCCCACTCCGGCACGCCGCTGCCGAAGGTCAGCGTGAGCTTGGTGTCGCGGCTGCCGGCGGTGAAGCGCAACAGGTCGACGATCTCGCGCAGGACCCCCTGGAGATCGAAGCGCACCCGCTCGAAGGCCAGCGCGCCGGCCTCGATCTTCGAGAAATCGAGGATGTCGTCGATCAGCCGCAGCAGCGAGGTCGTCGAGCTCTGGATCAGCTCGGCGTAGTGGCTCTGCTGCGCCGACAGGTCGGTCTTGCGCAGCAGGCCGGTCAGCCCCAGGATGCCGGCCATCGGCGTGCGGATCTCGTGGCTCATGTTGGCGAGGAACCGCCCCTTGGCCTGGTCGGCCTGCTCCGCCGCCTCTTTCGCCAGCCGCAGCTCCTCGGCCCGGCGCCGCTCCGTGATGTCGCGGTTGATGCTGAGGATCGCGGGATGCCCTTCATATTCGATCGCCGAGGCGTTGATCTCGAGAAACATCCGGCTGCCGTCCTTGCGCCGCTGCACCGTCTCGAAGTTGTAGAAACCCCCGTGTTCCATCGTCTCGACGACCTGCAGCCGTCCGCGCTCGACGTTCTCGGAGACCGCTTCGAGCGACATCCCGAGGAATTCCTCGCGGCTCAGGCCGTAGATCTCGCAGGCCCGGCGGTTGACGTTGAGGACGACCTCCCCCTCGCGCGACAGGACGAGGATGGCATCGAAAGCGTTCTCGAAGATCCGCCGATAGTCGAGGCTCGCCTGCCGCAGCTCCTCGGCACGGTCTTCGACCCGCCTCTCGAGCTCGTCGCGGTCCCGGCGCAGCTCCTCCTGGGCCACCTCGAGCTCGGCGGTCCGCATCGCGAGCTGGTGGGAGCGCAGGAGACCGGCCCACCGCTCGCGGTGGAGCTGCCCCCCCAGCACCAGCAGATAGAGAAAGAAAACCCCCTGGCAGAGATACTCCCAGCCGCCGAGATGCCAGCCGGAGAGTCCGAAGGCGCCGGCCAGGGCGAGGATCACCGGCAGACAGAGGGCGACGACGAAGGCCAGGGTGGCCCGCGGCGCGTGGGAGTAGAGCAGCACCCCCATGTTGGCGATCACCGCGACGATGGTGAGCGCGAAGAAGGAGCGCACTCCGGGGCCGAGGCTCCCGATCACCGCGACGAAGAGTCCGCCGAGGAGCAGGGCGTTGAGGACGAGCGTGGTGTAGAAGAGGGCCCGCCACCGCCGGGGGCTGGCGTGGAAGATCGGGGTGAAGCGCAGCACGAGGACGACGCGCACCGCGGCGAAGACCAGGACGACGGCCACGGCGCCGGCGAACAGGAGCGGATTCTGCCGGTGGAGACCCGAGGTCAGCCCGAGGACCAGCGCGACGAACGGATAGCTGGCCGCTCCCAGGAGAGAGCGCTGGGCGGACAGGCGGTCTGCGGCCTCCCGGACTTCGGGAGGGATCTGCGGCGCGCTCCCCGACCGAGGCACGACGGAGGACTCCTTCACAAAGACTTCAAAACAAGAGGCCAGAGTCTACCAGACGGGTTTCCCCCGGGCGAGCGGTCGAGGTGCGCTATGCTCCGCGGACGAATTCGCTCTTCCCGTGGAGACCCCTATGCCCCGTACTCCCGTCGTGGCCCTGCTCGCTCTCCTCTTCTGCGCAACGTCCGCGTCCGCCGCATCCGACGCGCCGGGGGCTGCGGCTCCCCAGGCCCTGTCGCCGGATCTCCGGGACTTCTACATCGACCTCCACCGCAATCCGGAGCTCTCCCTCCACGAGGAGAAGACGGCCGCCAAGGTGGCCGCGCGCCTCCGCCAGGCGGGCTTCGAGGTGACGACCGGGGTCGGCGGCACCGGGGTCGTGGGGGTGCTGAAGAACGGCTCCGGCCCGACCGTGATGCTGCGCACCGAGCTCGACGCCCTCCCCGTCGAGGAGAAGACCGGCCTCCCCTACGCCAGCACCGTGCGGACCAAGGACGACGCCGGCGCCGAGGTCTCGGTGATGCACGCCTGCGGGCACGACGTCCACATGACGGCCCTGGTGGGAACCGCCGCCGAGATGGCGCGCCGCAAGGGCGACTGGCACGGCACCCTGATCCTCATCGGCCAGCCCGCCGAGGAGCGCATCCGGGGCGCCAAGGCGATGCTCAAGGACGGCCTCTTCACCCGCTTCCCCAAGCCCGACTTCGTGGTCGCCCTGCACGACAACCCGACCCTCCCGGCCGGCCAGGTGGGCCTCACCTCCGGCTACGCTCTCGCGAGCTCGGACTCGGTCGACCTCACGATCTACGGCAAGGGAGGGCACGGCGCCTATCCGCAGACCACGGTCGACCCGGTGGTGATCGCCGCCCGCACCGTCCTCGCCCTGCAGACGATCGTCGCCCGCGAGCGCGACCCGCAGGACCCCGCGGTCGTCACCGTCGGCTCGATCCACGGCGGCAACAAGCACAACATCATCCCGGACGAGGTGAAGCTGCAGATCACCGTCCGCGCCTACAAGCCCGAGGTCCGCAAGCACCTCCTGGCCGCCATCGAGCGCATCGCCAAGGCCGAAGCGATGGCGGCGGACGCCCCCAAGGAGCCCGCCTTCGCCGTCATCGAGAGCACCGGAGCCACCTACAACGATCCCAAGCTCACCGCGCGCCTCGCCACCACCTTCCGCCATACCTTCGGCGACGCGAACGTCGTCGACGTGGCGCCGCAGATGGGCTCCGAGGACTTCAGCGAGTTCGGCCTAGCGGGAGTCCCCGCCGTCCAGTGGAGCCTCGGCGCCGGCGACCCCACCCAGCTCAAGGAGCTCGCCGCCGCCGGCAAGCAGCCCCCCTCCCTCCACTCCAGCCTCTTCGCCCCCGACCGCGACCCCACGATCGCGACCGGGATCGCGTCGGAGGTGGCGGTTTTGATGGATTTGCTGGGCGGGCGGTAGGACGAGACGATTCCGGGATGTCGAACGGATGCGAGCCTTCAAGGTTCGGGGCCACGTCGAGAAGGACCATACCCTGAGCCTCAAGCTCCCGGAGGATGTCCCCGAGGGTCCGGCCGAGGTGATCGTCCTGATTCCCGAAAGAGTTTCGAAACCCGCCCACTCGCTCAACGATTTTCTCGACCGCCTGGCGGGCCACCCCCGCCAAGTCCTCTCCAAAGATGAGATCGACCGCCACCTGGAACGAGAGCGCCAGTGCTGGGACTAGTGATGGAACTGTGTCGCGCAGAACCAGATCAAGGTCTGGGCCTTTTCGTCGGCTCAGGGACAGGTGCTTTCCGGGCCCCCTTCTCATCACGCTGGGGACGGCCTGACCCTCGCGGCCTCCGGAAAGATCTTCCGGATTCCCGAAGACACCAAAGGAAACGGGACTCGGGGGTATCTCTCTGAGATAACATCACCCGCCAAAGTAGCGGATTCCGGAGTTTATCCCAGGCAAGCGGCCTGCTCGAGGCCAAACCCTTCTCCTGGACTTCGACGGGAACGTATGGGCAATGTATATACGCCGTGGTAAGATCTCCCTCGGAGATGTCGTGCACGAACGCAACGGCATCCGCTTTACCTGGGACCGCGGAAAGGCCGAGTCGAACCTCCGGAAGCATCGGATCTCGCTGGAGATGGCGTGCGAGGTCTTCTTCGATCCGCTCATCCGCCTTGAGCGCTCCGAGATGCTGGGCGGCGAGGAGCGTGAGATGGCGATCGGCTTGACGGAGGGGTGGCGGCTGCTGGTGGTCGTCTACACCTTCCGGGAGGAGGCGATCCGGATCATTTCGGCCCGCCCGGCCACCGCGGCAGAGAGGAGCCTCTATGAAGACTGAACAGCTCCGGGAGCGGCTCCAGAAGGACCGCCCGATGGCGACGATCAGCATCCGGATGCCCGAAGACGTGGTGGAGGACCTCAAGCGGGTCGCCCCGCTCCTGGGCTTCTCGGGGTATCAGCCTCTCATCCGCGCCTACATCGGCCAGGGGTTGCGGGTGGACCTCGAGCGGCTGGACCGCAATCCCGGACTCGAGAGGCTGGTCGAGAGCCTGCGCCGCCAAGGAGTGGCGGAGGAGGTCATCAGCTCGGCGATCGCGGAGATGACGTCGCCCTGATCCTCCATCTCCTCTCGGGCGCCGACCCGTCCCGCGAGAGGCTCGCTCGCGACCCTCTCCTGTACCAGGAAGGGAAAGGAGATTCCATGAAGACAATGCTTCGCATCAGTGGCCTCAGTCTCGCCCTGACCCTCACCCTCCTCACCAGCGGCGGCGCCACGACCTCCGGCATCTGCACCACGCGGTGCAGCCGTACCGAGATCGAACAATGGTGGGCGCCCTCGCAGGCGGCCTGCTGCGATCAGACGTCGACGGTTTGCTCGGATGGCGTCCCGCGGACAGGGAATTCCTTCATCCCGTCCGGTGGCGTCGCGGTGAAGTGCGGCTCCTGAGCCAGGCGGCGGTTCCCGGTACAACCCCCGGCGGCACGGACCAACACGGGCGGCGAGGACCTCGGGGACAGCAGAGACAACAGGGACAACAAAGGACAAGAGAGATGTGCCGGCGTCGGCGCTTTCTTGTCCCTGCTGTCCCTGGCGTCCTTGTTGTCCCTGTTTGGCTTTTCCGGCACGCGGCGCTCTACCCGGAGCTGAGCACGAACTGGTTCCCGTCCGGGTCGGCGAAGACCGCCGAGGTCCCCCACGACTCCGCCTTCGGCTCCTTGACGAAGACCACCCCTTTCGCCGCCAGTTCGCGGCAGGTCGCCATCACGTCGTCCGCCGTGAAGGAGATCCCCGTGAAGGTCCCGATGCGGTCCTTGAGCTGCGGCGGCGTGAACAGGGTGATCCCCGTCCCCGAGTGCCCGATCCCCAACTCGATCCAGCGCTGCGTGCCGTCGAACGGCTGGTCGGTGATGATGCGGAATCCCAGGGTCTGGGTGTAGAACTCGAGCGCCCGTTGCTGATCGCCCACCGGCACGCTGACGAATTTCATGGCCTTGATCATGAGGTCTCCTCGGAAAGGTTCATGGACCGCATCATGACCGCCTAAACAATTGCAGCGCAAGGCGGGTGAAGGCTACTATGGCAGCAGTTGCCATAGCTTACCTTCGACGAGGAGGCAGAATGACGACGGTGCCAGTGGATGCCTACGTGCTGGACTCGCTGATGGCCGATCTCGTTGGCCACGACCGCCAGCCCTCGGCGTTCCTGGTCTACCTCTTCCTCTGGCGCCGGACGCACGCCCGCGGGAACGGCGGCGAGGGAGAGAGCAGCGACACCGCCCAGGTGAGCCTGCTCGACATCGCGACCGGCTCTGGCCTTTCGAAGCGCGCCGTGCAGGAAGCCTTGCGGACGCTCGCCGCGCGGCGACTGCTGACGATCGAGCGCGAGGGGATTACGGCGATCCCGGTCTATACCGTGCTGCGGCCTTGGCGGCGCTGAGGCACAGGCGGGTCGCTTATCGAAACAGATCGGAAACCGCGCACGAGAACCCGGGAAGCAGATCGTCCCCGCCCGTAAGCTCCTCGCCCCGCTGAAAGATCCGCACCTCGGAGGGAGAGCGGTAGGCGTGAACCGACGCCGTCCCCGGATAGAGCATCCAGACGGCGCGGACGCCGGCCGCGAACCAGTCCCGGAGCCGCTCCTGGACCTGCTCGGCCGATTCGCTCGGGGAGATGACCTCGACGGCGAGGTCCGGGGCGAGAGGCCAGAATTTCTTGGGTGGGCGCCCCTCGCCCAGCCGCTCGCGGGAGATGAAGGCAGCATCGGGAGCGCGCACGGTGTCCGGATCGCGGCCGACGAGGAACCCCGTCTCAGCCGCGCAGACCAGGCCGAGCTGGTGCTGTTCGACGAACATCAGCAGCCAGGCGCCGATCCGCATGGCGATCACTCCGTGCTCGGCACCGGCAGGGCTCATCCGCAGCAGTTCGCCGGCGACGAGTTCCGTTCTCTCGTCTCGAACGTTGCGGCGGAAGAGGTCTTCGGCGGTCACCCGCTGATTCGGCGGCGTCGCGACTCGGGACATACCATCGCTCCTCACAGGAAGCTTATCAGGCCGTAGAGAAGATGCGCTCGCGGACATCTCCTCTCTTGGCGCCTGCACGCTGGATGGATGCACCTGCACCGAGTCGGCGGCACGCTCCGGATATTTGAGTCGGCTACTGACAGACAATGCTATACTACAAGCTGCTAACTTAGAGAGAGGAATACACCTATTGAAAATACATCACGTCAGCATTCGTAATTTCCGCTCGTTTTTACAGTTTGACCTGCCACTTGAAGGCGATTCCATCTTCCTCATTAGTGAGAATGCCGGCGGAAAGACTTCCTTGCTGACAGCTATCGCCCGCTCGCTAGGTCGCGAACTCGCCTTCACTAAATCTGATTTTTATGACACAACGCTCCCGATTGAAATAACCACAACTCTATCCGATATTGACGCTTCGCAACGAGCCCTGTTCGGAAGCTATGTGAAATTTTCTTCTCCCCCGACCCTAACAGTCGGAGTTCGGGGAATATGGGACGACCTCACGGAAGAAGTAGAGCTCGAGCATTGGTACCCTGATCACCCGGGAACTCGCATCAAGCGCAAGGAGCGCGAGGCTCTTCCACTGCAGTGGCTTTCTACAATTCGAGATCCGGGCAAGGTGCTGCAATTCGGCTCTCCACGTCAGTAGTGTCCGGTTAGAAGTCAAACAGAATCAAGAGGTTAGAGATAATGCTTGACACTGGTTGGGACCGATCGGGTTGCAAGGCCTATGAAGGCTCGGTTTGCTCGCAAACCGAGGCCAATAAGATCTGTAGGCATGTGTAGAGCGAGGTCTCGAATTGAATCTATTTACCAAGGGCAGGAAATCAAGGGAATGCCCGCTCAGCAGGACCAGAGGCGAGGGGTATTGTCCATCAGATCCTGCTTCAACTCTCCGGCGTCTCAACCCGAAATTCAAATCGTGGACACCCCCAAGAAGCTTGAAACTACGGTCAGTGCGAGCTTTGCAGCCGGTCACCATCAAATAAACCGGACGCTAGTGTCTCCACGTAACCTCTTAAACCTTCTTGTTGACAATCCATCTATAAGTGAAAGTCTAGACCAAGCCTCTGCCGACACCCGCGAAGCTGGAAAGCGACTCGCGAAAGACGCCGTTTTAGTGAGCCTCCTGAAAGAGGCACGAGAAAGCTTTTCCGATTTGCTACCAGAGGTAGCTCAGGAAGTCTTTTCAATGAGGTCGTCCGAACTAAGCGATCGCGAGTTACTAAGACAGTTTGAGCTTAGCGTCAGCTATCCGGACGATATGAAGCCAATTCCAGTCGTTCGCCAAAGCAGCGGCATTGCACAGTTGGCAATCTTCGCCTTCGCTGCCCGACTTGCCAAGAGGAAGCCTGGGACCATATTCCTTATTGATGAACCCGAAATCTCACTTCACCCACAATCTCAGCGAGCACTGATAAAAGCTGTATCACAGCTTGATGCACAGTTATTGATCGCAACTCACTCCTCGAACCTCCTTAACAGGGCGGACCCTCGAAAAA
Organism: uncultured Acidobacteriota bacterium; assembly: GCA_963756595.1. Taxonomy (GTDB): domain Bacteria; phylum Acidobacteriota; class Thermoanaerobaculia; order Multivoradales; family UBA5704; genus DATARR01. The sequence continues at coordinate 23,400 of CAVWOZ010000035.1, forward strand.
TCGTCCGACTGAGGTCTGGCACGACTGGCGTGAGCTTCGCCAGCCCGAAAGGACTCTCCAACAAGGATGCAAAGCGCCTTTCCCGTCATACTAACCCCCAGACCGCAGAGGCATTCTTCGCCCGATCCGTCATCTTGGTCGAAGGAGTGAGCGACCAATACGCCATCGAGGCACTGGCACTTAAACAGCAGAGAAATCTAGACGCCGAAGGCGTTACGATAGTACCTATCAACGGAGCCTCCACAATAGGAGTCTATCTTGAGCTTTTCGGTCCAAATGGATTTGGCCTACCGTTAACGGGACTCTGCGACAATGCCGAAGAACATCTTTTCACAAAGGCTCTTCAACAATCGGGACATACAGTTGCCAACCGAGCAGACCTAGAGCAATTGGGATTTTTTGTTTGCGTCAACGATCTCGAGGACGAATTAATTAAATCACTAGGCGAACCTAAGGTTGTCCAAGTCATAACAACAGAAGGCGATATCTCTGAGTTTCAACTCATGCAACAACAACCTAAATATAGAAACGAACAACTACCCGAACAGGTCCGAGCGTTTATACGCTCACGCAAAATCAAATACGCACCCCTTCTCGTGGACGAGCTATCCATGAATAACGTGCCCTTACCCCTGAAAGGGGTCCTCGCACATGCATGATGAAACGAACGTGCCAAACGTCATTCCTGCGCAGAAGCCATTAGACCCAGAGCAAGAAGCAGCTGTCAACTCCACAGAGAAGGCGATTGCAGTCCTCGCTGGCCCGGGAAGCGGGAAGACTCGCGTTCTATCCTACCGCACACGCCAGTTACTTACGCATGACCCCGATTCAAGAGCACTCCTCCTGACTTTCACGAACAAGGCAGCGGCAGAAATGAAATCACGAGCATTGGGAGTTACTGCCGTTAACAGCGAGCGCATCCTATCAAGCACTTTTCACACCTTTGGAATGCATGTTCTACGATCGCACGGCGATTTAGTTGGAATCGATCGAGATTTTGAGATCCTAGAGCGCGAAGACCAAGAGCGACTGGCTATTGAAGTCTCACTCTCTTCGGGGGTCGGCGACCTCCGCCAACGGTGGAGCTACCTCAGGCTTAGACGGGCCGAGATAAGCAACGAAAAAGTTCGTCGGTTTGGTAAATTATACGAAGAGTACAAGAGGCGGGAACACGCCGTCGATTTTGACGACTTAATCGTCTATGCGGCCGACCTTTTTGAAAGAAACCCACTAATTGCCGAAGCATATGGAACAAAGTACAGACATCTCCTAGTTGATGAATTTCAAGATACAAACGCCGCCCAATTCGCAATTGTAAGTGCACTTTGCCGGCACGTGAAGACCGTTAGCGTTTTTGCTGATGATGATCAAGCGATTTATCGCTTTGTGGGAGCTGAAGCGGAAAATATTCGGCGCTTCATCGAGAAGCTCGGCGCGCGCGAATACCCCCTAACCCTGAACTACCGTTGTCGCGAAGCGATTATTGAAGTGGCAAACCGATTGATCTCGGCGGACTCGGGTGCCAGCGGTCGGCAGATGGAATACGTCTATACTGGAGGTGAAGTTAGACAATTGACATTTTCTAACGAAGCCACTGAAGCAGAATTTATAGTGAATGAAATTTTCAATTTGATTGAAGAGGGAACACCGCCAGCGAGCATAAGCATCCTCGTGCGCAGTAGCTATCGAGCCCGATCGATTCTAGAGGGCCTTGAAGAGATCGGAGTTCCCATATCGAACTGGCTGGGAGAAGGTTACGACCCTCCCGAACGCCGAATGCTCGCGACAATACTAGCTATCACTCGAGGACGCTTAAATGACCGACAGGCCAATCGACTCTTCGAAATGTTTCAACTGGCCACTACCGAAGAGCGTCAAAGCGACTCCTTCCTAGCCCTATATGACGGCGTTTCGGCCATCGCTGAGCTACGCTTAGTACGCGAAATGGCATACTCTAACCGGTCTGTTGCCGAGATTGTACGACAGGCTCAGGTAGCTATTTTAACTGCACGCCCGGATCTTACAGATCCATTAGAGACACTGATTTCTTCCATTTCTCATTTCGAGAATCACGATCCGGACTTTACGTTAGAACATCTACTTTCCGAGCTTGCGCTGGGGGGGACCGGAGGATCTCCAACCCTTGGAGGCGGTATTAAGGTTGCATCTCTGCATAGGACTAAGGGCCTTCAATGGCCTCGCGTATATATAATTGGCCTTGAGAGAGGGACACTTCCTGATTTTCGCGCAGAGACAGAAACGGCGATTAGTGAAGAAAGACGAGTCTGCTTCGTGGGTGTGTGCAGGGCTGAAGCTCATCTGACTTTGACCCGAGCGAGGATCGTACGCGGATACCCCAAGCAAGCTTCAATCTTCCTCGAGGAGATGGGTGTAAATCAAGAGCCTATGAAGAAGTGAGAGGCTAACTCTTCGCCCTCACTTCCCGTCGTGAAAAATCACCCCCAACGTATGCCGCCGCCCCGAACGCAGCCGGCTCACGCCATGCCGCAGGTTTACCCGGTAGGCTCCCCTCGTGCCCTGCACGGGACGGTGATGCACCGCGAAGATCACGCCGTCTCCCTGGGTCAAGGGGACCACCTCGGCGCGGGATTGCATGCGGGGGCGCTGCTCGGTGAGGACGAATTCTCCTCCGGCGAAATCGGTTCCCGGGGCGGAGAGAGGAAGGCGGCCTGGAGGGGGAAGGCGAGGTCTCCGTAGAGGTCCTGGTGGAGGCAGTTGTAGTCCCCCTCGCCGTATTGCAGGAGGAGCGGGGTCGGGCGGGTCTGGCCGGCGGCGTGGCATTGGGCCAGGAAGTCGGCGTGGTCTTGCGGATAGCGGAGGTCGATCCCCAGGGTCTGATTCCAGCGGTTGGCGACCTCGGCGAGATGGGGATAGAGCAGGGCGCGCAGGGTTGCCACCGACTCGGGGAGCGGATAGGCCCAGTACTTGTACTCGCCGCAGCCGAAGCCGTGGCGGGCCATCACGATGCGGCTGCGAAAGGGGGCCTCGTCGGCGTAGGTGGCGGCGAGGGCCCGGCAGTCTTCCGGAGACAGGATCTTCGGCATCACGGCGCAGCCGTGGGCGTCGAGGTCGGCCGCGAGCCGCGCCCAGTCCAGTGACTGGACGCGGCTCTCGACGGACACCTCTGCGAAGACAGCGCTCGTCATGCCCCCGCCTCGCGCGCCAGCAACGCGCTTTTCCTTTCCACCCCCCAGCGGTACCCCGAGAGCTGCCCGTCGTGGCGCACCACGCGGTGGCAGGGGATGGCGACGGCGAGGGGGTTCGCGGCGCAGGCCTGGGCGACGGCGCGGACGGCCTTCGGGGAGCCGATCCTCCGGGCGACGTCGGCGTAGCTCGCCGTGGAGCCGGCGGGGATCTCCTGGAGGGCCTGCCAGACTTTCTGCTGGAAGGCGGTCCCCTGGACGTCGAGGGGGAGGTCGAGGCCGGTGCGCGGGGCTTCGATGAAGCCGATCACCTGGGCGACGCGGCGCTCGAACTCGGCGTCGCCGCCGATCAGACGGGCCTTGGGAAAGCGGTCCTGGAGCTCACGCACCAGGACGTCCGGATCGTCGCCGAGCGAGATGGCGCAGACCCCCACCTCCGAAGCGGCGACGAGGACGGCGCCGAGCGATCCCTGGGCCACGGCGAAGCGCAGGGTGGCGCCGGCGCCGCCGTTCCTGAAGCCGGTGGGGGTCATGCCGAGGGTCTCGGCGGCCTTGGCGTAGAACGGGCTGTTCGACTGGAAGCCCGCCTCGTAGATCGCCTCGGTGACCGTGGGGCGCCGCGCGAGCTCCTCGCGCACCCGGCGGGCGCGGTGGGCCACCGCGTAGGCCTTCGGGGTGAGGCCGGTCACCGCCTTGAAGACGCGGTGGAAGTGGTAGGGGCTCAAACCCGCCCCCCGCGCCAGCTCGTCGAGCGCCGGCGGCTCCTCGGCTTCGAGGGCGCGGCAGGCCGCCGCCACCTTGGCGGCGCGCTCCTCGGCGAGCGTCCCCCCCTTCGGCGAGCAGCGCTTGCAGGGGCGGAACCCGGCGGCCTCGGCCGCCTCGGCCGTGAGGTGGAAGGCGACGTTCTGGCGCAGCGCCCGCCGCCCCGTGGGGCAGGAAGGGCGGCAGTAGATGCCGGTGGTCTTCACCGAGTAGTAGAAGGTGCCGTCCGCGGCGGGGTCGCGGCGGACCACGGCTTCCCACTTCGCGTCGTCAGGATGGGGGGTGTTGGGTGCGGTCATGGCGGGCTCGAGGTTCCGGGGCTGGGCGTTCATAAAGCTCCTTTCGGTCTGAAGGGACTTTACGGTTTCCCCTGAATCCCGAAACTCGGATTCTTGCGCTTTCATTCTCCCCCGCGCGGGGAGTCGCCGTCACCGCAGCGGGCGGGGGAACTTCATCGTCACCGGCACCAGGAAGAGGGCGCTGAACACGCCGAGGGCGTAGAGGGGGACGAAGGGGGCGGCGTGCTGATCGGCGAGGGGGGCCATCGAGCGCAGCAGGCCGAGGATGGCCCAGGGGCCGAGATAGTAGATGAGGAGGAAACGGCGGCGGATGGGGGCGGGGAGCCCCCAGGTCCGTCGCACGTAGATGATGCCGAACCCCCAGCCGAGCGCCACCGCCACGCTGTAGTAGCCGTAGAGGGTGAGCGGCAGGCTGCCGGCGAGCCCCACCAGGTGGGTGAAGCTCACCAGGCTCAGCGCCAGGCAGGCCAGGAAGAGGCCGAGGAAGACGGCGTCCCCCCGGGTGACGTCCCCGGAACGGGGGGTCACCGTGGCCGGAACTCCAGGGTCTTCCCGCGCTCCCGTTCCCGGCGCGGCTCAGGCATACGACTCCGGCGGCGGACAGGTGCACATCAGGTTGCGGTCCCCCCAGGGGTTGTCCACCCGGTTCACGTAGGGCCAGAACTTCCGCTCGCGCACCCAGGGGGCCGGGAAGATCGCCTGCTCGCGGCTGTAGGGGTGCTCCCAGCGGTCGGCCGCCAGGTCGTCCGCCGTGTGCGGGGCGTTCTTGAGCGGGTTGTCCTGGCGGTCCATCCGCCCCTCCTCGATCGCCCGGATCTCCTCGCGGATGCGGATCATGGCGTCGCAGAAGCGGTCGAGCTCCGCTTTCGACTCGCTCTCGGTCGGCTCGATCATCAGCGTGCCGGCCACCGGGAAGGACATCGTCGGCGCGTGGAAGCTGAAGTCCATCAGGCGCTTGGCCACGTCCTCGGCCTCGACGCCGGCGGTCGACTTGAAGGGGCGCAGGTCGAGGATGAACTCGTGGGCCACCCGCCCCTTGCCGCCGGTGTAGAGCACCGGGTAGTGCTCGCCGAGGCGCTTCGCCATGTAGTTGGCGTTGAGGATGGCGACCTCGGTCGCGCGGGTGAGCCCGGCGCTCCCCATCAGGGCGATGTAGACCCAGGAGATCGGCAGGATGCTCGAGCTCCCCCACGGCGCCGCCGAGACCGGGCCGATGGCTTCGCTGCCGCCGGTATGCACCACCGGATGCCCGGGGAGGAACGGCGCGAGGTGGGGCGCGACGCAGATCGGCCCCATGCCGGGGCCGCCGCCGCCGTGCGGGATGCAGAAGGTCTTGTGCAGGTTGAGATGGCAGACGTCGGCGCCGTAGTCCCCCGGGCGGCAGAGCCCCACCTGGGCGTTCATGTTGGCGCCGTCGAGATAGACCTGCCCGCCGTGCTCGTGGACGACGGCGCAGATGTCGCGGATCCCCTCCTCGAAGACGCCGTGCGTCGACGGGTAGGTGACCATCAGCGCCGCCAGCTTCTCCTGGTGCGCCGCGGCCTTGGCGCGCAGGTCGGCGAGGTCGACGTTCCCCCCTTCGTCGCAGGCCACGATCACCACCTTGAAGCCGGCCATCGCGGCCGACGCCGGATTGGTGCCGTGCGCCGAGACGGGGATCAGGCAGACGTCGCGCTCCGCCGCCCCCGGCTCGCGATGGTGCTGGTGGTAGGCGCGGATCACCATCAGCCCGGTGTACTCCCCCTGCGAGCCGGCGTTCGGCTGTAAGGAGCAGGCGGTGAAGCCGGTGATCTCGCAGAGCCACGATTCGAGGGTGCGGAAGAGCTCCTGGTAGCCCGCCGTCTGGCTCGCCGGGGCGAACGGATGGAGGCCGCCGATCTCGGGCCAGGTGACCGGCACCATCTCGGAGGTGGCGTTGAGCTTCATGGTGCACGAGCCGAGGGCGATCATCGAGGTGGCGAGCGAGAGGTCGCGCGCCTCGAGGCGCTTGATGTAGCGCAGCATCTCGTGCTCGGTATGGAACGAGTTGAACACCGGATGGGCGAGGAAATCGGAGGTCCGCGCGTGCGGCGCCGGGATCTCGAGGTCGCTCCCGTCGGCGGCTGGCGAGCCGTGCCCCGAGTCACCGTCGAAACCCTCGAAGATCTCCAGCAGCTCGTCGACGTCGGCCTCCGTGGCCGCCTCGTCGAGGGCGATGGCGACCGCGCGCTCGTTGAGCTTCCTCAGGTTGATGCCGCGCGCCTCGGCGGCGGCGAGGATCTCGTCGGCGGAGCGGGCGCCGGTCCCCACCCGCACGGTGTCGAAGAACGGCTCGCGGCCGACCGCCCAGCCGCGGGCGCGGAGGCCGGCGGCGAGGGTGGCGGCCAGCGCATGCACCCGGCGGGCGATCTTCCGCAGCCCCTCGGGGCCGTGGTAGACGGCGTACATCCCCGCCATGATGGCGAGCAGGACCTGGGCGGTGCAGATGTTGCTCGTCGCCTTCTCGCGGCGGATGTGCTGCTCGCGGGTCTGCATCGCCATGCGGTAGGCCGGCTTGCCGCGGCGGTCGCGCGAGACGCCGATGATCCGGCCGGGAAGCTGCCGCTTGTGCTCCTCGCGGGTGGCGAGGAAGGCGGCGTGCGGGCCGCCGAACCCCATCGGCACGCCGAAGCGCTGCGCCGAGCCGACCGCCACGTCGGCGCCGAGCTCCCCCGGCGAGCGCAGCAGGGTGAGGGCCAGCAGGTCGGCCGCCACCACCACCAGCGCGCCGGCCGCGTGCGCCCGCTCGACGAGCGCCGCGTGGTCGACGATCCGGCCGTCGGTCGCCGGGTATTGGAGCAGGATGCCGAAGAGGTCGTTTCCGGAGAAGTCCACCTCCGCCGGATCGCCCACCCGCACCTCGACGCCGATCGCGCCGGCGCGGGTCTTCACCACCTCGATCGTCTGCGGATGGCAGTCGGCGGCGACGAAGAAGGCGTCGCGCTTCCCTCCGGTGACGCCGTGGCAGAGGTTCATCGCCTCGGCGGCGGCGGTCGCCTCGTCGAGCAGCGAGGCGTTGGCGACCGGCAGTCCGGTGAGGTCCGCCACCATCGTCTGGAAATTGATCAGTGCCTCGAGGCGACCCTGCGAGATCTCGGACTGGTAGGGGGTGTACTGCGTGTACCAGCCGGGGTTCTCGAGGATGTTGCGCTGGATCACCCCGGGGGTCAGGCAGCCGGAGTAGCCCATGCCGAGGAAGGAGCGGCAGACCCGGTTGGCCGCCACCATCGCGCGCAGCGAGGCGAGCAGCTCCTGCTCGCCCAGCTCGCGGTCGGTGGGGAGCCCGGCCAGCGCGAGCGGCTCGCCGCGCAGGATCGCGGCGGGGATCGTCTCGGCCACCAGCTCGGCGAGCGAAGCGGCGCCGACCGCCGCGAGCATCTCCCCCCTCTCCGCCTCGCTCGACCCCAGATGGCGCCGGACGAAGGTGTCGGTGGGGCTCAGGGGTGTAAGGTTGACTCTCTCGGCGGTTGCCGCCGTCCCCGCCCGGTCTTCAGGCTTCGCCACTCTTCACGTACTCCTCGTAGTCGGCCGGGCTCATCAGCGCCTTGAGGTCGTCGGCGGAGGAGTAGCGGATCTTGATCAGCCACCCTTCGCCGTGCGGGTCGTCGTTGAGCAGCTCGGGATCGTCCACCACCGAGTCGTTGATCTCCACCACCTCGCCGGCGACCGGCGTGAAGACCTCGGCCACCGCCTTCACCGATTCGATCGTCCCCAGCTCGTCGTTGGTGTCGAACACCTGCCCGATCTCCGGCAGCTCGACGAACACCACCTCGCCGAGCTCCTTCTGTGCGAACTCCGTGATGCCGAGCACGCAGATGTCGTCCTCGACCCGGATCCACTCGTGCTCCTTCGAATAGAGAAAATTCGTCGGGTACATTGCCTCTTTCGCCCTCCGCTAAGAACCGTTGATTGCGTAGATGCTTTCCAGGAGATCGTAACCTATCGGGCCCGCCGGTAAAACGGGGTGTCCACCACCTTCGCCGCCAGCGTCTTGCCGCGCACGTCCAGGGTCAGCGGCGTCCCGGCCGCCGCCAGCGCGGGGGGGACGTAGGCGAGGCCGAGCGCCTTTTCGAACGTCGGGCTCCAGGTGCCGCTGGTGACCTCGCCGACGCGTTGGCCGGCGTCTCCGTCGGAGACCACGTGGTGCCCCTGGCGGGCGATGCCGCGCCCCGCGATCTCGAACCCCACGAGCTTGCGGTCGACCCCCGCCGCCTTGCGGGCCCGGAGGGCGTCGCGGCCGAGGAACTCCCCCTTGTCGAGCTTCACCACCCAGTCGAGCCCGGCCTCGAAGGGCGTCGTCGTCTCGTCGATCTCGTGACCGTAGAGCGCCATCGCCGCCTCGAGGCGGAGGGTGTCGCGGGCGCCGAGCCCCGCGGGGAGGGCGCCGCCGGCGAGCAGCCGCCGCCAGACCGCCGGCGCGTCCGCCGGCGCCACGTAGAGCTCGAAGCCGTCCTCCCCCGTGTAGCCGGTGCGCGAGATCAGCGCCGGCACGCCGTCGACCGTCCCCTGCGCGAAGCCGTAGTACTTGAGCTTCGCGATGTCTCCCGGCGTCCCCGCGGGGCTCCCGGGGATCGCGGCGAGCGGCGCCAGGATGCCGAGCGCCGAGGGCCCCTGGAGGGCGAGGAGGGCGTAGTCGTCGCTCTGGTCCGTGACCTCGACCGCGGCCTCGCCGGCCGCCTTCTCAGAGATCCACGCCGCGTCGCGCGCCGCGTTCGAGGCGTTGACCACCACCAGGAAGTCGTCGGCCGCCAGCCGGTAGACCAGGATGTCGTCGAGATAGGTGCCGCGCTCGTTGAGCAGGCCGCTGTAGTGGGCCCGGCCGGGGACGAGCTTGCTGACGTCGTTGGGGGTGAGCCGCTGCAGGAAGGCCTCGGCGCCGGCGCCGCGCACCCGCACCTCCCCCATGTGCGAGACGTCGAAGAGGCCGGCGGCGGTGCGCACCGCCCGGTGCTCGTCGATCACCCCGGCGTACTGCACCGGCATCTCCCAGCCGGCGAAGTCGACCATCCGCGCTCCGGCTTCCCGGTGGCACTCGTAGAGCGGCGTCCGGCGCGGGCTCTGGCCGTCGGGTTGACTTACCAAGGGGGGCCCTTCCGACATGGGATCCGATCCTCCTGATCTCCCCGAAGCGCAGCGGGGCTGGGCGTCGCGCTTGAGGTTGCGGAAACGGTATCACGAGAGGGGGCCCGAAACGTTCACCCGTCATGCATCGATCCTTCGCCGCTCCGGGGCCCGTCTCCGGACGATGTCACCGCTCCGCCACACCGGCGTGACCGGATGTGCCGGGGAGATCCCGTATCTTTCGCCTCGCCTCCTCGTCGTCTTCCCAAAGAGCGGAGAGGGGGCTGTTCAACAAACTTCCGCGCCTGTCACCGGCCGGGAGGGCGGCGCGGGGAGTTGCGGCCCCCGCCGTCCAGCCCGGCCTCTTTTTGTGGCCGGCCCCTTTGCGATACCTTTGCCGGCATCAAGGAAGTCGTAGGGAGGTCGCATGAAGCTGCTCCTCATCCGCCACGCCATCGCCGTCGAGCGCGAGGACTTCGCCCGCACCGGCAAGGACGACCGCCTGCGCCCGCTCACCGACGACGGGCGCAAGAGGATGAAGCAGGGGGCGCGCGGGCTGCGCCACTGCCTGCCCGCCATCGATCTGCTGGCCACCAGCCCGCTCACCCGCGCCGCCCAGACCGGCGCCATCGTCGATTCGGTCTACGGCGGCCTCAAGGAGGTCGAGATCGACGAGCTCGCCCCGGAGGCGACGCCGGTCGATTTCCTGCGCTGGCTGCGCCGGCAGAAGGCGGGCACCGTGGCCGTCGTGGGGCACGAGCCGAGCCTCAGCCTGATCCTCTCCTGGCTGCTGACCGGCACCGAGCGCCACCTCTTCGCCTTCCGCAAGGGAGGCGCGGCGCTCGTCGACTTCACCGACGAGGTGGGCGCCGGCAACGCCACCCTGCTCTGGGCGGTGACCCCCGCCCAACTCCGGGACCTGGCGGATTGAGCGCTCCTCCGCACGCCGCGCTCCTGCCGCGGCCGCCCGAGGAAGGGGCGCGCCGGCTCGCCCTCGCCTACCTCGACCAGGCCGCCCGCGCCCGCCCCCGCCTCGCCGACCCCGCCGACACCGAGGCGCTCCACGACTTCCGGGTCGGCCTCCGCCGCCTGCGCAGCGGCCTAAAGGCCTACGACAAGGAGCTCGCCGGCAGCCTGCCGAAGAAGCTCCGCCGCCGCCTCAAGCGCCTCGCCGGCTCGACCGGCCCGGGGCGCGACACCGAGGTGCAGATCGAATGGCTCCGCCACCAGAGCGACGGGCTCACCGCCCACCAGCGTCCCGGCCTCACCTGGCTCCTCGCCCGCCTGCGCGACCGCCTGCGCGACGCCTTCGACGCCCTGGAGAACGAAGTCGCGGACGAGTTCGACGCCGTGGAGAAGGATCTCCGCGCCCGCCTCTCCGTCTACCGCGCCGAGATCCACCTCGACGGCGACGCCCCCGCCGCCACCTTCGCCGCGGCGACCGCCGGCATCCTCCACCGGCAGGTAAAGGACCTCGAGGAGCACCTCGCGGAGGTGGAGGACGCCGGCGACCCGGAGCACGCCCACGAGGCGAGGATCCGCGCCAAGCGCCTGCGCTACCTCCTCGAGCCGCTGGCCGACGAGCGGCCCGACGCCCTCCCGGCGATCAAAAGGCTCAAGAGCCTCCAGGAGGTGCTCGGGGACCTCCACGACGCCCACGTCCTCGAGGACGAGATCGCGACCGCCACGGGAGAGGCCGCCGCCGAACGGGCCAAGAAGCTCCTCGAGCTCTCCCTCGCCGGCAAGGACGAAGCCCTCCGCGCCGAGCGCCGCCGCGCCCGCGAGCCCGGCCTCCTCGCCCTCGCCCGCCGCAACCGCGACCGCCGCGACCACCTCTTCGCCACCCTGAAAGACGACTGGCTGGACGGCAAGGCGGAGGGGTTCTTCCGCGAGGTGGAAGGGGTGGGGGAACGGCTGGAGGAAACCTAGCCCGGAGCGTTCCCCCCTCCTGGGAGCGCCGGCGTCCCGCCGGCTTCTAACCAAAAAACAGAAAAGAAACGGAATTAGAAGCCGGCGGGACGCCGGCGCTCCCAGGGTCTCTCCGGCGGCCCGCAACTTCTCCCGCGTGCCGCGCGTAGACAGCTCATGGCACCCCCGGCCCGTCCGTACCCCTGGAAGACGTTCGCCGTCCTGGTCGCCGCCGGCACGCTCACCGGACCGCTCGTCCTCCCTTATTTTTTCGGGCTGCAGGCGATCGCTCCCCATCCCCAGCCGGACTCGACGCCGCTGGTCCAGATGGTGCTCTTCGCGCTCCTGCGCAACCTGGTGATCCTCGCTCCCGCCGCGGGGCTCGGCCTCCTCGTGGCGCGCCGCATCGGCCTCGGCGCCCCCTACCTCGAGAGCCGGCTCGACGGCGCCCCGCGGCCGGCCGAGCCGCTGTCGTCGATCGTGCGGCCGGCGCTCTTCTGGGCGGTGGTGACGGCGCTCGTCGCCTTCGGGATCGACGCCGTTTTCCGCTATGGGCTCGGCGTTACCTTCCCGGCCCCCGAGATCCACGCCCGTATCGCCGTCCCCTGGTGGCGCAGCGGTCTCGCGAGCTTCTGGGCCCCCTTCGCGGAGGAGATCCTCGACCGGCTCTTCCTCCTCTCGCTCGTCGCCTGGGTGGGGACGCTGACGATGAGGCCCTTCGGAGTCCCTAAGGGAGGCGGACGCGCCATCGCGCTCGGCGTCGCCACCGTGGTGACCGCCCTCTTCTTCGGCTGGTATCACATCGGCAACGAGCAGCTCTTCGCCGCCGTCCTCCCTCCGCTCGTCGCCTTGCGGACGGTGCTGATCATCCTCCCCGTGGGGCTCGCCTTCGGCTGGCTCTACATCCGCCGCGGCCTCGAGGCGGCGATCCTCTCCCACTTCGTGATCGACGTGATCGTGCACGTCGTGCGCCCGCTCGTCGAGCGCGGGCTCGGCTGAGGCCCGGTGGCGGCGGGAGGACCGCCGCCAATCGGTCAATGTTTCTCGGCCCGGGGTTACAGCAGCGACCAATCAGGAAGCTGACGCTTGACGTTCGGCACAATTGCCGCATCGAGTTGAGTACCGGATGGCGAGATTTTATCGGGCTGTGTTCCTTCCGCATCAGCTTTGGTAACACTTTGTGCTTCGACCGTCCTGATCATCGCTACGACCGCGTGCATCCAAAGTGCGATTTGCAGGATGACCAGGAAGTAGTGCCAGCATTCGGCGGTCGCCGGCGATAGCGTGCCGGTCGCTGCCACGTCGCTGAAGAGAAGGTCCATCAGGCCAAGTTGAGCGATGGCCCCGACTATCGTAAGGAATGCGGTGACCAGAAAGAGGCAGACATATCCCTGGACTTGGACGACGGACATCCCCCTATCATCTTTAGTCTGAACCGCTCGGCTGAACAGACCATAAACGCCAGGCGCCAGCCCGACCAGAGCCGCCAACATCAGGCTCACGATGGCATAGGCCTTCTTGCCGAGCATGTCGCCGTGGTCTGGTAACCCTGAGAAAAGCACCAGGTTGCCGACGATTGCACCGGCAATCGTCAGGTTGGAGATCCAACTGCCGACACCTGACCACGTCGGCTTTCCCATTCGATGCAGAAGCGCCCCACCTCTACGGCCCCACTGCGTGACCGCGAACCCTGCCAGGAGGGTCCCGGCGGCGGCGAGGAGGAGCGCGCGTTCGAGTAGGCTCCAGTCAGCGCCCGTCCCAGGCCCTGCCACTTCCCTGATCTCCAGAGGCTTCACTGTAGAGGGAGAGGGCGACAGCGGTGTGAGGGATAGCCAGCCACTCAGAGGAAACGAAATTTCCCTGACGCATCGCAATTTAAAGACAATTGGAAGTCCGAAACCAACGCTAAGCTTCGGTATGGGAATCGCCGACAGGGGGATGGGCTCCATCGCTACGCCAGAGGCTTGACGGAGAAACAGGGTCGGGACGACGGAGACGTCATCCTTCAGAGAGCTCCGGACGTAAACTGCGGTCTTGATCAACCCATCTTGGCGCACTGTGATGGCCGGAAATGAAGTGTCCACGAAGGCGATTCCTTCCGACAATGTGTTCGTGGCACCGGCCCGTCGCTCCGCGACGTTACTACCCCGGCGGCTTCAACTGGCTTGGAGGACGGCGGTTGGACACCGCCCGCATTCGCCACGAGCGCGGCTGCCGCCACAGCGGCGACAGCCATCAATGACGTACCCGTGGTAGGCATGGTCGCGTCATCCTTTCTTTAAACGTCGATTGATACGGTACCCATCGACTCCCAAAAGGTGGACGGACGTGGCGGCCACTTTCCTCCTCTTGAAGCCCGATTGAGCTCGCGTTCACAACCCGCGGGAATTCTCCTTGGCCAGTCCGTCTAAGGCTCCGAGAGTACATGCCCGGCGCATAGAGCGCTGGCCAAAGAGTCCCTCAAGGAGACATTCCATGGCCTTTACCAGAGAAACCGCCAAGCTCAACGCCCTTGCCGGAGTTCCCCGGCTCGAGGTGACCGTGTCCAAGACCGGAGGCCCCGTCTCGACCTCCGTGGAGGTCACCTCCACCGGCCCGGACGACCGGACCTTCTTCGACGCAGATCTCACCCCCGGACCGGCAGTCATGGATCTGGATTCCGCGAATACGTACACCCTCGTCTGGTCCGGCGCGTTCGCCGACGAGGGCTCCGTCGACTTGCATGTCAGAGTCCTCGACGCCGGGGGTGACGTTACCGAAGACGAAACATTCACCGTCGAGGGAAAACAGGGCGACGTCTTCTTCCGTCTCGTGCTGCTTCCCTGACCGTATCGAGAATCACAAGGGGATGCTCGCCATGCGACAGAAGATTCCGGTGACCCTTCTAATCCTGGCGCTGTGCTCGCTGCCAGCGCTCGCGCAAACCGATCCTTGCGCCGCACCCGATCCAAGGCTTCTTAGCAAATATTTCTTTGACCTTTCGGCAACAATAAGCGCGGAGGGCCTCGGCAATGCGGCTGCTCAGGCAGCGGATGATACAGCAAACGCGCTGGCGAACCATGCCAATGGTGACGGCGTGACCGGCGGTCAGCTCGATCTCATCCGGAAAGCATTCGTCGCCCTCAATTTGGGACAGGTCCAGGAAAAAGGTGGCAGCCTGGTCTTCAACTTCAACCCCGAAACGCTTAACATGGACATGGGGCAGTTCTCACCGCGCGTCATCGTCAACAAGCCCATGTTGCTCACGGCTCTCGATCAGAAGATCGACACCTTGAGCCTCCCGGACGCCGACCGCCAGAGCCTAAAGGATGGCTTGAAGAAGGAGCTCGCTGACCTGGATGACGTCGAGGCCCACTTACGTTGGACTCAAGCCTCCGCCAATCCAAGGCGCATGCTCCAGGAAATCGCCAACCAAATCTATAAGCGGGCCTATCTGGATGTCGGGCACAAAGAATTTTCAGCACTTGGAGACATTGTAAATAACGCCCGAGATGCTTTCAAGACGCAAGCGAGCCTAGTAGGCGATCCCTCGATCGACACGATCTGCAAGAATACGGCAGCAAAGGCGTCGCTACAGACCGCTGTGCAAGATGTCGAAACCAAAGGAAAGGCCGCGCTGGCCTCCCTACACGACGAGCTCGATAAACAACAGTTCTTCGCCTTGGCGGACCTGATCGAAGGCGAGCCCAAGCTTACGGCCGAGGGCTCCTTCCGGCGGCGGACCGGTGCCGCCGGACCGGACGAGGGGACGTTCAGCCTGCGATACGAGATCGGCAGCGTCTCCTACAGCGGCATGAAGAGCTGGGCGAAGCGGACGGGCAAGGACCTCACCGCTGTCGCCACGGTCCAGGAATATCTGAAGACCCGTCCCGCATCCACACCGGGCTTCTCCTTCACGGTGGACTACACGAAGACCCGCGACTTCCAATTCGCGCTCCCGGGCGATGCGTCGCTCGACACCCCCGGCTCCCACAAGCTTTCCGCCACCCTTCACGGCGGCATGTATTTCGGCAACTCGCGCTCCGGGCGTTTGGAACTCGACGCGACGTACGACGACGTGACGGACGATCCGGCGCGCCAGGACCGCTTCGTCGCCACCGTCAGTTGGATCGAGAGCCTCAAGGACTCGCTGGCCAAGGTGGTGGGAGGGAGCGAACTGGTGGTCAAGCTGGTCTATGCCAACAAGCCGGAGTTCCTCGGCGACGTGGACCGGAACCTGGGTCTCCGTTTCGGTCTCAAGTGGTCGCTGGACAACACCTCCAGCGCGGGACAGTAGAGAGGATCTGGCAGGGCTCGCCCCTCCAGGGCAGGGAACAGCCTTCTACCTCTCAGCCCGCGACCTCCCTCCTCTCCCCTCGGGGAAGAGGGAGGCGTCCCTCAGTATGCCCCGCCCTGCGTCTGCCCGCCGTCGATCACCAGCACGGCGCCGGTGGTGAACTTCGCGCCATCCCCGGCGAGATAGAGCACGGCGCCGGTGAGGTCCTCCGGCTGCCCCATCCTCCCCTGGGGGATGGTGGCGAGGGCGCGCGCGTTCGCCTCGGGGCTCGCCCAGAGCGCCTCGCTGAAGCGGGTCTGGATCAGACCGGGGGCGATGGCGTTGACGCGGATCTGATCTTTCGCCAGCTCGACCGCCAGGGTCCGGGTGAGCATCAGGACGGCCGCCTTGAGCACGCCGTAGACCCCGAGGCCGCCGTGGGGGACCAGCCCGGCCACCGAGGCCACGTTGACGATCGCGCCGCCCCCGCGCTCGCGCATCCTGGACACGGCGGCGCGGATGGCGTGGACGTACCCCTTGAGGTTGACCTCGAAGGTCTTGTCCCACTGGCTCTCGCCGGCGTCGAGGAGGGGGCCGAAGTGGGGGTTGGTGGCGGCGTTGTTCACCAGCACGTCGATCCCCCCGAACGTCTCGTGCGCCCGCGCCATCAGCGCCTGGACGTCCGTCTCGCGCCCGGTGTGGCAGGCGACGGCGAGCGCCTCGCCGCCGGCGGCGCGGATCTTCGCCGCCACCCCTTCCACCCCTTCGAGCTTGCGGCTCGCCAGCACCACCCGCGCCCCCGCCGCCCCGAACGCCTCGGCGATCGCCTCTCCGATCCCCCGGGACGCCCCGGTGACCACCACGACCCGTCCCGCGAATGATTTTTCCATGCCGGCAACGATATCCTAGCGGGGACAAGGAGGCTCCAGCCATGGCAGTCGAGATGACAGGAAAGTACGTCGGCAACCTCAACACCGAAGTCACCCACGGCCCCTCGGGGACCGTGATCCGCACCGCCGCGCCGGTCGACAACCAGGGGGACGGTAGCTCCTTCTCCCCCACCGACCTCGCCGCCGCCTCGCTCGGCGTCTGCATGCTGACCCTGATCGCCATGGTGGGCGAACGGGAAGGGCTCGACCTCAGCAACCTCACCTTCCGCCTCGAGAAGCACATGGAGCTGAACCCCCGCCGCATCGGCGCCATCCCCGTCACCATCCAGATGCCCGCCGGCCTCTCGGCCGACCAGAGGAAGAAGCTCGAGAACGCGGCCCTCACCTGCCCCGTCCACAAGAGCCTGGGCGAGGGGGTGAAGAAGCCGGTGGAGTTCGTGTACCCGGAGGGGGCGGTGGCGGCGGGCCAGTGAAGAAGGAGGATTGGTGAAGGATCACCACATCAACATCTTTCATAGCGAAGAGGATGGCGGGTACATCGCCGACATCCCCGATCTCGAAGCATGCTCCGCCTTCGGCCAGACTCCCGGCGAGGCACTCGCCGAGGTCGAGACCGCGAAGACCGCGTGGATCGAGGCCGCTCAGGCCGAAGGGAAGCCGGTTCCGGAGCCGCGGTATCGGCCCGTCATCTACCAGACCTCCTCGTAGAAGATGGACGCGGCGCGGGCCTTCAGGAGAACCCTTCAGCGCAGGGTGTAGAGACGCTCCCATCGCATAACGAGAACCTCGGCAGGCCACGGGGACGGCGGGGCGTCTCGGCCGGAGGGCAAGCCGGCCCGCAGTCTAAAGGCCGCCAGCCCTGAAAGGGCGGCAGCATAGAGATGCTATGCAGGTGGGGTGGGACGTAAAGAGGCGGGCGTCTGGTTGTGAGTTCTGGGACCTTTTTTGCCGAAAGGAGTGCCAGATGAACCAGACGACCCGCCCGACACAGTTTAAAAGCATCCCGGAGGTTTTGTACCTCGCGTTCGATTTGGGGCGCAAGGAGTGGAAGTTGGCCTTCACGGTGGGACGGGGCGAAAGGCCGCGGTTGCGGACGGTGGCGGCTGGCGACCTGGGCGGGTTGACCCAGGAGATCGACCGAGCGCGTCAGCGTTGGGGAGTTGCACCAGAGTCTCGGGTGGTGAGCTGCTATGAGGCGGGTCGGGACGGTTTTTGGCTGCACCGCTATCTGCTCTCCCGAGGGATCTCGAACCTGGTCGTGGATTCCTCGAGCATCGAGGTGAATCGACGGGCTCGTCGGGCGAAGACGGATCGTCTGGACGCCCAGAAACTCTTGAGGCTGTTGGTTCGTCACGATCTAGGTGAGGAAGAGGATCGGGTGTGGAGCGTGGTGCGGGTGCCGAGCGTGGAGCAGGAGGCCGATCGCCAGTTGCACCGGGACTGGGAGGAGCTGAAACAGGAGCGGACGCTGCACCGGAATCGAATTCAAGCGCTGTTGGCGTGTCAGGGGATCACTCTTCGACTGGGAGCCGACTTCGGCGATCGCTTGGAAGGTCTGGCGTTGTGGGATGGGAGCGCTCTGCCGCTGCCACTGCAGGAGCGTTTGAAGCGGGAATGGGAGCGTTTGAAGTTGGTCGAGGAGCAGATTCGCGACTTGAACCGTGAAAAGGAAGAGGCGGTGGCCTCCGCCGCAGATGCGTCGTTGCAGCAGATCCAGCAGCTGACGACGTTGAAGGGGATCGGTGTGACCAGCGCATGGCTGTTCGTTCGCGAGTTCTTCGGCTGGCGCCAGTTCCGCAATCGCCGAGAGGTAGGCGCCCTGGCCGGCTTGGCGCCAGTGCCCTGCCAGAGTGGCTCTACGGATCATGAGCAAGGCATCAGCAAAGCGGGCAACGTGCGCCTGCGTACGATGGCCATCGAGATTGCCTGGTCGTGGCTGCGGTATCAGCCGACGAGCTCGCTGAGTCTGTGGTTTCGGGAGCGGTATGGTCCCGGGAGTCGTCGCTCGCGACGGGTGGGGATCGTGGCCTTGGCGCGCAAGCTCTTGGTGTCTCTGTGGCGCTTCCTTGAAACCGGGGTCGTGCCGGAGGGAGCCCAGCTGAAGACGGCGTAGCCGGGAGTTCTTTGTCAAGAGATCCGAACTGGAGGAGCGCGCCCGACCCCAGGCTGGGTGACCCAAGGGCACCGTCATAAAGATGGGGCCGTTCCACCAGGCTTGCTTGAATCGCTCGAGGCGAATGTGGCATAGGGTATCCGGCGAAAGGCCGGTACGGATAGAAGCTGGCGGGAGCTTGGAGCTCCGCCCTCTTCAGCAAGCCCCAGATCGGAGAGACGAACAGGAATCTCTTGCCGCTGCTTAGAAGAAGGTGGCGGCGAAGAAAACGAAGGAGTGTACCGAGAGAAAAAAATCACCACTCGGGGCTTGACAACCAGTGCCCTCATAGAAGCCTGGGGCGTGAGCCCCAGGTTCGTGCCACCACCCCACCCCGAGCCCTGAAGGGGCGGCAGCAGACCCGTCCGTTGCGGTCCGCTGTCGCCCCTTCGGGGCTTTCTGATTTGTGGGTTCCCGGGTTCCTGGGGCTCACGCCCAGGCTTCTATGAGGGCACTGGTTGTCAAGCCCCGAGTGGTGAATTTTCTCTCTCGGTACACTCCTTCGTTTTCTTCGCCGCCACCTTCTTCTAAGCAGCGGCAAGAGATTCCTGTTCGTCCGATCTGGGGCTTGCTGAAGAGGGCGGAGCTCCAAGCTCCCGCCAGCTTCTATCCGTACCGGCCTTTCGCCGGATACCCTATGCCACATTCGCCTCGAGCGATTCAAGCAAGCCTGGTGGAACGGCCCCATCTATACGACGGTGTCCTGGGGTCACCCAGCCTGGGGTCGGGCGCGCTCCTCCAGTTCGGATCCTTTGGACAAGCAACTCCCGGCCGGCTACGCCGTCTTCAGCTGGGCTCCCTCCGGCGCGACCCCGGTTTCAAGGAAGCGCCACAGAGACACCAACAGCTTGCGCGCCAAGGCCACGATCCCCACCCGTCGCGAGCGACGACTCCCGGGACCATACCGCTCCCGAAACCACAGACTCAGCGAGCTCGTCGGCTGATACCGCAGCCACGACCAGGCAATCTCGATGGCCATCGTACGCAGGCGCACGTTGCCCGCTTTGCTGATGCCTTGCTCATGATCCGTAGAGCCACTCTGGCAGGGCACTGGCGCCAAGCCGGCCAGGGCGCCTACCTCTCGGCGATTGCGGAACTGGCGCCAGCCGAAGAACTCGCGAACGAACAGCCATGCACTGGTCACACCGATCCCCTTCAACGTCGTCAGCTGCTGGATCTGCTGCAACGACGGATCTGCGGCGGAGGCCACCGCCTCTTCCTTTTCACGGTTCAAGTCGCGAATCTGCTCCTCGACCAACTTCAAACGCTCCCATTCCCGCTTCAAACGCTCCTGCAGTGGCAGCGGCAGAGCGCTCCCATCCCACAGCGCCAGACCTTCCAAGCGATCGCCGAAGTCGGCTCCCAGTCGAAGAGTGATCCCCTGACACGCCAACAGCGCTTGAATTCGATTCCGGTGCAGCGTCCGCTCCTGTTTCAGCTCCTCCCAGTCCCGGTGCAACTGGCGATCGGCCTCCTGCTCCACGCTCGGCACCCGCACCACGCTCCACACCCGATCCTCTTCCTCACCTAGATCGTGACGAACCAACAGCCTCAAGAGTTTCTGGGCGTCCAGACGATCCGTCTTCGCCCGACGAGCCCGTCGATTCACCTCGATGCTCGAGGAATCCACGACCAGGTTCGAGATCCCTCGGGAGAGCAGATAGCGGTGCAGCCAAAAACCGTCCCGACCCGCCTCATAGCAGCTCACCACACGAGACTCTGGTGCAACTCCCCAACGCTGACGCGCTCGGTCGATCTCCTGGGTCAACCCGCCCAGGTCGCCAGCCGCCACCGTCCGCAACCGCGGCCTTTCGCCCCGTCCCACCGTGAAGGCCAACTTCCACTCCTTGCGCCCCAAATCGAACGCGAGGTACAAAACCTCCGGGATGCTTTTAAACTGTGTCGGGCGGGTCGTCTGGTTCATCTGGCACTCCTTTCGGCAAAAAAGGTCCCAGAACTCACAACCAGACGCCCGCCTCTTTACGTCCCACCCCACCTGCATAGCATCTCTATGCTGCCGCCCCTTCGGGGCTGGTCTGCCACGGACAGCTCCCGCAGTTTTCTCATCACCGATCTCCTTGAATGGCTGGATCCGCAGCCTGTGGTGAGACAGGGTTGGACGGTGGTCGGACAGACCCTGCAAGTCTGGGCTTGCGTGTAGGTGCAGAGTATCGTGACTCCTCCCACGACCTGCTCGAGGTGGATCAGCGTCTCGCGGCTCAGGGCCAGCTTCTTGGCGGTCTTCTTCATGCAGCGTCTCCCAGGAAGTCCCGGAGACCTGCTCCCCGAGACCAGAGGATTGTAGTAAAGTCCCGATACTGGCAGCCTCGCTTCTCCTGCGCACCAGACTCGGCGGTTCCATCTCAGGAAAAATTCAGGCGCCTGGGTTCCTGGTAAGATCTCTCGCAGAACCTGTAGATCCTGGAAATCCTGATCTGAGCGCGGACGCGCGGGAGGTGGTGACCTTGCCGAGTCGCCGTCAGCTACTGAGTTGGAGCGCCGTTCTGGCTGTCGCGGTCGGCGCCTACTTCCATTGGCGCCAAGAGATCTTTGACACGCCGCTGCTCGTCGCCGAGGTCGCAGTCCTTTCGCTCCTCGCCCTTCTGCTCGAACCCCGCAACGATCGGTCGCCCAACGTTTTTTCTTTGCCCATCATCTTGAATCTCATGGTCGCAGGCCTGTCCTTATCTTGGGCCGTCCAGGACAGAAATATCGGTTTGGCTACTATCAACGACATCGGTAGTAGTGTTGACTCTTGCTCGGGGCCAACCATCGACTATGCGACGCAGATTAAGTGCGCCATGAGGGACTTGCAGCCCGGGCGGCTCGCCTTCGAGCCCAAGAAAGAGATGGACCAAGGTCGAGAGGAAAGAGTCTTCATCCGGATCTCGCCCGACGAGGTCACGGATCTCGCGAAAGGCTTTAAAGAAGGGCCGCCGATTATCCAACCGATCCGAGTCGGACCCACGATGCGAGCCCGCCTCGTCTACTCCCAAGACGAGTTTGCCGTCCGTACCGAGGGCGAAGACACCCTCATCCTCGACAAGACCCGAGAATGGTCTTGGCAAGTGACTCCCCTGGAAGCCGGAAACAAGACCCTCAACGTCCGGGTCTATGCTGACCTGATGCTCCCTAACGGGAAGAGTGAACCCTATGAGGCATTCGTGGGCTCGGCGCTGATTCACGTCCATGTCCGGCCACTTTACGTCGTCGGAAAGTTTTTGGTCAACAATTGGCAGTGGGCCCTGGGAAGCCCGATCGTTCTGGGGCTTTTCGCTTGGTTCTGGACGCGGATGAAGCCCAGAAAACGAACGGCCGGCTTTTGAACCCAAGCGCCGAAACCTCCTCACGTCAGCTCGTTGTCACAGACCCTCAGGCAGGTGCTGCGCCAATCACATGTGATCGATTGCGGGGTGACGACCGGAGGGCATTGAGCGTACGTATCGAGCCCTCCGGGCGCGGCCTTGAGAAAAGGCCGTTCGAGGAGCCGTAACGTTTCACGATGCAGAGCGAGCTTGGACGTTTTTTTCTTCTTCATGATCTCTCCTCAGAGTTCCGCGGACGGGGATCAGGCTGTCCGGGAGCGATTGTACGGCTCCTTTCGCCGGGCTCGGGGTCGCGCCCACTGATTTTCCGCCTCCGCCCTTTCATTTTTTGCTCGCTCCCCTCCGTTCCCTCGCTCCTCCCCCCCGTTCCCTGAGCCTCCCCTTTCATTTTTCGTCGCTTCCCTCCCGTTCCGCGTCACGGGGAAGCTGAGGGAGCGAACAAAAAATGAAAGGGGAGGACGCGGGAACGAGGGGGAGGTGACGAAATCTCGGAGGGCAACGGCTGCCCTCCGAGATTTTGTGACGGAATTTCAGAGGGCGGAGACGGCGAAGCGGTTTTCAGGAGCGCGCGAGGAAGGGTGAAGATCGGATTTGCCGCAGCCGCAGGCCGGCGTCTTTGTGCGCGTCCGCCAAAAGGCACCTTGGAAGGTTCCCGACCGCGCCCCGAGGGGCGGTGCTGTTCGCACGGAAGCCTCGAGGCCGAACGGCACCGCCCGTTCAGGGCGGATGGGAGGAAGACTCAGGCGGTGTGGCAGGGCGGCGTGATCGTCGGGCAGTTCTTGCAGGTCTGATACGCGTAGGTCGCCGTACAGAGCACGGTCGCTCCTCCCGCGATCCCTTCCACGCTTTCGAGAAAGCTCAGCGTCTCCCGATGCAGAACCAGCTTCTTCACAGTCTTCTTCATGGCATGACTCCCTGAGAGCTTCGGAAAACCATTCCCCCGAAGCCAGAGAAGTCTAACGTATTCAAATAGATCCCTACCCTTTCGCCTCGTACCAGCTCTTCCCCCAACCCGCCTCGACCTCCAGGGGGACCTTGAGGTCGGCGACCCCTTCCATCTCGGCCTTGACGATGGCGGCCACGGCCTCCACCTGCTCCTCGGGGACTTCGAGGACGAGCTCGTCGTGGACGGTGAGGAGGAGGTGGGCGCCGGGCTGCTCGTCGCGCAGGCGGCGGTCGACGGCGATCATGGCCAGCTTCAGGATGTCGGCGGCGGTCCCCTGGATGCGGGCGTTGATCGCCATCCGGCGGGCGTTCTCGCGCAGGTTCCAGTTCTTGCTCTTGATGTCAGGCATCCAGCGCACCCGGCCGTAGAGGGTCTCGACCTTCCCTTCGCGCTCGGCCGATTCGAGGGTCTCCTCCATGTAGCGCTTCACCCCGGGGTACTGTCCCATGTAGGCGGCGATGAAGCGCTCCGCCTCCTTGGGGGAGATCCCCAGCTCGGCGCTCAGGCCGTAGGCGCTCATCCCGTAGAGGATGCCGAAGTTGATCGTCTTGGCGGCGCGCCGCTGCTCGCCGGTGACCAGCGCGGGGTCGACCCCCAGGACCACGGCGGCGGTGGCGCGGTGGATGTCCTGGCCGGCGGCGAAGGCGTCGAGGAGGGCCTTCTCGTCGGCGATGTGGGCGAGGATGCGCAGCTCGATCTGGCTGTAGTCGGCGACCAGCAGGACGTGCCCGGGGGGGGCGACGAAGGCGCGGCGGATCCGCTGGCCGAGCTCGGTGCGCACCGGGATGTTCTGCAGGTTGGGGTTGACCGAGGAGAGGCGCCCGGTGGCGGCCACCGCCTGGTTGAAGCGGGTATGGATGCGCCCGTCCGCGCCGACGAGCTCGGGGAGGGCGTCGATGTAGGTCGACTTGAGCTTGGTCAGCTCGCGGTAGCGCAGCAGGAGCTGGGCGATCGGGAACCCCTTCTTCGCCAGCTCCTCGAGGGTCTCGGCGCCCGTCGAATAGCTCTTCGTCTTCTGCGTCTTCTTGCCGGCGGGAAGCCCCATCTTCTCGAACAGGACGGTGCCGAGCTGCTGCGGCGAGTTGAGGTTGAAGGTCTCCCCCGCCTCCTTGAAGATCGCGGTCTCGAGGGTCGCGATCTCCGCTCCCAGCTCGGCCGACATGGCGCGCAGGTAGTCGGAGTCGAGCAGGATGCCGTTCTCCTCCATGCGCAGCAGGACGGGGACGAGCGGCGCCTCGATCTCGGTGTAGACGCGGGCGAGCGAGCCCGCTTCGAGCTCGCGGCGCATCGCCTCGGCCATGCGGCGGGCGATCACCACCCGCTCGGCGGCGTAGGCGGCGAGGCGGGAGTCGCCGACCGCCGGCTCCTGCCCCTTGTCCCAGCCGACGTCCTTGGGGGTGAGCGGCTTGCGGCGCAGGCGCTCGAGCGCCAGCTCGTCGAGCGAGTGGCCGTGGATCGACGGCTTCAGCAGGTAGGAGATCAGCATGGCGTCCGCGAGGTCCGAGGCGCAGGGGGGCTCGGGGCAGAGGCGGAGCACCTCCTTGAGGTTGTGGCCGGCGAGGCGGACCTCGGAGCTGCCGATCCACTCCTTCAGGCTGGCGAGGACGGCGTCGCGCACCCCGTCGCGCCGGAAGTCGGCGTAGATCACCGGGCCGTCTCCCGCGGCGCCACCCGAGACCGCCAGGCCGAGAGGGCGTTCGTCCCCCAGCAGGGCGACGAAGATCTCCCCTCCCGTGAGGCGGCCGGCCTGGTCGGCCCAGGCTTCGGAGGTGACCGCCTCCTCGGCGGCGGGGATCTCCTCCTCGGCGGCGTCGGTGGCGCCGGCGGGCCCCAGCTCCTCGACCAGCGAGAAGAACTCGAGCTCGGTCAGCACCTGGCGCAGCGCCTCGACGTCCGGCGGATCGCGGCGCAGGGCCTGGGGGTCGAAGGCGACCTCGAGGGTGGTGTGGATGGTCGACAGCTCCTTCGACAGGCGCGCCTGGTCGGCGTGCTGCTGGAGCCCCTCGCGGTAGGCCTTGCGGGTGACCTCGCCGGCGCGCGCCAGCAGCTCCTCCAGGGTGCCGTACTCCTGGATCAGCCCCTTCGCCCCCTTCTCGCCGATCCCGGGGACGCCGGGGATGTTGTCGATCGCGTCCCCCATCAGGGCGAGGACGTCCGCCACCTGGGCCGGCGGCACGCCGAAGTCCTCCGTCACCTCGGCCGGTCCGTAGAGCTTGTTGCGCCCGGTGTGGTAGAGCGAGACGCGGGGCTCGACGAGCTGCATCAGGTCCTTGTCGGCGGAGACCAGCACCACCTGGTAGCCCGCCTCCGCGGCGCGGCAGGAGAGGGTGCCGAGGACGTCGTCCGCCTCGTAGCCGGCGAGCTCGAGGATGGGGATGCGGTAGGCCTCGAGGACGCGGCGGATCCAGGGGAGCTGGCTCGCCAGGTCCTCGGGCATCGGGGCGCGGTTCGCCTTGTACTCCTCGAACTTCTCGCTGCGGAAGGTGCGCCCCCCTTCGAGGGCGACGCCGATCAGCTCGGGGTTGTCCTCGCGCAGCAGCTTCTTGAGCATGGTCAGGAAGCCGTAGACGGCGTTGGTAGGCTCGCCGCGCGAGTTCGACAGGTTGCGGATGGCGTAGAAGGCCCGGAAGATGTTCGAGTAGCCGTCGATCAGGAAGAGACGGGGGCGGGCGTCGGGTTGGATTTCGGGAGTCGGGGGCATGGCGGGGACATTCTATGCCGGGCTGGCACGCCTCTCGCTAGATTTCTGCCGCGCGGAACGCGCCCGGACGGCGCGCCCCGACCACCCTAACTCTCAAGGAGACGCGGATGAACGGCATCCTTTCGTGGATCATCTTCGGCCTGATCGCCGGCGCCATCGCCAAGTTCCTCACCCCGGGGCGCGATCCCGGCGGGTGCATCATCACGATCGTGATCGGGGTGGTCGGCGCGCTGCTCGGCGGCTGGATCGCCACCGTCTTCGGTTTCGGGGGGATCTCCGGGTTCGACATCCGCAGCTTCGTGATCGCCATCGGGGGGTCGATCCTGCTGCTGGTGATCTGGCGGCTGCTCTCCGGGCGACGGGTGTAGGTCAGGCCGGCTTCTCGGGCGCCGTCGTCGGCCTCCGCGCCTGGCCGATCAGGTGGGCGGCCTCGGGGAGGATCAGCTTCTTCATCGCCAGCGACACCGCCTTGGGGGAGCCGGGGAGGAGGAAGAGCGCTTGCGTCCCCACCAGGCCGGCGGCGGCGCGGCTGAGCATCGCCGCCGCCCCCACCTGCTCGTAGGAGAGCATCCGGAAGAGCTCGCCGAATCCTTCGATCGGGCGCTCGATCAGCGGCCTCAGGGCCTCGAGGGTGACGTCGCGCGGCGAGAAGCCCGTCCCCCCCGTGGTCACCACCACGTCGACCCCGGACGTCGCCAGCAGGCCGCGGACGGCGGCACGGATCGCTGCCGCGTCGTCGCGAACCAGGGTAGAATCCACGATCCGGTGGCCGGCGGCCTCCGCCAGCGCGCGGATCGCCTTGCCGCTGGTATCGTCCGCCCAGACGCGGCTGTCGCTCACCGTCAGGGCGGCGAAGCCGAGGGCCCGGGGGCTCAGGGTACGATGCTCTTCGGCGCTCATTCGGTAAAATCCTAACACGGGCGGCGAAGTGTCCGATCCTGGGACGGACGAATCCCGGGGGCGAACACTCCGGGCCCGCAATTGAACTCTTAAAAGTTTTGGAATCAGAGAGTTACGACCTCTGAAACCTTGGCACGAGGGATGCGTAGACTGGACCGGAGAACACAAAGCCTATGGATATACCCCGGACAGGAGAAGCCCAGAAACG
The DNA here is from genome assembly GCA_963756595.1 of uncultured Acidobacteriota bacterium. Taxonomy (GTDB): domain Bacteria; phylum Acidobacteriota; class Thermoanaerobaculia; order Multivoradales; family UBA5704; genus DATARR01. The sequence goes on from CAVWOZ010000035.1 coordinate 49,990, forward strand.
CCGCATGCGGCGGACCATCGTCATCGTGGTGGGAATCGCGATCGTCGCCCTGGTCACGGTCGGGCTGTCGCGGCTCGAGCCCGCGGCGCCGACGGTCCAGAAGGACACCCTCTACATCGACACCGTCAAGCGCGGCCCGATCATGCTCAGCGTGCGCGGCCCCGGCATCCTGGTGCCGGTGGAAGTGCAGCAGATCTCGGCCCCCGTCGACGCCCGCATCGAGAAGAGCCCGCTGCTCCCCGGCGTGACGGTGACCGCCGACACGGTGCTCCTCGAGATGAGCGACCCGCAGATCGAGCAGAACGCGCTCGAGGCGGAGTCGGGGCTCAAGGGCGCGCAGGCCGACTACGACAACCTGAAGGCCCAGCTCGACAGCCAGGTCCTCAGCCAGGAGGCGCAGGTCGCCTCCGTCAAGTCGCAGAGCGATCAGGCGAAGCTGCAGGCCGAGGCCGACGGCAAGCTGTTCAAGGAACAGATCCTCCCCGACATCACGCACCAGATCTCGGCCCTGAAGTCCGAGCAGCTCATCAAGCAGCTCACCATCGAGTCGGCGCGCCTCGCCCAGAACCGGCGCTCGGCGGCCGCGCAGCTCGCGGCGCAGAAGGCGCGGGTGGAGCAGAACCAGAACCTCTACGCCCTGCGCAAGCGCCAGGTCGAGTCGCTCAAGGTGCGGGCCGGCATCCCCGGCGTGCTCCAGGAGCTGCCGGTGCAGGTCGGACAGCGGGTGACCGCCGGCACGCTGCTGGCGCGGGTCGCCCGCCCCGAGAAGCTGAAGGCCCAGCTCAACATCCCCGAGGTGCAGGCGAAGGACGTCAAGGTGGGCTTGAGGGCGTCGATCGACACGCGCAACGGCGTCGTGCCCGGCCACGTCATGCGGGTCGCCCCGTCGTCGACCGACGGCACGGTGATCGTCGACGTGGCGTTCGACGGCCAGCTCCCCGCGGGCGCGCGGCCGAACCTCTCGGTCGACGGCACGGTCGAGATCGAGCGGCTGGACAACGTCCTCTTCGTCGGCCGTCCGAGCGTCGGGCAGCCGAACAGCAAGGTCGAGCTGTTCAAGCTGACCGACGGCGGCAAGAACGCCCAGCGGGTGCCGGTGGAGCTGGGGCGGATGTCGGTGAGCACGGTCGAGATCGTCAAGGGGCTGCAGGCCGGCGACCAGGTGGTCCTCTCGGACACCTCGGCGCAGGACGGCGTCTCCAGGATCCGTTTGAACTGATGAGACATTACCGTCCGGCCGGAGCCGGCGGTTGAGACTTGGAGGAACCCGATGAATGCAACGTCCGATCCGCTGATCCGCCTCGACGGGGTCACCAAGGTGTTCATGACCGACGAGGTGGAGACTCACGCGCTGTCCGGCATCCACATGGAGATCCGGAACGGCGAATACGTCTCGATCGCGGGCCCGTCCGGCTGCGGCAAGACCTCTCTGCTGTCGATCCTCGGGCTGCTCGACACGCCGAGCGACGGCAAGTACACGCTCAATCAGAAGCAGGTCGCCGACCTCTCGTTCTCCGAGCGGGCGCGCATCCGCAACCGGGAGATCGGCTTCATCTTCCAGGCCTTCAACCTGATCGGCGACCTGACGGTCTACGAGAACGTCGAGCTGCCGCTCACCTACCGGGGGATGGCCGTCAAGGAGCGCAAGGAGCGGGTGCAGGAAGCGCTCGAGCGGGTCGGCATGTCGCACCGCATGAAGCACTACCCCTCGCAGCTCTCCGGCGGTCAGCAGCAGCGCGTCGCGGTGGCCCGCGCGGTGGTCGGCAAGCCCTCGATCCTGCTCGCCGACGAGCCGACCGGCAACCTCGATTCGAAGAACAGCGAGACGGTGATGGACCTCCTGGCGGACCTCCACCGGGACGGCGCCACCATCTGCATGGTCACCCACGACCCCCGCTTCGCCCGCTACGGGCAGCGCACCATCCATCTGTTCGACGGCCGGGTGGTCGAGGAGGAGACCGGAGTCCAGCGCGAGCTCGAGAGCCGCGAGCTGAAGCGGAGCGGCTTCGAGGTCGTCTAAGGAAATAGGTACCCCGCGCGTTGTGCACGGGTGATGTTCGCGCGCCTTTTGAAGGCTGCCGCCCCGATCGCGGCAGCCCTTTTTTTATGGGCGCGACCCGCGGCGAGCCCTTTCGGGTACAGTGACTGCTCATGGAAGGCTCCCACAAGCCCCGGGTCCTGATCGCGGACGACCAGCGCGAGGTCCGCGAGGCGCTGCGCCTGATGCTCAAGGCCGAGGGGTTCGAGACCGAGACCGCGACCTCCCCCGCCGAGGTGCTGGCGGCGGCGAGCAGCCGCGACTTCGACGCCGTGCTGATGGACCTCAACTACGCCCGCGACACCACCTCCGGGCGTGAGGGGCTGGAGCTGATCGACCGCCTGCGCGCCGTCGACGAATCGCTGCCGGTGGTGGTGATGACCGCCTGGGCGAGCGTCGACGTGGCGGTCGAGGCGATGCGCCGGGGGGCGCGCGACTTCGTCGAGAAGCCGTGGGACAACGCCCGCCTGGTGCGCATCCTGCGCAACCAGATCGACCTCCACCGGGCGCTGCGCCGCGGCCAGCGGCTGGAGGCCGAGAACGAGCTGCTGCGCGCGACCGGCGGCGAGCCGCTGCTGATCGCCCGCGCCCCCGCGATGCGGCCGGTGATGGAGCTGATCGAGCGGGTGGGGCCGTCGGAGGCGAACGTCCTGATCACCGGCGAGAACGGCACCGGCAAGGGGGTGGTGGCGCGCGCCCTCCACCTCGCCTCGACCCGCGCCGGGGTGCCGATGGTGACCGTCAACACCGGCGGCCTCTCGGAGGCGCTGTTCGAGAGCGAGCTGTTCGGCCACGTGCGCGGCGCCTTCACCGACGCCAAGACCGACCGCGTGGGGCGCTTCGAGCTGGCCGACGGCGGCATCCTCTTCCTCGACGAGATCGCCAACATCTCGCTCAATCAGCAGGCGAAGCTGCTGCGCGTCCTCGAGACCGGCGAGTTCGAGCGGCTCGGCTCGTCGAAGACCCGCACCGCCGACGTGCGCATCCTCTCGGCCACCAACGCCGACCTGCGCGAGGAGGTCGCCGCCGGCCGTTTCCGCCAGGACCTCCTGTTCCGGCTGAACACGGTCGAGATCCGCATCCCGCCGCTGCGCGAGCGCCGCGAGGACCTGATCGCCCTCGCCGCCTCCTTCCTCGACCAGCACGCCCAGCACTACCGCAAGCGCTTCCGCGGCTTCGAGGAGCCCGCCGTCGAGGCCCTGGTCTCCCACCCCTGGCCGGGGAACGTCCGCGAGCTCAGCCACGCCGTCGAGCGCGGCGTGCTGATGGGGCGCGGCGACTGGGTGCGCACGGTCGACCTCGGGCTGCAGGGGCCGCTGCCGCCGCCGCCGGCTCCCCCCCGCCTCGAGGATCTCCCCCTCGAGGAGGTGGAGCGGGTGCTGATCCAGAAAGCGCTCGCCCGCTACGGCGGCAGCGTCAGCCAGGCGGCGAAGGCGCTCGGCCTCTCGCGCAGCGCCCTCTATCGCCGGATCGAAAAGTATGGCCTCTGAGGCGCCGGCCGCCGCCGCGCCCTCACGGCCGCGCGGGCAGCGCCGGCTCCCCTTCCGCGGCTGGCTGCGGCACCGGTCGCAGCTCCTCCCCTTCGAGGACCGCGTGCTCGTCTTCGCCCTCGCGACCGGCCTCCCCGGCGCGGTGCTCAGCCTGCTCTTCGTCTGGCTCGACCCGCACTCCCTGAAGCTGTGCTGGACGGTGACCCTCGTCGTCGTCTTCTCCTGGGGATGGCTCGCCGTCAAGCTGCGCGACCGGGTGGTGCGCCCCCTGCAGACGCTCGCCAATCTCCTCTCGGCGCTGCGCGAGGGGGACTTCTCGCAGCGCGCCCGGCAGTCGGAGGAGCCCGACGCCCTGGCGGAGGTGGTCCAGGAGGTCAATGCCATCGGCGAGATCCTGCGCCAGCAGCGGCTGGGGGCGGTGGAGGCCACGGCGCTCCTCCACCGCGTCGTCGACGAGGTGGAGGTCGCCGTCTTCGCCTTCGACGAGGGGCGCCGCCTCTGGCTGGTCAACCGCTCGGGGGAGCGGCTGCTCGCCGAGCGCAGCGAGCGCCTGCTGGGGAAGCCGGCCGACGCGCTGGGGCTCGCCGAGCTGCTCGACGGCGAGGTGTCGCGCATCCTGCCGCTCACCTTCCCCGGCGGCCCGGGGCGCTGGGAGATCCGGCGCAGCACCTTCCGCGAGCGCGGGCTGTCGCAGCGGCTGCTGGTGATCGCGGACCTCTCGCAGACCCTGCGCGAGGAGGAGCGCCAGGCCTGGAAGCGCCTGATCCGCGTGCTCGGCCACGAGCTCAACAACTCGCTCGCCCCGATCCACTCGATGGCCTCGACCCTCGCCGGCCTGCTGACCCGCGACCCCCCTCCCGAGGACTGGATGGACGACATGCGCCAGGGGCTCGACGTGATCGGCAACCGCTCGGGGGCGCTGATCCGCTTCATGGCCGCCTACGCGCGGCTGGCCCGCCTGCCGCCGCCGCGGCGGATGCCGTTCGAGCTCGCGGAGCTGATCCGCCGCACCACGGCGCTCGAGACCCGCCTCCCGGTCTACGTCGAGCAGGGGCCGGAGGTGACGATCGAGGCCGACGCGGACCAGGTCGAGCAGCTGCTGATCAACCTGATCCGCAACGCCGTCGACGCCGCCCTGCTGACCGGCGGCGGCGTCGGCGTCGGCTGGCGGCTGGACGGCGAGCAGATCGAGGTGCGGGTGGAGGACGAGGGGACGGGGCTCTCCAACATGGACAACCTCTTCGTCCCCTTCTACACCACCAAGCCGGGCGGCACCGGCATCGGCCTCGCCCTCTCCCGGCAGATCGCCGAGGCCCACGGCGGCAGCCTGACGCTCGACAACCGCCTCCCCGAGCCCGGCTGCGTGGCCCTGCTGCGGCTGCCGCTCCGGGAGAAGACCGAGAAGGAAGGGGACGAGTCGCCCCTCACCCCGCCCCCCTTCCAGCTGGGGTGAGGGCGAAAGGCGAACCGCCGATCGCCGGGAGCCTTTCTCCTCCCCCGTACTCGGGGGAGGCCGGGAGGGGGCGTTCCGGAGTCCGGAGCGCTTCCTTGGTTGGAAGGTTGAGGCCCCCTCCTAACCTCCCCCGAGTACGGGGGAGGAACAAAGCTCCCGGCGGGATCGGTCAACGTTGGCCGGGAGTTGATGCCCGTGCCCCCCTACTTCAGATACGCCAGCATCTCCTTGGCGGTGGCGGCGTCGGGGTCCTTGGGGGCCATCTCGAGGAAGGTCTGGAGCTGAGCCTTGGCCGCCGCCTTCTTGCCGTCCTCCTTGGCGTAGGTCATGCCGAGCACGTAGTGCGCCTTCGAGAACTTGGGATCGGCCGGCGCGATCGCCACCACGCGCTCGAAGTAGGCCGCCGCCTCGTCGAGCTTGCCGGTGCGGGCGAGCTCGGCGCCGGCATTGAAGTAGCGCACGGCGGTGTCGGGGTTCTGCGGATCGGCCGCCGCCAGCGCGTCGAGCGCCTCGCGCGCCTTCTCGTTGTCGCCGGCCGCCTTGAGAGCGTCGTAGCGCGCCCGCAACCCCCGCGCATCGCCCGGCTTCAGGGCAAGGTAGCGGTCGGCGGCGGCCAGGGCGTCGCCGTAGCGCTTGAGCTCGAGGTAGACCTCGGCGAGCGCCCCCTGCGCCTCGGCGAGGGCGGGGTTCAGGGTGGCCGCCTTCTCGAGGTTGGGGAGGGCGACCGCCACGTTGCCGCCGCGCAGGGCGGTGACCGCCTCGTTGTAGGCATTGACCGCCTGATCGGCGCCGGAGAGCTCCTTCGGCGCCTCGGCAGCCGCGGCGCCCGCTTTGGGCGCGGCAATCTTGGGGAGGGCGAAGGTGAGGCGGATGGTGTCCTGAAGCTTCGGCTTCACCGGCCCGTCGTAGGCGCCGTACCCCTCCTTCTCGATGTGCAGCTGGTACTCCTTGGTGGCGTCGAGCACCAGCAGGGTGAACTGCCCCTTGGCGTCGCTCACCTTCTCCAGCCTGTACCCCCCCTCGCGGGAGAGGGTCCCCTTCGCCCCCGCGAGGGGGACGTTGGCGTCGTCCGTCACGGTGCAGAGGACCCGCCCCTCGCCGACGGCGTGGAGCGCCGCGGCGCCCGCCACCGTCATCGTCAGCGTGGCGAGCGCGGCGAGGACCGCGCGGCCGGATCTCGTCCTTCTTCTCAAGGTGTCTCGCCTCATGCTCGTCTCCTGTGGTCACCGGCGGAATCGCCGACGGACAGATGTCAGGGAATTGTAAAGCGAAAGAGGTGCCAGACAGGGCTCGACACGGACGGACAGGGACGGGCACGGACCTTCACGGCCAGGAGGAGACCTCGACCGAGGCGCTGCCTTTTTCCCGTCCCTGAAAGTCGGTGCTGGTCCGTGCTCGTCCGTGGGTCCGTGTTCCTCCTCGGTGATACCATCCCCCTCCTCAACAGGGAGGTGTCATGCTGGCCCAACGGATCCCCGAAATTCAGGCGGCGCTGGCCGAGTCCGGCCTCGACGGCTGGTTCTTCTCGTGCTTCCAGCAGAACGACCCGCTCGGCATGTCGCTCCTCGGCCTCACCGGCGAGGGGAAGCTGGTGACCCGCCGCTGCTACTACCTGATCCCGCGCCAGGGGGAGCCGAAGAAGCTCGTCCACGCCATCGAGCCCGCCATGCTCGACCACCTCCCGGGCACGAAGACCCTCTACAACACTTGGCAGAAGCACGGCGAAGGGGTGGCGGCGCTGGTCGCCGGCTTCCCGCGCCTCGCGGCGCAGTACAGCCCCAACAACGAGCTCCCCACCGTCTCGCGGCTCGACGCCGGCACCATGGACCTGCTGCGGGCGGCGGGCGCGGAGGTGGTCTCCTCGGCCGACCTCGCGCAGCAGTTCGTCGCCACCTGGACCCCCGAGCAGCTCGCCGGCCACCGCCGCGCCAACGTCCACCTGCACCGCATCGTCCTCGAGGCGTTCAACCGCGTCGGCGACGCCCTGCGCCGCAGCGAGGAGATCGACGAGTACACGATCCAGCGCTTCATCGTGGACGCCTTCGGGGTGGCCGGGCTGTGGGCCGAGTCGGACCCGATCGTCGGCGTCAACGCCCACAGCGCCGACCCGCACTACCAGCCGGGGCCCGGCTGCTCGGCCCCGATCCGCCAGGGGGACTTCCTGCTCATCGACCTGTGGGCCAAGGAGAAGGCGGCGGAGAGCGTCTACGCCGACATCTGCTGGGTCGGGGTCTGCGCCGCTTCCGCGAGCGACCGCCAGCAGGAGGTGTTCGGCGCCGTGGCCGCCGCCCGCGACGCCGCCTGGGAGCTGGTGCACAGCCGCTACCCCCGCCAGCCGGTGCGCGGCTTCGAGGTCGACGACGCCGCCCGCGCGGTGATCCAGGCCGCCGGCTACGGCGACCTCTTCCTGCACCGCACCGGCCATTCGATCGGCATCACCGATCACGGCCAGGGGGCGAACATGGACAATCTCGAGACCCACGACACCCGCCTGCTGCTGCCGATGACCGGCTTCTCGATCGAGCCCGGCATCTACCTCGAGGGGGACTTCGGCGTGCGCCTCGAGATCAACGTCGCCCTCACCCCCGAGGCGGCGGAGATCACCGGCGCCGCCCCCCAGCGCGAGCTGCTGCGGCTGCTCGCCTGAGCCGAGGAGGAGGAGCCACCGTGAAGATCCAGATCCTCGCCGCCGCCCTGCTGGCTCTGCTGCCTCTGAGGGCCGTCCCGCTCGCCGCGCAGCCTCCCACTCCTCCGGCCGCCGAAGCCGATGCCGCGAAGCCCCCCGAGACCCCGGGCCCCTGGTCGGGGCTGACCGACGCCATCAATCCCGACCGGCCGGACTTCACCAACGGCCCGGAGATGGTGGCGCCGGGGCACCTCCAGGTGGAGACGGGGTACACCTTCACCCGCGGCGGCCCGGCGAAGGACAACACCCTGGGCGAGGTCCTGCTGCGTTACGCCTTCGACGACCGCTGGGAGGCGCGGCTCGGCGTCAATTCCTACGAGTGGATCGACACCCCCGGGGAGCGGCGGGTGAGCGGCCTCCAGGACCCCTTCGTGGAGACGAAGATCCGGCTCAACGACCCGGAGGCGGAGCACCGCGCCCCCGGCGTGCCGGCGATGGGGCTCCTCCTCCAGACCACCCTGCCGGTGGGGAACCGGCAGCTCACCGCCGACGCCTGGCAGCCGCGCGCCGCGCTCGCCCTCGAATGGGAGCTGACCAAGAACCTCGCGCTGGCGAGCAACCTCGGCTGCGCCTACCTGACGGATTCCGGGGAGCGCTTCACCCAGTGCTTCGCCAGCGCCTCGGCCGGCTTCCAGGTGAACGACGAGGTCGGCGGCTTCTTCGAGGGGTACGCCTTCAACCGCGAGAGCGCCGGCGGCTCCGCCACCGAGTACCTCGACACCGGCCTCTCCTACCTGGTTTCGAAGGACCTGCAGCTCGACGTCCGGGTCGGCGCCGGCCTCAACGCGCCGCGCCCGAACTGGTTCACCGGGCTCGGCGCGTCGTTCCGTTTCTGACTGTCCTTCAGGGGCGCTAGTAGCTCTCGCCCGGCTTCAGGCCGATCACCTCGCAGGAGGAGCCGAGGTCGCCGAGCGCCTTGACCAGCTTCTCCGGGGTGCCGGTGAGGACCGGGAAAGTCCCCCAGTGGATCGGGATCACCTTGCGCAGGGTGAGGTAGCGGCAGGCGCGGGCCGCCTGCGACGGGTCCATGGTGAAGAAGTCGCCGATCGGCAGGAAGGCGAGCTCGGGGCGGTACATCTCGCCCAGCAGCTGCATGTCCGAGAAGAGCGCCGTGTCCCCGGCGTGGTAGAAGGTGAAGCCGCCGGGGAGGCGCACCATGAACCCCGCCGCCACGCCGCCGTAGAGGGTCTCGTCGCCGTCGGTCAGCCCGCAGGAATGGTCGGCGCGGACCATGGTGACCGCCATCCCGAGCACGTCCTGGCAGCCCCCGAGGTTCATGCCGGAGCAGCCCTCCACCCCCTTCTTGGTCAGCCAGCCGCAGATCTCGTAGTTCGCCACCACGATCTTCGGACGGTGGAGCTTGGCGAGCTCCACGGCGTCCCCCATGTGGTCGGAGTGGGCGTGGGTGATCAGCATCGCGTCGATGCGGTCGAGCTTCTTGAGCGCCGCCGGGACGGCCGGGTTGTGCTCCACCCAGGGGTCGATCAGGACGATCTCACCCGACGGGAGCTCGCAGAGGACCGTGGCATGGCCGAGATAGGTGAACTTCGGACGCGGATGGCTCATTGGCGTTCCCTCCCCCAGAAAGTCGTCGCCCGCGGATTCTAACCCGATGACGGCCGTGTGACAGCGGAGATTGGCAGCGAGAAGAGCGGAGCCCGGTGGGGAGGGAGGCGCGCAGGTTCCCGACCAGGCCACGCCTGCGGGGATCGGGAAGCGGCAGGAAAGGAAAACGGCCGGGGAATCCCCCGGCCGTCTTCTAGAGGCAACCGCGCGCGGCCTGGCGGCCGGCGCGGGTCAAGAGTCCTTTCAGACCTGGAACTGTTTGAAGAAGTTGTCGCGCAGCTTGGCGTTGAAGTCGTGCTCGGTCAGACGGTAGTAGATGGTCTGAGCGTCGCGGCGCGGAGCCACCAGCCCGTAGGCCTTGAGCTTCGCCAGGTGCTGGGAGACGGCCGAGACCGACACCCCGAGCATCTCCGCGAGATCGCACACGCAGAGCTCCTTCATGTTCTCGAGCAGGTAGAGGAGCTTCAGGCGGGTCGAATTCCCCGCGAGGTTCATGAGCTCCGCAGCCTCCTCGATATCCGGCGTCCCTTCCAGGTTCTGCCGGATCTGGGCCATTTCCTTCGATGACATGTTCGGCGCCTCGCCTTTCATACTCGTACCTCCAGACTTCATAGAATGCATCGTGCCTTCTTACACCCTTCAGCGGTGCACCCGCTGAACGGATTGCAAGCGTTCCTGGTCCTGTTTTCCCGGTGCGAGCCCCAGCGATGTTGAACAAACTTGATTATACTCAGAGCCGCAAGCAAAATCCAGCCTCCGGGAAATTTTTTCGGGTCCGTTGTCCCGCTTTCGCGGCTTCACGCACCCTACACGCCACAACAACGATTATGGGCATTTCATTCCTCGCTTGAAGGGTACCTCCCTGCCGCCCGCCGGAGAGCGCTCCAGGTCCTGTAGAATGAGGGGCTTTCAAGGAGGAACCCCCATGACGGCCACCGACCCTCCACTAGCGATTTCCATTGAATACTGCACGAGCTGAAACTACTATCCGCGAGCCGCCGGTCTGGCGGCTGAGATCGAGAAGCAGCTCGGCCTGCACCCCCAGCTCATCCGCGGCCGGGGCGGCGTCTTCGAGGTCAAGGCGGGGGACGAGCTGATCTTCTCGAAGCGGCAGCTCGGGCGCTTCCCGCAGCCCGGCGAGGTCGAAGCCGAGCTCCGCCGGCGCCTCCCGGCCTGACCGCCGCCCGGCCCCGCAGACGATGCCCCCCGTCCTCGCCCTCGCCCTGCTCCTCGGCGGCGCCCTGCTCGCCCTGGCGCTGGCCACCGAGGAGCGGCGGCGGCGGGCGCCGCCCCTGCCTCCCCCCCTCGCCCTCTCCCCCGCCACCACCGTCCTCCTCCCGGTCCGCGACGAGCGCCTGAACGTCGAGCCCTGCGCCGCGGCGCTCCTCGCGCAGACCGCCGGCCCGGAGGTGCTGGGTGATCGACGACGGCTCGACCGACGGCACGGCGGAGATCGCCGCCGCCCTCGCGGCCGGCGAGAAGGGCGAGCCGCGCCTGACCCTCCTCGCCGCCGGCCCCCTCCCCGCCGGCTGGCCCGGGAAGGTGCACGCCCTCGCGGTGGGCGCCGCGCGGGTCGAGACCCCCTGGCTGCTGTCGACCGACGCCGACACCCGCCACGCGCCGGACCTCCTGGCGCGCGCCCACGCCGCGGCGGCCGGCCGGCGGCTCGACGCCGTCTCCCTCGCCGGCTTCCAGGAGGTGGGAGCGCCGGCGAGTGCCTGCTGATCCCCGCGGTCTTCGCCCTGCTCGACGTCCTGCTCGGCGACTGGGAGGCGGCGGCGGACGGCGGCGGCCCGCCGGTCGCCAACGGCCAGTTCATCCTCCTGCGGCGGCAGGCGTGGGAGGCGTGCGGCGGCTTCGCGGCGGTGCGCGACGCGCCGATCGACGACGTGGCGGTCGCCGTCCTGCTGCGCGCGCGGGGCTCGCGCACCGGCTTCTTCCGCGCCGAGGGGCTGCGGGTGCGCATGTACCGCGGCTTCGCCGCCGCGGCGCGCGGCTGGCGGCGCAACCTGGGAGGGATCTTCGCGCCGATCCCGGGGACGGCGGCGGCGGCCCTCGCCGCCCTCCTCCTCCCCGCCCTGGCGATCGCCGCCCTGGCGCTCGGCGGCGCGGCGGTCGAAGCCTTCCTGCTCTGGGGGGCCGGCGCCGCCGCCTCGATGCTCCTGCGCCGCGGCAGCGGCCACGCTCCGGCCTGGGGGTTGCTCTATCCGCTCGACGCCCTGCTCCTCGCCGGGCTCCTCCTCCTCGGCCTGGTCGACCGCCGGCGGGGCAAGAAAGTGAGCTGGAAGGGGCGGGAGATCGGGTAGGGACCCGGCGCAGACCACGGACGGTCACGGACGAGCACGGACCTTCACGGACAAGAGAGAGGAAACTTCGCGCTGCCTCGTCGCTGTCCCTGTTCGTCCGTGTCGGTCCGTGACCGTCCGTGGTCTGCCTTCCCCTAGATCCGCGCCTCGTACCAGCACTCCTGCCCCGCCGCCTCCTCGACGGCGATGGCGAGGCGCTCCACCCGCGAGCCGGCGAGGTGGGGGGCGAGCTCCGCCCAGAGCATGCGGGCGAGCAGCTCGATCGAGGTGTTGGCGAGCGGCAGCACCAGGACGTCGGCGGCCGGGAAACAGTAGCGCCGCTCGCCGCAGCGCACCTCGACGGCCTCCTCCGCGCTCTCCGCGTCGGGCCCGTTCCGGCGCGTCCATTCCACCCGCGCGCTCTCCCCCGGGATCAGGGTGCGGCTGTCGAGCCCGGCGCAGCGCGCGCGCAGGGCGCGCTTGAACGCCTCGATGTCGACCAGCAGCCCCTCGCCGTCGAGCCCGGCGCCGGAGAGCTCGGCGCGGACCCGGTAGTTGTGGCCGTGGAGGAGCTCGGCGCGCCCGTCGCCGAAGAGGGTGAAGTGGGCGGCCGAGAACTTGAAGTCCTCCTTGGCGAGGATGACGCGGTAGCGGGCCATCCCGCGATTCTATGCCGAACTCCCCCGGGGCCAAGCCCGGATGCAGGCCCGGATATAAGATGTCGCACGTCTCGGACGCCGCACCGACTCCAAGGAGGCCCCCCCCATGCGCCACAGGGCAGACCGCCGCCGGCTCCCCGCCGCCTCACTCCTTGCTCTCGCCCTGCTCGCGGGGGTGGCCGCCGCCCCCGCCGCGGCGAGCGACTTCGCCCCCGAGGGGACGCCGGTGCGCTACATGCCGACCCGGCAGTTCGACCTCCAGCACCTGCGGCTCGACCTCACCTTCGACTGGGACGCGAAGAGCGTCGCGGGGACCGCCACCAACGTCCTGGTCCCCCTTCTCCCGGGGCTCACCTCGGTGGTGCTCGACGCCGCGGAGCTCGACGTGCGGAAGGTCCGCGTCAACGGCGCCGAGCGCCCCTTCGCCCTCGATCCGCAGGCCGAGACGCTGACCGTCCAGCTCGACCGCCCCTACGGCCCGAACGACCGGCTGGAGGTGGCGGTCGACTACTCGGCGCACCCGAAGACCAGCCTCTACTTCGTGGGCCCGGACGCCGGCTATCCGCAGAAGCCCCGGCAGATCTACTCGCAGGGGGAGGCGAACCTCAACCGCCACTGGTTCCCGAGCTGGGACTCGCCGAACGACCGCACCACCACCGAGATGGTGGCGACCGTGAAGCGCCCGCTCGCGGTGGTCAGCAACGGCCGATTGCTGGAGGTGACCGACCGCCCCGACGGGTGGCGGACCTACCACTGGAAGATGGACGTCCCCCACGCGACCTACCTGGTCTCGGTGGCGATCGGCGAGTACACGCGGGTGGCGGACGAATGGCACGGCCTCCCCGTCGAGTACTACGTGCCGCCCGGCGTCGACGAGGCCACCACCCGCCGCTCCTTCGGCGACACCCCCAAGATCCTCGACTACTTCTCGCGGGTGACCGGCCGCCCCTACCCCTACCCGAAGTACGCCCAGGCGGTCGTCGTCGACTACATGTGGGGAGGGATGGAGAACATCTCGGCCACCACCCAGACCTCGCGCACCCTCCACCCGGCGCGCGCCGACCACGACTCCCCGAGCGAGGGGCTGGTGGCCCACGAGACCGCCCACCAATGGTTCGGCGACCTGCTCACCTGCGAGGACTGGTCCCACGCCTGGCTCAACGAGGGGTTCGCCAACTACTTCACGGCCCTCTACCGGGGGGCTGCCCACGGCCAGGACGAGATGGACGCCGAGATGGACGACATGCGCAACGGCTATCTCGGCGAGGCGAAGGAGTACCGGCGGCCGATCGTCACCAAGGTCTATCCCGACCCGATCGACATGTTCGACGGCCACACCTACGCCAAGGGGGGGCTGGTGCTCCACACCCTCCACTACCTCCTCGGCGACGACGGCTGGTGGAAGGGGATCCGCTCCTACGTCGAGCGCTTCGCCGGGGCCACTGTGACCACGGCGGATTTCGAGAACGCCCTCGAGCAGGCGACCGGCGTCTCGCTCGCCCCGGTCTTCGACGGCTACGTCTACGGCGCCGGCATCCCGCAGCTGCAGGTGAAGTGGGACTACCAGGCCGAGACCCGCCAGGTCCACCTCGAGGTCAAGCAGACGCAGAAGCTCGACGCCCAGACCGCCCTCTTCTCCTTCCCGCTGGAGGTCGCCCTGATCGGGGAAAAGACCGGCGAGCAGGACGAGGTCGTCGTGCGGCGCGTGCCGGTGGCCGCGCGGGCCGTGCAGGACCTCTACATCCCGAGCGACCAGCGCCCCCGCACCGTGGTGCTCGACCCGCGCGGGGGGATCCTGAAGACGCTCGACTTCGCCAAGCCCGCCGCCGAGTGGGCGCTCCAGCTCACCCGCTCGAAGCCGCTGCCGGCGCGCCTCGAGGCGATCCGCGCCCTCGGCGCCGTCGGCGGCGAGGAGGCCGTGGCGGCGCTCGGCCGGGCGCTCCACGACGACCCCTTCTACGACATCCGCAAGGAGGCGGCGCGGGCCCTCGGCCAGGCGCCCAGGGACCCCGCCCTCGTCCCCCTGCGCGCCGCCCTCGGGGACGCCGACAGCCGCGTGCGCGCGGTCGTCGTCGAGACGCTCGCCGCCTTCCCCGAGCACGCCGAGCTGATCCCGGAGCTGGAGAAGCTCCTCACCACGGACGACAGCTTCCACGTCCGCGCCCGGGCGGCGGCGACGCTCGGCGAGCTCGGCAAGGGCGCCCGGGCGAAGGGCAAGAGCACGGCCCCGGGGAGCGCAGGGGGGGAGGACGGGAAGCGCCGCGACGAGATCGCCGGCGCGCTGGTCGCCGCCCTCTCCCAGGAGAGCTTCCACGAGCAGGTGCGCGGCTCCGCCCTCCGCGCCCTGGCCAAGGTCGACCCCGCCCGCGCCTGGGAGCCCGCCCGCCGGCTCGCCCGCTACGGCGCCCCGATCGACAGCCGCGGCGAGGCGCTCGATGCCCTGGTGACGATCGCCGAGCACGACCCCGCTCACAGGGACGAGGTTCGCAAGCTCCTCGAGGGGTATCTCGACGACCCCTACTACTCGCTCGAGGAGCACGCCTTCCGGGCGCTCGGGATGCTGGGGGACCCGGCCGCCCTCCCCGCCATCGCGCGGCGGGCGTGGCTCGAGTCCGACAGCCGCCAGAAGCGCAACGCCCAGAAGGCCGCCGAGCGGATCGAGGCGAAGCAGGCGCAGGGGCGCGAGGACCAGGCGCTGCGCGACCGCGTCGAGCAGCTCGAGCGGGAGACCGAGGTGCTCAAGGAGCAGGTCCGGCAGGCGGAGGAGAAGAAGGGAGCGGGCGCCGGGGAGCCGTAAACCGCGGCGACCCTCTTCGCTACGGCCCGCCGTTCCTCCGCAGCCGGGCCGCCGCCTCCGCCAGGTCGGCCAGCCCGGCGGCCCGCGGGTTCCCCGGCACCTCGCGCGCCGCCGCACGGAGCTGGCGGGCGAGCGCGCCGAGGTCCGCCGGCGCCCAGGGATACCCCTTCAGGCTCTCGGCGAGCTCGGCCGCCAGGGCGGCGAGCCGGAATCCCGGGCTCGCCTTCTCCCACGATGCGGCGAGCCCCGAGAGCGCCACCTCACGCTCCTCCGGCTCCGCCCCCGGCAGGCCGCGCAGGCGCAGGGTGGCGATCCGGCCGCTCGCCGCCTCCTCCTTGAGCTCCACCTCGTAGAGCGCGGAGAGGCCGGGGCCGGCGCCGATCTCCCGGTAGCGCGCCACCACTTGCGGGTTGAGCTCCACCTCCATCCGCGCCCCCGCGGGGAGCGCCGCGCCGCCGCGGAGCCGGACCAGCAGCAGCCGGGAGCGCGCCGTGCCGAACGGGTTCGGCGCCCCCTGGGCCTCGAGGACCCGGGGCTTCGCCGGGGCCTGCTTCGCGAGCCGTCCACGCTCGGCGTCTCCGGCGCCTCCGGAGTCGAGGTAGGCCAGGAAATCGCCGACGCGGACCGACCCCGGCGCGGGGAGGCGGCCGGCGGCGACCTCCCGGCGCGCGTGCTCGCAGGAGCCCGTGTCCGCCACCGGCCCATAGCTGGCGCGCCGCCCGGTCGCCGCATCGCGGAAGGGAGCCGCCGGAGCGGCCGGCCTGGCGTCGCTCGTCTCCTCGAAGCTGTCGAAATCGTAGGTCTCCGGCTTGCTCTCGCGCTTCGGAGCGGGCTGCCGCTCGTCGCGGAGCGGGCTCTCCGCCACGACGTGGCCCTGCTCCTCCACCTGCGGCTCCGGCGCCTGCACGGGTTGCGCGGCGGCCGCCTTCGCGGCCGGAGGCGGCGGAGCCGGCGCCGGGACCCCCCCCACGATCCCTCCCGCCACTCCCCCCTCGACCGACCCCACCACCCCGCCGGCGACCCCCGCCGGGACCTCCTGCGGGGCGGGTTTCGCCGGCGGCGGGGGGACCCGCGGCGCCGGGGCTGGGGCATCCCGTCGAAGCTCGGCTTCCCCTCGGACGGCCGACGGCGAGGCGACCGGCGTCTCCGAGGGATTGGACGGGGCCGAGCCCGCCGCGGGCCGCGGAGCCGTCCGCGCAGCGGCCACCGGCGCCAAGGGCGGCGCCTGCTCGTGGAGGCGCCGGGCGAAGAGGCCGGCCCCCACCATCGCCACCAGCGAGGCCGCGAGCAGCCAGCGCTGGCGGGACTCGCCGGCTCCCCACCGCGCGCGGGTCTCCTCGCTAGGTGCCGCGGCGCCGAGCTGGACCGTCGCCGGGATCTCGCTCTTGATCCGCTCGAGCAGCCCGGCGGGGGGATCGAGCCCCTCCCGCTCGGCCAGCTGGCGGGCGATGTCTCGTTCCTTCAGGCTGCTCACCGGGTTACCTCCTCGAGGGTCAGCGCCAGCATCCGCAGCGCCTTCTTGAGCCGCTTGCGGATGGCGACCGGCGTCACCCCCTCCTCGCGCGCCACCTCCTTGACCGCCAGCTCCCCCCAGAAGGAGGCGGTGACGGTGCGCCGCAGATCCTCCGGCAGGGCGAGGACGGCGCGCCGCAGTTGCTCGCCTTGCAGATCCCGGCCCATCACCTCGTCGGCCGCCGGCGCGCCGTCCTCGAGCGTCGCCTCGTGCTTCTCCTCGAGCGGGACGAGCCGCCGCGGGCGGCGCAGATGGTTCAGGAAGGTCGTATAGGCGATGCGGAAGAGCCAGGTCGAGAACTTCGCCCGGCGGTCGAACCCGGCGAGCGACGCCCACGCCTTGCGGTACGTCTCCTGCGTCAGGTCCGCCGCCACCTCGGCGTCGCCCGACAGGCGGCGCAGCAGGGCATAGACCCCGTGATACGTCCTCTCCACCAGCCGCTCCGCCGCGCTCCGGTCCCCCGCCGCCAGCTCGGCCAGCAGCCGTCCCTCCTCGTCCTCCCCCGGCCGGTCGCGCAACGCGCCTCCCCACAGACGGTTCGAAACGGCTGTCCGTAGAGCGCTCATCCTACCCCCTTAGACACCGGCGGGGGTGGAGAGGAAACCGGGCGGGAAGCGCTTGCTTCGCAGAGCAAACCCGTAGAACATGAGAAACCTCTGGAAACTTCACCGACGAAAGGAGACCCCGATGAGAAAACGACTGAAGAAGCTGGCCCTGAACCGCGAGACCCTCCGCCACCTCCAAACGATCCAGCTCGGCCCGGTGGCGGCCGGCGGCAACACGCACGAGTTCAATACGGGATGCGCCTGTACGGACACCTGCGGGACGAACGCCGGCTGCGGCACCGACTCCTGCGGCGGCACCTGCGCAGGATGCGGCAGCGCAGCCGCCTGCACCACCGGCAACACCAACGAGATCCTCTCGGGGTGCGCCACGAACTGCTGAAGACCGTGAAACCCGGGCGGCGGGCTCCGGCCCGCCGCAGGCAGGTCGCCGGTCACCGCCGACGCGAGGAGACGCGTTGGACCGGCAGCAACTGATCTCGCAGGGAGCTTTGTTCCTCCCCTGTACTCGGGGGAGGCCAGGAGGGGGCCTCAACCCTCCAACCAAGGCAGCATCCCAGCCTGCGAGCACCCCCTCCTGGCCTCCCCCGAGTACAGGGGAGGAAAAAGGCTCGCGCGATCGCCAGGTTCACGACTCCGGCCGGCCGCGAGGAAACCACTCCTGAAGGCATCGCTTCAGCTTCAGGAACGCGGGATCGGTGCAGCGCTCCGTGCCGACGGAGCGGGCCAGCCGTGCCCGCGCAGCAGGCACCCCGGGTCGCGGTCCGGGTGGACGTAGAGGTCGAAGGTCACCTGGCGGTGCCCGAGGGCGTGGAAACGCGAGAGAAGCCCCTTCAAGGAGGCGTCCATGTTCTTGTCGGCGACGAGGAGGATGAGGTCTTTGCGCGCCGGCTCCGGGCTCATCCCAGGACTCCGGCGGCGAAGAGGGTGCCCAGCGTCGTCTCGTGCTTCCAGGAGCGCAGCGCCGGGTGCTCGCTGCCGCGCACGATGGCCGTGGCGCCGTCGGAATCCTTTGAGAAGCAGAGGATCTGCTCGGCCTCGACCGTGCTCAGGATCACGGGCGAATGCGTGGCGAGGAGGACCTGCGCGTCATAGACCGAGGAGAGCGACTGCGTCATCGTCTCGATCGCACGCGGGTGAATCCCATTCTCGGGCTCTTCGATCAGATAGATCCCTTTGAAATCTTCCAGGTATGCGGGCAGCGTCAGGGCGAGCATCCTGAGCGTGCCATCAGATTTCGGGCCGACGAGGACGTGGAAGGGGTCGAGGGGTTGGCTGATGTAGCGGAGGCAGCGATATCCCAGCGCTTCGATCCGCGTGATCATGATGCGGGAATCATAGCCGCTTTCCCCGCTCCCGCCGACCGCTCCCGCGCCACCTCCAGCGCCTTCTCCATCGAGTGGTGGACGGAGATGCGGTCGCGGTGCTCGCGGATTCCCGAGCGGGCGAGGACCCGCATGGGCTGCCCCTGGACCCCGCCGAGGACCACGAACATGCCGAGGCCGTGGAGGCGGGCGACGGTGGATTCGAGGCTGACGAGGCCTGTGGAATCCATCACCGGGACGGCGGCGAGGTCGAGGACGACGACCTTGATGCCGGTGGGGACCCGCTGGAGGGCGCTCATCGCCTTCTGGGCGGCGCCGAAGAAGAGGGGGCCGGCGATCTCATAGATCAGGACGTCCTTCGGCAGGCCGCCGCTCGCGATCGGGTGCTGGCTGACCAGGCGGACGTTCGAGACCTCGGCCATCCGGCGCATGAAGAGGAGGGCCGCGAGGAGCACCCCGACGGTGACCGAGACCACCATGTCGAAGACCACGGTGAGGCCGAAGCAGGTGAGGAGCACGATCACGTCGCTCCGCGGCGCCACCCGCACGGCGTGGGCGAAGTGCTTCACCTCGCTCATGTTCCAGGCCACGATCAGCAGCAGGGCGGCGAGCGAGGCTATCGGCAGGTGGTTGAGCACCGGGGCGAGGATCACCACCGCCAGCAGCACGAAGAGGGAGTGGAAGATCGCCGCCAGCGGCGAGCGCGCCCCGGAGCGGATGTTGGTCGCCGTGCGGGCGAGCGCGCCGGTCGCCGCGATGCCGCCGAAGAAGGGGGCGACCAGGTTCCCCACCCCCTGCGCCACCAGCTCGGCGTCCGGATCGTGCGAGCCGCCGGTCATGCCGTCCGCCACCACCGCCGAGAGGAGCGACTCGATCGCCCCCAGCATGGCGATGGCGAAGGCCGAGGGGACGAGCTCGCGGATCAGCCCGAAGGAGAGGACGAGCGGCTTGCCGTCCGGCCCCGGCAGGTGCCAGGGAAGGACGGGCAGTGGCGGCAGCTGCGGGATGCCGCCGTGGAAACGGCTGACGATCGTCGCCACCTCGAAGCCGGGGACGAAGCGCGCCAGCAGCGCGGCGAGCGCGCCGGCGAGCCCGAGGGCGACGAGCGGCCCCGGGACGCGGCGGGTGATCCGCGGCCAGACCAGCAGGACCGCGAGGGTGAAGAGGCCGATCGCGAGGTCGGGCCAGCGCAGGGTGGGAAAGGCCTGGACGAGCGCCCACACCTTCTCCAGATAGTGCTCCGGCATCGCGGGAACGGTGAGCCCCAGGAAGTCCTTGAGCTGGAGGGTGGCGATGACCACCGCGATCCCCGCCGTGAAGCCGGTGGTGACGGGATAGGGGACGAACTGGATCAGCCCGCCGAGGCGCGCCACCCCCATGACGATCAGCAGCACCCCCGCCAGGAGCCCGGCGAGGATCAGCCCGCCGAGGCCGAAGCGCCCCGCGATCGGGGCGAGGAGGACCACGAAGGCCGCCGTGGGGCCGCAGACCTGGACCATGGAGCCGCCGAGCGCCGCGATCACGGCGCCGGCGACGATGGCGGTGTAGAGCCCGTACTGCGGCGCCACCCCGGAGGCGACCGCGAGCGCCATCGAGAGGGGGAGCGCCACGATCCCCACCACCATCCCGGCGAGGGCGTCGGCGCGCAGGTCCTTCGCCGAGTAGCCGTGGCGCAGCGCCTCCCGCAGCGCGGTCCCCAGGCGCAGGCTGAACGAGGCCGGCTCGGCGCCGGGTGCAACCTCGTAGCGGCGGGGCATCGGAGGTCCTAGTCCTCGGAGGTCTCCGCCGCCGCCTCGTCAGAGACCTCTGGAGTCTCTGCCGTCCCTGCCGTCTCTCCGCTCGTCGCGGTCCCAGCGTCCTCCAACCCTTCCTCCGCCATCTCCTCCTTCACCCGCACCATCTGCACCACCACCTCCATGTGCCCGGTCTGGGGGAAGAGGTCGAAGAAGGTGAAGCTCTCGATGCGGAAGGTGGCCGGCACCAGCTGGCGCAGGTCGCGGGCGAGGGCTGCGGGGTGACAGGAGACGTAGGTGAGGCGCGCCGGCGGCCGGGCGGCCAGCGTGCTGCGCACCTCGCGCGACAGGCCGCCGCGGGGCGGGTCGACGATCACCCGGTCGAGCCCCCGCGGCATGCGCTGGATCCAGCTCTCGACCACCTGATTGACCGCCTCGACGTTCGCCCGCCCGTTGCGCCGGATGTTGAGGCGCGCGTAGCGCGAGCCGATCTGGTCGGACTCGACCCCCATCACGTGCTCGTATTTCGTCGACAGCGGCAGGGTGAAGAGCCCCGCCCCGGCGTAGAGGTCGACCGCCGTCTCCCCCGTCCACGGGCCGACCGTCGCCTCGACCAGGCGCGGCAGCAGGCCGCGGTGCCCCTGGAAGAAGCCGCGGGCGTCGTAGGCGTAGACGAACTCGCCGACGCGGGCCGACACCTCGCCGTGCGGCAGCCCCTCGATGACGGGGGCCACGGTGACGGCGCCGTCATCCCCCGCGGCGAGGTCGATCCGCGACGGCGCGTCGGGCCCGAGGTGGGCCGGCAGCTCGCGCAGCAGCTCCTCGAGCTCGGGGACGAGCAGCGGGCAGCCGGTGACCTGGATCAGCTCGTTGCTGCCGCGGGCGTGGTACCCCACCCGCACGCCGCCCCCCACCGGGTCGAGCTCGGTGTGGACCTGGGTGCGCAGCCGGTACCCCCACGGCTCCCCCTTGACCACCTCGACGTCCGCCGGCACCACCACGTGGCCGAGGTGCTCGAGGGTCTCGCGCACCGCCTGCACCTTGAGGCGGGTCTGCAGGTCGTCCTCGAGGTGCTGGAGGTCGCAGAGGCCGGTGCGCGACAGCTCGGGAGCGGGATCGGCGCGGCGGCCGGGGCCCGGCTCGAGGATCGCCACGATCTCCGCCCGGCCGTAGTCGGGGCGGCGCTCGACGATCCGCGCCCGCACCAGGTCGCCGGGCGCGGCGCGGGGGATGAAGATCGGCACCCCCTGGAAGCGGGCGAGGCAGTCGCCGCCGGCGACCATCTTCTCGACCCGCGCCTCGATCTCGAGGACGTCGATCAGCTTCGCCCCCGGCGGCGGGGCCGGAGGGACGACGAGGGGCGCGCCCTCCGGAGCTGGAGGCGGCGGCGGGACAGAAGCCACGGCTTCGCGGCGGCGCGGCGCCGCTCCCCCCTGGCGGGGCGGCCAGGCGCGGTCGTCCCTGGGACGGTCCCGCGGCGGCCCCGCAGGGCGGCGGTCGTCTCCCCGGTCGTCACGGCGCGCATACGAGGGGCGGCGGTCGTCCCCTCCGGAAGAGCGCGGCGGACCGGCGGGGCGACGGTCGTCGCCGCGATCGTCACGGCGTGGATACGGCGGCCGGTCGGCGCCTTCCCGGCGCACGAAGGGTGGACGGCGGTCGTCGCCGCCCGAAGGACGGGGCGGACCGTACGGGCGCCGCTCGCCTCCTTCGCGCGGCGGACCGGCGGGGCGCTGGGGGCGGCGGTCGTCATCCCGGCGCACGAAAGGCGGGCGACGGTCGTCCCCGCCCGCGGGGCGCGGCGGGCGCCGGTCCTCCCCGCGGTCGTCGCGGCGCACGAAGGGCGGGCGCCGGTCGTCGTCCCGAGCCCCGCGCGGCGGCCCCGCGGGGCGGTCCCGATCCCTGGGCGGACCCGCCGGACGGTAGGGCGGACGGCGGTCGTCCTCGCGAGCCCCACGCGGTGGGCCCGCGGGCCGGCGCTCCCCCTCGCGGGGCGGGCGCTGCATGGCCGGCGGGCGCCGGTCCTCGTTGCGAACGAAGGAGGGGCGCCGGTCGTCCCGATCGCGCGGAGGTCCCGCGGGGCGCGGCGGCCGCGCGGGTCCGCGGCTCTCCGCTCCGCGCGCGCCGCGATCGGGACGGTCGCCACGGTCCGGACGATCGCCCGGCGGGCGGCGCGGCCCGTCGCCGGGGCCCTTGGAGCCTCTGTAGCCGCCGGCGCCCGGCGGCCTCCCCTTGGCGCCACCGCCCGGCCCGCGTCCCCCGGGAGCTCCCGGTCCTCCGCCCTGTGGTCCTCTCATCCTGCGTTCTCCTCGACCAGAATATGGATCCGCGGCGCCAGCGCCGGCATCCGCCGCTCCACCTCGGCCCGCAGCTCCTCGACGCGGAACCGGCGCGACAGGTGGTGCAGCACGATCGCCTCGTTGTGCAGCTCGTCCGCCCGGTCGGCGATGTCCCCGAGATGCAGATGCTTGAAACGCTCCCCCTTGTCGCGGTGCTCCTCGCCGAGGAAAGTGCACTCGACCATCAGCACCTTGCTGGTGAAGAGCCGCGGCTCCATCGCGAAGATCCGCGGGCTGGTGTCGCCGCAGTAGGTCAGCCAGAGGTCCTCGACCGTCTCCGCGGTGTCGATCCCCTCCCCGTGGAGGGCGATCAACTCGGCCGGCGCCAGCCCCGCGAAGGCGGGGGCGAGGCGCCGCCGCGCGTGCCAGAGGTGGTAGCCCAGGCTCGGCACCACGTGGTCGGTGGCGAAGGCCTCGACGGCGAGCCCCTTCCCCACCGGCACCCGATCGCCGGCGACGAGCGGCACGATGTCGTAGCGGTAGCTCGCCCGCTCCATCCGCTCCGCCGCCGCCACGAACCCGCCCACCGCGCCGGCGATCTCCGCCGGACAGTACACCCGAGTATGCGCCGAACGGTGGAGCGAGCGCTGCGAGAGGACGTACGGCAGCCCCATCGCGTGGTCGAGGTGGCCGTGGCTCAGGAAGACGTCCTGCGCCCCGGCGAGCTGGAGCGCGCCCCGCCCGACGTCGAACGCCAGCCCCGGCGGATGGACGCGGAACCAGTTGTCGTCGCCGGCGCGCGACGATCCCTCGATCCTCAGGTCACCGAAGCGCAGCTCGACGGGTCGCATGGCTAAATTCGCGGACGGCTTCGCGGCTGAATTCGCGGTCAAATCCGTCGCCGCTGAGAAGGCGGCGGCTTCCAGGGTGGCGCCGATCAGATCTCCCGGTACAGCCAGCGGCGGATCGGCTGCAGGCGGTTGCGCACGCTCTCCCAGTCGGGCTCGATCAGCCAGAGGGTGGCCGACACCGAGGAGAGCAGCGAGTTGCCGTCCTGCGGCGTGAAGCAGAAGCCGTAGACGTCGCGCTTCTTGCGCACGGCGAGGGTGGGCATCACCGCCACCGTCTGCGACAGGATGCGCCCGTAGTAGCCGTGGTCGCGGCCGAAGCTGAAGATCAGGTTCGCGAAGCGCTTGTCGGTCACCGCCACCAGGGGGTTGTCGCGCAGGCGCCGCTTGACCTCCTCGAGGGTGATGTCACCTTCGAGCTCCAGGTTGAACCAGATCGAGTGCATGTACTGGGTGTTGAGCTTCACCGTGCTCGAGAACAGGTTGAGGTCGAGCTTCAGGGTCTCGAACACGTGATGGGCGTCGCGGGCGTGATGGGTGCCGAAGTCCGGATCGTCGTGCCGGCCGACGTTCGGGGCCGGCACGAAGCCGTCCGCCTGCGAGATGTCGTTCGAGCGCCGCATGCAGACGAAGGTCCCCTTGCGCAGGCCGTACTTGCCGTCCACGTGGGCGATCGTCTTGACCAGCGTCGCGATGTTGTGGGTGTTGCAGGAGACGATCTGGAGGAAGCGGTCGTCGCCGGCCACCAGCGTCTCGTCGTTGATGCCGCGGGCGTACGGCTTGCCGAAGCCGAACTCGCTCCCCTGCGCCAGGAACCCCTTGGGGCCGGAGAGGTTCTCGTAGTACTTCTCGCGGTTCTCGTTCCCCGCCGGCGTGCAGTCGACGATCACCGTCGCCCGCTCGAGCGCCTCGCGAGACTCGTAGCTCACCTCGTGCCCCAGCTTCTCGAACTCCGTCCGCACGTCCTCGTCGACCGCCAGCTTGGCGCCGCGCTGGATCAGATGGTTCAGCTTCGCCCGGTCGGACTGCAACGGCGTCCGCTTGTGGAAGGTGACCTCGTCGATCCCCATCTTGTCCCGGAAGTCGGCGAAGAGACCGAGCAGGGGCTCGCCAATCGTGCCCGTGCCCACGACGTGGACGATCTTTTTCATGGATCCCTCTCGAGAAAGCGGTCGAACGGAGGAAGCTCAGGGCCCGCGGGGCGGGAGCCGGTCCGGGGAAGATTACCACAGGGGGTGCCATCTTGGCGGGGCAGGCAGACCACGGACGGCAGACCACGGACGACCACGGACTGACACGGACGGACAGGGACAGCGACGAGGTAGCCGGGAAGTTTCCTCTTCCCTGTCCGTGAAGGTCCGTGCCCGTCCGTGTCAGTCCGTGGCCCAACCCGGCCTCGAAATATTGTAAAGTCTCTATATGCTCTCAGCCCTCCTCGCCCCCCTCCGTCCCGACCTCCCCGTGCTTGCCCCCGCCCCGCCACGTCGGGTCGCGGCGGGCGAACGAATCGAGCTCCTTGGGGACTTCGACCAGGGTGCGGGTGACCGCGGGGTCGCAGGTGTCGTTCTCGCACTCGTAGGTGTAGACGTTCCATTCCTCGCGCTGGCCAAAGGCCGTCAGCGTCTGGTAAGTGTTGCAGTTGCCGCACTTGATTGAGATGTTCCGGATGTTGATCGGGTCGTGCTCGCCTGCGGGCATGGTGTCCTCCGGGGGCTATCTTGCCATAGAGGGTGGCCTATCTCTTGCACTAATGGGCCTCGCATGAAAATCGCCTCCGCATTGTCCCCATCGGTGGCCGTCGCGGCCCTCCTGGCCCTAGGCATGAGCCCCGGGGCCCTCGCGCAGACGCCGCAGAGCCCGCCGCCGGCCCCCCCCGCCGCCGCGCCGGCCGACTCGTTCGCGGACCAGGTGTCGGTCGGCTACGTGCTCGTGCCGGTCGTCGTGCGCGCCGGGGCCGGGTTCGCGAAGGACTTGAGCCAGAAGGACTTCCAGCTCGAGGTCGAGGGGAAGCCGGTGGCGATCGAGAGCTTCGAGAAGCGCTCGGACGCGCCGGCCAGCATCGTCTTCCTGCAAGACCTCTCGGGGAGCATGGCGAACGGCGGCAAGCTCGAGGAGAGCCGGGAGGCGCTGCGCTTCTTCCTCGACCAGTCGCTCCCCGGCGACGAGTTTTCGATCGCCACCTTCGCCAGCGACCTCTTCGACATCGAGGTCCCGTTCACCAAGGACCAGTCGGCGCTGCGCGAGGCGAGCGCCACCTGGCGCGCCTACGGCACCACGGCGCTCCACGACGCCGTCTCGCGCCTGCCGTCGATCTCGCTCGAGGGGCGGAACCCGAAGCGCTTCGCCCTGCTGATCACCGACGGCGTCGACAACGCGAGCCGCATCACCCCCGAGGCGGCGCGGGCGATCGTGCAGGAGGCCCACCTGCCGACCTACGTGCTGGGGCTCGACGCGGGGAATCCCTACGAGCTGAACGAAGCCGGCAAGAAGATGTACCGCTACGCGGACGTGCTGAGCCTGCTCGCCGCGGTGACCGGCGGGCGCTACTACCCGATCTCCAACCATGAAGATCTCCGCCGAGCCCTCGCGGAGATCCTCGACGACGTCCGACATCAATATGTCCTGGGGTTCTCGACGGGGGACGGCGCGGTCAGGTTCCGCCCGTTGACCGTCGAGGTCAAGAAGAGTCGAGACCGCCGGCCGGTCGTCTTCCGGCGCGGTTACAAAGGGGCTCCGCCCGCGGCACCCCGCGCGGGCGGCTGAACCGCAACCGGGTCCGTCCCCCGAGGGACGCCCCCGAACGTCAAGGAGGACCTAACTCATGACTCGTAAACCGTGGATCGTAGCCCTTTCCCTCGTCGCCGCCCTCGTCGGCACCACCGGCTGCGCGACGAAGAAATACGTCAAGCAGGAGACCGGCGCCGTCAACACCCGCGTCGACGAGGTGCAGGGGCAGGTCGAGCAGACCCAGACGCGCCTCAACGACCACGACAAGAAGATCGGCGAGGTCTCGCAGACCGCCCAGGACGCGCTGCGCCGCGCCCAGGAGGCGGGGAAGCTCGCCGAGGGGAAGTTCCTCTATGAGACGGTGCTGACCGACGACAAGGTGAAGTTCGGCTTCGACACCCACGACCTCTCCCCCGAGGCCCAGGCCGCCCTCGACGAGTTCGCCGCCAAGATCAAGGCGGACAACAAGAACGTCTACGTCGAGATCCAGGGGCACACCGACAACGTCGGCTCGGCGAAGTACAACGAGGAGCTCGGCCTGCTGCGCGCCGAGGCCGTCCGCCGCTACCTCAACCAGAAGCAGAACTTCCCGCTCCACCGCATCAACGTCATCTCGTACGGCGAGACCTCGCCGATCGCCGACAACAAGACCCGCGAGGGACGCAACCAGAACCGCCGCGTCGCCCTCGTCGTGCTCGATTAGTCTGGCCAGAAAGCCCGGAAGGAAACTCCGGGCGGCACCCCGCCGCCCGGCCCCACATCCCGCCGCAACCCCTCCGATCCCGAGACCACGCCGCACGGCAGTCCGCCGTGGAAAATTGCCGGCTGCCGTGGCGCCGGGAAGCCGGCGTCGCGCTCTACGCCCCGGCTTTGCGCAGGATCTCGTGGAGGCTGTCGGCGTCGGCCACTCCCGGCTCGAAGTAGGCGACCTTCCCCTGCTTGTCGATCACCATCAGCGTGGGAAGCGCCGACAGGCCGAGCTTGGTGCTGACTGCCTGGTCCGAGTCGAGCAGCACGGGATAGGGGAACGGCTTCTCCTTGAGGAACTTCTTCACCTCGGCCAGCTCCTCCCCCGAGTCGGCGGCCAGGAATTGCACCCCCCGCCCCTTGTACTGCTGGTAGATCGGCTCGAGGATCTGGGCCTGGAGCCGGCACGGCAAGCACCACGTCGCCCAGAAGTCGACCACCACCACCTGCCCCGGGAAGCTCTTCGGCCCCAGCTTGCGCCCGTCGACCGACGGCAATTGGAAGCCGGTGTCCACCTTGGCGAGCTTGCCGGCGTCGGCCGTCGCCCCCGGCTTGCCGGAAGAGTCGGTGGCCGCCTTGTCGGGCGCGCAGCCCGTCAGGAGGAGGAAGCCCACCGCGGCCAGGGCGAAGAGTGAGGAGCGGAAAAGAGTGGTCGTCATCATGGCCTCGTTAGGATAAGGGATCGGGACCCCGAAGCGGGCGTCCTGATCGGGAACAAATCGGGAACAAGAGGAAGGCGCCGGGAAATCCCGGGAGCTTACGGCTCGGCCGCGTCGAGCGCCGCCACCAGCTTCCTGGGAGCCACCCGCCGGTAGGCGTCGACCACCAGGTCCGCGACCTGATCCCAGTCGACCGGCACGTCCAGGTACACCCCGAGCCACCCGCGGTGCCCGACGTAGGGAGGCACGAAGAACCGCTCCGGGTCTTCCGTGACGAGAGTCTCCTGCGCGCCGTCGGACG
Source organism: uncultured Acidobacteriota bacterium (assembly GCA_963756595.1). Taxonomy (GTDB): domain Bacteria; phylum Acidobacteriota; class Thermoanaerobaculia; order Multivoradales; family UBA5704; genus DATARR01. Next base: position 77,656 of record CAVWOZ010000035.1, read on the forward strand.
CCGCGCACCAGAACGCCACCCGGTCGTCGTGGTGATGGTTGGAGGACGTCACGAACGTCTTCTTCCCCTGGACGAACCACGTCGGCTCACCATGGGAGAGGCGCTCGGTGACCTCCGGAAGGGCGAGACAGAGCTGGCGGAGGCGCTCGTAGGGGTCGGTGGGGGTGCTTGGCATGAGGGGGATTCTGGCATGAAAGGGACTTACAGCGATTGTATTTATCTGCTAATTTTCTTCTGTTCGCTGGATGGATTCTCCACCCAGCCGAAACTCCAGGAGGAAACCCCGCATGCGGCACCTTCTTCGCAGTCTGATCCTGGCCATCGTCCTGATCCCCGCCCTGACCGCCGCGCCGCCCGCCCGGGCCCTTACGACGTCACGGACCCTGGAGGCTTGCGTCGATGGCAACGGGACCTGCAGCGTGACGGGTGACCCTTGCGCCACCAGCGGTGAGTGCCTGCCCCGCCCCCAGACCTGCATTTGCAATTAGGTCTCCAGAAGGCCTCCCGCGGGGCGCAGGATGGGTTCCTGCGCCCCGCCGGTTGAATCGAAAGGCACGGATCGATGCTGCCCGCAGGACCCCAGCTCCCTCGCGCCGGCGTGCCCGCCACCGCTACTCGCGGCCGGCATTCTCGAGCTGGCCCGCCAGCTCGTTCAACTGCTTGACGGCCAGCCCCTGAATCCGGGCCTGGGCCTCGCCGTCATGGTACTGGTAGCCCATGTTGAACATCGTCAGGGCCCGGAACATCTGCAGGCTCACCTGGCCGCCCGCCGGGATTTCATCCCACGGCTCGGGACGCGGTCCCTCAGCGGGAGCGCCCAGCGAGTGGTGGGGCCAGGGCCACCACCGCGGACAGAGCTCGACGTCGTCGTCGAGCCGGATGTTCCCGCTGGACCGTACGGCGTCCCCGGGCTGCAGCTTCGCCGTGAGCTCCGCCACCTGGCCGAGCGCCAGCCGCTGGATGTGAGCCCGCGCCTCGCCGTCGTGATAGCGATAGCCCATGTTGTAGATCGTCAGGGCGCGGAACAGTTGCAGGCTGATCTGCGCGCAGATGGGCATCTCTTTCCAGGGCTCGGGGTGCGGTCCCTCGACAACCAGACGATGGTGCCACGGCCAGGGCCACCACGGTGGGCAGATGTCGATGTCGTCCATGCGGGTGTCTCCTTTGGGTTGATGTTGCCTCTGCTTCTTCAGGCTCCGTGAAATGCCTGAAGTTACAGACCCGCGGCAGAATGGACATCGCGCTCGTCCCACGTCATGCAGATAAATAACCTCCTTCCTCCCTGCGAGATCGCCATTCCCACCTTGACAAGGTTGCCCCTCCTCATAGATTATTCTCATATCTGGAGATGATCTCCAGGAGCCCGAGCCCCGGAGAGACCCCGATGATCCGAGAAATGACCGCCGCCGACCTGCCGACCGCCCTGGGGTCGCTCCTCGTCTCCCTCCTGGTCGTTCTAGCCTCTCTCCCCGCCGTCGAGACGCTCCGCCTCGGGCTCGCGCGGAGCGTTCGCGGCGTTCGCCCGAGTCTCCAGCCGCAAGGGGCCCGCGGCCTCGCCCTTCCGTGCCGGGCTCCCCTGGGCGGGCGGCTCGACGAGTCGAGTCCCACCCTCGTCCGCGACGGGATGCGGACCGGCTTCACCCTGCCGCTTTTCTCCGCTTCCGGCCGCCGGCTGAACGCTCGACCTGCGTAGCAGGGTCGCCCCGCGCCTTCCGAGCTCCCCCCCCGCCCGATCGCCAGTCCGCCGCGCGATCGTCCGCACCTCTCGAATCCCGAAAGCCTCCAACCTTTTCCCACCGAAGCTTCGGCCGGTCGTCGAAGCTTCGACGGCGCAGCGAAGCCTCGGCAGCGCGTCGAAGCTTCGGCAAGCCGTTGTCAGCTTCGGCAGGCTGCCGATCCTTCGGCAGGTCGTCGAAGCTTCGGCGGCGCGTTGTTAGCTTCGGCAGCTCATCGAAGCTTCGGCAGCGCGTTGTTAGCCCAACTTCCACGGCCTACCTGAGTATCCCCAGGGAAACATTGGGGTGGGGGCTGGTTTTCGTCACTGTTCTGGGTCGCCCCCGCCCTGGACGGGTAGCCAGGTCTTGATCGGGGCCATGACCTCCTCTGGAATCCCCAGGACTCGGTAGATCTGGCGGTGCTGGGACTCCGGGGTGGTGGCCTTACGGATTTTCAGCAGGTGGCCGTCTGTGGTCGGCAGGACCGCCGTGACGACCTGATGGGTGCTCAACTGCTGACGCAGGGTCGCCCAGGAGGTGTGGATCTCGTGATCGAGGAAAGTCTTCTCGATGGCGATCAGCAAGTGATAGGCCAGAACGCACAGAAAGATGTGAGTCTCGACGCGCCTCTGGAGTTGGTGGAAGATCGGCCGCTCACTGAGCGGGCTTTTCATGTCGCGAAACGCGTCTTCGACACGGGTCAGCAGGATATAAAGGCGCCAAGCTTCTTCGGCCGTGAGGTCTTTACGGTCGGTCTTGAGCAGATAGGAGCCGTCGAAGCGGAGGGCACGTTGTCTTTTTTCGCTGTCCTCGTCCCAGTGGAGCTTTTGCTGACTGGCGTCATAGTGGAGGTTCCAGTAGCGGGCGACTCGCGAGTAGCGTTCTTTGAGCCGCCCGAGCGCTTCGTAGACTTTCTCTGGCTGTTGGAGCCGTCCGGCTTCGATCCGTGCCTTCAGACGTTCCAGGTCAGCCTTCAGGCGCTTTTCCTGCTTGAGCCGGATGGCCTGATCCTTGGCCTGTCGGCCCTCACTACAGCACAGTACGAAGAGATGATCGTCGGTCTCGGCTCTCTTGATCCAGACGCGAGATTTCTTCTGGGATGGATTGCGCGGCGAGGGCTTGGCGGATCAGCTCTTGCCAGCCTTGCTCGTCTTCGATCTCGTCGAACCAGGCTTCCCGTTCGCTCTGGCGGCCGGCCACCAGGTAGTGGTGACCATGCGCCTTGATCTGGGCCAGGTTGTCCTCGTAGGCCATGCCGCGATCCACGATCACTGTGCCGCCGCCCTTTCGGCCGCTGCGCTTTTCGAGGATGCCCAGCATGTCCTCAAGCGAAGCGCGATCCTGACGATTGCCTTCGAAAACTTCATGAGCCTTGGGAAAACCATCCCGATCGAGAACCAGACCGACCACCACCTGCTTGCAGTCCGGGCGCTGGTCGCGCGAATAGCCGCGTTGCGCCTTTGGGTTGGCTTTGCACTGGCCCTCGAAGTAGGTCGATGTCAGGTCGTAAAGATAATAGGTGTCATCGAGATTGAAGAGGCTCTTTTCCCGTTGCGCCAGGGCCTCTTCGATGCGTCCCCGGTTCGGATGGAGGTGGTCCAGGTTGCGGTACAACGCCTCATCGTTGAGCTCGCTCAGATCGACGCTCAACACATCGCTGAGCGCCGTGCTCTGCACCCATTCCGGCATGGCGTGCTCCGAGCAAGGCGCCACCAGGCGATTGAGGACCATTACCTCACTGAGCAGTCGCGCCCTCGCCGACAGACCCGCCTCGCGCAGAATCTCCTCCAGGCCCAAGCGGCTCCACATCTGATGGCCGACATGCACGGGCCCCGCCTCGCGCGCCTCTTCCAGGCTGACTTGATCGGTATGAACAGCGACGATGTCTCCGTCGGGCTGGGGCGACATCCCCTGGGCCGAGCGGATCCGCCCGACGATACCTTCGATTAAGGGATCCGGACCTTCCAGGGAAGCCTGACCTCGGAGAGCGGCTTCGACGCGGCCGGCCAAGGCCGCCCACTTCTGACGAGGCCCCGGCGACAGGTCGCCCAGAGAGCAAATCGTCTTCTGCCGCGGCCCTTTCGGGGTGCTCACCGTCTCCACGAGCAGAAAGTGCGTGTAGGTCTGCTCTTTATACCGTTTGACCGTCTTGCGGATGAACACTCGGCATGTAGAGCAGAAACTCCGAGTCCGTGGTTTCGTCACTACTTCCGCAAATCGGGTACATGGCTCCTCGTAGAATCAAGCACTTACGCCGCCCCAACCTCGAGGTTCTGCTACCGCGGCTGGGGAGGCAGTGGAAGTTGGGCTAACGCTGGTCACTTCTTTTCCTGTCTTTCCCGCCGCCTGATCCTGTTGTTGGCAATCATAGGTATGAAGAAGGCTAAGCCCCTGAAGAAAGTCCGTGGGAGCTGTAGCTCGCAGCAACGGCTTACCAGCAAAGCGTGCATAGCGGCCCTTTACGCTTCCTTCCCCAAACCAGTCCCGGCGCAAGTTGAAACCATCCGCTGCATACGTTGCGGTCACCAACTCGAAGACAGACAAGGGGATGCCACCAGTATTTACCTTTTCGAAGACAAGGCAGACCGCCTCTTTGGACGTTGATTTTTTCAGCTCGATCACCGGCACTAGATAATGGCGAAACGGCTCCAGAATCTGCTCTGAGAACTGCAGAAACTGCGGGACCCGGTCTTGGCGATGCTGCATCAAACCATACATCCATTGATTCGCTTCGAATACCTGATTACAAGGAAAGTAGAAGGCGTCATATTCCTTCGTGGCCGAGCTCAGATCAAGCACAATGTCTCGACCGAAGTTCTCGCGAAGGATACGATCTTCGCCGATCGCAATCACTGACGCCTCCAGGGCATCCGCTCCGCTGAGCGCCTTCTCGATGTCAAAATAATAGTAGCGCTTAACTTCACGCTTCTTCTCGTCCTGTGTCGATACAGGGGCTGAGAGCTTGAGCACCTGAATAAGCGACGTAAGGCGTTGCTGCCCATCGAGAATCAGTCTCTCGGCCTGCTTATCAGCGGACAGGTAAATGCCTTCCACCGGCCGTACCTGGAAACGTGCGTCGCCACCAGTTTCCAGCAACATCACCGCTCCGATCGGAAATGAACGGGCGATGCTTACCAGCAGCGACCGAATATGTTCGTCATCCCACACCCAGCCACGCTGGAAGTCAGGAAGCTGGATTTTTCCTGCGATAATCTCATCGAGAAGTGTTCCCAATCCTGAGTCGACATAGTAGTTTCTTTTACCTCAAGCGTAAGCCGGCAAGGCTTCATGAAGAAGGACTCCCCGCTCAGATCCTTCGGCCAAGAATTTATTTGGAACGTGTATACCGTAGCACATCGAGAGCTCTTCGCCCGAAGGATCTTCAGCGGTGAGGCTTTGGACCCGACGTCCTCAGCCAACAATCCCCAGCCCGCCCGGCACCACCTCCACCATTACCGGCTCGCCTGCCGCCATCGGCCGCAGGGGCTCGCCGCCGCCGTACATGGTCATCGGGCGGTCGATGGTGATCTCGGCCCGTCGGGTGCGGACGGTGATCACCGCCGGGTGCCCGACGTGCTTGCCGCCGTAGACCTTGGGGAAGATCGACAGCAGCACCGGCTTCGGCACCTCCTTCACGATCACCAGGTCGAGCAGGCCGTCGTCGATCCGCGCGTCGGGGGCGATCCGCATCCCGCCTCCGAAGCGCGGCAGGTTGTTGACCACGGCGAACATCACCTTCCCCTCGAACTCCCCCCCGTCGTGGACCACCCGCATGCGCGGCGGCGTGAAGGTGATCAGGGTGTGGAGGACGGCGTAGAAATAGATCAGCGGCCCGCGCAGGACCTTCGTCTCGTTGGCGTAGCGGGTGACCTCGGAGTCGAAGCCGACCCCGGCGTAGCTGACGCAGAAGGTCTCCCCCACCCGGGCGAGGTCGATCCGCCGGATCTCGCCGCGGACGGCGCGCTCCACCGCCACCTCCAGATCGGGCGGGATGCCGAGGGTCCCCGCGAGGTCGTTGCCGCTGCCGAGCGGGATCACCCCGAGCGCGCAGGCGGTACCGGCGAGCCCCTGGATGGCATGGTGCATCGTGCCGTCCCCGCCGGCCACCAGCAGGCGCTCGACCCCGTCGTCGGCGGCGCGGCGGGCCTGCTCGGCGAGATCTCCGACCTTGCGCGAGACGCAGAGCCCGGCGCCCAGCTTCGAGGCGAGCACGCGGATGCGGTCGAGATGCGCTCTCCCCGTGCCGCGCCCCGAGGCGGGGTTGAGCAGGAAGCGGAGGCTGCCGGGCCCGGTCGTCGCCGTCGTGGTCGCCATCATCAGGCCTCCATCACCGCCGAGATGTCCTCCGGGAGCGCCGGCTGCCGCCGTCCCGTCCACGCCGTCACCGCCAGGAGCACTGCGAACGAGGCGGCGAGCGCCACCGCCGCGGGGAGCGCCCCCTTCGGCAGCGGCGGCTTCGGGAGCGCGGGGAAGAAGGTCTGCCGGGCGAGGAATTCGAGGCCGACGCTGAGCGCCGTGCCGGTCGCGATCGAGGCCGTGGCCGCCGCCGCCGTCACCCGCTTCCAGTTCAGCCCCACCGCGAGCGCCGGCGCCAGCGCGGCGCCGAAGGTGCCGAAGGAGAAGGTGCCGAGGAGGGCGATGAGGTCGTTGTAGCCGAGCGCCAGCGCCGCCGCCGCCAGGGTGACGCCGACCGTCGCGAGCCGCCCCCAGAACAGCTCGTCGTCGACCCGGCGCCCGAGGGCGCGGGGGAGATCGCGCACCAGCACCGCGGCGCCGAGGTTCATGAACGAGTCGGCGGTCGACATGATCGCCGCCAGGATCGCCGCCACCGCGAGCCCCGCCAGCGGCTCCGGGGTGAAACCGAGGAGGAAGGAGGGGGAGGCGTCGTCGGGATGGGCGAGCGGTGCGAGCTTCCCCTGCGCCACCAGCGCCGGCACCGCGAGGCCGATCCCCAGCCAGATCAGCAGGCAGAGGGTCTGCGAGCCGCCGAGCACCAGCGGCAGCCACTTCAGGCGCCGGGGGTCGTGGATCATGTAGAACTTGTTGAGCATGTGCGGCTGCCCCAGCACGCCGATCCCGAAGACGAAGAAGAATCCCAGCGCGGTCAGCGCCGGGGCTCCCCCGAGCGGCACGAGGAACGAACGCCCGAAGCGCGGCGAGGCCGCGATGCTCGCCACCACGTGCCCGAAGCCCCCCCCGGCCGACATCGCACAGGCGAACACCGCGACCGCCGCCAGCACCATCAGGGAGCCCTGGAAGACGTCGGTGTAGACGCCGGCCATCATGCCGCCGGCGACGCCGTAGAAGAGGAGGACGGCGAGGCCGATCCCGACTCCCAGCGGCAGGCTGAGCCCGAACACCGCACGGGTGAGCGTCCCCAGCGCCAGGAGCTGGGTGCCGAGATAGCCGACCGTGCCGACCAGGACGGCGACGGCCGCCGCCCCCGAGGCCCACCGGCTGCCGTAGCGGGCCAGCACGGCGTCGGGGATGGTGTAGACCTCCCGCACCTCGGCGAGCAGGCGCAGCCGCTTGGCGAGCGTCCAGGCGAGCAGCGTCGGAGTGAAGCCGATCGACAGGTTGATGAACAGCGACGAGAGGCCGATGCGGTAGGTCAGCCCCGGGCCGCCCAGGAAGACGAAGCCGCTGAATGCCGCCGCCATGGTGGCGAGGCCGGTCACCACCACCCCGAGCCCCTGGCGCGCCACCCAGAAGTCGCGGGCGCTCCGCGTCCGGCGCAGCGCCCACACCCCGAGGCCGAGGCAGGCCAGGAAGTAGAGCAGGACCGCGACGACGATCAGCGGCCGGCCGAAGAGAGGGGCGTGGGGCATGTCACTCGTCCCCGGAGCGGGAGCGGCGGAGGCGCCGCATGCGGTCGAGATCCTCCTCGCTCACCCCGTGGCGGTCGAAGCGCGCGGCGAAGAGCCAGCCCAGCCCGAGGAGGGGGACGGGGACGAGGACGAAGATCATCAATGCGGTGGCGAGCGGCAGGCCGCCGGCGACCGCGACGTCCGGACCGCCGTGCGGCAGGGCGAGGACGGCGCCGAGCCCGCCGGCGAGGAGGAGCCAGAGGAGGGCGAGGGGGAGGGCCAGCGCGCCGAGGCGCCCCTGGCGGATTCCGCCCAGCGCGATCAGCGCCACGGGAAAGGTGGCGCCGGCGAACGTCGCCAGCCAGGGCGCCGGAGCGGCGTCGAGCCCGAAGGCGGCGAGCGAGGCCAGCGCCGCGAGCGCCAGCAGGACGAGGGCGAACGATCGAGCCAAACTTGGAGCTCCTCCGGGAACCCGGGCATCATATCCGCGTTCGTCGTCCGGGTTCGTAAGCCGCTATCATCCTCCGCATGGCGAACCCCCAGATCCAGATCCTGGTCTGCCTCAACGAGCGTGAGGGGAACAAGAAGCCGAGCTGCGCCCCGCGGGGCTCGCTCGCCGTCTACCACCGCTTCAAGGACCGGGTGAAGGAGCTCGGCATCCGCGACCGCGTGATGGTGACCCGTACCGGCTGCCTCAAGCATTGCAGCCAGGGGATCACCGTCGCCGTCTGGCCGTTCAATCTCTGGTACCGCCAGGTGACGCCGGAGGACGTCGAGGAGATCCTCCAGCAGACCGTGCTCGCGGACGGCCGCGAGGTCGAGCGGCTGCGCATGCCCGACATCCCCTGGGAGTGAGGGGGCGGCGACCGACGTCAGGGGAGGGGCAGCCGCTGCTTCCCCGCCTTCCTCACCTCCCGGGGAGGGATCCCGAACTCCTTGCGGAAGGCCGCGGTGAAATGGCTGTGGCTCGAGAAGCCGAGATCCAGGGCCAGGCCGCCGAGATCGGCTTTTCCCTGCAGGACCGGCTCGACCGCCTCGCGCAGGCGGAGGCGGGTCAGGTAGTGGTGGATCGGCATCCCGGTCTCCTCCTTGAACAGGCGGCAGAGATGGAAGGTCGAGACATAGAGGGCGCGGGCGATGTCGTCCAGGTGCAACTTCTCGCGGAAGCGTTCCTGGAGGAGGGCCTTGGCGTCCTCCACGTAGCGCCGGCGCGCCCGCAGGCTTTCGGCCGGGGGGGGCGGCAGGCCGCGCAGGCGCGAGTGCTCGCTGACGATCTCCCCCAGCAGCTCGAGGACGGACGCCTCAAAGGCCAGCGGATCGGGAGGCACCGCTCCCCGCAGGCGCTCGACCAGCAGGCGCTGGCGCATCCAGACCCGGGAGAGGCCGCGGACGTGCGAGGTGGTGAACAGGGCGTCGCGGCGCTCCTCGGAGGCCGGATCCTGGTGGCGCATGACGTCGAGGAGGGCCTCGCGGCGGACCACGATCGCGCTGCCGTGGTCGCAGCAGCCGAAGGGATGCGAGGACCGGTAGGGAGCCTGCGGGTTGTAGAGCAGCACCGCCGTGGGGTCGATCAGCTCCGAGCGCCCCGCGGAGTGCAGGACGAAGGTGCCCGAGTGGACAAAGCTGACGACGTGCCATTCCTGGACGCGCTCGCCCGAGAGCGACCGTTGGCCGGTGGCGGCGCAGTCCCAGCGGGTGATCCCGAAGGCGGGGCTGCGGAAGAGCCAGTCGATGCTCATGCCCGGATGGCTCCAGGAGGTGTTGTCGATGGCGGGCTCGATGGTTTCGCTCATGAAATGCGGACCTCCGTAGTGACACCTCCTACGGTAGGGGCGCGCGCCGTCCGCCACCATGAGCGGAAGCTGAGCGCTCGCTGAGAATGCTGGGAACGCATAAACCGCGAAGGGCGTTCAACGTATAGAAGCCATGACCGAGCCCCAGCGTCTCCTCTTCGACGAGTTCGCATTCCATCCCGGCAGCGGCGAGCTGTTCCGGGGCGGCGCGCCGGTCTCGCTGCAGCCGCAGCCGGCCAAGGTCCTCGAGGCGCTCGCCGGGCGCCCGGGCGAGCTCGTCACGCGCGAGGAGATCCGCCAACTCGTCTGGGGGGAGGCGTTCGTCGACTTCGACGCCAGCCTCAACTTCTGCATCAAGCAGATTCGCCGGGCGCTGGGGGACTCCGCCACCTCCCCGCGCTACATCGAGACCATCCCGCGCCGGGGCTACCGCTTCCTGCGCCCGGTGCGCTCGGAGGCGGCCCCGCCGGCGACCGGGGAGGCCGCGCTGCCCGCGCCGGCGCCGATCGGGACCTTCCCGATCCCCGCGCCGGCCGCGGCTCCGGCGCCGGCGTCCGGACGGTGGACCTGGATGGCGGGGAGCGCCTTCCTGCTCGTGGCCTCCGTGATGCTGGTCCTCCTGGTCGCCAGCCGGTTCGTCCAGTCGTCCGCCCAGCCGTTCGCCCGGGGCCATCCGCGGCTCGCCGTCCTCCCCCTGACCTGCGGCAGCCGGCAGGCCGCCGACCGGCAGGTCTGCGGCGGCGTCACCGAGGCGCTCACCGCCGAGCTGGCGAGAGACTTCCCGCGCGATCTCGCGGTGATCGCCCCCACCTCCGCCCTGGTCTATCAGGGGGCTCGCAAGGATCCGCTGGCGGCCGGGAGCGAGCTGGCCGCCACCCACCTGTTGACCGGCAAGGTCGAAACTTCCGGCGGACGCCTCCGCGTCTCCGTCCACCTGGCGAACTCCGGGGGCAGGGAGCTCTGGCACCAGAGCTTCGAGCAGGGGCTGGCCGACGCCCCCCTGCTCTACGCGCAGCTGTCCAATGGGGTGGCGGAGGCGCTGGGATTGCGGGCTCCGGCCCCGACGGTGCCGGCGGCCTCCACGCCGCGCCCCTCCGGGGAAGCTTATGAGGCCTATCTGCGGGGGAGCTACCTCCTGCGCCAGCGCCATTTCGACGAGGCGGTGCAGAGCCTGGAGAAGGCGGTCCTCCTCGCCCCCCGCCTGGCGGCCGCTCACGCCCAGCTGGCCCGGGCCCGGGCGGCGCGGCGGGACCCGGCGGGCAAGGACCGCGACGCCGCGCTGGCCGAGGCCACCCTGTCCTCCGAGCTCGATCCCCGCCTCGTCGAAGCTCAACTGGCGCTGGGGGACGTCAATTTCTGGTATCGCATCGACTGGGAGCACGCCGGTGCGGCCTACCGTCAGGCCGTGGCGCTGGCCCCCGGCAACGCCGACGCCCACTACGCCTACGCCACCTACCTGGCGGCGCTGGGACGGCACGAGGAGGCCCTGGCCGGCATCGAGCGGGCTCGCGAGCTCGACCCCGCGTCCATGCTGGTCAACTCCGACCTCGCCTGGTTCCTCTATCTGGCCCGCCGCTACGACGACGCGGTCCGGCAGGCGCGGAGCACCCTCAAGCTGCTGGAGATCACCCGCGGGCCGCTCCCCCGGATCGCGGAATACGGCTGGGCCTGGTCGAACTACGTGCTGCTCTACGGCTCCTGGAAGCAGGGGAACGAGCCCGCGGCCCTGAAGGCGGCGCAGGACTCCCTGCAGGAGGAAGGGCTGGGGTCCGTCGCGGCGGGGCTCCATTCCCTGCGGGAGTTCTGGGACGGGGAGCCGCGGCGGATGGTGGAGAGAGCCCGCGCCGACGACGGCTTCTCCTCCTTCGACATCGCCCGGGCCGACGCCGTGGCCGGGCGGACCGCCGAGGCGCTCGACACGCTGGAGGAGGAGTGCCGGCGGGGAGGCGAGGTGAAGCTGTTCAACTACCTCGCCGTCGAGCCGGCGTTCGATTCCCTGCACGGCGACCCGCGCTTCCTGCGGGTGATCGACTGCACCGGCCTCCCCCGGGACGCCCCCGCGCGCCGGGCGCTCCAGCCGCCGGCCGGCGGGGGAAGACGACTGCCGGTCGCTAAGTGAGCACCGGCAGCAGGACCGGAGAAGCCGCCGAAGAGGAGACGAGGTCGCGGTTGGCGGCGGTCAGCGAGTGGCGGTACTTCTGCGCCATCCCGGCCGTCTCCTCGCGGGTGACCAGGCGCTCGTAGAGGTTGGTGCGCTGGCGCGGGACGTAGCCGGCGGCCGAGATCAGGTGCTCCATCTCGTCCTGGCTCATCCGGTAGGCGGTGCCGGCCGAGGCCACCACGTTCTCCTCGATCATGATCGACCCCATGTCGTCCGCCCCGAAGGCGAGCGAGGCCTGGCCGATCTTCTTCCCCTGGGTGACCCAGCTGGTCTGGAAGTGGACGATGTTGTCGAGGAAGAGGCGCGACACGGCGAGCGTCCGCAGGTACTCCTCGGCGTAGGTCTCGGGGACGTCCGGCATGTCGGTGTGGTCGTGCTGGAAGGTCCAGGAGATGAAGGCGGTGAAGCCGCCCGTCTCGTCCTGGAGGTCGCGCACCCGCTGGAAGTGCTCGACGCGGGCGGCGATCGGCTCGCCCATACCGTACATCATGGTCGCCGAGGTGCGCAGGCCGTTGCGGTGCGCCTGGCGCATGACGTCGATCCACTCCTCCGCCGAGCACTTCGGGTAGGCCAGCACCTCCTTGCGGGTGACGTCCGAGAGGATCTCGGCGCCGCCGCCGGGGATCGACATCAGCCCCGCCGCCTTGAGCCGGGCGATCACGTCGTAGAAGCTCATCCGCTCCTTGCGGGCGATGAACTTGACCTCGGGCGGCGAGAAGGCGTGCAGATGGCAGGCCGGATAGTTCGACCGCAGGTAGCGGAGCAGGTCCTCGTAGAAGGAGAGCGGCAGGTCGGGGTGCACTCCCCCCTGCATGAGGATGCCGGTGCCGTTCAGGGCCAGCGTCTCCTCGACCTTGCGGCCGATCTCCTCGAACGGCAGCAGGTACCCCTCGGGGTCGCCGGGCTGCCGGTAGAAGGCGCAGAAGCGGCACTTGTAGACGCAGATGTTGGTGTAGTTGATGTTGCGGTCGACGTTGTAGGTGGCCACCGCGGGGTCGTTGAAGCGGTTACGCACCTCGTGGGCGGCCATTCCGAGCTCCAGCAGGTCGCCGTCGAGCAGCAGGGTATGGGCATCCCCGGCCGAGATGCGGCGGCCGGCCAGGGCGTCGTCGAGAATCTGTTGGACGGGACGTCCGGAGGGTTCCAGGTTCATAGCCCCTTAACTCTACCGTATCCTGTCCTCCGGATGACGAAGGAAATGGAGGAGCTGCGCGTGGTGGTGGTGAGCGACGATCCGCTGGCGCGGAGCGGGATCGCGCTCCTGCTCGGCGAGAGCGAGGGGCTGACGGTCGTCGCTCAGGTCCGGGTCGACGACGACTGGGCCGAACCCGTCGCGGCCGGCGACGGGGAAAGGCCGGAGGCCGCCGTCTGGGATCTCGGGCTCGGGTATCGCCCGGGGCTCGAACGTCTGCGCACCCTCACCGTCGCGGCGCCGCCGGTGGTGGCGATCGTGGCCGACGAGCTCGACGCCCGCGAGGCGCTGGCCGCCGGCGCCCGCGCGGCGCTCCCCCGCGACGTCGACGGCGACCGCCTCGCCGCCGCCATCCGCGCCGCCGTCCAGGGGCTGGTGGTCCTCGACGGCTCTTTCGCCACCGCCCTGCTTCGCGACGCCCCACCCGTCGCCCAGGAGCTCACCGAGAACCTCACTCCCCGCGAGAGCGAGGTCCTCCAGCTCCTCTCCCAGGGGCTCGCCAACAAGCTGATCGCACAGCGGCTCGGCATCAGCGACCACACCGTCAAGTTCCACGTCAACGCCATCCTCGGCAAGTTCGGCGTCCAGAGCCGCGGCGAGGCGATGGTCCAGGCCGTCCGGCTGGGTCTGGTCGCGCTCTAGGTAGTCGCCCTCGTTGGCCCTGCTCGCCTCCTTCGGGCTCCGCTCGCTTCGCTCGCTGCCAGTCGGCTGCGCGGGCCAACGAGAATCGCCAACCTAGTCCAGAGCCGGGACCTCCCTGGCCAAAGGTCTAGCTCCCTCCCATCCCTTCGGGCGATGCGCCCCTTCCCGCCGAGGCCTATCCTCGCGTCTCATGCAGAAGGAGACGCGATGAACGATTTTGCCTGGCAGTTTTCCGAGAGTCTCGCCGGAGTCGTCGACAAGGCGGCGGCCGGCGTGGTGCGCATCAACGGTCGCCGGCGGCGGCCGTCGAGCGGCGTGATCTGGTCCCCCGGCGTGGTGGTGACCACCCATCACGTCCTCGAGTGGGAGGAGGAGATCGGGGTCGGCTTTCCAGACGGCACCACCGCCACCGCCTCTGTCGCCGGCCGCGACCCCTCGACCGATCTCGCCGTGCTGCGCGTCGCCGGGGAAACCCCCGCAGCGCCCGAGTGGGGGGATGCCGGCGAGGTGAAGGCCGGCCATCTGGTGATGTCGCTCAGCCGGCCAGGGACCAAGATCCGCGCCGAGCTGGGGCTCGTCGGCGGCGTCGGCGAGGCTTGGCGCACGCCGCTCGGCGGCCGGATCGACTCCGAGGTCCGCACCGACCTCGGCATCCACACCGGCTTCTCCGGCAGCGCCCTGGTCGACATGCGGGGGCGGGTGCTCGGCGTCAACACGGCCGGCATCTACCGGGCCACCGTCAGCCTCATCCCCACCGCGACGGTGCGGCGGGTCGCCGAGGCCCTCCTCGCCCATGGCCAGGTGCGCCGCGGCTACCTCGGGATCGGCACCCAGCCCGCCCGCCTGCCGGCCGAGCTCGCCGAGCGGCTGGGACAGCCGAGCGCCCTGCTGATCCTCTCTGTCCAGCCCAGCAGCCCGGCGGACCAGGCCGGCCTGGTGCTGGGCGACGTCCTCCTCGCCTTCGCCGGGACGCCGCTGCGCCATCCGGGCGAGTTGCTGCCGCTGCTCGACGAGGAGGGGGTCGGCAAGGAGGTGACCCTGAGCCTCCTGCGGGCGGGGCAGATCCGCGAGGTTCCCCTCACCGTCGGCACGCGCAACGGCAAGGAGACGGAGTAAGCCAGGGGCCGCACGCAGGAGACTTGCAATTCCGGCCGGCCAAGGGGATGGGCCCTTGTCTTCAATCCCCCTCTGATCCATGATGTGCACAGTGTGCACAACTCTGGAGCAGGCATGACGACGAAGGCAAAAGGGATCCGAATCCCGGACGAGCTCGACCGGGCCATCACACAGGAATCCGTGACTCGGGGCAAGTCCTGGTCGGCGATGACGGCGGAGTTGCTGGAAGAAGGGCTCCGGATGCGTCGGGCTCCGGGAATCGTCTTCGTCGATGGCCCCGCAGGCCGCCGGGCCGTGGTCGCGGGGACTGGCCTGGACGTCTGGGAGATCATCGCCACCTGGAAAGCTGAGGGAAAGACCTTCGAGGCTCTGCGCCAGAGCTATCAGTGGCTGACCGAGCCCCAGTTGCGAGCCGCGCTCGGATACTACGAGGTCTACCCTTCGGAGATCGAAACCCGTCTGGAGCGGGAAGCGCAATGGACTCCCGAGAGGGTACGGCGAGAGCTCCCCTTTGCGCGGCCTCGCAGCGCATAGCTGCGCATGCGGTTCCTGCTCGACGAGGATGTCAATCCCGCGGTAGCTGAGATTGCGCGCGGGCTCGGCGTGGACGTGCTCTCCGTCCACGAGATCGACCGCCGTGGCTTCGAGGACGAAGATCAGCTTCGGTTCTCAACGTCCCAACAGCGGGTCTTCATTACCCGCAACCGCGACGACTTCATCCGGCTGACGATCCTGTTTTTCCAGACGGGTAAATCCCACCCCGGCGTCCTCATCGTTCCCCGCAGCCTGCCCAACCATCTCCCGGAGCGGATCGCGCACGCCTTGCGACGTTGGCAGGAGCGGCCCGTCGATCCGGGCTCCGGCTTCGTCGATTTTCTCTCCGCCTGAGGCTTATGCCC
>CAVWOZ010000036.1:0-130444 GCA_963756595.1 uncultured Acidobacteriota bacterium
GCTCGGCGGGCGGACCTTCAAGCTCAGTTCGGCCATCACGGCGGCAACCAGCCGGTGCACGACCGGGTGAGCGGCCGGGTCGCGATCACCAGCCAGAACCACGGCTTCGCCGTCGATCCCGAGTCGCTCCCCGCCTCCTGCGAGGTGACCGAGGTCAACCTCAACGACGGCACGGTGGAAGGGTTCGCGGTGACCGCAAGCCGGTGCTGGTCGGTGCAGTACCACCCGGAGGCCGCCCCCGGCCCGCACGACGCCTCGTACCTGTTCGACCGCTTCCTCGCCGCCACCACTCAGCGGGGCCAGCGATAGCCGGAGGCCGCTTGCGCGCCGCCGCCGATCCTTCCCTCGCGGGCCCCCTCCCTGGGTGATCGCCTGGCGGTTCCTGCGCGGGCGGCACAGCCGGCTGCTCGACGGCACGGCGCGGGCGGCTCTCCTGTCGACCGGGCTCGGGGTGACGGCGATGATCATCGCCATGGCGCTGATGACCGGCTACCGCGAGGACCTCCAGGGGAAGCTGGTGCGCGGCAACGCCGCGGTGATCGCCTACCCCGGCAGCGCCGAGACGGGGCTGCTCCGCCCGCCCGCCAGGCGCGGCTGCTCGCCATCCCCGGGGTGCGGCGGATCGGCCTGGTGGCCTACGGGCAGGGGTCGCTCGGCAGCGCCGGGGTGCCGCAGGGGCTCGAGGTGGTGCTGCGCGGCGTCGACGCCGGCGGCGGCCAGCTCACGGCGACCCCCGAGCAGCTGCGGCCGACCGCCGACGGCATCCCCTCCACCGTCCTCGGCAAGGACCTCGCCGACCGCCTGCACGCCCGGCCCGGCGACCTGCTGCGCCTGGTCGCCCTCGGCTTCGAGGAGGGGCGGCCGCGCTTCCACTACCAGAGCGTGCGGGTCTCCGGCACCTTCGCGACCGGCTTCGCCGAGTTCGACCGCAGCTGGGTGCTGATGGACCGCGCGCTGGTCGAGCGCCTGATGGGGGGGAAGACGGCGATCGACCTGCTGGAGTTCACCGTCGCGAACCCCGAGGAGGCGCCGCGCGTCGCCGCCGCCGCCACCCGCATCCTGCAGCCGGACTACGCGGTGACCGACTGGCGGCAGATGAACCGCGAGCTGTTCACCGCCCTCCAGCTCCAGCAGGTGGTCCTCTTCTTCGTCCTCGGGCTGATCGTGGCGGTCTCCACCTTCAACATCGCCTCGACCCTGGTGGTGCTGGTGCGCGAGCGGATGCGCGACATCGGCCTGCTGGGCGCGCTCGGGCTCCGGCCGGCCCTGCTGCGCAGCGTCTTCCTGGTCTACAGCGGCTTCCTCGGCGCCTTCGGCACCCTGCTCGGGGTGCTCGTCGGCTCAGGCGCCTGCTGGGTGCTCACCACCTTCCGGCTGATCCGCTTCGATCCCGAGGTGGCGGCGATCTACTTCATCGACTCGGTGCCGTTCCGCGTCGTGCCGCGCGACCTGCTCGCCGTGGTGGGGTTCGCCCTGGTGGTGACCCTCGCCGCCTGCTCCATCCCGGCCTGGCGCGCGGCGCGGGTGGAATCCTTCTGCGGCGCTGAGGTATGAGTAGGGGCTACGCCGAGAACCCTTCGTTCCGCTCCCCGGACATGATCCGCCAGCCGATCACCTTCTCGTCGATCTCGCGCAGGCGGTTGGCGACCAGGCGGCAGAGGAGCTGGAGGAACTCGAGGGCGGCGTGGGGGTCCATGGCGAGGACCTCGCGCACCGTCCCCTGGTCGAGCGCCAGCACGGTGAGCGGGCCGTCGTGGGCGCGGGCGTCGGCCGAGCGCGGCTCGCCGTCGATCAGCGACATCTCGCCGAAGAAGTCGCCGCGCTCGAGGATGGCGAGCGCCTCCTCGCCGGCGCCGGGGATGTACTTCGAGATCATCGCGCGACCCTCGAGGATGATGTACATCTCGGCCCCCTCGTCCCCCTCCTGGAAGAGCGAGGCGCCGGCCGAGAAGCGCTTCTCGCGGGAGAAGGTGGCGAGGGTGATCAGCTCGCGGCGGGAGATCCCCTGCTCGCGGAAGAGGCGGATCTTGTCCGAGGGCTCCACCCGCACGTTCCCCGGCACCCCGGCCGCCTGCTTGCGCAGGCGCAGGAAGTTCTCCGGCATCGACTCGGCGGAGAAGAACGACTTGAGCTGGTCGTTGGTCGCCCGCAGCTTGCGGGCCAGGCTGTGCCAGAGCGTCCAGTAGATCTGCACCCCGAGCTCGGGAGAGCTCTCGAGCATCGCGTCGAGCTGCCCGGCGTCGAAGCGGAAGACCTGGCTGGCGGTGGCGGCGAGGGCGTCCGAGGTGCGCTCCTGGCCGGTGATGAACGCCGCCTCGCCCAGGAAGTCGCCGGGCTCGACGACCCCCAGCGCGAAGGTGCCGTAGGAGGTGGTGCGCTGGACGGTGACCTCCCCGCGCTCGAGCATGTAGAGGTCCCGCCCGCTGGTGCGCTGGCCGAAGACCAGGCTGCCGATGTCGTGGACCTCCTCGTGCACCGCCTGGGTGATGCGGAAGATCTGCTCGTCCGAGAAGTGGGCGAGCGGCTTGATCCGCCGCAGGCGCGACGCCATCTCGAGCTGGCCGCCGCCGTTGCTCCGCTTGGGGGGGGCGTCGCCAGCGGGATGTTGGCCCCCGGCAGCCCCCCCTGCTCGAGGAAGCGCTCGCGGTGCCACTCCAGCCGGTCGAAGGCGGTGTGCAGCACGTCCTGGCGCTCGCGGAAGAGCTGCGAGAGCTCGCGGTTCCCCCAGCCCAGGATCTGCTTCAGGGTCTGGATGCGCCGGCGCAGCCGCCGCACCCCCTCCTCGTCGCCGTCGTTGAGCAGCAGGAAGGCGTGCACGGTCAACCCCAGGCTGACCTCGAACTGCTTGCGCTCGTACTCGACGCGCCCCAGGCTCTCGGCGGTCTCGCGGTCGAAGGGGTTGTAGCGCAGCGCGCGGCCGAACTCCTCGGCGGCGCCGTCGAAGTCGCGGCGGCGGAAGAGGAGGCGGCCGTGCAGCTTGTGATTGGCCGGGTTCGCCAGGTCCTTGGCCTTGGCCACCTCGATGCACTCGAAGGCGCGGGCGTTCTCCCCCTTCTCGGCGTAGAGGTGGGCGAGGCCGAGGAAGTGGGAGGCGTCGATGGCGTTGCGCCGGAACCCCTCGCGCAGGATGTCGCGCAGGCTGCGCGAGCTCGTCCCCTTGAACTGCTGCTGGAGCTTGCGGACCTCGGCGAGGCCGAGCTTGACGCTGAGGTTCTTGGGCTCCAGCCGGAGGGCCAGCAGCAGGAGGTCGGCCGCCTCTTCATAGCGGGCGGTGTCGCTGAAACGCCGCGCCAGGTCGCTCAGCTCCTGGACCTCGGGGTTCGTCGACGGGCTCTGCGGATCGGTCATGCGCCGCGGTTCCTTCTTTGCCGAATGGGAGGGAAAGAATAGCATGCCGGCTCGAGCCTTCGCCGCTCTTGAAACCCGAAGGTGCTTTTATATACATTCTGCTATGGTCTCAGCCGACATGAATCTGGCACTCCTGCCGGGAGGTCTACGCGTATGGCCGTGAGCGCCGAGGTCGCCGACACTCTGAGGAGCGGCATCGAGAGCTGCCGGCGGGGGGATTGGAACGCCGGTCTCCGCTTCCTGGGCCAGGTGGCGGAGAAGGAGGAGGCCTCGGGGGGGCTCCCCGGGCTCTTCTACTCCTACCTCGGGTACGGGATCGCCCTGCGCGACCGCCGGATCCGCGAAGGGTTGAAGCTCTGCCGGCACTCGATCGAGGTGGAGTTCTATCAGGCCGAGAACTACCTCAACCTGGCCCGCACCTGCCTGCTGGCCAACGACCGCAAGCGGGCCGTGCAGGCGGTGCGCGGCGGCCTGAAGATCGACCGCAACAACCTCCAGCTGCTGGCGCTCTACAAGGAGATGGGGATCCGCAGCCAGCCGGTGCTCCGCTTCCTCGACCGCGCCCACCCGATCAACCAGTGGCTCGGCCGCATCCGCCACTCCCTGCGCGGCGGCCCCTGAAAGCCCGCCGAAAAGAGCGCCCCAAAAACAGAATCCCCCTCGCCCCGTGGATCGATCCGGGGGAGGGGGAAGGAGACGCGCGGACGTCTGTCGGTCGGGTGTCGGTCGGGCCGGGGGCTAGGGAGTGCCGGCGGGGCCGGCCCTGAGGTCGTCGAAGACGATCCCCAGGTTCTCGGCGCCGTTGTTGCGCACCAGGTCCATGAAGTTGACGACCTTCTCGTACGGGAGCTCGCCGTCGGCGGCGAAGAACACCACCTTCTGGCTCCGCCCCGTCATCGCCGTCTTGAGGGCGCCGGCGAAGCTCTCGTACGGCACGGGCGTCTTGTTGATGAACGTCTGTCCCGAGGCGTCCATCCGCACGATGATCTGGTCCTGGTTCGGCGTCGGCGCCGCGGACTCGACCTTCGGCGGCACCTGCGCGGCGTAGCCCCGCTGCAGCAGCGGAACCGTGACCATGAAGATGATCAGCAGCACCAGCACCACGTCGACCAGCGGCGTGATGTTGATCTCGCTGCGGATGCTCCCCGCATTGCCCATGTTCATTGCCATGACTTGAATCCTCCAGGCCGGCCGCCTTAAGTGGTGGCGCCGGTCTTCTTCTGCTCGGTGATGAGACCCACGTGGCTGAAGCCGACCTCGTTGACCAGCTGCATCAGGGAGCGCACGTCCTTGTACTTGAGGCGCCGGTCGGCCTTGATCACCACGTCCTTGTCCGGGGTCGAGGTGTGGACCTCGGTGAGCGTGGCCTTCAGGTTATCCTTCGGCACCCAGTTCTGGCCGACGAAGACCGAGCCGTCCTGGCGGACCCCGAGCATCAGCTGCTTCGAGTTCTCCGGGATCTTCTCGGGGTTCGGCGTCTCGGCCAGGTTGATCCCCGCCCCCTGCTGCAACATCGGGGTGACCACCATGAAGATGATCAGCAGCACCAGACACACGTCGACGAGGGGGGTGACGTTGATGTCGCCCCGGACCTCCTTGACGAGGTTGAGCTTGCGGTGACTAGGCCGCATGCTTGCTCCTCTGCCGCTTCATGAAGAAGTCGATCAGCTCGGAGGAGGAGTTCGACATCTCGATCTGCAGGCGCTCGAGGACGTTGGTGAAGTAGTTGAACATCCAGGCCGCCGGGATGGCGACGCCGAGGCCGAAGGCGGTCGCGACGAGCGCCTCGGCGATACCGGCCGACACCGCGCCGATGCCGCCCGAGCCGGTGAGGGCCATGCCGTGGAAGGCGTTGATGATGCCGATCACGGTGCCGAACAGGCCGATGAAGGGGGTGATGGTGGCGATCGTCGCCAGCGAGCCGATGCCGCGCTTCATGTCGGAGGTGGTCAGCAGCGTGGCGCGCTCGACGGCGCGGGTGGCGGCCTCGACGACCTCGACCTCGGAGAGCGGGCTGGTCTGGCTCTCGAACTGGAACGCCTGGAGGCCGGCCGAGACGACGCGGGCCAGGTGGCTCTG
The DNA here is from genome assembly GCA_963756595.1 of uncultured Acidobacteriota bacterium. Lineage (GTDB taxonomy): Bacteria > Acidobacteriota > Thermoanaerobaculia > Multivoradales > UBA5704 > DATARR01. Next base: position 5,428 of record CAVWOZ010000036.1, read on the forward strand.
GGGGTACTTCATGGCGGCGTCGATCGCCGCCTGGGGGCGGTCGTTCTTGAGGTGCTCGGTCGCCTGGCGGGCGAACAGCAGCGACTGCCTGCGCGCCTTGCGGAAGACGATCAGGCGCTCGACGCAGACGTAGAGCGACCAGACCGACAGGCAGATGAGAATGACGATGACACCCTTGTTGAGGATGGTCATCTGCGACCATAGGACAAGAGGATTCAGATCCATGCGCGTCTCCTTTTTTCTGAAAGCCTAGGCGCTCACTGCACCTGGAAGTTTACCGTCAGTACGTAGTAGACCTTCACCGGCCGCCCCTCGAGCGTGGCGGGCTTGAACTTCCACCTCTGCACCGCGTCGATGGCGGCTTTGTCGAGGCCCATCGGCAGCCCCTTGAGCACCCGCGCGTTGGTGACGTTCCCCTGCTGGTCGATGATCGCCTCGACGATCACCGTGCCGGTGACGCGGGCGCGGCGGGCGAGCTCGGTGTAGATCGGCCGCGGCTGGGAGATCGCCTCCGGCCGGGTGACGGCGCCGCCGACGCGCAGCGGAGCGTCGTCCGACTGGCCGCCCACCACACCGCCCACCTGGCCGCCGACGACCCCGCCGACGACTCCGCCGACCACGCCGCCCGGCACGCCGCCGACGACCCCGCCGACCACGCCGGCATCCTCAGGGGTGTTGGACGGCTCGGGAACCTTCTCCGGCACCCGCACCGGCTGCACGATCTCCTTCGGCGTCACCTGCACCGTCTCCTTGGGGACCACCTTCGGGGTGGCCGGGGCCGGTGGCGGCGCCGGCGGGGGGGGCGGCGGCGGCGGCGGCGCGGCGTTGACGAACACCACGTTGATCGGCGGCTCCGGCACCTCGGGGACGTTCCAGTACTGCGCGAACAGCATCGCGCCCCCGGCGATCACATGGATGAGGATGGCGATGGGAATGACCCACCAGCGCAACCCGCGCTTCGTTTTCTTGTCCAGATCGATCAGCGAATTCTCAAACATGGTTCACCTGTCGGCTCAAGACTTGGCCGGTGTCGGCGCCGGCTGCTTTGCCGCTTGCGCCGCCTGCTTCTTGCGCAAATCGTTCCCCTTGGTCGCCCACTCGTTGGCGGCCTTCTCGTACTCCAGGCGCTTGGCGCCGTCCATCTCGATCTTCGCCTTCTCGCGGAAGAGGAGACCGTAGTAGAACATCGCGTCGCTGTAGTCGGGCTTGAGGTCCATCGCCTGCTTCTCGGTGGCGAGACCCATGTCGATCAGCTTGGTGCGCTCCTCGATCTTCATCGTCCCCTTGTCCTGGTAGACCTTCTGCCAGGCCGTGGTGCCGATCGAGTAGAGGGCGGCCGGGCGGTCGGCGGCGGGCAGCTTCTGCACCTCGGCGAGCGCCTCGTCGAGCCGGTTCGCCTTGGTCAGGATGTTGAACCGCGCCTGGGCCAGCTTGGCGACCTCCTCGGGGTGCTGCTGCCCCCGCTGGTCGACGTACTTGAGCGCGTCGTCGTACTTCTCAGCGTTGACGTAGGTCGCCAGGAGGTAGTCGGCGATCTTGGTGTCGTTCGGGTTCTCGATCAGGAACTTCTGGAAGGCGTCGATCGCCGTGTTCGCGTACCCCTGGTTCTTCGGGTCCGGGTCGCCCGGCCGGTAGAGGGCCAGCGCCGACAGCCCCAGCGAGCGCCAGGCGAAGGTGGCGTCCGGATCGAGCTTCAACCCGTCCTGGTAGTACTTGAGAGCCTTGGAATACTGTTCCTGCTGGTAGTAGGAGTTGCCCTTCTTGAGCTGCGCCCGGGCTTCGATCTTGCCGCAGCCGGTCGCCGAGACGACCAGGAGAGCTGCGACGGGAAGGATCAAGAGTTTCTGCATAGTCACCTCTCCACCTCTTAGAAGGGGGGAGCTCGAAAAGAGTTCCCGGAAAGATTCGGGTCCCGCTGGCCCGAGGGCACGAAAGGCAGCTCCCTCGAATACCTGAACTTGGATGCAACAGTTGTACCGGCTTCAGCCGTCCTTTCCGCGGGCGAGGTCGGCGGTCCGCGGGAGGCTCCGGCGGACGTGACGAAGACCGGTCATGAGGCGGGGCGGAATCCTAGAGGAAATCCCCCCCGGAGACAAGGCGGCCGCACGGGGTAGGATGGAGGCCTATTGAAGGAGGGCTGCAACATGAGCGGAGGAGAGGCACAACTTTCGGGTCCCGACCTCGCGGCGGGGATCGCCTTCGCCGATCTGCCGGACGGCGGTTCCCTGCTCGGCCACCTGGCGGGGGAGCCGGTGCTCGTCGTGCGGCGGGGGGAGGAGGTCTTCGCCGTCGGCGCCACCTGCACCCACTACGGCGGTCCGCTCGCCGAGGGGGTGGTGGTGGGCGACACGGTGCGCTGTCCCTGGCACCACGCCTGTTTCAGCCTGCGCACCGGCGAGGCGGTGCGGGCGCCGGCCCTGAACCCGGTCGCCTGCTACCGGGTCGAGCGTACGGGAGACCGCATCGTCGTCGGCGAAAAGATCGAGACCCATCCCGAGCGCTCGGCGCCGGGCCCCGACCCGATCCTGATCGTCGGCGCCGGCGCCGCCGGCAACGCCGCGGCCGAGGCGCTGCGCCGCGCCGGCTATCGGGGGACGGTGCGCCTGCTCGGCGCCGAGGACGAGCCCCCCTACGACCGTCCCAACCTGTCGAAGGACTACCTCGCCGGCAGCGCTCCCGAGGAGTGGATCCCCCTCCACCCCAGGGAGCTCTACGCCGAGCACCGGATCGAGCTCGCGCTCGGCAACCGGGTGACGGCGATCGATCCCCGGGCGAAGACGGTGACCCTCGCCGACGGCCGCGTCGAGAGTTACGGCGCCCTCCTGCTGGCGACCGGCGCCGAGCCGATCCGGCTCTCCATCCCGGGCGCCGACCTGCCGCACGTCCACCTGCTGCGCAGCCTCGCCGACAGCCGGTCGCTGATCGCGGCGGCGAAGGACGCCAAGCGCGCGGTGGTGATCGGCGCCAGCTTCATCGGCCTCGAGGCGGCCGCGGCGCTACGCGCCCGCGAGATCGCGGTGACGGTGGTGGCCCCCGACGAGCTGCCGCTCGGCCGCATCCTCGGCCCCGAGCTCGGCGGCTTCCTGCGCTCCCTGCACGAGGAGCACGGCGTCACCTTCCGGCTGGGGCGCAAGCCGGCGGCGATCACCGCGACCGAGGTGCGGCTGGACGACGGCTCGGCCGAGCCCGCCGACCTGGTGGTGATGGGGGTCGGCGTCCGCCCGCGCCTCGAGCTGGCGGAGAAGGCCGGTCTCACGGTCGACAAGGGGGTGGTGGTCGACGAGCTCCTGGAGACCAGCGCCCCCGGGATCTTCGCGGCGGGGGACATCGCCCGCTGGCCGGACCCCTGGTCGGGCGAGGCGATCCGGGTCGAGCACTGGGTGGTGGCCGAGCGCCAGGGGCAGATCGCGGCGGAGAACCTGCTCGGCGGGAAGCGCCCGTTCGACCACGCGCCGTTCTTCTGGAGCCAGCACTACGACGTCTCGCTCTCCTACGTCGGCCACGCCGTCCAGTGGGACGCCATCGAGGTCATCGGGTCGATCGCGGAGAGGAGCGCCGTGCTGGCGTTTCGTTCCGGGGGCGCCGGCGGCCGCATCGCCGCCGTGGTCACCCTCTTCCGCGACCGCGAGAGCCTGGAGGCGGAGATCGCCATGGAGGCCGGGGACGCCGAGGCGCTCGAGCGGGCGGTGCGGGGCGCCCAGTAGACAGAGGTAAACTCCGCCGATGCGAATTCTGGTGGCCCTCGGGGGCAATGCCCTGCTGCGGCGGGGCGAGGCGATGACGGCGGAGAATCAGCGCCGCAACATCCGGCGGGCGGCCGAGGCGCTGGCGCCGCTCGCCGGCGACCACCAACTGGTGATCACCCACGGCAACGGCCCGCAGGTCGGCCTGCTGGCCCTCCAGAGCGCCGCCCTGGAGGAGACCGACGCCTATCCGCTCGACGTGCTGGGCGCGCAGACCGACGGCATGATCGGCTACGTCATCGAGCAGGAGCTCGGCAACCTCCTCCCCTTCGAGCAGCCGTTCGCCACCATCCTCTCGATGGTCGAGGTCGATCCGGACGACCCCGCCTTCCAGCACCCCTCGAAGCCGATCGGCCCCGTCTACACCGAGGCGGAGGCGCGCCGCCTCGCCGCCGAGAAGGGGTGGACGGTGGCGGCGGACGGCGCCGGCTTCCGGCGGGTGGTCGCCTCGCCGCTGCCGCAGCGGATCTTCCAGACCCGGCCGGTCAAGTGGCTGCTCGAGAAGGGGTGCATCGTGATCTGCGCCGGCGGCGGCGGCATCCCCACCATGTACGCGCCGGGGCGCCGCCTGCAGGGGATCGACGCGGTGGTCGACAAGGACCGCGCGAGCGCCCTGCTCGCCCGCGAGCTCGAAGTCGACGTCTTCGTGATGGCGACCGACGCCGACGCCGTCTACCTCGACTGGGGGACGCCGCACCAGCGGGCGATCCGCCGCGCCTCCCCGCGAGCCCTCGCCGCCCATTCGTTCGCCGGCGGCTCGATGGGCCCCAAGGTCGAGGCGGCGATCGAGTTCGCCGAGCGCACCGGCAAGACCGCCGTCATCGGCGCCCTCGCCGACGTCACCCGGATGGTGCAAGGTGAGGCGGGGACGGTCGTGGCCCGTGCCCCGGAAGGCGCGGACGCCGAAGCAGCCGTCGAGTTCTACTGATCGGGCGCGTCCGGCGGATTTTCCGCGGGATCGGCCGGGTCGGCGGGAGGCCCCGGGTGCAGCGGCGTCCAAGCGGGAGGATCGCTGGCCGGGAAGCTCTCGTCCCCGGCCTCGTCGACGGGGTCCGGATCGCTGGAGGGTTCGGGCTCGAACATGCCCGTCATTCTACGAGAGAAGCGCGGCCGTTCGACCCGGGGGAGGTGAACGGCCGCGCGGCACCAGCCTACTGGAACCGGATCACCGCCGTCCGCAGCCCGCAACCTTCGCGGCCATTCCAGGGCGCCCCATAGATGACCCGGTTGAAGCCGGCATAGATCGAGTTCTGATCCGCCGGCGCCACGGTGGGATCCGGAAGGGCGAAGAGGATCTTGTTGTTCGCGCTCTGTTGGAACTGATAGGGCTGCCCCCAGCTCACGAACTGATCCTTGATCAAGAACTTCATCGCCCCATCGGTCTTCTGTCGCGTGAAGGACAGGGCTCCCGCCGGAGAGCCACGATGGCTCCCGAGCGGGTGTCCTGCGGTTGAGTGAGAGGACAGCTACCTGAAAGGATTGCCCAAAGGGCGCCCCGTGATGCAGATCGAGCAGTCCCCTGCCACGAAAGGCCACAGGTCATCCGCAGCTTCGAGAACCGTCACCGGGGAGCAATGGTCCTTTCCGTCGGCAAAGAGGAGGAGATTGCTGCTCTCCGGAGGCAGGTCCTCCGACTCGTCGGCAGAGGCCAACCGCCAGGGGCCGGCCATGTCGAGCCCGAGCACCATTGGATAGTCCATGGTTTCCCCCGTAATCTCATTGGCGAGGAGGAGGTGCGCTCGTATCTCCAGGACGCTGGCGAACAGGCCGCTTCCGGGATCCTCCGTTGCAGGAGTCAGGGTCAGCGGAGAGACCGGCTGCGCATCGGTGGCGTTGACGCTGACCGAGACGTCCCATGGACCGCAGGGGGACACCACCGGATCGCTCGGGAGAGCCATGGCAGTCGCCTGCCATTGGCTGGGTAGTGGCGCTTGCACGGGACGCAGGAGCAGAGTGGCCCGCAGGACGTGGGAACCGGACCCGTCGTCCGGCACCGGAACTGGCAAGCGGCATTGCGCCAGATTGTTGATCTGCTGGTGGATGGTGGGGTCACAGAGGTTTTCGATCAAGGTTTGCACGTCGATCGGAAGGGCCGAGGCGGCGGCCACCGACAACGGGAGCTGAATGCTGCCATCGGTGGCGTTCGAGGCCACGGGAGCAGCGACCGCTTCGCCGGCGGATCGCGCGGCGAGCAGAGCGAGACAGAGAACGATCCGGCGGATCTCCATGGTTTTCATACCTCCTGTTTCGCCCAAAGAGGAACAGCGAGTGCCATCGGGCCGAAACAGTCAGGACGCGGGAAAGCGTGGAAAAGGGGCTCAACCAGGAGGAGTGGAGAGGCTCAAGGTCGGCGAGCAACTCGAGCGGCGCTCAGACGGCGCGACGTCCCCTGCTCTCGATGGCTCGCGTCAGCTCGAGGCTGCGCCGTGCCAGCTCCAGGGCGCCGGCCAGATCGCCGCGGCGGCGGCGGACCAGCGCCAGCCTCCTCAGGCTGTCGGCGAGGTTTTGGCGATGCTCTCCCGGCAGGGCTTCGTAAGTTTCGAAACCCTTCTTGAATGCCGCTTCGGCGGCATCCAGATGGTCCTCGTCGAGATAGAGGTTGCCCTGGAGATCCCAGGCCTCCGCCTCGTCCTCGTCAGCCGGCAGTCGGTGCTCGCGGCGGATCTGCCAGACCTCCCCCAGGGTGGTGCGGGCCTTGGCCAGGTGACCACTCTGCCACTGCGCGATGGCGAGCTCCAGGAGGGCGTTCGCCAGGTCGGGGTGCCCTGGTTCGAGAAGGCGCCGGCGCATGTCGGCAATCTCCTGGTAGAGAGCCTCGGCCTCGGTATACTCCTTCCTTCGGAAGAGAGTATTGGCGAGGTTGCTCCGTGCAAGAAGAGTGTCGGGATGTTCTTCCCCAAGCGTTGAACGATAGTAGCGCCACACAGCCCCAAAGAGGACTTGCGCACGGCGCAGCTTGCCTTGCAGGTTCGCCAGCTTGCCCAAGCCGTTGAGAGTTTCTGCCAGCTCTCTCTGACCGCCCTCCGCCCCGCTGATGACGGCGAGCGATTTGTCGAAATAGTGTTCCGCCTCTTCCTTCTTGCCTGTTCTGAATGCGATTTCACCCAGACCGTTCCAATCGCTCACGAGAGGCAAGGCCGCCGATCCCCGCAAGCCCTCTTGGAGCGCGATGGCACGCTGATAAAAACTGCGGCTCGCATCGTATTGGTTCTGATGCAAGGCGACGTGCCCAAGGATGGTCAAAGTGCCGGCGATGGCCAGGGCGGCCTCCGGGCTGGGTTTCCGCCGGCCCTCCCGCAGTCTCACCGCCTGTTCCAGATCTCGTCGCGCTTTGTCATAGGAGCCAAGATCCGCATACGTGGAACCCGTCGTCTCGAGGAGCGCGGCGCGGCTCTCGGCGTCGAGGGGGGCTTCCCGGCCCAGGAGCTCCTGGGCCCCGGCGTCCAGGATCTGAAGCAGGGTGAGGGTCTGGCCGTGGCTCTGCTCGGGGTCGGCCTTCTGGATGATCCGTTTCAGAAACTGGTTGAGGTCGTCCGCCCGCTTGCGCTGGGCTTCGAACCGGGCGCGCTCCTGGCTGACCGCCAACTCGTGGTAGGAAAAGATCGCGACAACCACGGCGGCTGCGAGCGCCAGCGCCGCCGCCAGCTTGTGGCGGACGATCCCCCGGCCCAGCCGGTAGGCGAGGGTGGGGCGGCGGGCGGCGACTGGCCTTTGGCTCAGATGGCGTTCGACGTCCTCGGCGAGCGCCGCCGCCGTGCCGTAGCGCCGCCCGGGCTCCGGCTCCAGAGCCTTGCCGACGATGGTGTCGAGGTCGCCGGAGACCCGGCGCGCCCGGCGCCGGGTCTCGGCGTTTCTTTCCGGCGCGAGAGCCACGAGGGCCTGGCTCGGCGGACGGCCGGACCACCCCTCCCCGAGCTTGCGCGCGGCCGACCGCGGGTTCTCCCCCACCAGCAGCTCGTAGAGCAGGATTCCCAGACCGTAGACGTCGGTCGCCGTGGTCACCGTGCCGCCGGTGAGCTGCTCGGGCGCCGCGTAGTCCGGGGTCATCGGGCCGGGCGCGAGGCCGGTGTGCGCGGTCGTGCCGTCGAACGAGCTGGGGTCGAGGAGCTTGGCGATGCCGAAGTCGAGCAGCTTCGGCTCCCCCTCGGCGTCGACCAGGATGTTGGCGGGTTTGAGGTCGCGGTGCACCACCAGGCTCTGGTGGGCGTGCTGCACGGCGCGGCAGACGCGGAGGAAGAGCCGCAGCCGCGCCTCGACGTCCAGCCCGTGCTCGCCGGCCTCCGCGGCATAGACGGTGATCGGCCGCCCCTGCACATATTCCATGACGAAGTAGGGGAGGCCGTCGGAGGTCGAGCCGCCGTCGAACAGACGGGCGATGTTGGGGTGGGCGAGCGAGGCGAGGATCTGCCGCTCGGCCACGAAGCGGCGCACGATCTCGTCGGTGTCCATCCCGCGCTTGATCACCTTGAGGGCGACCTTGTGGGTGAAGCTCGCCGGGTCGCGCACGGCGAGGTAGACCGCCCCCATGCCGCCGTGCCCGAGCTCCGAGAGCACGCGGTAGGGGCCGACGCGCATCCCCTCGACCGTCCCTTCGAGCTGCCGCTTCACCTCGGGGACGGCGGCGAGGGCCCCCTGCTCGTAAAAGTCGGTGGCGCCGTCGTGCGCCGCCAGGAGGTCCTTCACCTCGCGGGCCAGGGAGGGGTCGTCGGGGAGGGTGATCGAGAGCCACTCGGCCCGCTGCTCGGGGGGAGCTCGAGGGCCGCCGCGAAGGCGTCCTTGATGTGCCGCCAGCGCTCAGCTTCCATCGGTCTCCCCGGCTTTCCCGGCTTCCCCGGAGGCTGCCGGCCCCCGCGCCATCTGCCGGGCGAGCCAGGCCTTGGCGAGCGCCCAGTCGCGTTTCACCGTCGCCTTCGAGATGCCGAGGGCCTCCGCCGTCTCCTCGACCGTCAGGCCGGCGAAGAAGCGCAGCTCGACGATCCGCGCCTGCTGCGGGTCGAAGCCTTCGAGCTCCTGGAGCAGCCGGTCGACGGTGAGGATGTCCACCAGATGGGGCGCCGGCGCGGCCGCCTCGGCGAGCTCCACCGCCAGGAGGGCGCCGCCGCGCTTCTGCGTCAGGCGGGCCCGGCAGTGGTCGACGAGCACCCGCCGCATCACCCGCGCGGCGACGGCGAAGAAGTGCAGGCGGCCCTGCCAGTCCATGCGCCGCTGGTGGACCAGGCGCAGGTAGGCCTCGTGCACCAGGCTGGTGGGCTGCAGGGTGACGGCGGCCCCGCGGTCGGAGAGGAGCTTGCCGGCCAGCGCCCGCAGCTCGTCGTAGAGCACGGGAACCCAGCGGTCGAGGGGAGTCCCCGCCGGGGGAACGCCCGCGGGCAGCTCCTCAGCCATGTCCAACGCCTCCAGTTGTATTTGCTTAGTATACCAACACTACCGTTAGGTCGCCGGCGCCGGCTGGAACTTCCGGGCCCTCCCCTGCGTATGGCATGACAGAGGCCGTTGCCGGCCCTTCGGAGGGGAATTCGCATGGGTTTCGTTCTCTCGACACTTCGCTCGACCCTGGGCTCGCTGGCGCGCGAGCTGCGGCAGCGGCCGGGCTTCCTGCTGGTCGCGGTCATCACCCTCGGGGTGGGGATCGGCGCCAACGTGGCAATCTTCACGGTGGTCGACGCGGTGCTGCTGCGGCCGCTCCCCTACGCGCAGCCGGATCGTCTGGTGGGGGTGTGGAACGACGCGCCGGGGCTCAAGCTGCGCCACTTCCAGCAGTCGTACGGCACCTATCTCCTCTTCCGCCGCGAGAACCGGGTGTTCGAGGACCTCGGCCTCTACACGCAGGGGGCGGTGACGCTGGCCGGCGCCCAGGGGCCGGAGCGGCAGCAGGCGGCGCGGGTCACCGGCTCGCTGTTCAACGTGCTGCGGGTGCCGGCGGCGCTCGGGCGGACGATCCAGGAGGCGGACGAGAAGCCGGGCGCCGAGAAGGTGGTGCTCCTCTCGGACGCGCTCTGGCGGCGCCGCTTCGGCGGCGACCCGAAGGTGCTGGGCACCACCCTGCGGGTGGACGGCGAGGCGCGGCGGATCGTCGGCATCCTCCCGGCCGGCTTCCGCTTCCCGGCGGCCGACACCGAGCTCTGGGCGCCGTTCACCATCGATCCCGCCAAACTCGACCCGGGGAGCTTCAACTACGACGCGCTCGCCCGCCTGCGGCCGGGGATCACCCCGCGGCGCGCGGCCCGCGAGGTGTCGCCGCTCGTCGCGCGCATCCCCGAGGCCTATCCGGACTCGAAGATCACGGCGGGGATGATCCGCGCCGCGCACTTCACCGTCCTGGTCATCCCGATGCTCGAGGACGTCGTCGGCGACGTCGAGCGGGTGCTCTGGGTCCTCCTCGGCAGCGTCGGCTGCATCCTGCTGATCGCCTGCGCCAACGTGGCGAACCTCTTCCTGGTGCGCGCCGAGGCGCGGCAGCGGGAGGTGGCGGTGCGCGCCGCCCTCGGCGCCTCGCGCGGCGACGTGGCCCTCCTCTTCCTCGGCGAGAGCATGGCGCTGTCGCTCCTCGGCGGCCTCCTCGGGCTCGCCCTCGCCTGGGCCGGCGTGCGCCTGCTGGTCAGCCTCCGGCCGGAGGGGATCCCGCGCCTCGACGAGATCGGCGTCGACGGCCGGTCGCTCCTCTTCGCCCTCGCCCTGGCCCTGTTCTCGGGTCTCCTCTGCGGCGCCTTCGCGGCGCTGCGCTACGGCACGCCGGCGCTGGCCTCGGCGCTCAAGGAAGGGGGGCGCGGCGGCACGGCGGGGCGCGAGCGCCAGCTCGCCAGGAACGTGCTGGTGGTCTTCCAGGTCGCCCTCGCCCTCGTGCTGCTGGTCTTCTCGGGGTTGATGGTGAAGAGCTTCTGGGGATTGCGCAGCGTCGACCCCGGCCTCGTGCCGCAGGGGGTGCTCACCCTGCGGCTCGACCTGCCGGCTGCCGACTACCCGAATCCCCCCGCCCGGCTGCGTTTCCTCCAGCGGCTCCTCGAGCGGGTGCGGGCGCTGCCGGGGGTGGCGAGCGCCGCCAGCATCCACCCGCTGCCCCTCTCGGGCTCGGACACCAACGGCGGCTACTGGTTCGAGGACTTCCCGCTGGCGAGCGACGCCGTGCCGCCGATCCTCGGCAACCGCTTCGTCAGCCCCGGCTACTTCCAGACGATGGGGATCCCGGTGCTCCAGGGGCGCGCCTTCGACCGCCTCGACCCGTCGCGCCAGGCGCCGCGGGAGGCGCTGGTCAGCCGCGGCATGGCGCAGCACTTCTGGCCGGGGAAGAGCCCGCTCGGGCACCGCCTGGTCAACGGCTTCCCCGGCCCCGACAACCCCTGGTACACGATCGTCGGGGTGGTCGGCGACGTCCACGACCGCGGCCTCGAGGAGAAGCCGACCGAGGGGGTCTATTTCCCGATGGTGCGCTACGGCGAGAAAGACGAGGATTGGGCGCCCGCGAGCTTCGCGCTGGTGGTGAAGGGGAAGCTCGATCCCGTCTCCCTGGTGACGCCGGTGCGCGCCGCCGTCCGCTCGCTCGACCCCAACCTGCCGCTCTCCGAGGTGCGCCCGATGACCGAGGTGATGAAGCGCTCGATGGCGCAGACCTCCTTCACCATGCTCCTGCTGGTGATCGCCGCCGCCGTCGCCCTGCTGCTCGGCGGGGTGGGGATCTACGGCGTCGTCTCCTACGGGGTGAGCCAGCGCACGCGCGAGATCGGCGTCCGCATGGCGCTCGGCGCCCAGCGCGACGACATCTCGATCATGGTCCTCCGCCAGGGGCTCGGCGTCACCCTGCTCGGCATCGCCCTCGGCCTCGCCTGCGCCCTCCTGGTGACCCGCCTCATCCTCGCCCTCCTCTACGGCGTCAGCCCCACCGACCCCGCCACCCTCGCCGCCGTGCCCGTGCTCCTCGCCGCCGTGGCCCTGCTCGCCTGCTGGGTGCCGGCAAGGAGGGCGGCTTCGGTGGAGCCGCTGGAGGCGATCCGGGCGGAGTGAGGAGCAGGGGCGGTGCCCTCTGGAGCCGTCGTCCCCTTCGAAGCCTCAACCCCCGGCCCCTCTCCACTTCGTGGAGAGGGGGGGCCCTGCGATCGGCGTTTTCGTGGGGCGCACTGCGTGCGCCGCCGACGTTGCTGGTGGGCACAGCCCACCCTACGGGCTCTTTCGGTTCGGTCGAGCCCCCCTCTCCCGGGCGGTGGGAGGGCGGTGGGAGAGGGGCCGGGGGTGAGGATTCGCAGGGGACGAGGGTTGGTCAGGGTTGGCCCTACTGGACCCGCACCACCGCCATCGCCCTCACCCCCGGCACCAGCTCCAGCCCCGCCGCGGCGATCATTTTGCGGAAGGCCTCCACGTCCTGGGCATAGAAGCGGTCGAGGTCGACGAGGAAGGCGGCGAGGGCCTTTTCGGCGTTGTCGATCGCGGCGAGCTGGGTGGGGGAGGGGGGCTCCAGGGTGGTCTGGAGGGCGTCGCCGGCTTCCCAGATCTTCTCCATCACCAGCTCCTCGCGGGGGAGGCCGATCGACTGCTCGGGGGTGAGGCGGAGGCGCTGCTCGAGGGCGAGGCTTTTCGCCTGGAGGGCGGCGGCGGCCTGGAGGAGGGCGGGGCGGGCGTCGGCCGGGGCGTCGGCGCGGATTCGGGCGATCGCCATGTCGACGTCGGCGCGGGTCTTTCGCAGGTGCTCGACGGCGGTGATCCCGGCGTCCTGGAGGTGCCCGTCGCGGACCACCGCCGCCCAGCGCGCCTGCCCGTCGGCCGGGGTGTTGCGCGAGCGGGGATCGGGGAGGACGCGGACGCTCCCCTTCGCCTCGGCGCGCGCGCAGCTTCACGGTGATCGTGTAGTCCCCCGGCGGCATCTCGGGCCCCGGCGGGAAGGGCGGCCGCGGCGGCTGGCCCGGGCCGCGCGGGGAGAGCTTGAAGGCGTCGTGCTCCAGTCCCCAGGCAAAGCGGTTGATCCCCAGATCGAGCGGCTGGCGGAAGGTGCGCACCCGCTCGCCCGAAGCATCCTCGACGTGGATCTCCGCCATCCCTCCCTCCTTGGCGGCGACGGTGAGCAGCGCGCCGTAGGGGCGGTTCTCGCCGTGGAAGACATTGGCGCCGTGGCCGCCGGTGCCGGTGCGGGTCCAGTGCTGGCGGGCGTCGGGGATGGCGAAGAGGTGGAGCGGCTCGGCGAGCACGGCCGGTTTGAGCCCGCGGAGAGGGCGCACGTCGTCCAGGAGGTAGAGGCCGCGGCCGAAGGTGGCGATCACCAGGTCGCCGTCGCGGGTCTGCATCGCGAGGTCCGCCACCGGCACGGCGGGGAGGCCGCTGCGCCACGGCAGCCAGCGCCGGCCGCCGTCGAGCGAGAGCCAGAGGCCGCGCGAGGTGCCGAGGAAGAGGAGGTCGCGGTCCACCGAGTCCTGCTCGAGGGAGAGCGCGTACCCCTGGACTTCCGGCGCCGCCAGGCTCTTCCAGGTGGCGCCGAAGTCGTCGGTGCGAAAGACGAAGGTCGCCTCGTCATCCCGCCGGTGGTCGTCGAGCACCACGAAGGCCGCGGCGGGATCGAAGCGGGAGGGGCGGATCTGCGTCACCCAGGTGTTGGCGGGGGGCGCGCCTCGGAGCTTCGCGAGATTCGCCTCGACGCTCGTCCAGTGGCCGCCGCCGTCGCGGGTGACCTGAATCCGCCCGTCGTCGGTCCCCACCCAGAGCAGCCCCGGCTTAAGCTGGGAGGGGGCGATCGCCGTGATCGTGGTGAAGTTCTCGGCGCCGCCGGCGTCCGGGGTGAGGCCGCCGCTCTCCCGCTGGTGCTGCCACTCCGGGTTGTTGGTGGTGAGGTCCGGGCTGATCGCCGTCCACGACTCGCCGCGGTCGGTCGATTTGTGAACGAACTGGCTGCCGTAGTAGAGGGTGCCCGGCGCGAAGGGGTCGAGCGCCAGGCCGCCCACGAAATTGAAGCGCAGGCGGACCCCCCCGGTCTCCGCCGGCGCGATCGACTTGAGCTCCCCCGTCCGCAGGTTCCAGCGCAGGAGGTCGCCGGCCTGCGCGGTGGAATAGCCGCGGTCCGGATCGGCCGGATCGGGGAGGGTCGTCGAGCCGTCGTCGGTTCCCACCCGGGTCCAGGCGTGCTCCTGGATGCCGCCCGCCTCCCAGGCGTCGCTCGGCCCCCGCCAGGCCGCGTTGTCCTGCATGCCGCCATAGACGTTGAAAGGGACCGCCTGATCGACCGCCACGCGGTAGAACTGCCCGAGCGGCAGGTTGGGGACGGAGACCGCCGTCCGCCCGCGGTCGCGGCTCAGCGCCACGCCGCCGTCCGTCGCGATGGCGAGGTGGCGCGGGTCCCTGGGATCGATCCACAGGGCGTGGAGGTCCGGGTGGATGTTCTGCCCGGCGAGCAGGTCGCGGAAGGTGCGGCCGTTGTCGTCCGAGACGTGCAGCCCCATGTCCAGGTTGTAGACCCGGTTCGGCCACTGCGGGTCGACCGCCAGGGTGGCGAAGTAGAAGGGGCGGAGGTCGAAGTTCGGCGAGTCGTTGACGGTGCGGAAGCTTATCCCCCCGTCCACCGAGCGGAGGAGCGCGCTGGTCTTCGCCTCGACCATGGCATAGACCACCTCCGGGTTCGAGCGCGACACCGCGAGCCGGATGCGCCCGAGCGGCCCCGCCGGCAGGCCGTCCTCGGCCGTGCGCCGCGCCCACGTCCGCCCGCCGTCGAGCGACACGTAGAGCCCCGAGCCCGGCCCGCCCGAGTGGAAGATCCACGGCGCGCGCCGGTGCTCCCACATCGCCGCGTAGAGCTTCCCCGGATTCCGTGGATCGATCGCCAGATCCGCCGCGCCGGTGTGCGCGTCCACGTAGAGCACCTTGGCCCACGTCCGGCCGCCGTCCTCCGTCTTGAACACCCCGCGCTCGGCGCTCGCGACGTACGGCGCCCCCACCACCGCCACCCACGCCACCTCCGGATTGGTGGGATGCAGCACGATCTTCGCGATCCGCGCCGATCCGTTCAAACCCATGGGCTGCCACGACTTCCCGCCGTCGAGCGAGCGGTAGACCCCGTGGCCGGAGGTGGAGGAGGTGTGCACGTTCCCCTCCCCCGTCCCCACCCACACGATCTCCGGATTGGCCTGGAACACCGCGATGGCGCCGATCGCCATCTCCGGCTGGTCGTCGAACACCGGCTCCCACGTCGCGCCCCCATTGACCGTCTTCCACACCCCGCCCGCCCCGCCCCCGGCATAGAGCACGTCCGGATCGGACTCCACCCCCTCGACCGCCGTCACCAGCCCGCTCATCCCCGCCGGGCCGATCGAGCGGACCGACATCCCCGCGAGGCGGGAGGGATCGATGGCGGCGGTCTCCGCGGCGACGGCGGAGTAGGAGCTGAGAAGCAGAACGAGACCGAAGACGATGGAACGAAGCATGAGATCTCCCCCCTGAAAAGGACTGCCTCATGCAGTGTATCACTTCAGTGATACACGAGTGGGAGAAGCTCAGGCTTCGAGGCGGATCAGGGGAGCAGATCGGCGACCGCGATCGAGACGCCGGAGCCGGCGAGCGGCGAGACCGACTCGCCGCCGCGGAGGACGGTCTTCGACCGGTAGGCGTCGTTCGCGGGGTCGCGGTACACCTCCAGGGCCTTGCGCTTCAGGTCGAGAATCCAGACCTCGGCGATCCCGGCCGCCGCGTAGACCGGGAGCTTGCGCTTGCGGTCGTGGAGGAGGGAGGAGTCGGCGACCTCGACGACCAGGAGGGCGGTGGACGGGTGCGAATCCGGGTAGTCGCGGGGACCTCCCGGGACCACCGCGACGTCCGGCTCGGGCGCGGAATGACTCCCCAGCGCGAGGGGGAACTGGATGCGGACGTAACGGCCCGGGAAGGCAGGGCGCAACGCCTCCGCGGCGAGGTTGACCGACATCGCGTGACCGCTGTTCTGCGGAGTCATGTCGTAGATGATCCCCTCGACGAGCTCGACCCTGGCGTCCGGAGGAAGAGCCCGGTCTCCGCCATCTGCTCGTACTCTTCGCGAGTCCAGCGGTGAGGTTCGATAGCCGCAACTGCCATGGCGGTAGGATATCAGACGGCAGCCGACGCCTTCGGTTCCGGGGGAATGCCGCATTCCCCATCGTCCGAGCCTTCCGCCAAGGAGAAGTCGCGGCATTCCCCAGCGAAGTCTGCGCACTGGCGGAGAAGAAGCGGCGTTCCCCGGCCTTTGTGTCGCGAATTGTCGGGGGAATCGATCATTCCCCACTCTTCTCGTGACACTTTGACTGGGGAATGTCACGAAGAAGGAGGGGAATGGGTGCTCTCCGCCTCTTCTTGTCGCGTCGCGACGGGGGAATGCGGTCCGATCGGCGGGGAATGGCTTGTCTCAATGCAAACGAATCGCGCGGCGTCCGGGGAATCCCTCATTCCCCGCCTGCGAAGCTCCGCGCCAACGGGGAATGCCGCATCTTTCCTCGATCTCGCGACACTTATTCGGCGCGCAGGCTCTCCATCGGGTCGACAGAGCTCAGCGCCTGTGCCGGACGGACATAGGCGAGGAAGGCGGCGAGCAAGGTCAGTGCGGGGACGGCGCAGAAGACGGCGAGATCGAGCGTTCCCACCCCGTAGACCAGGCTGTTGAGGACTCTTCCCGCCAGGATTGCCAGCAAAAGCCCCAGCGTCGCGCCGGCGAGGCTCAAGGTCAGCCCCTGGCGGACCATCATGCGAAAGATTTGCCCCGGCGCGGCGCCGAGCGCCAGGCGGATTCCCATCTCGCGCCGCCGCTGGCCGGCGAGGAAGCTCGTCACGCCGTAGAGGCCGACCTGGGTCAGCAGCAGGGCGATGCCGGCGAAGAGGATCACCAGCAGCATGCTGAAGCGCTGCGGCGCGATGGCGTTCCGGTACGACGCCGCGAGCGTCGAGACGTCCGACACCGGCAGCCGCGGGTCGAGCCCGCTCACCACCCGCCGCACTGCCCCCGCGAGCCGCGTCGGCTCCGACCCCCGGGTCCTGATCGCCAGGCGCGTGGCCATGGTGCAGAGCTGCTGGTAGGGGAGATACACCGCCGGTCGCGCCTTCGCCTCGAACGCGTCCTGCTGGACGGCGCCCACTACCCCGACGATCGTCCGCGGCGCCTCGTCCGCGATCGAGATCCGCCGCCCCAGCGGGTCTTCGTGCGGAAAGTATTGTTTGACCATCCGTTGATCGATGATCGCGACGAGCGGCGCGTTCTCCCCGTCG
This sequence comes from uncultured Acidobacteriota bacterium, assembly GCA_963756595.1. Classification (GTDB taxonomy): domain Bacteria; phylum Acidobacteriota; class Thermoanaerobaculia; order Multivoradales; family UBA5704; genus DATARR01. The sequence continues at coordinate 22,365 of CAVWOZ010000036.1, forward strand.
GACTCGCGGAACGTCCGCCCCCACACGAGTGGGATGCCGAGCGTCCGGAAGTAGCCGGCGTTGACCAGCCCCAGGTTCGCCGACTGCACCTCGCCCGTGGGGAGCGGCGGACGGCCCGCGATCGCGAAGCCGTTCGACGGATCGACGCCGCTGAACGGCATCCCATCGTTCATACCGACCGCCTCGACCCCCGGAAGCGCTTGGAGACGCTCCAGCATCTCGCGCAGCAGGGCGACCTTCCTGGGTGTTTCCTTGTACGGGGAAAACGGCAGGTGGAGATCGAAGGTCAGCACGCGGTCGACGTTGACGCCGAGGTCGGCGCGCAGCAGCCCCACGAAGCTCTTCACCGAGAGCCCCGAGCCGATCAGCAAAGTCGTCGCGAGCGAGATCTCGGAGACCACCAGCAGGAAGAACGTCCGCCGCGACCGGCCCGTGACCTGGAGGCCTCCCTCCCGCACCCCCGTCGCCGCGTCCACCCGGCTCGCCCGCAGCGCGGGGAGCAGGCCGAAGAGGAGGCCGCAGGCGACCGAGACCGCCAGCGCGAACCCCAGCACCCGCACGTCGAGCTGGATCGGATAGCTGTGGAAGACGGCGACCGGGCTCCGCGCCGTCAGCAGCCGCGTCGCCGCCCAGGCCACGAAGAGCCCGAGCCCGCCGCCGGCGAGCGCCAGCAGCACGCTCTGGCGCAGCACCTCGCCCACGATCCGCGGCCGGCTGGCGCCGAGCGCGAGCCGCACCGCCGTCTCGCGCCGCCGCGCCTCCCCCCGCGCCATCAGCAGCGCCGCCAGGTTCGCGCAGCCGATCAGCACCACGAAGCCGGTCGCCGCGAAGAGGCTAAGGAACACCGGCCGCAGCGGGCCGAACACCTGATCGCTCAGCGCCACCGCCTTCATCCCGTACCCCTGTCGCTCTCCGGATATTGCTGCGCGGCGTGCGCCGCATAGGCCCGCACCTCGTCCTGCGCGGCGCCCAGGGACACCCCGGGATTCAGCCGGCCGAGCACCATCAGCCCGTGGTGCCCACGCTCCCGCGCGCCCTCCCCCAACCGCAAGGGAGCCCAGGCGTCCGCCGGCCGCGAGAAGCGCGGATCGCCCGGGATCAGGCTCTCGACGAAATGGAAACCGGCCGGCAGCACCCCCACGATCTCGGACTCGCCGCCGCCGATCTCGATCCGCCGGCCGATCACCCGCGGATCGCCGGCGAGCCGGCTCTGCCAATAGCCATGGCTGAGCACCGCCACCCGAGGTGCCGCGGGCCGGAAGTCCGCCGCCTCGAGCCCGCGCCCCAGGGCGACCTTTAGCCCCAGCAGAGGAAAGAGCTGCTCCGAGGCCGCCATCAGATGAATCCGCTGCGGCTCGCCGCTCCCCGTCACGTTGACGAAGTCCGAAACCAGAGCCGCCACCCGCGCGAAGCTCCGGCCGCTCTCGCCGAGGTCCGCGAAATCCCCGGGCGACAGCGGCAGCTCGTCGTCGATAGCCTTTTTCGTCGCTTCGGTGCTCGTCCGCCAGATCATCACCAGCCGATCCGCGTGCTCGTAGGGGAGCGACGACAACAGGAACGAGCTCACCACGCTGAACATCGCCGTCGCCGCCCCGACGCTGACCGCCAGGGTGGCGAGGACGACGAGACCGAAGGAGAGTTTGCCGCGCAGGCGATCGTTCATTCAGCCTCCAGGACAGTCAGCTCGCGGAGAAATTTCGGACCTGCGAGAGGTAGGCGCGCAGCCGGGGGAGGCAGTTGTCGGCTCCGTGTTCCGAGAGAATCTCGGGAGGCACGCCGTCCGCCTCGCCGGCGGTCAGGTACGTCAGGTGAGGAAGCGCGGCCAGCGGGGCCAGGCTGATCACGCGCAATTTCCACAAGCTGAGATGCTGCAGCGCGCCGAGGCCGGCCAGCGGAGCCACGTCGGTCACGCTCGTGCCTGCAACCTCCAGATGTCGCATTCGGTGGAGCCCCGCCAGTGGCGTCAGATCCGTCACACCTTTGCAGAACTCCAGGTTGAGGCTTTCCAGCTCGGCGAGCCTGGCCAGAGGGGTGAGATCGCTCACCGGCGTGTACCAGAGGTCGAGGCTCTGGAGCCGCAGGAGCCTGGCCAGGGGCGAGAGGTCGTTCACGCGGGTCTGCCAGAGGTTGAGGGTCTTCAGTTGCCGAAGACCGGCCAGCGGCGCCAGGTTCCGCACGCCCGTATTCGACAGTTGGAGGTGCTGCAGTCCGGTGAGGCGGTCCAGCCCCTCCAGGCTCTCGAGCTCCGGGTTTTCCCGCTCGCGGTACCATTGAAGCCTCCCGGTCTCGAGCGGCTTCCGGGAGCCCAGATAGAGCGTCCGAAGGTGCGGCAGCTCGCCCAAGCTGCCGGGCATCTCGCGCAGCGCCAGGTCGCCGAGGTCCAGGCTGTCGGCATGGGTCTTCCGAGCCTCCTCGATCCGCTTCTCCGCTTCCGCCAGGTTCGGCTGCATGGGCACCATCTTACCAAGGCGTGTCCGAAGTTTTCGACCTGATTCCCGTGTTTCGTCGGCCGCGAGACAGGTGACGCAAGGGAGCGAGCCATTCACCGGCTGTCGCATTCTGCGCGTCGCTCCACAATATCCTGGACGTCGTCCCCAACGCGCGCCCCGAAGGGGCGAAAATTTGATTAGCCCGCTGCTTCAGCGCCGGGTTTCCATGCCCCTCTCCCCACCCGCCCCGAGGGGGCGGTGCCGTTCGTAACCCGATCGGAAAGCGTTGCGTTCATGCTTCGACGCGAGCCCGCGAGGGCGGCCTTCCTGTAGCCCAGGGTGTGAACCCTGGGTCGGCTAGAACGGCCCGACGCACGCCACGAAAAGGGGTGGTGAGGGAGTGGGACCCTCGACGACCAGCCAGCCCAGACCGGCCAGGGCCGTCCCAGGCCAGGCCATCCCAGACCCTCCCGAGCAGCCCAGGCCCATCCCGGCCCAGGGCTCACGGCCTGGGCTACAGGAAGGCCGCCCTCCGGGCTCGCGTCAAACCCTCCTGGATCCATTGAGGGTCGAGGTCAGGTCTCGCTCTTCTGCAACCGCCGCCGCAGCGCCTCCCGCACGGCCTGGAAGTCGTTGTCCAGATGGGCTTCGAGCTGGCGGGGCATGAGGACGTCGTTCAGGAAGACGAGGATGTCGTCGATGTCTGAACAATGTCTGACACTTCTCTCGCAGTCTGGCGCTTTGTGCGCGTCGCTACAAGGGCCACCCTGTAAGGCCCTCAACGCGCGCCCCGAAGGGGCGAAAATTTGATTAGCCCGGCGCTTCAGCGCCGGGTTCCATGGCCCCCTCCCCACCCGCCCCGTAGGGGCGGTGCCGGTGGCGACCCGATCGTAAATCGTTGCGTTCACGCTTCGACGCGAGCCCGGAGGGCGGCCTTCCTGTAGCCCAGGGTGTGAACCCTGGGTCGGCCGGAACGGCCCGACGCACGCCACGAAAAGGGGTGGTGAGGGAGTGAGACCCTCGACGACCAGCCAGCCCAGACCGGCCAATGCCGTCCCAGGCCAGGCCAGCCCAGACCCTCCCGAGCAGCCAGCGCATCCCAGCCCAGGGCGGACGGCCTGGGCTACAGGAAGGCCGCCCTCCGGGCTCGCGTCAAACCCACCTGGATCCATTGAGGGCCAAGGTTAGGTTTCGCTCCTCCCCAACCGCCGCCGCAGCGCCTCCCGCACGGCCTGGAAGTCGCTGTCCAGATGGACCTCGAGCTGGCGGGGCATGAGGACGTCGTTCAGGAAGACGAGGATGTCGTCGATGTGGTGGGCGAATTCCTTGACCAGGCGATACTCCTGCCAGGAGGCGCCGCCGGGGCTGATGTCCGGATCACGGACCAACGCCTCCAGATCCTTCGCCTGACTCGCCCAGTACTTCAGGTATGGCATTCTCTCGGCAAAGCTCCCGATCTTCACCTCCGGCAACACGATGGGGACGACGCGCTTGGCCATGTCCTCGGCGTCGGTCTGGCTCTTCTGCCAGAGCTTGTAGATCTCGAACATGCAGTAGGGAGAGCGCAGGTATTTGTCGCTGATGATAGCTACGGCGCGGTCGGCGCGGGTGAGGCGGCGGATGAAGGCGGAGATCTGATCGCCCGGGTGCATCTGATCGCGGTCTCGAATCGGAAGGAAGCCGTCCTTCTCGAGAGCCGAACAGAGCCCGTCCACGGCCCTCGTGCGGATCATTCCTTCGGGTGTCGGGTCGCCCCATTTGTAGGAAATGAAGATTTCCGGCGGCTTTTCATTCTCGCTGAGTCGCTGGGGCGCGATGTCCATCTGGGTAGTCTTTGCCGCATCGGGGCCCTCTTCGGGCTCTCGTCTGCCCTCGAAGAAAGCAGAGTACGACGCCGCGAGAACCGGCCTCTTCTCGTTATCGAGCACGCGACCGTCGATCGCCGTGGCGAGCGCGCTTCTGGCCACGGTGACGCCGTCAAGGGTCAGCAACTCCTCGGGCTCCTCTCCGATCCGCTGCCGCAAGATCGCCTTCCGGATCTCGCGCAACAATCCGAGGGGATCATGGCCCTGGGCCTTGAGCACCAGCGCTCCCGCGCCGGGCACTTTGTCTGTGCTGGTCTCCTCAAGCTGGATCAGAATCTGGGTGTCCCGCGTGCCGTCCTTGAACCAGAGGCCGTACTTCCAATACTCGGCCACCTCGCCGGCCTGTGAGCCGATCCGTCTCATAAGGCCCCGGATGATCGCCTGATGGAAGAAACGGTATTCCAGCCTTAGCGTTGGCGAGTCGGCCTCTTCTTTCCAGGCGTACAGACGAACCGCGACCGCTTCGTACTTCGGCAGTAGGTCCGGAGCCAGGTAACGCGTCTCTCCCGCAGCGGTTTCTCCGCATGAGAAGCACACGCCGCAACTCTCCATCAGGCCGAGGAATAGCTTTTGTTCCTCCATCTGGTGATCTTGCCAAACCGTTGCGGCGAAGTCCGCATGAGTGAAGCGCCCGGAGTCCCTCAGCCAAGGTACAGCCTTCCCGCGGTGAAACACGGTGTAGACGGCGTCGAGCGCCCAGTCCTGGTCGAGGACGATCCGCTCCGAAAAGAGGTCTTGCCTGTAGAACACCACGCCCGTTTGATGGAAGTAGTCGAGGGCATGCTCCCAGGAGACGATGCCGCCGACGTCGGTGCAGAGCGCATGAAATTCATCCAGGGTAAGAGTTCTGTGCTCGCGCTCCTCTGGCGGCTTCTGCTGGTCCTCGCTTCGCCAGGCGTACAGCCGGCGGCGCGCTTCAGCTCGTCCCTTTCCGATCTCGAGTGCCCCGTTCCGTTCGAGCAGATAGCGTAAGGCGTCGCGGAGCTGTCCTTCGAGGGTCTCTCGACCGAGATCCGTTTGTGCGCTGAACGAGCAACTCTCGAAGAAATCAAAGCCTTTGGGCCTTGTCGGCGCCGGTCGCCGGTCTGCGAAGGTGTCGCACTGGCTCTGCACGACGATCACGGCGCTGTCCTTGCCGGCGAGGCTGCGGACGTAATCGAGCCAGTAGGCGAGAGGCTGGTTCCGCAAGGTGAGGCCGTTCTCGGAGAACTCCTTTCGATCCTCGAAAGTGGGGTTCCACAGGATCAGGAAAACAGCCCGGGCGCGCAGGAAAAGCGCATGGGTGCCGTGGTAGATGTCCTGTCCTCCAAAGTCCCACCAGTTGACCTGAAAGGCCTTCTCCTGCCCTGAGGTCTGGAGTCGCAATTCCGCCCTCCAGATCTGTACGCCGTGGGTGGCAGGGACGGAGGCGTCGAAGGGCTCGCCTCGAAAGCGCCGGCAGAGTTGTGTCTTGCCGACGCGGCCGTTGCCGAGGAGGATCACCTTGACTTCGTTCTCGGCTTCGGGCCCTGAAGCGAGATCGGAAAGATGGCTACGCAGTCGGGGAAGGCAGTTGTCAGAGGAGTTGCGGGAGAGGACCTCCCAAGGTATACCGATGGCCTCGTCGACCTCCAAGTTATTCAAACTCGAAAGATCGGTGATACATTGAAGAGTTACGGATGGAATTGGGGTCCGGCAGCCATGTAGGTTAAGCCGCCGGAGTCGGCGCAATGCTGTAATAGGGGTTAGGTCCGACAAATTGCTACAAAAGGACAGATTGAGGTTCTGAAGGGCTTGGAGCGCTGTGAGAGGTTCCAGGTCTGTCACGCCTGGGCAAAAAGACAGGTTAAGGTCCTGAAGGTCTTGGGACCGTGCGATGGGTTTCAGGCGCGTCACGCCCCAGCAATAAGACAGGTTAAGGTCCCGAAGGGCTTTGAGCCCTGCGAGGGGTTCCAGGTCCGTCACGCCGGTACGCAAGAAGTTTAAATACTCAAGGGTTTGGAGTCCCGCGATTGGTTCCAAGTGTGTCACGCCTCGGCAATAAGATAAGTTGAGGCCCCGAAGTGCTTTGACTCCTGCGAGGGGTTCCAGGTCCGTCACGCCGGTACGCAACAGATTTAGGTGCTCAAGTGCTTTGAGCCTTGCGAGGGGTTCCAGGTCTGCCACGTCGGTACCTGATAGGTCGAGGCCCTGAAGTGCATTGAGTTCTGCGAGCTGCTCTAGGCTCGTCACGCCCGTTCCCGACAGGTCGAGGAGCCGGAGCGTCTTCAACTTACTCAGCAGGCCGAAGTCCGAAAGCTCGAGGTTTTCTCGGCCAGGCACCCAATGGGGCTTTCCTTCTGAATCCAGGTAATGACTCCCAAGGAAAAGCTCCTCAAGCTGCGACAGCCCTCCCAGGCTCGCTGGCAGCTCGCGCAGCCTCAAATCCCCCAGGTCCAGCCGCTTCGCCCCCGTCCGCCGGGCCTCTTCGATCCGCCGTTCCGCTTCCTCGAGATCTGGTGCCATGAGACCGAATTCTAGCAACTTCGCGGAGGTGTTTCCGGGCGCGGGGTGCTACCCTCCCTCCCAACATGCGCTACCGCTACCTGACCGCCGACGTCTTCACCGACCAGCCCTTCGGGGGGAACCCCCTCGCCGTGTTCGTTGACGCACAGGGGATCTCGGACGCCCGCATGCAGCAGGTCGCCCGGGAGCTCAATCTTTCGGAGACGGTGTTCGTGCTGCCTCCGGCGGACCCTCGCCATACGCGGAAGCTGCGGATCTTCACTCCGGCGACGGAGCTGCCGTTTGCGGGGCATCCCACGGTGGGGACGGCGTTCGTGCTGGCGGCGGCGGGGGAGGTGGCGCTGACGGGGGATTCGACGCGCGTGGTGTTCGAGGAGGGGGTGGGGCCGGTGCCGGTGACGATCCGGGCGGTGGCGGGGCGGCCGGTGTTTTCGGAGCTCACGGCGGCGAAGCTTCCCGAGGTGGGGCCGGCGGTGCCTCCGGTCGGCGAGCTGGCGGAGATGCTGTCTCTCGCTCCGGAGGATCTTTTGGACGGCGACGATCGTCCCGAGGCGGTCTCCTGCGGCGTCCCCTTCCTCTATGTCCCGCTGCGCAACCGCGACGCCGTCCGCCGGGCTCGCGTGCGGATCGACCGGTGGGAGGCGCTGCTCTCGGGGTTCTGGGCGACGGAGGTCTATGTGTTCGCCCGCGATCCGGAGCTGCGGGGGTCGCAGATCCGCTCGCGGATGTTCGCGCCGCGGATGGGGATCGTGGAGGACCCGGCGACCGGCGCCGCCACGGCGTCGTTCGGGGGGTATCTCGCCTCCCGGGCTCCCGAGCGCGAGGGCACCCTGCGGTGGGTGATCGAGCAGGGGTTCGAGATGGGGCGGCCGAGCCTCCTGCACCTGGAGGTCGACAAGCGGGAGGGGGCGGTGACGGCGGTGCGGGTGGGCGGGGCCTCGGTGCTGGTGAGCGAGGGGTGGATGGAGATCCCGGCGGAAGGAGACGGTAGACGATCTCGGCGCGGTTGACCCTCATCACCCCGGCCCTCTTCTCCCATCGCCCTCCCGCCGCCCGGGAGAAGAGGGAGTGGTTGGTCAAAAAAACGCTGGAAACAAACATGCGCCAGCTCAAAGGTTCGGTGGGCCGTCTGCTGACGGCTTCGATGCTCTTCGTCCTCGTCCTCTCCCTCGCGGGCCGCCTGGGCTACGCCGAGGGGCCCGATCATCTGGAGTGGGCCCGGAAGCTGGTGGCGGGGGTCACGCCGGAGACCAATGCGTATGCGTCGCGGCCGACGGTGGTCACCTGGAGCGGGGTGAACGGGGCGACGGAGACGCGGAACCGGAGCGTGTGCAGCTCGCTGGTGGCGCACACCATGATGCAGGCGTACGGCTACCGGGCCGCCGACTATGCGACGTGGCTGGGCGACCGCTTCCCGCGGGCGAAGAACTTCCACGACGCCATCGCGGCGGGAAAGGGGTTCGACCGCGTGCGCAAGGTCGCGGAGATCCGGCCGGGGGACGTGCTGGCGATCAAGTATCCGGAGGGGAGCCATCCGACCGGGCACGTGCTGCTCGCGGCGTCGCGCCCCGAGGAGCGCCGGGCGACGGCGCCGGTGGTGGACGGGACGACGCAGTACGAGCTCTCGGTGATCGACTCCTCGCACACCGGGCACGGGCCGACCGACACCCGCCACTATGCCAAGGGGAAGTTCCACAACGGCGTGGGCGAAGGGCTCTTCCGCCTCTACGCGGCGCCGGACGGCACCATCGCCGCCTACTCGTGGAGCGTCACCAAGGCGTCCGAGGTGTTCACCCCGGACCGCCGGAGCCTGGTGATCGGGCGCCTGAACCACAAGGTCAAGCCGACCGGGCATCCCGGGAAGGTCGACGCCGACGCCGGGGAGGAGACCGGGGACGACGACGCGGCGGGGGGCGGGGACGACGGCGGGGGACGGTAGGGGGAAAGCTTCGACGCTGAGAGCGTGTGGCTTTTTCCTCCCCCGTACTCGGGGGAGGTCAGGAGGGGGTTCCAGCGCCGCGGACAAGGAAGCGCTTCCTTGGTTGGAGCGCCCCCTCCCGGCCTCCCCCGAGTACAGGGGAGGAGAAAAGCTCCTCTCCGGCGGGCCTTCCGGGTCCCGGGGGGGAGGAAAAAAGCTCCCGGCCGGGACCGACAGTGAAGCGCAGGGCCCCCCTCTTCTCCCGGTTGGTGGGAGGGCGGTGGGAGAAGAGGGCCGGGGTGATGAGGGCCCTACGCTCCGAAGACGCCGACGCTGAGCAGCCAGGCTCCCGCCTGCTATCCTTCCCTCACCTATGAGCGAGCTGATCCTGATCGTGGACGACGAGCCGGGGATCCTCACCACGTTGGGGGGGATCCTGTCGGACGAGGGGTATACGACCGTCACCACCACCAGCGGCGAGAGCGCGCTCGCGCTCTATGAGGAGAAGCGACCGGCGGTGGTGTTCCTGGACATCTGGCTGGCGGACCGCGACGGGCTGGAGACGTTGCAGGCGCTGCGCGAGGCGGACCCGACGGCGGCGGTGGTGATGATGTCGGGGCATGGCACGGCGGCGACGGCGGTGCGGGCGATCAAGATGGGGGCCTTCGACTACCTGGAGAAGCCGCTGTCGTACAAGCGGGCGGTGGACGCGGCGGCGGGGGCGCTCGCCTACAAGCGGACGCTTCAGGAGGGGCACGAGGATATCCCGGGGAAGCGGAAGAAGCGGCGCAAGCCGGCCGACCGGGTGGAGGCGGAGCGCCGGTTCCTGGCGCCTCCCGAGTTGCCGCTCCTCGTCGAGACGCGGCGCCACCAGCGCACCCTCAGCCGCTCGACGGTGGTCTACGGCCTCGGCCTCCACTCCGGGCAGCGGACGGGGATGGTGCTCCAGCCGCTCCCCGAGAACAGCGGCATCCACTTCGTGACCCTGCCGACCGACGTCGAGATCCCGGCCCACGTGCGGGCGGTGGCGGAGACCGACTACGCGACCACCCTGTCGGGCGAGGGGGAGAGCATCAAGACGGTCGAGCACCTCCTCTCGGCGCTCCACGCCTACGGGGTGGGGAACCTGCTGATCAAGGTGAACGGCGAGATCCCGGTGCTCGACGGCTCGGCGCTCGAGTTCTGCAAGATCCTCGAAGAGGTGGGGGTCACCGAGCAGGACGAGCCGCAGCGGGAGATCGTCATCGACCGGCGCTACGAGGTGCCCCAGAAGACGGCCGGCGAGAAGATCCTGGCGATCGAGCCGGCGGACGAGTTCTCGGTCTCCTACCTGCTGCGCTACCCGCCGCCGGTGGGCGAGCAGTCGCACGAGTTCACCCTCACCACGCCCGAGGCCTACACGCGGGAGATCGCGCCGGCCCGCACCTTCGGCTTCATGAAGGATCTGAAGATGCTCAACGAGCTGGGGCTCGGCTCGGGGGGGCGGCTCGACAACTTCATCCTGGTGGGGGAAGACGGCATCATCAACACCGAGCTCCGCTTCCCCGACGAGTTCGTGCGCCACAAGATCCTCGACATCATCGGCGACCTCTACCTGCTCGGGTACCCCATCCGCGGCAAGGTCACCGCCCGCCTCACCGGCCACCGCGACAACATCGCGCTGCTGCGGCAGATCCTGGCCGGGTAGGGGGGCGGCGCGGCGCGGGCGTCGCCGTGGGCTGGGGCGACCTGCCCTGCGAAGAGACGCCCCGCCGTCCCCATGGCCTGCATGGGTTCTCGTTTCGCGATGGGAGCGTCTCTACGGGATGGTCGTCGAGGTCGGAGACATGCCGCATGCGTGAACGGCCGGTTGACGACGACGAGGTCGGAACGATTCCGCATGCGGGAACGGCCGGTTGGCTACAACGTGTCCGTAGAGACGCTCCCATCGATGAACGATACCCTCCGCAGGCCATGGGGACGGCGGGGCGTCTCTTCGCAGGGCAAATCCGCTCCTTAACGGCCCCCCTTCTCCGGCAGCGGCACCAGCCGCCAGCGGCCGTAGGCGACGAAGGCAGCCAGGAGGCCGGTCACGAACGGGAGCGCGGCTCCCTGGGCCCCCTGCACCTGGTAGGCGACGACCACGGCGCCGATCATGATGATCACCAGGCCGGCGGCGGCGAGGGGGGTGAGCCCGGTCTTGATCTTGAGGAGGCCGGGGAGGAGCATGCCGAGGCCGCCGAGGATCTCGCAGACGCCGATGAAGTGCAGGAAGGTGCCGGACATCGACGGCATCTGCTTGGTCATCTCCTCGACCGGCATGATGAACTTCATCGTGCCGGCGAAGAGGAAGAGGAGCGCGAGCAGCACCTGCACCACCCACAGCGTGACGTGCAGCCCCTTGCGCGGGGGTGCTCCGGTGAGGCTTACGGCCATGTCGATTCCCTCCTTGAGTCGATGATGCTGCGGTTGGCGTCGTTTGTCGCCGTGATTGTAGTCGACGCGCCGTCCAGGCCGGTGGGGGGTGCCGCGGCCGAGCGGTCTTGGGTTACAGTTTCCCCACTTTTTCGGCTTGCCACAGGAGGACGGATGGACGCACCCGACACCAAGTCGCTCCCCGAGAACGCCTACCGGCCGCTCGCCCCCGGCGAGACCTACGTCCCGATCGTCCCCGCCGGCGTGCGGCAGGAGGAGGCGACGGTGCGCTCGGTCGGCTGGGGGGTCTTCCTGTGCATCGTGTTCACCATCGCCTCGGCGTACTCGGGGCTGAAGGTGGGGCAGGTGATGGAGGCGTCGATCCCGATCTCGATCCTGGCGATCGGCCTGGCGCGCACCTTCAAGCGCCGCTCGACGCTGCTCGAGAACGTCATCCTCACCAACATCGGGGGGACCTCGGGGGGGATGGTGGCGGGGGCGATCTTCACCCTGCCGGCGTTCTACATCCTCCACCTGTCGGTGAATCCTCTCCAGACCTCGTTCATCCTGATCGCCGGCGGCTGCCTGGGGGTCCTCTTCCTGATCCCGCTGCGGCGCTACTTCGTGCGCGAGACCCACGGCGGCTTCCCGTTCCCGGAGGCGACGGCGATCACCGAGGTGCTGGTCACCGGCGAGAAGGGGGGCTCGCAGGCGGCGCTCCTCCTCCAGGCGACGGCGATCTCGGCGGCCTACGACTTCTTCGTCACCACCTTCCAGGTCTGGCGCGAGACGGTCGACTTCCAGTTCCTGCCGGTGATGCGGGCGCTGAACGAGCGGGCGCGGATGGTCTTCCGCTTCGACGCCATCTCCTTCATCCTCGGCCTCGGCTACGTGATGGGGCTGCGCTCGTCGATGATCCTGTGCGCCGGCGGCTTCTTCTCGAACCTGGTGCTGGTGCCGCTGATCTGGATGATCGGCCGCGAGATCCCGGGGCTGACTGTCTACCCCGGGGCGCATCCGATCGCCGCCATGGAGGCGGCGGAGATCTTCAGGAGCTACGTCCGCTTCATCGGCGTCGGCGCCATCGCCACGGCGGGGATCTTCGGCATCATCAAGTCGCTGAAGATCGTCGCCGGCTCGTTCGCCATCGCCGCCCGCGCCTTCCGCCAGGGCGAGGCGGACGGCCAGGAGCGCACCGACCGCGACATCCCGGTGATGACCCTGCTGGTCGGCGTCATCCTCACCGCGGTGGGGGCGGGGATCTTCTTCGACACCCTCGAGGGGACGCTGATCGCGGCGCTGGTCGGCCTGCTGCTCACCCTCCTCTTCTCCTTCTTCTTCGCCTCGGTGGCGGCGAACGCCATCGCCACCACGGCGCGCAACCCGGTGTCGGGGATGACCATGCTGACGGTGATCATCTCGTCGCTGGTGATGCTCCGCTTCGGCCTCTCGGGGACGACCGGGATGTTCTTCGTGATGGCGATCGCCGGCATGGTGTGCACGGCGCTCTCGGTCTCCGGGCAGGTGATCACCGACCTCAAGACCGGCTACTGGCTGGGGTCGACGCCGGCGGTGCAGGAGCGGGTGAAGTTCCTCGGCATCCTCGCCTCGGCGGTGGCGGCGGCGCTGACCATCGTGCTGCTGGCGCGCACCTTCCAGTTCGGCGAGGCGGCGCCGGGGGACGCGCGGGTGGTGCTGGCGTCGCCCCAGGCGTCGATCATGAAGGCGCTGGTGCAGGGGTTCATGAGCCGCCAGCCGGTCGCCTACATCCTGTTCGGCGCCGGCGGCATCGTGGCGCTGGTGATGGAGATGCTGGGGGTGCCGGCGCTGATCTTCGCCCTCGGCATGTACCTGCCGCTCGAGCTCAACACCCCGGCGCTGGTCGGCGGCTTCCTCTCCCACTGGCTGACCCGGCGCTCCGAGCGGATGGAGCCCGAAGCGGGGCGGAGCGTCCGCGAGCGGGGGGTGATCATCGCCTCCGGGCTGATGGCGGGGGGTGCCCTCGGCGGTGTCTTCGGCGCCGGGCTCCGCCTCTTCCCCTGGTACCGGGAGAGCCTGATCAAGACCCCGTTCTTCGACAACGAGCCAATCGCCCAGATCGTCTCGATCGTCCTCTTCACGGGGCTCTGTTTCTACATCTGGTTCGGGTCGGTGGGGCGGGCGAAGCGGGGGTAGGGGCGGTCCCTCACCCCCCTTCGCTGGTACGGCGGCCCTACTCCGCGGGCGCCGGCCGCTGCAGCACGATGGTGCCGAGGTCGACCGGCCGGCCGGGGGGGGCGGCCTTCGGGCCGCGGGCGCCGTGGACGATGGCGACCGGATAGCCCACCGCGCGGATCTGGACCCCCTGCAGGTTCGCTTTGCCGTTCGGGGGGAGGGGGAACGAGAAGCGGCCGTCCCGGTCGGTGACGATCTGATTCTGCAGCGCGGTTTCGGCGCTGATCCGCGGCGGCGCCGGCAGCGGGATCACGCGGGCGCCGGCGACCGGACGGCCGGCGGCGTCGACGACCCGGCCGTGCGCCGCGTCCTGCTGCTGCGGGGGAGGAGGCGGGGGCGGGCCAGCCGCGACAGCGACGGCGGCGACCAGGAAGGTGGAGAGCAGCAGCGAGGCGACACGTCGGGCACGCACAGGATCGTTCATCGGAACCCCTTTCACCAGAGAACAGCGCCGAAAGCTGCCCCGATTGTAGCCGATCCGCCCCAGCGCCGGGACCGGAAGGCACCCTCTTACGGCAACCCTTCTCGCAGGGGGGCTTTGTTCCTCCCCCGTACTCGGGGGAGGTCAGGAGGGGGCCCGCAGCTTACCGGACAAGGAAGCGTTCCGGACTCCGGAACACCCCCTCCTGGCCGCCTCGGCGGCCCTTACAAATCCTTACACGCGCCGACCGATTTCCAAAATTTTGGAGCGGAGAAAACTCGCCACTCTTCGAGAAACCTCTTCCCCCCCTTGCGGGAGTTATGGTAGCTTGCCACGTCTCTGCCCCAAATCGTTCATTTCTTCGATGTTCAGGAGATGGCCCGCATGTTGAATCTCGCCCGAAGCTGCGTCGTGTCCGCCGGCTTCCTCGCCCTCGCCAGCGTCTCTCCCGTCACCGCCGTCATGGCGCCGCCCGCGCTGCTCGCCAGGCCGGCGCTGGGGACCATGGTCGACGCCCGCGTCAACCTGAAGGAATCCTTCGTGCGCGCCACCGCGGCGCGCGCCGGGATGGAGAAGTCGGGACGGACGGCCACCCAGCGCCAGGTGTCGGCGCTCGCCGCCCGCTACAAGGCGCTCAAGCGGAGCATGCCGGCGCTCGAGGTGAAGGTGTCGAACCTCACCGGCGGGCCGGAGTCGGTGGTCAACCAGGCGGGCGCGCTCACCCAGGCGGCTCCGGGGCGGGCCAGCGAGGAGATCGTGCGCCAGTTCCTCGGCGAGCAGGGGGACCTCTACGGGCTGTCGGCGGCCGACCTCGGCGACCTCGTGGCCCTCGGCGACAGCCCGGGCGGCACCAGCGGCCTGCGCATGCTCCGCATGGAGCAGCAGATCGACGGCCTGCCGGTGTTCCAGAGCGAGACCCGCTTCCTCCTCGACCGCGACGGCCGCCTGATCAAGTCGGTCGGCCTGATGGTGCCGCACGCGCGGTCGCTGGCGCCGGCGCTCAAGTCGGCGCGGCTGATCGCCCCCGAGGAGGCGGTGGTCCGCCTGCTGGCGGCCGACGGCAAGGCGGCGAGCGCCGCCTCCTTCAAGGTCGCCGGCGAGAAGGACGGCCGCCTCGAGCTGGCCGAGACCGACGACTTCGTGGCCGGGCCGGTCACCGCCCGCAAGGTGCTCTTCCCGCTCGCCCCCGGCATGCTGGTGCCGGCGTGGTCGCTGGTCGTTTTCACCACCGGCGATCAGGACTACTACGCGATCGTCGACGCCGAGACCGGCGACCTGCTCTGGCGCAAGGGGATCCGCGACTACGCCTCGGCCCACGACGCCCGCTTCCGGGTCTACGTGCAGGCCGACGGCGTCACCCCGGCCGACAGCCCGGCGCCGCAGTCGCCGAACACGGCGGCCCCCGGCTCCGGCATGCAGTTTCCGGAGATCGCGCCGGTCATCGTCAGCATGCACACCGCCTACGACCCGGTGGCCAGCCAGAACGGCTGGATCAACGACTGCCCGGGCGGCGGCTGCACCGCCAACGAGACCCAGACGCTCGGCAACAACACGCTGGTCTGCATGGACGCGGTGGGCGGGGCCAACGCCAACATCTGCGACACCAGCGCCGCCTTCGTGATCGACGGCAACGGCCGGCCGACCGGCAACCCGGACGCCAACGGCCGCAACCGCGACTTCCTCGGCACCACGCCGCGCGACTTCCAGACCAACTTCCTGCCCGCCCCCCAGGGCGGCAACCCGGAGGCCGGCCAGACCGCGACGGGCAACGGCAGCAACGGCACGCTGCCGATCGACCAGTACCGCCGCGGCATGCTGACCGACATGTTCTACATGGTCAACTGGTACCACGACAAGCTCTACCGGCTCGGCTTCGACGAGGCCTCCGGCAACTTCCAGCAGACCAACTTCACCGGCATGGGCCTCGGAGGCGACCGTGTCCTCGGTGACGCCCAGGACAACTCGGGAACCAACAACGCCAACTTCGGGACGCCTCCGGACGGCACCTCGGGACGGGCGCAGATGTACCGCTTCACCGGCCCGACGATCGACCGCGACGGCGCCATCGACGCCGAGATCCTCCTCCACGAGCTGACCCACGGCACCAGCAACCGGCTGGTCGGCAACGCCGCCGGCTTGAACTGGGATCCGGCGCGCGGCATGGGCGAGGGATGGAGCGACTTCTTCGCCCTCTCGCTGCTCAACAACACCAACGCCGACGACCCCAACGGCCACTACGCCAGCGGCGGCTGGGCCACCTACAAGCTCGCCGGCCTCGCCTACACCGACAACTACGTCTACGGCATCCGCCGCTTCCCGTACACCACCGACCACAGCGTCAACCCGATGACCTGGGCGGACGTCGACGACGTCACCAACAACCTGTCGGGCGGCATCGCCCCCGACCCGCTCGGCTTCAACAACAACGGCGGCATGGAGGTCCACAACTCGGGCGAGATCTGGGCGCTGACCCTCTGGGGGGTGCGGGCGCGGATCATCGGCGACCCCGCCGGCGCCAACGGCGACGTGCCGACCGGCAACCACACCTCCCTGCAGCTGATCACCGACGCCCTCAAGATGACGCCGGTCAACCCGACCTTCATCGACGCCCGCGACGCCATCCTGCAGGCCGACTGCGCCACCAACGCCTGCGCCAACGAGACCTCGATCTGGGCCGGCTTCGCCGACCGCGGCCTCGGCTACGGCGCCGCGGCCCCCTACAAGGTGATGGGGCGCTACGTCCCCAGCCACGAGGGGATCCACGAGTCGTTCACCTCCCCCGTCCTCGCCGTGGTCAATCCGCTGACCGACGTCACCATCGACGACAGCGCCGCCAACAACAACGGCGTCATCGATCCGGGCGAGCCGGTCAAGCTGACCGTCAAGCTGACCAACCCGTGGCGCGGCGCGAGCAAGGGGGTGGCCAGCGCCACGGCCACCCTCTCGACCACCACCCCGGGGATCACCATCTACGACAACACCTCGACCTACGGCGCCATCGCGCCGCAGGGGAGCGCCACCGGCGACACCTTCCTGATCGGCGTCGCCCCCTCCGTCGCCTGCGGCAGCGCGATCGACTTCACGCTGACCACGACCTCGAGCCTGAGCACCACCTCCACCACCTTCCGGGTGCGCGTCGGCAACCGCAACGGCACCGATCCGGTCGTCACCTATACGGGCGACCCGAACCCCGACCTCACCATCACCAACAACCGGCCGCGCGGCGTCTTCCACCAGATCAACGTCACCGACGACTTCGAGATCGCCGACGTCAACTTCCGTCTCGACAGCGTGACCTCTCCGGCGGTGGGCGACCTCTCGGCCATGCTGCGGTCGCCCGGCGGCATCGGCACCGACCTCGTGGTGCTGATCGACGGCCTCAACGACCTCGGCGGCACCAGCATCGTCAACATGGTGATCGACGACGACGTCCCGGCGATCGCCACCAACGACATGGTGCAGGCGACGACGGCCGACGCCCCGTACACCAAGTCGTGGCTGCCGGTCTACAACTCGCCCTGGGCGGCCCTGGTCAACCCGGCGCTGCCGGCCGATCCCATCGGCTCGCTGTCGCGCCTCGACGGCAGCAGCACCAAGGGGACCTGGTCGGCGCTGATGGCCGACCTGTTCTCGGCGGCCACCGGCGGCGCCGACGGCAACAGCACCTTGAACGCCTGGTCGATCCAGGTCACCCCGGTCCACTTCGACTGCACCGCCTTCGCGGCGGCAACCAGCCTGACGGCGACCAAGACGGTCTCCGGCTCGTTCACGGTCGGCGGCACGCTGACCTACACCGTGACGATCACCAACAACGGCACCGGCGCCCAGAACGACAACACCGGGCATGAATTCACCGACACCCTGCCGTCCGGCCTCACCCTGGTGAGCGCCACGGCGAGCAGCGGCACGGCGGCGACCGCTGGCAACACCGTCAACTGGGACGGCACCCTGGCGCCGCTCGGCGGCAGCGTGACGATCACCATCACCGCGACGGTGAACTCCGGCACGCAGGGGACGACGATCAGCAACCAGGGGACGGTCTCCTACGACAGCAACAACGACAACGTCAACGACGCCACCCTGCTGACGGACGACCCGAGCGTCGGCGGCGCGGCCGATCCGACCACCTTCACGGTGGCGAGCGCCATGCTCACCGGCACCAAGACGGCGAGTGGCACCTTCAAGCCCGGCGGCACGGTCACCTACACGATCGTGCTCTCCAACTCGGGGAGCTCGGCGACGCCGGACAACCCCGGCAACGAGCTCACCGACGTCCTCCCCTCCAGCCTGACGCCGGTCAGCGCCACGGCGTCGAGCGGCACCGCGCTGCTCACCGGCAACACCGTCACCTGGAACGGCAGCGTTCCGGCCGGCGGCAGCGTCACCATCACGATCGTCGCGACGATCAAGGCGAGCGCCGCGGACAGCGTGATCACCAACCAGGCGACCTTCGCCTACGACGCCGACCTGAACGGCACCAACGAGTCGACCGGCACCACCGACGATCCGACGAAGCCGGGAGCCAACGACCCGACCACGATCACCGTCGCCCCGGCGGGGATCGCCGACATCCCGACGCTGTCGGATCTCGGCCTGCTGGCGCTCGGCCTCGGCCTCGCGCTCGCCGCCTGGATCACGCTGCGCCGGCGGACGGTCAACCCCTAGACCGTCGCGGATCGCAGGTTGCGAAGCGCTCCATCCCGATCGGGGTGGGGCGCTTTTCTTTGTGGCGCTTTTCTTTGTGGCGCTTTTCTTTGTGGGATACTTGCCCTCCCTTGAACCCTAAGGAGAGCCAAACATGAAGAGAGCCCGCAAGCTGAGCCTGAACCGCGAGACCCTGGCGCAGATCGACACCCAGAAGGACGTGACCGTCCGCGGTTTCGATTCCTGCATCGACAGCTGCTACCTCGTCTCGTGCGGCGGCGGCTGCACGATCTCGACGGGGCTGCAGACCCAGACCGGCTAGACGTTCGAACCCGGGAGGGGGAGGCTCAGGCCTTCTCCTCCCAGATCGTGCCGAGGTGGACGATCACCTCGACGGCCTTCTCCATGTCCTGCACGGAGACCCATTCGAGGCGGGAGTGGAAGTTCTGCTCGCCGGCGAAGAGGTTGGGGGTGGGGAGCCCCATGAAGCTGAGCTTCGAGCCGTCGGTGCCGCCGCGGATGGGGCGCTCGCGGGTCTCGAGGCCGGCGCGGCGGATCGCCTCGCGGGCGTTCTCGACCACCTCGGGGTGGTGGTCGAGCACCTCGCGCATGTTGCGGTAGCTCTCCTCGACCCGGGTCTCGACGGCGGCGCCGGGGAAGGCGGCGACCGTCTCCTCGGCCAGCCGCGCCAGGAACTCCTCCTTCTCCTTCAGCCCCGCGGTCTGGAAATCACGGATCAGCAGCTTGACTGCCGTGCGCTCGACGCCGGCGTTCACCACGTAGGGGTGGACGAACCCCTCGTAGCCGTCGGTCGTCTCCGGCGACAGCTCCCCCTCGGGGAGGCGGGCGATGAACTCGGCGGCGACCTTGATCGAGTTGATCATCTTCCCCTTGGCGTACCCCGGGTGCGTGTTGAAGCCGACGAAGGTGATCGTCATCGCGTCGGCCGAGAAGGTCTCCATCTCGATCTCGCCGCGCTGGCCGCCGTCCATCGTGTAGGCGTACTTGGCGCCGAACTTCGGCACGTCGAAGAACTTGGTGCCGGCGCCGACCTCCTCGTCGGGGGTGAAGCCGATGCGGATCGTGCCGTGGGGGATCTCGGGGTGCGCCGTCAGGTATTCGGCCGCGGCCATGATCTCGGCCACCCCGGACTTGTTGTCGGCGCCGAGGAGGGTGGTCCCCGAGGCGGTGACGATGTCGTCGCCGATCCGCTCGCGCAGGTAGGGGACGTCGGCGACGCGGATCACCGCCGTCGGATCGTCCGGCAGCACCAGGTCCCCCCCCTGATAGCCGCGATGGACGATCGGCTTGACCCCGGCGCCGCTCATCTCGGGGGAGGTGTCGACGTGGGCGATGAAGCCGATCACCGGCACGCCGGCCTTCTGCGTGGTGGCTGGGATCGTCGCCGTCACGTAGCCGTGCCCGTCGATCGCGGCGTCGGCGAGGCCGATCGCCTTCAGCTCGTCGACCAGGACCCGCAGCAGGTCGAGCTGCTTCAGCGTGCTGGGGTAGGTCTCCGAGGTCTCGCTCGCCTGGGTATCGAAGGTCACGTAGCGCAGGAAGCGCTCGAGGACGGACGTCGAAAGGGGGGCTGCGGGAGGCGTGGGCATGGCGGATCTCCTTCGGTTCTCCGGCTCGCAGGCGCCGGGGCTGGCGGGAGATCGTATCGGATTCGACACCGGCCGGACCGGCGGACCGTTTTTGCGCTGCCGCGCACCTAGGATTGCAGGAGCGGTTACGACGAAACGACAGACTCGAATTGGAGACGACGATGAAAAAAATGATCCTCTGTCTCGGCGGTTTCCTGCTGGTCCTCTCCCTGGCTCCGCGCCTTCACGCGGAGACCCTTCCGGCGCCGGCCGCGCAGGCGGTGCAGGTGGATCTCGCGGCAGCGATCTTCGCGCCGGCCGCGAGCGCCGCCCAGCCGGGCACGGTCAAGCTGCCGGACCTCTCCGTTCCGGCGCCCAAGCCGACGTCCTGCACCGTCAAGGAGTGCATCAGCTACTGCAACGATTGCCCCTGGGGGCATACCAACTACTGCGCCGACCGGGACGCCTGCATCTGCGGCTGCCACTGAGAGCCCGGCGTCGATCCCTCACGCACCGCTAGAGGTGAACGGAGAACGAAATGAGACGAACCGCCACCAAGCTCCTCCTCGCCACGATCCTGCTGATCGCCACCGCCTTCCTGCCGCGGGCCGGAAAGGCGACCACCTGCTGCGGCTACTGTGTGGACAGGCTGTTCGCTTGCCAGGACGCCTGCACGACCAACGCGTGTCTCGCGAGGTGCAACACCATCTTCGCAGGCTGCGGGAAATCCTGCGGCCCCGGCGGCTGCGGGTCCTGATCTCGCCGCCGTCCACGGGGCGGCCACGAACCTCAAGCTCAACCACTCGGGAGACACGACGATGAAGCGCAAAATCACCAAGCTGATCCTGGCCGGCCTCATCCTGATCGGCACCGCCTTCCTGCCGCGCAGCGGCCAGGCGATCACCTGTTGCTACGCCTGTACGATGACCTTCGACGCCTGCATCTCGAGCTGCGCCGGCACCCCGAACCAGACGACCTGCGACAACGGCTGCAACTCCCGGTACTTCACCTGCCAGCACGGCTGCGGCCCCCACGTCACCTGCGAGGTCTGAGCGGCACGACCGTAGCCCGCCGGCCGTGGGAGGCCGGCGGGATCGGTATTTCATCTTCGCGTACCAAGGGTTGGGGAGCACGGTCTCCATTTCTCGCGGGGTAGCGGGATCGGCAGTCTCGTCCCAGCGCGCGAGCGGCGCCAGGCCAGCCATGCGGTGAGGCGTGGAGGCGGAATCGCCGCCTTTCATTTATCAGTCGTGATTGCTAAACTATCGATCGGGACGCCGGTGTCAATTTTGGAACGTAAAATCAACACGGAGAAATACGATGAGAAAACTGATGGTCGCTCTCGTCTGCTGTGTGCTTTTCGAACTTTGGCCACCACTCTTCATGCGGCGCAGCCCGCATCTGCCGCTCCGGCGGATCTCGCGGCCCAGATCTTCGCGCCGGTCAGCTCGCCGGCCGTCGCGGCACCGGCGGCTCCCACCGTCCGGCACCGGCGGCTTTCCTGCTGCCGGATCCCAGGCTGACGACCTGCTCGTTTACGGTTTGCATCAGTGAGTGCAACGACTGTCCGAGCGGGAAGCACCCCTTCTGCATGACCACTACCTGCACCTGCGGCTGCCGCTGAACCTCACCGGCGCCCCCGCCGTTACGCCCTCCTCACCGCGTGACCGGCGCCAGGCCGGCCGCGCGGAGCCTGGCGTCGAGGTCGCGGAGCTCGCCGTCGACGAGGGCCTGCCAGTGGGCGAGGGCGCTCTCCAGCCGCTTGCCGTAGAGCTCGAAGACCTCGCGTTGGGGGCCGGTGGGGGCGCGGTCGACGGCTTCGAGGTCGGTCGCCAGCGGGGTGAGGACGCCGGCGACGGCGGCGAGGCTGTCCTCGCCTCCGCGCCGTCCCTGGAAGCGGGCGAGGCCATCGGCGGCGTGCTGGGCGGCCTCGCGGGCCCTCGCGGGGGTCTTGGGGTCGGCGAGGAGCGCCTTGAGGCGGCTGGCGATCTCCTGCTCCCGCTCCTGGGCCGGGTCACCCGCGCCAGCGTCTTGGAGACCGCGGCGTACATCTCGTGCTGTGTGGCCAGCTCCGGCAAAGGCGTCGTCACCCGCGGGTCCATGGCGACGGTGAGCGGCTGGGTGGTGGCCTGGCCGTCGACGGTGAGGCGGACCGGTACGTCCCCGGCAGGATGAAGAGCCCCTGCGGCAGCTCGGGTGTGTCGGCGCCGGGGACGGCCGCGATCGAGTATTCGTAGTCGAGGGCGACCGGCCGCGGGCCGCGGAGGTCCCAGGCGAAACGGTTGTGGCCCGGGCGGGCCGGCAGCGCGGCCGGCGGCTGCAGCCACTCCCCGGCGAAGTACTGCCCGGCCTCGGGGCGCTTCGCCGCATCGTCGCTGGCGAAGCGGCGCACCACCTCCCCCTTGGCGTCCAGGTCGAGGGTGACCGCCCCGCGCGGGGCGGCGGGGAGCACAGTCGAAGACGGCGCCGGCCGGCGGGTTGAGCGCCCGCGGCTCGTCGAGCGGCAGCGGCGTGTCGCGGTTCTGGTTGTTGCTCACCCGGTAGGCGGTGGCCGGCGGGAAGAGCACCGCGACGGCCGGGGCCGTGGCGGCGTTCAGGTGGCGCAGCGGCGAGTAGCCGTCGAGCACCCAGAGCGAGCGCCCTTCGGTCGCGGCGATCAGGTCGTCGCCGTGGATCGTGAGGTCGTTGATCCCGGTCGTCGGCAGGTTGAGCTGCAACGGCTGCCAGGCGGCGCCGTCGTCGAAGGAGACGAAGGCGCCGCGGCTGGTGCCGGCGAACAGCGAGCCTTCCTTCTTCGGGTCTTGGCGCACCACCCCCACCCAGGCGTCGTCCGGCAGGCCGGCGGTCGCGGCGCGCCAGGTCTTGCCGAAGTCGTGGGTGACGAAGGCGTAGGGACGGAAGTCGTCGAGCCGGTGGCGGTCGACGGCGGCATAGGCGGTGCCGGCCGAGGTCGCCGAGGCGTCGATCTGGGCGAGGCGGCTCCACTCGGCGAGGCCGGGCGGGGTGACGTTCTGCCAGCTCCTGCCGCCGTCGCGGGTGAGGCGGATCAGGCCGTCGTCGGTGCCGACCCAGATCTGGTCGGCGGCGAGCGGCGACGGCGCGATCGTCGAGATGGTGCCGAAGCCGCAGGCCCGGGCGCGGGCGAGCGTCAGGTCGCCGGTCGCGCAGTCCGGGGTGCCGGCGGCGCCGGCGGTAGCCCCCGAGAGGTCGGGGCTCACCGTCCGCCAGCTCGCGCCGCCGTCGTCCGAGCGGAAGAGCACCTGGGCGCCGAGGTAGATCGCGTGCGGCGCGAGGGGCGAGATGGCGATCGGGGTGATCCAGGTGCTGCGGTAGCGGACCCCGGTCGCCCGCTGGCCGTAGCTCGACACCGGCCACGGGGCGACGTTCTGCACCTGGCCGGTCTTCGCGTCCCAGCGCGACAGGCGCCCGCCGAGGCCGCTGCCGTAGACGATGTCGGGATCGCCGGGGAAGGGGAGGACGTAGTCGCGCTCGTCCCCCCCCGACGGGGTGCCAGTCGCGGAAGGTGAGCTGCCGCGTAATCGCTGCGGCTCGCCACCGCCACCGTGCCGCTGTCCTGCTGGCCGCTGTAGATCCAGTAGGGAAAACGGTCGTCGGTCGCCGCGTGGTAGAACTGGCCGGTCGGCTGGTTGTACCAGCTGCTCCAGCTCGCTCCGTCGTTGACGGTGACCACCGTCCCCTGGTCGCTGCCGACCACCATCCGCTCCGGGCGCTCGGGGTCGATCCACAGGAAGTGATAGTCGTCCCCGCCGGGCGCGCCGCGGAAGAACTGAAGGTCTTGCCGCCGTCGGTCGAGCGGCGGATCGACTGCCCCATCACGTAGAGGACGTCCGGGCGCTTGGGATCGACGGTGACGCTCGCCGTGTAGTCGCCGGTGAGCGCCGGGTCGGCGTTCGTCCGCTGCCAGCTGGCGCCGCCGTCGTCCGAGCGGTAGAGGCCGACCCCGGGGCCCGCGGTGTGGATCGAGGCGTAGACGCGCATCCCCCGGCTGCCGGGGCGACGGCGAGGCCGATGCGCCCCATCGCCTCTTCGGGGAGGCCGTGGCCCGTCAGGCGCGTCCAGGTCTTGCCGCCGTCGGCCGACTTGAAGATGCCGCTCCCCGGTCCGACGTTGGGGGTGAAGTAGGAGAGCCAGGGGTAGTAGCGGACCTGCCAGGTCGAGGCGAAGAGGACATCCGGCGCGGCCGGATCGGCGGCGAGGTCGGTGGCGCCGCTGTTCTCGTCGACGAAGAGGACCCGCTGCCAGCTCTTGCCGCCGTCCGTGGTGCGGAAGACGCCGGCTCGGGGTTGGGGCCGAAGAAGTGTCCCTGCGCGGCGGCGACCACCACGTCGGCATTGCGCGGATCGATCCACAGCCCGCCGATGTGGCGGCTCGCCTCGAGGCCGCGCAGCTCCCAGCTCTTGCCGCCGTCCCCCAGCGGTAGACGCCGGCGCCGGCGGCGATGTCCCAGCGCGAGGCGATTGGCCCGTCCCCATGTAGAGCACCCTGGGATCGCTGGGGGCGATCGCCAGGGCGCCGATCGAGGCCACCTTCTCGTGGTCGAACAGGGGGCTCCAGGAGCGCCCGGCGTCGGTCGTCTTCCACACCCCGCCGTCGGCGGCCCCGAAGTAGAAGCTCTCCGGCTCTCCCGGCACCCGGCGGCGCAGGTCCCCCAGCCGCCGCGCAGCGGGCCGACGAGGCGCCAGCGCAGCGCCGAGAAGTCCTCCGGCGGGACGGCCGCGACGGCGGCGGCGGAGAGCGCGAGGGCGAGGAGGACGGCGAGGCTCGGACCGAGGCGGCGGCGATGCATGGAAACCCCTCCAAAGGCAGCGGCATGGTTTACCGGCCCGGAGTGTATCGCGCCCGATGAAGGCGGAAAATCGGGCCGTGTCCTGATTGAGTGTGCGGTGTTCGCTGCTCCGCGCGGGGCCGGCCCCTTTTTACCGGCCTCTCGTCGGTTCGCTCTTCCGCGTGGCTGAACTGCCTGGACGTACAGCACGCAAGCTCGACCGTGAAGCGCACGCGCCACTCTCCCACGCGGAGACGATACCGGGGGGTCGATCGGCGAGGCGCTGACGTCGCCGTTACCCGTTGTAGCGTAGGTTTCAAGGGCCGCGAGGACGCGGCGATTTATCGGTGGGTCAAGGCGGTGGGCTCCCGCACGGCCTTCGCCGTCCACCGAACCTCTAGCTCATCCCAAGCCCAGACGGCGCTTGACCTCTTCCTGCGAGAGAGTTCGCCCCTCGCGATATCGCCGTCCTTCCGCTGCTTCTTCCTTCTCCTCCGGCGTCTCGGGCTCATCGTCGATAGGCGCAAGAGCGAGCTAGGCGATACGCTCATCGCCCAGTCGCACTGCTCCTTGCGCCGGCGGGTGAATAGACATCGCGGATTCTCCAACTCGCTTTGGGCCAGGCTCTTCGTCTCGTGTATCGTCCCGGTAGCGATCATACCTCAAACCCAATCAGGCGGCGGCGACGGCGTTTCGGCGCCTCGGGCGGCGGCGGCCCGGCGGCTCCACCTGCCGCCGCTGGAGCTGGCGCGCCACCAGCCAGCAGGTCAGCGCCCGAGGCCGCCCAGGCCAGCCCGCCGGTACGTCGGTCGGCCAGTGCACCGCGAGGTAGACGCGGCTCACCCCCACCAGCAGGGTGATCAGGATGGCGAAGCCGAGCAGGAAGACCTGATCCGCCCCTTCGCCTGCACCCGCGCCAGCAGCGCGCCGAGGGTGAGGTAGGTGGCGGCGGCGAGTCTCCTGAGGCGGTTCCGGAAGCTGAGGTGTAGACGCAAGCGCCGTGCGGGACGAGGTCCGGCCGAGGGCGCTGAGTGGTGCTTAAGGACGAGCTGGAGCAGGCCGCCGCCGACCGCGGCGAGGACCAGCAGGGCCGCCCGGTTCTTGCGGTCGAGCAGCAGGAAGCCGACGACTCCGCAGGTCAGCGGCGACATCACGGCGACGCCGCCGAGGGCCGTGAAGTCGCGCTCGCTCTCCTCCACCAGGCCGGCCCAGGGGTCCGCGCGGTCGGCGGACTCGCGCAGGGCGAGCAGCACCCGCTCGTCGAAGCGGCGGGTCTCCCCCTCCTTCACCTCGCCCGCGCGCCCGGAACGCCCAGATGCCGCCGGCGATCGCCACCAGCAGGATGAGGAAGCATTCGGCATAGCGGCTCTTCGGGCTGTTGGCCATGGCCGTCGTCCCTTGCGAGCCCGGTGCCAGCTTTTCGTCGCGAGGAACGGAAAGGAGAGCCGAGATGCGGATCGCGATCCTGGGGCGGGAGGAATCGGCGGCTGCTACGGCGCGATCCTCGCCCGTGCCGGCCACCCGGTGGTTTTCTTCGGCGCGGGGGGTGAGCTCGAGGCGCTGCGGGCGCGCGGGATCGAGGCACGGACTCCCGAGGGCACTTTCGTCCGCCGGGGTCGAAGCGGTGGACAACGCGGCGCGGATCGGCGCGTTGAGCTGGCGGTGATCGCCGTGAGAGCGATCCTCGCCGAGGTGCGCCGGCGGCCCGGATTCTGGCCGCGGCCGGGGCGATCGTCCTGCCGCTGCTCAGGGGGTCGGGCCGCCAGCGCCTGATCGCGAGCGGCGTGGCGGAAGTAGGGGCTCGGCGGGCTCACCGAGATGAGTGCGCGCGGATCGCGCCAGGGGTGGTCGAGCGCGCAGCCCGTTCCAGCGGGTGGTGGTGGGGAGAGGAGAGGAGGGATCTCGGCGCGCGCCGAGCGGATCGCCCGCCACTTTCTCGGGAGGCCGGGGTCGAGGCGCGGGCGACGGACGACATCACCGCCGGGCGGCGGAAATTCGCCTTCATCTCGACGATGGCCGCCGGCTGCGGTCCTCGCCCGCTCGGCGATCGGCCCACCCCGCGAGTGGCCCGCTCGGCCATCAGGTGCTGGCGCGGGCGCTCGCCGAGGTCGTGGCGGTGGCGCCGCCGCCGGCGTCGCCCTGGCGGCGGACCGAGGCGGCGCGGCTGCTGCGCTTCGTCGACGGCCTGCCGGCGGCGATGAAGCCGAGCTTTCTGTCCCTCGATCTGGAAGCGGGAGGGCCGACGGAGATCAACGCGGTGGCTCAAGCAGAAGCGGTAGCCTCGTCTTCAGCCGCAGTCTCGCCGGCGTCGGACCCCGGTGCCGACGTGGCCACCGCGGCGCTGGGGATCGCGCCGCCGGCGGCCGATCCGGCCGGCTAGCTCCGGCGCCGGTCGCGGACCGTCGAGACGATCAGCCAGATCCCCAGGGCGACCAGGGCGAACGGCCAGAGGTCGAAGATCCAGTCGAGGCGGATCTCGAAGTAGCGGTCGGCGAGCGCCGTGACCCCCACCAGGCTGAGCAGGACGCCGGCGATCATCCCCCCTTGCCCGGCGCGGGGAACCTTCGGCATGTCGAGCAGGCCGAGGTCCTGGGCGTAGCCGTAGTTGATCAGCGTCGCCTGCCGGTAGGCGTCGATCAGGTTGAACAGCCAGAAGAAGGCGATCCCCAGGCCGAACAGGGGGTGGTGGCCTTCGGACACGATGCCGATCAGGCAGGCGATGACCAGGAAGAAGGTCAGGCCGCGCGTGTAGAGGCCGTTGTAGACGTTCCCCATCCCCGGGAAGAGCGACAGCACGAGGGCGAGGCCGGGGTTCTTGCGGCTGAGCGCCGCGGGCGGCACGCCGGCCGCGGCCGGCGACGGAGCGAGCTCGGGGGCCCTCGGGTCGGCGGCGAGATTCGGGTCCATGGGTCCGGCGTGGGTCTGCCAGGCTTCTGCGGGTGCGGGTGCGGGATTCATCACGGTCTCCTCACGGACCCCTGGGCGCGCGGCTCGGGGTCCCGGTTGATGTCCAGGTTCTTGGCGACGACGTCCGTCAGACGGACGGAAAAATCGGTGATCCCGGCGTCGAGACGCCCGAGCGAGCTCTCGACCGACCGGCCGGCGGAACGGCAGGCGGCGGCGGCCCGCGCCGCCGACGCGCGCAGCTCGCCGGCTCCCTCGCGCCCCTTCTCGCCCCCCTGGGCGAGGAGCGGGGCGACCTCGGCGTCGACGGCGCCGAGCCACTGCCGGCCGTGGTCCATGGCCGGCGCGAGCAGCGGCGCCAGCAGCAGGGCGAGCAGCGCGCTCGCCGCCACGGCGTACCGGGGGTGGAGGATCCAGAAAGGGGGTGCCGGCCGGGACGGCCTGGAGGCTCCGGGCGCCGCCGCCGCGGTGGCCGCAGCCAGGCCGCGCAGGCGTCCGGCGAGAGCCGCCGGCACGGCCAGCCGCGGAACGGCGAACGGCAGCGCGGCTCCCGGCTCCGGCGCGGCGATCGCGCGAAGGTTGCCGCGCAGCGAGGTGGAGAGGGGCAGGCGGACGCCGGCCGCGCTCTCGAGAGCGGCGGCGAAGGCCTCGCACTCCGCGCAGGCGCGGCGGTGCGGATGGGCCGGTCCCGGCCCCGACCCCGGATGGAAGGCGGACCGGAAGCGGCGGCAGGCGGCGCTCAGCATGACGTCACCTCCAGGGCGGCGACCGGCAGCGGGGCCGGGCCGCGCGCGCCGAGGCGGGCGGTGACGCGGGCGGCGAGCTCGAGGCGGCCGCGGTGCAGGCGCGACTTCACGGTCCCCACCGGCACGTCGAGCCAGGTGGCGGTCTCCTCCAGGCTCCATCCCTGGAGGTCGCGGAGCAGCACCACCTCGGCCAGCTCCTCGCTCATCTCCTCGAGCTCGCGGTAGACGGTGCGCAGCTGCTGGCGCTTGAGCGCCGCGGCCTGCGGGTCGTCGCCGGCGGGGAGGTTGGCCAGCACCTCGTCCGAGACGCCGACGGCGCGGCGCTCCCGGCGGGTGCGGCGGTAGTTGTCGATGCAGAGGTTGCGAGACAGGCGTAGCGCCCAGGCGGCGAGCGGCACGTCGCCGCGGTAGAGGCGGAGGTTCTGGTAGAGCCGGAGGAAGATCTCCTGGGTGAGGTCCTCGGCGTCCGCGGCCGAGCCGGCGAAGTGGAACGCCAGGTTGTAGATCCGCTCGCCGTAGAGCGCCAGCAGCTCGTCCCAGGCGTCCGCCCGTCCGCGGGCCGCGAGGCGGGCGAGCAGCAGGTCGGGGGAGGTGGCGGTGGTCGTCGCGGCGTTCATGGCTCTCTCCTTCCCTAGACGAAGACGGGAGCCAAAAGGTTCGCGGCGCCTTTTCCGGACCGCCTCAGTGCGGCGGCCGGCGCTGCGCCAGCAGCCAGTCGAGGAAGGCGGGATCGGCGTAGGTGCGGGTCCAGGCGTCGTGGCCGGCGTCCGGGTAGACGGTGAGCCGCACCTTGCCGCCGCAGCGCTCGAGCCGCTGCGCGAGGCTCTCCGCCCAGGCGACCGGGATGACGTCGTCCTTGCGGCCATGGGCGATCCACACCGGCACGTTCTTCAGGCGGCAGACCTCGACCGGGTTGCCGCCGCCGCTGATCGCGACCAGCGCCGCGAAGCGGTCCGGCTGGGCGGTGGCGAGGTCCCAGGCGCCGAAGGCCCCCATGCTGAGGCCGGTCAGGTAGATGCGGTCGGGGTCGACCCGCAGCGTCGCCTGGAGCTCGTCGAGGAGCGCCTTGAGGGCGTCGGCCGACCACACCTCCCCCTCCGGCAGCTGCGGCGCGGCGAGGAGGAAGGGGAAATTCCGTTCGGCGGCGAGCTTCGGCAGCCCCTGGCGGGCGAGGAGGCTGAGGTCGCTCCCCCGTTCGCCGGAGCCGTGGAGGAAGAGGACGAGCGGCCACCGGCTGTCGGTGGGGGAGTACCCTTCCGGGATGTAGAGGAGATAGCGGAGGGTCAGCCGCTTGGCGACCGTGGTGTCGAGGACGCGGGAGGTGGAGGGCATGGCGCTGTTTTGAGAGCGATCCTGCGGGCGCTCGGCGGGCTTGGCGTGCAGCCGGCCCGCGGCGAGCAGGAGACCGGCGGAGAGCAGGGGAGAGAGACGGCGGTGCAAGGGGACCTCCGGGGGTAGGCCGGGAGCGCCCGGCTCGTGGAAGTCTACTCCCAGCGATCAGGTCGCGGCGAGCATCCCTCGGCCTTCCTGAATTCACTTTAGGGGTATACTTCGCGCGATAGAACAAGCCAAGGATTTCCACTCATGCGATCGCGCGTCTCTATGGATGGGCTCGACACTCTGTCGATCCGCGATCTGCGCGCGGTGGTCGCCCTGGCGGAGCGGCTGCACTTCGGGCGGGCGGCGGAGGACCTGTCGATCGCCCAGCCTTCGCTGAGCGCGGCGGTCAAGAAGGTCGAGGAGGCGCTGGGGGAGCTCCTCTTCGAGCGCACGTCGCGGCACGTGGCGCTCACCCCCGCCGGGCAGCGGACGGTGCAGCGGATCCGCTCGGCGCTCGAGGAGATGTCCGGCCTCGGCCGCGGCGGCGCCCGTCCCGATCTCCTCTGCGGGCGGTTCCGCCTGGGTCTGGTCCCCACCATCGGCCCCTACTACGCCCCCCGCTTCCTGGCCCGCCTGCGCACCGAGTACCCGCGGCTCGAGCTGGTGCTCACCGAGGCGTTGACCGAGGCGCTCCTCCAGATGCTCCGCCAGCGCGCCCTCGACGCCGCCGTCATCTGCCTCCCGACGGGGGAGCAGGGGTTGACCGAGACCCCGCTGTTCCGCGAGTCGTTCGTGCTGGCGGTCCCCGCCTCCCACCCCCTGGCGGAGCAGGCGGAGGTCAGCCTGGGGCAGCTCGAATCGCGCGAGATGCTGCTGATGGAGCGCGGCCACTGCCTGCGCGAGCAGACCCTCGAGGCCTGCGGCACCACGCCGGACGCCACGCTCAGCCCCCTGCAGGCGGCGAGCATCGAGACCCTGCGCCATCTGGTGGCGGCGGGGAACGGCTGCGCCCTGGTGCCGCAGATGACCCTGGTCGCCGGCGCGGACTGCTCGGGGCTGGTGCGCTACATCCCGCTCGAGGAGCCGGCGCCCGGCCGCACCGTCGGCTTCGTCTTCCACGAGCGCTGCGCCCGGGTGGAGGACGCCGCCGAGCTGGCCGCCTTCCTCACCCGCCTGCACCAGCCTGCCGCCTGACGGGAGATTGCAAAGGCCCGCCCCCGGGTGGGCCTGCCGGATGCTGGCAGCCGATCCTGCAGGGCGCTTTTTTCCTCCCCCGTACTCGAGTACGGGGGAGGAGAAAAGCCTCAGCGATCGCTAAGCTCAGGACTCCGGCCGAGCGCAGCCGTTCAGCTCTCAGGTCGGTTTGACGCTGGGCCGTTGCGCGTTTAGAGTTCCGTCGACTCTTAGGCCAACATTCGCCAACGCTATGCCCGCGCCCAGCCGAACCGATCCGGTCCGCGTCGCCCGCTGGGGACTCTTCGTCCTCACGCTGGTCAATCTGTTCAACTACCTCGACCGCTTCGTCGTCGCCTCGCTGGTCGAGAGCCTGAAGCGCTCGGAGCTCCACCTCACCGACGCCCAACTCGGCTGGCTGGCCACCGGCTTCATCCTGGTCTACATGCTGACCTCGCCGATCTTCGGCACCCTCGGCGACCGCGGCAAGCGCCCGCGGCTGATCGCGGCCGGCGTCGCCATCTGGAGCCTGGCGACCGCCCTCGGCGGGCTGGCGAGGAACTACGGCAGCCTGTTTTTCGCCCGCTCGACGGTGGGGGTGGGGGAGGCGGCCTATGGCACCGTGTCGCCGGCCCTGCTCGCCGACTACTTCCCGGCCGAGCAGCGGGGGCGGGTGTTCGCCGTCTTCTCGGCGGCGATCCCGATCGGCTCGGCGGCCGGCTACGTGCTGGGCGGCCTGGTCGACCACTACTTCGGCTGGCGGGCGGCGTTCTTCGTAGCCGGCATCCCCGGCCTCCTCCTCGCCTACCTCACCTCGCGGCTCTTCGACCCGCCGCGGGGAGGGCAAGACGGCCCGGCCGCGGCGGATGCGGGGGGCGGGGTGGTCGGGCATGGATCCGTGTCGGTCGGCCGGCAGGCCCTCCGGGCCTACGGCTCGCTGCTCCGCAACGTCCCCTACACGCTGACCGTCCTCGGCTACGCCGCCTATACCTTCGCGCTCGGCGCCCTCGCCTTCTGGACCCCGGCCTTTCTCGAGCGGGAGCGCGGGCTCGCGCGCACCGACGCGACGGTGCAGTTCGGAGCGATCGTGGTGGTGACCGGGTTCGTCGGCACCTTCTTCGGCGGCTGGCTCGGCGACCGCCTGCTGCCGCGCTTCCGCGAGTCCTATCTCTGGGTCTCCGGGTGGAGCACGCTCGCCGCCGTGCCGTTCGCCTGGCTGGCCTTCACGGCGCACGACCGCGCCGTCTACACCGCCGCCATCGTCGCCGCCGAGGTGCTGATCTTCATGTCGACCGGGCCGATCAACTCGGCGATCATCAACGTGGTGGCGCCGGACCGCCGCGCCACCGCCGTCGCCCTTTCGATCCTCGCCATCCACCTGCTGGGCGATGTCCCGTCGCCGCCGCTGATCGGTTACGTCTCCGACCTCTCCTCGCTCTCCCGCGCCATGCTGATCCTCCCCGTGGCCTTCGGCCTCAGCGGCCTGATCTGGCTGTTCGCCGCCTGGCACGGCGGCCGCACTCCAGTCTCCTGATCCGGCCTTCCCTCCGTTCTCGCGTCCCCTCCGTTTGCGTAGGATGGCCCGAAGCTTGCAAATGCCAGATTGCGCTGGATGAACGCAACGAGCGGCGATCCACCGCCAAGGAGAATAGCGATGGGAATCGGTGAGCACGGCGACGACAACGTAGTGAAGGGAGTTGGACACCAGGTCGCGGGCAAGGTCAACGAAGTCGCCGGTGCCGTCACCGGTGATCTCGGCCAGGAGCTGAAGGGCAAGGCGGAGAAGAACGTCGGCAAGCTTCAGGAGACGTTGGGACGCACCGAAGAGAAAGCAGCGGAATAACGAAGTTCAACTGCCATAACGAGGAGAAACATTTATGTTACTGATCATCGGTCTGGTTCTTTTGGTCCTCTGGGCCCTCGGCCTCTTCGCGTTTCACGTCGGCGGCGGTCTGATCCATATCCTGCTGGTCATCGCCGTCATCGTGGTGGTCGTCCACCTCATCCAGGGCCGAAGAGTCGTCTGACGCCTCGCTTCTGGATCGGTTCTAGATAGATCGCCCTGCCGGCACAGCCGGCGGGGCGATCGCGTATTGCAAGGTTTTTGCTTCAGGCCCAGAGCGGCACGCGCACGTTGCCGGAAGGTCGATAACCCGCGGGCTCCCGCCACCGCGCGGGACTCGCGGGATTCGCGGGATCGCCGCCGGAGAGCAGGAGGCGCTCGACCCCGGCGGCGGCGATCGTCAGGGCGAGCTCCTGGCCGGGACAGGCATGGACCCCGGCGCCGCCGCTGAACGTCCGGCGGTCCGGCCGCGCCACGGCGAAGCGGTGCGGGTCGGGATTGGCCGCCGGATCGCGGTTGGCGGCGGCCAGCACGACCAGGACGGCGTCCCCCGCTTGCATTTCCTGCCCCGCGACCTCGGCGGCCTGCGCCAAAAAGCGCCGGGTGTTCTGCACCGGCGAGTCGAAACGCAGGACCTCCCGGATCACGCCGCCCATCCTCCCGGGCTCCGCCCGCACCCAATCGTACAAATCGGGCTGGCCGGCCAGGGCGAGGAGCGTGTTGCCGATCAGCCCCGCCGTCGCCTCGTACCCCTGGGACAGGAACCCGATCCCGTTGGCGACGATCAGATCGGAGGCCGGGCGCCCGGCTTGCCGCGCCAGGGCGGCGAGCAGGCCGTCCGAGCCGGGCAGCGAGCTGAACAGCTCCAGCAGGGAAGCCGCCGCGGAGTTGGCGTCCGCCACCGCGGCGGCTCCGGCGCCCGGCGCGATGCCGGCCACGAAAGCGCGCGTCCATTCCGCTGTCCGCGCCAGCCTCCCGGCCGGGACGCCGAGCAGGCTCGCGGTGACATAGACGGGGAGGCGGAAGGCGAAGTCGGCCTCGCCGGCCAGGGCTTCGGCCCACTGGCGGCTCGCCGCCGCGGCCTCCCGCTCGCCGATGGAGTCGAGGGCTGCCTCCACCGCGCCCTTGAACGGACAGTGCCCCGCGCCGTCGTTCATCCGCACCAGGCGGCGAAAGACCTCGCCGGCCGGCGAGCCCGCGATCGCCCGCGGCACCGGCTCCGCCGGCGGGCGCACCCGGCAGTCCGGATGGCTCAGCACGGCGGTCACCGCCGCGGCGCCCGTCGCCACCCAGAGCCCCAGCGCCTCGTCGCGGCAGAGGGGGCGCTCCGCCACCAGCCGCGCGTAGTAGGGGTAGGGGTCGCGGTGCGTCACCGCCGCGATGGGATCGATGGGCTCGTCCTGGTTTTCGGTCATCGTCCGGTCCTCCTCGTCGGTCGAACCGTATCCACTTGCCTCGCCGAAATGTTTCACTTACGATCGAAGTATGGATGCAGACCCGGACATCGCCCGCGTCGCCGCGCTGATCGGAGATCCGGCGCGCAGCGCCATCCTGCAGAGCCTGCTCGGCGGCCTCGCGCTCCCCGCGACCGAGCTCGCCCTGCGGGCCGGGGTGTCGGCGCAGACCGCGAGCTCCCACCTGCAGAAGCTCACGGAGAGCGGGCTGCTGGCGGTGGAGCGGTCGGGACGCCACCGCTATTACAGGCTGGGGAGCCCCGAGGTGGCACACTGCCTCGAGGCGCTCGGCGCGCTCGCGGCGCCGCCGCGGGACCGTGCGGCCCGCGTGGCCCGCGTGGCCGATGACGAGCCCACCCGCGCGCTGCGGCTCGCCCGCAGCTGCTACGACCATCTGGCGGGACGGGTCGGGGTGGCGGTGAACGACGCGCTGCTCGGCGGGGAGTATCTGCGTCCCGCCGCTGCCGCGGACGGCGGGCTCGAGCTCACCCCCGCCGGCGCCGGCTGGTTCGCGGCCGCCCTGGGGGTCGAGGTGGAGGCGTTGACCGGAGGGGGCCGCGGGCGCCGGGCGTTCGCCCGCCCCTGCCTCGACTGGAGCGAACGGCGCCCCCACCTCGCCGGCGCGCTAGGCGCCGCCCTGCTCTCCCGCCTCCTTGCCCTCGACTGGCTGGCGCGCCGCCCCGACGGCCGGGCGCTCCGCCTCACCGTCGCCGGGCGCCAGGGGCTGCGCCGCGAGCTGGCGCTCGATCTTTGAGCGCCGGTGCCCTCACGGTGGTTGAGAATATTCGTCACCAAGGATTCCGGGTGAGACAACTTGGGGGTAGGCATGAGAGCACCGCGGTGCTAGAGTCTTCACCGCGGTGACAGACAAAACTGGTGCACCTAATGGCGCCAACCGACGCTCCCCTTTTGATCGGTGGTTTCGGTATGCCGCAGGCTTTTCTTCGGCCACTCTGGACCGTTGTTTCGAGGTGTTTGCCTCTGAAGAGGGCCTGCTTATAGACCCTTTTGCAGGTGTCGCAACTACTGGCACGCGATCAGTGACGGAGGGCCACGCGTACAGGGGGATCGAAACACACCCTCTGATCGCCGAGATCGCATCACTAAAGTTCCGTAGCTTTGACGAGAAAATGGCTCGGGACTTATGCCTTACTTCAACCGAATTAATGAGTTCTGTTGAGATTGGGTGCATCAGTGTCCAAGCCGAAACGCTGCTCGTAAGACGATCTTTCGATGAGGAAGTACTAAAGCAGTTGGTTGCACTCAGGGAGATGATCGAGGTCGCTGAGGATCGCTTGGTACGTACTTGCGCTGCGCGCTCGTTGGAACCTTGCGAGATGTCGCCTCAGTGAAAGTCGGCTGGCCCTATCAACAACCAGGATCAGCACGTAGACCGCCCTACCGTTCTCCGATAAAGCGGTTTCACGATCGCGTGAAGTGGCTGGCCGAGGACCTAGCCACGCTTCCGGCAAGTAGGGATGCCAACATTACCATTGGCGACTCACGAGCCACAGCTTCTTGGCAAATGGCATTAGGCGACACAAAGGCGAGGCTCTGTCTTTCTTCTCCTCCCTATCTTAACAACTTCGATTATGCAGACGCCACTCGGCTCGAGCTTTATTTTCTTGGCAAAGTTCGCAGTTGGGGTGGCTTTGCAGCGCGGTCCGCGTCAACATGGTTGCCGCTACGACGCAGCAAAGCACACAAAGCCGAGCAAGAGCAGGGTGGATGATTCTCGATAAACTACCGACGACTGCGAAGATTGCGCGAGAACTGGCCACGAACCTGAGTGAGAAGCGAAGGGAGCGTTCGCGTGGTAAGGAGTACGATCAGATGTTGCCCGCCTATCTTGCTGATATCTCTGAGGTTCTTAGGAGGGCGTATGAACATTTGGACACCGGTGCCTTGCTGGCGTGGGTTGTGGGTGACAGCGCTCCATACGGAGTCTATATTGATACTCCAGCGATCATTTCCAAAATGGCAGTTGAGATCGGATTTACTCCGATTCAAGATGTAAACCTTCGGCTGCGTGGAAAGCGCTGGGCACAAAACGGCACGCGTCATCAAGTTGCGCTATCGGAGCGCCTCATCGTTTTCCGCCGAGAGAGCTAGGAGCCGTAGGCCATTCCTTGGCGAGAGCAGTAAGGAAAGTATCCGCGGTCTCTGTGATCTGACGCTCATGAAGTCCAGCTCTCGCTGCGTTCTGCCATCGTGCGGCGCGGCAATCGTCCACGAAGGGGAATACCGCAGGGTCCGGAAATGGGCTGACCCACCATTCGTCGAGACCGTCTGCAAACTCACCGGAGCCGATGACTTGGGTTATATCAGGATCACGCATGCTTGCTCCAATATAGACCCATGGCGTCCGCTGGCTTGGTTCGCCTCGGAGACGCTGAAGTGCTTCAGCAGCTCCGGAGGGAAGTCCGAGCGAACGGGTGTCAACGTCCGCGACAATAGTCTTTGTAAGATTCAAGGAACCGTGAAGCTTGAGTACCGGGACTCTCGTTTTTCTCTCGCTTGATAGATAGTGATCAAGGTAGTCTTTGGCGGAGGGAAAGTCCTCCGGGCTAGCGAAGACGCGCACGCTCTCACCAAGCTCGTCTTCTAGAATCGTGTCAAAATTAACTGTCACTATTACTAGGCCATGCGGATTTTTAATAATTGTGGGTAGCGCTCTCCGAACCTGAGTCTCCTTTCGTTCAATCGCATTGTCGTTTTTCTCAAGTAGATAGCGCAACGTGGGACTCTCCTCGCGCCCATGTCTAAATTCTTCCCGTAACACGCGCTCCAGAGTCGGTCGTGATGCGAAAGCTAACGAATCCAAACCTTCTTCACTGGCTAGTAGTCGGTCATTCTCTGGTACCCATTGATGAAACAGATCGGGAAGCTCAGTAATCGGCAGAGGTACAGAGCGGCTAAAAAATTGCTCAAGAGCATAGTCTCGCACGTCATTCCCGAGTGGCATTCGTGCAGAGGCACTAGATCCTGCGCCGAGAAACAACACGAAGGGTCGCTCTCGTTACGGATTAGATTCCCGACAGCCTTTTCTAGGGACAAGCGCCCTTTTCCTTTGAGGAGAGCCCGTTCAGTAAGTAGGAATCGTACCGAAGGCTCTCGTTCACAGTGGAGTTCTGGCTCAATTCGACCCCCGGCGATAAAGATGAGCGTCGTCAAAGTCCCGAGGCGACGCCCGGCAACCTGTGCGCGAATTAGCTGCCAGAGAGCCTCTTTACCTAAAACCTCCAGCCGATTGTCCTTCCAGGAAATCGCAGCAACGGAATGGGTGGATAATTCCTCGGAAAATAGAGCGGCAATAAAAGAGAGTATCAGGCGTTCGCTTTCATTAACTGGGTCGATACCATTGGCTTGGCCAACTACGACATCTTTGTTTTCCTGCTGGATGAGCAGTTCCATTCCAAGTGGTGAAATCCGTAGCCCTTCTATGAGTCGATCTCTGAGCTGTAAATCTAGAGTTCCTTTGACGCGAGGCTCACTCATTCGATCAACAGCTATGTAAGCACCTCCTATCCGCCGGAGGGCCGCGTCGTAGATCTCGTGGTTCTGATCAAGCTCATTGTCGAGAACCATGGCTAGGTGTGAGCTTGACCTAGGAGAAGCGTTGTGCTCCTCGATTAGAGCAACGGCTAGCTGTAAGGCACCACTTGCGCTCACGGCTCAGTATGCGCCTCTTGCGCCTTATCGAAAGAAGCTAGCAGCAACTTCTAAGAGATCGAGTCTCGCCCGAACGCTCGTGGGCAAGACCTCGGGATGCGAGTGCAGGCCGGGCGGTAGCATAAGCTCGAACTAAAGCATCAAAGGCCTGAGCGACGTCCGATGCTTCGCAAGCCTTGTCGCGCGCCAACTCGCGTGCAAGACGGTCAATAAGCTGTTTCGTTCGGCTACGTCCAATCCATATGGCTTTGGTGGTGTAGGTGACGTAATCGAACAAATGACGACTGGTTTCAGTGACCACCCATCCGCCGCGTAGTCGAAAAGATTCGCTTCTTGTCCTCTGGGGACGCAACGAGTCGACAAAGGCGTCGATCACGGGACCGAGGACGCTGCTCAACTCCTGTTGTTGTCCTGTCGGCAGGAATCGGCAACTCGCTGGCCTCCCCGATTGAGCCATTTACGAGAAGCATGAGGTTGAAAGCGATAACGGGAATTCGAAGAGCGCTCTCTCTAATCCCTAGAGCCTCGAGCAAGCGATCTCCCCCCAGCTTCGGTATAGATCAGCTACAATGCGATAGGCCCACGCAACTTCATCCGTTTGAAAGGCGATTAGTTCTTGGGATCTATGTTCGTCAAGCAGGTGCAGGGTAACTCGGCCCTCAGGAGTAACGAGACCCCGGCCCGTGGAGAGGCTAAGAAAATCTCTTGAGGGATAAATGAGGGGCGCGGAGCGTCGATCTTTGGGAGTTTTGTGAGGATTTCGCGCAACCTGCGGCCCGTCGAGGTCGGAGAAAAAACCTTCAAGGTGCGCAAGGTCACCTTCAAGGTGGGCCGGAGGTCGCCCGCTTTGACATGCCCAAGCCGCATTTAAAAAGGATGTAAGCGAGCGGCCCTCGTCTCGACTGAGAGCACGAGATAATCCAAAAAGCGTGTCTGGAGGAGCAACGTTCATACTAGCTCCCGCTAAGTGGCATCTTCGGCGAAGTATCGGCGGCTTTTGATTTCTTCTGCGCGACGAGCAAACCGCTCTCCTAAGTCGCCGCGAGTAACCTTCGCTTGTGATGCGTAATTCGCGGCAAGCGGCACTACAATAATAACCTGATCTGCGATGGAACCAAGAACCGCATCTCGTAAATACCGTGCGAGTCTCTCTAGTCGGTCCCGAGCAAGGAAAGCTCCAAATTCGTCAAGTGCAATTACTTTGTGCTTAGCCCCTTGGGAGGCAACGCGTTGTATCCGTGCACGAGTGTAGGCAAAAACTTGTTCGCCGCTCGAGAAGGCCTCAAATGGACGACTCCTGAGTGTCCCATCGTTTGTAATCCACCGAGCCTCGAGAGTTCTTAAGTCGATCACCTGAGCTGCCCTCCGTCAAACAGCGCACTGCTGATTTCCTCTTGATTGAACTCCTTTTGGAGTTGGTCGCCCATCACTGCCGCTAGTTCTGTCTGAAGTTTGCCTTCGCTTTGCATTCTGTCCCGCTGCCCCACCTCATTTGCAAGATTTCGCGAGGCGGCAAGAAGTTGATCAAAAAGATTCCGCATGCTGTAAAGTGATGCGCGCAGCGACTCGGCGATATTCCGAAGAGTCAGCAATGATTGGCCGCTTTGTTGCCCTGCATCTCTTGCAAGGGCTTGCCTTATGGATATGGGCAGCCAGGTGAGCGCTGCCACGCGTCCGGAAGCTCTTCCGATCTCGGCCGCCAGAAAAGCGAGAGTGCCTTGAAGTTCTATGTGTTCGGCTCGGAGTTGCCGAACGCGGACGCGATGTTCTTCCTCGGCAGATTTGGCAGTCTGAAGGCGTTGATCCAAATTGCTAGTTTCCTCAAGGTGTAGATTGCTTAGTGCCAGGTTCAAGTCTTCATTGATTTCTTCCTCTGATTTGCCAGCACTTAACTGGTCGGCTTGAACGCGCAACCTTGCCTCTGCCGAGAGTCTCAACCGCGATTCAGTTTCCAATGCTGTAATTTCCGCAGATATAGTTCCGTATTCCGCACGGAGTTCAGCCGTAGCCTCAGCTCGGCCGACGAGCGCTGCAATCTCGCCATCGCTGGCACCAAGCAAATCATGAGCGCGCTTATGGCTTTGTACCAGTACGCGTAAGGCCCCAAGGGCATTTAAGCGGAGTGATAGCTCCCTGTCACGCTAAGTTAGGCCCCGCCGAAGAGGATCGTCCTCTACCTCCGTTAGCTCCACTTGGCGGCGCTGGATGCCGGTTCTCAGTTCGCGTGCGCTCAGGCGTAGCTCCTCTTCGGTATCGAACGTGAGCACTGCGACTACTTCCGGGTCGAGCTCGCGATGAACATCGAGGTCCCCTACGACTCTGGACGTAAATGCACGAACCGATGCATTATGGCCAGCTGACGCTAGATCAGACTGAATTTGCCGACGATCTGTTTTGATTTTGATAGTTTCAGCGGCGATAGCTTCAATTTCTGCAGTTATCTCAAGTTGTGCCGCAGCCCGTTGAACCTTGCTGGCTAGGTTCTGGAACCGTTTCAGGCGCGCGTCGCGCGTCTTTCGTGTTTTTTAATGAGGTCTTCGACCTGCGATCCCCGTGCTAGGTCACCAAGGAGTCGTGCCTGTCGATCCTGAGCAGATCGTAGAGATTTGTCGATCTCCTGTGACTCCCGCATCACTCGTTCGAGTTGATTCTCAATGTTCGGCAGCTGACCGGTGAGCGCAGTGAGGCGCTGCTTGGCGAGCAATGCTTCGTTCAGGAGGCCGATGTCTTTTTGGCATAACCGTAAATCATCCTCTGATTTTGCAAGTTCCCTCGTTACGCTCTCGATGCGCTGCTGGGCGCGCCGCTCAGGATCGACGGCAGTGGTGGCTTCCGCAAGCTCATCGAGTACTCGCTCTAGCTGGGAGAGTTGCTCTACAAACCGATCATGGGCTCGTGCAATGCTTACGCTTTCCGCCTCGAGGCGGCGTCGAATCGTGCGCTCGAAAGTCTCATCTCCTGCGATTCGGACAACCTGCAATAGAGAACGAATTGCAGTGACGGCTATGGGCTCTTCGTCAAGGAATGCATCGCCAAGCCAATCTCCCACAGGCTCCGGACTGAGGGCCCATTGTTTGGGCATGAGAGCGATTCGTAAAATGTGACCATTGAGGTTGGTGATTGTTACAGTGGTGTCTCCGAGATTCTCCCGGAGAGAGGTCCAAGCGCCCGGGGTCGTCGTGTATGGCTGTTCTCCAGAGATCAATTCAAGAAGGCGTATGGCAAGACTTTTTCCGGCCCCATTACGCCCTTCTATATGGCAGATCGGGTAGTTGGGAATCTCGCCTATTAGGCGAAGCCCGCCTGTGCGCTCGCCGCTTGGTTCAAATCGGAAATGCACGTTCGATCTGGCCCGCTAGGACAGACATCAGGTCCACGTCGCTCTTGGCCAAGGGCAATAGCCAATCTCGGATGCCCCGATGCACTTCGGAGCCTTCACGACTGTCCACAACTGCCCGGTCAACTACGGCTGAAAGCAACTCGGCTACTTGGCGCAACTCTGCATCTTCTTGCATAGAAATCCACATCGCCTGGAGGCGTAAGAAGGTAGACTTAGCAAGCCTACCATACTAGCGACCATGCTCGGACGAGGATGCTTACTCGTGTAGTCGTCAAGGCGGCGGCATCGAGGCGGGAATTCCTTCCCGGGGTGGCGGCGTTTGGTTCGCCGGGACCACCCCTGGTCCCCCCTCCCTCTGGTAGGATGACCGGTCCCATGGATAGCATTTCCGTCCGCGGTGCGCGCGAGCACAACCTCAAGAACATCAGCCTGGAGATCCCCCGCAACCAGCTGGTGGTGATCACCGGCGTCTCCGGCTCCGGCAAGTCGTCGCTGGCTTTCGACACCCTGTTCGCCGAGGGGCAGCGGCGCTACGTCGAGTCGCTCTCCTCCTACGCCCGGCAGTTCCTCCAGCAGATGGAGAAGCCGGACGTCGACTCGATCGAGGGGCTGTCGCCGGCGATCTCGATCGAGCAGAAGTCGGTCTCCAAGAACCCGCGCTCGACGGTCGGCACGGTGACCGAGATCCACGACTACCTGCGCCTCCTCTATGCCTCGGTGGGGATCCCGCACTGCCCGACCTGCGGCAAGACGATCCGCCCGCAGACGGTGCAGCAGATGGTCGACCGCGTCACCGAGCTCCCCGAGGGGACCCGCCTGGTCATCTACGCCCCCTATGTCCGCGGCAAGAAGGGGGAGTACAAGAAGCAGCTCCAGCAGATGGCGCGCGAGGGTTTCCTGCGCGCCCGGATCGACGGCCAGATGGTCGAGCTGGCGGGCGATCCGCCCACCCTCGACAAACAGAAGAAGCACTCGATCGACATCGTCATCGACCGCATCGTGGTCAAGGCCGGCATCGAGAAGCGCCTGGCCGATTCGATCGAGACGGCGCTCAAGGTGGCGGAGGGGCTGGTGGTGCTGGCTCCCGAAGGAGCGGCCGAGGAGACCCTGTC
Organism: uncultured Acidobacteriota bacterium; assembly: GCA_963756595.1. Classification (GTDB taxonomy): domain Bacteria; phylum Acidobacteriota; class Thermoanaerobaculia; order Multivoradales; family UBA5704; genus DATARR01. The sequence continues at coordinate 64,673 of CAVWOZ010000036.1, forward strand.
GCAGAACTACTCGTGCTCGGATTGCGGCACCAGCCTGACCGAGATCACGCCGCGGCTCTTCTCCTTCAACAGCCCCTACGGCGCCTGCCCGACCTGCTCGGGGCTCGGCACGCTGATGGGGGTCGACCCGGACAAGGTGGTGCCCGACCCCGAGCGCTCGATCCTCGCCGGCGCCGTCGCCCCCTGGCCCGAAGGGTCGAAGTCGTGGCGCCTCAAGATGGTCGAGACCCTGTCGAAGGCGATGGGCTTCTCGCTCTCGACGCCGTGGAAGAAGCTGCCGGCCGAGGCGCGGCGGGTGATCCTCCAGGGGAGCGGCGAGGAGGAGCTGAGCTTCAACCTGGCGGGGAAGAAGTCGAGCTACTCCTGGACCGGCAAGTTCGAGGGGGTGATCCCGATGCTCGACCGGCGCTACAAGGAGACCGACTCGGTCTCGATCCGCGGCGAGATCGAGAAGTACATGTCGGTCCACCTCTGCCCGACCTGCGAGGGGCGGCGGCTGCGGCCGGAGGCGCTGGCGGTCACCCTGCACGACAAGGCGATCGACGAGCTGTCGCGCCTGCCGGTGTCGGACCTGCGCCTGTGGATGGGGACCGTGCCGCTCGACAAGCGGGAGCGGGCGATCGCCGAGAAGGTGGTGACCGAGATCCAGGACCGCCTGTCGTTCCTCGACGACGTCGGGGTCGGCTACCTGACCCTCGACCGCTCGTCGGCCACCCTGTCGGGAGGGGAGAGCCAGCGCATCCGCCTCGCCACGCAGATCGGCAGCAAGCTGATGGGGGTGCTCTACGTGCTCGACGAGCCGTCGATCGGCCTCCACCAGCGCGACAACGCCCGCCTGCTCGCCACCCTCCAGGGGATGCGCGACCTCGGCAACTCGGTGCTGGTGGTGGAGCACGACGAGGAGACGATCCGCGCCGCCGACTGGGTGATCGACCTGGGCCCCGGCGCCGGCGTCCACGGCGGCGAGATCGTGGCGCAGGGGACGCCGAAGCAGATCGAGAAATCGAAGGAGTCGCTCACCGGCCAGTACCTCACCGGCACCCTCGAGGTGCCGGTGCCGGAGGTGCGTCGGGAGGGGCGGGGCGAGATCGTGATCGAGGGGGCGCGGCAGAACAACCTGAAGGACCTCGACGTCGAGTTTCCCGTCGGCGCCTTCACGGTGGTCACCGGCGTCTCGGGGTCGGGGAAGAGCACGCTGGTCAACGACATCCTCCACAAGGCCCTGGCGCGCCACTTCTACCGCGCCTCGGACAAGCCCGGCGAGCACGACCGGATCACCGGCCTCGACCAGCTCGACAAGGTGATCGCGATCGACCAGAGCCCGATCGGCCGCACGCCGCGCTCGAACCCGGCGACCTACACCAACGTCTTCAATCCGATCCGCAACCTGATGGCGATGACCCCGGAGGCGCGGATGCGCGGCTACGGGCCGGGGCGCTTCAGCTTCAACGTCCCGGGGGGGCGCTGCGAGGCGTGCAAGGGGGACGGGCAGATCAAGATCGAGATGCACTTCCTCCCCGACATCTACGTCACCTGCGAGGTCTGCGGCGGCAAGCGCTACGACCGCGAGACCCTCGCCGTCCACTTCAAGGGGCTGAACATCGCCGAGATCCTCGACCTGCCGGTCGAGCAGGCGCACGAGATCTTCCGCAACATCCCGGCCGTCGAGCGGGTGCTCGAGACGCTCGTCGAGGTGGGGCTCGGCTACATCCGCTTAGGGCAGCCGGCGACCACCCTCTCCGGCGGCGAGGCGCAGCGGGTAAAGCTCGCCCGCGAGCTCTGCAAGCGCTCGACCGGCCGCACCCTCTACCTGCTCGACGAGCCGACCACCGGCCTCCACTTCGACGACGTCGGCAAGCTGCTCAAGCTGCTGCACCGCTTGGTCGAGCTGGGGAACACCGTGGTGGTGATCGAGCACAACCTCGACGTCATCAAGACCGCCGACTGGGTGATCGACCTCGGGCCCGAAGGGGGAGCCGGCGGCGGCCGCCTGCTCGCCGAGGGGACTCCCGAGGAGATCGCCGCGGTCGCCGAGAGTTATACCGGCCGCTATCTGCGCCAGGTGCTACCGTCGCCCAAGACGAAGAAGCGGGCGGGGGGGCGGCGGTAGGGGCGCAGACTAGGTTATCCTTGCCCCATGGCTGAGACGGTCTACCGGATTCATGCAGGCTGGGACCCCGAGGCGGGAGTCTGGGTCGCAGAGAGCGACGACGTACCTGGATTGGCGACCGAGGCCGAGACGATCGAGAAGCTTTCTGAGAGGCTCCGTATCTTGATCCCCGAGCTCCTGGAAGCCAATCACCTCATCGCACCGGGAGCCTCCAAGGAGATCTCCTTCGAGCTCACCAGCCAGCGTCAGGAACGGGTCCGTCTGGCCTCCTAGATGGGCTCCTCCTATACCCCGCAGGTGAAGAAGCTTCTGCTCGCCGGCGGCTGCCGATTCGAGCGCCAGGGCAAAGGCGATCACGAGATCTGGTACAGCCCGCTTTCCGAGCGCTCCTTCGTCGTCGACAGTGAAATCAAATCTCGTCATACCGCGAACGGGGTCTTGAAGCAGGCCGGGCTCGGCAAGAGCTTCTAAAGGCACCTCGGCTCGTTTTCTCCTTTTCAAACACCTCTTAGGGTGAGAGATGCGGATCTCCGTCCTGTGGAGATCCGCGCCTTGAAAAAGGAGAACCCGATGAGAAAGAAGCTTCTCGCCCTCACCGCCCTGCTCGGAATCACCGCCCTCGCCGCCTCCGTGCCGCAGGCCGAGGCGATCGGTTACTGCAGCTCCACCTACTGCGCCGGCAAGCCCGGCTCCACCCGCTGCGCCTGCCCGCCGGGAACCGACAAGGTCGGCCAGGCGAACTTCTGCGACGGCTACCAGACGAGCTGCTGGTACTTCTAGGAGGAGAAACGATGAAGACGAAGCTCGCTCTGCTCCTGCTGCTCCTCGCCGCCCTTGTCCTGGCCTTGCCGGCGATGGCCTTTCCACCTCCCTGCACCTGCTCGTATTGCTCCCTGCACACCACGAGCTGCACCCTCATCAGCACCTCGGGCAATACCGTCATCTCCTGCGGGTACTACTACCCGCATTACTGCGAGGGGCCGGCCTAGGAGCAACCCTTGCGGGGCGTAGTCGTACAATGAGGTCGATGGCACGCCACGACGCCCAACTCGCCGAGAAGCGGCGGATCCTCCAGCTCGAGACGCTCTACGACCTGGCGATCGCGCTCCACGCGCAGCGCCCGGAGCAGGAGCTGGTCGACGAGCTGCTGCAGCGGGTCTGCGCCGTGCTCGACCCGGGGGCGGCCGTGGCGGTCTCCCGCGACGCCTACGGCGGCGCGCGCGGGGTGGCCTCGGTCGGCTGGCTGGACGATCTGCCGGCGGGGGATGCCCTCCTCGCGGCGCCCATCTGGCGGGAGCTGCTCACCGAAGGGCACACCCTCTCGCGCTCGCAGGGGGTGCTCGCCGGGCGCCCCTACGAGCAGCTCCTCGCCGCGCCGCTCGCCTATCGCGGCGTCTTCCTCGGCTACGTCGCCGTGCTCGACAAGGAGGTGCGCGGCGACTCGGATCCTTCCTTCACCCCCGACGACCGCCGCTTCCTCGACTCCGTGGCCGCCCTCGCCGCCGCGGCGCTCGACGCCGCCCGCCAGGTCGAGCGCCTGGAGACCCAGCGCGAGCGCCTCGAAGAGGAGAACAAGGCTCTCAAGGGACGGCTCGCCGAGGACGTCGCCGGCCGCCGCATCGTGGCTCACGCGCCGCCGATGCGCCGCGTGCTCGACGTCATCGAGCGGGTGGCGCCGCGCGGCGTCAGCGTCCTGGTGCGCGGCGAGAGCGGCACCGGCAAGGAGCTGGTGGCGAAGATGCTCCATCACCTCTCGGGGCGCGAAGGGGCCCTGATCGCCGTCAACTGCGCGGCGCTCCCCGAGGGGCTGCTCGAGAGCGAGCTCTTCGGCATCGAGGGGGGGGTGGCGACGGGGGTGCAGGCGCGGCCGGGGAAGTTCGAGCTGGCCGACCACGGCACCCTCTTCCTCGACGAGATCGGCGACATGCAGACCTCCCTCCAGGTGCGGTTGCTGCGCGCCCTCCAGGAGCGCGAGGTCACCCGGGTCGGCGGCCGGCGGCCCATCCCGGTCGACGTGCGGCTGGTGGCCGCCACCCATCAGGACCTCGAGAAGCTGATCGGCGAGTCGCGCTTCCGGGAGGACCTCTACTACCGCCTCAAGGGGGTGGAGATCGAGCTCCCCCCCTGCGCGACCGCCGGCCCGACATCCCTCACCTGGTGCGCGCCTTCCTCGAGGAGTTCTGCCGCCGCGAGGCGATCCCGGTGCCCACCCTGCGTTCCGAGGCGCTCGCCCTGCTCCTCGGCTACGACTTCCCCGGCAACGTCCGCGAGCTCCAGAACGTCGTCGAGGGGGCCGTCTCGCTCGCCGATGGAGAGATCGACGCCGAGCTGATCCGCTCCCTCCTCGCCGCCCCCACGCAAAGCTCCCCCGAGGCGCTCGACCTCGCCACCCTCGAGCGGCGGCACATCGCCCGCGTCCTCAAGCTGACCGCCGGCAACAAGAGCGAGGCCGCGAAGATCCTGGGGCTCGACCGCAAGACGTTGCAGCGGAAGGGCTTCTGAGTCGTTCAATCGTTGAATCAAACGATCTGCGACAAATCCTCCCGCGCGAGACTTTTTGTCTCAAACCCCTCAGAACCGCGACAAAATAGGCGTTCTGTTCCAACGGGTCGCGGCGCGACGTTTCCGCCTGGGGCATAATGTCGCGACGGCGGCTGCGACAGTTTGCTCACAAGGTTGCGTCGGAACGGTTAAGTTATTGTAAACAATGGGTCTCAGATGTTAGGGTGCGGTTTCCCGGGGGGCTGGCAGCGGCCTTGCGATAGGCGAGGGGCGGATGAGGAGGAACGTCATGCTAGACTCCGTTCGGAAGCACGTAGCCGTCCCGTATGTGCCGGTCAAGGTGTTGCTCTCCGTGGGCTCCCTGGCCAGCTTTGGTTGGCTGCTGTCTCACGACCTGGTCCATCCCATCGTGATCTACGCTCTCCAGCTCTATCTCTCTCTCTGATCGCAACCTGACGGCCGGTACTGGTTAAGGACATGGCTGAAGGCGTTCTGAGGGAGGTCATGCTGGCGCTGCCGATGGTCCCCGAGATGGAGCTCGAGGCGAGCAAGACCGCGGCCGCCATCTCCGAGTCGATCCGGATGAGTCCGGATAGAATCGACGAGGTGCGGCTGGCGGTGGTGGAGGCTTGCATCAACGCTCTGGAGCACAGCCACGCCACCGACCAGGAGGTCTACGTGACGTTCCAGGTGGTGGGTTTGCCGGGGGACCCGGAGAAGCTGCGCATCATGGTCCGCGACAACGGTGTAGGCTTCCCTCCGGAGCTCCTCCAGGAGCCCGCGGTGACGGGGGGCGTGAGCCCCTTGCGCAAGCGCAAGCACGGCCTCAGGATCATGCAGGGGCTGATGGACGAGGTGGAGATCGTTTCGGGCTCCGAAGGGACTACGATCGTGATGAGCAAGAAGCTGCGATGAAAGCGGGGGCGAGCCGATGACCGAGAGCCTCAACATCACCGTGGATCGCCGCGAGGGGCTGGCGGTGATCTACACGGAGGGGTACATCAACAACCAGGGGGGCGAGGAGATCGCCAAGGCCGCCTACAAGCTCCTCGACGAGGGGTTCAAGACCCTCCTCCTCAACCTGGCGGGGACGAAGATCGTCAACTCGATCGGCATCTCGATCCTCATCGAGATCATCGAGAAGATGATCGAGATCGACGGCAAGCTGGGTTTCTGCTGCCTGACTCCGACCATCGAAAAGACCTTCCATATCATGGGCCTCGCGCAGTACGCTCCGATCTTCAGCGACGAAGCGGCCGCGGTGTCCCAGCTTCGCCCCTGAGTCCCGAGCGGACTCCGCATCCAGACACCCGTAGGAGACAGCCATGGAGGGCATCGGGCGGGCCGGCGCGCAGGCCTGGAACGATTTGCTGATCCTCTCGCGCGACGAGGCGGGCGAGCGCCCCATGATGGAGCGCCTGCTCGACCTCTGGCGGCGGGAGCACGGCGTCGAAGCGGCGGGTCTCTACCTCGAGCGCGGCGGCCGGCTCGAGCAGGAGGCCGCGGCGGGTGACGGCCTCCCCGACGTCCTCGAGGGGGACGTACCCCAAGGGGACGGTGGCCTCGGCAGCCTCCAGTTCCCCGGTGGGCGTCTCGTTTTCCTCCCGGCCGTGCCGGTGGCGCCGGCCGGCGACGGCTCCGTGGGCACCGCGGAGGGCATGGACGGCATGGAGAATCCGCTGACCCTCCTCCTCGCCGCCGCGCTCAAGAGCTGCCGGCTGAAGTACGACCTCAAAGACCAGCAGTTCCAGGTCAACTACCGGGTGGTCGAGCTCGAGGCCCTCTACGACGTGGGGCTCGCGGTCGCCTCGACCCTCGACCTCGACCGCCTGTCGGAGGAGATCCTGCTGCGCGCCGTGTCGCTGCTCGACGCGCGGCGCGGCGCCCTCTACATCCTGGAGGACGGCCGCTACCGGCTGGAGGGGACCTTCGGCGGCGAGGCGGCGCCCTCCTTCGCAGGGGGGGACGGGGAGCTGCGCCAGTTCCTGGTGGCGGGGGGCGAGGCGCCGGCCCACCTGCTCCCCGGCGCCCGCTATCTCCAGGGGGTGCCGATCGAGGTGGAGAGCGGCCCGCGGGGGCTGATCGCGGTGGGGGACAAGGAGAGCCGCCGCGGGGTCGGCCCCTTCCTCGCCTCGGACCGCCGCACCCTCTCGCTGTTCGCCAACCAGGCCGCGCTGGCGCTCGAGAACGCGCGCCTCCACCTCCAGGCCCTGGAGAAGGAGCGCCTCGAGCGGGAGATGCACCTCGCCGCCGAGATCCAGCGCCAGATCCTCCCCAAGGGGGCCCCCGTGGTCGCCGGCTTCGAGCTGATCGGCTGGTACCGGCCGGCGCGCCAGGTGGGCGGCGACTACTACGATCTCTTCCGGCGCGAGGACGGACGGATCGGGCTGGTGGTGGGGGACGTCTCGGGGAAGGGGATGCCGGCGGCGCTGATGGTCTCGATCCTCCATTCGGCCCTCCGCCTCCTCCTCGACCAGACCGGCTTCGGCCCGGTGATGCTCGAGCGGCTGAACCGGCACATCGGCGACTCGAGCGCCTCCAACAAGTTCATCACCATGCTCCTCGCCGAGCTCGACCCGGCGACGGGGGTGCTGCACTACATGAACGCCGGCCACAACCCCGCGATCCTGCTGCGGGCCGACGGCCGGGCCGAGGAGCTGCCGGCCGGCGGCATGCCGATTGGCCTGATGCCGGAGGCCCGCTTCCAGTCCCGCGCCCTGACCATGGAGCCGGGCGACCTGCTCTGCATCTACAGCGACGGCATCACCGAGGCCGCGGCCCCCGACGACGAGGAGTTCGGGATGGGGCGGCTGACCGAGCACCTGCGCGCCGGCCACGACCGCCCGCTCGCCGAGCTCGTGGAGTCGATCCCGCACGCCATCGGCGAGTTCTCCCAGGGGCTGCCGCAGGGGGACGACCAGACGCTCGTGCTGCTGCGCCGGAGCTGAAGCCCACGGAAGAAGCTTTACTTTAAATGTAGGGGCGGGGCTCGTCCCCGCCCGGGTGGGGCCGGCCGGAGTCGTGGGCCTACTGATCCCGGGAGCCTTTTTCCTCCCCTGTACTCGGGGGAGGCCAGGAGGGGGTGTTCCGAAGTCCGCGACGCTTCCTTGTCTGGGAGGTTGAGGCCCCCTCCTGACCTCCCCCGAGTACGGGGGAGGAACGAAGCGCCCTGCGAGGGCGGTTGCCGAAGCTCGGCCGCCTGCGAAAAGGGCGGGGACAAGCCCCGCCCCTACGTTTTTGTGGGGAGGAAAGGATGGAGGAGGAGGAACGGAAGGCCTCGCAGGAGGAGCGGCGCCTGCTCGCCGGTCTCGCCGTCCCCCCCGGTCTCTGCGCGAGCTGCGAGCACCTGCGCCTGCTCGCTTCCCGCCGCAGCGTCTTCGTGCGCTGCGGCCTCGCCGCCTCCGATCCCGCCTTCCCGCGGTATCCCGGCCTGCCGGTCGTCGCCTGCCGTGGGTATCGGGCTCAGCGGTAGAGCTTGCGTCCGATCTGGAGCTCCTCGACGTAGACCAGCTCGCAGGCTCCCGGCCCGGTGTCCTCGCGGGTGAGCGAGCTGTTCCAGTAGAAGCCGTCGGCGCGCCGGGCGTCGACCAGCAGCCCGTGGACCCGCACGCGGTCGCCCGTGCCGACGGCGAGGAGAGCGCGGCGGACGTTCTCGTCGGCGGGGATCATGTGCATGTTCGCCGAGTGGGTCTCGATGTAGTGGAGGTCGAGGTCGGCCGACGAGGTGCGCCAGAAGTAGTAGCGGGTCATCTGGCCGTAGGAGACCTGCGACTTGTAGGGCTCCTCCGGCAGCTTCCCCCAGGTCATCACCAGGTCGACCGGCACCAGGAAGGCGCCGTCGTCGATCCGGTAGTGCTCGTCGCCGGCCACCACGGCCGCGGCGTCGAAGGCGGCGCGGGGGGCCAGGGTGACCGTCCCCTTGCGGGTGTCGAAGGGGAACGGCGGGCGGGTCGTCGGCTCCTGCCGGGGCTCCGCGGCGACGTCGATCGGTTCCCCCGTCCCCGAGGCGTGGGGGCACGACCAGCCGTAGTAGACCAGCACCCCGACAGCGAGGACAACCAGGAAGATCTTGTTCATGGGCCTGCGGAAAGTTTACAGCCATCCTTTGACATCCCCCGCCCTCCCTCGCTATCATGCGACCTGCATTACGAGCGGTCCGGCATCCGCCGGGCTCGGCAACCTGGGACGGACACCCAAGGTGCCCTCTCGTTCTTCCGAGGACGAGGATGCGGTCGCCCCGATGGTGACAATTAAGTGTCCGGAGCGGAAAGCCCGTCTCGTGATGCTTGCGAGGCGGGCTTTTTGTATGCCCCAGAGGCCCCAGAGGAGAACGCCCAGTGAGCGATCCGCGGTTCGAAGTCCCGTTTCCCGCCAGACCTTCCGACGTGGAGGAGCGCACCGCGCTCCTGCGGACGGCCCTCGACCAACGCATCCTGGTGCTCGACGGCGCCACCGGCACGGCCCTCCAGGGGGTTGTGCTGACCGCCGACGACTTCGGCGGCCCCGAGCTCGAGGGGTGCAACGAGAATCTCTGCGCTACCCGTCCCGACGTGGTCGACGGCGTCCACGAGGGATACCTCCGGGCCGGCTGCGACATCGTGGAGACCAACTCCTTCGGCGGCACACCCCTGGTGCTCGGCGAGTACGGCCTGGCGGACCAGGCTTATGAGCTCAACCGCCTGTCGGCCGCGATCGCCCGCGGCGCCTGCGCCCGTCACTCGACCGCGGAGCAGCCGCGCTTCGTCTGCGGCTCGATGGGGCCGACCACCAAGGCGATCTCGGTGACCGGCGGCATCACCTTCGCGGGGCTGATCGAGAACTTCCGCGTCCAGGCGCTCGGCCTGATGGCGGGGGGGGCCGACTACCTGCTGCTCGAGACCTCGCAGGACACCCGCAACATCAAGGCCGGGCTGATCGGCATCGAGGAAGCCTTCGCCCAGGCGGGGTGGAAGGTCCCGGTCGCCGTCTCGGCGACCATCGAGACCACCGGCACCATGCTCGGCGGCCAGGACGCCGAGGCGCTCGCCGTCTCGCTCCTCCACGCCGACCTCCTCTACGTCGGCTTGAACTGCGCCACCGGCCCCGACCTGATGACCGACCACGTGCGCACCCTCTCCGAGCTCTGCCGCACGCGGGTCGCCTGCGTCCCCAACGCCGGCCTCCCCGACGAGGACGGCAAGTACACCGAGGGGCCGGACGACTTCGTGCGCGTCTTCGGCCGCTTCCTCGACGCCGGCTGGCTGAATCTCGTCGGCGGCTGCTGCGGCACCACGGCCGCCCACGTCACCGCCCTCGCCGGCCTCGTGCGCGGCCGGCGGCCGCGGGCGATCCCCCGCTACCGGCGCTCCTTCGTCTCCGGCCTCGAAGCCGTCGAGCTCTCCGACGCGCAGCGGCCGGTGATGGTCGGCGAGCGCACCAACGTCCTCGGCAGCCGCAAGTTCAAGGGGCTGATCCAGGCGGGGCAGCACGAGGCCGCCGCCGAGGTGGGGCGGGCGCAGGTCAAGGCCGGCGGCCAGATCCTCGACGTCTGCCTCCAGGACCCCGACCGCGACGAGATCACCGACATGGAGGGGTTCCTCGACCGCCTGGTCCGCCTGGTCAAGGCGCCGCTGATGATCGACTCGACCGACGCGGTGGTGATGGAGAAAGCGCTCACCTACTGCCAGGGGAAGTCGGTCCTCAACTCGATCAACCTCGAGGACGGCAGGAGCCGCTTCGAGCGGGTGGTGCCGCTCGCCCGCCGCTTCGGCGCCGCCCTGGTGGTCGGGCTGATCGACGAGAAGGGGATGGCGGTCGACGTCGAGCGCAAGGTCGAGGTGGCCCGCCGCAGCTACCAGATCCTGGTCGAGGAGATGGGGGTCGAGCCCGAGGACATCTGGTGGGACCCGCTGGTCTTCCCCTGCGGCACCGGCGACGCCACCTACCTCGGCTCGGCCGCCCAGACGGTCGAGGGGGTGCGGGCGGTCAAGGAGCTGTTCCCCGACACCAAGACGATCCTCGGCATCTCGAACGTCAGCTTCGGCCTCCCCGCCGCCGGCCGCGAGGTGCTCAACTCGGTCTTCCTCTACCACTGCACCAAGGCGGGGCTCGACGCGGCGATCGTCAACACCGAGAAGCTCGCCCGCTACGCCGACATCCCGGCGGAGGAGCGCGAGCTCGCCGAGTCGCTGATCTTCCTGCCGCTCGGCGACGTCGAGGCGGGGAACCAGGCGGTCGAGCAGTTCACCGCCCACTTCCGCGGCCGCACCTCGGCCGCCGTCCGCCCGCGCGCCGAGCTGCCGCTCGCCGAACGCATCGCCCGCGCCGTCGTCGAAGGGAGCAAGACCGGCCTCGAGGACGACCTCGCCGAGGCGCTCGTCGACCCGCGCTGGCCGGCGGCGCTCGACATCATCAACGGCCCCCTGATGGCCGGGATGAGCGAGGTCGGCCGCCTGTTCAACGACAACCAGCTCATCGTCGCCGAGGTCCTGCAGAGCGCCGAGGTGATGAAGGCGGCGGTGTCGTTCCTCGAGCCGCACATGGAGAAGGCCGTCGACGGCTCCTCCTCCTCGCGCGGCAAGGTGCTGCTCGCCACCGTCAAGGGGGACGTCCACGACATCGGCAAGAACCTGGTCGACATCGTCCTCTCGAACAACGGCTTCACCGTGGTGAACCTGGGGATCAAGGTCCCCTCCGAGCGGCTGATCCAGGCGGTGCGCGAGCACCGGCCGGACGTCATCGGCCTCTCCGGGTTGCTGGTCAAGAGCGCCCAGCAGATGGTGCTGACGGCGGGGGACCTCGCGGCGGTCGGCATCGACACCCCGCTCCTGGTCGGCGGCGCGGCGCTCACCCGCCGCTTCACCCACCGCAAGATCGCCCAGAGCTATACCGGCCTCTGCACCTACGCCAAGGACGCCATGCACGGCCTGAAGCTGGTCGAGCGGCTGCTCGATCCGGCGCAGAAGCCGGGGCTCGAGAGCGAGGTGATCGACCTCCTCGCCGCCGACACCGCCGACGCCGCCCCCGAGGCGGTGGAGACCGAGGCCGCCGGCCGCAACGCCGCCGCCGAGGTGCGCCGGGACGTCCCGGTGCCCTCCCCCGCCGACGTCGACCGCCACGTCGTGGATCTCGACCTCGACCGCGTCTGGGAGCACCTGAACCCGCAGATGATCTACGGCAAGCACCTCGGGCTCAAAGGCTCGGTCAAGCGGCTGCGGGAGGAGGGGGACCCCAAGCTCGCCAAGCTCGAGGAGGTGATCGCGGGCTTGCAGGAGCTCGGCCGCGCCGGCGCCCTCCACGCGCGGGCCGTCTGGCGCTTCTTCCCGGCCGAGGCGGACGGCAACCGGATCACCCTGCGCTGTCCGCAGACGGGGACCGTCGCCGCCGCCTGGGACTTCCCGCGCCAGAACCGTGAGGGGGGGCTCTGCCTCGCCGACTACGTCCTGCCGGGGGACCACGTGGCGCTCTTCGTGACCACCGCCGGGGAAGGGGTGCGCGAGCGGGTGGAGGAGTGGAAGCGCACCGGCGAGTACCTGAAGAGCCACGCCTTCGCCGCCCTGGCGCTCGAGACCGCCGAGGCCGCCGCCGAGTACGTCCACGCCTGCATCCGCCAGGACTGGGGATTCCCGGACCCGGAAGGGCTGCCGCTCGAGGACAAGCTCGCCGCCCGCTACCGCGGCAAGCGCTACAGCTTCGGCTACCCGGCGTGCCCGGACCTCTCCTTCCAGAACGGCCTGTTCGCCGCCCTGCGCCCGGAGGAGATCGGCGTCGAGCTCACCGAGGGGGAGATGATGGACCCCGAGGCGAGCGTCTCGGCGCTGGTCTTCCACCATCCGGATGCGCGGTATTTTGGGGTGTAGCGGTGGTGCCCGCCCGGGCATGAAGGGCACCCTCTTCTTCACATCTCGCCGCTTCGGCGTCCTGGCCTGCTCTTCGGCACCTCCTCTCGCCCCCCAACATCCTGACGTAGGGGCGGGGCTTGTCCCCGCCCGGGGGGGGCCGGCCTGAAGTCGTGAACCTGCCGCTCCCGGTAGCCTTTTTCCTCCCCCGTACTCGGGGGAGGCCAGGAGGGGGCCTCAACCTCCCGGACAAGGAAGCGTTTCGGACCCAGGACGATCACGGACTCACACGGACGAACAAGGACAACGACGAGGTCTCTGCGGAGTCACCTCGTCCCTGTCCGTGAAGGTCCATGCTCGTCCGTGCCAGTCCGTGGCTGTAGCGCTGAACCCCCTCCTGACCTCCCCCGAGTACGGGGGAGGAACAAAGCTCCCTGCGAGATCAGTTGCCGGCGCCCGGCCGGCCCCCGCCCGGGCGAGGACAAGCCGCGCCCCTACGTTGGGACCTGAGTGCGGAAAGGACGTGCCCGGCGGAATGACCGACGTTGGATTCAGGTGCTCAGAGCGCCTGACAAAACCGGCCCAACGGGCCGGGAGAACCCAGCCCAGGGCTGAGGCCGCAGGCCGATGCCCTGGGTGACGGAGGTCAAAATTCCCTGCGGCCTGTAAGGCCGCGAGACGAATCTCGATCCCGCAACTGAATGGCTGGGCAGAGCTCTCGCGGCCCTACAGGCCGCAGGGATGACCGGGCGTTCCCTCCCCAGGGCATCGGCCTGCGGCCTCAGCCCTGGGCTCCACTCTCCCGGCCCGTTGGGCCGGTTTTATTAGACGCTCTTCTCGCCATGGCCTGTCGCCGAACACCTCCCCAACCGATTTGGGCCCGGTATAGCCCTTCCCTCTATCCGGAAAGTTGCTTATGCGACAGCCTCCATGGCATTGACGCGAATTCGGCCTCAGGCTAGTCTGTTGCCTAAGCTCAGCCAACCAAATGAGATAGGCTATAAAGGCCACTCCTCGTTCCGACCATTCAGGCAGCGGAAGGTTGGCGCGTTGGCTGGATAGAGGGTGAGGCGATTGGAATTGGATCGAAGGTTAGGAGTTAGTTTGGACATTTTAAGTCTTCTTGCTAAGTACCGCCATGCGGCTGCAGGCTAGAGCCTACCCCAGTACCGTTAGAGGACGCTGATGCCGTTTCAAGCGATAACGGTCCTGTGGTTTGAACCACTTCGAGGAGCGCCTGAAACCTACGACCAAGCGCCGTTGAGTCGCAGCTCCGTTGAACGGCTAAAGAATTAATCGAAGAGGATCACCGTTGTGGGACATTGGCAAACTGTTTACTGCAGGGGCTGTGGTGGCGAGATTCATGTGCACGCAGACTGGGACAGCGCACCTTCACTCTGCAAATCTTGTCGCTCTGAAGGTGCTGCGAAGTGGTACGAAAGGTCTTGCGCTGAGTGTGGAACTATAATACGGATCCACCGTGATTGGGGAAATCCGCCCTCGATATGTTCCTCGTGTAAGTTGCGGAAGGCGGCAATGTGGTACGAGCGTTCTTGTACCAGTTGTGGTGGCACAATAAAGATTAATAGGGAATGGAAGAATCCTCCTACTATCTGCAAGCACTGCAAGTCTGAACGCGACGCACAGTGGTACGAACGTAGCTGTACGCGGTGCGGGACCAAGATAAAAGTCCACCGTGAATGGGAAAGGCCTCCAAGCCTATGCAAGCCTTGTAAGGCTGCTAAGAATGCTGAATGGAATGAAAAATCGTGTGAAGACTGCGGAGTAGTCATACGCATACATCATGAATGGAGAAATCCTCCTAAAATATGCAAGCTTTGCAAAGAAAAAAGAGCAGCTAAGTGGTATGAAGTGCGTTGCAAGGATTGTGGAAAAACCATCAAAGCGCACCGCGACTGGTCACGCCCGCCGGAACGTTGCGATGAGTGCAGGCATGACTTGCTTCTGATTCGAGGAGCAGTTGGAGCGCTGCGTGACCAGTTTCCATTTCCTTTGGAAACGAGCATTGAGCAACGCGGGCTCATTTTCACCGATAAAGTAGCTGTAGTTAGGAATAGAAGGACGAGAGAAGTGGTAGCCGAAGTCAAGATGGACACAGAGGGATTAATATTTGTAAACAAAATTGCTGTTGTAACTGACAAGGCAACAGGCGATCGCCTTTCCAAGACACGCGAAAACCAGAGAGGTATCCTCTTTCCTCGCCGAACCGCTGACACTTACAGCACTGAGACCGGACGAAAGACTCACGAAACAGAGATGGTGACGGAAGGGATAATATTTCCACGCCGAGTGGCTGAAACCTCTCGGGTGGACGGTATGGGTAAGACCACCACCCTCTCCATAATAAAGGGCTTTTTTTTCCGCGAAGAGTTGATAAAACGGACAAGAAGCGGTAGTGCAGCTGTTCAACCCGGCGCTTACAATCGGACGGCCGATTTTGCCGTCCGCCCGCGAAGAGCATCACGTTGTGCGTCAGGTCGCAAGGGGAAGTAGAAAGTTATGACCAAATCTACCGAGAAGGAAGACTGCGACTCTTATCCAAGCCTCGTTCTTCAGTTCCAGATTGTAGGTCCTATCAAGAGTTCTACGTTGGAGCTTGATCATCCAGATCCAGAATGGCAAGGGCTAAGCGATCTACTTTATTGGTCCTATTGTTGCCGATTGCAGGCTGTTCGCCTCCAACGCAGCTTTATCGCCCAATTCCCTGTGGGGGGAAGGCTCTATACATCTCAGAGAAAGCTCTTCATGGCGACGTCTTTCGACGAGCATAGCTTCTTCGTTGCAGCGGGTAATCTCGTTAAGGCATTAGACAGAGCCCCCAAGATGCTTCGTACCCAGCATCTGTCGAAGGAAACGACCCGGGCTCTCCTTCTGCTCAGGAATATCTACGAGCATTGGGAGAACATGAGGATAGCCTTCCGCAAGGGCGGGCCGGAAAAGATCGCGGCGGCTCAAGACCTTACCAGGGAATTCCCCGGAGCAGAACCCTGGGCAATTGCTTTTCATCCTGATGGAGACATTGTCCTGGCTGAGCTTGTGTCTCTCAAGAAATTGGTAAGAGACCTGCGTACTTTGGAGGCGTCTGCTCATAGGAGGCAGCGGCAACTGCGTCGAGAAGGCAGGGATCAGGCTGGTGAGCCAAAAAAATCTAAGTACACCAGAAAGTTTGATGGCAAAGACGATAGTAAAGAGGAGCAATGACCTAATACGCAGTGAACGCCTAACTCGAGGCCTGCACCGGACAGCCAACCCGTTTTGCCCTTCGTCTGCCTCGATGAGCCCTGTTACGTCAGGCGGCTGGGAGAGACGCTCGGTGACGGAAGCAGACTATTGGGTGAGCTTGGAGTTCCGCGTGTGTCGCGAGTTCGAGGGGATGGAGGATAGGGCCCTCCGATCCCTGTGGTGCGACGGCTTCATTCCGGAACAGCACCTGCTCGACGATCCCACGCCTAGAGTTACCGGCGCGCGTGGATTGGCACGGGCCCGCGGAAGCAAGATTGTTGGGAGTTCAGTCTGTTTCTCGACCATGACGCGCGCACGCGCGAGGACGTCTGTTGGGAAACGTTGCTTCCCGGCGACGAGGTCACCGGCTGGCTCGGTGTCGATCTGGAGGGGCTGCGACTCCGCATCACGCCGGGTCGCGCTGTCGCCGCCTGACAGGCCATTGCAGCGGGCGGGTCGGAATCTTCAGACGGAGGCGTGCCTCAGGCCCGGAGGGCCGTAGGGATCTAGCCAGGGGTTTCAACCCCTGGACGCGCGCCACCCACCCACCCCACCGAAGTCCCAGAGGGACGCAGGAGGCCGGACAGGGTGGACCTCCGCGGCGGGAGAGCCAGGACCGGTTGGGACGAGAACCTCGCGGCGGCCCGGGGGGACGGCGTCGCGTTTTGCCGAGACGGCTCCCGGCGTCCCTCCGGGACTTTGGGGTCAGGGGTGACGCCCCGACCAGGGGTTCGCACCCCTGGCTACATCCCGGCGGCCCTCCGGGCCTGAAATCTCCGCGCGCCGGGAGGGATCGGGAGGTCGGCTGCGGTTCCGCGACATCTTCGGACGGAGGCGACGGAAGCGTTTCGGCCGCGAGGCTTCCTGGTCTGGGAGGTTGAGGCCCCCTCCTGGCCTCCCCCGAGTACGGGGGAGGAAAAAGGCTCCCGGGATCGTCAGCTCACGACTCCGAACGGGCCCCGCCCGCCGAAGCAGCGAGATGTGTAGAAGAGGGTAGGGAATAGGGTGAGAGGCTACTTCTTCCCGGCCGGCTGCCGCTTCCAGGCCTCGGCCTGGCCGATCAGGTGCTTCGCCTCGCAGACGAACTCGCCGTCCGCCTTGTAGTCGTCCTTGCAGATCGTGTAGGCGATCGTCTTCGCTCCGGCGAGCTTCCTCGCCTCGCTCCAGGGGATCTCGGTGCGGATGTACTCGACGGGGCTGTCGGGGGCGCGGTCGTGCTCCAGTTTGCCGAGGGTCACCGGCTGGCCGTCCGCGGTCAGGGCGAGGTTGAAGCACCCGGCGTACTTCATCGGCTTGCCGTTCCCCATCACCACGAACATCAGCGAGTCCGGCTGGTCCGAGGTCCACACCAGGAGCGGATCGAAGCTGAACGCCTGCGGCACGAGGCGGGTCTTCTGGATCCAGGCGCCCGTCGAGGCGTCCACCTCGTGGACGCTCTGGCAGGTGGGCAGCACCCGCCGCGCCTCGTCCTTGCGGATCTGCTCGGCCGTCGCCTGGGGGAACGCGGCGGCCGGGATGAAAAGAAGCAGCGCCAGCGCGCCTAGAGCTCGGATCATCTGAGAGTCCTCCCGGGGGCGTAACACCCTCGGGGGGCGGGGGATTCCGCGGGCGTGTCTCTGAGAGCCCTGAGAGCCTGCGCGGCGGGAACCCAGCCGGCAGGTCGTCAGGGACCGCAGAGACAACAGGGACAACCAAGGACAGACAAGAGAGAGGTGCCGGCGTCGACGCGTTCGGGTCCCTACTGTCCCTGGCGTCCTTGTCGTCCCTGGAGTTTGTGGTCTCGGTTGCGTTGTAAGCCCCCTCCTGGCCTCCCCCGAGTACAGGGGAGGAAAAAGGCTCCCGGGATCGGTCGGTTCACGGCTGACGACGGCTCAGCAGCCCGGGGCGGAGGCTCGGCAAGCGGGGGCAAAGGCTGGGCAAGCCGGGGCGGAGGCTCAGCAACGCGCGGTGAAGGCTCAGCAACCCGGGGACGAGGCTCAGCAACGCGTGCCGAAGGCTCAGCAACGGGAAGGCGCTCTCCCCGGGTTGTCGAGCCGTTGCCCCACGTTGCTGAGCCTCATCCCCGCCCGATCCGTCCCCTGGCCCCGATCTTGCCTCATCCATAAAATAGACAAGACGCGACTTGGGCGAGCCGTCTCATCGCAAGGAGGTGTTCACCATGCCCCAAGGACGCTACCGAAGTCTGGAAGACCCCGAAACGCTGCGGCGGTTCGTCCAGAATCTGCGCGAGGGGGTGTACATCACCGACGAGGCGGGGGAGATCCTCGATGCCAATCCGGCATGCCTGGAGATCTTCGGCGTCGCCTCGATCGAGGAGCTGCGCCGCTACAAGGCGCAGGACCTGTTCGCCGATCCCGCCCTGCGCGCCGAGGAGACGGCGCTGCTCGCCCGCCAGGGGGAGGTGCGGGAGGTCGAGATCGTCCTCCGCCGGCCGGACGGCGGCGAGCGGACGGTGCTCGACAGCTGCCATGCGGTCCACGACGAGGAGACCGGGGCGACCCTCTACCATGGCATCCTGGTCGACATCTCGGTCCGCAAGCAGCTCGAGGGGCGTTTCCTGGCGGCGAGCCGGCTCGATCCGCTGACCGGCTGCTACAACCGGCGCTTCCTGCAGGACGTCCAGGAGCGGCTGGCCAGCTTCGGGACCTGGGGGGCGATCGTCGTCGACGTCGACAACTTCAAGGAGCTCAACGACGACCTCGGGCACCAGGCGGGGGACGAGGTGCTGGTCAAGGTGAGCCGCTTCCTGCAACAGAACGCCCGCGCCGAGGACGCGGTGGTGCGGATGGGGGGGGATGAGTTCCTGCTCCTGCTGGTCGGCGCCTCGGCGCGCTACGTGGCGGAGGTGGGGCAGCGGCTGCGGCTGACCGCCGCCGAGCAGGCGGTCCCTTCCTTCTCGCTCGGCTGGGCCACCCGCCACGGCGGCGAGAGCCTGGAGGCTACGATCGACCACGCCGACCGCGAGCTGCTGCAGATCCGCCTTTTCGAGCGCCGCTCGCGCAAGAAGACCCTGCGCGGCCCGCGGCGGCGGCTGGTCGAGGACTATCCGGGCGACTAGGGCTCGGTAATTCGGCCCCGGAGCGGGGAAAAGCGCGCCCGCCGCGCGATCCGGCCCCGTGGGGTAATATTCTTCCTGGAAACTCGCCCAATCAGAAGGCGGCCCGGCCGGTAGCCGGAAAGGCGAAGCTTTTGGCGATCCTCAACGAACAGATCGACGGCAAATACGAGATCCTCGGCAAGTTGCGCGAGGGAGGGATGGGGGCCATCTACAAGGTGCGCCACCGCCTGCTCGACGAGGTGCGCGTCGTCAAGGTGATCCGCTCCCGCCAGGGGGACGTCGAGGGGGATGCCGCCGAGCGCTTCCTGAGCGAGGCGCGCTCGGCGATCAAGCTGCGCCATCCGAACGTGGCGGTGCTCCACGACTTCGCGGTGGCCGACGACGGGCAGGCGTTCATCGTCATGGAGTACATCGACGGCTGGAACCTGCTCGAGCTGCTGTCGGGGTACGGGCCGCCGCCGATCGCGCTGACCCTGGAGATCGCCCGCCAGTCGCTCAAGGCGCTCGGCTACCTCCATCGGCTGAAGATCGTCCACCGCGACATCTCGCCGGACAACCTGATGCTCACCCGCGACGTCGACGGCTATCCGCTGGTCAAGCTGATCGACCTCGGCATCGCCAAAGCCCTGGAGGGAGGGGGCGGGCTCACCACCACCGGCGTCTTCCTCGGCAAGCCGCGCTACGGCTCGCCGGAGCGCTTCGGCGGCGGCGCCTCCGATGCGCGCAGCGACCTCTACTCCTTCGGCGTCGTCCTCTACGAGCTGCTCACCGGCCGGCCGCCGTTCGCCGGCAGCGAGCCCGCCGCCCTGATGGCGGGGCACCTCTTCCGGCCGCCGCTCGACTTCGCCGAGAGCGACCCCGAGGGGCGGATCCCCGACGACCTGCGCGCCCTGGTCCTCAAGACCCTGGCCAAGAAGCCGGAGGAGCGGACCGCCAGCGCCGAGCAGCTGATCTGGGAGCTCACCATGCTCCAGGACCGCTTCCCGCTCCTGCGGGAAGACCTCGAGCAGGTCTGGGGGATCCTCCTGCCGCTGGCGACCGGCAGCTCGCCCCTCCCCGTCAAGCAGCCGGGCTCGACCCAGGACCGCTTCGACCTGCAATTCGGCCTGGTGCGGACGCCCGCCACCGGCACGTTGACGAGCGAGTCTACGCTGCGCATGGCCGGCGAGGGGACGCCGCCGCGGCAGGGGGGGACGCCCGCTCCGCCGGCGAGTTGCCGTCCTCCGCCGAGACCTGGGACATCCCCCCCTCCGAGCCGACGCGCCGCGTCACCCCCCCGGTGGACCTCGATGCCACCTGGGCTGCCCGTCCGCTGCGCACCGGCGCCGCCGTGCCGTCGCCGCCGCCGGCGGTGGTACCGGCGCCCGTGGCCCCCGCGGCGCCGGCCCCCGCGCCGCAGTCCGGGAGCCGCGGCCCGTGGATCGTGGTGGCGGTGATCGCCGCCGTGGCGGCGGCGGTGGCGCTGATCGCACTCGGCGGGTCCTGGGGAGCGCACCGCGGCTCGGAGGCGCCGCCGGCCGCCCCGCCGGCCGTGGCGGCCCCCCTCCCGGCGCCCCCTCCGGCGTCCGTCGCGCCGTCCGCCACGACCCCGACGACGGCGACGATCTCCGAAAGGAAGCCGCCGGCTCCCGTCCCGCCGCAGGCCACGGCGACGCGCCCGCGCCGCGATACGCTCCCGGAGGAGCCGTCGCCGACCGGGGGGCCCGCCGAGCCGATGCAGCCGGGGACCCTGATCCGCGCCGGCCAGCCCGGGGTGCAGCCCCCCGAGGTGCGCGGCGACATACCGGCCTACGCCTACCCGGTAGCCGCCAAGGGGAGCGGCAAGAAGGTCTCGATCCGCGTCGGCGTCCTGGTCGACGAGAACGGCCAGGTGATCGACGCCCGCATCCGCGAGGGGGACTCCTCCGGCCTCGGCTTCAACGAGGCGGCCCTCGAGACGGCCCGCAAGGTGCGCTACTTCCCGGCCACCCGCGACGACATCCCCGGCAAGATGTGGACCGACCTTCAGCTCGACTTCGCGGAGTGAGCCCGAGGCCGTCCGTCTTCCCCCGGGCAAAAAAACCGGGTACTATCTCGAGCCATGGTCTTTCTCCTGTATTAGTTAAGGCTGCGCCGCCGATCCCGCGGCGGCGCGGCCTTGATTGTTCTCTCCCGCCTGGACGCTTCGTTCCCGCCATCCGTATGATCTTGCAAGGAGCAACGATCCTGAGCCACCGCTACGTTCATCTCTCACCCCCTGGAGCCTCCGCCGCATGAGAAATTTCCGCTTCGTCCTCGCCGTCGTGCTGTCGCTTCCGCTCGCCGCCCGGGCCGAGGTGCCGGGGGCGGAAGCCCGGCGGCTGGCGGGGACGGTCGGCGCGGCGCTCGCCGAGGTCACGCGGGTGGCCGCCGGGGCGGGGAGCGGCCTCGCCGGGAAGGGAACGCCGGCGGTGGCGTTCCGCCAGGCCCTGGAGCGCTGGAGCACGCGCGTGCGCGACATCGAGAGCGCCCTCGACCGCCGGGACGGCGCCTTCTTCCTGCTGGTGGATCAGGGGAGCTCCGACCTCGGCGAGCTGCAGGTCGACTGGGCGCGCACGGGGTCGCGGAGCCCCGCGATCTCCGCGGGGTTGCGGACCGCCGTCGCCGCCTACCGCACGCTGCGCTCCGAGTACGGGCGCGAGGGGGTCCGCCAGCGGCAGGGCGGCCCGCTCAGCGCCGCCGAGAAGGCGCAGCTCCAGCGCCTCCAGGGCGCCGAGCGGCGTTTCGCCGCCAACCTGCAAGGGCTGCGCGACCAGGCGCGGCGGCGCCGCGACGCGGTCTCCGCCGCCGAGCTCGAACGCTTCCGCGCCGAGGCGGCGCGGATCGGGAAGGCCTCCCTCGACCTCGCCTCCTATCTCAACGCGCTGATCGCCACCAGCGAGCTGCGGGGGGAGTGGAGCGCCGACGCCGTCCACGTCCGCAAGTCCGTGCCCGCCCCGGCGATGGCCGCGGCGGAGGAGACCGTCCAGGACCTCTACGTCGACTCCGACATCGGCCAGGTCTTCACGGTCGATCTCGGCCCGGCCCCCGCCGCGCCCCCGGCGGCGGGCGCGGCTCCCGGGGCCGAGCCGGTGCAGGCCTACGAGGCGGCTCCGGCCGCCGAGAACGAGGTCTCCGCGCCCGCCGGGGAAGCGGCCGGCGGCGAGCCGGCCGAGGCGGCCGAGGCGATGGAGGCCGTCCCCGCGGACGAGCCGGCCCTGGCGATGGAGCAGGGGAGTGCCGCGCTCCCTGAGGAAGAAGAGGAGCAGGAGATGGAGCCCCCTCCGGCGGTGGCCGCTCCGCCGCCGGCCGCCGAGCCCGCTCCGCCGCCGCCGGTCGACAGCGCCCCGCCGCCGCCTCCTCCGGTTGCCGGCACCCTGTGGCGGAGGCGGTAGAGACGGGCCAAGTCCTGACGAGAACCTCTCCGAGACCACGGACGCGGTCCGTCTCCGGCGGAGGGCAGGCCGCCTGGCACCCACAAGGCACTCCGAGGGCACACCGGCGCTGTTTTCCGACGCTGGGCCTGGGGACAACCGAAAACAAACGCGTCCGTGTGCCCGCGAACGGCCTGCCTGCCGGGGTCACCTTGGCCCAGCGGAGACGCCCCGCGTCCGTGGTCTCGGAGAGATTCTCGTCAGGACCTGGGGACGTCTCTACCGCCTCCGCCGCAGGATTTGCCCAGTCTCACGGCCCCCTCCTGGCCTCCCCAGAGTACGGGGGAGGAACAAAGCCCCCTCCGAGAGGAGTCCCCGGTCCCGCCTCCCTTCGGCTAAGATCTCCCCTCGTCTCCCTTCCGACCCCGTTCACAGGAGGTTTTGCGCACGATGGGACTCTTGAGTGGAACTGTCGCCGTCACCCGGTTCAACGTCGCCGTCCCCGCCGAGGGGCCGGATTTCGAGCGGGCCCGCTTCTGGGAGATCGAGCCCGGTTCCGAGGTGCGCGAGCGGATGGGGTTCGTCCCCTTCGAGCTCGACGCCCCCTGGGAGGTCGCCCAGGGGCGATACGTCTTCCGCCTGCGGATCGACCGCATCCGCCCCGACGCCACCGCGGTCAAGGAGCGCCTGCGCGAGCTGATCCGCGGCGAGATGGAATCGACCGGCAAGACCTTCGTGGGGCCGAAGACGCGCAAGAAGCTGCGCGACCTCGCCGAGGCGGAGTCCGCCATGCGGCAGGCGCCGCGGACGAAGATCGTCGAGTGCTGCATCGACGGCCCCATCCTCTACGTGGCGAGCACCGCCAAGACCTACCTCGGGACGGTGATCTCCATGCTCCGGCACGCCGGGGTCGAAGGGGAGCTCAAGGCTCCCTGGCTCGACGAGGCCCCCGAGGCCGACGAGATGAGCGACGTCGTCATCCCCAGGGAGCCGGGGGAGTCGGTGCTCGGCTGCCGCTTCCTGCGCGTCCTCCTCGAGGAGCCGGACGTGATGGTGGAGCCCGAGGCCGGCAGCGTCCGCCTCGCCACCCGCGAGGCGCGGGTCGGCCTCACCGGCGCGGTGCTGAACGAGCTCTATCGCTATCTGGAGGAGGGGGCCGAGATCCTGTCGGCCAAGATCCACGTCGGCGCCGTGCCGCTGCGCTTCGACGCGCTGTCGTACCGGGTGAGCGGCCTGAAGCTCGAGCCGGTCAGGAACGAGCACTGGACGATCGATCTCGATCAGCGTCTGGAGCAGATCGCCGGGGTCTTCGAGCTGCTCGACGGCAAGTACGCGGCGCTCAAGGAGAGGATCAATGCGAACGCGGTCACGGACGTGGCAGCCGCTCCGGCGGAGGAGCCTGTGGCCGAGGGGACCGAGCCTTAGTCAGGTGGGTTTTGTCGGATTGTTGCTCTGTGGGTCGTTGCCCAAAAAGAGGGTCCCTGCCGTGTGAAACAGGGACCCTGGACATTCCGCCTCAGAATCGGTAGCCGAGACCGAGACGGAACGCGCGAGCTGGTAAGAGGTAGTACTGGCCGTCGCCCAGCTCGCTCTGCGAGACCGGGGCGCGGGAGTCGCCGAGGTTGAAGCCGTCGAGCCGGATCTCCCACGGGCCGGCGCGGTAGCCGAGGCCGGCGGACCAGGTGGTGTAGCTGGGGGCGAGGATCTCGTTCTGCTCGTCGAGCACCCGCGAGCCGGTGTAGTTCGCGGTCACCGAGCCGAACAGTCCGTGGGCCGGCGAGTAGACCAGGCCGGCCGAGGCGAGGTGCTTCGCCGAGAGCTGGAGGCGGTTGCCGGCGAGCTGCACGTTCTCGCCGTCGAGCACCTCGACGAGGTCACGGTACTTGGCGTCGTGGTAGGCGTACGTCGCCTTCCACCAGAGGTTCGCCCCGAGACGGCCCAGGGTGTCGAGCTCGAGCCCCTTGAAGCGCTCGGAGCCGGCGTTCTTCAGGCTCGGCAGGCCGTCGACCGACTGGGCCACCACCAGGTTCTCGAAGTCCATCTGGAAGGCGGTGAGCTCCCACTCGAAGCCGCCGGCCATGCGCCCCTTCAAGCCGGCCTCGTAGCTCTTGGCCGTCTCGGGTTGCAGGATCTCCGGCTCCGCCTCGGGGCCGAAGTCGAGCGCCGCGGGCTTGAAGGTGTTGCGGTAGTCGCCGAACAGCCAGAGGCCGCGGGTCGCGTCCCCCGCGAGCAGGAAGCTCGCCCCGACCGTGCCGCTCCCCCGGGTCTTGGTCAGCTTGTCCGTCCCCTGGTCTCCTGGATCGGGGAAGCTCAGCTCGCGGTCGCCGGCGGTGATCTTCTCCTGCGTGTGGTTGAGCCGGGCGCCGGCGAGCAGGTGGAAGCGGGGGGTGACGTCCCACTCCGCCTGCACGTAGAGGCCGGAGAAATTGCGCTCGTCGTCGAGGTTGAAGCCGTGGTCGAGCGGCTGGTCGGCGCTCGACGGCGGGTGCGAGCCGTCGAGGTTGACGAAGTAGTCGAAGGTCTCGGAGTCGGCCTTCGCCTTGCCGTAGAGATGATCGACGCCGGCGACGAAGCGGGCGTTCGCCCCCAGGTGCCAGGAGAGGTGGGTGTCGAAGTAGACGTCGTCGGTCTTCAGGCTCTGGTGGAACCCTTCGGCGTTCGGGTCGTCCTCGGTGACGTCGGTGAGGAAGCCGCGGATCGAGTCCTTCTGGGTGTGGGTCAGCGCCAGGGTGGTGGTCCAGGCGCCGCCGGCCAGGGGGCGCTCGAAGCCGGTCGCGAAGTGGAGGCGGTTCTCATCGATCTTGGCGTCGCTCGGATTCTGGTTGGAGTCGAGCTTCACCAGCCGGGCGGCGCTGGGGTCCATGATCGGGTTCGGGCTCGCCGGCTTCTGGTCGACGATCGAGCCGTCGAGGTCGAAGCGGAAGGTGCCGCCGCCGGCGTCGAGCGAGGAGCGGTAGAGGAGGTGCCCGCGGTCGAAGCGGGTGCGGTCGTCCTTGAACCCCTGGCGCTCGCCGTCGACGGTGAGCGATTGGCGGAAGGCGCCGATCTGCGGCAGCGGGGCCGAGACGGCGGCGCCGCCCGAGCTGTAGCTGCCGCCCCAGGCGCTGACCGAGCCGCCGGGAGCGCCGGCGGCGCGGTGGATCACCTGGATCACCCCCGAGAACGAGGTCGCCCCGTACATCACCGGCGCCGAGCCGCGGAGGATCTCGATCCGCTCGACGTTGACGAGGTCGAGGCTGGGGAGGGCCGGATTGAAGGCCCCTCCCCAGGGGACGCCGTCGACGACGAGGAGGAAGGCGTCGAATTCGCGCAGACCCCAGATCTCGGGGACCGAGCCGGCCGGCCCGTTCTCGCCGCCGGGAGCCACGGCGATGCCGGGTGCCAGAGCGAGCGCGGAGGCGAGGTCGACGGCGCCGCGGGCGGCGATGTCCTCGCCGGAGATCACGGTCACCGAGGCGGGGACGGTCTCGACGTCCTCGGGCGTCCGGGTGGCGGTGACCTGGATCGTCTCGGTGACGGTCGGGGCCGGCTCCGGAGGAGCCGTCTGGGCGGCGGCGAACGAGGACGCGGCCGCGAGGACGGCGACGAGACAGGCTGACTTGAAGAGCCCGTGGAGACTCTGGGAAAAGGACATGCGCAAACTCCTCCTACGCAGAACGGATGGAATGACGGCAGGCCGCCCGCTCCACGGGCAGCCCCGGCGATCCGGAAAGACCGATCGGCCCGGCCGTCTATTCGTTCTGGCGCTGGGTGAGGAGGAGGATGTCGAAGGCCCGGAGCGGACCCTGGCCGGCGCTGGCGAGCCGGGAAGGCGCCTCGGGCGTGTGTGCGTGGGCGGCGCTCTCCCGGGCCGGAACCGGAAGCGGGAGAAGGGGCCGTCCATCGGCGAGGATCGTGGTTGCATCGCCCGGCGAGGCGGGTTCCAGCCGGGTCTGCCAGCCGGGTCCCGCCGCCGCGACCATCAGGCGCTGCGCGCCGCCGCGGCGCGAGCCGGTCACCCAGGCGAACACCCCGGGGCTTCCCGGCAGGGCGGGCTCGCCGGGGGCCTGGGCGATGCTGGCGAACAGGAAGGGGATCGGGATCGCCGGCGCGGGGACGATGGCGAAGCGCTGCGGCAGCTCGACCACGATCTCGCGCCGTTCGTCCCCCAAGCGGAGGAGGAGGCGCGCGTCGTCGGTCGGCACGGCGGGGACCTGCCAGCGGACGCGGCGGAGGTCCTGGTCGAGGTGCGGGGTGACGCGCAGCGGGTAGGTGGCGCCGCCGTCGACGCTCAGGAAGGCCTCCCACTCCTCGACCCGGGCGAGCGGGGTGAGCCCCGGCAACGCCTCCCAGGCGAGCTCGGCCGTGGAGCCGGCGGTCAGCGTCGCGCCGGCGCCCGGCGCCGTCAGCCGGATGGGCGCCGTGGCCGGCTTGACCGCTGCGATCGCCTCGATCCCCGCCGCGCGGAGCGCGGGAGGAGCGGCGAGACCTGCCCAGGCGAGGCTGGCCAGCGCGAGGAGGGGAAGAGTGCGTCGCATCGGGTGATCCTTACGATACTAGGTGTCGCCCATCGCGGCAAGGGGACAAGGAATGCGGGAGCGCGATAGGCTGGCAGCGGAAACGATGAGCGCGCCCCCCCTGCGTCTGCTGCTGGTCCGTCACGGCGAGGTCCTCTCGAACCGGGAGCTGCGCTACGTCGGCTCGCGCGACGAGCCGCTGGCCGACTCCGGCCGCGAGCAGGCCGGGCGGCTCGCCGCGGCCCTCGCGCCGCTCCCGCTGGCGGCCGTCTACAGCAGCCCGCTCGCCCGCACCCGCGCCACGGCGGAGCGCATCGCCGCCGCCCGTTCGCTGCCGCTGCCGCTGCGGCTCGAGGCGCGCCTGCGCGAGCAGTCGTTCGGCGAATGGGAGGGGCTCACCCGCGCCGAGGTGCTGGCGCGCGACGCCGAGCGCCTGCTCGGCTGGGAGGCCGACCTCGGCACGGCGCCGCCGGGGGGGAGTCGCTCGCCGCGGTGCAGGCGCGGGCCCTCGACCTCGTCGGCGAGCTCGTCCGATCTCACGCGGGGGAGTGGATCGCCCTGATCAGCCACGTCGGGCCGATCAAGGCCCTCCTCTGCGCCGCCCTGGGGACGCCGCTCGCCACCGCCCGCCGCATGTTCCTCGACCCCGGCACCCTCTCCGTCGTCGACTGGGGGGAGCGGCCGGTCCTCCGCCTGTTCAACGGCCACGGCCACAACGGCTGGGAGACGGCGCGCTGGATGGGAATCTAATAAATCTTCACTCGAAGGTCGCCACCACCGGCACGTGATCGGAGGGGGATTCCCCCTTGCGCTCGTCGCGGAAGATCTCGACGCCGGTCGAGCGGGCGAGCATCTTCTTCGTCCCCAGGATGAGGTCGATGCGCAGCCCGTTGTTCTTCTGGAAGGCGAGCTGGCGGTAGTCCCACCAGGAGTAGAGCCCCCCCTCCGCGTGATGCTTGCGTAGCAGGTCGTGGAGCCCCCACTCCGTGATCTCGCGCAGCGCCGCGTGCTCCTTGGGGTGGAAGTGGATGCCGCCGCGCCAGAGGTCGGGGTAGCGGACGTCGCGCTCCTCGGGGGCGATGTTGAAGTCGCCGAGCAGCACCAGGGACCCGCCGGGCTTCGCCGCCGCGTCGAGCCAGGCGCGCAGGCGGGCGAGCCAGTCGAGCTTGTAGACGAACTTCTCGCTCTCGGGCGACTGCCCGTTGGGGACGTAGACGTTGACGATCCGCACCCCGCCGACCGTGCCGGCGATCAGCCGCCGCGGCGCGTCGGGCTCGTCGTCCGGCAGGTTGCGCACCACCTTGGCGATCGGCGCGAGGGAGAGGAGGGCGACCCCGTTGTAGGTCTTCTGGCCGAAGACCTCGAGGTGGTAGCCGAGCGCCTCGAAGGGCTCGCGGGGGAAGAGGTCGTCGGTGGTCTTGATCTCCTGCAGGCAGAGCACGTCCGGCCGCTCGCGCTCCGTCCAGGCGGCGACCCGCTCGAGGCGCGAGCGGACCGAATTGACGTTCCAGGTGGCGACGATCATCGGGCTCTCCGGATCGGGGTGAAGTCGAGCGGCACGAGGAGAGACTCGCCGGACACTCTCTTAGATGAGCCTTGCCCTCCTGCAAGAGCTCTCCAGCCTGAAGGAGATCATACGATGAAGCCCTCGAAGCCCACCCTCCGCCTCGCCCTGCTGGGATCCGCCCTGGTCCTCTGCGCCCTCGCCTCCGGAGGCCGGAGCGCTGCGGCCGCGTGCACCGACGGTGACACCCGCTTCGTCTTCACGGGAAACTGCTGCTTGACCCCCAACGGCATCCTCGCCCAGAAGAAAGGGCAATCCTGTATCAATGGGGTCTGGACCGACAATGGTGCCCGGGAGTGCGCGGGGCCCTGCCCCGTCAACTAGACGGGGCCCTTCCTTTCCGACGGCGACTGCGAGGGAGAAGCCACCCTCCGCACTAAACACTTGCCCGTGGCGCTGCGTATACCTGGATGGAGACGGAAAAGAGACACAGACAATCTCCTCTCCAAACCTCCCTCCTCCAAGCCCCGCAAGAGCGGGGTCTTTTTTTGGCTGCGATACCTGCAAAACCCGGCAAAAAAACGAAGGGCGCCTCCGCAGAGGCGCCCTTCGTAGCTCCGTGGCGAGGCTTGCTCCTACTTGCGGGTGTCGGTGTTCAGCAGGCTGTGCTTCCGGCTGTAGCCGAAGTAGATGACGAACCCGATCAGCAGCCAGACGATGAGCCGCATCCAGTTGGTCCAGCCCAGGCCGTAGATCATCGACAGGCAGACCACGATGCCGAGGCACGCCGTCACCGGCAGCACGGGCGCCGTGAAGCCGCGCGGGATGTCAGGGCGCTTGACGCGCATGATCCAGACGCCGGCGCAGACCAGGATGAACGCGAAGAGCGTGCCGATGCTGGTCATCTCCCCCACGATGTCCTCGGGGAGGAAGGCCGCGAAGAGCGCCGTGAAGACGAAGAACAGCCAGTTCGACTTGTACGGCGTCTTGAAGCGCGGGTGCACGTCGGAGAAGACCTTCGGCACCAGGCCGTCGTGGCTCATCGAGTAGAAGACGCGCGACTGGCCGAGGAGCATCACCAGGATCACCGACGAGAAGCCGGCGAGGATGGCGACGGTCACGAAGTTCGACAGCCATGCGTAGCCCGGCATGTACTTGGTGATCGCGTAGGCGACCGAGGCCTCGCGGCCGGCGGTGCGGAAGTCCTGGACCGTCGCGATCCCCGACAGCACGTACGAGAAGAGCACGTAGAGCACCGTGCAGACCGCGAGCGAGCCGAGGATGCCGATCGGCATGTCGCGCTTCGGGTTCTTCGCCTCCTGCGCCGTGGTGGAGACGGCGTCGAAGCCGATGAAGGCGAAGAAGACGACCCCCGCCGCCCCCAGGATCCCCATGATGCCGCCGTAGTTGTGGGTGATGCCGGTGGGCGTCACGTACTGGCTGGCGGGGGGGATGAAGGGGGTGTGGTTCGCCGGGTTGATGAACCCCCAGCCGAGCACGATGACCATCAGCACGATGGTGACCTTGGTGATCACGATGATGTTGTTGACCCACGCCGATTCCTGCGTCCCCCGCACCAGGAGAGCGGTGAGGAGGAAGAGGATGCCGACGGCGGGGAGGTTCATGATCCCGTGCACGCTCGGGTTGTCCGCCATGCGCTCCATCGGCGAATGGCACCACTGGTAGGGGATGGCGCCGATGCCCACGAGGTGGAGCACCCGGTTGAAGTACTCGCTCCAGGCGATCGACACCGTGGCGGCGCCGACGGCGTATTCGAGGCAGAGGTCCCAGCCGATGATCCAGGCCACCAGCTCGCCCATGGTGGCGTAGGAGTAGGTGTAGGCGCTGCCGGCGATCGGCAGCATCGAGGCGAACTCGGCGTAGCAGAGGCCGGCGAAGGCGCAGCCGAGGCCCGCCACCAGGAAGGCGAGCACCACGGACGGACCGGCGCGGTCGGCGATCGCCGCGGCGGTTCGGACGAACAGACCGGCGCCGATGATGGCGCCGATGCCGAGCGCGATGAGGGCGCCCGGGCCGAGGGTGCGCTTGAGCGTCCCCTCGCCGGTCGCCGCTCCTTCGGCGATCAGTTTGTCGATCGATTTCGTTCGGGTCAGCTGCGACATCCGGTGGGTCCTCCGTAGAAGGGTTAGCTGGACTTGCGGCGCCAGGCGAAATAAACGGGGATGCCGGTCAGCACGATGGCGAGCCCCGGCAGGCTGGTCGCCGGCTTGTAGATCAGCAGCACGACGGCGATCAGCGACGCCACCACCATGTAGAGCGCCGGGATCACCGGATAGCCGAAGGCGCGGTACGGCCGCTCCGCGTCCGGCCGCTTGCGCCGCAGCACGAACAGCCCCGCGATGGTCAGCACGTAGAAGATCAGCACCGCGAAGACCACCCAGTCGAGCAGGGTGCCGTAGAGGTTGCCGTAGGTGACGACGCCGTCGGCGCCGACCGCGCGGGTGCGGGGGAGCACCAGCAGCGAGGCCCAGATCCCCTGCAGGAGGAGGCCGTAGGTCGGCACGTGGCGGTCGTTGAGCCGCCCGGTCTTGCGGAAGAAGAGCCCGTCGCAGGCCATCGCGTAGTAGACGCGCGCGCCGGACAGGATCAGGCCGTTGTTGCAGCCGAAGGTCGAGATGATGATCGCGATCGCCATCATCACCGCCCCCGCGGGGCCGAAGATCACCTGCAGGGCGGCGGTCGCCACCCGGTCGTCCGGCGCGGTCTGGATCTGGTGGAGCGTCAGCGTGCAGAGGTAGGCGACGTTGGCCAGGATGTAGAGGGAGATCACCAGGCCGGTGCCGGCGGCGAGCGACAGCGGGATGTTCCGCTTCGGGTTCTTCACCTCGCCCGCCGTGAAGGTGATGTTGTTCCAGGCGTCGGAGGAGAACAGCGAGCCCACCTGGGCGACGCAGAAGGCGACCAGCAGCCCGAACGCGCCGGCGGTGGCGGCGATCGGCGCGGCGATGGCGAAGTCGGGCTTGATCGTCACCACGTCGTGGGGCGTCCAGAGGTCGGAGAAGTTGGCCGCGATCGCGCCGGCGTTGCGCCCGACCAGGATGCCGAGCACGATCAGCGCGGCGAGCGACAGCGTCTTGGCCGAGGTGAAGGTGTTCTGGATCAGCTTGCCCAGGCGGATGCCGCGGGTGTTGAGCCAGGTCAGGAAGACGATCAGCAGGATGGCCACCAGCTGCTGCATCGAGAGGCTGACCGCGTAGCTCTCGGAGAGCTTGACCGGCGGCACGATCCAGGACTCCGGCGAGACGGCCGGCGCCAGCACCCCGAGGAAGCGGGCGAAGCCGACGGCGACCGCCGCGATGGTGCCGGTCTGGATCACCAGGAAGAGCGTCCAGCCGTAGAGGAACCCCCAGAGCGGCGAGTAGGCCTCGCGCAGGTAGACGTACTGCCCGCCCGCTTTCGGCATCATCGCCGCCAGCTCGCCGTAGGAGAGGGCGGCGGCCACCGTCAGCAGCCCCGTCACCACCCAGACCATCAGCAGCCAGCCGGCCGAGCCCACCTGGCGGGAGATCTCCGCCGGGACGATGAAGATCCCCGAGCCGATCATCGAGCCGGCCACGATCATCGTGGAGTCGAGCAGCCCCAGCTCGCGGACGAAGCCGTTTGTCGCTTCCTTGCCGCGCCCGGCGCCCGCGGGCGTGCTTTCCGACGGTTCCGACATAGGTTTCCCCCAGAAAATTCGCCTCATCCTACAGGGGGACGCGCCCGATGTCACCCGCGCCCGCTCAGCGCCTCGTCCTCGGGGGAAGCGGCGGCGGCGTCGGCGGCGGTGTCCGGGGAAGCCGGGGCGGCGAGCGGGCGCGGCGGGCTGATCCAGTTCCCCTGCGCGAAGTCGACGCCGAGGGCGCGCACCCGCTCGACCACGGCGGCGTTGGTCACCCCCTCGGCCACCGTCTGGATCCCCATCACGTGCCCCACCTGGTTGATCGACTCGACCATCGCCCGGTCGAGCGAGTCGGTGACGATGTCCTTGATGAACTTGCCGTCGATCTTGAGGAAGGAGACCGGCAGCTCCTTCAGGTAGCTGTAGGAGGACATGCCGGTGCCGAAGTCGTCGAGCGAGAAGCGCACCCCGCGCGCCACCAGCTGCTCCATCAGCCGCCGCGCCTGCGGCAGGTTCTCGATCGCGGCGGTCTCGGTGATCTCGAAGCAGAGCTTGCCGGCCGGCACCCCGGACCCCGCGAGCTCGGCGGAGAGGAAGTCGAGGAAGCCGTCGTCCCCCAGCGACACCGCCGACAGGTTGATGGCGCACAGGCGCAGGGCGTCGAGGAAGGGGGGCGGCTGGTGGCGCAGGATCTGGAGGGCGTTGTGGATCACCCAGCGGTCGATCGCCCGCATCAGGCCGTAGCGCTCGGCGGCGCGGATGAAGTCCGACGGCAGGTGGATCCGCCCGTCGTCCTCGGCCATGCGCAGCAGCACCTCGAAGTAGAGCCCCGGCGGGGCGCTCGCCGACAGCGGCTGGATCTGCTGCGAGAAGAGGCGGAAGCGGTCGCGCTCCAGGGTCTGCTGGATGCGCAGCACCCAGTTCATCTCGCCGTGGCGGCGCACGAAGGTGGCGTCGTCCTCCTGGTAGATCTGCACCCGGTTGCGCCCCTTCTCCTTGGCCGCGTAGCAGGCGTGGTCGGCGGCCGAGAGGAGATGGGCGACGGTGCGGAACTCGCGGGTGATCGGCACCACGCCGATGCTCGCCCCGACGGTGAAGGTCTTGTCGCGCCAGGTGAAGCGGAAGTGCTGGAGGGCGTGGTGGAACTCGCCGGCCCGCCGCTCGGCGTCGGCGAGCGAGCAGCGCGAGAGGAGGACGGCGAACTCGTCCCCGCCCAGGCGCGCCACCAGGTCGGTGTCGCGCATCGAGTCCTGGAGCAGGGTGGTCACCCGGCAGAGCAGCTCGTCGCCCGCCAGGTGGCCGCAGGTGTCGTTGACCAGCTTGAACTGGTCGAGGTCCATGTAGCAGAGGGCGTGGACGTTCGACAGCGACCGCGCCTCCTCGAGGGCGCGCTGGAGGTGGCCGTCGAAGGCCTGGCGGTTGAGCAGGCCGGTCAGCTCGTCGTGGGTCGCCTGGTGGGCGAGCTGGAGGGCCATCAGGCGCTGGTCGGAGACGTCCTGGAAGACCAGCACCGCGCCGACGATCTGGCCGTCGTGGGCGCGGATCGGGGCGCAGGTGCTCTCGATCGCGTAGCGCCTCCCGTCGCGGCGCTCGAGGGTGACCCGCTCGGCGAGGCGGAAGCTCTGCCCCTCCTCGAGGCAGTGGCGCAGCAGCGCCTCGACGTCCTCGCGCTCCCCTCCCTGCCCGTTGAGGTGGAAGACCTCCGGCAGGGGTGCCCCAAGGGCGGTGCCGCGCTCCCAGCCGGTGAGCTTCTCGGCCACCGGGTTGAGGTATTTGACGCACCCTTCGGCGTCGGTCGCCAGCACCCCGTCGCCGATCGAGGCGAGGGTGACCTGGGCGAGCTCCTTCTCGGCGTAGAGCTCGGCCATCTGCGTCTCGTAGGCGCGCGTCGTCGACGCGAGCAGGTTGCGCAGGATGGCGTTGTCGAGCTCGAGCGGTCCCCGGGTCAAGCGTCCACCTCGCGGAGGAGCACCAGGATGGCGGTCAGATTATAGAAGGCGAGGTTGCCGCGGCGGGTGGGGCCGATCTCGCCGCAGGTGAAGAAGCCGGAGAGGGGGATGCCGCCGAGCGCCTGCGAGATCGCCGCCGCCTCGTCCCCCGAGCGCTCCCCCAGCACGCTCTCGCGCCCGGTGCAGGAGTAGAGGATGGCCGCCTCCGGCTGCGGGCCGGCGCAGAGCTCCGAGGCGGTGCGCACCAGCGAGAGGTCGTTCCCCATGCCGAGCCGCACGTGGTCGCCGGTCTCGAGGTCGCCGAGGAAGATGACGGTCCCCGGCGGATCGTCGAAGCGGCGCATGCCGCGATAGAGCCCCTGCCGCTCGGGGAGCGGCCCCTCGACGATCAGCGGGAAGCGGTTGGCGGCGGCGGGCATCGGCGCGAGCACGCCGTCGACGGTGAAGAAGCGGCGGTACCAGGCGGCCGCCGGCTCGCCGTCGATCTCGTGCACCACCGCCCCCTCGGCGCGGGTGACCGTATAGACCGGCGAGGCCGGGCTCCAGCCGCGCACCACCTCGACCCGCATCTCGACGCCGTGCAGGGTCACCGCCAGGCAGGCCGACGGCAGCACCCGGTCGCCCACGAAGACCCGCGAGCCCGACTGGGTCACCGGCTCCCCCTGCGAGGCGAGACCCCCGGCGACGTGGGGGGGGACGCTGACCAGCGTCCGCCGCAGCTCGCTCAAGAACGGCTCGGTGGGGAAGCGCAGGCCGTCGACGAGGAGCAGCGCCCCGTCGGCCGCCGCGATGCGGCGCGCCACCGCCTCGACCCGCCGCGCCGAGGGGGGCTCGCCGTGGGTGCCGGGGATCACCTCGACCGCCGCGTGGTGGCGGCGCGGGTCGTCGAACCAGAAGAGCTGGATGGCGCCGGAGACCGTCGTCTCGCCGTCGGCGAACTGGGTCATCGCCTCGCAGCCGAAGCGCAGGGCGTCCGGCCACACCGCCGTCATCGCCGCCAGCGTGTCGCGCAGGCGGTCGTCGGGCGGCAGGAAGGCGAGGGCGATGTCGGGCGGCCTGCCGGCTTCCCGGCAGTGGTCGATCAGCATCTCCTGCCGGCACGCTCCCGCCGGGAGATGGACGGTTCGGCTTCGCATGACGAATGAAAACCCGTCCGGCCGCAACCCGCGCGGCCAACCGCATCCTCTTCGATCAGAAGATTGGGAACCCGATTCTAGATGCAGGAGGGTTGACGGGGGAAGGGGCGCCCGTCCGGCCCGGCGATCGGCCGGCTAATCCAGCCCCGCTTCCCGGTATTCTCCGTAGACCTCCCGCAGGGCGTCCGAGATCTCGCCGAGGGTGACCTCGGCGCGTACGGCGTCGAGGATCGGCGGCATCAGATTGCGCTCCTCGCGGGCCGCCCCGCCGAGGGCGGCGAGGGCCGAGGCGGCGCGCGCCGGGTCGCGCCGGGCGCGCAGCGCGCGCAGCCGCTCGACCTGCGCCCGCTCCCCCTCGGGATCGATGCGCAGCACCTCGGTCGGGCTCTCCCCCGCGGCCTCGAAGGCGTTGACCCCGACCACGATCTCCGTCTTCTCCTCGACCGCCATCTGGTAGCGGTAGGCGGCGTCGGCGATCTCGCGCTGCTGGAAGCCGCTCTCGAGCCCGGCGAGCGCCCCCCCCATCTCGTCGATGCGGCGGATGTAGTCGCGCGAGCGCGCGACGATCTCCTCCGTCCACGCCTCGACGGCGTAGGAGCCGCCGAGCGGATCGGCAACGTCCGCCACCCCGCTCTCGTGGGCGATCACCTGCTGGGTGCGCAGGGCGAGGCGCGCCGCGTCCTCGGTCGGCAGGCCGAGCGCCTCGTCGAGCGAGTTGGTGTGCAGCGACTGGGTGCCGCCGCAGACCGCGGCGAGCGCCTGGATCGCCACCCGCACCACGTTGTTCTGCGGCTGCTGGGCGGTCAGCGTCGACCCCGCCGTCTGGGTGTGGAAGCGCAGCCAGAGCGAGCGCGGGTCCTTGGGCGCGAAGCGCTCCCGCATCAGCTCCGCCCACAGCCGCCGGGCGGCGCGGAACTTCGCCACCTCCTCGAGGAAGTTGTTGTGGGCGTTGAAGAAGAAGGAGAGGCGCGGCGCGAAGGCGTCGACGTCCAGGCCCCGCTCGAGCGCCGCGGCCACGTAGGCGAGGCCGTTGGCGAGCGTGAAGGCGACCTCCTGCACCGCGGTCGAGCCGGCCTCGCGCATGTGGTAGCCGGAGATCGAGATGGTGTTCCACTTCGGCACCCGGTCGGCGCAGAAGGAGATGATGTCGGTCACCAGCTTGAGCGACGGCCGCGGCGGGTAGATGTAGGTGCCGCGCGCCGCGTACTCCTTGAGGATGTCGTTCTGCACCGTGCCGCCCACCTTCTCCCACGCCACCCCCTGCTCCTCGGCCACCGCCAGGTAGAGGGCGAGGAGGATCGCCGCCGTGGCGTTGATCGTCATCGAGGTGGTCACCCGGTCGAGGGGGATGGCGTCGAACAGCAGCCGCATGTCGTCGAGCGAGTCGATGGCGACCCCCACCCGTCCCACCTCGCCGAGGGCGAGGGGGGAGTCCGAGTCGTAGCCGATCTGGGTCGGCAGGTCGAAGGCGACCGAGAGCCCCGTCGTCCCCTGCGACAGCAGGTAGCGGTAGCGTTTGTTCGACTCGGCGGCGGAGGAGAACCCGGCGTACTGGCGCATCGTCCAGTGCCGCTTGCGGTACATGTCCGCGTAGAGCCCGCGGGTGTAGGGGAACTCCCCGGGATCGCCCACCTTCGTCTCGTAGGGGACGCCCGCCACGTCGCGCGGCCGGTAGAAGCGCCGGATGGGGATCTCGGAGGAGGTCTGCCGGCCGTCGGTGTCGGCAGGAGCCGTGGGAGCCGTGGGGGAGGCTGCGGGCTGGGTCTCGGTAGCGTCTGTAGCCATGGCGGGATTCTATCCAGTTCGGCGGGCGGTCACAGTTGGATCTTGAGGATCACCGGCGGCGTGACCTTGGCGGTGGCCGGCAGGTGCCCGGCGTCGTCGAACTTCCCCCACTGGCTGTTGGCGACGTAGTAGAGGACGTTTCCGGCCACGGTGGCGAGCCCCGGCTCGTCGTAGAGCGGCAGGGCGCGGGCGAGGGTCTCGACCTTCACGATGCGGTCGCGCCCCGGTGACAGGCGCAGGCGCAGGACGCGCGCCGGATCGAGGCCGTTCTGGACCGCGATCAGGCTGTCGCCGCCCGGTCCGGAATGAAACACCATGCCGTCGATCCCGTCGAGGTCGAGGTCCGGCGGGATCGGCAGCAGGGTCGCCCTGCGGGTGGCGAGGTCGATCCGGAAGACCCCGCGGCCGTAGTCGGCGACCAGGATCTCCTTCTCCCCCGCTGGCCCCGGCGGGAAGACCAGGCTCTGCGCCGAGACCAGGGTCCCCGGGGGGATCAGGGTGGCGAGCGCCGTGGCCTTTCCGGACCCGTGCTGTAAATGCGTCACCTCGCCGGTGACGCCGTCCGAGACGTAGACCTCGCCCGCCGCGGAGACCCCCACCGAGTCGCAGGTGTGCCCCGCCTTGCCGTTCCCCAGCGGCCAGCGGCCGAGCAGCTTGCCGCTGTCGGCGTGGAAGGCGTAGAGCGCCGCCGTGCCGATCTCCTCCGGGCGCGCGCCGCGGCTCTCCTTGACCGTCGAGCTGCAGACGTAGGCGATGCGCCGCGGCGCGTCGACGGCGATCCCGAGCGGCGAGCCGAGGCCCGCCGTCCCCTCCGCCAGCCACTCCCGGACCGCGCCGTCCCTGCCGACCCGCACCACCTTGCGGTGGTAGACGCTGCTCAGGAGAAAGCTGCCGGTCGTCGCGTCCCAGGCGATCGCCTCGGGGATGAAGTCCTTCTGCGCCAGCCGGAAGGCGACGGTCCCGGTGCCGATCGGGCGCTTCCGGAGGGTCGCGAGCGCCGCGACGGTCGAGCGGTACGCCGCGCTGCCGCGGACGGCGGCGAAGTCCGGGCTCCCCGCGACGTCGAACCACGCCTGCCGCGCGGCCAGGCGGCGCAGCAGCCGCTCGGCGTCCGCCGTCCGGCCGGTCAGCGCCGAGGCGGCGGCGCGCCGGTACGTCACCTCGGAGTCGTCGGGGAACAGCTCGCCCAGGCGGGTGACCCGGGCGTAGTAGGTCTTGTAGTCCTTCGCCTTGTAGGCGGCGGTCGCCTGCTGGTAGAGGGTGTGGATCTGGGCCCCGTAGTCCTCGGCGGCGGCGGCCGGCCCGGCCGGCGCGGAGACCAGAGGGAGGAGGAGGAGGGCGGCCACGAAGCGGGGGAGGCGGCGCTGATTCATGCCGCGAGTCTACGACGGCGGGGCGCCCGGTTAGAATGCGGGCAGCTGGTCGGAGCGGGTCCCTGGTGGCCGCGGCCGATCCAGATCTGGAGGAACTACCATGTCGTTCAAATTCAGCAGGGCAGGAATCGTCACCCTCGGCACGGCGCTCGTCCTCGTCCTCGCCACCGGCGCGCCGGCGGCGGCGGCCAAGAAGGCTCCGGCCGGCACCGCTGCGACGGCTGCGACCGCGGCCGGACCCGTTGACCTCAACACGGCGACGCAGGCCCAGCTCGAGGCGCTCCCCGCCGTCGGCGCGGCGACCGCCAAGAAGATCATCGCCGGCCGTCCTTACTCCTCGGTGGCCGACCTCTCGCGGGCGGGCGTCTCCGCCAAGACGATCACCAAGATCTCCCCGCTGGTGACGGTGAGCGGTGCCCCGGCGGGTGCTCCGGCGGCTCCGGCCGCTCCCAGCGCGCCGGCCGCCCCCGCCGCCCCGGCCAGGACCCGGAGCGCCGCCGCCAAGGCCGCCCCCGCCTCCGGTCCGGTCGACCTCAACACCGCGACCGAGGCGCAGCTCGTGGCCCTCCCCGGCGTCGGTCCGGCGACGGCGAAGAAGATCATCGCCGGCCGCCCGTTCAGCTCGGTGGCCGACCTCTCGCGGGCCGGCGTCCCCGCCCGCACGGTGACCCAGATCACCCCGCTGGTCACCGTCGGCGCCGGCGCCCCGCGCGCCGCCGCTCCCGCTCCCGCTCCGATGCCCGCCCCCGCCGCCGCTCCGGCCCCCGCGCCCCGCCCCGCCGCCCCGGCCTCTCCCGCCGCCGGCACCCCGGGCCACGTCTCCCCCTCCCAGATCACGGCCCAGGTCCCCCCCTCGCCCGGCATGGTGTGGGTCAACCTCGAGAGCAAGGTCTTCCACCGCCAGGGGGACCCCTGGTACGGCAAGACCAAGAAGGGTCAGTTCATGACCGAGCAGGCCGCCCTCGCCGCCGGCTACCGCGAGGCCAAGAAGGGGGGCAAGGCGAAGGCGCCGGCGTAGTCGGGAGGGACGTAGAAGACAGAGCTTCAGGGCGGCCTCGCGGGTTGGGGCCTCCTGCCCTTCGAGCCCTCACCCCCGGCCCCTCTCCCACCGCCCTCCCGCCGCCCGGGAGAGGGGTGACTCCTCCGAACCGCGGAAGCCCGTAGGGTGCGCTGTGCGCACCAGCAACGAGGGCGACCGCGGGTCGCCCCTACAACCGCGCTGAGCCATGGGTGTAGGGGCGACCCGCGGTCGCCCTGCCAGCGCGAAAATGCCCATCGCAGGGCCCCCCCTCTCCCGGTCGGGTGGGAGGGCGGTGGGAGAGGGGCTGGGGGTGAGGGGCCCCCCCCTCCATCCTGCGCCCGCCCTTGGCTCCAACCCCTACATATAGATTTCCGCAACCCTCCCGAGGGAGCTGAGTAAATCCGGGTGTGGAAATCTTGTCGAGAAGATACGGATTGTAAGGATTGCGTGACCGGGTTGCCCAATTCTTGGGGCAAACTCGGTGACAAACCACAACATCTTGTGGTTTTACCCCTTGACAGCGCCTCCCGGCGAGCGTAGCTTGGGAGATGCGGCGCCACGAATTTCATCCGATGCACACGAGCTTCCGATCTTATCCAGGCGAGGCGAAGCCCAGCGTTCCGGTCGGCCGGAAGGGCTTCTCGCGACCTGATCTGTAGTCCTGCTCTGGGAGCGCTGGAAGGTCCGTCACGGGCGGGAGCGTCGGGCTTCGAGGCCCGCGCGCCCACGAAGTCAACGAGCGACAACACCGAGGAGAGAGCATGGAGCCCCATTCCCCCTTGCAGTCCGACGAGGCGAGAGGCAGAGCGATCCGAAACCGGCCCGTGGCGACCGGCACCCCGCGGGCGGAAGCCCCCGCGGCGGCCGTGGCGCGGGGCCTGCGCTTCGAGCGCTATTTCACCACCCCGGGGGTGGACCCCTTCGACACCGTCGAGTGGGAGCTGCGCAACGCCCTGATCTCGAACGAAAAGGGGGAGAAGGTCTTCGAGCAGAAGGACGTCGAGATGCCCAAGCTCTGGTCGCAGACGGCGACCAACGTGGTGGTCTCCAAGTACTTCCGCGGCCAGCTCGGCTCGGCCGACCGCGAGCGCAGCGTCCGCCAGCTGATCGGCCGCGTGGTCGACACCGTCGCGGCCTGGGGGCGCGGCAACGGCTACTTCGCCACCGAGGAGGACGCCCAGACCTTCCACGCCGAGCTCAAGCACATCCTGGTCTACCAGTACGCCTGCTTCAACTCGCCGGTCTGGTTCAACGTCGGCATCGAGGAGAAGCCGCAGTGCTCGGCCTGCTTCATCAACGCCGCCGAGGACACCATGGACTCGATCCTCACCCTCGCCAAGACCGAGGGGATGCTCTTCAAGTACGGCTCCGGCACCGGCAGCAACCTCTCGAAGCTGCGCTCCTCGCGCGAGCCGCTGGCCGGCGGCGGCACCGCCTCCGGGCCGGTCTCCTTCATGAAGGGGTTCGACGCCTTCGCCGGCGTCATCAAGAGCGGCGGCAAGACCCGCCGCGCCGCCAAGATGGTGATCCTCGACATCGACCACCCGGACATCGAGGACTTCATCAAGTGCAAGGAGGTCGAGGAGAAGAAGGCCTGGGCGCTGATCGACGCCGGCTTCGAGGGGGGGTTCAACGTCCCCGGCGGCGCCTACGACTCGATCGCCTACCAGAACGCCAACCACTCGGTGCGCGTCACCGACGACTTCATGGCTGCCGTCGAGGCCGACGGCGACTGGCAGACCCGCGCCCGCATCACCGGCAAGCCGATGGACACCTACAAGGCGCGCGACCTGATGCAGAAGATCGCCGACGCCGCCTGGGTCTGCGGCGACCCCGGCATGCAGTACGACACCACGATCAATGACTGGC
Organism: uncultured Acidobacteriota bacterium; assembly: GCA_963756595.1. GTDB lineage: Bacteria > Acidobacteriota > Thermoanaerobaculia > Multivoradales > UBA5704 > DATARR01. Next base: position 105,529 of record CAVWOZ010000036.1, read on the forward strand.
ACACCTGCTCGAACACCGACCGCATCTACGCCAGCAATCCCTGCAGCGAGTACATGTTCCTGAACGACACCGCCTGCAACCTGGCGTCGCTCAACCTGATGCGCTTCTTCGACGCCGACAAGGGTTTCGACGTCGAGAGCTTCAAGCACACCTGCGAAGTGGTGATCTCGGGGATGGAAGTGATCGTCGGCAACGCCAGCTATCCGACCCCGAAGATCGGCGCGAACTCGCACAAGTTCCGCCCCCTGGGGATCGGCTACGCCAACCTCGGCGCCCTGCTGATGGCCCGCGGCCTTCCCTACGACTCCGACTCCGGCCGCGACTACGCGGGGGCGATCACCGCCCTGATGTCCGGCGCCTCCTACGCCCAGTCGGCGCGGATCGCCGAGGCGATGGGGCCGTTCGACGAGTTCGAGACCAACCGCGAGCCGATGCTCCGCGTGATGCGCAAGCACCGCGACGCCGTGAAGACGATCGACTCCTCGCACGTGCCGATGGACCTCCTGCAGGCCGCCAAGCGGTCGTGGGACGAGGTGGTCCAGCTCGGCAGCGAGCACGGCCTGCGCAACAGCCAGATCTCCGTCCTCGCCCCCACCGGCACCATCGCCTTCATGATGGATTGCGACACCACCGGCGTCGAGCCGGACATCGCCCTCGTCAAGTACAAGAAGCTGGTCGGCGGCGGCATGATCAAGATCGTCAACAACACCGTCCCCGCGGCCCTGAAGCGCCTCGGCTACGACAAGGACGAGATCCGCGCCATCGTCGAGTTCATCGACGAGGCCGACACCATCGAGGGCGCCCCCTATCTGAAGGAAGAGCACCTGCCGGTCTTCGACTGCGCCTTCAAGCCGGCGCAGGGGAGCCGCTCGATCCACTACATGGGGCACCTGAAGATGCTGGCGGCGGCGCAGCCGTTCATCTCCGGGGCGATCAGCAAGACGATCAACATGCCCGAGGACTCGACCCCGGAGGACATCCTCCAGGCCTACGTCGAAGGGTGGCAGATGGGGTTGAAGGCGGTCGCCATCTACCGCGACAACTGCAAGCGCAGCCAGCCGCTGTCGACCACCAAGGACGAAGCCGTCCTGCCGGCCGTCATCCCCCTCCAGGAGCGCCGCGCCGTCCGCCGCAAGCTGCCGGACGAGCGCCAGGCGATCACCCACAAGTTCTCGATCAACGAGTTCGAGGGGTACGTCACCGTCGGTCTTTATGAAGACGGCACGCCGGGCGAAATCTTCCTGGTGATGGCCAAGCAGGGCTCGACGATCTCCGGTCTGATGGACTCCTTCGCCACCGCGATCTCGATCGCCCTCCAGTACGGGGTGCCGCTGCAGACCCTGGTCGACAAGTTCAGCCACACCCGCTTCGAGCCCTGGGGGTTCACCAAGAACGCCGAGATCCCGATCGCCAAGTCGATCACCGACTACCTGTTCCGCTGGCTCGCCTCGAAGTTCCTCTCCCGCGAGGACAAGATCGCGGCCGGTGTCGTGCTGCGCGAGGATCTCGCGGGAGACATGCCCACCGCCATGCCCCTCCTGGGTGGAGGCCGCCTCGAGACCGTCGCCCACGCCGTCAGCGGCATGGAGATGCAGAAGCCCACCTTCCTCCTCCAGCTCGACGCCCCGAGCTGCCACGACTGCGGCTCGATCATGGTCAGGAACGGCAGCTGCTACAAGTGCCTGAACTGCGGGTCGACGAGCGGGTGCAGCTAGATATGAAGTTTGAGGGCGGGAGGCTTTCTAAAGTTATCCCGCCCTCGTCATTTCGCTTTGAGTCGCCTCTGGATCGGAGGTAGATGTGATTTCCGAAGTACCTGTGACCACACTGATTGCACTTCCAACGGAAGTGTTGTTGGCCAAATTTGGAGCGGGAGGGCACAAGCCCGGTTCGGGTAGCGCAGCTGCGCTGGTCGGAATGCTCGCTGGAAAGCTTGTCTTGACAGTCTCTTCTTTGACGAAGCAGCGGGCTGGTTATGCTTTCGTGCGGCAGCGTGTCGAATATATTGAACGTCAGGTTATTGAAAAGCTAGAGCCGTCATTGACAGATGCGTTCCAGCGAGATGCTGAGACGTTTGACCGCGTAATTCGCGCTCGACGGGAGCGTGACTCTACGATGGATCGCCTGATGCGGCGGCATTTAGACGCTGAGGCTCGTGAGCTGCTCAAGCCCGCGACTGAGACGCCAATTGGCATCTGCAAGGATTGTTTGAAAGTGGCCGAGCTTGGTCTTAATTTATTCGACATAGGGTTCAAATCCGCCCGAGGGGACTCTGGTACGGCTATCAGTATAGCGTTGGCTGGCGCTGTTTCTTCTCTGTGTATTGCCTATTTGAATCTGGCTTCGTTGCGATCAGAGTGGGCTAAAGAAAAGAGAATCGAATGCAATCAACTCCTGTTGGAATATCAAAGGATTCAGGTAGATCTCTTTTCGCGCGTGGCTTTGTTGCAGAGGGTAGCTGACGACAACTCGCAGATGCAATTGCCTCTGCATTCAGAGCGGATGGCTAGCTAGTCGGTTGGTCAGGCGGAGGGTGGAAGGGAATCACCTTGGCTTTGCGAAGGAATCGCCCTTCTGGAGGATCGCGATGAAACATGGAGGCGAGGCTGTCCGGCTGGCGATTGTGCGTGTTGTTAAGAGGAACCCTGAAACGACGCTTAAACGGGCGCCCCGAAGGGGCGAAAATTTGATTAGCCCGGCACTTCAGTGCCGGGTCCCGAGGCCCCACCCACCCCATCCGCCCTGAAGGGGCGGTGCTTTTCTCGCCAACCTTCCATCAAAAAATATCTTGGATTGACGTCGATCCCATGCATCGGGTTGCGTCGAAAGATGCCGCACAACTCTGCCGAAGCTAACAACGGCCTGCCGAAGCTAACAACGGCCTGCCGAAGCTAACAATGCGCCGTCGAAGCTTCGGCAGCTTGCCGAAGCTAACCCAACTTCCACTGCCTCCCCAGCCGCGGTAGCAGAACCTCGAGGTTGGGGCGGCGTAAGTGCTTGATTCTACGAGGAGCCATGTACCCGATTTGCGGAAGTAGTGACGAAACCACGGACTCGGAGTTTCTGCTCTACATGCCGAGTGTTCATCCGCAAGACGGTCAAACGGTATAAAGAGCAGACCTACACGCACTTTCTGCTCGTGGAGACGGTGAGCACCCCGAAAGGGCCGCGGCAGAAGACGATTTGCTCTCTGGGCGACCTGTCGCCGGGGCCTCGTCAGAAGTGGGCGGCCTTGGCCGGCCGCGTCGAAGCCGCTCTCCGAGGTCAGGCTTCCCTGGAAGGTCCGGATCCCTTGATCGAAGGTATCGTCGGTCGGATCCGCTCGGCCCAGGGGATGTCGCCCCAGCCCGACGGAGACATCGTCGCTGTTCATACCGATCAAGTCAGCCTGGAAGAGGCGCGCGAGGCGGGGCCCGTGCATGTCGGCCATCAGATGTGGAGCCGCTTGGGCCTGGAGGAGATTCTGCGCGAGGCGGGTCTGTCGGCGAGGGCGCGACTGCTCAGTGAGGTAATGGTCCTCAATCGCCTGGTGGCGCCTTGCTCGGAGCACGCCATGCCGGAATGGGTGCAGAGCACGGCGCTCAGCGATGTGTTGAGCGTCGATCTGAGCGAGCTCAACGATGAGGCGTTGTACCGCAACCTGGACCACCTCCATCCGAACCGGGGACGCATCGAAGAGGCCCTGGCGCAACGGGAAAAGAGCCTCTTCAATCTCGATGACACCTATTATCTTTACGACCTGACATCGACCTACTTCGAGGGCCAGTGCAAAGCCAACCCAAAGGCGCAACGCGGCTATTCGCGCGACCAGCGCCCGGACTGCAAGCAGGTGGTGGTCGGTCTGGTTCTCGATCGGGATGGTTTTCCCAAGGCTCATGAAGTTTTCGAAGGCAATCGTCAGGATCGCGCTTCGCTTGAGGACATGCTGGGCATCCTCGAAAAGCGCAGCGGCCGAAAGGGCGGCGGCACAGTGATCGTGGATCGCGGCATGGCCTACGAGGACAACCTGGCCCAGATCAAGGCGCATGGTCACCACTACCTGGTGGCCGGCCGCCAGAGCGAACGGGAAGCCTGGTTCGACGAGATCGAAGACGAGCAAGGCTGGCAAGAGCTGATCCGCCAGCCCTCGCCGCGCAATCCATCCCAGAAGAAATCTCGCGTCTGGATCAAGAGAGCCGAGACCGACGATCATCTCTTCGTACTGTGCTGTAGTGAGGGCCGACAGGCCAAGGATCAGGCCATCCGGCTCAAGCAGGAAAAGCGCCTCAAGGCTGACCTGGAACGTCTGAAGGCACGGATCGAAGCCGGACGGCTCCAACAGCCAGAGAAAGTCTACGAAGCGCTCGGGCGGCTCAAAGAACGCTACTCGCGAGTCGCCCGCTACTGGAACCTCCACTATGACGCCAGTCAGCAAAAGCTCCACTGGGACGAGGACAGCGAAAAAAGACAACGTGCCCTCCGCTTCGACGGCTCCTATCTGCTCAAGACCGACCGTAAAGACCTCACGGCCGAAGAAGCTTGGCGCCTTTATATCCTGCTGACCCGTGTCGAAGACGCGTTTCGCGACATGAAAAGCCCGCTCAGTGAGCGGCCGATCTTCCACCAACTCCAGAGGCGCGTCGAGATGTCACCGATCGTCCTAAATTCCCCCCCGTGGATCACCTAAAAATCCCCCCCCTCCTCCCAACCGTGAGAGCGAGGTGTGGGATGGACAGCAACGTGGGAAGCGAGATGCTAGCCGTGGTGCCTGAAGGTGCCACGGAGGAGCCGTTGATCGAAGAGAGCGTCTGGGGGGCGGTGCGGGCCCTGCGGGAGCGGGGTCTGAGCAAGCGGGAGATCGGTCGGCAGCTCGAATTGGACATCAAGACGGTGCGCAAGTGGCTGCGGCAGAAGTGGGAGCCGCAGCGTCGGCCGGCTCGCGGCCGGTGCTTGGACCCGTGGGAGGCCTTCCTGAGGGGGCGAGCTCCGGAGGTGGGTTTCAACGCCGCGGTGCTGTACCGGGAGGTGAAGGCTCAGGGGTATCAGGGTTCCTATCCGGCGCTGGTGCGCTACGTGCGGCCTTGGCGTCAGGAGCACAGGAGCGATGAGACCTCGACGGTGCGCTTCGAGACCGAGCCGGGTCAGCAGGCGCAGGTGGACTGGGGCTCGGCGTGGGTATGGCTGGGAGGGCAGCGGGTGCGGGTGCACGTCTTCACCATGGTTCTGGGCTACAGCCGGCGCATCTTCGCCCGGGGGTACTGCGAGGAAGGTCTGGTCTCCTTGCTCGAGGGACACGCCCAGGCCTTCGAGCACTTCGGGGGTCGCACGGAGACGATCCTCTACGACAATCCGCGGACGATCGTGCTGTCGAAGACGAGTCGTCGGGGACGGTGGAGTGGAATGCCAAATTCAAGGACCGCATGGACTTTTACGGGGTCTCGATCCGCCTGTGCCGTTACTACCGGGCGCAGACGAAGGGAAAGGTGGAGTGCGGGGTCAAGTACGTCAAGCGCAATGCCCTGCCGGGCCGGCGCTTCCACGACCTCGTGGAGCTCAACGCCTGGCTGTTGGAATGGTGCCTCGGTGTGGCGGATCAGCGGGTCCATGGGACGACTCACGAGCTGCCGGCGCAACGGTTCACGCGGTCGGAAGCGGCGTTTCTGATCGCGGTGGATGGGCGGCGGCCGGCGCCCCAGGAGCGGCTGGAGAGCCGGATCGTGCCGCGGGATGGCTTGGTGGCCGTGGAGGCCAACCGCTACCCGGTGCCGCTGAACTGGGCGGGCCACACGGTGCGGGTCCACCTGCTCGCCGAGGAGATCGTCTTCGGGCGCGACGGTGAGGACTCCGTGCGCCACGGCCGCCTCGTGGGCAAGCACCAAGTGGCGCGGTGGAACGGTCCCGCGCGCAGCGTGACCGCCGGTCGAGCGGCAGCGCAAGGACCGCCGCGATTCGACCCCTTCTACCTGTCGCGTGCCGGAGAGATCGAGGTGCGCCCGCTGGATCAGTACGAAGAGGTGACGCGGTGAGCGGCTTTGCCGTCGAGCAGATCCAGGAGCAGATGCGACAGCTGAAGCTGGTGCGTACGGCCGAGCAGCTGCCTCTCCTACTGCAGGACGCCGCCCGAGGCGAGGTCTCCTACAGCGACTTTCTCGCCGAACTGCTGGGGCTCGAGCTGGCCGCCAAGCAGGAGCGCCACACGGCGATGAAGACGACCATGGCCCGCTTCCCGTTCCAGAAGAGCCTGGAGAGCTTCGACTTCAAGTTTCAGCCCTCCATCGAGCCGAAGGTGGTACGCGAGCTGGCCACCGGCCGCTTCCTCGCGGACGCCGACAACGTGCTGCTGCTGGGGCCTCCGGGCGTCGGCAAGACCCATCTGGCCGTGGCGCTGGGCCTGCGAGCCTGCGCCTTGGGCTTTCGGACGACCTTCGTCACCGCCTCGGGGCTGATCGCCAGCCTGACGCGGGCGCACAACGAGAACCGCCTGGAGGAGAAGCTGAAGCTGCTGGTGCAGCCGAAGCTGCTGATCATCGACGAGATCGGGTACCTGCCCCTGGAGCGGCTGGGAGCCAACCTGTTTTTCCAACTCGTCTCTCGGCGGTATGAGCGGGGCTCGATCCTGATCACCTCCAACCAAAGCCTCGCCGGCTGGGGTCAGGTCTTCGGCGACCAGGTCATCGCCACGGCGATCCTGGACCGGCTGCTGCATCACTCGACGATCGTCAACATCAAGGGGGAGAGCTACCGGCTCAAGGAGAAGCGCAAGGCCGGGCTATTGACGCGGAGCGAGCCGTACACGGAGCCCGAACGCGCGGCGGCCCCCGAACCGCCCCCCACCTGAAGAGAAGGATGGCCTATGGACCCTGACGGATCTATGGAAAACGCCAACAACGGCGTTTCCCACAGCTCCTTGGACGGCGCCAACAGCGGCGCCGCCCACAGGCCCCACAGGCCCGGCGACGAGGTCCGACAGGAGAACAACATCAACCGAGGAGGGGGGGATTTTTAGGCGATCGGGGTGGGGGAATTTTGGGTGATCGTTGACACGAGACTCACATCTTTCTGTGCGTTCTGGCCTATCACTTGCTGATCGCCATCGAGAAGACTTTCCTCGATCACGAGATCCACACCTCCTGGGCGACCCTGCGTCAGCAGTTGAGCACCCATCAGGTCGTCACGGCGGTCCTGCCGACCACAGACGGCCACCTGCTGAAAATCCGTAAGGCCACCACCCCGGAGTCCCAGCACCGCCAGATCTACCGAGTCCTGGGGATTCCAGAGGAGGTCATGGCCCCGATCAAGACCTGGCTACCCGTCCAGGGCGGGGGCGACCCAGAACAGTGACGAAAACCAGCCCCCACCCCAATGTTTCCCTGGGGATACTCAGGTAGGCCGTGGAAGTTGGGTTAGCGCCAAGCGTGAACACATTCTTGATATGCCACTACCGGCATACCAACGCTGGGCCGAACCGTTGACGAAGGGTTTCTTTGAAGCTGAGCAGTTTATCCGCCATTTGGGATTCCATCACCCGAAATTCCTGCCCTATCGCGCGCAACTCATCCCACTCGCTGCCGCGCTTACGAATCTCGGCTGTCCGGCGTCAACTAGATTTGAGGGTCGGCGACAATTAGAACTGCGGGATTCTTCCTCCGGTTAGTAGGGTCTCTCCTGGTAGCGTGGGGGGCTTGTTGGGGGAGGGGGCTGGGCGTTGGGTTCTTGACCTCCTTCGGTCGGCAGTAAGGATCAGCAGGGAAGGAGGCCCCGCAGCTGCGGGGCCTCCTTCAGAAATTGCACTTATGCGTCACTGGGAGTCGGTGTCAAGGACTCCTTCACCCCGGTTGCCCTGGCCTTGGCGGCTTGGGCCCGATAGCTCTCGATGTTCAGCTCCAGGATGATCGAGTGATGGACTATGCGGTCCACCGCGGCGGCTGTCGTCATCGGGTCTTTGAAGATCTGATCCCACTTGCTGAACACCAAATTGCTGGTGATCAGCACCGAGCGGCGCTCGTAGCGCTCGGCGATCAGGGTAAACAGAACCTCCATCTCCTCGCGGCTTTGCTCGACATAGCCCAGATCGTCGAGGATCAAGGCGTCAAAGCGGTCGAGCCGCTTGAGCTCGGCCGCCAGGCGCAGATCCCGCTTGGCCGCCAGCAGCCGCTGAACGATCTGATACGTCGGGGCAAACAGCACTGTGCGATTTCTACGCACCAGTTCCTGACCGAGGCCGCAGACCAAGTGGGACTTGCCCGTTCCGGGGTTGCCAAACACGATCAGATTCGTGGCGCGATCGAGAAACGAGCCGTCCTGAAGGGCCTTCAAGGCGGCCTTGGCCTTGACCGGGAGCCGACCGAGGTCAAGACCAGCAAGGCTCTTGTCGCGCGGCAGCTTGGACTCCAGGAGCAGGCGCTCGATGCGGCGCTCCGAGCGTTCGCTGGCCTCCTGCTCGGCCAAGGCGAGCAGATACCCCTGCAGGGAGAGCCCTTCACGCTCGGCCTTCACGGCCATCGTCGCGTACTCCCGGGCGAAGGTCGGCAGACACAAAGACTTGAGCAGGAGGGGCAACGCCGCTTCGCTGGCCGGCTTCACAGAGCACCTCCCGCCGCAGCGATGCACTCGTCGTAGATCCGCAGGTCGGGAGCCTCGATCCGGCAAACCGGTGTCTCCGGGCGCGCCGGCCGGATCGCCGCTTGGACTTGCGCGAAATCCCGCAGCTCACCACGCTCCAGCAGGGACGACAGAACGGCCTCCACCGCACTTTCCCCCGCATTGGCCGCCAAGTGCAGAATCCTCACGTACTCCACGTCGGCCCGCCCACCGTGGCGCCCTTCCAGGGCGTCGAAGGCATACCGGAAAGCCAGACTCGGAAACAGGGCCTCCCGGTACCGGTACCGCGCGAAGGCGCCAGGCTTGCGCACCAGAGACCCGATCAGATGGCGGTAGTCGATGGCCGCATGGCCCCGCCCCCGCAGCCGCTCCATTTCGGCGACCTGATCGCCGGCGTAGTACACCTCGATCCGCTCCGCATAGAGCCGGACGTCGACCCACTCACCGATCAATCGCGAGGCCACGGAATAGACGTTCTCCGCCGCCCGCAAAGTCGAGAACACGCTGACCCGCACTCTCTCGCGCCGGAAGTCATCCAGCCGTGACAGCGGCAACTCGTGCATCCGCTCGAGCTCCTGGCGCAGCTTGTCGGCCCGTCCGCGGTTGCGCCCCACCAAAATCTCACGCAGAAACTTCTCGTACTCGCTGCGGCAAGCAAACTCACGGCTTCCCCGCAGCAACAGCGCCTGCTCGACCGACCGCTTGAAGCGGTGGTGCGCTTGCTCGACGTCGCCATTCTCGTGACCGCGGCCGGGGGTATTGCAGTCGGCCTCCACCCGGTAGTGCTTCAGCGCCACCAGATAGCGGTCGTTGAACGCCCGCGCTCCATCCCTCAGCTCGTGGGTCGCCGCCGAAAGGTTGTCCGTCCGATGAAGCTTCGGCGCCTTGCCCAACTCCCAGACCGCCGCCTGGAAGCCGCCGATCAACGCCTCGAAGCTCTCCGAAAAGCAGATCCCGCCCGTCTCCCAATTCGAGTACGGCAGGACGAAGTGGAAGAACAGATGCTCGAAGCGCTCACCCCCGAGGCAAATCCCCAACTCGTTCATGCTCGTGAAGTCGCTTTGGGCATACTCCCCGGGGCGGTGCTGCTGGGCGAAGAAGACCTCGCGATCCGGACCCTGCGAAGCCCGCCAGCGACGGATCCGCCGCTGCAGCGTGCGCAACTGGCCGTCGGAGAAGCTCAGCTCCGCACGCCCCCTCAGAGCCTCGAAGATCGTGACCGCCTCCAGGCCCGGCGCCTGCTCGAGCATCGCCTCGATCTCCGGCCAGACACCTGCAAAAGGGTCCAGCCGCGTCCGGTACTGACGGGGGCTCTTGCGCTGGCCTGGAAGCTCACCGGCCCGATGTCGCCGAGCCGTGTTCTCGCTCATTCCCGAGCGCAGAGCTGCGCTCAACAACGACTCTCCTTTGCCGAGTTCCATCCTCAATCTCCTCAACTGCCTGTCCGTGACCATCGCCCCCCCGTCTCGAAGGGGAAGAGCTTAGGGGACAAGCGTTTACGAGGACTGGAACCCCGCAATTCTAATTGTCGTCACCCCGCAGTTCTAATTGTCGCCCAACACTCGGCGATCGTTGGTTAGAGCCCCAAGTGCAGGACAAGCTCGCCCGGTGGTATTGGTCCGGAGTTTTTGGCGAACTCTACGGCAGCGCAACTGAAACGCGCATCGCTCTCGATCTCCAGCAATTATTGGGCTGGCTCAACCAGCCAACAGCCCCGCTGCCGGTAACGGTATCAGGTGCGGGCTTTCAAGCAGGCCGGCTCGATACGATGCGGAGCCGAACTTCTGCTGCCTATAGAGAGCTGTACGTTTTGCTTCAGCAGCAAGGTGCGCGGGACTTCTATTGGAAAGCTAGAACGCTGGAGCTCGATCTCAACGACAAGGACATTGACATCCACCATATATTTCCGCGAAAGTGGTGTGATGATCGAGGAATCTCGCCCCGTATCTACAACTCAGTCATCAATAAGACGGCTATCTCTTACAGGGCAAATCGTAAGATCGGTGGCCATGCGCCTTCCTTTTATCTGCGCCAGCTCCAGGATGATCCGACAGTTCAACTCACTGATGCCGAGATGGACTCTATCTTGCAAACTCACAGCATCAACCCTGAGCGCGTACGTACGGACGATTTCGATGGTTTTTTCCAAGAACGTAAGACGGCATTGTTGATGCTCATCGAGCGGGCTATGGGCAAGCAAGCAATTCTCGCGAGCGAGCCTGCCGGCGAGGATGCGTACGATTCGGATGATGAAGACTGAAGCGGCTCTGCATAGGTCGCTGATCAACACCTGAGCCTTCGCTTAGGAGGGGTAATTACCTCTCGAGCTGCTACCAATACTTCGAATTGCCGCGAGCAAGTTGGCCGCAAGGAAGAGTCGATTGGCGGCTTGTTGGGAAGATTGCGGCCAGCCGGAGCCGGCTGGCCGCAAAATGTTCGGAACGGCTCAGACCGCGAACTCCACCCCCTGCGCGAGCGGCAGCTCGGTCCCCCAGTTGATCGTGCAGGTCTGGCGGCGCATGTAGGCTTTCCAGGAGTCGGAGCCGGCTTCGCGGCCGCCGCCGGTCTCCTTCTCGCCGCCGAAGGCGCCGCCGATCTCGGCCCCGGAGGTGCCGATGTTGACGTTGGCGATGCCGCAGTCGCTGCCGGTGGCGGCCAGGAAGCGCTCGGCGGAGCGCATGTTGAGGGTGAAGATGGCCGAGGAGAGCCCCTGCGGCACGTCGTTGTGGATGCGGATCGCCTCGTCGAGGTCGTCGAACTCGAAGACGTAGAGGATCGGCGCGAAGGTCTCCTCGCAGGTGATGGCGAGCGGCTTCGGCACCTCGACCAGGGCGGGCTGGACGTAGTAGCCGGGGCGGTCGAGCCGCCGGCCGCCGTAGAGGACCTTCCCCCCTTCGGACTTCACCCGCTCGAGCGCCTGCATCATGTTGTCGACGGCCGTCTGGTCGACCAGCGGCCCCATCAGGGTGCCGTGGGTCATCGGATCGCCGATGCGGATCGAGGGGTAGGCCTCGATCAGGCGGCGCTTCATCTCGGCGGCGATCCCCTTCTGGAGGAAGAGGCGGCGGGTCGAGGTGCAGCGCTGGCCGGCGGTGCCGACGGCGGCGAACAGGACGGCGCGCAGGGCGAGGTCGAGGTCGGCGTCGTCCATCACCAGGATGCCGTTGTTGCCGCCGAGTTCGAGGAGGGCGCGGCCGAAGCGGTCGGCGACCACCTTCCCGACCTCGCGACCCATTCGTCCGGAGCCGGTGGCGGAGATCAGTGGGAAGCGGCGGTCGGCCACCAGGCGCTCGGCGACGCCGGTGCGGCCGGCGACCACCAGGTTGAAGATCGGCGGCGCGCCGTTCGCCTTGAGCACGCGGTCGGCGATGCGGGTGACGGCGAGCGCCGTCAGCGGCGTCTGGTGCGACGGCTTCCAGACCATCGAGTCACCGCAGACCGCCGAGACCATGGCGTTCCAGGCCCACACGGCGACCGGGAAGTTGAAGGCGCTGATGATGCCGACCGGCCCCAGCGGGTGCCACTGCTCGTACATCCGGTGCTGCGGCCGCTCGGAGTGCATGGCGAGGCCGAAGAGCTGGCGCGACAGGCCGACGGCGAGGTCCGCCATGTCGATCATCTCCTGCACCTCGCCCAGCCCCTCGGAGAGGACCTTGCCGACCTCGAGGGTCACCAGGCGGCCGAGCTCGTCCTTGTGGCGGCGCAGCTCCTCGCCCAGCTGGCGCACCACCTCGCCGCGGCGGGGCGCCGTCCAGGTGCGCCACTCGCGGAACGCCTCGACAGTGGCCGCGGCCACCCGCTCGTACTCCTCGACGGTCGCCATCCGCACGGCGGCGATCGGCTCGCCGGTGGCGGGGTTCAGCGACTCGATCCGTTCGCCGTGGGTGGCGATCCACTCGCCGTCGAAGGCGCCGGGGTTCTCGGGCTCGATGCCGAGCGCCTCGAGGATCTGGGTGACGCTGCTGTCGGTCTCGATCTCTGTATGGACGGTCATGAGGATTTCTCCTGGAAGGTTCCAAAGGTACGCAGAAAGGCTCTGCGGGTCTCGCCTGCGAGAGGAGGACAGGATACCCCAATCGCCTACAATGCCGCACGATGGCCGGCCTCCTTCCGCCCCTGCTCCTCGCCCTCTACGGCGCCTGGTGCGGAACCTTCGCCTGGGGGCCCGCCGCGGCGGCCAGCGCGGTGGCCGCCCTGGCGCTCCTCGGCACGCTCTTCTGGGCCGCCCCCTCCTGGCAGGACCCGCTGCGGCTCGGCGCCTCGGGGCGCCTGCTCCCCCTCGCCCTCTGGATCGCCGCCGCGGCGAGCGCCTGGGCCTCGCCGGTGCCGCGGGCGGCCTGGAGCTTCCTCCTGCTCTCCCCCGCCTTCCTCGCCCTCCCCGGCGCGGTCGAGCGCTGCTGGCGCCGGGAGGAGGAGCGCCGCCGCGGGCTCCGGGCGCTGGCGCTGGTGGCGGCCGGCGTCTCGCTCTGGGCGCTGATCGACTGGGGCTTTCTCGGCTCGCCGCGGGCGGCGATGCCGCTCGGCCACCACAACCTGCTCGCCGCCTGGCTGGTGATCGTGCTACCGCTCGCCGTGCTGCCGGCGCGCGAGCCGGGTCGCTGGCGGCTCGCCGGCTTCGCCGCCGGCGGGCTGATCACGGCGGCCGTGCTGGCCAGCCGCTCGCTGGGAGGGTGTGTGGCGCTGGTGGCGGTGGCCGGCCTGGGGCTCGCGGCGGCGGCGGCGCGTTCCGGCAGGGGGCGCCCCTGGCGGACGTGGGGCGCGCTCCTCGTCGTCGCGGTCGCCCTCTCGCTGGCCCAGGCGCCGCGGGTGCTGCGCATCGCCTCCGGCGCCGATCCGTCGGTGCGGGCGCGGAGCGCCTACCTCGCGGCCGGCATCCGGGGGTTCGCGGCGCGGCCGATGCTGGGCTGGGGACCCGGCTCGACCCCGTGGACGGCGACGGCGTTCCTCGATCCGGTTCCAGGCGTCAATCCCTGGGGCGAGTCGGTCGGCGACCTCCACTCCCTGTCGGTCCAGCTCGCCTACGAATTGGGGGTGACCGGCTTCCTGCTCGCCGCCGCCCTGGCGGTCCTCTTCGGCGTGCGCCGCATCGCCGAGCGGGAGGAGGGGAGGGACCCCGCCCTGCTGCTGGGGGGGATGCTCGGCCTCGCGGGGGGGGCGGTCGCGTCGCTCGCCAGCGGCGCGGTGGCGGTCACCGCCCTGCCGCTGGCCGCCGCGCTCGCGGCCGGCGCGGCGCTCGCCGGGAGCGGGCGGGGGAAGGGGCGGCGGAGCTCGCCGCTGCCGATCCGGATCTACGCCGTGGCGGCGCTGCTCGCCCTGGTCCCGACCGAGCTCGCGCGCTGGCGCTACGACCGCGCGGTGACCGCCGCCGGGGCCGGCCGCACGGCTGCCGCCGAGGCCGAGCTGGCGTCGGCGGTGCGGCTCGACCCCACCTTCCCGCTCTACCCCCTGCGGCTGGCGCTGCTACGCGCCGGGCATTCGCGGGGGCCGCAGGAGAAGGCCGCCGCCGCCGATCTCGCCTGGCAGGCGGCGACCCAGGGGAAGGGTGTCCCCTCGCTCTGGGTGGTGGCCGGCATCCTCGGCTACTCCGCGCAGCGCCCCTGGGCCGGCGGCGCCCTGGAGACCGCCTGCACCCTCGATCCCCTCGACCCCTTCCCACCCTTCTACGCGATGCTGGTGAGCCCCGGGGAGGCGGACGCCCCCGCCCTCGGTGCGCAGGCGCTGCTCGCCGAGCCCCGGCTCGCCGCCGCCGTATTCTGGCAAAGCCATCCCGCTCTCTTCGCCCGCGTGCTCGCCTCGGTCCGCTCCTGGCCGGGGGTGGATGACGGCTGGAAAGATGCGCTCTTCGCGGCGATGGCCAGGAGGCCGCCGCCTTTAGCCGGGGAACCGCGCTCATGGCTGACTCTAGGGATCGACAACGAGGAGCGAAAGACGATCTCGCTCACCGCGTTCCGTCGACGCTCTTGGCCTAACCTCTGGAAGGTGCTCGCCGTACGGCAACGAGCCCTCGACAGCCTTCAGGTTCCCCCCGCCGCCGCCTCGCCGGGGACCTCGGCGGGATTCTTCCAGGTCTCACCCTGTCGTCGCCGCCGCTCACCCGTTGAGCAGCACCTGCTCACCCAGTGAGCGTTTTCAGCTCGGACGCCGATCTCCGCAACGGCTGTGGAAAAGCTTGTGGGAAAGAACCGGCGGAGGGGACCAAAGCCACGACATCTGAGCCACTTGCTCCACTTTGAACAGTTTTTTGTGCAATCGCGGCAAGTCTTTTCCCCTCAGTGGTTTGAAAAATATGTTCGGAGGGAAATAGGCCTCTGGCCGAAAACCTCCCCCCGAGGGGAGGGTATTTTCCACAGCTTCGGAGGCTCGTACTTGAGAGCCACCTTAAAAACCCTCTCTAGCGGTGGTAGATCCCGGCCACGAACGGTCCCGCCATGAAGTGCGCGGGATCGATCTGGCTCTGCAGGCATATTCCGTGCGGGTCCTCGGTGAGCAGGAAGCGGGCCGACTCGGCGAGCCCGGCGGTGGTGGTCGACTGGATGGCCTTGAGGATGCGGGCGCCCACCCGGGAAGGGCGGATGAGGAGGGTGCTCTCGAGGCGCCGCCGGATGCTGTCCTTGCCGCTTCCCTCGACGGCGGCATAGATCACCACCAGGTCGTCCTCCAGGAAGGGGACGGTCTCCTCCATCTTCGCCTGGAGGTAGGCGATGCGGTCCTCGCCGGCCGGCGCCGCCGCCAGGAGCTCTTCGATCCATGCATAGTGCCCGGGGTAGCGCAGCGTCTTGTAGTCGAGGTTGCGCACCTTCCCCTCGAGCGCCGCCGGGAGGTCGGCCGCGCCGCCCGAGGTGAGGTCCTCCTCGTAGGTGATGCCGTCGAGGACGACCGTGCAGCGTTCGGAGAGCGAGGGACGGGTGGTCCGCTGGTGATCGCGCACCACGGTGGCGGGCTTGACGTATTCCGTGGCGACGCCGCTCGGGCTCCAGGTGAAGCCGTAGTGGTGCGGCGGCCGCGCGGTGGTGGTCAGAGCGCCGACCCGCATCTCCAGCGACTCGGCCTGGTCGGTCCCCTGCTCCCGGCAGAAGCGCTGATAGAGGCTGTGACCGAGGACGTTGACGTAGCCCGGTGCGAGCCCGGTCTGCAACAGGAAGCCGCGGGAGGCGCCCGTGGCGATCTGCTGGATCTGCTCCGTCTCCTCGACGTGCTCGGTGAGGTTCGCGTAGTGGAGGTCGTGCTGGCGGGCGAAGCCGGCCATGCGGGGGGCTTCCTTGCCCGGCAGGCAGTCGAGGAGGATGTCCCCCGCGGCCAGCGCCTCGTCGAGGGCGGCGTTGGTCCCGGCGGTGGGGAGGAGGAAGTCGTGCACCTCTCCCGGCTTCGTCGAGCCTTCGCGGATCCAGGCCGCGGCGGCGCGCGCCCGCGCGGCGTCGGCGTCGCCGATATAGAGGTCGACGTCGAAGTCTCCCACTTCCCGCAGCAACAGGCCCACGGCGCTTCCCATGCCGCCGGCTCCGGCGATGACGATCTGATGTTTCTTGCTCATGAACGCGCAATCCTCTTCCGGCTCTCTCCGTGGAGTCGCCTTCGAATTCGATCCCGCGAGGGGAGTCAAAACGGGGGTTCAGAGGCGCAGAGTCCCGCCTCCGGAGGAAATCGCGGCATGCTAGCACACCGCTCTTCGGCGTAGGCCGGGCCCTTTGGGCCGATCGCCGGTGTTGGCCCTGCTCGCCTCCTTCGGGCTCCGCTCGCTTCGCTCGCTGCCAGTCGGCTGCGCGGGCCAA
Organism: uncultured Acidobacteriota bacterium; assembly: GCA_963756595.1. GTDB lineage: Bacteria > Acidobacteriota > Thermoanaerobaculia > Multivoradales > UBA5704 > DATARR01. The sequence continues at coordinate 121,878 of CAVWOZ010000036.1, forward strand.
CACCAACGGTCAGCCAAAGGGCTGGGACGCTAGCCTTCGGTGGGACGGCGGCGGACCGGACGGCCGGCGAGGGCGGTCTTGTTGCGCCCGGTCTCCTTGGCCACGTACATCGCGGCGTCGGCCAGGCGCAGGAGGGTGCTCTTGGCGGCGTCGAGCGTGAGGTCGGGCTCGAGGTGCTGCTGCAGGGTGGCGACGCCGATCGAGCAGGTGATCCCCTTGAGGGAGAGGGGGTCCGGCTGGATGTCCCCGGGGCCGGCGCAGAAGGTGCTGCCCACGATGGCGGCGCGGATCTCCTCCGCCATGTCGATCGCGGAGTCGAGGTCGGAGGCCGGGAGGAGGAGCACGAACTCGTCGCCGCCGTAGCGGGCCGGGATGCCGTTGGCGCGTTTCACCCTGCGGCGCAGCAGGTGGCCGACCTCGCGCAGCACCTGGCTCCCCGCCAGGTGGCCGTGGGTGTCGTTGACGTGCTTGAAGTAGTCGAGGTCGAGGAACAGCAGGGCGAGGTCGACCGCCTCGGCGCGGCAGCGCCCGATCGTCTCGGTCAAGGCGATGTGCAGGTAGCGGTCGTTGTAGAGCCCGGTCAGGTTGTCGCGCTTGGCGATCTCCTGGGCCTGGCGGCCGTCGAGGACGTTCTGGATCGAGATCGAGATGTAGCCGGCGAAGATCTCGAGCAGGTTGCGGTCCTCCTGGCTGTAGCCCGGGGCGTCGCAGCGGTTGATCAGCTCGAGCACGCCGCAGACCTCGGTGCCGATGCGGATCGGGATGGCGACCAGCGACTCGGTCTGGTAGCGGGTCTGCTCGTCCATGCCGCGGAAGAAGAAGCGGTCGCCCGGCGCGTAGGGGGTGGAGTAGGCCTGGCCGGTCAGGTACACCCGGCCGGCAATCCCCTGGTCGGCGGGGATGACCTGCCCGACCAGACACGAGGACTTGTCGCCGAAGGCGGCGATGAAGGTCAGGCTGTTGCGGCGGCGGTCCTCCTGCTTGTTCGAGGGATCGTCGAGCAGGATGGAGCCGGCGGCCGAGGGGACGAAGCCGTTGGCGCGGCGCAGCACCTCGACGAGGTTCTCGGCCAGGGAGAGCTCCAGCGGGAAGCTCGGATTGGCGCGCCGGCGCTCCAGGAAGCGCTCGAGCTGGACCGGCTCCAGGCTGTGGTAGGCGTCCGCGGTGGTGAAGCTTTCCTCCGGCATGCGGGCTCGCACGAGTGCGTCACTCATGGAAGACGCTCCCGACTGTCATCCTTCCCTGAAAACATGCCGTAAACCCCAAGCCGAATAGTCGCGTTCGAAGATAGCAGAAGTTGCAGGGCGACGATAGGCTGGACCTGTGGAGGATACCCGCCTCTCCTACACACCGAACTCTTATCCATATTTCGCAGCAAGGAGACGGCAGGACCTGCGGCAACTGATCCTGCAGGAAGCTTTGTTCCTCCCCCAGAGGGGGAGGTTAGGAGTGGGTTCGCAACGTGCCAACCAAGGAAGCGTTTCGGCCTCCGGAACACCCCCTCCTGGCCTCCCCCGAGTACAGGGGAGGAAAAAGGCTCCTGGATCGGTCGGTCCACGACTACGCCGACGTCACGCCAGCCGGCGCAGCAGGCGCCGGCTGCGTTCGAGGGCGTCCGCGCGCAGGCTGTCGGTGGTGGAGAGCTGGGGGGCGAAGCGCAGGTACTGGAGGTCCTCGATCAGCAGGTCGAGGTCGTCGAGCGCCGCGTCGTCCACCCCTTGGGTCCCCGAGCAGCTCGCGCCAGCGGGAGGGGGGAGTCTCGGGCGGCACGGCGAAGCGCTGGCGGAGGAACTGGCGCCACCCCTCCTCGATCCGCAGGGCGAGCGGCCGGGGGCGCGTCTCCTCGGCGGCGGCCGCCGCGAGCGCCGCCTCGAGCTCGCGGGCTGCCTCCGAGCCCGCGGCACCCGGGCCGGCCGAGCCGGCTGCCGGCCGGTGGCGGACCAGCACCACCACCAGCGCGAGCCCCCAGGGGAGGACGAGGAGCCAGGCGAGGAGGGGAGCCCAGCGGCGGTCGGCGGGCTCGCCGCTCCGCGGAGCCCCGGCCACACCCTTGGCCGTCCGCGCCACGGCGGGAGGCGCGAGGGGAGGGAGGGTGGTCAGCGCGAGGGCGGGAGCCGTCGCCACCTGGTAGCTCGCGCTCCGCGGGGTCGAAGTAGGTGACCCCCGGCGAAGGCAGCGTGAAGCGGCCGGCCCGCTGCGGGATCACCGCGTAGCGCCAGACGCGGAGGCCGCGCACGGCGGTGCCGTTGAGCTCGTCCTTCCCCTCCTGCTGCGGGGGCAGGAGGGTGACCCCCGGCGGCGGCGTGATCCGCGGCTCGTGGATCCCCTGGAGGTTGCCGACGCCGCCCAGGCGCACCGTCAGGGTCGCCGCCTCGCCGAGGTGGACCTGCGGCGGATCGAGCTGGGCGCCGAGGGTGATCTGCCCGACGGCGCCGCCGAAGCCCGGGGGCGCCGGCGGCAGGGGATCGACGTCGACCGCCATCCCCGCCGTCCGCAGGCGGACCTGCTCGGGGCGGGCCACCGCCGGGCCGAAGAAGAAGCCGCGGTCGTAGTGCTGCACCGTCAGGTCGATCACCGCCGGCTCGAGCTGGAAGTGGCCGGGGCGCAGGGGGAAGAGCGCCTTCTTGAGCAGCGGCACCCGGGCGTAGCGCCGGCCGTCGAGGTCCACCATCTCCATCGGCAGCCGCTGGGGGAGGGGGATGTCGCGCACCCAGAACCCCTGGAGGGTCGGCAGCGAGCTCGGCGAGACGGCGGCGATGTCCTCGCGGGTGTAGAGGTAGACGGAGTAGAGGAGCTGCTGGCCCACCACCGGCCGCTGCGGCTCGAGCTCGCAGCGCACGAAGACGTCCGGCTGCTGCGGCGCGCGCTGGAACGGGTTGCGCATGCGGCCGAGCATCTGCTGGAAGGGGTCGTCGTCCGCCTGCAGGCGCTGCGGGCGCGACGGGTTCGCGGGCGCCTGCGTCGGCTCCTGCTGGACGCGGATCTCGTGCGCCGGGAGCTGCTGGACGTCGTCGCCGAGCTGCACCGAGATGGCGCGCACCCGCGCCTTGCCGAGGCCGAGCGGCTTGAGCTCGAAGGAGAGCCGGAAGGTGCGCGACAGGCGGCCGTTGGTGAAGCGCATGTCGTCGTACTGGGCCGGGCCCCCCACCGTCTCCAGGTTGTCGAGCTCGAAGCTCGGCCGGAAGCGCAGGCTCGACAGGCTCGACAGCCCGTCGCCGTGCACCTCGATGGTCAGCGTCGCCGTCTCGTCGAGGCCGATGACCTCGGGCTCGACGGTGACCTTGACCTCCTCGCCGGCGCGGGCCGGAGCGGCGGAACGCGCGGACATCCCGGCCATCGCCGCGATCGCGAGCAGCGGCAGCAGGAGCCGGGCGGCGGGGAGGCCCCTCACCAGTCCTTCCCCTTGATGGCGTGCTGCCGCGCGCGGCGCGCCGCCAGGTCGCGGCGCTGCTGGCGCTCGAGGTTCTCGATCGCGGCGAGCACCGAGGCCGCCTCCTGGCCGTTCATCTCCGGCTGGTTGCGGAACTGCGGCAGGCGGTCGTCCCCGCCGGCGCCGCCGGCCTGCTTCGACTCCCCCGTCTGCCCCGGCTTGGGCTGCTGCCCCTGTCCCTGGGGATTGGGCGGCTGCTCGCTCCCTTGGGGCTTTTTCTGGGGCTGACCCTGCGGGTTGTTCCCCGCCCCCTGCTGGCGCGCCGGGTCCTCGTTCTGCTTCTGGTTGCCGCGCGATCCTTTGGGCGTGCCGCCGCCCCCCATCTTCTTCTTCTGCTCCTCGCGCAGCGCCAGCTCGAGGTTGTACTTGGCGGCGGCGTCCCCCGGGGATTCGCGGAGCGCCTGCTTGAAGGCCTCGACCGCGCCGCCGGGATCGCCGGCCGCGAGGCGCGCGTTGCCGAGGTTGTAGTGGGCGGCCGGCGCCAGCTCCGGCGCCGCTCCCTTGGCCGCCTTCTCGAGCAGCGAGACCGCCTTGCGATGGTCGCCGGCGGCGAGGTGGGCGGTGCCGGCGTCGTACTGCACGGTCGGATCGTTCGGCGCCAGGCGCACCGCGGTGTCCGCCGGCCCCACCGCCTGGTCGGGCTTCTTCTTGGCGTAGGCCTCCCGCGAGCGCTCGGTGCGCTCCCGCGGGTTGTAGAGCCAGCGCTCGACCCAGTCGGGGAGGTGCGGCTGCCACGGCAGGGAAGGGAAGGCGAGGGCGCCGAGGAGCAGGAGGGCCGGGGCGAGGTGGCCGCGCGCGGTGGCGGTCGCGGGCGCCGGCATCTTCCCCACGGCGACGGCTTCTGCGCCTTCGTTCTCCTGGCGTCCGGCAGGAACGGCCCGACGCCGAGGTGGAGGAGGAGGGCCAGCGCGGCGAGGGCGAGCGGCCACTGGAAGCGCTCCTCGAGGGTGCTCAAGCTCTGGCTGTCGACCGTCCGCTTCTCCAGGCGGTCGATCTGCCGCAGGATCGGCGTCGGATCGGCGGCGGCGCTGGTGGCGCGCAGGTAGGCGCCGCCGGTCGCGCGGGCGATCTTCTCGAGCGTCTCCTCGTGGAGCTGGCTGACCACCACGTTGCCGTCCTGGTCCTTCTTGAGCTCCCCGGGCGAGCCCGGGATCGGCAGGGTCGTCCCCTGCGGCGTGCCGGCGCCGATCGCGAAGACGACCACCCCCTCGTCCTTGAGGCGGCCGATCTCGCCGTCGAGCCCGCCGCCGAAGTCCTCGCCATCCGAGAGGATCACCAGCACGCGGTGCTTCTCGCTCCCCTGGCCGAACAGGCGGAGCGCCGTGGTGATCCCCGGGGCGAGCTCGGTCCCCGGGGTGGGGAGGGAGCCGGCGTCGACCGCGTCGAGCAGCAGGTCGATCACCCCGCCGTCGAGGGTGAGCGGCGCCAGCACCAGCGAATCCCCCTCGGTCTGCACCAGGGCGACGCGGTTCCCCGGCATCTCGCGCACCATGCGGCGGATCAGCGACTTGGCCACGAAGAGGCGCGATGGGGGAGCGTCCATCGCCGCCATCGAGAGCGAGGAGTCGAGGAGGAAGACGACGTCCACCCCCTTGCGCTCCACCTTCTGCTCGCCCGACCCCCAGCGCGGCCGGGCGAGGGCGAACGAGGCGCCGAGCACCGCCACGGCGAGCGTCGCGACAGCCAGGGTCAGCCGGCGCGGCGCGTAGGCCGGCAGCAGCCGCTTCCAGAGGGCGCGCGAGGCCCAGGCGGCATCCGCCGCCAGGCGCCGGCGCCAGAGCCACGCCGCCGCCGCCGCCGCCGCGGGGGCGAGCAGGAGGAGCCAGAGGAGATCGGGGGCGGCGAAGGTCATGGCTCGGCGGTCACCTGGAGGCCGGCGGTGGCGAGCGGCAGGAGGAGGAGGGCGAGGGCGGCCCAGGCGAGCGGCGGGAAGGCCTCGCGATAGCGCACGTAGCGCTTGACCTGGAGCGGCGTCTTCTCCAGCCGGTCGATCTGGGCGAAGATCCGCCGCAGGCTCTCGCGGTCGGTGGCGCGGTAGAACTGGCCGCCGGTCTTCTGCGCGATCTGCTGCAACAGCGCCTCGTCGACCGGCACGTCCATCATCACCCGGCGGGTCACGATCTGGCCGGTCACCGGGTCCTGCATCGGCAGCGGCACCGGCACCTGCCCCTGCGAGCCGACGCCGATCGTGTAGACCTTGAGCCCCAGCCCCTTGCACAGCGCCGCGGCCGAGATCGGATCGATGGCGCCGGCGTTGTTGCCGCCGTCGGTGACCAGCACCACGATCTTGGTCTTCGCCGCGCTGTCCTTGAGCCGCGAGGCGGCGTTCGCCAGGGCGACGCCGATCGCCGTGCCGTCCGGCAGGGAGTTGAGCTCGATCGAATCGATCAGCAGATTGAGCATGTCGCGGTCGGTGGTCAGCGGCGAGCGGGTCATCGCGGCGCCGGAGAAGATCGACAGGCCGATGCGGTCCCCCGGCCGGCCGGCCACGAAGTCCTTGACCACCGACTTGGCGACCGTCAGCCGGTCCTTGGGCTGGAAGTCCTCGGCCCCCATGCTCCCCGAGACGTCGAGCAGGAGCTGGATGTCGATCCCCTCGGTCAGGCTCTCCTCCCAGGAGTAGCCGAGCTGCGGCCGGGCGAGCGCCAGCACCAGCGCCGCCAGCGCGAGGAGGCGGGCGTAGAACGGCAGGTGGAGGCGCCAGGCGCCGCGCCGTTTGCCCCTTGCCCCGGTTACAGAGGCGGGCAGCCGGCTGTAGGTCAGCGCTCCCGCCGCCCCGCGGCGGTGGTGCGCCCAGGCGAGCAGCGGCAGGGCGAGCAGGAGGAGCAGCCAGGCCGGGTTCGCCAGATGGGGGATGCCGCCGCTCATCCCGTCGCCTCCAGAGGCGCGGGCTCCGCGGATTCCTCGAAGGGAGCCGGAGCGAGGTGCGCCTCCCACTCCTCGCCGAGGCGGAGGGCGGCCTCGGCGCGCGCCTGCCCCTGCGCCGGGCCCACCTCCTGGCGGGCGAACTTGACGAGGTCACAGGCGCGCAGCAGCTCGACCGTCTGCCGCGCGAGCTGGCCCGGCATCCGGCGTCCGGTGAGCTGGGTCTGCACCTCGCCGGTGGTGCTCTCGACGGCGGGGAAGGGGAGGCGGCGCCCGAGGTAGCGGCGCAGCGCGTAGCTCAGCCGGGTATGGAGGGCGAGCATCGACGGCTCGGCCGCCAGCCCGGCGATCTCGGCCTTCAGCTCGGCGAGCGGCGGCAGCGCCGGCACGGCGCGGGCCGCCTTCGCCCGCTTGCGCTGCTGGAACCAGAGGAGGGCGAAGGCGGCGAGGCAGGCGGCGCCGAGCCCCGCCACCGTCCACCAGAAGCGCGCGCCGAGCTCCAGCGGGCGCGGCGGCGCCGGCGGTTTCGCCTGCGGCGCCTTCTCGCCGGCCGGGATCACCGAGCGCACGGCGAGCGCCAGCGCCGCCGGGGTCGCCGCCTGCACGGTCCCCGTCTTCAAGGGGATGGCGACCGCCATCGGCGGCAGCGGCAGGGCGCCGGGGCGGAAGGGGACGATCTCGACCTTCTGCTCCCAGGTCGCGACTCCCGCCCTGCTCGCCGAGCTTCACCGGCTCCTCCTTGCGGACGATCTCCGCCTCCCCCCAGCTCTTCGCCCACACCGGGAACCGCGGCTCGGCCGCGAGCTCCGCCGTCCGCGCCCGCAGGGTGAGCGTCGCCACCACGTGGTCGCCCACCGTCGGCGCCTTGGGGGTCGAGGGAGACGGTGAGCGGAGCCGGGGGCGCCTGCGCCAGGAGCGGGACGGCGGTGAGAACGGTCAGGGCCAGCAGGACCGTAGGGTGCGCTGTGCGCACCACAACCCGCGGAAGGTGCGCACAGCGCACCCTACGATCCGTGGCGGCCTCCTCACCGCCGGAACCTCTTCTTGCGCTGCTCGAAGAAGGCCAGCAGCGTGTTGAGGTAGGGGCGGTCGGTGCGCAGCTCCAGGCGGTCGACGCCGAGCTTGCGGGTGAGGCGCAGCAGCTCGGCGCGCTCGTGCCGCCGCTGCTCGGCGTGGCGGCGGGCGTTGCGCCGGCCGCTGAAGAAGGCGGTCTCGCCGGTCTCGGCGTCGCGCAGCACCACCGGCCCGACCGCCGGCACCTCCTGGTCGCGCGGATCGACGATCTCGACCACGATCAGGTCGTGCCGCGAGGCGGCGGCCTTGAGGGCGCGGGTGCAAGGGGAGCCGAGGAAGTCCGAGATCACGAAGAGGACCGAACGCCGCTTGAGGGTCGAGAGCACGGCGTCGAGCCCGCGCTCGAGATCGGTGCCGCCGGCGGCCGGGCGGTCGAGGATCTCGCGCACCATGCGCAGCACCTGGGTGCGCCGCCGGCGCGGCTCGAGGAAGAGCTCCATGCGGTCGCTCACCAGGGCGCAGCCGACGCGGTCCTGGTTGCGCAGCGCGGCGAAGGCGAGGAGGGCGGCGATCTCGGCCGCCAGCTCGCGCTTGAGGATCGTCCGCGAGCCGAACGACAGGCTCCCCGAGACGTCGACCACCAGGAAGATCGTGAGGTCGCGCTCCTCGACGTACTTCTTGACGTACGGGGTGCGCATCCGCGCCGTGACGTTCCAGTCGATGGTGCGCACGTCGTCGCCGGGCTGGTAGGGGCGCACCTCGGCGAACTCCATGCCGAGCCCCTTGAACACCGAGTGGAAGTCGCCGGCGACCCCCTGGTCGACCAGCCGGTTGGTGGCGATCTCGATGCGCCGCACCTTGCGCAGCAGGTCGGCCGGCAGGCCGGCGCTGCGGGGGCGCCGCAACTCCGCCGGAGCTGCCTTCGGCCTCGTTCGCCACGCGCGAGGAACCGCGACAGGAAGCCCGGCATGTCAGGGCACCGGGATGCGGTCGAGCAGGCGCGCGATCAGCGCGTCGGTCGTGATCTCCTCGGCCTCGGCTTCGTAGGTGGGGATGATCCGGTGGCGGAGCACGTCGGGAGCGAGCTCCTTGACGTCCTCCGGGATCACGTAGCCGCGCCCCCGCACCATGGCGAGCGCCTTGGCGGCGCGGGCGAGGAACAGGGTGGCGCGCGGCGAGGCGCCGAAGGAGATCAGGTCCGCGAGGTCGGGGAGGCCGGCGGCGCGCGGGTCGCGCGTCGCCTGCACCAGGTCGAGGA
>CAVWOZ010000037.1:0-111541 GCA_963756595.1 uncultured Acidobacteriota bacterium
GCCCGGGCGCCTGGCGGCCCTCGCGGCGATGGTCGAGGCCGGGAAGATCTCGAACAGCGCCGCCAAGGAGGTCTTCGCGGCGATCGCCGCGACAGGAGAGGAGCCGGCGGCGGCGGTCGAGCGGCTGGGGCTCGGGCAGATCTCCGACAGCGCGCAGATCGCGGGGTGGATCGCCGACGTGATCGCCGGCCATCCGGCGCAGGTCGAGCAGTACCGCGGGGGGAAGGCGACGGTGATCGGCTTCCTGGTCGGCCAGGTGATGAAACGCTCGGGCGGGCGCGCCGAGCCGAAGTCCGTGCAACAGCTCCTGCGGCAGGCCCTCGATCAGGCCCCGGTCGTGGCGCCGGCCCCGGAAACGGCAAACTAGAGAGAGGCCGGAGCGCCTCGCCCTTGATCCAGTTCTTCCACGTCAGCAAGCAGTATCCCGGGGGGCAGGCGGCCCTCGACGACGTCACGTTCGACATCGCCCGCGGCCAGTTCGTCTTCCTCACCGGCGCGAGCGGCGCCGGCAAGACGACGCTGCTGCGCATGATCTTCCGCGAGGAGGTCCCCTCGGCCGGGCAGATCCTGGTCAACGGACGGAACGTCTCGTCGATCCCGCGGGGCAAGATCCCCTACCTGCGGCGGACGATCGGCGTCGTCTTCCAGGACTTCCGGCTGATCCCCCGGAAGACGATCTTCGAGAACGTCACCTACCTGCCGCGGGTGCTGGGGGTGGGGGTGCAGGAGCAGAAGAAGGCCGCCTACCAGGCGCTGCGCCGGGTGGGGCTCGCCCACCGGCTGAACGCCTTCCCGCCCGAGCTCTCCGGCGGCGAGCAGCAGCGGGTGGCGATCGCCCGGGCGCTGATCAACGAGCCGGACATCCTGATCGCCGACGAGCCGACCGGCAACCTCGACCCCGACCTCTCGCGGGAGATCCTGCGCCTCTTCCTGGAGGTGAACCTGCGGGGGACGACGGTGATCCTCGCCACCCACGACCGCGACACCATCCAGCGGGTGGGGCGGCGGGTGATCACCCTCGACCGCGGCCGGGTGATCGCGGACCAGGAGCTCGCGGGCACCGATCCGCCCCCTCTCGACGCGATGGCAGAGGCGGCCGGGGAAGCCTCCGAGGCGGGCGAGCTGCCGGCGGCGGAGCCGCGCGGAGGGTTTTCCGGAATGAGCTTCCTCAAGGCCCTCCGCTACTTCTTCCGCGAGGCGGCGGTCAACCTGCTGCGCAGCTGGAAGGTGAGCCTGCTCGCCGTCCTCACCATCGCGGTGAGCGTCTTCATCGGCGGCGCCTTCCTGCTGGTGAGCGACAACCTCTCGTCCTCGGTCGAGCGCTGGCGGGGGGAGATGCGGGTGGTCGTCTACCTCAAGCCGGAGACCTCGGAGGCCGACCTCCGGCGGCTGGCCGCCGAGGCGGCGCGGGCGCCGCGGGTGGTCTCGGTCGAGACGATCACGGCGGCGGCGGCCCGCCAGCGGTTCCAGAAGATCTTCCCCAGCCTTTCCGACCTCGTGGCCGGCAGCCGCGAGGAGCCGCTTCCCGCCTCGCTCGAGATCGGGCTCGACCCGCGGACGGCCGGCAGCGCCGCCGGTGCCGAGCCGTGGCTGGCCGCCTGGCGGAGCCGCCCCGAGGTGACGCTGATCGACGACGACCGCGAGTGGCTCGGGCAGCTCGCCACCGTGGTGGCGGTGGTGCGGGCGGTGGGGCTCGCCCTGGTCGCCGGCCTGCTCGGCGCGGCGATCTTCACCATCGCGAGCGTCATCCGGCTGACCGCCTACCTCCACTCCGAGGAGACCGGCGTGATGCGCCTGGTCGGGGCGACCGAGTTCTTCATCCGCGGCCCGTTCTACGTCGAGGGGCTGCTGCAGGGACTGATCGGCGGCCTGGTGGCGAGCGGCGCCCTCTACGGCGGCTACCGGCTGCTCCTCGCGCGCGGCAAGGGATCGCTCTTTTCCTCGGTGCTGGCGCTCGACTTCCTGACCCCCCGGGAGGCCGCCTTCCTCGTCCTCCTCGGCGGCGCGGCGGGACTGTTCGGAGCGGTGGCGTCGCTGCGGCGGGAGGCGTTGTAGGCGAAACCCCAGGACGAGCTGCGTTCTGGGTCGCCTTGGCGGCTGCGGCCATCGTCCCCTTCGAAGCCTCACCCCCGGCCCCTCTCCCACCGCCCTCCCGCCGTCCGGGAGAGGGGGGGCCCTGCGATGGGCGTTTCGTAGGGTGCGCTGCGCGCACCGTCAACGGTGCTGTTGCGCACAGCGCAACCTACGGGCTCTGCCGGTTCGGAGGAGTCATCCCTCTCCCGGTCGGGTGGGAGGGCGGTGGGAGAGGGACCGAGGGTGAGGCTTCGAAGGGGAAACCGCGCCAACCGCCACAGCCCCAAAAAGCAAAAGGCCCCGTCTCGCGACGGGGCCTGTCCAACCTGCTGCGGTCTGAAGGTCAGGGCGTGATCGTGAGGACGACCGTGGCCGCCCGCCGGTCGGTGACCTGACCCTGGGTGGTGATCCGGCTGGGGTCGATCCCATGCCGCGTCACGAGGTAGTTCTTCACCGCCTGGGAGCGCTGGTCGGCGAGCCGCTGGTTCTCCGACTTGCCCTTGCCGTCGGAGAAGCCGGTGCACGCCGCCGTCGAGGTGGAGCTCTGCTTCATGCGCAGGCCGACCTCGTCGAGCTTGGCCTTGCAGATGTTGTCCAGACGCGCGCTGCCGGGGACGAAGCTGCAGGTCTGCTCCATCGTCTCGGGCGGCGCCGGGGGTGCCGGCGGGGCCGGGGGCGGCGGAGGCGGCGGCTCAGGAGCCGGGGCCGGGGGCGGCGGCTCGGGAGCCGGCGGGGGCGGCGGGGGCGGCGGCGGGGGAGCCACTTCGTGGCGCACCAGGCGCGGGAAGTAGGTGATGCCGAACAGGCCGCCCAGCGGGCAGTGCTCGTCGATCGTGTTCAGCTGGTTGAGGTCGGTGCGCAGGGCGAAGTTGAGGGCCCAGTGCTGGTCCTCGCCGAGCCAGACGCGGCCGCCGGTGGTGAAATCGTAAAAGTCACGGTAAAAATTGTTATTGCCGGTCGAGAACTCGCCGTTGACCTCGGTGATCCAGTCGAAGCGGTCGCTGACCTGAGCGACGAAGCCGATGCCGGCGGTGATCGCCTGGTGCTTGAAATCCTGGGCGACGAGCTGCTGGCAGAAGGGGAACGGCTCGCAGTTGGTCAGGCCGCCGTTGACCGGCAGGTTCCGGTTGCCCAGATCCTGATAGCCGACGTTGACCACCCAGCGCGACAGCCGCCAGTCGAGGCCGACGCCGAAGCCGGTGTCGGAGGAGGCCACGGTGTCCTTGCCGGTGGAGGCCTCGACGAAGGCGTTGAGGGCGAGGGTGCTCGGGTCGCCCTGGGCGCCGAGCAGGCGGATCTTGGTGCCCACCCGGACGTTGCCGGTGTCGAAGCCGCCGCCGGTGTCGGTGCGCACGCTGAGGTCGTTGTTGTCGTACTTGTAGTTTTCGAACGGCACCATGACGCTGACTTCCCAGCGGTCGGTGATGCCGTAGCCGAAGCTGCCGCTGATGCGGTTCTCGTCGATGCTCAGCTGTCCGTTCTTGTTGAGGCTGAAACGCCGGTCGATGTCGATGACCCGGTCCCAGTTGTTGTAATAAACGCCGAGCGACCAGCCGCCCCGGGGCAAAGTATCACCCGTCAGGAGGCTGAACAGCCCCGTCTCTCCGGTGACGCTGGCAGCGTTCGCCTGTTCTGCTTCCTCCGCCATCGCCATGCTGGGAGCGAGGCTCAGCAGCGCAATGAGGCCTACCCACTTTAGTTTCATTCGTTCTCCTCCGGCTCTAAGCCATTCCTAGGCCAAACTGCGAAGGTTGCGATGGCGACCTTCGCTACTTCTGGGTGCTGCGGGACGGTCCAGGCTCCCTCTCTGCCCGGGTTCCCCGCTCAAGCGCACGAGTCATCGATACGACTTGATGGAGAAACGTGCCTCTACGCCCCCATTCCCTTTCAAAGCCTGTGCCACAATGCCGGAAAGAAAGAACCTGTATTTCCGCAGACTCAGAGAAGCCTCGAAGCCGATGCCGGCGTCGGGGATGTAAGTGCTGAAATCCGTATAGACCTTGCGGTCGATCCCCACCGTGCCGTAGCCCGCGTAGAGGACCCAGTACCAGTTCTGCCAGTCGAGTTTTAGAAAACTATGGTGACTCTCGAGGAACCAGGGAAAAAAATACTCCCACGTGGTAAAGAGGAGTTGGGTGCCAAGCTGCGCGTCGGCGTTGCTGTTGCTGATCCCCTTGAGGTTCTCGCGCCCCTGGAGGTTGAAGGCCTCGGAGGTGGGGACGGCGTAGAAGTCGATCGGGTCGGGGTCGGGCGGCAGGGTCTTGGGGTCCGCCCTGGCGACGTGGAAGAACGTCCCGCCGCGCAGGCGGCCGATCAGGAAGGTCCGATGGCTGACGTCGAACCGCTTCAGCGCCTCGAACTCGAACTTGGTGTAGTTGAAATCCCCCGGGCCATAGGGGAAGCCGTCGGTCAGGGCGGCCGTCAGCGTCGATTCGTTGGGCCCGAACTCGCGGAACGCCGAGAACAGCCGCTCGGTGCGCGCCCGGGTCTCGCCGACGATCGCGCTCGACCGCCCCTCGTCGGGCGTCCCCCACTGGTAGCCGAGGCGGACGAAGGTGTTGGTGCGGTCGCGCCGGACGAAGAAGTTACTGCCGTGCTCCCCGCGGTTGGTGCTGATGCCGTCGAGCTCGGCGTGGAAGAAGGTGCGGCTGTTGTAGCTGTGCGGCCATTCCATCAGCAGCAGGGTGCCGCGCACGCGGTCGAAGTCCTGGGTGATGTTCTGTCCGATGCGGTCGAAGCTGATGGCGTCGAAGACGGTGAACTGCGTCGTCCGCCGTTCGCCGTAGTAGCGGTAGCGCAGGAACGCCGTGATGTCGCCATTGATGAAATTATACTTGACCTGTCCCTCGAAGAACGTCTTGTTGACCAGGCGGTTGACCTTGAGGTCGAGGTCCCCTTCGGGGAAGTAGATGTCGAGCTTGGGGAGGAGCCGCTCCTCGATCGACTTGCCGACCGGCTCGCCCCCTTCGAGCCCGCCGATCGTCCCCGAAGGCTCGGGGGCCACCGGCCCCTGCGGGGCGGCGGGGGCCACTGGCGCGGCCGCCGGCGGGTTGGCGGGAGCGAGCTGAGCCCGGAGGGGAACGGCTGCGAGGAGGGACACCACGAGCACGAGGAGCGGGGCACGGCGGTCACCGCGGGATGTCATGGCGGCATTCTAGTACGGCCCCTCGCGGAAACCGCCCCCCGAAGATGGCAAAGCCGCGATCTCGGGCGTCTTCCGGCGTCTTCAGTGATTGAGGATCTGGGCGACGCGGTCGAGGAAGACCTTGCTCTGGTTGGGGCCGAGGGCGGCGGAGACCACCTTCTCCTCGGCGCGGACGAGGTCGAGCACGGCCTCGACGGCGCGCCCGGACTCCATCTCGGCGCGGCTCATCCGGAAGGGGACCTCGAGCTCCCCCTGCCGGGGGTGGCCGTTGAGCAGCCCGCGGGCCTGGCCGTGGACGGCGTCGGCCAGCGCCAGGAGCTCCGCGGGGGACATCGTGCGCAGGCGGTCGGTGCGCAGGCGGGTGAAGTCCTCGTTGAGCGTCACCAGCCCGGAGGTGATCAGCCCGTAGAGGAGCTTGCAGGTCTCGAAGGGGCTCATGTCGAGGCCGATCGCCACCTCCTCGATGGTGCGGCGCTCGTCGATCTTGCAGATCAGCGACCACTCCTGGGGGGTCAGCGAGACGGAGGTGGTGGCGGCGCGCTGGGTGAACACCGGCACCAGCCGGGTCGAGGGGATCCGCTTGGAGAGGATCTGCCACTCGTCGATCCGGCGCGCCGCTTCCATCAGCAGGTTGGTGTTCGACTTCTGGATCGTGGTGAGCTCGGTCTCGGTCCCCGGGGTGAACACGAAGTCCCCCTCCGGCCAGATGGCGAGCTCGTACATCGCCTCCTCGCCCCGGAGGTCGCCGGCGTGCGCATGGACGATCTGGCCGCCGCGCAGATAGATCTCACCCGTGGAGTCGCCGTTGCGGCGCAGCGAGAACACCCCGGTCTTTCCGGAGACGGAGACCAGTTGGATGATGTCTGGGAGCGGCAGCTCTTTGAGCGAGCCCTGGAAGGCCATAGACGAGATTACGACCAAGTCAGCATTTCACGTCCGATGACCGCGCGGTGGCGCGATCGGCGATAGCGAAGACCGCGATGGTAGCACAGGGCAAAAAACGGATGCAAGGCGCCAGGTGTCTTCAAGCCTTTGAATTCAAAAGGGCTTAGCAGTCCGGGCGGCGAGGCGGTCGAGCTTCAGCCGCTGGGCGCAGCAGATGGCGAGCGCCAGGGCGTCGGTGGCGTCGCTCGCCCACCCCTCGCCGCGGGTGGCGAGGATCAGACGCACCATGTGGGCGACCTGCCCCTTGTCGGCGCGGCCGTTGCCGGTGACGGCCGATTTGACCTCGGCCGGGCTGTACTCGCAGATCTCGATGCCGCGCAGGGCGAGCACCGCCAGCAGGGCGCCGCGGGCCTGGGCGAGGACGATCAGCGAGTGGGCGTTCATGCCGTGGAACGGCGTCTCGAGGACGGCGAGGTCGGGAGGGCGGCGCTCGACCAGCTCGCTCAAGGCGCGCGAGAGGTGGGCGAGGCGGCGGGGGAGGTCGAGGTCGCGCGGGCAGGAGAAGCGCCCGGCCTCGAGCGGGGCGAGGGCGGAGCCGCGCTTCTCGACCAGCCCGTAGCCGGTGTGCAGGCTGCCCGGATCGATTCCCAGGATGAGCACGGCGGGGGATCGCGCCGGCGCGCCGCTACCGGGACTGCGCGGCGAGGACGCTCTCGTCGGCGTTGGCGAGGTCGCCGTTGATCCAGACCTTCTGCACGTCGTCGTGGTCCTCGAGGGTCTCGACCAGCCGCGCCACCTGCCCCGCCTTCTCGCGCGGCACGTCGACCAGGGTGTCGGGGATCATCGCCAGCTCGGCGGCGACGGTCGGGATCTTGCGCCGCTCGAGCTCCTCCTGGACGGCGAGGAAGTCGCCCATCGCGGTGTAGATCTCGCAGACCTCGTCCTCGACCGCGACGTCGTCGGCGCCGAGCTCGAGCGCGAGCTCCATCAGCTTCTCCTCGTTCATCATCTCCCCGTCGATGCGGGGAAGGGCGCCGCGCTCGATGGCGAAGTAGCCGCGGCGGCGGAACATCCAGCCGACGCACCCCGCCTCCCCCAGGTTCCCGCCATGGCGGGCAAAGGTGTGCCGGACTTCATTGGCGGTGCGGTTGCGGTTGTCGGTCGCCGCCTCGACCATCACGGCGACGCCGCCCGGGCCGTACCCCTCGTAGGTGATCTCCTCGTAGACCTCGGCCTCGAGCTCGCCGGTCCCCTTCTTGATGGCGCGGTCGATGTTGTCGCCGGGGACGCTGTTCGACCTCGCCTCGAGGAGGGCCGAGCGCAGGCGGGCGTTCCCTTTCGGATCGCCGCCGCCGATGCGCGCGGCGACGGTGATCTCCTTGAGGATCTTGGAGAACATCTTCCCGCGTCGGGCGTCGGTCGCCGCCTTCTTGTGCTTGATCGTGCTCCACTTGCTATGGCCTGACATCGGAGGGCTCCTGGCGCAAAGAATCCCGGAAGGGGGGCTGATTTTACAGGACTTGCCGGCCCTTCCGCCAGCCGCCGCCCGGAGCCGCCCGCGGCGGCGGCGTTAAATCCCTCAAAAATCAAGGCCTTTGGCCCCTCTCCCGATTGACCTGGGACGGGCTTGGATGTTAGAAAGGCTTGCTAGTTTTCTTGCCGGAGATAGGTATGCCCTCCATCCTCGTCGTCGAGCCGGATGCGCACTACGTCGAACGGATTCAATCCGCCCTGGGCGCGGAAGGATGGAGCGTGCGCGTCGTGGCGAGCGTCGACCAGGCCCTCCATACGTCGCCGACCCCTCCGGACCTGGTGCTCGCCGCGACCGACCTGCCGGGCTTCGAGGTGCTCGTCTTCTCCTTCTCCCGCCGCTCCGGCGGCCCGGGGGTGGTGGGGCTGCAGCCGGAATCGGGGAGCGGCGGCGGCGACGGGGCGGACGCGCGGATCGCCAAGCCGTTCACCGTCGAGCAGGTGGTGCTCACCGCCCGCCAGGCGCTGCTCGCCCGCCGGCCGTCCGGCACCGGGGGGATGCCGGTGGTCACCGCCGTCCCGGAGCACAAGCTGACCTCGAAGGACATCTTCGGCGACGTGCTGGCCGAGGTGGAAGCCGGGCAGGCGCCGCGGCCGGTGATCGCACCGCCGCGGGCCATGCCGCCACCGCCGCCGCCTCCCGCCGCGGCGCCGCCGGCGAGCTCCGCCGGCGCCGCCGGAGACGACGTCCAGCGGCGTCTCGAGAAGACCCTCTCCGGCATGCTGACCCCCGACCCCCGGCCGCGTCCGGCGGCCCCCCCGGCTCCGCCCCCGCCGCCGCGGCGCGTGGAAACGGGAGCCCAGACGGCCGCCAACGCCAGCAGCGTCGACGCCCTGCTCAGCAAGACGCTGTCGAACCTGGAGATGGGCAGGCCGAAGCCCGCGGCGCCGCCGGCTCCCCCGGCGTCGCCCCCGGCCGCCCCGGCCGCTGACGGGACCGCCGTGCGCAAGGGGCGCGCGGTGGGAGATTTCGACTTCGCGGAGCTCGAGGAGCTGGCGCGCACCTCGACGCGGCCGGGCACCTCCGTGGGCGCCCCTCCGGCGCCCCCGCGGCCGGCCGCGCCCGCTCCGCCTCCCGGGCCGCTCGCCTTCACGCCGCCCGCGCCCGCTCCGATGCCCGTCCCGCCCCCGGTGGCTCCCACCGGCGCCTCGGTCTTCCCGGCGATGCCGGCGATGCCGGCGATCGACGCCGCCGCCACACAGCGCATCCCCGTCTTCGCCGACGAGGGGAGCGGCCAGACCGGCGAGCGCTTCGGCCAGTACACGCTGCTCGAGCGGATCGCCGTCGGCGGCATGGCGGAGGTCTGGAAGGCCCGGATGCGCGGCGTCGAGGGGTTCCAGAAGACGGTCGCCATCAAGCGCATCCTCCCCCACATGACGGACAACGCCGAGTTCGTGGGGATGTTCATCGACGAGGCGAAGCTGGCGGCGCAGCTCACCCACCCCAACATCGTCCACATCTACGACCTGGGGAAGATCGGCCGCGACTACTACATCGCCATGGAGTACGTCGACGGCCGCGACCTGCGCAGCCTGCTCAACGCCGGCCGCCGCAAGGGGATGCCGCTGCCGCTGGGGTTGAGCCTGCTGATCGCTGCCCGCCTGGCCTCCGCCCTCGACTACGCCCATCGCAAGCGGGACTTCGAGGACCGCGAGCTGGGGCTGGTCCACCGCGACGTCTCGCCGCAGAACGTCCTGCTCACCGCCGAGGGGGACGTCAAGCTGTGCGACTTCGGGATCGCCAAGGCGGTCTCGAAGGCGAGCCAGACGCAGATGGGCGCGCTCAAGGGGAAGCTCCAGTACATGTCCCCCGAGCAGGCCTGGGGGCGGCCGGTCGACGGCCGCTCGGACCTCTTCTCGCTGGGCGCCGTCCTCTTCGAGATGGTCACCGGCGAGCGCCTGTTCGCCGGCGACAGCGAGATCTCGGTGCTCGAAGCGGTGCGCCAGGGGCGCGTCCGCACGCCACGCCAGGTCGATCCGTCGCTGCCGCGCGAGGTGGACGAGATCGTGACGCGCGCCCTGGCGCTCGAGCCCCAGGACCGCTTCCAGAGCGCCGGCGAGATGAAGCAGCGGCTGGAAGGGGCGCTCGCCGTGCTGGCCCCCTCGACCGGCGCCGCGGACCTCGCGATCTACATCCAGCGGCTGCTCGACGCCGAGGCTCCGCCGCCCCCGGCCCTCTCCGCGCCCCCCGCTGCCGCCGCCGCTCCGGAGCTCCCGCCGCCGAGCTTCCCGCCGCCGGCAATGCCGGCAATGCCGGCGATGCCGCCGCCGCCGCCGCCATCGATGTCACCGCTGCCGGAGGCCCCGCCGCCCCCCGAGCCCGTCACCGCGACGACTTCGACGGGGGCCCCGCTCGAGGCCGTGGCGCCGTTGGGGAGGGTCGCCGTCGGGGAGGGGGAAGGGGGGCGCAAGAGCCGAACGCTGCTCTACGTCGCCATCGCGGCCCTGGTCGCGATCGCCATCTTCACCTTCTGGTTCCTCAACCACCGCAAGGCGCCGCCGCCGGCTCCGGGGGCCGTGCCCACCGCCACCTCCAACCCCTCCGCCGTGCCGCAGCCGCCGGCCGCCAACCCCGCGGGGCCGGCCGTGCCAGGGACCCCGCCGGCGGCCGGGAGCAGCGCGGTCGACCTCAAGGCGATGGTCGACCGCCAGCTCGCCGGCAAGGAAGAGGAGCTGCGGAAGAAGAACGAGGCGAAGCTGAAGGAGCTCGAAAAGCAGGTCGCCGCGGCCGCCGCGGGCAAGAGTGCGGGAGCGCCGGTTCCACCCGGTACCAAGACGCCGCCCGCGCCGGCGGCCCCCCCCGCCAAGGCGGCCGTTCCCGAGCCGGCCCCCCAGGCCGCCCCGCCGCCGCGCGTGCCGGAGCCCGCGAAGCCGGAGGAGAAAGCGTCCGCCCCCGCGTCGGCCCCCGCGGCGCCCGCCCCCTCCGTCGAAGCGGCGAAGCGCGAGGCGGAGCCGGCGGCCCCGCGCACCAAGGTGGGGGAGCTGGTGGAGATGGGGTCCGGGGTCGTCCCGCCACAACTTGTCAGCTCTCCGAAACCGGGATATCCTCCGATGGCCCGGACCTTGCGGGTGGAGGGCGTCGTGGTCTGCTCCGTTCTGGTGGACGAGAACGGCGAGGTCCAGGACGTGAAGATCGCGGAGCCGATCAAGAAGAACGTCGGCCTGAACGAAGCCGCGGTGGCGGCGGCCCGGGCCTCGCATTACAAGCCTGCGTCGAAGGATGGAGTCCGGGTCAAGATGTGGACCCGCCTGAAGATACCTTTCAAGCTATGAGCCGGCGTCCCGCGGTGCTTCCGGTCGGGGATTCCGACGCCGGTATCGTGTTGCGGAGGAAGTGAGACGATGAACCTCAGCGAACAGCAGAGAAAGTTCTACGAAAATACGCTGGCGGTGACTCGCCAGGAGATGGAGGAGCTCGATCGCCAGATCGAGGAGGAGCTGGCGAAGGTCAAGGACCGGCTCGCCGAGCTGCAGAACGCCAAGAAGGCGTCCCGTCAGATGTTCGACGCGGCCTGTATGCGGCTCAACATCCCCAACGACCTCGAAGCCGAGGAAGGGCACGCCGGCGACGCGTGACCTCCGGCGGAGGACGGTGGCACCGGTCCATGTCCCTCAGGCGGGGGCCGGTTTTCATTTGTAGCTCGCGGACGATTCCCGGTGGCCTGCGGGCCGAGCGCCGGGGCGTCCCTGCCCCACCTGACCTCTGATCGATCGATCGATTTTCCATGGCCTGGTTCCGCAAGACCAAAAAGCCCAAGCCGATCCGCATGGACCGGCCGCGCAGCAACGTGCCCGAAGGGCTGTGGGTCAAGTGCGACAGCTGCAAGGAGATCGTCTATTCGCGCGATCTCGACCGCAACCTGAAGGTCTGCCCGCACTGCGGCCATCACTTCCGGATCGACGCCCGCGCCCGCATCGCGCTGCTCCTCGACGAGCCCGAGCCGCGCGAGCTCTTCGCCGCGATCTCGCCCACCGACCCGCTCAGCTTCCGCGACACCAAGCGCTACCGCGACCGCCTCAAGTCGTACCAGCAGGCGGTGGGGGAGCGCGACGCGGTGATCGTCGTCCAGGGGACGATCGAGGAGATCCCGGTGGTGCTCGCCGCCATGGAGTACCGCTTCATGGGGGGGTCGATGGGCTCGGTGGTCGGTGAGAAGATCACTCGCGCCGCCGAGCGCGCCTGCGACCGCAAGGTGCCGCTGATCGTCGTCTCCGCCTCGGGGGGCGCCCGCATGCAGGAGGGGGTCCTCTCGCTGATGCAGATGGCGAAGATCTCGGGCGCCCTGGCGCGCCTGCGCACGGCGCGGCTCCCCTACCTCTCCGTGCTCACCGACCCCACCACCGGCGGGGTGACCGCCTCCTTCGCCATGCTGGGCGACCTCAACATCGCCGAGCCGGGCGCGCTGATCGGCTTCGCCGGGCCGCGGGTCATCGAGCAGACGATCCGCCAGAGCCTCCCCGAGGGATTCCAGCGCAGCGAGTTCCTGCTCGAGCACGGCTTCCTCGACCTGGTGGTGAAGCGCGCGGACCTCAAGGAGACGCTCGCCCGGTGCCTGCGGCACCTGACGTAACCCCCGACTCGATCCTCTCCCGCCTCGAGACGCTGGGCATCAAGCTCGGCCTCGAGCGCTCGCGCACGCTGCTGGCGCGGATGGGCGATCCGCAGCTCCGTTTCCCCTCGGTGCTGGTGGCCGGCACCAATGGCAAGGGGTCGACCTCGGCCTTCCTCGCCGGGATGGCCCGCGCCGCCGGCTACCGCACGGGGCACTACACCTCCCCCCACCTCGAGCGCGTCGAGGAGCGGCTGCAGATCGACGGCGAGACGATCGCGCCCGGCCGCTTCGCGGCGCTCCTCGCCGGGATCATCGCCCTCGCCGAGCGCGAGACGGGGACCCCTCCCACCTACTTCGAGGCGGTCACTCTGGCGGCCTTCCGCTGGTTCGCCGAATCCGCGGTGGAGCTCGCGGTGGTCGAGGTCGGCCTCGGCGGCCGGCTCGACGCCACCAACCTCTGCGACCCCATCCTGTCGCTGATCACCCCGATCGGCTTCGACCACATGGAGTACCTCGGCGACACCCTCGGCGCGATCGCCCGCGAGAAGGCGGGGATCCTACGCGCCGGGCGCCCGGCCCACGTCTGGATCGAGGAGCCGGAGGCCGCCGAGGCGGTGCGCGAGGCTGCCGCGGCGCTCGGCGCCGACCTCCACTTCGCCTCGGAAGAGGTGCGGATCGAGGCGATCGAGCCCGAGGGTTGGACTGGCCAGAAGGTGCGGCTCGTCACCCCCGTCCGCGCCTACGACCTGGAGATCGCCCTGCTCGGCGCCCATCAGGCGAAGAACCTGGGGCTCGCCGCGCGGGCGGCCGAGGCGCTCGCCGGCCTGGGCTACGAGCGCGTCGGTCCGCGCGAGATTCAGGAAGGAGCGGCGGCCTGCCGCTGGCCCGGCCGGCTGGAGTCGATCGAATTATCCGGCAGCCGCGGCGGCCGGCGCATCGTCCTCGACGCGGCCCACAACCCGGCGGGTGCCGAGGCGCTGGCCGCCTTCCTCGCCGGGCTCGGCCGCCCGGTCGACCTCCTCTTCGGCGTGCTGGGAGACAAGGACTTCGGAGCGATGCTCGGCGCGCTGGCGCCGCACGCCGCGCGGATCGTGCTGACCACCCCGGCGAGCCCGCGCGCCAAGCCGCCCCAAGAGCTCGCCGCGCTGCTCGGGGACCGCGAAGGGGTCTACGTCGAGCCCGATCCGAGCCAGGCCCTCGACCGCGCGCTGGCGCTCGGCGGCGAGATCCTGATCGCCTGCGGGTCGATCTTCCTGATCGGGGAGATCCGGAAGGCGATCCGTGCCAATTACATCAAAGGATCGTAGAGCGGGAAGCGCTCGCAGAGCGCCCGCACCTTCTGTCGCACCGACGCCTGGACCGCAGCGTCCTCGGGGGCGCGGAGGACCTCGGCGATGAAGTCGCCGACCCGCTCCATCTCGGGCTCCTTCATGCCGCGGGTGGTCAAGGCCGGGGTGCCGATGCGGATGCCGGAGGCGACGAGGGGCGGGTTGGGGTCATAGGGGATGGTGTTCTTGTTGACCGTGATGTGGGCGGCGTCGAGCGCCTTCTCTCCCACCTTGCCGGTCAGCCCGGCCTTGGCGACGTCGAGCAGGAAGACGTGGTTGTCGGTGCCGCCGGAGACGATGCGGAACCCCAGCGCCGTGAGGCGGGCGGCGAGCGCCCGGGCGTTGGCCACGATCTGCCGCTGGTAGACGCGGAAGTCGTCGGCCAGCGCCTCCTTGAAGGCCACCGCCTTGGCCGCCACGATGTGCATCAGCGGCCCCCCCTGGATGCCGGGGAAGACGGCGCGGTCGAGGTCCTTCGCGAACTCCTCCTTGCACATCGCCATGCCGGCGCGCGGCCCGCGCAGGGTCTTGTGGGTGGTGGTGGTCACGAAGTGGCAGTGCGGCACGGGGGAGGGGTGGATCCCCGCCGCCACCAGCCCGGCGATGTGGGCGATGTCGGCCATCAGCAGCGCGCCCGCCTTGTCGGCGATGGCGCGGAAGCGCTCGAAGTCGATCACCCGGCTGTAGGCCGAGGCGCCGCAGACGATCAGCTTCGGCCGCTCCGCCATCGCCAGGCGTTCGGCCTCGTCGTAGTCGATCGTCTCGGTGTCGCGGTCGACGCCGTAGGAGATCACCTCGAAATCGCGCCCGGAATAGGAGAGCCGGTGGCCGTGGGTGAGATGGCCGCCGCTCGAGAGGTCCATCCCCATCAGCTTGTCGCCCGGCTTGAGGAAGCCGAAGTAGACCGCCATGTTGGCCGAGGTGCCGCTGTGCGGCTGCACGTTGACGTGCTCGGCGCCGAACAGCTCGCGGGCGCGCTCGATGGCGAGCCGCTCGACCACGTCCGCGTACTCGCAGCCGCCGTAGTAGCGCCGGCCGGGATACCCCTCGGCGTACTTGTTGGTCAGCACGCTGCCGGCGGCCTCGAGCACGGCGCGGCTGACGAAGTTCTCGGAAGCGATCAGCTCGAGTCCGAAGTTCTGGCGCGCGCGCTCGTCGGCGATCGCCTGATACACCTCGGGATCAACGGCCTTCAGCGAACGGTAGTCGGACATGGCGGGGGCGTCAGGCGCCTTGGGGCTCCTCGGGCTCGTCGGGAGCGGTTGGAGCCGGCGCGGCGGGGGCCTCGGCTTCCACCGACTTCGCGGGAGCCTTCTTGGCCGGAGCCTTCTTCGCCGCGGGCTTCTTCTTCGCCGGGGCCTCGGCGGGGGGCGGGGCGACCGCCGCCGCCTGGTTGCCCGTGGTCTCGGGCGCGGCGGGCGGGACCTTCTTGACGGCGCGCTTCGAGCCGCTCGCCCGTTCAGGACGGTGGATGTCCTCCGCCGGCTGCTTCTTCAGACGCTTCTGGCGGCGATGCCGCCGACGCTTCAGCTCACGATCTCGCTCTCTCATGTCCTCTCCTTGGACCGAATCCGCTCAGGGGCAGCCGGGTTCGCCTCACGGGCTGCGCCAGCTTGCCGCAGGCGCTCCCGTATGTCAACAAACGCAACAAAAACAGCGGGCTTCCCGGCCCGCGGGGCGCTCGCTCGCCGCCTCTAGAGCGGCAGGTTGCCGTGCTTCTTGGGCGGCACGCTCGCCCGCTTGGACCCCAGCTGGCGCAGCGCGCGCACGATCTCGGGGCGCGTGCGGCGCGGCTCGATGATCGCGTCCACGAAGCCGCGCTCGGCCGCGATGTAAGGGTTCGAGAACTTTTCCCGGTACTCCGCCACCTTCTCGGCGCGCACCCGCGGCGAGTCGGCGCCCGCCTCTTCGAGATCGCGCCGGTAGAGGATGTTCACCGCTCCCTCCGGCCCCATCACCGCGATCTCAGCGGTCGGATAGGCGAAGTTGACGTCCGTCCGCAGGTGCTTGCTCGACATCACGCAGTAGGCGCCGCCGTAGGCCTTGCGGGTGATCACGGTGATCTTCGGCACCGTCGCCTCGGCGTAGGCGTAGAGGAGCTTCGCGCCGTGCTTGATGATGCCGCCGAACTCCTGGGTGGTGCCCGGCAGGAAGCCGGGGACGTCCTCGAAGGTGACCAGCGGAATGTTGAAGGCGTCGCAGAAGCGGACGAAGCGCGCCCCCTTGAGCGAGGCGTCGATGTCGAGCACGCCGGCGAGGTAGGCCGGCTGGTTGGCGACGATGCCGACGCTCTTGTTGCCGATGCGGGCGAAGCCCACGACAATATTGCGCGCGTACTGGGCGTGGATCTCGAAGAAGCGGCCGTCGTCGACCACCTCGGTGATCAGCCGCTTGATGTCGTAGGGCTTGTTGGGGTCCTCGGGGACCAGGCTGTCGAGCGCCTCCGACTCGCGGCTCGGATCGTCGTCGCTGTGGCCGGCGGGCGGATCGTCGAGGTTGTTGCTGGGGAGGTAGGAGAGCAGCTCGCGGATGGCGGCGAGGCAGGCGGCGTCGCTCGCCACCGTGAGGTGGCAGACGCCGCTCTTCACCGCATGGGTCGAGGCCCCCCCGAGCTCCTCCATGCTGACCTCTTCGTGGGTGACCGTCTTGATCACCTCGGGGCCGGTGACGAACATGTAGCTCGTCCCCTCGACCATGAAGATGAAGTCGGTGATCGCCGGCGAGTAGACGGCGCCTCCCGCGCAGGGGCCCAGGATGGCGCTGATCTGCGGCACCACCCCCGAGGCGAGGGTGTTGCGCAGGAAGATGTCGGCGTAGCCGCCGAGCGAGGCGACCCCCTCCTGGATGCGGGCCCCCCCGGAATCGTTGAGGCCGATCAACGGCGCGCCGTTCTCGACGGCGAGGTCCATCACCTTGCAGATCTTCGCCGCGTTGGTCTCGGAGAGCGAGCCGCCGAAGACGGTGAAGTCCTGGGCGAAGACGTAGACCAGGCGCCCGTCGACGGTGCCAAAGCCACAGACCACGCCGTCGCCCGGGATCGCCACCCGGTCCATGCCGAAGTCGCGGCAGCGGTGGGTGACGAGGGCGTCGATCTCGACGAACGAGCCGGCGTCGAGCAGCAGCTCGACGCGCTCGCGGGCGGTGAGCTTCCCCGCCGCGTGCTGCTTGTCGATCCGCTCCTGGCCGCCGCCGAGCTCCGCGGCGGCGCGGCGGCGTTGCAGCTCTTCGAGGCGTGGATTGAGGGCCTGGGCCATGGCGGCGGCGATCTTATCGCAAACCTTGCTCGCAATACCCAGAGGCGCTCGCGACCGCGCCGTGTCCTGGTTTGAAACCTGCTCGCCTCCTTCGGGCTCCGCTCGCTTCGCTCGCTGCCAGTCGGCTGCGCGGTTCAAACCAGGACACGGCGCGGCCGCAGGGATAGAATCCGCCTCCCATGCCGTTTGCGAAGCTCGATACCGCCGCCGTCGCCCGCACCCTCTCCCAGATCGCCGAAAGACCCGAGGACGTGGTGGACGCCTTCTTCGAGCGGCGCGAGGAGGTGGAGCTGCCGCCCGAAGGGGATGCCGGCTCGCTGCGCGTCCGGCGGGAGGAGGGGTTCGCCGTCCGTCTGGCGCGCGAGGGGCAGACCTGGCTCGCCTCGCGCGACGCCGTCGAGGCGCGGCCGTTCTCGGAGGCGCTGCGCCAGGTGGCGCGGGCGATCTCCGCCGCCAGCTACCCCGAGCCGTCGCTCCCCGTCGCGCCGCCGGAGGCCGCAGACGCCGGCGAGCTGCTCGAGTTCCCCGGCGCCCTGTCGCGCGCCCTCAGGGCCCACCACGTGGGGTTCCCGCTGCGGGTCACCGTGCGCCGCCACCGGCGCTGGGTGCAGGTGGTGGGGCCGCGCCTGGTCCCCGCTGCCGAGCACGAGGCGTTCTACAGCTGCGCGATCGAGGCGTCCTGGGCGCGCTACGGGGCGCTGCTGCCGCGGCCGGCCTTCGGGGCGGCGGGGGCGCACGGCGCCGCCGAGACGGTGGCCGCCGCCCTGGTGGCGCTCTTCCGCAGCCGGGCGGCCCCCCCGGCCCTGCGCCACTGCGGTCCGGCGGTGCTGGGGCCGGCGGCGGTCGCCGTGCTGCTCCACGAGGCGGTGGCGCACGCCCTCGAGGCCGACACCCTCGCCCAGGGAGGGAATCCGGAGGCGGCGGTGGGGGTGGCGATGGCGGCCCCCTGCCTGGACGTGCTGGACGACCCCGCCTCCGCGCCCGACGGGGTGAGCCGCGCCACCGACGACGAGGGGTCGGCCACCGTCCGCCGCTGGCTTCTCCGCGGCGGCGCCGTGGAGCAGCCGCTCGCCGACCTGCTGTGGGCCCGCACTTCGCCGGTGCTGCTGCCGGGGGCCGGCCGGCGCGGCACCCGCCACCTGCCGCCGGGCCCCCGTTCGAGCCATCTCGAGATCGTGCCGGGCGCGGCTTCCGACGCCGACCTGCTGGCCGGGAGCGAGGAGGGGCTCTACCTGGCGGAGGCGAGCCGCGGCGCGCTCGACCCGCTGTCGGGCGAGTTCACCCTCCATTTCCCCTACGGCCGGCGCTTCCGCCGTGGCGCGCTCGCCGAGGCGGTGGGCCCCTGCGTGCTGCGCGGGCGGGTGGCGGACCTGCTGAACCGGGTGGCAGCGGTCGGCGCCGCGGCGCGCCCCGCCGGCGCCGGCTGGTGCGCCAAGGGGGGGCAGCGGCTCCCCGTCTGGGCGACCGCGCCGGCGCTCCGCCTCGAGGGGGTCGAGGTCAATCCATGACGAGCGCGCCGCTCGACGAGATCCTGCGCGCGCTGCTCAAGCGCCACCTGACCGACGCCGAGGTCTACGTCAAGCGCGGGCGCTCGCGCCGCCTCGAGCGCACCCCCCTCACCGAGACCTCCTCGACCAGCCAGGAGCGGGCCTGGGCGGTGCGCGCCGGCAACCGCCGGGCCTCCTTCTTCGCCGCCGCGACGGGCGATCCCGACTCAGGCTGCCCGTGGCCCGAGCCGGTCGCCGGCCCGGCGCTCGAGCTCCCCGAGCCGCCGCCCGCCGAAGGACCGGCGTGGAATCCGCCGTCGGACTTCGATACGCCGCTGACCGGCGAGCGCGACGGGTTGAAGCTGCTCGAGAGCTTGGGGCGCGAGCTGGCGGCCGAGCTCCCCCGCGCCCGCCTGCTGCGCGCCGTGCTGGAGGACGGCTCGAGCGAGTCGGAGCTCGCCAACAGCCGCGGCCTGCGGGCCACCGCCCGCAGCCGGGTGGCCACCCTCTACCTCGAGGCCGCCGGGCCGGGGGCGGGCGGCCGGCAGGAGCGCCAGGAGATGGCCACCCTCTACGTCGCCGCCCGCGAGAGCCGGCAGTTCCACCCCGCGGCCCTGGCCCGCCGCCTGGCGAACCGGCTTGCGGTGTCGGCGAGCGGGGCGCCGCCGGCGCGCGCCGCGGGGGAGCTGCTGCTCGCCCCCTCGGTCACCGCGCGGCTGCTCGCCGGGCTGCTGCCGCTCCTGGTGGGGCCGCCGGGGGCGGCTTCTCGACTGATCGGCGGGATCGGCGGAGGCAGCGCGGCCGGCGGGCGCGGGCGTTTCGCCTCCGAGCGGGTGACGCTGATCGACAACGGCCGCCTCCCCGGCGGCACCTTCGAATCGCCGGTCGACGGCGAGGGGATGCCGACTCGCGAGGTGGTGCTGGTCGCGGACGGCGTCTTCCGCCAGCCGCTGCTCGCCTGGTGGCAGGAGGGGGCGGCGCACGGCGAGGCGTCGGGGTGCGTGCGCCGGGCCGGCTGGCGCGACCTCCCCACCCCCGGCCCGACCCACCTCTACCTGAAGCCCGATCCGCGCACCCCGGTGGCGGCGCTGCTCGGCGCCATCCCGCGCGGCTTCTACCTGATCGACCCGACCGGCCCCGGCCGTTTCGACCTCGAGGCCGACCGCTTCACCCTCCCCGTCTGCGGCTTCGCCATCGAGGCCGGCCGGGCCACCTCGCCGGTCGCCGGCGCCGCGCTCTCCGGCGGCATCGGCGCCTTCCTCCGCGGCATCGCCGGCGTCGGGCGCGACCTCACCTTCCACCCCCTCGACGGGATGATCGGCGCCCCGACGGTGCTGGCCACCGGGATCGAGCTGGGGCCGGGGTAGAGGCCGCGGGCTGATTTGCCCCGCGCAGCCGACTGGCAGCGAGCGAAGCGAGCGGAGCCCGAAGGAGGCGAGCAGGGGCAAATCAGACCGCGGCCTCTACCCCGTTTCCGGGAATCTCCCCTCCGGTGCTACGATCCGCCTGGCCGTTGCGTCACAGGTTTGCCACGCGGCCGTCACATCCACATCTGATCGTTCGGATCGTAAAAAAGGGGGGAGCCGGATGGCGAAGGTCGACGCCCTCGTCCGCTGGTTGATGCCGAAGGAGGAGCGTTTCCACGAGCTGTTCGACCGCGACACGGCGAACCTGCTCGCGGCCGCCCGTCTGTTCGTCGAGTTCGTGGCGGTCGACCTCGCGGGGCGCCGCCAGCGCATGCCTGCGCTGCGCAAGCTCGAGCACGACGGCGACGACATCACCCGCCAGATCTTCGACGCCCTGAACTCCTCCTTCATCACCCCGTTCGACCGCGAGGACATCCGCTCCCTGGCGACCGACCTCGACGACGTGCTCGACTACGTCGAGGGGGTGGCGCAGCAGCTGATCAACTTCGACCTCGACCAGTCGCCCGCCGAGCTGCGCCAGTTCGCCGAGATCCTGGTGGCGATGATCGCCGAGATCGAAGGGGTCACCGAGCGGATCTGGAACCTCGCCAAGCAGCGCGAGATCCAGCAGTCGATCGTCCGCATCTCCGACCTCGAGAACCAGGCCGACGATCTCTACAACAAGGTCATCGCCGACCTCTTCCGCGCCAACGGCCGCGACCCGCTCGAGATCATGAAGTGGAAGGAGATCTACGACGGGCTCGAGAACGCCTGCGACCAGTGCAAGGACTACACGCACATCGTGGGCAACGTCATCGTCAAGAACGCCTGATCCGGTCCGATCCCCATCCCCGCGATGACCGCCGCCACCGCCCTCGTCGTCTTCATCATCCTCGTCGCCCTCACGTTCGATTTCCTGAACGGCTTCCACGACGCGGCGAACTCGATCGCCACCGTCGTCTCGACGCGGGTGCTGTCGCCCAACAAGGCGGTCGCCTGGGCGGCGTTCTTCAACTTCGTGGCCGCCTTCGTGCTCGGCACCCACGTCGCCAAGACGATCGGCAGCGGCATGATCGACCTCAAGGTGGTGACCCAGGAGGTGATCCTCGCCGGCCTCGCCGGCGCCATCGTGTGGAACCTGATCACCTGGTACTACGGCCTGCCGGTCTCCTCCTCGCACGCGCTGATCGGCGGCTACGGCGGCGCGGCGATCGCCAAGGCGGGGTTCGGCGCGATCCTCGCCTCGGGGTGGACGAAGACGCTGCTGTTCATCGTCCTCGCGCCGCTGATCGGGTTGATCCTCGGCTTCGCCCTGATGGTCGCCGTCACCTGGATCGTCCGCCGCTGGCGCCCGTCGCGGGTCGACCGCCAGTTCCGCCGCCTGCAGCTCCTCTCGGCCGCCGCCTACAGCCTCGGCCACGGCGGCAACGACGCCCAGAAGACGATGGGGATCATCACCGGCCTGCTGATGGCCTCCGGCTACCTCCATCAGACCGAGTTCGTGGTGCCGTTGTGGGTGATCCTGCTCAGCCACGCGGCGATCGCCCTCGGCACCCTGTTCGGCGGCTGGCGGATCGTCAAGACGATGGGGACCAAGATCACCAAGCTGCAGCCGATCGGCGGCTTCTGCGCCGAGACCGCCGGGGCGATCACCCTGATGGGCGCGACCCTCGCCGGCATCCCGGTGTCGACCACCCACACGATCACCGGCGCCATCATCGGCGTCGGCTCCACCCGCCGCCTCTCGGCGGTGAAGTGGGGGGTCGCCGGCCGCATCGTCTGGGCCTGGGTGCTGACGATCCCGATCTCGGCGGCGATCTCGGCGGTGGCTTACTTCATAATCTCTCGTATTCTGTAGGCCGGGGCGCGGAAAACCGGGGTCCCTGATGTCCCTTGTTGGGGAGCCCGCCGTCCACGCGGGAGGTCGATCCACCAAGGCCGCCCCCCGAGCGGCCCCCGGCACAGCGCTTGCTCAAGGGCCCTGGCGCACAGGCCGTTCAAACTCGGGAGATGACGATGCCGATCGCATTCCTCACGCTGTTCTTCGGCTTGATCTCGGGGTCTTACCCCGTCGAGCTGACGGTGGAGGGGCCGGCGGCCGCCGTCGAGATCGAGGTCGACGGCCGGCCGGCCGGCCGCATCGAGGCGCCCCCCTGGAGGGGGGTGATCGACTTCGGAGCGCCCCTCCTGCCGCACCAGGTCGTCGCCCGCGCCCTCGACGCCCAGGGGCACGAGCTCGGCCGCACGGAGGAGTGGGCGAACCTCCCCCATCCGCTGACCAAGGTCGACATCGTGCTCGAGCGCCAGGGGGACCGGCCGCCGACGGCGGCCCAGGTGCGCTGGAAGAACCTCGCCGGCGAGAACCTGCGCTCGATCTCGCTCGCCTTCGACGGCCTGCCGGTGCGCCTCGACGCCCAGGGGAGGGGGGTGCTGCCCAAGCACGACCTCGCGACCCTCCACCTGCTCGCCGCCGAGGTCGAGTTCGCCTCCTACCAGGTGGTGCGGCGCGAGCTCGCCTACGGCGGCGAGTACGGCAGCGAGGTGTCGACCGAGCTCACCGGCGTCCCCGTGCACACGCTGCGCGGGCGGCTCCCCCCCGCCGCCGGCCTCGGCGGTTGGTTCGCCGCGGACGGCAAGCCGCTCACCGTCAACGCCGTCGAGGAGGGGCCGGCCCAGCTCTTCGTGGTCAGCAGCGTCCTCCCCGACGTGCTCGCCAACGCCGGACACCGGCTGCGCAATCTGACCGGCAGTCTGCTCGGCTCCGGCGACCAGATCCTCCTCGTCTCCCCGGCCGCGCAGCGGATCGACAGCGCGGCGGGGGCTTCGGACCTCTTTCAGATCAGCCCTCCCTTCCCCTATGGGAGCTCCGGCGACCTGTTCGCGAAGATCCGCAGGACGGGCTTCCCCGCGGCGGCCGGGAGGCCCGTGCGCCTGGGGGACGCGGTGGCCGCGGCGGGGCTCGCGGCGATGAAGGAGAACCGCCGCCGCGCCGTGCTGCTGGTGCTCGGCGGCGGCGAGGAGGACGGGAGCCTCTACGACGCTCCCACCATCCGCCGCTTCCTCGCCGCCCTGCGGGTGCCGCTCTTCGTCTGGTCGCTCACCGGCGTGAAGCCCGGGAGCGCCGCGGAGGAGTGGGGAGCCG
Organism: uncultured Acidobacteriota bacterium; assembly: GCA_963756595.1. Classification (GTDB taxonomy): domain Bacteria; phylum Acidobacteriota; class Thermoanaerobaculia; order Multivoradales; family UBA5704; genus DATARR01. Next base: position 22,804 of record CAVWOZ010000037.1, read on the forward strand.
AGGAGATCTCGCAGACCTGGCACGTCGCCGGCGCGGCGGGGCGGATCCGCCGCGAGCTCGACGCGCAACGGATCGTGATGGTCGACGGCCGCCACCTGCCGCAAGCGATCACCCTCACCCCCGCCGCGAAGGGGATCGAGCTGGCCGGGGTCGTCCCGGCGGCGCCGGCGGCCCCATGAACCTTGAGACCGCCGAAAGGACGAACCCTTGACCGTCACCTTCCTCACCCTCTTCTTCGGCCTGATCTCCGGCCCCAGCCCCGTCGAGCTCGCCGTCGACGGCCACGCCGCCGCCATCGAGATCACGGTTGACGGGAAGGCCGCCGCCCGCATCGCGGCGCCCCCCTGGAAGGCCAGGGTCGACTTCGGCCGCGACCTGCTGCCGCACACCATCGAGGCGCGCGCGCTCGACGGGGCGGGACACGAGCTCGGCCGCAGCGTGGAATGGATCAACCTCCCGCACTCGACGGCGAAGGCCGAGATCGCCCTCGAGCGGGAGGGGGAGGGGCCGCCCAAGGCCGCCAGGGTGACGTGGACGAACCTCGCGGCGGAGGAGTTGCGCGCCGTCTCCCTCACCTTCGACGGCGCCCCCGTGCCGCTCGACGGGGCGGGGCGCGGGCGCCTGCCGGCGCACGATCTGCGGGCGGTCCATGTGCTCACCGCGCAGGTCGACTTCAAGCCGGGCACCTCGGCGCGCCGGGACGTCATCTACGGCGGCGAGTACGGCAGCGAGGTGGCGACGGAGCTCACCGGCGTCCCCGTCCACTCCCGCGCGCGGCAGTTGCCGCCGGCCGCCAAGCTGGGCGGCTGGCTCGCCGCGGAGGGGAAGCCGCTGGCGGTCGACGCCGTCGAGGAGGGGCCGGGGAAGCTCTTCATCGTCGTGGCGCCCTCCGGCGACGAGCTCGGCCAGAAGCTGGCCAGCAAAGGGAGGATCGGCGGCGACATGCACTACGAGATGCGGCTCGGGAGCGAGGATGTGATCCACCTCGTTCCGGCCCTGGCGAAACGGGTCGAGAGCGGCGGCGAGACCTCGGACCTGTTCCAGGTCAGCCCGCCCCTCGACTACCAGATGGGCGGCGTTCTCTCGGTGCTGCAGCACACCGCGGTGGCGAGCTCGCCCACGCCGCGGATCGCCGACGCGGTGGCCTCGGCCGGCCTCGCGGCGGTGGACGGGAACCGCCGGCGCGCCGTGGTGCTGATCCTGTCGGGGGAGGAGAAGGACGCGAGCCGGTACGACGCCGCCCGGGTCCGCCGCTTCCTCGCCGCCCTCCGCGTCCCCTTCTTCGCCTGGTCGCTCGGCGAGCCCAAACCGGGCTCGACCGCCGCGGCCTGGGGCGCGGTGGACGTCACCCTGCTGCGCCACCTCTACGCCGCGGTGGCCCAGGTCAAGGACGAGCTCGACTCGCAAAGGATCGTGATGGTCGGCGGTCGGCTCCTGCCGCAATCGATTTCCCTCACCCCGGCCGCGGCGGCCGCGGGGACGAAGCTGGCCGGCACGCCGTAAGGAGAAACAGCCATGATCGCCTTCGTCACCCTGCTGCTCGGCCTGATCTCGGGCTCCTATCCGATCGAGGTGAAGGTCGACGGTCCGGTCGTCGCGGTCGAATACACCCTCGACGGCGCTCCGGCCGGCCGGATCACCGCCCCGCCGTGGAGCGCCAAGGTCGATTTCGGCCGGGACCTCCTGCCGCACGAGCTGGCCGCCCACGCCCTCGACGCGCAGGGGAAGGAGATCGCCAGCCGGTCGCAATGGATCAACCTCCCCCGCCCGCCGGCGGAGGTCGAGATCGTGCTGGAGAGGAACGGCGAAGGCGTCCCGGTCCGCGTCCAGCTCGCCTGGCAGGTCGTCAACGGCGTCAAGCCGGCCTCGATCAGCCTCACCCTCGACGGCCTGCCGCTGAAGGTCGACGACGCCGGGCGGGCGGTGCTCCCCGCCCGCGACCTCAAGAGCCTGCACATCCTGACCGCCGAGCTCTGGTTCCCGCCCGGGGTGACGGCCTACCGCGACACCAGCTACGGCGGCGACTACGGCAGCGACGTCTCGACCGAGCTGACGGCGGTCCCCGTTCGCCTGGCGCAGGGGAGCTCCCTGCCGCCGCTCGACCAGCTCGGCGGCTGGTTCACCGCCGGCGGCCAACGGGTCTCCGCCGCCGCCGTCGAGGGAGGGGCGGCCAAGGTCACCACCGTCTGCCTGCCGACCAGCACCGAGATCCTCGGCCGGCTGGCCCCCGTGGGCAAGAACGCGCCGCCCGCCCTCAATGTCGGTGCCGGAGGGATGGCGCTCGCGCCCGGCGACCATCTCCAATACCTCTCGCTGTCGAGCGTCCCCTTTCACGGCGGGCGGATGCCGTCCGACCTGTTCCAGATCTCGATGCCGGTCGACGCCGGCCAGAGGGGGGGGCTGTTACAGATCCTCACCCACAAGCGCCTGGTCAGCCGGGCGGCGGCGCAGCGCCCGCTGCGCATCGCCGACGCGGTGGCGGTGGCGGGGCTCCAGGCGGTGGCCGAGAACCGCCGCCGGGCCGTGCTCCTGATCCTCGGGCGGGAGGTCAAGGACGCCAGCCACTACGACCCCGCGAGGGTGCGGCGCTACCTCGCGGCGGTCCACGTGCCGCTGGTCGTCTGGAGCCTCTACGGGCCGGACACGGCGCTCGCCAGGGCCTGGGGGCCGGTCGAGGACGTCTCGAGCCTCCCGCGAATGAAGGAGGCGGTGGCCCGCCTGCGCGACGAGCTCGGCCGCCAGCAGATCGTCTGGCTCGACGGCCGCCATCTTCCCCAGGACATCGCCCTCACCCCCGCCGCGACCGCCGCCGGCCTCGAGCTGGTCGCCGCGCCCCGTCCCGCCAAGGAGGCTTCCCGATGATCGCCTTCGTCACCCTCCTGCTCGGCCTCATCTCGGGCGTCTATCCGATCGAGGTCAAGGTCGGCGGCCCGGTGTCGGCGGTCGAGCTCATGCTCGACGGCGCCCCGGCCGGCCGGATCACCCACGCGCCGTGGCGGGCCGAGGTCGATCTCGGCCCGGAGCTCAAGCCGCACGAGCTGGTCGCCCGGGCCCTGGACGCCCAGGGAGGCGAGATCGCCCGCACGAAGCAGTGGATCAACCTCCCCCGGCCGCCGGCCGAGGTCGAGATCGTGCTCGAGAAGGGGAGAGACGGCATCCCGACCCGGGCGCAGCTCATCTGGCAGAGCGTCGACGGCATCAAGCCGGAGAAGATCGCTCTCGTCCTCGACGGCCTGCCGCTGAAGGCCGACGCCGCGGGCGGCGCCGCCCTCCCCGCGCTGAACCTCAAGAGCCTGCACGTGCTGAGCGCCGACCTCCGCTTTCCTTCGGGGGTCACGGCCCACCGCGACTCGATCTACGGCGGGGAGTACGGCAGCGCGGTGTCGACCGAGCTGACGGCGGTCCCCGTGCGTCTCGCCGGGCGCAAGTCGCTGCCGGCCGCGGACCAGCTCGCCGGCTGGCTCACCGTCGACGGGCAGCCGGGCTCGGTCGCCGCCGTCGAGGAGGGGGCGGGGAAGATCACGGTCGTCTGCCTGCCGACGCCCGTCGAGCTGCTCTCCCGGCTGGCCCCTTCCCAGAAGCGGGCGATCACGCTGCCGGTCGTGCGCACCCTGATGCCGCTCGGCCCCGACAACCACCTCCAGTATCTCGCCCTGTCGAGCTCCTCCTTCCACGACTCGCGGATCCCCGCCGACCTCTTCCAGCTCTCGCCCCCCCTCGACGGGGCGGACGGCGGCCTGTTCTACCTGCTGACCAACAAGCGGCTGGTGGGTGAGGCGGAGGGCCCCCGGCGCATCGCCGACGCCGTCTCGGTGGCGGGGCTGAAGGCGGCGGCGGACAACCATCGCCGGGCCGTGCTGCTGGTGCTCGGCAAGGACACCCCGGACGTCTACGGCCTCTACGACCCGCCGAAGGTGCGGCGCTACCTCGAGTCGATCCGGGTGCCGCTGTTCGTCTGGAGCCTGTACGGCAAGGAGGCCGCAGCGGCCAAGGCGTGGGGGCCGGTCGAGGACGTCTCCAGCCTCGCCCGGATGGGGGAGGCGATGGCGCGCCTGCGCGCCGATCTCGACGCGCAACGGATCGTCTGGCTCGACGGCAGCCATCTGCCGCAGGCCATAGCGCTGGGACCGGCGGCGCAGGGGGTGGAGCTGGTGGGGAAGCCTTAGGAGGCCTGCTTCGCCAGCTCCGCCACTCCCTCCAGCAGGCGATCGATCTCCTTGAGGGTGTTGTACATCACGATCCCGGTGCGGATCACCCCTCCCCGCTCGCCGCGACCGAGGACCTCGATCGCCCGGGAGGCGTAGAAGTGGCCGTCCCACACCTGGATTCCCCTGGCGCCGAGGGCGCGGGCCGCCGCGTTCGGGGTGATCCCGTCGATGGTGATCGACACGGTGGGGGCGCGCTGCCCGGTGGCGGCGGAGAAGTCCGGCCCGTAGATGGTGACGCCGGGGATCGCCGCCACGCTCTCGTGGTAGTAGGCGCCGAGGGCATGCTCCCAGGCGCCGATGCCGCGCATCGCCGAGACGATCCGCTCCCGCTCGCTCTCCCCAGTTCCCCACGAGGCGATGTAGTCGATCGCCGCCTTCACGCCGGCGAGGGCGGCGTGGTTCAGGGTGCCGGTCTCGATCCGGTAGGGGGCGGCGTCGTCCTGGACCGAGAGCTTGTCGGTGCGCAGGCGTTCGAGCAACCCCGGGCGTGCGTAGAGGATCCCCACGTGCGGGCCATAGAACTTGTAGGCCGAGCAGAGCAGGAAATCGGTGTCGAGTGCCGCGACGTCGAGGGGGAAGTGAGCGGCGTAGTGGACGGCGTCGAGGAGCAGCCAGGCGCCCACCTCGCGCGACAGCCGCCGCGCCAGCGCCGCGTCGTTGACCGTGCCGAGCGCGTTCGAGGCGAGCCCCATCGCCACCAGGCGCGTGCGGGGGGTCACCTGCCGCGCGAAGTCCTCGGCGTCGAGCCGGCCGTCGTGGCGCAGGGCGACCTGGCGCACCACGATCCCCTGCTCGCGCAGGGATAGCCACGGGCCGCGGTTCGCCTCGTGGTCGAGCTGGGTGATGACGATCTCGTCCCCCGGCGTCATCTCCCGCGCCAGGGCGTGGCTGAGCGCGAAGTTGAGCGTCGTCATGTTCTGGCCGAAGGAGACCTCCCGTCCGCTCGGCGCGCCGAGGAAGGCCGCCACCGTCTCGCGGGTGGCGTCCATCAGGCGGTCGCTGTCGCGCGAGGTGGGGAACTCGCCGTGGGTGTTGGCGTTCGAGGTGCGGTAGTAGCCGGCGATCGCCGCGATCACCGCCTCCGGCACCTGCGTCCCCGCGGGGCCGTCCAGGAAGGCCAGCGGATGGCCGTCGACAGTCCGGGTGAGGGCGGGGAAATCGAGGCGGCACTTCTCGCACTCGGCGGCGGTGAAAGGCATGGTCGGGGCTCCCTCGGCGTTCAGGTGTCGGATGCTCAGGTTTCGAACTGCGTACGCAACGTCTCGCCCGCGGCACCCGCGGCGTGCCCGGGGCGGTCGAGCTGGAACAGGGGCTCGGGGGCGGCGTCGCCGAGCAGCACCGCGGCGGCGTGCTCGCCCAGGGCGGGGGCGAGCTTGAAGCCGTGGCCGGAGCCGCCGCCGAGCAGCCAGAGGTTGCCGCGGCGCGGGTGGCGGCCGAAGAGGAGGTGGCCGTCCGGGCTGTTCTCGTACTGGCAGACCCGGGTCTCCACCACCGGCGCGGCGGCCAGGGCCGGGAAGCGGCGGGCGAGCAGGGCGCGGGCGTGCGCCACCCCCTCCGGCGAGGGGAGCCGCTCGCCCGCGGTGGGCTCGAACGGCGCGCCGCGGGTGTCGTCCGCCACCTTGAAGCCGCGGTGCTCGTTGCCGGGGATGCCGTAGAAGATCCGCTCGAGGCCGAGCTCCATCCAGATCGGGCAGGTCCCCTCGTCGAACCGGCGGTCGCCGGCCGGGGTCCCGAAGAAGAAGATCTCCTGGCGGGTGACCCGCAGCAGGCGCTCGCCGACCGCCTCCGGGAACAGCTCGCCGAGCCACGGGCCGCAGGCGAAGAGGTAGAGGTCGGCCCGCACCTCGCTTCCGTCGGCGAGGCGCAGCGCCGCCAGCTCCCCCACTTCCGGGGAAGGCGTCGCCACCGCCGCGGTCCGCACCTCGCCCCCCTCCGCGGCGACCGCCGCGGCCACCGCCTGGCAGGCGCGGCGGGCGAGCAGATAGCCCGCCTGCTCCTCGAAGAAGGTCGAGCGGACGCCGCCGAAGTCGATCTGCGGGAAGCGCTCCCGGGCCGCCGGGAGGGGCAGCTCGGCGATCGGCAGCCCGGCCGCCGCGAGGTGGGGGAGGGAGTCGCGGACGTAGGCGTCGTCCTCGCCGCACAGCCAGAGCGCGCCGGTAGGGTGGAAGAGCGGGGTCCCCCAGCGCTCCCCGGCCTGCCGCCACTGCCGGAGGGAGCGGGCCGTCCAGTCGGTGTAGAGGCGGTCGCGGCCGTAGATGCCGCGCAGGATGCGGGTCTCGCCGCCGGAGCTCGAGCGCGAGTTGCCGGCCCCCCAGGCGTCGAGCAGGGTGACGCGCGCGCCGCGCCGCAGCAGGTGGAGGGCCGTCCAGCCGCCGAAGGCGCCGGCGCCCACCACCGCCACGTGCGGGCCGCGCCCCCGCGGAGCAGCGGTCATGCCGCCGGGCCCAGCCCCTGGGTGGAGAGCACGCCGTGCCGGCCGCGCACCGGCGCGTGGTGGAGGGGGCTCGCCGGCAGCGGCCCGGCCAGCCGGCGCTCGGTGAGCAGCTCGCCGAGCGGCACGCAGCGCAGCCCCGCCCGCTTGGCGGCGCGCAGGAAGGCGGCGAACTCGTGGGCGTACGGCCCCCCCTCGAGCTCGGCGTGCAGGGTGAACACCGGCCAGGCGGAGCGCGCCGCCTCCTCGACCATGGCCGTGAAGTAGGCGGGGGCGTCCGCGTGGGTGTCGCCGAGCGCCTCGTCGAGGGTGGGGAGGGTGGCGGGGACCTGCGGCGTCACCAGCGTCCGCCCGCCGACCACGGGGAGGAACGGCTCGCTCCCCCGGCAGTCGGAGGCGTAGGCCAGATGGTAGGTCTCCTCGTGCAGCAGGGCGTCGTCGTTGCTCAGCCAGGCCGGCGCGGCGTAGGTGCGCGGCGCGGCGCCGAAGATCTCCTGGTAGGCGTTGAACCCGCGGTCGAGCTCGGCGGCCGTCTTCTCCGGCGGGAAGCCGAGCAGGCGGTCCTGCCACTGCCGGTGGTCCCAGGCGTGGACCCCCGTCTCGTGCCCCATGTCGCGGGTGAGCCGGGCGACGTCCGGAAAGGCGGTGGCGATCGGCCGCGCGGGGAGCAGCGTCCCCGAGAGGACGGTGCGCCAGCCGTAGACCCGCGCCGCCCCGGTGCGCGTCATCTTGCGGAGGAAGCCGGGGCGCAGCGCGTTGAGCACGGCGAGGCCGCTGCGGTCCGGCCCCATGGCGAAGTAGAAGGTGGCCTGCACCCCCTCCTCGGCCATGATCTCCAGCAGGTGCGGGACGCCGTCGCGCATCCCGTCGTGGGTGTCGACGTCGACCCGCAGGCCGACCAGTCCGGAGAGGGCGTCCGCCGCCATCTCAGCGCTTCTCGGCCGGGTCCGCCGCCGACGACCCCGAGCGCCGCCACTCCTCGAGGAAGGCGTCGTAGGTGCGCTCGAGCGCCTCGTCGAGCGAGGTCTTCGGGCTCCAGCCGAGGAGCGACTCGGCCTTCTTGATCGCCGGCTTGCGCGCCACCATGTCCTGGTACCCCTTGCCGAAGTACCCCTCGGCACTCACCGCCTCCAGGCGCGAGGGATAGAAGACGTCGAGGTCGTCGCGGTGGGCGTCGTGGATCTTCGCCAGCTTGGCGGCGAGGTCCGCCACCGAGCACTCGTTGAAGGGGTTGCCGAGGTTGAAGATCTGCCCGTCGCAGACGCCGCCGGGGTTCTCGATGATCCGCATCAGCCCGTCGATGCCGTCCTCGACCCAGGTGAAGCAGCGCTTCTGCTCGCCGCCGTCGACCAGGCGGATCGGCTCGCCGGTCACCAGGTTGACGATGAACTGGGTGAGCACGCGCGACGACCCCTCCTTGGCGGCGTCGATGTCGTCGAGCTTCGGGCCGATCCAGTTGAACGGGCGGAAGCAGGTGTACTGCAGCCCCTCCTGCTGGCCGTAGGCGGCGATCACGCGGTCCATCAGCTGCTTCGAGCAGGCGTAGATCCAGCGCTGCTTGTCGATCGGCCCGTAGACCAGCGGGCTCGAGCTCTCGTCGAACTCCGGGTCCGGGCACATGCCGTAGACCTCGGAGGTCGAGGGGAAGATCAGCCGCCGGTGGTACTTCACGACGTGGCGCACGATCCGCAGGTTCTCCTCGAAATCGAGCTCGAAGACGCGCAGCGGCTCCTTGACGTAGGTCGCCGGGGTGGCGATGGCGACCAGCGGCAGCACCACGTCGCACTTCTTGACGTGGTACTCGATCCACTCCTTGTTGATCGTGATGTCCCCCTCGATGAAGTGGAACTGGGGATGGCCGAGCGAGTGCTCGAGCTTCGAGGAGGAGAGGTCCATCCCGTAGACGTGCCAGTCGGTGGTGGTGATGATGCGGTGGGTCAAGGCATTGCCGATGAAGCCGTTGACGCCGAGGATGAGAACTTTCATGGAACCTCCGTCAGGAGCCGAGGCGCGCGCCGGCGGTGAGGCCCGCGGCGAGCGCCAGAGAGACAGCGGGCAGCTCGGGCTGCCCTGCGAGCTGTAGGGTGATGAGGCGCACGGCGCCGTCGCCGGCCGCCACGGTGATCCCCTCGGGGTCGACGCTGAGCACAGTACCCGGAGCAGCGGATCGAGCCGTTTCCACCGCCAGCGCCCACCAGACCAGGAGCCGGCGGCCGCCGAGGGTGGTGAACGCCCCGGGGTACGGATGGGTGACGCCGCGCACCAGATCATAGATCCGCCGCGCCGGCCAGCTCCAGTCGATCTGCCCGTCGGCGGGCTTCCTGCCGCCGCGATAGGAGCCCTGGGACAAGTCGAGCGGCACCGGCCGCGCCGTGTCTGCGAAATCGTTCGCCAGCGCCGGCAGGGCGCGGTCGAGCACCACGGTGGCGGCGGCCTCGAGCTTGCCGTAGAGGGTGAAGGCGGTGTCCGCCGGATCGATCGCCACCCGCTCCTGATCGACGAGATCGCCGGCGTCCGGCTTCGCCACCATGTAGTGGAGGCTCACCCCGGTCTCCGTCTCCCCCTCGACCAGCACCCAGTTCACCGGCGCCCGGCCGCGGTAGCGCGGCAGCAGCGAGCCGTGGAGGTTCAAGGCGCCGCGGGGCGCCAGCTCCAGCACCGCCGGGGGGATCATGAAGCGGTAGTAGAAGGAGAACAGGAAATCCGGCGCATAGGAGGCGACCAGATCCTGGAATTCCTCCCCCTTCGAGGATTCCGGAGTGTGCACCGGCACCCCCGCGCGTTCGGCCCGCGCGGCGAGCGAGTCCCACCAGATCTCCTCGTGGGGGTCGTCCGGATGGGTGAGCACCGCCGCCACCTCGTAGCCGTGGCGGCGCAGGGCGTCGAACCCCAGGCATCCCATGGTGTGGTAGCCGAGGAGGACCACCCGCTTTCCCATCGTTCCGCTCATCCGGCCCGCTCCGGCAACTGCGGCAACTGCGGCATCTGCGGGACCCCGCCGCGGATCACCTGGCGGATCACGTAGCGCGGGCGGTGGCGCACCTCCTGGTAGGTCCGCCCCACGTACTCGCCGAGCAGGCCGATGGCGAAGAGCTGGACGCCGAGGAAGACGAAGACCAGGGCGAAGAGGGTGAACACCCCCGACACTGCCCACGCCTGCCCCCAGATCAGCCGGCCGGCGATCAGCACCAGGGCGACCAGCATCGAGGCGGCGGCCATCACCACCCCAAACCCCATGGTGAAGCGCAGCGGCAGCACCGAGAAGCTGGTCATCAGGTCGAACTGGAGACGCACCAGCGCCCACAGGCTGTACTTGCTCTCGCCGTGCTTGCGCTCGCTGTGCGCTACCGGGATCTCGGTCACCCGCCCGGCGAAGAGGTCGGCGAGCACCGGGATGAAGGTCGAGATCTCTCGCGAGGCGGCGAGCATCTTGACCACCGGGCGGCGGTACGCCCGCAGCATGCAGCCGTAGTCCGAGAGCTCGACGCCGGTGGTCAGCGCCGTCATCCGGTTGACCAGCTTCGAGGCCACCCGGCGCAGCAGGGTGTCCTGGCGCTGGATGCGGATCGACCCCACGACGTCGAACCCCTCCTCCATCTTGGCGACCAGCTTGGGGATCTCCTCCGGCGGGTTCTGGAGGTCGGCGTCGATGGTGACCACGATCTCCCCCGTGCACACCTCGAACCCCGCGAAGACCGCCGCGTGCTGGCCGTAGTTGCGGTTGAAGTCGACCACCACGACCCGCGGGTCGCGCGCCGCCGCCGCCTGCAGCAGGCGCAGCGAGCCGTCGCGGCTGCCGTCGTTGACCAGCACCACCTCGTAGGGCCGGCCGAGCGCCCCCATCGTGGCGGCGATCCGCTCGAGCAGCTCCGGCAGGTTCGCCTCCTCGTTGTAGACCGGGATCACCACCGAGATGTACGGCGTCGCCGGCGCGGGGCGCGCCGGCAGGGCGATCGTCTCGGCCATGGCGTCGCGCAGGTCCATCGGCGGGTTCATCGGATGCTCAGCCCCTGGCATGCGCCAGCACGTCCTGGATCGCGGCGACCACGTAGCGCACGTCGTCCTCGGTCATCTCGGGGAAGAGGGGGAGGGAGCAGATGCGCTCCGACGCCCACTCGGCCTTCGGCAGCGTGCCCACCACCCCGGGGTATTTCTGCGCGTAGTACGGCTGCGTGTGCACGGCGCGGAAGTGGAGGCCGGTGCCGACGTTCCGGGCGCGTAGCGCCGCCATGAAGTCGTCGCGCTTGATCCGTGCCTCGTCGAGGACTTTCACCACATAGAGGTGCCAGGTGTGGAAGTGGTCGTAGGCGGGGATCCCCGGCCGTCCGATCTCCGGCACCTCGGCGAACAGCTCGTGGTAGAGGGCGGCGAGCTCGATCCGCCGGGCGTTGAACTCGTCGACCGAGGCGAGCTGGTGGATGCCGAGCGCCGCCTGGATGTCCATGAAGTTGTACTTGAAGCCGGGGAGCACGATCTCCACCTGCGGCGTCCCCCCCTCGGCGTAGCGGTTCCAGGCCTGCTTCTCGAGGCCGTGGAAGCGCAGCGCGCGCAGCGTCCGCGCCAGGGCCGGGTCGGTGAGGGTGAGCATCCCCCCCTCGCCGGTCGTCATGTTCTTGATCGGATGGAAGGAGAAGGCGGCCAGCCGGTCGAACAGGCCGACGTGCTTCCCCTTGTAGAGCGTCCCCACCCCGTGGGCGGCGTCCTCGAAGATCCACAGACCGTGCTTCCTGGCGATGGCGAGCAGCGGGTCCATGTCGCACGGCGCGCCGCCGAAGTGGACGGGGATGATCCCCACCGTCCGCGGGGTGACCGCCGCCTCGACCGCCGCCGGGTCGATCTGCAGGGTGTCGGGGTCGATCTCCACGAAGACCGTGGTGCCGCCCAGCGCCTCGACCATGTTGGAGGTGGAGGCCCAGGTCATCGTGGTGATGATCACCTCGTCGCCCGGCTTCAACCCCAGCCCGATCAGGCCGATGTGCAGGCCGCCGGTCGCCGAGGAGACGGCGAGCACCTCCGGCGCCCCCACGTAGACGGCGAACGCCTTCTCGAAGCGCTCGGCCTTGGGGCCGGTGGTGATCCACCCCGAGCGCAGGGTATCGACGACCTCGTCGATCTCCACCTGCCGGATGGTCGGCCGGGAGAACGGCAGGAAGGTGTCGCGCTTCACGAACGGTCCGGTCATGAATCCTCCAGGGTCCCCTGCACCCGCGGCGGCCGCGGCTGCGGCGGATGATTGATCATCAGAAGATACTTCTCGCCCCGCTCCAGCACCGGCCCCGGCGCGAGGCCGTCGCGCACCATCGCGGGGAGCTTCTCCGCCTCGAGCACCAGATAGACGGTGCGGCCCGAATCCCAGAGGGGCCGGAATTCCGCCGCCGTGGGGAAGCGCCGCGCGCGTTCCGCGGGGGGCAGATGCCCGATGCCGAACGCCAGCTCTCCCTGGTACGCGGCGACGCCGATCTGCCGCCCGAGGTATACCGGCAGGGTCTGAGGATAGCAGCGATAGGAGTAGACCTCGTCCCCGGGCCGGAGAGTCTTCGCCAGGCTGCGGGCGAGGGGGGCCGCGCTCAGCCGTTGCGCGGCCCGCGGCGCCAGCGACACCAGGCCGATCACCAGCAGCGCCGGGGCGATCGCCAGCGCCGCCAGGTTGCGCAATCGGTTCCGCCCCCAGAGCACGGCCGAGAAGAGCGCCGCCACCGTCGCGGGAAAGGCGATGGCCGCGACGTCCGGCAGGACCACCGCCGAGGCCTGCTTCACCTGCCCGAGCGAGACCACGAGCATCGCCGCGGCGAGCACCGCGAGCAGCAGCGACCCCACGGCCCGTCCGGCGCGCGACCACGCGCCGACGCGAGGCTCCGTCTCGGCTTCCGCCAGCGCCAGGGCGATCAGCACCGCCAGCGGCGGCACCGCCGGCAGGATGTACGGCACCAGCTTCGACTGCGAGGCCGAGAAGAAGAGGAAGATGAACCCCGCCCAGCAGGCGAGGAAGATCAGCCCCGGGCGCTCGTCGCGCAGCTTCCCGCCTCCGGGCCGAGCCCCGCGGCGGAACATCCGCGCCGCCGCCGGGATCACCCCCGACCAGGGGACCAGGCCAACGGCCAGGATGGCGACGAAGAACCACGCTGGCGCCTGCCGCTTCGCCTCGGGGGTCGCGTAGCGCAGGAAGTGCTCGTGGACGAAGTAGAACCAGAGGAAGTCCGGGTTGCGCCGCGCCGCGAGCACGTGCCAGGGGAGGGCGATCGTCAGGAAGAGCAGGATCCCCCCGACCCACGGCACCCGCCGCAGCAGGGTCCACCGCCAGGCGAAGAGGAGGTAGAAAAAGATCACCGCCCCCGGCAGCACGAAGCCGACCAGCCCCTTGGTCAGGGTGGCGAGCGCCGCGGCGGCGAACATCCCGTACCAGAGCAGCCTCTCCCCCGGCTCGCCTCTCGCTTTGCTCTGCGCCAGCCAGAAGCAGGTCAGCGCCGCCGAGAGGAAGAAGGTCAGCGCCATGTCGAGGATGTTGGCCCGCGACAGCGCCAGCCAGAGCGGCGAGCTGCCGAGGACGAGCGCCGCGAGGAGGCCGGTCTTTTGGCTTTTTCCTGGAAAACTGCCGCCGATCGAATTGCCGAGCACCCACGCGAGGCCGACCCCCGCCAGGCCGAAGAGCGCTCCGAAAAGCCGGGCGAGGAGGGCCGGATTCCCCGGCAGCGAGAGCGCCGCCGCGTTCAGCCAGTAGTAGAGGGGGGGCTTCTCGAAATAGAGCACCCCGTTGAGGTGGGGCGACACGAAGTCGCCGCTCGCCAGCATCTCGCGGGGGATCTCCGCGTACCGCCCCTCGTCCGGCTCGAGCAGGGGATAGCTCCCCAGGCTGCCGAAGAAGAGCAGCAGCGCCCCGGCCGCCAGGGCGAGCCGGGGAAACCAGGCGCGGGTCGACGCGGCCGGAGCGGGGCGGAGAGCCGGTTCGGGCATGGGATCGGGACGGGATCGGCCGTCCGGGGCCGCGAGGCCGCCGGAGAAGCGGGGAGTCTAACGTATTGTCTGAGAAGGATACAGCCTGGCGTCCCTACAAGGGTTGGCCCTTTCCTCCAGGCAGGCCGCCCCTGGGAGCGCCGGCGTCCCGCCGGCTACTCACCAAAAAACTTAAAAGCCAAGTTAGAAGCCGGCGGGACGCCGGCGCTCCCAGGAAAGGACCGAACGCTCAGCCTTGCCGTAGCCGTGCGATCTCGGCCTCGGCCGCCCGCAGCCTGTCCTCGAGCTCCACCGCCCAAGGAACGGGCTCCCCCGTCTCCGCATCCACCAGCCGCAGCCCCGGACCCTCCGGCTGCAGGATCAGCCCGGTCGTCAGGCTGCGCAGAGCTCCGTCCGGATCGGCCGGCAGCCGCTGATACCGCCCTCCGGCGAGCCGGTATCCTTGCAGCCGCGGCTTCAGGTAGTCCCCCAGCGGATCGAACAGGAAGTACTCCTCGATTCCCAAGCTCTCGTAGATGGCTTTCTTCTTCCGGACGTCCTCGTCGCGGGTGCTGTCCGAGGTGACCTCGATCACCAGGCTCGGCGCCTTCCCTTCTTCCCAGAGCTTGTAGATCCGCCGCCGGGGGGTCTTCGGCACGCCGTGGACCAGGAAGACGTCGGGCGACACGACCGAGCGGGGATCGCCCTGGACGTAGTAGAGGAACATGTCCCCCACCACGTAGACGTTCGCATCGTCGCGATAGCGGCGCCGCAACCCCTGGATCAGGTCGATCGTGACATCGAGATGGATCTCGGTCTCCGCCATCGGCTCCCCGTCGGATTCCGGGTAGTGGATATCGCGTTGGAGAGGAATCGCCGCCATGGATGCCATCCTTTCTCCGCGGACGGTACGGTAACAGAATTACGCGCTCGCGGAGTCTCGGTTTTCGATGCTCAGTTTAGCACCCTGGGTTGGCCCTTTCCTCCAGGCAGGCCGACCCTGGGAGCGCCGGCGCTCCCAGGAAAAGCGCTAAACTGCTAATTCCTTGACGTCTCAAGGTTCTTCTCAAGGTTCTGTGCTGAGGAGGTTCCGATGTCCAAGCCCCTGGTCCTCGCCCTCGCGTTTCTCTCCCTGCTCCCGGCCGCGCTGCACGCCAACACCCCCTCGCCGCAGTCGGTGACGGTCGCCGGCGACCTGCAGTCCGAGCTGGGGTGTACCGCCGACTGGATGCCCGACTGCGCGAACACCCATCTGACCTACGACGCGTCGGACGACGTCTGGCAGGGGACGTTCAACGTCCCGGCCGGCGCCTTCCAGTACAAGGCGGCCTTGAACGACGGCTGGACGGAGAATTACGGCGCCAACGCCGTCGAGAACGGCGGCAACATCAACCTGAACCTGGCGAACCCCACCGCCGTCAAGTTCTACTACTCGCACCAGACCCACTGGATCACCAGCAACCAGAACGCAGTGATCGCCGTCGCCCCCGGCAGCTTCCAGCACTTCCTGGGCTGCTCCGGTGACTGGCAGCCGGACTGCCTGCGCTCCTGGCTCCAGGACCCGGACGGCGACGGCATCTATACCTTCACCACCCGTGCGATCCCGGCCGGCAGCTACGAGGCGAAGGTCGCCATCAACGAGAGCTGGACCGAGAACTACGGCGCCGGCGGCGCCGCGAACGGCGCCAACATCGCCTTCACGGTCGCCACCGACTGCGCCGCGACCGTCTTCACCTACAACGCGGGCACCCACGTGCTGACCATCGCCGCCGGCACGAGCGGCCCCGCCGCGCAGCCGGCGAGCGTCACCATCCCCGGCAGCTTCCAGTCCGAGCTCGGCTGCTCCGACGACTGGCAGCCCGGCTGCGCCAACACCCACCTCGCCTATGACTCGACCGACGGCGTCTGGCAGGGGACCTTCACGATCCCCACCGGCGCCTGGGAGTACAAGGCGGCCCTGAACGACACCTGGGACGTCAACTACGGCGCCAACGCGCAGGCAGGAGGCGCCAACCTCGCCTTCTCGCTCGCCTCGCCGTCCGCCGTCAAGTTCTATTACGATGATGCGACGCACTGGGTGACCAGCGACAGGAACGCCGTGATCGCCACGGCGGCGGGGAGCTTCCAGCACTTCCTCGGCTGCCCGGGGGACTGGCAGCCGGACTGCCTGCGCTCCTGGCTCGAGGATCCGGACGGCGACGGGGTCTACACCTTCTCGACCACCGCCATCCCGCCCGGCAACTATGAGGTAAAGGCCGCGATCCATGAGAGCTGGGACGAAAACTACGGCGCCGGCGGCGCCCTCAACGGCGCCAACATCGCCTTCACGGTCCCCCAGGCCTGCGTGGAGATGTTCTTCTCCTACAACGCGACCACCCACGTGCTGACCGTCAGCGCCAGCGGCGCCCCCAAGGGGAACCTCGGCCGGACTCAAGCCTACTGGGTCACGGCGGACACCGTCGCCTGGAACCCGGGCGCCGCTTCTTCCGGGGTGGCCGCCTGGAACGTCAGCCTGCACTACGACCCGAACGGCGCCATGACCCTCGATCCTGGCGGCGTCACCGGCGGCACCGCCATCCCGCTGACCTGGGACCCGGCCGGCCTCTCCGCCGCCGTCAGGGACAAGTTCCCCCAGATCGCGGGCTACCTCGCCTTCCACGTCCCGGCCGCCCGGCTCGCCGAGGTCCCCGCCGCCCTCAAGGGGCAGATCGCGGTCGACGCCAAGGACGCCGGCGGCACCCTGGTCGACGCCACCGGCCTCCAGATCCAGGGGGTCCTCGACGACCGCTACACCTACAACGGCCCGCTCGGCGCCACCTTCGCTGCGGGGCATGTCCCGACCCTCCGCGTCTGGGCGCCGACCGCGACCTCGGTCCAGCTCCACCTGTTCAACGACTCGAACCCGGCCACGGCGGCGACCGTCGTCCCGATGACCGTCGACCCGGCGACCGGCGTCTGGAGCGTCACCGGCCCCTCGAGCTGGTATGGCAAGTACTTCACCTACGAGGTGAACGTCTACGTCCGCGCGACCGGCCACGTCGAGACCAACCTGGTCACCGATCCCTACTCGGTGAGCCTGTCGCAGAACAGCCAGCGCACCCAGATCGTCGACCTCGCCGACGCCACCTGGAAGCCCGCCGGCTGGGACACCTACGCCAAGCCGCGCCTCGACGCTCCGGAGGACATCACCCTCTACGAGCTCCACGTCCGCGACTTCTCGGCCAACGACCCCAGCGTCCCCGCCGCCTACAAGGGGACCTTCAAGGCGTTCACCCTGCCGCTGTCGTTCGGCATGGTCCACCTGAAGACCCTGGCCATCGCCGGCCTCACCCACGTCCACCTGCTCCCCTCCTTCGACATCTCCTCGATCAACGAGGACAAGTCGACCTGGCAGCAGCCGGCCGGCAACCTCGCGAGCTTCCCGCCCGATTCCCAGGAGCAGCAGGCCCGGGTGCTCGCCGTGGCGAACGCCGACCCCTTCAACTGGGGGTACGACCCCTGGCACTACACGGTCCCCGAGGGGAGCTACTCGACCAACCCCGACGGCCCGACCCGCATCCTCGAGTTCCGCCAGATGGTCAAGTCGCTCAACGACTCCGGCCTGCGCGTGGTGATGGACGTCGTCTACAACCACACCAGCGCCGCCGGGCAGAACGACCACTCGGTGCTCGACCGCATCGTCCCCGGCTACTACCACCGGCTCGACGGCGACGGCAACATCGAGACCAGCTCCTGCTGCCAGAACACCGCCTCCGAGCTCAACATGATGGAGAAGCTCCTCATCGACTCGGTGGTCACCTGGGCGAAGCAGTACAAGGTGGACGGCTTCCGCTTCGACCTCATGGGGCACCACATGAAGCGGAACATCGTGAAGCTCCGCACCACCCTCAACGCCCTCACCGTCGCCAATTCCGGGGTGGACGGCACCAAGATCTACCTCTACGGCGAGGGGTGGAACTTCGGCGAGGTGGCCAACAACGCCCGCGGCGTCAACGCCACCCAGGCGAACATGGCCGGCACCGGCGTCGGCACCTTCAGCGACCGCATCCGCGACGGCGTGCGCGGCGGCGGTCCGTTCAGCGGCATCCAGGAGCAGGGCTTCCTGACCGGCCTCTTCACCGACCCGAACGCCACCAACCAGGGGACGGCCGCCGACCAGCGCGCCAAGCTCCTCCAGGAGACCGACTGGGTGAAGACCGGCCTCGCCGGCGGCCTCGCCAACTACCAGCTCGTCGACCGCAACGGCAACCTGGTCGCCGCCAGCCAGATCGACTACAACGGCCAGCCGGCCGGCTACACCGCCGACCCGCAGGAGGTCATCAGCTACATCGAGGCGCACGACAACGACACCCTGTGGGATGCCATCCAGGTGAAGGCCGCCCCCGCGGACACCGTCGAGGACCGCGTGCGCATGCAGAACCTCGGCATGAGCCTCCTCGGCTTCGGTCAGGGGATTCCGTTCTACCACGCCGGCGTCGAGCTCCTGCGCTCGAAGAGTCTGGACCGCAACAGCTACAACTCGGGCGACTGGTTCAACAAGCTGGACTTCACCTACGCCTCGAACAACTGGGGCGTCGGCCTCCCCCCCGCGCCGGACAACCAGGCCAACTGGCCGATCCAGGGCCCCCTGCTCGCGAACCCCGCCCTCAAGGCCGGCACGCTGCAGATTCTCAAGGCCTACGCCCACTTCCTCGAGACCCTGGCCATCCGCCGCAGCTCCCCGCTCTTCCGCCTGCGCACCGCCGCCGACGTCCAGAGCCACCTCCGCTTCTACAACACCGGCCCCACCCAGACCCCCGGCCTCATCGTCATGAGCCTCCAGGACGACGCCGGCACGATCGACCCCGCCCACAAGCGCGTCGTCGTGGTCTTCAACGCCACCAAGACCACCCAGACCTTCAACCTCACCGACTTCCAGGGGGTGAAGATGACGCTGCATCCTCTGCAGCAGATTTCCGTCGACCCCGTGGAGCGGGCCTCGAGCTTCAACAAGACGCTCGGAGGGTTCTCGGTTCCGGGGCGGACGGCGGCGGTGTTTTGGGGTGGGCGGTAGGGGTAGGGTTCAGGTCGGAACATTTTCCCAAGGCCGCCGTCTTCGGACGGCGGCCTTTTTTATTACCGAACCTCGGCCGTAGGGGCCAAGCCCGCATGGTATTCATAGGGTTTGAAGGGCGCCCCATGAACGGACCTATAACCCAGATGACCGTCGAGATCTCTTTGGCAATTAAAGAGCGCTGACCACGATCGCGCTTATAGCGCCGGCCGCGATTGAAGCTGAAAAGAACACCTCATATGCTATCTCCAGTCGGACTAACCAGCAGCTTGAGAAGCTCTGAGTGTTGAGGAAAGTCTTCCAGCGCGGCTTTAACGAGGGTTTTTTGTATGATTCCTGCGCCACCGCCTCCTTGCCTGAGCGTCCGAAGCGCTGCGAACCAGTTCGCTCGCCCGGTGCCAGCCAGCCGAAGGCGCGATAGGTCACCACCGGCGCGCGCCCATATATCCTGATCCTGCGGGCCGGCAGGGTAGAGGTCGGCAAGGACATCCTCAAGCTTGCGCCAAGAGTCGGGCGAGGCATCACTCGCGTTGGTGTCCCCAGCGCTCTTCATTCCTCCACGATCGAGCGCGACCGCGAAGTTGTTCTCTAGATCACTTGCTTTGAAAATTGGGTGCTGACGTCCGGGCGCTGAACTGCAGACCTTCTCGGCCACGTGGTTGAAGACCTCGAAGATACGGATCAGGCCATCACCGTGCGTGCGGGCACCCCCGCGCAAGGCGTCGACGAGGTGCTGCGTGAACAAGCTGTTCGTGGCTCCCGGAAGCACGAGAGAGGCCTCAGACGCCCGGGACGACGCTATGAGGACGCGGCCGGCGCCCTTCGCAAGGCGGTCCAGAGACTTCTCGCTAAACCCAAGCTTGGGAAGCTCGATGTCGTCACCGGCTTTGAAGCTGCCAGCCCCGCCGGAATGGCATGCATCGATCAGCACTACGAGGCGCTGAGCCGTGATGCGAGCGAGAGCGTCGGAGAACTCTGCTTCCGACAGAAGCGTCGAATCTACATTTGCCGGATCGTAGTCAAAAGGTATGAGGGCGCTCTCCGGGTTCGCTGGGTCGCCGAGGCGTGCGCCGTGGCCGGAGAAGAAGATCATGACGGTGTCGTCGGATTTGGTGCGAGTCGCGAGTACCGCGAGCTCTCGGCGGAGCGCGTCAAGCGTGCCTTGCGCATCCAGCAACAAAGTGACATTGATGGGGTTGTAGCCGCAGTGAGCTGGTGATGTCAGCACGGCCGCGATTTCGCGAGCATCGTTTAGGACCGCGGCCGGCAAGGGCGTGGCCTTCGGGTAGGCCGCGACGGCTACTACGAGGGCGTACCCGCTCGGGAATCCCGCTTTCTTGGCGGTATCGCTTTGCTTACGTGCATTCATTGGTCAACTTCCGGCCTGTGCTCCCCTTAGCCACCCTCGAAGTCTGGGTCGGCAGCCAGCCTCCGGACTTGTTCGTTCCGCGGGTGTTCATGGTACATCTCCCAGAGCAGCTGGGCCGCGCGTGGTCCCTTGCCATGACGGATCTGCCCGATCGCATTGTGCCAGCGGGCGCGGCCATTCCCGTGACCTTGCAGGTCAGCCTGTCGCCCTCCGGCGCGATCCCACAGCTCGTTGTAGTCCGGCCCGGTCGGGTAGAGGTCGGCCGCGAGATCTTCCAGAACCTGCCATTTCTCATCGTAAGATACGGGCGACACGCCAAGCCACCAGCGGGAAACGATGCCGATCATCTTATGGCAGATGCGGAGCGCCGGTTTTAAATCGTGCCGACCCGCCCTCGTACGATTGACAGTGTCGTCCACTGCTCGTTGCCAGTGTCGCTCGAGTATCACACTGCCGAGCGCCTCAGCATCGATCGCTGCCAAGGCGTGACGCGACGCTGCGATGTCCGCCAACCAGCGCAGGAAGCGAGTTTCGTCGTATCCGGATAACGCGGAGACGGTCCGAACGGCCGCACCGATGTCGGTATGGAGCAGGGTCCGATCTAAGGCATCATCGGCGAGTAGAACGGCCTGGAGTTCCCGATCGGGAGAATACGGAACGGCCTCCGACGTGGCGCGCCTAAGCCATCCGGCGGCAGTTGCCTTCAGTAGGTTGTCACGGGCAGGGCTGCCTACCCGATCCCAGACTTCGGCGCGGCGCGGGTAATCGCCGAGGTCGGCTACAGGCGCCAAGGACAGCGCAGCGAGTAGATCGAAGTTGGCCGATCGGCCTTGGATGAACTCATCGATAACGGCGGTAAAAGCCTTCTGTGGATCGGCCGGACCTCTCCATGCATCCGCGTTGGTGGTCAGCGCAAGCGCCCAAACGTCCTGGACCGAGGCGTCGCGGAAGTCGGCATGCTTCAGCAGTTCTGGCTTCCGCGCGACCTCCTCAGCTGCAAGCTGCAGGACACGGGCGTCTGGCACCTTTAGCGCGATGTCGAGTACTTGCGCCGGTGTCGTCCGAAACAGAGCAGCTCGCACGCCGCCCATGTTTGCGGAATCAGTATCTACGGATAGCTGCCGTCGGACCGCTTCGAGGGGAACGAGTGTCGCACCGGCCGCGGAACCGTGGAGGCGAAGCCAGCGTTTGGTTAGGGCGAGTTCCATAACGGCGTCGCCAGCAAGTCGGCGCAGACTTCTAGGCACGGCGTCGGCTAGCCGTGCCTCGAATTCGCGAGTGGCGGGCAGGTTATCGGCCAAGGCGATCAGCGTGCCGGGCCGCGCGTCTGCCCACCGCCAGAACGCGGCTGGGAACGGCGAGGATTTTGTGCGTGACGCATCGGCTATTCCACCGAGGAGTGCCTCGCGCCAAGCCGGGATCGCGGCTGTCATGGATGTAGCGTCGTCGATTGCGGACAGCATGAGCTCGTCATCGGCCTGAGTGAATTGGTTGGTCGTGGCCCATGCTCGAAGACCGGCCCATATGATTTCCGTCCCGGGCAGTGCCTCGGTACCGAGGTTGCGTAGAAGGACGATGTCACATACTGTCGCCTCGGGCAGACGGGATATGAGCTTTTCAGTCAGTATTGTCTTGCCTGCCAAGCCCGTAGTGGAATCGGCAGAGAGCCGCTCGACCAAGCGGAGGACGGCGACGCACTCGTCGAAAGTGGGTGTTGAGATCAACTGGAGCTCGTAGGCTCGCTCGAGGAGCGACAAGTCGTCGATATGGTCGATTCGCGCGCCGATCGCACGCGCGAAGTCAAGGAGAGGGTCCCCTTCTGCCCCTCCGCTAAGGAGCGCGGCGGCTCGCGAGATGGTCTTCGGGCTCCTGGGCTCGAGGATACGGTGTCCAGTCCATCGGGCGGCCAGTTCCGTCGGTGTGCACACGAGTGAGGGCTTGGGCACCTCGACCAGATCCTGGGGCCCGAAGCTAAGCCGAAACGCGAATCTGTTCCGAAGCTCTGGCCAAAGATAAAACCATAGTGAAACCAGTAAGTCTTCGAAATCCTGACACCCGATCCGAACCACCGGGCCGGCCCCGCGATTGGTGAGGGCTACCGCGGTCGCCACCAAGTCGACAGCGAGCGGAGGCTGTTCGGTAGAGGTAGAGACTTCGAGCGCTTCCAACGTTTCGGGTGCTTCAGGAGTGGCGATCAGTAAGGCGAGTAGCTGTCGCAGATCCGCCGTCGTCGTTACCTCGTCCAGCGGCGCAATCACGGCATGGGACAAGACCATCCCCGCTCGGGTCGCGGCGGGATCGGAGAAGGTGCGCGCGAGGACGTACCTGTCACCATGCGGGAAGCCGCTCAGGAAGGGCGACCAATTGGCGCCCGGTGGCGCAGTGTCGGGCAGATCGAGACGCGGCGTAAGCTCGGCAGACACTTTGCTGCGATCGCTCGCCCGCCGAAGGGCGTGCCCTCCAAGAACCTCACCGTAGATCGCCTGCTCGACTTTCATGCTGCCGCCGATTAAGGTTCAGGGCCGCCAGCGAGCAGGTGCTGGATTGGCAGCGTGAGGTCAGCCGAGCGCACTCCATCGGGCAGGACGATATAGCCAAACTGCTCTGGTCCCCGGGCGGCATACTCAGAGTCGGGACTGCGAGCATGGAGCGGTCGCTCGAGCGCGGAGAGACCAAGCACTAAGGGGGCGGCCCATGTGCTCGCCACAAAGCTCGCGAACATAGGGAGCCGTTGCTGCAAGACTGCAGCCGGCCGATCCTCCGTGCCTAGCTCGTCCCAGCAGCTCAGCAGCACGCTCAGGGCAGGGCTCTGGAGGGGTTCGATGCTCACTGCGCCGCGAATGTAGAGGAGCATTTGGAGGAATTCGATTAGCCTGGCCTGATCGGAGACCTGTACCTCCCGGTTGTCGCTACCCGCTCCCTTAAACTCGCTCAGCGGGCGCGAGAAAATGTCGTCGCCAACGCGGGTCTGCTGAAGGCGGACGAGTAGGAGCCAAGCTGGCGCGGAGAGCACGCGCGCACGCCATGCAGAAGGGATGCGGCGGGTTGACGACATGGCTTTGACTTGCTCGCCGCCATAATCGGGCCATACGAGATCTGCCTTGGTGCCGCCGGCATCGGCGATCGGCCATACACTCTCGACGTAGGTAGTAGTTGCAGTGTGATCCGCCGCCATACCCTCGTTGAGGCGCTCCATTGCGGCCTCGAAGGGCTCCAGATTGGTAGCCGCTCCGTCCATCCGAAGTAAGCCATCGCCCTTCATCAGCCGCTTCAGGAGTTGGGCTCCGTAATGCGTTTTGCCGACGCCTGCCTCACCAATGAGCAGAATCGAAGTGCCGTTGATTCGCATGGTCACCTTGCGCCGAACATGAAGAGCGGGTCGGCACTGGTGGCTATGGCCTGGGGCAAGGACAGCCGCTCGTGCCGCACTTCCAGCGTCCAATTGAGAAGCTCGATGAGACCCTGGCCCTTGTCAGATGCCCCTCCAGGGCTCGGTACGACGCTCACCGAGAACTCCATGGCATCCGGCATTGGGCCGAATACCGCTTGATGGACCGCAGTTTCCATCTCCGGCGCGAAGTGAAACGTCAGACTTGGTCCAGACGAGCGCCACTTTGCGGACCGCGCGTTCGGCGGCCAAGCGCTGAGCAAGGAGTTGCAGGGAACCGCGAGCTGAGCCCTTGCTGGGACCCGAGAGAGCTTCACGGTCGGCGATCAGCAGGAAGACATCGGCGTGCTCGGACACCCAGCGAGCGCCTTCGCCGTCGAGGGACTCCCGGTTCACGGCCCATCTGTGAAACCACTCACCAGGAGCGTCTGTGAAGAGATAATCACGCGCTTGGCCTTCGGCGTCTCTGAACGCGAGATGGAGTAAGCCGGGCGCGCGCCCGCCTCGGCTGGTGGTGTGTGGCGGAAAGCTCGGCTGCTGCCCGGGCGCCCACCGCAGCGCATTGGCCACGGCCTCCCAGCCTGCCAGTGAATATGATCCTGCAAAACGGCGCTTTTCCTCGCCGACCAAGCCTCGGCCGACTAGCAGGTACCACGACGCCAGCAACGTCGTTTTGCCTGCATTCTGAGGCCCGGCAATGCCGACGACGAGTGGCTTTCGGCGGCCCGCAACGAAGCCGAGATCAGCGAGTCCTAAGGCGCTCCCCGACCAGGGCAGCAGCAGTTCGTCGCTAGCTACTTCATTTTGCCCACCCGACACTTGGGTATGTCCTTTCCAGGCCAGGCACTTTGACCGGTCGAGAAAGCCTAAGTCACAGGTCGTTTCGGGGGCGAAGCAGGTGGGGCGCGAGCAGGTCATCAGGTCTTGCGACCTCGCTTCTTCGACTCGTTGCCCTCTTGCGTTGCGCGCGTCGCCTGTAGCTCCCGGAAAATCCAGGTCGCCCATTCTGGCACCGTCAACGCCGTACTCGGTGGCACGCCAATCAGGCGCCGGAACTCGCGCTCATCGAGCGGCGGTCGGTTGGCCCCGTATCCGATGAGACCGAGGATCGGCCCCCGGCCAAGCGGCTCAGGGACTACCTCAGAGGCTGCTTGCCGCAAGGGCGCGAGATGGTCGGAGCTCGCAGCTTCCGTCAGGAGATCGCGGATAGACCGGCTCTCAGCTACGTCGAGGGCGGGTAGACTCAAGACCGTCTCGTGCAGGAACGCCGCCACGCTTGCCGGCGAGAGCGTGGGCACCTGCCTGTGCAGGTCGAGGGCCATCAATGCTGCCGCCGTGGCGGCTGGCATGGAGCGGTAGCTCATCCGAGCGCTCGGCGAGTAGAGCGTTTCCTTCCACCAGATCAGGTTAGTGCGGCGCTGCAGACCAACTGTCGCTTCGCTCACCGCCTTCAGCGTCTCATCTACATGAGTCGACACGGCCTGTGCGAGGCTTTTCAATGGGCCCGACAGGTCGATGGGCGTGGTCTCGGAAGTCTCCGCCACAAGAGTGAGCGCTTCCGTAATGGCGGCCGCCATCCGGCTTCCGAACGTCATAAGCCAGTGTTCGGCGTTACTCTGCGGCCAATACTGATTCCCGCCGGTGGCACCCTTTGGGGTGTTCGGGCCGGCGGCGGCTTCGAACTTCTTCGCTAGCCCGGCCTGGTCTATGCTCACCTGCTGTCGGCTGACCTCGATCGCGGCCGGCGGCTGGAAGTTCATTGCCCGCACATTGATCGTCTCGGGCGTCGCCCACTCGGCTTCTGCTTGGGCGTCGACGTGCTTCTCGATGTCCTGGATGGCGGTGGCCCAGATCGCCTCCTCGTTGCCCGCCTCCATGAACGGGAGCGCATTACGGGCCAACATTATAAAGGCAGTACCGATCTTGTCGTTCTCGCCGGCCGCCTGAACGAGTGCATCTAGCAAGACGGCCCGTAGCACTGAAACGGGCGTCCTAGAGAAGGTATTTACGTAGGTGGGCCAGCGCTTCTGGAGCGCGTCAACTGCCTCCTTGATCACCGGATCTTCGGTGGGAGCATCTGGATCGAAGGCGATGAGGCTAAACGGGATGGTCTTAGAAGGCTTCTTCTTCAGCACAGCCGAGAGATCAGACGCTGTATCCCGAAGCTTCTCAAGCTTGGCGTCATCCCCGCCGACGTCAATGAGACCTGCCTCTAGAAAACGCAGTACAATTTGGCTACTCACGGATTATGCCTTGGCCTTCCTGGGCCTACAACATGGCCTTGTTCAGTTTTGTAGGACAACACTCCCGGGCGCAAGCTGTTCGTCTGGCTAACCTCCACGTCGCCGTATCACTCAAGGGTCTGCCAGATTATCCAGTACCACGATGGGGCCAAGCTTTCAGGCGACGGCGATTTGGACATGGCTCCCAAGTCTTTTAATCTCTTCACTTGAAAGCTTGGCCCACCCAGCTCTGGATGTCAACCGGTTATGGGAGCACGGCGTAAGCAGTGAGACCATAGCATTGCCCAAGGAGGCACCTGCGGGAGCTGACAGCCAGGCCAAGGAGGCCAAGGAGGTGGCAAAGGAGGCCAAGGAGGTGCCCAAGGCGGTGCCCCAGTGCCCCAGGCCAAGGAGGTGCGGCCAAGGAGGTGCCAAGGAGGTGCCACCCAAGTGGAGAACCTCGAAGCGCTCGCCCAAGGAGGTGCCACCCAAGTGGCGAACCGCGAAGCGGTCGGCGGCGCGAGGGCGGCCGGATTTGCTGGCGATGGGGAAGAGAATGCGCTTCGGCGGGGGCGGGTGACCGCTTCTTGAACGTCGCCAAGGCGCTGCGCAGAGGGTCTGGGGGCGGCATGACTTGAATTTGGCTGTCGAAGGCGATCGGCGGACACACCTCACCCCGGATGGGGCGCCGCAAGCGGCGCCAGCTGAGATCCGAAGATCCAGGAGATTCAAGTCCCGACCGTCAGAAGGCGTCAACCTCCCACGAAGGGCAAGGCCGGAGGGAAGCACCCCATCGGGAACGGCGTGTCGCGCTTCCCGGCGCGCAGCTTCTCGGCGGCGTCACGGTAAGCGGCGACGAAGGTGAAGTAGGCGTTCCGGAGCTCGCGGCGGACGGCTTTCGTGGCGGCGTGGACGGCAGGCGCTGGCGACTTCTTGATCTTGGCGGGTTGGCTCAGGGGGTTTTGGGCGAGGATCGCCTCGGGGCCGAGGGGCTGGGCTCCGGTGCGCTCCCGGTGGTCGGCGGCCTCCGCGTCGACCTCCGCCACCTCCAAGGAGGTGCCACCCAAGTGGCGAATCTTGAGGCGCTCGGTGACAGCACAACACGAAGGAGGCCAAGGAGGTGCAGCTCGGCGGCTTCCGCGTCGATCTCCGCCACCAGCACGGCGGCCCGTCGCTGCCTCTGCTCCAGGGTCAGGTGCTTCCAGCAGGGAAGGGGGGCGAGCTCCAGGGTCTCGCGGGTCGCGTACTGGAAGGGGCCGACGTCCTCCCCGCAGCGGCGGGCGCGGTACTCCTGGGTGCGGTCGAACCACCAGCCTTCCAGGACTTTCCCCTCCGTCAGGGCTTGAACGCAGTGGACGCCGGGCCAAACCTGAGGATGCTTATGGGGCTCGAAGTATCCAGAAGGTCCGATCGGCTCCGAGAAATCGCGTTAATCGTGAAGGACATGACAGGCGGCAAGTTCTACAGGCTGGCCGCTCCCTGATTTTCTGCCTGTCGCACGACATCATCAACCGGCTTCTATGCCCTAAAGGAGGCGAAATTGAGGGTACTCTTGGCAACCTTGGCGTTCTCCGTTGTCTTCCTGCCGACAAGTGTGGTCCTTGCGCAAGGGGCAAGCTTTGGAATGGAACCGTCGGCGGCGAGCGGTAAAGATGTGGGATTCACCTACAAGTTCCCCGATACGTCGCCCGGGCTAACCGCCTCCTCGTGCTGGACACTCTGTATCGCAGATTTCGATGGAGGCCCCTGTAATCCCTCGCGTTCAGGCACTTACAGTCTCACTCATGCGATTTCTTCCCCATTCCAGGCATTCAACTATAGTTTGATCGATGTAGGATCACCTTGTGCTACTGCGGGCACTCCCGTGGCACTGCCTGCATTCTTGAGTGCAGGTAAGATGTTGAAGTTCAACATAAATTTTTCTCCGCTCACGACGGGTTCCTTCTCAGATCATCTCGATCTGTCTCTCAGTGGTTCGGGAAGCCTCGCGCGTATTAATTTATCTGGCTCAACTCCCTCGAGCACCTCCTGCACGCGCGACAGCAGCACCGCTTGCCTCCTCAACAGCCGCTTCCAGGTAAAAGTTTCCTATCGGACGAACAGCACCAGCGGTGCTGGTAACGTAATGAGCTTCGCGGGCTCGCGTGCAGAGAACGATGAGTCAGCCTTCTTCTGGTTCTTCAGCTCCACCAATTTCGAGATGGGACTTAAGATGCTGAACGCCTGCACACTCAATAACAAATTCTGGGTCTACATAGGCGGCCTGACCGACCAGGGCTGGACTGTCAACATCACGGACACCCAGACCGGAGCCACTCGAACCTATTCGAACGCCGTCGGTCACCTGAGCACGCCGGTAGGCGATACTTCTGCCCTTCCCTGTCCTTGAGTCCGGGGAAGTGCCCAAGGAGGTGCCACCCAAGTGGCGAACCCGGCGCTAGCGGCCTTGCCACGGGTTCAGGAGAAGGATGCCCAGCCTTTCGAAGTGTTGGACATTGCGGGTGACCAGCGTCGATCGGTGGACCTCTGCGGTGGCGGCGAAGAAGGCGTCAAGGGAACTGAGGTTGAGCCCAGCTTTGTGACCACGAGCCATGACGACTCCCCAACTCTCGGCGATGCGGCGGTCGATCTCCAGGATGCGCCCTTCGAAACGGGCGGGGAGTTCCCGCAGCAGCCAATCAGCCAAGCGGTCACGACGCCTGCCGGCTGCCATCAGCTCGATCCCTCGACGAATCTCCGCCAGCGAAGCGACGCTGAGGTAGACCTGATCCTCGTCGACTTCGCTCAACCAGCGGACTACGTTAGCGTCGGGTGTCGGCTTGACCCACTCCGAAACGACGTTGGTATCGAGCAGGAAGCTCATAGGTCGAGATCGCGCGGGCCGTCCTGCACGCGCTCGAGGTCCAGCTCCGACTCTCGCAACGGCGAGGCGGCGAAGAAGTCGGCGAGCGTCCCCTGGCGTTGCGTCTTCCGCTCCCACTCGTCGGCGGCAACGACGACCACGGCATTCCGGCCGTGCCGGGTAATGATCTGGGGCCCCTTCTTCAAGGCGCTCTCCACGACTTCGCTCAGGTGAGCCTTGGCATCGGCAAGGGTCCAGGCCTTAGCGCTCGGAGCCACGATCACTCCTTCCGTACTTCGAATTGGTCATTCTGGTCATTTTACGCCCGCGCACGCCTTTCGGCAAGGCAGTACCCCATGCCAAGGAGGTGGCCAAGGAGGCCAGCCAGTGCCCAAGGAGGTGGTGCCCAAGGAGGTGCCAAGGAGGTGCTGCCAAGGAGGTGCCACCCAAGTGGCGAACCGCGAAGCGGTCGGCGGCGCGAGGGCGGCCGGATTTGCTGTCGATGGGGAAGAGAATGCGCTTCGGCGGGGGCGGGTGACCGCTTCTTGAACGTCGCCAAGGCGCTGCGCAGAGGGTCTGGGGGCGGCATGGCTTGAATTTGGCTGTCGAAGGCGATCGGCGGACACACCTCACCCCGGATGGGGCGCCGCAAGCGGCGCCAGCTGAGATCCGAAGATCCAGGAGATTCAAGTCCCGACCGTCAGAAGGCGTCAACCTCCCACGAAGGGCAACGCCGGAGGGAAGCACCCCATCGGGAACGGCGCGTCGCGCTTCCCCGCGCGGAGCTTCTCGGCGGCGTCACGGTAGGTGGCGACGAAGGTGAAGTAGGCGTTCCGCAGTTCGCGGCGGACGGCTTTCGTGGCGGCATGGACGGCGGGCGCGGGAGACTTCTTCGGCCTGGCGGGTTGGCTCAGGGGATTTTGGGCCAGGATCGCCTCGGGGCCGAGGGGCTGGGCTCCGGTGCGCTCCCGGTGGTCGGCGGCCTCCGCGTCGACCTCCGCCACCAGGGCGGCGGCTCGCCGTTGCCTCTGCTCCGGCGTCAGCTGCTTCCAGCAGGGAAGAGGGTCGAGCTCCAGGGTCTCGCGGGTCGCATACTGGAAGGGGCCGACGTCCTCCCCGCGGCGGCGGGCGCGGTACTCCTGGGTGCGGTCGAACCACCAGCCTTCCAGGACCTTCCCCTCCGTCAGGGCTTGGACGCAGTGGACGCCGGGCCAATCCTGCGGGTGCTCGACGAGCCCTTCCTTGACCCCGTTGCTGAGGACGTACTTCAGGCGCTCGATCTGCGCGGCTTCCTCCTCGCTGATCAGGATCGCCTGGTAGCGCCGCCCGAAGATCTTCTCCCGCCAGCCGGTGATCCGCCCGATCTCGCGGGCGATCTTCGAGGTGAAGTGGCCCATGAATCCAGAGAGCTGGCGGGCGTCGGAGACCTCGAGGATCAGGTGAAAGTGGGAAGAGAGGAAGGTGAAGCCGCAGAGGCGCACCGGGTAGCGGCGCTGCGCCCGGACGAGGGCTCCGACGATGATCGGGTTGAGCTGCGGGCCGGGGCGGAGGAGAAAGCGGCTGTGGAGCGTCCGGTCGGTCACCTCGACCAGGGCGCCTGGGGCTGGGATGAAGCGAAGTTTTCTGCTCATGCCTCAGAGAAGACGTAAAACGAGCCCGAAACTTTTCGAGCCCCGCCGGATAAGGGTTTGCAAAGGACTCTTATGCTCTCGGAGGTGCCGCGAAGTGCCGAAGCCGGGGAGTGCCGGAGGGCGTCACCCTGGGCCTCGAACGCTGGAGATGGAACGACCAAGTGGAGTCGTCGCCTTGTTTGATGGAAGTCGCGTGGTAGCCTTCACGGTGCCGGACACTATTGATCGCGTCAGAGAAAGGGTACCTATGCGTAAAATCTCGAAACTCTTCGTGATGATCCTCTTCGCCGTGGCTGCTACGGTCTCTGGGGTCTCTACCTCCCGAGCTGCATCCTCTGGTGGAGAGGGCGACGTCTGCAAAAACTTCGACTGTTACAGTGTTTGTCGCTGTGCGGGCTACAGCATGGTGTATTGCTCACAACTCTGCCTTCCTGGATGAGCTGGGTCTGGGTCCAAGGAGGTGGGCTGCCAAGGAGGTGCCAGGTCCCAGCGCGGCTTCCTCCTCGCTGATCAGGATCGCCTGGTAGCGCCGCCCGAAGATCTTCTCCCGCCAGCCGGTGATCCGCCCGATCTCGCGGGCGATCTTCGAGGTGAAGTGGCCCATGAATCCGGAGAGCTGCCGGGCGTCGGCGACCTCGAGGATCAGGTGGAAGTGGGAGGAGAGGAAGGTGAAGCCGCAGATGCGCACGGGGTAGCGGCGCCGCGCCCGGACGAGGGCCCCGACGATGATCGGGTCGAGCTGCGGGCCGGGGCGGAGGAGGAAGCGGCTGTGGAGCGTCCGGTCGGTGACCTCGACCAGGGCGCCTGGGGCTGGGATGAAGCGAAGTTTTCTGCTCATGCCCCAGATAAGACGTAAAAGCGACCGCGAAATTTTTTGAGCCCTACCGGATAAGGGTTTGCGAGCCGCTCCCAACCTCCGCCCGGATCGTGGCGCGTCAGCCCTCCGGCGAGCACCCTTCAGCGGGGCAGATCGTGCCGCAGCAGGTCCCGCTGGTCGGCGGTGTCGGACCGGAGGGCGGAACCCAGGGCCAGGTGTCGCAGGAGGCGGTGCCGACGTCTCCGCTCGTGAAGTTGATGAACAGCTCGATGGTCGAGTCGTAAGGGGGAGGCGAGGTATAGGCATGGCTCTTCGTCGGGCTGGTCGCTGGCAGCTGGTAGGAACCGTCCCCCCACGCCCACACGTAGTTGCTGATGCTCCCCGTCGAGGCGCTGGCGTCGACGTCGACGGTGCCGCTCGTCGTGACGCTCCAGTCGAAGCAGATCGATTCGGTGGCCCTTGCAGCGCCGCCGGCCAGCAAAAGTCCAAGCAGGGCAAATCTCGAAACGTGGGAGCTGATTCTCGTAAGTTTCACGTACACACTCCTCTCTCAGGGCGTGGGTTGTCGCCGGCCGGGAAGCGGCCGGCCAGCCTCGATACGTTTTAGGCTGCCGGCAATTTAGTTAGATTTGAGCCGAGCTGTCAACCGCGGCAGGTCGACCTCAGCGGCTTGCGCGTCTTCCAGGGAGGCCCGGGCGCCGAGGAGGTCGGTCCGTGGTGAAGGCTGATTTTCCCGAGGTGCCCGCCGCACTCGCGGAACTGGTGGAACGGCATCTCGCCGGCCCGGAAAATCGGATGTAGTCTGGAGGACCGCCCCGGCGGGTGGCGTCTCGCTCCGCCCTTGCCGGGAAGCCTCAGACCGCGATCCTCAGGAGGAATCGATGAAGAACCAGGTCCGTCTGCCGAAACGTCTGAAGCTGCATCGCGAAACTCTCTGCGCTCTGGAGGCTCCGGTGCTCGCCGGGGTCGTTGGAGGCGCGTCGGCCGCCGCCTGCAATACCCTCAAACCCGGTTGCCCCACCAACACCCTCTGCCCGAATACCGTCTGCCTGATCTGCACCGCCTCGGCATGAAGAGCGCGCCGCCCGGACCTCCTGGCCCGGGTGGCGCAGTGCACAGGCGGGGAGTGCCCGGGGAAGTGGGGAAGTGCCGGGGAGGGTGCAGTGCCGGGGAAGTGCCGCCCAGGTCAGCATCCCCTCGATTCTCGAAGTCCTTCACCAAACCGACGCCGAGGTGTCACAGCTCACGATCGGCGGCGTCAATGCAAGAATCTCGAAACAGGGGATTCGGACTGATTTCATCGATCGATCGAGTGAGGAATGGGGTAACTTGCAGCCCCTCTACCTCGACGCCATTCGCGCTGCCGAAGCGCAGGACGATCAGTTCGAAAGGATTCCCGTGGCCCCGCCTGAGCACCTCGTCGCGATGAAACTGGCTGCCGGCACCGATAAACCGAACGCTCGGAGCCTTGTCGAGGGCAGCTCTCACCCTTATGCTCGGACCGCGACGGAGCCCTGGCTGCGGTCCAGGGTCTCTTGGATCGGAGGAAACGGATGAGCGAGTCGATCTGTCCGAAGTGCGGCGGTGCCATGGAGAACGGTTTTCTGGTCGATCATACCTATGGGTCGGTGGCTCCCTCCGAGTGGGCGGAGGGGGAGCCGAAGTCATCGTTCTGGACGGGGACGAAGATGGCGGGCCGGAAGATCCGTCGCGTCGAGACCCTTCG
This sequence comes from uncultured Acidobacteriota bacterium, assembly GCA_963756595.1. Taxonomy (GTDB): domain Bacteria; phylum Acidobacteriota; class Thermoanaerobaculia; order Multivoradales; family UBA5704; genus DATARR01. Next base: position 55,421 of record CAVWOZ010000037.1, read on the forward strand.
CTGCGTGCGTTGCGGCTACCTCGAGTCCTACGCGCGGCCGGCGACGGACGCACCCTGAGCTCCGGGGAGGTGGGGAGGTGCCACCCGAGTGGCGGAGCGGCGGCGGATCTGGAAGGGAAGGTATCCCCTGGCTCCGGCGGCCTCCCCCGCGGGCGGCCAACCGGAGCCAGGGCTCGACAGGGATCGGGGGCCCCGTCCGTCAAGCCTGGGCGATCAGGCGGTCGAGCCCGGCGATGTGCTCGCTCTGCTTGGCGATCAGGCCACGGATGAGCGTCAGGCACTCGGGCGCCATGTCCTTGTTGTCGAGCGCGCTCTGGTAGTCCTTGAGGCCGTGCTCCTCCCCCTCCTTGAGGGCCTTGAGCGCGGCGGCGTTGCCGAACAGCTTGGCCGTGCCCTCCACCGTCTTGGCCCACGAGCCCCAGGCGCCGGAGCCCTCCGAGGGCTTGCCGCCGTGCTGCTCGACGTGCCGCCAGAGCTGGTCGGCCGCGTCCCGGTGGTCCTTGGCAAAGCGGTGGAGGTCCTGGGCGCCGGGTTCGGTCCCGGCCTTCTCCAGGGCCTGGCGGTAGGTTTCGATCGCTGACATCTCGCCCCGGAGCAGTGCGTTGAGGGCGTTCACGTCAGTCGTTGAAGTCGTTGTCGTCGGCATGGCTCAAGTCTCCTTGATGTGATTTCCTGGCAGGAGGGTACGCCCCGCCCTTGCACCTCCAATCCTGCAAGGCAGATGCCGGTTGCCTGTCATCGGCTCCGCGCCCTTGCCGGCGTTTACCGCCCCCAGAAGGTCCGGATTCCGTAGAGGAGGGCCATCCCCGCGAACGCGCCGCAGACGATTCCCCAGAACCAGTAGGGCAGGAAGAGCGCGTATTGCATCTGGAGGACATCGGAGGGGTAGATTCCCGACGGATTGGCGGCGGTCTTCGTGAACAGATAATCGGCGCGGGAGAAGACGCTCAGGGCGAGCTGGACGGCCAGGAAGACGACCACCCATTGCGCGACCTGCGGCGAGCAGCGGGCGCCGACGTACAGGCAACCGGCGGCGATCACGCCGGCGAAGCAGAAACCGAAAAGATTGCGGATCACCAGGATCTCGGCGGCAAGGAGGAGGAGCCCCAGCCCGAGCAGGCACCAGCGGGCCCCCTGGCCGGTCTTCCCCAGCGCGAAGCAGAGCGCCGCCGCCACCGAGGGCCCCACCAGCCCGCCGGCCAGGGTCAGGCCCTGCCGGATCCTGCCGAAGCCGGCGAGGTCGAGATCGGCGAGCCCGGCTCCGCTGGGCCAGATCGCGAGGCGCCGGAAGCTGCCGCCGAGCAGCAGGGCCGTGAGTCCGTGCCCCATCTCGTGGGCCAGCGTGGAGAGCAGCAGCAGCGGCCGTGCGAGGTACCGGCCATAGGGGATCATGTAGAGGGCGAGCGTGACCGCCGTGCTCACCAGGAGCACCTTGCGCGCCACGGCATCCGGCCGCAGCGAGGCGAGATGATTTTCGTAGGGGATCATGGACGGCGATCGTCCCGGTCATTCTACCAGGGACGGAGCGCTCGCCGGCCCGGCCGGCTCGCTCCGGCGCCTGATCGCGGGGCGCCCATGAGCAACTCTTTCCCCGTCCTCTCCTCACACCGCATCATCCGCATCAAATGAGGCCCAGGTGCCACCCGAAGGGTGGCCGGGCCGGGGCCGTGGCCCATCCCCTCCCCGCGAGCTATCCAGGCGTGGTGGGAAGGGTGAATGACAACCGGCTTCCCTCGCCCGTGGTGCTCTCGGCCCAGATCGTCCCGCCGTGGGCCTCGACGATGCACCGGGAGATGTAAAGGCCAAGACCCAGGCCTCGTCGATCGTCCTTTCCGGCTTGCCAGAACCGTTCGAAGATCAACTCCAGCATGTTGGGGGAGATGCCCGGTCCGCTGTCCCCGACGCAGACCAGGGCCTTGCCTTCGGCGGGTTCGACGCGAATCGAGATCGTGCACCCCTCGGGGCTGAATTTGATCGCATTCGTGAGCAGGTTGGCGAGGACCTGCAGGATCCGGTCGTGATCGAAATCCGCCAGGATGGAGGGTTCGGGGCTCTGCGCGACGAGAGCAATTCTCTTCGCGGCGGCGACCGGCTCGAAGGTCGCCACCGCCTCGGCAACCAAGGCGCACAGATCCTGGCTCGAGGGGCTCACCGCGAGCTTGCCGGCATCGATGCTGGTGACGTCGATCAGGTCTCCGATCAACCGGGTCATGCGGGCGGCGTACCGTTCGATCCGTTTCAGGCCCGCGAGGATCGGCGGGCCTTTCTCATCGCCCGCGGCTCGGGCCGAGAGCAGGTCGGTGTTCACTACGATTCCCTGCAGCAGGTTTCGCAAGTCGTGACTGACAATGCCCAGGAAGTCGTCCCGGTTGGAGATGGCGAAATCGGAACGTGCGCGTTCGGTCAGCAGATACCTGTCGGTCTTCTCTCTCTCCAGCGGCAGGAGCCTGCGCAGCGCGAGGGCGTACTCCTCGCGTTCGAGGCCGAGGCTCTCGTCCGCGGCCGCCCGCTCGCTCTTGAGAGCCGCGTCCTCGGCCGCTCTCTCCTCGCCGACGGCTTCGCGGTCTGCGCCCGGCAACTCCTCCTGATCCGACCTCTGGTCGGCCTTGCCGCGCGCCTCACTCAACACGCCGTCGGCGATCTCCCGAGCCCGATCGACGACCGCGTCGGCATCCTTTTCGAGAGACTCCCGCTTCACCAGGAGAGCGTGGTCCGTCTTCTGCCGCTCGCTCCGCAGGCTCTCATCCGTCTCGTCGCGTTCCGGGCGCCCTGGCTTGTCCTCGGGAATCATGCATCATGCTACCAACAATCGTGACAAAATGAGCATCCCAGCCACGAAGGATCGCCGCGCGAGAAGGAGACTCCGCCGAGCCCATCTCCGGCGCCGGTGCGCTCGCGCGGCCACCCCGGGGACCGCCGGCGGAAACAGAAAGGACGGGACGGATGAGTCTGACCATGCTGGATCTGAATTCCGAGATGCGCGGGGAGGGCCCGGCCTTCAGTGCCGAGCCGGTGCCGCCCCTCCGCAAGACCTGGATCGGCTTCGCGATGGCGTTCGCCCTGCTGGCCGTGGAGGTGCTCTTCGCGGAAAACGGTGACTCGCCGGGCCTCAGCCTGGCCCTCGTGGTGCTCTCCCTCGCGGGAGCGATCTACTGGCTCACCTGCATCCAGCGGTTCCACACCATCCTGCGCCAGATCTCGCCCCGCGTCGCGGGCGAGCCGAGCTATCCAATCACCCCGGGCCAGGCGGTGGGCTACCACTTCATCCCGTTCTACAACCTTTTCTGGCTCTTCAAGTGGCCGATGAAGCTCACCAGCTTCCTGCAGGAGAACAGCAAGGTCCGCATGATGCCCGGCCCCCTGCTGGGGCTCCTCGCCTTCCTGGGCGTGCTCGGCCGCCTGGCCGACGGCGCGATCGGGCTCGCCGTCCTCTTCGTCGTCGTCGCCTACATCTCCGGCAAGCTGCGGCAGGCGGTCGGCGAGTACGAGAGCCTCCGCGCGGCCGCCACGGCCTTCAACTGAAGCCGCGGCCCAGGGGGGTGGCCTTGCGCCGGATCTTCCGGACGCCTCACGGAACGCAGATCTGCCCTTGATAGGCGATGCTGCCGCCGATCCCGTCGACGAAGTTTCCCGTCGCCTTGAGCACGCCCGTGGCGTTGGCGAAATCCCCCGTGCCGCCGGCCGCGGAGTAGAGCTCGGCAAATTCCCCGGCGCCCGCGGTGTGGAAGGAGCCGGCCTCCTTGAGCACGAGCGTTCCCCGCCAGTTGCCGACCCGCGCCGCGGGGATCGTGGTCTCGGCCGTGAACAGGGAGACTTGCGTGACCGCGGTGTCGGCGGTCTCCGTCAGGGTGAAGAGCATGGAGGCGTAGTGCCCCCGGAGCCCTCCGGCGAAGGCTCCCTGGCCGCAGATCTCCACCGGGGACTGGCAGTCCGGCGCGGGCACGGGGTGGAGGCTCGCCGTGCCCTGCACGGTGCGGCAGGAGGGGGGCGCGGCGAGGGCCTCGGTGCCGGTCAGGATCGAGGCGGCGGCGAGCCACAGCGAGAGCGACACCCCTTGAAGCCGTGGACTGGACCTTTTCACGAAGGTGCTGCTCATCCCCTGGCTCCTTTTCTGGATCGGAGAGATTTTCTTCCGATTGGCCGATCGACTTTTGGATTCACCCGCTTCGACAGTATGCCGGTTCAAAAACCTCGTCAATGCTCTGGGGAAGCTCCTGAGGGGCGGACGCGCGCGGCACGGGGGCCGAAACAGGCTGCGGCCCGTTTCGGCGTCGCCGCGCACCTTTGATCTCAGGGAGGACTCAAACATGAAGGTCAGAGGCTTGCAGTGCGGATTGGCCCTGTCGTGCGGTCTGCTGGCGGTTTCCGCGCAGGGCGCCACCCTCAAGAAGCGGGCGGAGATGCCCTTCGCGGACGCGGACCACGTCGTCTACTCCCTGGCGAGCGGCGCCCCGCGCTTGCCGTTCAAGTCGATGCTGACGAACCATGGCGGCGGGGTGATCGCTCACCCGAAGGTGGTCTTCGCCTTCTGGGGGCCCAGCTTCAACAATGCGGCCTCTCCCGATTTTTCGTATGCCCGGACGTTGCAGGCGTACCGCAATCAGCTGGGGAGCACCGCGGCGTGGGCGCTTCTCCAGCCGTATGGAGTCTTTCCGTCCAACCTCGGCGCCGGAACCCCCGACTGGTTCGACACCTCGACGCCGCCGACCAACGTGACGGACGCCAGAGTCCAGGCCGAGGTCAACCGCTACCTGGCGAGCCATGCCTACGACTCCAGCACGATCTACGAGGTGGTGATCCCGTCGACCTCCTACTCTCGAGCGGCTCGAGCACGTCGTGCGGCGGCCCGAGCCTGGCCTACTGCGCGTATCATGGCTCGGCCAGCGGCGCCGCCGGCACGATCGTCTACACGATCCAGCCCTATCCGAGCTGCAGCGGCTGCAAGTGGGGTCACGGGCTGCATCCCGCTCGGTGCAGAACCAGGAGCACTTCGTCTTCCACGAGACCGCCGAGGCCGCGACCGACCCCGTGAACGGCTGGTGGGACAACACCACCGGCGAGGAGGTCAGGAGAATCCCACCGGTTCCCCGCGCCGTTCCTCTCCGGCGGCTACGCCTATCAGGCCGTCTGGTCGAACCAGACCAGCTCGTGCGTCGTGGCTCGCTAGCGGAGGAGCCAAAGGCTGGGGCGGCGGCGCGCGCCCAAGGACCCGCTTTGGGGAAGGCGAAGAATCCCGTCAAAGTTGGGAGGCCCGACCTCACCCACTCTCGAAGGGAGGCTGCATGAAACAACTCGTCCGTGTCCTCGCCGTGATCCTCGTCCTGGGCGCTGCCTGCCTGCCGGCCCGCAGCACCGGTGCCAACTGTTGCTATCTGTGCGGCAGCACGTACCACACGACGATCGCGACCTCCTGCTGCACCCAGACGTGGATCTGCCCGAACGGCCAGCCGGCGCAGATCGTCCAGGAGTACAACGCCGCCGTCGGCGGGTACATCTACTGCCCGTGAGGCCTTCCAACGGGGCGCCCCGTGGCTGGGGCGCCCCTGTGGCCTGGGGCGCCCCGCCCCGGAAGCACCCCGAGCGCAATCCATCCTGTCGAACCCAAGGGGCTGAACCGAAAAGGAGATTTGAAATGCGTAAAATCGCCTTCCTCTGGACTTGCGCAGCATTCCTCGTTCTGCCGTTCGCGGCCGAAGCTTCCGGCATCTGGAGCAGCGTGGCCTCGGCCGGTGGCATGCTCGATTCAAGGACGCCGGTTTACGATACTAATGGCCCCGGCCTCACCTTTCCCTCTGGCGCGACCGCGACCCTCCTCAAGGTGCGCTACAACGTCGCGAATACCACGGAGACCAACCCCTCCTGGACCACCTTTTCTTTCAGTTGCGCAGGGGTCAGCGCGACGGGCAGCGTCTCGGCGTTTCTCTATCAAACGGACATCTCGACCGGGATCAACACGGCGATCTGCTCCGTCGCGAGCGGCACGACGTCGGGAATCAAGGCTGCCTCCTTCAGCTCGACCGCCTTCGATTTCACCCAGTACAACTACTGGATCCTCGCGGCGGTGAGCCGGAGCGACACCAGCTCCTTCCCTGTCATTTTCTCGCTGCGCATCAACTGATTCCGCCTTCTGCCCGCCAATCAGGCAGACCGGCTCGTTTCAGCACCGTGGCGCACCTTTGATCTCAGGAGGACTCAAACATGAAGGTCAGAGGTTTACAGTGCGGATTGGCCCTGTCGTGCGGTCTGCTGGCGGTCGGCGCGCAGGGCGCCACTCTCGAGAAGGGCGTGGCCCAGCCTTTCGTGGACGCGGACCACGTCGTCTACTTCTGGCGCGCGGCGTTCCGCGGCTGCCGGCCAAGGCGGTCCTGACGAACCACGGCGGCGGGGTCCTCACCCAACCGATCTTCAATCCGAAAGTGGTCTTTATCTTCTTTGGGCCAGCTTCAACAATGCCGCCTCTCCGGATTTCTCGTATGCCCGTACGCTGCAAGCATACCGCGACCAGTTGGGCAGCAGCGTGCCGTGGCGGCATGTCGGTACGTATGGGGTCAGCGCTCCGACGAATCTCGGCGGCGGAGCTCCCGACTGGTTCGACACCACGACGCCGCCGACCAACATGACCGATGCCAAGGTCCAGGCCGAGGTCACCAAATATCTGACCACCCACACATACAACTCGAGCACGATCTACGAGGTCATCCTTCCGTCGACCTCCTACTCCTCGAGCGGCGGCAGCACGTCGTGCGACGGCCCGAGCCTCGCCGACTGCTATCGCGGGTCTACTCCGGCAGCCACGGGATGACCGTCTATTCGATCCAGCCCTATCCGAGTTGCAGCGGCTGCCAGGTCGTGGGCTGGACGGACGCGCAGAACCAGGAGCACTTCGTCTTCCATGAGACCGTCGAGGCCGCAACCAAACAGGACATCATGGACAGGTGCGAGTGGATCCCCAAGCCGTACCTCTCCGGCGGTTACGGCTACCAGTACGTCTGGTCGAACGTAGCCAACGCGTGCGTCCAATAGCCGGCCGGCCTCGGGAAGTGCCACCGAATGGCGGACCGCTGGTAGGACGCTCGAGCGGGGTGCCCCGGGTGGGGCGCCCGCCCAGGGGCTGGAAATCCGTAATCGCTTTCACTCCGCATCAACAGAACCTGCTCACGAGTGCAGCGGGGAGCGGTGCGCCTTCCTCACTGCTGGTGGCAGCCCATGCAGGAGAAAGCTGAATCGAACATGAGGGGTTTGCCGCCGCCCCCGGCGGGCGGCGGCGCATTGAACGCGGCGACGTTGCCTCCGCGTCGCGGATGCGAGCCTCCAGCACCTCGCGAAACGGCCACTTCGCATAGGTGGAGGAGAGCCGGGCGCTGGCGTAGATCTTCCGGGCGGTCTGCCAGTCTCCGGCCTTGACGAGCATGTCTCCCATGTTCAGGAAGAATCCCTCGAAGTTGTGCGGCGCGATCCAGGAGTTCCAGCAGGCCCGCTGGGACCGGATCGGGTCTCCAGGTGCAGGTATTTGGCGAGGTCCGGATTCTTCCGGTCAAGCGCTCGCCGACACAGGCGTCGAGGTCCTTCCATTGCCAGTCGAGTGCCTTCGCGAGAGATCCGAGTGGGCGGGCTGGCCGCTCAGCGCGTAGCCTGCGGTGAACAGGTTGAACTCGGGCCAGGCTTTGATCGCGTCGAGCAGCATGTAATACCCGCGGCGCTTGAGCGCTTCGTCCTGGTTGATGCCGCCGTCGACCAGCGTCGCGCTGGCGAGAAAACCGCGATAGCGCGCCTCTTTGGGATTCATCGCCAGCGCTTCGTCGAAGTACCGGCGGGCCAGCAGCCCGTCGTCGGTGATCGAGGCGGGAACTGGCGCGTGGCGCACGCGTTCGGCCAGCCGCCAGATGTGGAGCCAACCGACGTGGGCTGCCGAGACGGCGTCGTGCGGATCGGAGAGATAGGCGGCCGTCTCCGCCTCGACGGCCGGCTGGATCTGATCGTACCGGCCACCATGGAACGTGGACCAGAACAGCGCGTCGGCCTGGAGCGCCGCCGCGGTGCGGACGGTCGTCACGGCCTTCCTGGGTGCGCTGTATTCCGCGACCTTGCTACAGGCCGCCAGGGTGAGACACGCGACGGCGAGAGATGCGAACCCTCTCATCAGTACCCCCGGTGCCGAGCCCGCCAGGGACGCTCCGGTGAATCCGCGTGCAGGGGCCAGCGTGACTCAGATGATACTGGAGAACCTCCTCCGCAGTACTCCCTCGGGAAGTGCTCTCTTGGGAAGTGCCACCCGATTGGCGGACCCTGCCGGCAGCACCTTCTAAGGTGCCCTAGACGTTTTGCATTGCCGGATCGTATTCGCATGACGAGATCGCTCGCAGCCAACGCGGCGAGGCTTTTTTCGCCGATCTAAGGTCTTGGTCGAGCAGATTCAGCACCTAGCGGGCGCAAAAAGCAGGAAAGTCTTGACAGAAATATGCCGATGTGTATAGCGTATGAGCATTGATGGAGCGGTGCCCCGGCGGTCCGGAGCTCTGGATGGGAACCAGACGGGACCGGCGGGGATTCGGGAGGAAGACAGCTTTCCGGCGTCGCTTCAGGCGCTGGAGATTCGGGCCTCGGCCCACAAAGGAGAAAGACCATGACCAAGGAAAGCACGTACAAGGGGAAGTTCGGAGACTGGGACCGGCTGAACACCATGCTGACCGCCAACGCGGCGGACCTCGCGCACCTCGAGCCGCTGCGGGCGCAGCTCGCGGCGAGCCTGGCGCAGGGGCAGGCGCAGGCGGCCCAGCAGGCGGTTCACACCGCGGCCAAGCAGGACACCTCGCAGCAGCTGCGCACCACGGTGATCGAGGGGGACCGGCTGGCGAGCCTGCTGCGCAAGGCGCTCCAGCAGCACTACGGCATCCGGTCCGAGAAGCTGGTCGAGTTCGGGTCAAGACGTTCCGCGGCCGGCTGCGGGCCAAGAAGGTCGAGAACCCCACCCCGGCGCCCATTCCCGCGCCCTCGACCCCCTCGACGGCACCGGGAACCTCGACCCCCGGGGCTCATCCGGCGGCGGCGAGCGAATCCGGGTCCGCCAAATAGGGTTCTCGAAGGTTCGGTCTCGGGGCGTGCTTCGGCACGCCCCTTTTTTGTGTCCGCTCGTCCGGGCCATCCCGCGCAGGCCGCAGCGATCCTTCCAACGCCTCAGCGATCGATCGCAGAGACGTTGGAAGAATCGCCGGGCCGTCGGAAGGATCGCAGAGGGAAAATAAGCATCGCCGGCCCGTTGGAAGAATCGCTGAGACAAAATAAGCATCGCAGCCGAAAAATAAGCATCGCTGGGTCGAGATAAGAATCGCTGGCTCGTCGGAAGAATCGCTGAGCCAAAATAAGGATCGCAGAGACGAAATAAGATTAACTGGACCAAAATAAGGATCGCAGCGAAAAAATAAGCATCGCAGAGCCAGCGTAAGGATCGCTGGCCCAAAATAAGATTCGCTGCGACCTCAGGGACCTTGCGGACCCCCCGAGCGGCTACCCTCGAGGCGTGCCGTAGAGCTCTCCTTGCAGATATTTCAGCCCGGAATCGCAGATCACGGTGACCACGCGGCGCCCCGGCCCCAGCTCCCGCGCCCGCCGCAGGGCCGCCCAGACGTTGGCGCCCGAGGTGATCCCCCCGAAGATCCCCTCCTCCCGCGCCAGCCGCCGCGCCGTGGTCAGGGCGTCGTCGTCGGTCACGGCCACGATCTCGTCCGCCAGGTCGAGGCGGGTGATCGAGGTCACGAAGCCGGGGCCGATCCCTTCGAGGCGGTGGCCGCCGAGCGGTCCCTGGCCGGAGAGGGCCCGGGAGGCCGCCGGCTCGAGGGCGATGCAGCGCACGCCGGGGACCTCCTGCTTGTAGACCTCGGCGTTGCCGGAGAAGCAGCCGCCGGTGCCGACCCCCATCACGAACTCGTCCAGCCGGCCGTCGAGCGCCGCGAGGACCTCGCGGGCCATCGCCGCGTAGCCCGCCCGGTTGTCCGGGTTGTTGAACTGATCGGTCCAGAAGGTGCCGGGCTCGGCGGTGAGCTCGGCCACCCGCCGCATGCCGGCGCGGAAGAGCTCCGGGGTCACCTTGCGGCCGGGGCTCGGAATCACCTCCACCTCCGCTCCGAAAGCGCGCATCGTCTGCAGCTTCTCCTCGGCGAAGGCGTCGGAGGAGACGAAGTGGGCGGTGTACCCCTTCGCCGCGCAGACCATGGCGAGCGAGCTCCCGGTGCTGCCGCCGGTGAAGTCGACGACCCTCCCGCCAGCGGGGAGCGCGCCGCGCGCCTCGGCCCCCGCGATCATCGAGAGGGCCATGCGGTCTTTCATGCTGCCGGTGGGATTGGCCCCTTCCCATTTCACGAAGACGTCCGCGCTCCCCGCGCCGGGGAGGACCTCCAGGCGCACCAGCGGCGTGTTGCCGATCGTCATCATGGCCGTGCGATCCTCAGAAACCTTTTTCGTCCGCCGTCGGCCCGTAGATCGAGGGGATCGGCGCCTCGTTGAGGCGCAGGTAGACGGTGAGCTGTCCGCGGTGGTGGGCGAGGTGATTGATGGCGCCGTCGCGGATCGCCACGTAGCGCGTCTGCTCGGAGACCACGTGGCCGCCGGCGAGCATCTTCCAGGTGGTCATCAGGTGCTCGTCGGTGGTGGCGGCGAGCGCCTTGCGCGCCTGGCCGAGGGCGTGGTCGAAGCGCTCGAGCAGCTCGCGGTTGGTCGCGACGTCCCGCGTCTGGTGCTCGCCGGCGGCGGTGACGTCGAGCTGGTCCTGCTCGAGCATCGCCGCGATCCACCCCGGCATGGTGGCGACCAGCGCCGCGAGATAGCCGAGCGGCATCGACTTCTCGTGCGGCTTCCAGTCGTTCTTCCCCTCGGGGACCCGCTCCAGCAGGCGGCGGGTGGACACCGCTTCGCGGTCGATCTCGGCCAGCAGCAGCTCATGGATCTTCGGCATGGCGTACCTCCTTGTGGCTGGGGACCGGCGATGATCCGGCCCGGTGGCAGCCCGGAGATTATCATCGCGTTTCGCCCCTCGGGGCAGGTCCCGCAGGCCCCGCGGCTACTTGGGCTACTTGGGGCTCTTGGGCTCGTCGCGAAACATGCCGGCCACGCTCGCGCCGTCGTAGAGCCAGCGCCCGTCGATCCGCCGCATCTCGACGAGGTAGAGCATGCGGCTGTTTTCGAACGGCACCCCTTCGACCTCGAGCACCGCGTGGTCGTCGGCCATCCACTCGCCGCCGGTGATCCTGGGGCTCTTCGGCAGCTGGGCGTTCAGGATCTCCTTCGCGGCGGCGAGGTTCTCGGCCGGGGTGCGCCAGTCCTCCTGATAGCTCTTGGCCTCCTGCGGCGGCAGGAACGCCAGGATCTTCGCCAGATCGCTGCCGCCGACCGCCTCGCGCAGGGCCAGAAAGACCTTGCCCGGAGCCTCGCCGTCGCGCGCCATCGGCTTGCCCGCCGCGCGGGAGAGCACGTCGGATTCGAAAGCGAGGTCCATCGACCAGGTCGGTCCGTTCATCGCCTTGACGGGCTTCGCCGTCTTCACGCTGCAGGCGATGCGGGTCGCCGTGTTCTCGCGGCAGGTGGCGACCAGCGAGCCGGGCATCCCCATGATCGAGCCCGAAGAGTCGAGGTACTGGACGCCGCCGACGCTGGCGTTCACCGACGTCTCGCCGCCGGCCCGCACGCTGAACGCGAGGTAGTCGGCGTCGCGCACGGCGGGATCGTTGATCGCCACCGCGTAAGGATCGAGCGCCGCGCCGATCTTCGCGCGGTCCACCGGCCTGGCGGTCAGCATGACGTAGGTCTCGAGAGCCCGCGGGTTGAACTGGTCCCGCACCCGGAACGCCGCCACCTCGTGCACCTCGACCGTCTTGCCGCCGATCACGTACTGACCCGAGATCGTGCCGGCATGGGCCAGGCCGAGGCCGGGGAGGGCGAAGGCGAGGATCGATCTGCGGGCGAGACGGGCGAGACACGGTGCGGTCATTTGGGGTCTCCTTGAAAAGTCGACATGGGCTGCCCTCAAAATCTGCCGTTCTCGTGGCTGGCTAGGGTGCCGATGTTAACAGGCTTGCGGACCGCCTGGTTCGTTACCGCCCGATAAAAAAATCCCGGACGCGGCGAGGGCGCCGGCGTCCGGGATTGGGAAGAGAGCGGTGGAAAGCCCGACCTACCGCCGGTGCGCCCCCGGCACGCGGCGGAAGTCGGTGATCCAGTTGAGCTCCCAGGTCTTGCCGCCGTCGGGGGAGAAGGACTGTTCCCAGTGGGCGGAGTCGTGGGTGACTTTTGACCAGGTGAAGCGCACGCGGATCGGTTTTCCGCGCAGCTTGTCGTCGGCGTAAAAGGTTCCGATGCCGTTCTCGAAATGCCCCTTGACCGGCGGGTCGAGCTCGCCGAAGGGATTGCGGCCGTCGAGCCACCAGATGGCCCATTGTCCGGTTTTCGGATCGTAGGCGCGCAGGCTGACGCCGCGGTAGTCGCCGCCGGGCATCTTGAAGACGTTCTCGTCCACGTTGGCCCACCCTCCCAGCAGCGGATAGAAGGAGCAGGTGCCGTCGAACTCCTGCCATTCGTGGCTGCCGGCGAGGCGCTCCTTCAGGCGGCGGTGATGCGCCGTCCAGTCGCCGACCCGGAGATCGAAATCGTGCAGCCCCTTCAGGTTGGCGTTCTTCATCGGCTGCGGATTGTCCTGCGACGAATGGGCGGGAGCCAGGGAGCCCAGGACGGCGGCCAGCAGAGCGGCGGCGAGGGCGGCGCGGGAACGTTGCATGGGCGGGTTTCCTTTCCGGGAGATTCGCGAGAGCGGCTACTCCGCCGCCGGCGGCGCCCCGATCGCCTGCCGGATCCGGCGGATCTGCGCCCGGTGCTTGAGGTCGTGCCCGGCGTAGAGGGCGATCATGCGGGCGAGCGGCTCGTCCCCCCGCTCGGCGTGGCGCATCACGCGCCGCAGGTCGTCCGGCGTCGCGCGCCGCAGGAGGCGAAGGTTCAAGGCGCGCAGGAAGGCGAAATCCTCGAGGGCAGTGGAGAGGTCGGCCTCCGCGTAGCGCAGGCGCCCGGCCCAGCGATCCTGATCGTAGGCCGGCAGCTCGGGGCTCTCGTGCGCCAGGACCATGCGGAAGCGGAAGCCGCCGACCAGCTCGGAATCCGCCAGATGCTGGACCACCTGCCGGACGGACCACTTCCCCGGCGCCTCCGGCGTCCCTTCCTGCTCCGGGGTCAGCCCCGCCACGGCACGGCGCAACGCGGCCGGGGTCTCGGCGAGGACCTCGAAAGGCTCGCGGTCGCCGAGGGCTTCGAAGAGGGAATCGACATAGGCCTGGACCGGGTCGATCGCGGTTTCGGAAAGGACTGCAGGTTCCGGCATTGCGAGCTCCTCGCGGGGGCGGGAGCTCCACCGCGCCCTCCCCCTTGGGGATCATCCTGCCGCTCTCTCCGCCGGCTGGGTAGAGCCAATCGCGCTCCGGGGGGGATGACCACTCCTCAATCCTCCCGCCGCACGTACTCCCGCATCTCCGCGTACAAAGGGGTGAGCGTCGCGATCTCGCAGGAGTTGGGGGTGAGCGTGTAGGTCGTCGCGAAGTCCTCGTAGCTCCGGGCGCGCCAGAGGCGGCCGGTGGGATCGATCACCAGGGACGAGCCCTCGGTGCCACGGAAGATCCGCGAGCCGTCCGTCCCCGCGTAGACGGTGCGCGTCCACGGGCGCAGCCCGGAGTCCGCGGCCGTGGTGAGGGCCTCGATCTCGCCGGTCAGCCGCTCGAAGAGGTCCGCCCGCTCGGCCGGGGAGGCGCGCAGCGCGAGGGCGATCGCTTCCGCGAACATCGCCTCGCCGGTGGGAGCGGTCAGCAGGGTCGGCATGGGTCTCCTGGGAATCCTGCGGGAGATCCTAAGGCGGCGGGCAGGGAAGGGCAACCCGGAGGGATTGACGGGAATGTGACCTGTCGGTAGAGACCGCAGACCGCGACCCACGGTGAGCGCCCTGGTCAAATTCTTCGTCGTCACCTATGCCGTCACCTGGAGTGCTTCTTCGCGGCGAGGAGCAAGGGGGAGGCGCTCCTGCGGGGGCTCCTGCTCTTCCTGGGGATTTTCGCCCCCGCGTTCGTGGCTGTCCGTGGCGATCGCCTGGCTCTGCACGCACACCCGCGGACCGCCGCGTGAGTTCCCCGGCTCCTCGTAGCGGCTCCGCGCAGCGCCTGGACGCTTCGTCAATCCTTCCGACCGCCCCGGCTCTCCGCTGACTCGGGTCAGCTCTTCAAGGAGAGGTCGATTCCGGCTTGTACTTTCGGGAGAGCTGGAGGAAGATGACCCATCCAGTCACTTGCATCCGAAGCTCTCAAATGCCTCTGGGCAGGGGTGGATCGTCGCGGCATCCCGGCCGTGCGCTCCGCCGCAGCCCTCCAACCGAACGGGAGGATCTATGAAAGTTTCAGGGTTTGCGTCCGGCTGGACGGGGATCGCAGTCGCCGCGGTCGCCGTCCTCCTCGCGTCGCCGGTCTATGGCGACACCTGTATCGCGCACCATCCGCTCTACATCGAAGGGGTCTTCGAGGTCGACTACGCGAACGGCTGCACCGGCCATGACGAGCCGGAGCTCGATCCGCTGTCGAGCCTCCCCGGCTCGGCGCAGGACGCGACGTGGACGGTGGTGCTCCCCGCTGACGGCGCGGTGCCGGTGGCGGCGCTCGGGCCGACCTTCTGGTTCGGGGGGCCGGTCAACGACGCGGCCAGCCAGTTCGGGCAGGCGTTCGTCGAGCTGCAGTTCTATCCCGATTCGCTGGTCAGCCGCTGCGGCAAGGGGGGCGGGTTCGCGGTCAGCAACGCGCCGAATGTCTTCACCGCCTGCTCCCCGGTGTTCGCCGTCGTGCCGGGGAAGAAGCCCGGCCATTTCATCGAGACCGCGGTGTTCAATGCCATGCTCGTCGACAGCGCATCGCCCAGGAAGCCGCTGGTGATGCACGCCGGCGACACGGTCACCGTGCACTGGTACACGACCGCGGTGGCCGACGGCTGGCACGTGACGGTGGTCGACGTGACCACGGGGCACGAGGGGACCATCGTCCTCAATTCGGCGACCGATGGTCCGCTGATGCCTTCCTACAGCACGCAGGCGCTCGGCAACGCGCTGGGCTGGGGGTTCGTGAACGACGCGCCGATCGCGTTCGTGTGGGAGATCGGCCACACCTCGATCTATTCGACCTCGTCCGGCGCGACCTGCAGCGCGGGCGATCCCGCCTGCGGGTCATACGATGGCGCGACCTGGTCCGGCATCACGCCGATCCAGATCCAGAGCGTGACCTTCGCCGACGGCTCGCAGGCGAAGCACTGGGCGACGGTGAGCGACCAGGGAGGGAAGGCGGAGGTGCTGCTGACCTGCCCCACCTATGGCGGGCCGGACTGCATCTACCCCTGGTACTCCCAGAGCCCCGGCGGCTTCCACTATGGGATCGACTATCCGGACAGCACGAAGAACTTCGGCAAGGCCGGCCAGTTCACCCAGACCCTCCTCTGCGGCGGACCGAACGGGGCAGACAGCACCTACTGCGCGACGGTGATCAAGTAGCGGGCTTCTTGCGCCATTCCAAGGGCCGGGCAAGGTGCGGCCGAGAGGTGCCGGCCGCCGAGAGGTGCCAGGCCGCCTCAAGCTGCGCGTCCTCAAGTCGGAGGTCGAAATCCTCGACCCCACCCTGGCGGGTGCCGGCAGCGTGCGCGCCGGAGAGCGCCGGCCGCTCGACCCCAAGTCGGAAGGGTGGACTCTCAATCAAGGCTGCGTCGACTCCTGCGAAGCGGCGCGGCAGGATTGCCTCGGGTCGGGAGCGTGCGGAACCGAGATCATCTGCACCACGTGCAACGATCAGTACGATTCGTGCGTCAACTCCAACTGCTGGGAGTGGACGTGCGTCGATCCGAAGAGCCAGTCGACCTCGGAATCGTACGAGCTGGTCAACGTCTATTTTTATGGCGTGTCCTGTCTGGAGGACGTCTTCAGCTCGCTGGGCCTGTATGACAACTACGAGCTTGTCTATAAAAAATACGAGAACACCCACACCGTGAACTGCGACAACTCGACGTCGGACAGCTCCGTCTATCTCTATGACGTGAACCTCTACTGCTCCCAGGCGACGGGCTTAGGCTGCTCGTATTGGGAAGGCTACGTCGGCAACTCTTGCTAGCGAAGGCCTAGACCAGGGGCGAGACCTTTCGCCAGGACCCGGGAGCGGCCGGCGGCTGGGCCGCTCCTCCGGGTCGTTCTCTGCAAGCCTGGCGGCGCCCTTGCAAAACGCTCCTTCCGCCGACTCGAGGAGGACCGTCATGAGGATCCCGCCGCAACTGCGTCGTCTCGCGCTCGCCGGTTTGATCGGTCTCGGATGCGCCGGAGCGGCCCTCGCCGCGGACCAGGGGTGCTCGGATGATTCGTCGGGGTCCTCGGCAATCAAGATCGCCAAGTGCAATGGGGGCTTCGGCGATCTCCGGCGTCTGGCGGCGGTCTATCAGAAGAGACTGGGGCTGCCGGCGGACGCCGCGTCCGGGCTCGCCGCGGCTCTGGCGGAATGGCAGGGGCTCGCGGAGCGCCGCGACCCGCCGGCGTTCGAAGCGGAGGTCCGGCGGGTTGAATCCGAATTCATCAATTTGTTGGATCGGGCGCCGGGCTCGACGTCGATCGGCGACGAGATGGGCTGGTTCTATGCTTCGCGGGAGTGGGGGCGCCGGGCTCCGTCGCCAGAGCTGCTCGACCGGGTGGCCCGGAGCGCGGACCCCGCCGGGCTCGCCTGGCGCCTGGCCCAGCACGGGTACTCGCGGACCAGCAGCGAGATCCTCCTCGCCGCTCTCGCCGTCCGGCCCGAGGCGGTGGCGTTGTGGCAGTGGGTCGCCTTCGACGTCCCCCAGCCGTCGTGGCGGATCGCCTTCCGGGAGGAGGCCTACCGGCAGGTCGCGGCGGGGGCAGCGGGGCGGCCGGCCGACCCGGACCTCGTCACCGCCGAGGCGGAGGCGTGGCTCGCGGCGGAGCTCGACGCCGGACTCGCCGCTCCCGCCGTCGCCACCTTCGAGGGGCTGCCCCCCGCGCTCCGCACCCGCATCCTGCGGGGCGGCGAGGGGACCGTCAAAGCCGAGGCGGAGGGCCTTCCCTTCGAGGAGCGGATGCGGGACCTGCGGATCCCCCTCGCCGCCGCCTGCCTGCTGACCGGCGATTCGAAGGCCGCCACGGAGATCATCGCCCGGCTCGCTCCCCCCTCCGCCGCGGAGCAGGAGAAGGATCCCACTCGCAAGGCGGGAGAGGCCACGCGTCAGGCGATGCTCCGCTGGCTCCATCCCGCGGCGGACGATCCGTTCGCCCTGCTGACGGCCCTGCTGGCCGCCAGCTCGCTGGACCCCGGAGCGGGGATCGGGTGGCGGCTGGAGGCCCGCCTGGCCGAGCGGGAGGGATATCCGGCGATCGCCGCGTACTTCCTGAGGGGGCTGGTGGACAACGTCGGCCTCGACGACGATCCGTCCGAGCCGAGCCGCCCGCCGGCTCGCGTGCGGGCCGCGGCCGTCGCGCTCCAGGGGGAGATCGCGAAGCTCCACAAGGACCTCGCGGATGAGGTGCGCGCCGACCGCGAGGCGGCGCGGGACGTCCTCGGCCCCGACCCGGCCGCGGCGACCGTGGACCGCCTGCTGCGCAGGCCCGCGGCCGTGCGCTTCGCGGAAAAGCCGCTTCCCCAGGGCCTCCAGCCGATCGAGCTGACCTGGCAGGAGGTCGAGAAGCGCCAGCAGGCGATGGCCGCGGAGGTCGTGCTGCCGGCCGGTTTCGGCATGATCCGCGCCGAGCGCCAGGGGGGAGCGCGGTCGCCATCGGGGTCTCGCAGGACCTCGATCCGGCGGGCGAGGTGTCGGCCGGTGCCTACTGGGTGATCCTGTCGTCCGACGGCGGGCGGGCCTGGGGCCCTCCGCTGTACACCGGGTTGCGGGTCAACCGGCCGTACGTGGTGCGGGCGGTCTCCGGCCTCCCCCTGCTGGCGGACGGCCATCCAGGCCATCTCTGGATCGAGGTGGAGATCGCGGAGCTCGACGAGTCCAGGCTCACCTTTCCACCCGTCGCGCTCGCCACGAAGCGGACGGCGAAGGGGCTCTATCTCGACCTTCCCCTCGATCTTCTTGCGCAGGACAGCGATGGCGACGGGCTGACCGATCTCGTCGAGGAGCGCCTGCTCACCGATCCGGAGTCGCGGGACACGGACGGCGACGGCCTGGAGGATGCCGTGGACCCGCTGCCGGCGATCCCCTTCCAGCGCGGGGTGCCGACCGCGCGGGCGCGGGCCCTGGCGGCGTTCGTCGCCGACCTCTGGAAGGGGGGCACCGGGGCGCTGGTCGAAGGGGTTTCGGGAGGGCCGCAGCCGCTCGGCCACGTCGTCGGCCTTGGCGGGACCCTGGGCGGCGCCAGCCCGCTCGCTCCGAAGACGCTCTACCTGGTCGCCGACCGCGCGCTGTTCGCCACGCTCAGCCCGGGGCGGCGCGTGGTGGTGCTCACCGACGAGGAGATGGCGGCCGCCGAGAAGAAGTTCGGCTCGTTCTTCCCCGCGCGCCTCGAGCTCTTCGTCTTCGACCGCTCCGGCCGCCGCGCCTACGCCGTCTGGTCCGCCTCCTGGGAGGGCGGGCAGACCCTGCTCGAAGAGAACGCCGACGGCAGCTGGAAGGCGTCGCGGACGACCGGGTGGATCACCTGATCCGGGCCGTGGGCTCCCGTCCCTTGTCGACCGCGGCTCAGAGGCCGTCGAGGTTGCCGAGCAGCGGAGCTCCGCCGCCGGCACCGAAGACGAGCGTGCCCCCGACGGCGCCGTTGACGTGGGCCGTGTCGCAGAGGAGCTGGCCGGCGCGATAGACGCAGGGATCGGCGCGGCCATCGCCGTCGAAGTCGCCGAGGAGGGGAACGTCGCCCGCTTGGCCGAAGGAGATGCTCACGGTGACGCTGCCGTCGTGGCCGGTGTCACAGAGGAACACACCCTGCCGGAAGACACAGGGATCGGCTTTGCCGTCGCCGTCGATGTCGCCCAGCAGCGGCACGTCGCCGGGTTGTCCGAAGGCGATCGAGACCTCGGCGGCGCCGCCGTCGTGGGCCGTGTCGCAAAGGAAATGGCCGGCGCGATAGACGCACGGATCGGCTCTCCCATCGCCGTCCACGTCGCCGAGCAGAGGCACGTCTCCCGCCTGGCCGAATCGAATCCGGGTCTCGGAGGCGCCAAAATCGTGGCCGGTGTCACAGAGGAACACGTCCGAGCGGAACAGGCAGAGATCGGCCCGGCCATCCCCGTCGATGTCTCCCAGAAGCCCGATCTCGCCCGCCTCCCCTCCGAAGGGATAACGGATCTCCGGATCTCCTCCGGTGCGCCCGGTGTCACAAACCAGCTCGCCGCGCCGGAACAGGCAGAACTCCTCGCCGGGTGAAGCGGAAAACCGCTGCACGTAGACGTCCTCGAGGTAATCCGCCGGCACCGCGTCGGTCCACGCCGCGCCGAACGTCCCGTTGTCGGCGAAGCCGAGCTGAGGCAGCACTTGGCCAGGGGAAAAAGTAATCTGAACGGGATCTCTGACAGGTCGTCCGTCGGCGCGATAGAGCCGAGCATAGACAAGTCCTGTCGGCCAATGGTCCCAAGAGATCACGAAATTCCCGTTCGGATCGATTGCCACCTGAGGGTCGTCTTCGAACCCGTCGCTCGCCGCGGTGACTCTGAATTCGTCTCCTATCTTTGCACCCCCCGCGGTAAAGCGGCAGGCATAGATCGTGTTCCTCTCGGGTCTTGCGCCATCTGGACCACGCCAGGCAACCACGAAGTCTCCCTTGGGGTCCATTGCCACGGCGGCTTCTTCCTGGTCTCCCGTTGTAACTGTAGGAATCAGGAATTCACTGCCGAGCTTTGTCCCGTTTGCGGAAAAGCGCTGACCATAGATTCCCCAGCCGGATCCATCTTGATTCCTACTCTGCCAGACCACGATGAAGGCTCCTGTGTTCCGAGCCATAGCGATCGCTGAAAGCTCCTGATCATTCCGTCTATACGTGTTGACGTGAAATTCTGGGCCATGGGATGACCTTCAGGATCGAATCGGCGGCCGAAGAGACCTGATCGAAAATCGGGTTGATCGGGCGCCCTGATTGGCGCTCCGCCAGATCGAAACAAAGCCGCCCGCGGATACCAGAGCCACTCCCTCGGGTATGACCTGAACCGTTGGCGGAGTCGATATCCAGAACGCCGTCGGACCTTGAGAAAAGCCATAGCGACGAGCCGCAAACCCGCCTCCGAGGTTCTTTTCGAACAGCGCAACGATGTTTCCAGACTGGTTGGCGGTCACGTGTCCCTCGAAACAGCAAGGGACCGTCGTCCGATAGAGGACGAGGGGGTCGGTTGCCGCGCCAGTCGAGGAATACTCCCGGAGCAGCAGCCGCGACGGAGGATTTCGCCACCGAAGACCGAGATGTACTCCCAGAGCACGACGAGCCGGCCGTCCGGGGTCACCGCCAGGCTATCGAGGAGCTGATGGCCCTCATGCTGGGCGTTCACGCGGAGAGCCGGGCTCGCGGGGCTCTGCGCCGTCGCCGGCAAGCCTAGCAATATGACGCTTGCCAGAAGGAAGAGATCCGAAAGCCGCCACCGACGAGAATCTGCATACGGTTGGACTTGCATCGCTCTCCAATCCTTACGGGCAGCTTGAGCTCAAGGTAGACACTTGCAGTGAATTGCCGCTGGCAGTTGCGGCTCCAGACCGGCTATCGGAGCCAAAGACGCCGAAGGTCAGCATAAGAGTTCCGGTGGAGTCGTCAAGGCCTTCGAGGACAGGCCAGCCCGTGCTTCCGGGTGCGGCGCCACCTTCCACTCCCGTCGGATTGCCATAAAGATCAAATTGAGAGAAGTAGACTCCTGTGCCTGCGACCGACTCCAGGCGACCGCGAAGGCGCCACCGGGCATCGCGGTTACGCTTGGATAGTCCGCGAAACCTTTGCTACAACTCTCGACAGTCTGCTCGGGCCCCAGCGGAGCTCCATCCGCATCGAAGAGCCGGTACCAGATCCAGGGGCCATAACCCAAGGTATCCAAACCAGACCATGTGACAACAAACTTGTTGGAATCGAGTGCGGAAACTGCGGGGTGGGAGGCGGGACCAGAATTACCTGAGTTCAGCATGAAGTCGCCAGTGACAGAGTCCCCGAGCGAATTGAGAACTCGGCCCATCGCCGCTGAGCCATGGATCCCCCGATCACCTGGTTCCAACTCACCTGGAGATTCCCTCTCCTCGCGCCGCCGCTCCCGCACGAACTCCGCGTCGTAGGTGGTCAGCTCCAGGCGGTGCCCCCAGGGGTCGTTGAAGTAGCAGGAGTAGGCCTGGGTCAGGTTCTTCGGGACGACGGCGCGCAGCTCGCGGCCGTCGTCGTCATGAACCGGATGGTCCTTCACGTGCTCCAGGAAGGCGAGGAAGGTGGGGCCGTCGACGCGGAAGGCGACGCGGTGGAAGCCGGCGGTGGGGCGGTCGCCGCGCGGCTCGCCGGCGAACAGGGCCAGCATGGCGCCGCCGCCGCGGATACTGCCGATCATCAGTGGGCCGCCCGGGTCCGCCGCCCAGCCGGCATGCGCGGCGACCTTCGCGAGCCCCAGCGTCGCCGCGTACCAGCGGGCCGCCGCCTCGCGGTCGGGGACGAAGAATTCGACGTGGTCCATCTGATCGACCTGGAACATGGGTCCTCCTTGGGGGAGAGGTGATTGTGCGGCACGGGAGGCCTCGCAGGGCCCCCCGCGCCGCATCGAGGAAGCTCAGGACGGCGGGGGGACGCAGTGGAGGACGCAGTTGCCGCAGACCGTGATGGTGGTCACGCCGCAGCAGACCCGCGTCTGGCAGGGCTGACCGCCGCCGTCCTCGCACGGGCGGCAGAGGCCGCCGATGCGGCAGTCGGTGCAGGTCGTGGGGTCCGTGGCCCCGGCGGGCGACGCGATACCCGGCACCGGCCGGAGAACAGCGCGCCGAACAGGATGAGAACCCCAGGAGCCGGTACAGAGCCGTCGATCTCTTCATGGTCTCTCCTTTTCGATCGTGGAAGCCCGGAGCGGGCTCCCAAGGGAAGGGTGCGGCGAGACGACGGAAAAGATTCCTTTGCCAAGCCGGTCAGGCCGCGGCGTGCCGGCCGCGCGGGAGGCGCCGCCGAGCCCGGCAACAGCTTTTCTCATCTCGCTCCGCCGCAAAAATTAGATCTATGGCTAGTCGTAGTATGAAAGATTCTTTTTCCTCGCGATGGCGACAGCGGCTGGCGGCGGCTCTTCCAGGTAGAATGAAGAAAGTTCTTCTCTACCGGCGCCGGCTTCCAGGAGATCTCGCGTGGTGGAACCCCAACCCCTTCCCGAGAGCAGCGAACCCATCGGACCCTACCGGATCGTCCGCGCGCTCAGCCGCGGCGGCATGGGAGAGGTCTTCCTGGGGCGGGACGACCGGCTGAACCGGTGGGTGGCGATCAAGCGGATCCGGCACGACAGCGACAATCCTATCCTGCGGCAGCGCCTGTTGCAGGAGGCCCACGCCGCCGGCGGCCTCCGCCACCCCGCCATCGTGCTGGTCTACGACCTCCTGAAGCACGCGGGGGACGATTGCATCATCATGGAGTACGTGGAAGGGGAGACCCTGGCCGAGGCGTTGCGCGCCGGGCCGCTCGATCCGGCGCTCGCCCTCCGCCTGGCGGAGGCGGTCGCCTCCGGCCTCGCCGCGGCGCATGCGGCCGGCTTCATCCATCGCGACCTCAAGGCCGAGAACGTGATGGTCACTCCCGCCCGCGAGGCCAAGGTGCTCGACTTCGGCCTGGCGAAACCGATCGGAATCCCGGCGGAGGACCCGTCCCTGACCGCGGCGGGCTCCGTGGTGGGCACCTGCCGCGCGATGTCCCCCGAGCAGGCGAGAGGGGCCGAGGTCGACGAGCGTTCGGACCTCTTCTCGCTCGGCGTCCTCCTCTACGAGATGCTGACCGGAAGTTCTCCCTTCCAGGGCGCCAACTCGCTGGCGACCCTGACCAAGGTGATCTCCGAGCGGCCGCCGTGCCTGGACACCCTGCGGCCGGGGCTCCCGCCCCGCCTCGTGGCCCTGGTCTACCGGCTGCTCGCCAAAGAGCCCGAAGCCCGGCCGCAGAGCGCCGCCGAGGTGGCCCGCGAGCTCCACGCGATCGGCTCCGCGCTCGTCCCCAGCGACGAGCCGACCCTGGAGGAGACCCTCGGCGCCCTGCCGACCGATGCGGTCCGGCTCTGGGGCGGCGGCGGCTCGAAGCCGCCGGTGGCCACGCTCCCGCCGGCGGAGGTAACCCCGCCACCGGAGGAGATCCCGCGGGCCGGGCGGCGGCGCCTTCTCTGGATGGCAATCCTCTCGTTTCTGGCGGCGTTGGCCGTGGCGGTGGTCGTCCATCAAGAATCTCGGGCGAAAGCCCGCGTGAAGCTTCTCAGAGTCGTGGTTCCCATGCCCGAGGTGGCCGGAGACAACCCCCAGCTCCAGACCGTGGCTTCAGGGCTCCAGAATGCCAGCCTGGGAACTCTGGGATCGTTGCGGGGGCTGGCCGCCGTCGATCCGCTCGAGATCGTAGGAGCACCCAAGACTCCAAAGGAGATCGCCCGAGCCGCGGCAGCCGACCAGGTTCTGATCATCGGCCTGGTGAAAGAAAGCTCGGGAACCCTCGGCCTGATCACCTTGCGTTGCATCCAGGGAAGCGATGGCCGGGACTTGTGGGTCGACAGGATTCCGGCTTCGCTCACGCCGCAGGAGCTGTTGCCGCTCGGTAAACGCCTGGACAGCCGCCTGAGGGACCACTTTTCCGGTCATCCCCCGACGACCCCCGCTCTCGCGCTGGAAGGGACGGAAGAAGATTACGCGGCCTACCTGGTCATCCAACAGCGTTTCGAGAAAGGCCAGATCTCGATCGAGCCAGAGCTGCTTCGCCTCAAAGCGATCGTCGAGCGCTCCCCCAACTTCCTGGAAGCCCGGCTCCTGGCGGCCGAAATGGCGACCAGCCTCTTCCAATCCAAGCGAGATGCGGAATCTCGCGATCGCGCATTCCGCCTGATCCGTCAGGCAGAGTTGCGGGCCCCTGACGATTCCCGTCCACTGCGGACTCAGTTCAAGCTCGCGCTGGCCGATGGCCAGCTGGGAGACGCTGGAACGATTCTGGCTCGGCTCGAAGACCTTGTGCCAGGCGACCCGCAGAGCTTGGCGCTTCGGGCGACCTTGGCAGAAGCCCAGGGAGATCTCAAGGAAGCGCTGGGCGATCAGCAGAGGGTCGTCGAGGAGATCCCTTCCTGGAAGAATCTCCTGAAGCTCGCCGACCTCGAAGAAAGGCAGGGACTGGTTCCGGAGGCCCGGAGGCACCTGCAGTGATCCTTGCGGACTCTCCAGATAACGTCTGGGCCCATGAACGGCTTGGTGAGCTGGAACTGGATTACGGCGAGCCGGGGGACGCCGAGAGGATCTACAGTAACCTTATTGCCCACTCAACCGACAGGACGGCGTCTCTGCGGTTTCTCGCCAATCTGGGCGCCGCTCGCGTTCTCCTGCACCGCTACGGCGACGCTGCCGCGGCCTTTCACGAAGCCTTGAGGATCGATCCCGAAGATGTCGCGACCACCCTCGATCTGGCGGACGCCGAGGATGGTCTGGGTCACAGGAAGCAGGCTAATGTCCTCTATGGCAAGATCCTCGAGAGGCTGCAAGCCGATCGCCAGGAGAAGGAGCTCAGCTCCTTTGATGAGATGATCGAGGCGCAATGCCTCGCGCGCCTGGGGAATGCTTTGACCGCCGAGAAGATCGCCGAGAGCAGAGTTCGTCAGAGTCCGGACGATACGACGATTCTGTCGGAGGCAGCGCTGGTCTGCATGCTCGCCGGAGACCAGCCTCAAGCTCTGAATCATATTCGGGATGCGATCTACAAGGGCATTCAACCACGCTGGTTCAAACTGCCACCCTACAAGCCCCTTTTCAAGGATCCGACGTTCCAGCTGCTAGTCAACGGGAAAGGTCGGGACCGCGGAGTTTCTGGTCCCTGAGGGAATCAAAGAGGGCGGCCCTGGGGTGGGCCGCCCCGTGGTGCTCAGGGGAGGCGGTCAGGTGGCCGAGGGGCGAGCCTTGCCGTTCGATGGATCGGCCCTGCGGACCGCCGGACGAACCGTGTTGCCCGGCGGGTCGGGGCTGCGGATGACGACCAGGCTGGGCTCCTCGACGGGCGCCGGGATGGGATCGCTCGCCGTGGTCGCGCCGGACGACAGGGAAATGCGGTACCGCGCCGAAAATTTCCGCAGGCCGTTGCTCAACTCGGGAGGGAACCGAATCTCGAACGTGACCTGCGGAGCGGCTCCCTTGGTCGTCGTCGGGCCGGCGGCGATCACCTCCCGCGACTCGAAGGTGATCACCGGCTTCAGACCGGCCGGGAGATCCTTGAAGGTCCAGGTGACGAGAGCATGCTCGTCCCCGGCCCTGTTGGACAAAGGGATTTCCATTCTCGGGGGCTTCACGGAGAGAGCTTTTCCTGTGGGAGAGCTCGCAGCGTGGACCAGGCTGACTTCGATCTTGTGGGTATTCATTCCAGTTTCTCCATGGATCGTCGGCGTCATTGCCGGCCCCCTGGAGTGATCACGATGAATGCCAGGAGTGGTAATCGGCGGCCGCTGCTGTGAAAAGGCTTTCGGCTCAAGCCTTTCCGGGAATCCGATCGGGGTTTCCTCCCCCGGCCGCCCCCTATCGTTTCGGATAGGATCTATCCAAATGAAAAGAGAATCGCTGGAGATTCCGACCCTGATCGCGGTCTCCGGGCCGCTGGCGGGCCAGATTTTTCCCCTGGCGGCCGCCCGGCTCGCGATCGGCCGCGACCCCGCGAGCGACGTCCAGCTGCGCGACCTCGCGACCTCCCGGCACCATGCCGCGATCGAGACGAACGACGGGCGGCTCCTGCTGCGCGACCTCGAGAGCCGCCGCGGCACGTTCGTCAACGGCGTGCCGATCGGCGAGCGCTTCCTGGAGCACGGCGACCGGGTGACGATCGGCGCCTCCCTGTTCCTCGTGCAGAGCCGCGACGAGGCGCCGGCGGCGGAGAGCGGCGCGCTGTTGCTCGAGGACGGCCCGTGGACGGCGGAGACCACGATCCATCTCGCGGCGCAGCCGTTCGATCTCGTGCGGATCGAAGCCGAGCTGCCGGCCGAGGCGCGGACCGCCCGCAATCTCCAGGCGCTGCTGCGGATCGCCAACGCCCTCCACGAGCTGCGCGCCACGGCGCCGCTCGCCCGCCGCCTGCTCGAGCTGGCCCTGGAGACCGTCCCCGCCGAGCGGGCGGCCCTCCTCCTGCTCGATCCGACCGGCGCGTTCCTCGCCACCTCCGCGCTCGACCGCCTGGGGCGGACCGAGCCGTTTCGGATCTCGCGGACGGTGATCGAGCGCGTCGCGGCGGACGGCACGGCGATCCTGGCGAAGGACGTGCTCCAGGGGGCGGAAGGGGCGGGGGGCGAGAGCTCGCGAGGGGGGCGCATCCGCTCCCTCCTCGCCGCCCCGTTGAGCGGCCGCGACGGGCCCCTCGGGGTGCTCTATCTCGACAGCCGCGAGGCGGGAGCCCGCTTCGACGAGAGCCATCTCGAGCTGGCGACGGCCGCGGCCGGGATCGCCGCCGCGGCGCTCGCCAACGTCCGCTACCTCGAGGCGCTGGAGGACGAGAAGGAACGGATCGAGGGTTCGCTCGAGGCGGGGATGGTAGGGATGGTGGGGGAGAGCCCGCGCATCCGGGAGGTGCAGCGGCTCCTCGCGAAGATCGCGCCGACCGATTCGACCGTCCTGCTGCGCGGCGAGAGCGGCACCGGCAAGGAGCTCGCCGCGCGCGCCCTCCACCGCGGCAGCCCGCGGGCCGGCAAGCCGTTCGTGGCGGTCAACTGCGCCACGTTCTCGGAGTCGCTGCTGCAGAGCGCCCTCTTCGGGCACGAGCGCGGGGCGTTCACGGGCGCGGTCGAACGCAAGATCGGCAAGATCGAGGCGGCGCAGGGGGGGACCCTCTTCCTCGACGAGGTGGGGGAGATCCCGCTCGCCCTCCAGGCCTCGCTGCTGCGCGTCCTCCAGGAGCGGGAGTTCGAACGGATCGGCTCGACGCGCCCGATCCGGGCGGACATCCGGCTGATCGCCGCCACCAACCGCGACCTCGAGAGCATGGTGCGCGAGCGGACCTTCCGCGAGGACCTCTTCTACCGTCTGAGCATCATCCCGGTGGCGCTGCCGGCGCTGCGCGAGCGCCGGGAGGACATCCCGTTGCTCGCCAACCACTTCGCGGCGCTGCACAGCCGCAAGCTCGGCCGCCGCATGACGGGCTTCACCCCAGCGGCCCGCGCCTGTCTCCTGCGCCACGACTGGCCGGGGAACATCCGCGAGCTCGCCAACGCGATCGAACGGGCGGTCGTCCTCGGCCAGGGCGAGCTGATCCTCCCCGAGGACCTGCCGGAGACCGTGCTCGAAACCGTCCCCGTTCTGGCGTCCGAGGCGCCGATCGGCAAGTACCACGAATCCGTGGGCGAATTCAAAAAGCGATTGATTCACGACGCCCTGGAGGCGGCGGGCGGGTCGATCACCCGGGCCGCGGAGCTCCTCGACCTCAACCCCACCTATCTGCACCGGCTGGTCCGCAACTTCGGGCTGAAGGTCTGACCGCCGGACGCTCAGGGCGCCTGGCGCCGGCTCAGATCTCGTCCTGCGCACCGGCGTCGTACTGCATGGCGCCGACGGCGTTCCCTTCCGGGTCGCGGAAGAAGATGAGATGGCCGACGGTGGGGATCAAGGTCTTGGGGATCAGGATCGTGCCGCCGTTCGCCACCACCGCGGCGGCGGCGGCGTCGACGTCGGCGACCGCGACGGTGCATTCGAAGCCGGCCGTGGGGACGCCGGGGATCAGCTCGCGCCGCTTCTGCAAGGCGCCCAGGGGGCCGGGCGGCTGTCCTTCGGCGGTCTTGATCTGGAAGAAGTTGGGGGGTCCCCAGGCTTCGAAGCGCCAGCCGAAAACCTTTTCATAGAAGCGCCGGGCGCGCGGAACGTCGTCGGCGTTGATGGCGAAATGGGCGACGTGACTGGCGGGGATCTCCGGACGGGCCGGCGGCTTGGGCATCGGAGCGGTCTCCTTTCAGGGAGCGAAAGGCCTCGGAAACGATCCTCACGATATGCCTTTTCCGGGGTGCGCGTTATCCCTATACTGCCAGCCGATGTCGAGATCCCGCCAACCGCCGGCGCCAGCTCCGCCTCCTGAGGGCGAGCCGAGGGGCCGCAGGCGCGGGCGATGTCGGTCGCCTGGGCGGAGGGGTACACCTGGCGCGGCCGGGTGAGCGAGGAGTGGGGGCAGCTCCTCTTCCCCTCGCGGGGGACGCTGACCGTGCACACGGAGGTGGGGCTCTGGGTCGTCCCCTTCCATCGGGCGGTCTGGGTGCCGGCGGGGGTGCGCCACGACGTCGAGGTGGCGGCCGGGGTGGCGATGCGGGCGCTGTACCTCCAGGCCACGGCGCTGCCGGCCCGGCGCGGCAGCCTGCCGGACGCCTGCCGGGTGGTCGAGATCTCACCCCTGCTGCGCGAGGTCCTGCGCCGGGCGTTGCGGCTGCGCACCCTCGACCGGCGCGTGGCGGCGGAGCGGCACCTGCTGGCGGTGCTGCTCGACGAGATCGTCGTCCTGCCAAGGGGCCTGCCCGGGAACCTGCCGATGCCGCTCGATCTGCCGATGCCGCGCGACCCGCGCGGCGTGCGGGCGGCGGAGTGGATCCGCGCCGAGCCGGCAGCGCGCCACACCCTCGCCGAGGCCGCCCGCGCCGCGGCGGCGAGCCCGCGGACCCTCGAGCGGCTGTTCCGCGGCGAGACCGGCCTGCCGTTCGGCGTCTGGCGCCAGCGGGCGCGGCTGCTGCGCGCGCTGCAACGGCTGGCGGAAGGGGAGCCGGTGGCCGCCGCGGCGAGCGCCGTCGGCTACGAGAGCACCAGCGCCTTCGTGGCCGCCTTCCGGCGGGCGCTGGGGACGACTCCGGGGAAATACTTTGCGCGCGGGGAGGGGGAGGAGGACGGGTAGGGGGGCGTGTTGGTGAAGGAACCAGGGACTGCAGGGACGGCAGCGACTCCAGGGACTGAATTCAGGTCTCTTTGTCCCTGCTGTCCCTGTTGTCCCTCAGGTCCCTGGTTTCACCGTTCCGCGACCAGACCCCCGCCTCAGCCCGGCACACCCTCCAGAAACCGTTCCAGCGCCCGGCAGAACAGCGCCGGGGTCTCGGCATGGGGGAGGTCGCCGGCGCCTTCGAGGACGTCGAGGCCGGCGTCCGGGAGCTCCCGGAGCCAGAGGTCGGCGGCGGCCACGGGGGGGTTCTTCCCCTGCCGTCCCCAGGCGAGCCAGAGGGGGACGTGCAGCCGGGGGAGCTCCCCGGCGACGTCGAGCGCCAGGCCGCCCCGCAGGTAGGCGGCGAAGGCGGCGCGGGCCTGGCCGGTGTGGCTCGCCCGGTGGTACTCCTCGAGCAGCCCGGCGTCCACCCGTTCGGGGGCGGCGTAGACCTCGCGCCGGAGGTGCTGCTCGAGCGCAGTGCGCGAGGTCAGCAGGTCGAGCACGGGAGGGCCGATCAGCGGCAGGCCGAGGAGGGTGCCGAGGAACGGGTGGGCGTCGGCCGCGGTCAGCCCCAGAGGGGAGACCAGCGCCAGGGCGCGCACTTGGCCCGGGTGGTCGACGGCGGCCTGCACCGCGTAGGCCGCGGCGAGGCCGGCGGCCATCAGCACGGCGGGCTCGCGCACCACGCCGCTCAGGAAGTCCTCGATCAGGCCGAGGTAGCGGTCCGGATGGTGCGCGCCGGAGCCCGCCCGCGTCCGTCCCCAGCCGGGGAAGTCGGGGACGTAGACGGTGTGGCGCGCCGCCAGGATCTCGGCGACGTCCCGCCACTGGCCGGCGCCGTAGCCGGGGCCGAAGGCGTGGAGGAGGACGACCGGCGGGCCGCTCCCCAGCTCCTGGAAGACGATCTCGTGCCCGGAGCGCCCGGTGAAGCGGTGGGTGCGCCCCCAGCGGGGCGGGGACGGGGGCTCGACCCGGCGCCGCAGCAGGGCGGCGGCCAGCACCGGCACGCCGAGGGCCGCGCCGGCGAGCAGCAGCCGCTTCGCCACCCGCCGCCCGCGATCGCTCTTCAGGGACCTTCCAGTGCCGCTTCGCATGGGCCGGAAGGATACCATTTGAAGGCCTCTCAAGGCTTTGGCCGCGGCGGCACGCTATAATTGAGCCATGGCCGTCCTCCCCATCGTCCGCCTGGGCCATCCGGCGCTGCGCGCCCCGGCGCAGCCGATCCCTCCCGCGCGCATCGCCGACGCCGAGACCCAGACGCTGATCGAGGACATGATCGACACCATGCGCGAGGCGCACGGCGTCGGCCTCGCGGCGCCGCAGGTGGCGGCCGGGGTCCAGATCTTCGTCTACGAGGCGGCCGGCCCGCCGGAGATCCCGCTGCGGGTGGTGATCAATCCCCTGGTCACCCCGCAGGCCCGGGAGATGGACTACGACTGGGAGGGGTGCCTGTCGATCCCCGACCTGCGGGGGCTGGTGCCGCGCCATCCCAAGGTGAAGGTGCAGGGGTTCGACCGCGACGGGCACCCCTTCAACTACGTGGCGACCGGCTTCGAGGCGCGCATCGTACAGCACGAGTACGACCACCTGAACGCCGTGGTCTTCCTCGACCGCATGCGCGACTTCAAGACCCTGGCCTTCTTCGAGGAGTGGGAAGAGCACCTCGTGGGGCGCGCGCCGCAGGACCTCAACGAAACCGCGGTCGGCTGACCGGAAGGGCCACGGGAAACCAGCCTTGGGGCGCGAGCTCGCCGTCCTCTGGGCCGGACGCCACCAGCGCTCCAACTG
Source organism: uncultured Acidobacteriota bacterium (assembly GCA_963756595.1). Classification (GTDB taxonomy): domain Bacteria; phylum Acidobacteriota; class Thermoanaerobaculia; order Multivoradales; family UBA5704; genus DATARR01. Next base: position 86,277 of record CAVWOZ010000037.1, read on the forward strand.
GGAGGAGATCTGCGCCTCCTACCGCAAGCGGATCGCCCGCTTCGCGCCGGTGCGCGACGTGCCGGTGCGCGCCCGCGCCGGCGCCGAGGATCCGCAGCGCCAGAAGCTCGAAGGGGCGGCGCTGCTCGCCGCCCTCCCCCCCTCGGCCTGGAGCTTCGCCCTCGACAGCCGCGGCGAGGCGCTCTCCTCCGAGCAGCTCGCCGACCGCCTGGCCCGCCTGAAACGGGAGTGGCCGCACCCCGTCGCCTTCCTGATCGGCTCCGACCTCGGCCTCGACCGCGCCGTGCTCGACGGGGCCCGCGCCGTCCTCTCCTTCGGCCCCCTGACCCTCTCCCACGAGCTGGCACGGGTCGTGCTCTACGAGCAGCTCTACCGTGCGCTCTCGATCGAGGCGGGAATGAGCTATCATCGCGAGCCCTTATAGAGGGGGCATCAGGAGATTCAAGGCGTATCATAGGGGACTTTTCAAAGCGCCCCGGCGAAAGGAGAAGCAGCGTGGCCAGAACCGAGAAGGCTAAACCGGTCGCCGCAGTGCCTCAGGAGGGTTTCGAGGCTCTTCGGTTGCGGTTGCAGAATCAGCGGGACGAGATCGTCAGCATGTACAACCAGGATCTCCGCGCGGGGCAGGAATCGGCGGACGACGGCACCGAGGACATCGTGGATCGCGCCAACAACGCCTACAACCGGGAGCTGATGTTCTCCCTGTCGGACGCCGAGCGCACCACCTTGCTGCAGATCGAGAACGCCCTCAAGCGGATGGACGAGGGGAGCTACGGCCGCTGCGCCAACTGCGGCCAGAACATCGCCGTGCCGCGCCTCGAGGCCCTCCCCTGGGCGCGCTTCTGCGTCGACTGCCAGGAGCTCGCCGAGAAGGGGCTCCTCGAGGTCGAGGCGAACTGAGACCCGCGGGGCGGCGGGCTCTTTCCGGCTCCCCGGGAGAGACCGCCGCTCCGGTTTCCTCTCCCCATTGGGCGTTTGACCCATGGCCGACCCCGTCGAGACCTTCCTCAAGCGGCTGACCCCAGACGGTCCGCTCCCCCAGGTCTGCCTGGTGCAGGGCGACCTGGTGCTCGCCGAGCCGGCCGCCCGGCGGGTCGCCGAGGCGCTGGCCCGCGCGGTGGGGGTCGACGCCGCGGCGGTCGAGGTGCACCGCCGCCCCGCGTCGCTCGCTCCCCTCCTCCAGGACCTCCGCACCTTCTCGCTGTTCGCCGCGGGGAAGGTCCTGCTGGTCTTCGACTCCGCCGTCTTCGCCGACCGCAACGCCGCCGGCGAGCTGATCGAGGACGCCGCGGAGGTGGTCCCTCTCGGGGGGGATCGCGCGGGGGGCTCGCTGTCGGCGCGCGAGCGGCAGGCGGCCTCGCGCCTCCTCCAGGCGCTCCACCTGTTCGAGATCGACCCCTACGCCGGCGAGCCCGAGCGGGCGATCGGCGAGCTCCCCGCCTGGGTGCTCGAAGGGGGGAAGGCGCGCAAGGGGGGAGGACGGGCGCGCGGCAAGAAGCAGCTCGAGGAGCTGCGCGGCGGCCTCGCCGGGCTGCTCGCGGCGGCGCGGCGCGACGAGATCCAGGGGACCGGCGACGGCGACCTCTCGGCGCTCGCGGAGGCGATCCGCACCGGCCTCCCCGGCGGCCACGCCCTGGTGCTCGCCGAGAGCGCGCTGGCGGCGGACCATCCGGTGGTCCGCCTGCTCGCGGAGCGCGGCGCCGCGCTCTCGCTGGGGAAGGTCGAGTCCGAGCGCGGCTCCTGGGCGGGGCTCGAGCTGCTCGCCGCCGAGCTCGAGCGGCAGACCGGGGCGGCGATCGCCCCCGACGCCCTGACCGAGCTCGCCCGCCGCACCCTGCGCCAGGAGAGCGACAAGAGCGGGCGGACGACCGGCGGGGTGGACGCCGACTCGACGGCCCGCTTCGCCGGCGAGTACCGCAAGCTCGCCGACCTGCTCGAGCCCGGGGGGACGGGGAAGATCGACCGCAAGCTGGTGGCGCAGTCGGTGGAGGACCGCGGCGAGGAGGACGTCTGGCAGCTCCTCGACGCCATCGCGGCCGGGCGCGGCGGCGAGGCCCTCGACCGCCTGCACCGGCTGCTCGGCGCGGCGGACGACGCGCTGGCCGCCCGCCTCTCCTTCTTCTCGCTCCTCGCCTCGTTCTGCCGCCAGCTCGTCGCCGTGCGCGGCATGCTGCGGGTGGCGCGCCTCTCCCCCAACGAGGCGAACTACGGCCGCTTCAAGACCCAGCACGCGCCGGGGTTGCAGTCCGAGATCCCCACCGGCGGCAAGAACCCGCTCGCCGGCCTCCACCCCTTCCGGCTCCACCGCGCCTATCTCGCGGCCTGCCGCCTCCCCGAGCCCTTCCTCGCCCGCCTCCCCTCCGACCTCCTGGAGACCGAGCTCCAGCTCAAGGGGGAGAGCAACGAGGCCGACGTCGCCCTCGCCCGGCTGGTGGCCCGCCTGAGCCAGGCCGCCGCGCAGGGTGCCGGGCGGCGGTAGGCCAGGGCTTGTCCCCGTCCGGGCGGGGGGTGGCCGGAGTCGCGAATCTACTGATCCCGGGAGCCTTTTTCCTCCCCCGTACTCGGGGGAGGCCAGGAGGGGGTGTTCCGAAGTCCGCGACGCTTCCTTGTCCGGGAGGTTGAGGCCCCCTCCTGACCTCCCCCGAGTACGGGGGAGGAACAAAGCGCCCCTGCGTTAGGCCACTCCCCCGACTTCCCCCTACTGCGCCGCGTAGCGGTCGCGGGCGGCGTACACCCGGCGGACGAAGTCGCGCGCCTCGCGGGTGCCGAGCTTGGTGAACATCTCCTCGGGCTCCTGACTGAAGCTCTGGCTTCGCCACAGGGCCGCCGCAGGCTCCCCCGCCTGATAGCCGGCGAGCGCCGGCACCACGGCGCCGTTGAAGTCGCGCAGCAGGGCGCCGAGATGGATGGCGGCGAGGGCGATGGCGACCTCGGGGCGGTCGAGGTCGGCGGGCTTCAGCCGCTCGAGCTGGATCTGCGGCGCCAGGCGGAGCGCGGTGGCGAGCGAGAGGGGCGCCAGGTTGCGGTCCGCGGTCGGCGACAGCCGCGCGGGATCGAAGGCGCTCTCCTCGCGGATCAGGGCGATCAGCAGCAGGGGATCGACGCCGCGCAGGCGCGCCTGCACCAGGAGCGCCTCCTTGTAGGGGAAGGGGTCGAGGAGGCGGCGGAGCTCGAGTGGCTGGAGCTCGAGGGGGACGCGGGAGGGGGTGCGGTCGCGCAGCTCCTGGGCGAGCGCGATCGATCCCGCGAGATCTCCCGAGCGCGCCAGCAGCAGGGCGCCGGTGAAGGCGAGCGGCGGATTGGCGGCGGGGAAGTGGGCGCGCAGGTCGGCCGCCGCCGGCCAGACCCCCAGCGCGAGGAGGAGGTCGGCGGGGCGGGTGAGCGGCTGGCTCCACAGCGGCCAGCGCCGCACCGGCACCTCGGCCAGCCGCAGATAGGGGGCGGCGCCGGGATCGGCGGCGAGCATCGCCTCGAGGCGGCGGCGGGCGGCGCCCTGGGCGGCCGTGTCGCCTCCGAGCAGCAGCCAGCCGGAGTAGACGTTGTCGCGGTGGCCGGAGGCGGCGAGCCGGCGCCCCTCGGCGAGGGCGGCGCGGGCGAGCGGCTCGCCGGCGAGCCGGGCCCGGGCGGCGCCGGCCAGCGGATGGTGGGGGTCGGCCCGCAGGACGTCGAGGTAGCGGGCGAGGGCCTCGCGGCTCTTCCCTCCCAGCTCGGCCAGCCGGCCGCTCCAGTAGTCGGCCTCCAGGCGGTCGCCGGCGTTGCCGAGCCGCGCCTCGGCCAGCCAGGGGGCGGCCCGGTCGGCGCGCCCGCGGACGAGGTCCGAGGCGGCGAGGTAGAGCGCCGCCCGGGCGGCCTCGGGGCGCCATTTCGGAAGGGCGGTGAGCTTCTCGTAGAGGTTCAGGGCGGCGGCGTCCGCGCCGGCGCGGGCGTCGATCCGCAGGGCGGCGAGCAGCGTCGGCGCGGCGAGGCTCCCCTGCGGATCGGCCTGGTAGGCCTGGCGGTACTTCTGCGCCGCCGCAGCCGAGGAGCCGCGCAGCTCGTGGGCGGCCCCCTCCTGGTAGGCGGCGGCGGCGCGGTCGGCGGCGCTCTTCCCCATCGCCGCCAGGCGGGCGAAGGCGAGCGAGGCCTCGGCGTAGCGCTGCGCGGCGAGCAGGCAGGAGCCGATCCGCAGCTGCGCCTCGTAGGCGTCGCGCGCCGAGAGGGCGTCCCCCTTGCCCACGGCGCGCTGGTAGCTGCGCAGGGCGCGGTCGATGTCGCCGTGGCGTTCGAGGGCGCGGCCGATCAGCAGCGGCACCCGCCCGTGCTCGGCCTCGGAGACCCGCGCGTAGAGCTGGTCGGCGGCGCGGCGGGCGGTCTCGTCGCCGATGTCCTCCTGGAGGAGGCTAAGGCTGAGGCTGCGCGACAGCTCGGTGTAGCCGGCGCGCTGGGCGCACTCGGAGCGCATCAGCTCGATCTCCCGCCGCTGCGGCGCCGGCAGCGCCTCCGCCCGCAGGCGGCTGAGGAGCTGGCAGTCCCCCCCTTCGGAGATCGTGTGGTCGAGCAGCCAGACGGCGGCGGGGATGAGGGGGGAGCGCGGATCGCCGGCGACCACCGTCGCGACCAGGCCGGCCGCCACCTCGGGGTGCCCCATCCGGTAGTGGTCGAACGCCAGGCGGTAGCGGCTGTGGGCCTGGATCGCCGGGCTCGCCGCCAGGGCGCGCACGAAGGCGTCGCTCGCCTCGTCGGGTCGGCCCATGAGGTCGAGGAGGTGGCCGCGCAGGAAGTCGAGGCCGATCCGGCGCGACGCCTCCGGATGGACGGCGAGCTCCTGCTCGACGCGGGTCAGCTCGACGCGGGCCTGGCCGGCCAGCTGCAGCTCGATGAGGTCCGGCCGCGGATCCGCCGCGCTGACGGTGGTGGCGAGGGCGAAGGTGAGGAGGCCGAGCATCCGGGGGGAGCCGGCGGACCGGGTTCAGGACCGCCGGGAGCGCGGCTCCGTGCCTACGCCCCCGAGGGGACCGACCACCGCGCGACTCGCGCGCCGAGCCGCTGCAATTTCAGTTCCATTTGCTCATAGCCACGGTCGAGGTGATAGATGCGGTCGACCACCGTCTCCCCTTCGGCCGCGATGCCGGCGAGGACCAGGCAGGCGGAGGCGCGCAGATCGGTCGCCATCACCCCGGCGCCGGTGAGCCGCGTCGGGCCGTGGACGTGCGCCCGGCCGCCGTCGACCCGGATGTCCGCCCCCATGCGGGCGAGCTCCGGCGCGTGCTGGAAGCGGTTTTCGAAGATCGTCTCGCTGATCGTCGAGACGCCGTAGGCGCAGGTCATCAGCGTCATGTACTGCGCCTGGAGGTCGGTGGGGAAGCCGGGGTGGGGGGCCGTCTCGAGGTCGCGGGCCGCGATGCCGCGCTCGGCGCGGACGCGGATGCCGTCCGGCTCGACGTCGACGGCGGCGCCGACCTCGGCCAGTTTGTCCAGCAGAGGCGCCAGATCGGCGGCACTGGCGTCCTCGAGCAGCACGTTGCCGCCGGTGAGCGCGGCGCCGATCAGGTAGGTGCCGCTCTCGATGCGGTCGGGGATGATGGTGTGCTCGGCGCTCCCCAGCCCGTCCACCCCGTCGATCACGATCGTCTCCTCGCCGGCCCCCGAGATCTTCGCCCCCATGGCGTTGAGCAGGTTCGCGAGGTCGACGATCTCGGGCTCGCGGGCGCAGTTCTCGAGCACCGTGGTGCCGCGGGCGAGGGAGGCGGCCATCAGCACGTTCTCGGTGCCGGTGACGGTCGGCATGTCGAAGCGGAAGCGGGTGCCGGTCAGCCGCGCCGCCCGGGTCTCGACGTAGCCGTGGGAGAGGGTCACCTCGGCCCCCAGCGCGGTGAGCGCCTTGAGGTGCTGGTCGATCGGCCGCACGCCGATGGCGCAGCCCCCCGGCAGCGACACCCGCGCGTGCCCCTCCTTGGCGAGCAGGGGGCCGAGCACCAGGACGCTGGCGCGCATCGTCTTGACCAGGTCGTAGGGGGCGTCGTGCTGCGGGTTCGGCCGCTCGCGGCGCAGGCGGAGGGCGCCGTCCTCCTCGTTCGACCCCATGCCGAGGTGCTCGAGGAGCTTGAGGAGCGTGCGGATGTCGCGCACCCCGGGCACCCGGTGCAGGGTCACCGTCTCGTCGGTGAGGAGAGTCGCCGTCAGCGCCGGCAGGGCGGCGTTCTTGGCCCCGCTCGCCGCGACGCGCCCGGCGAGGCGCGTCGGCCCTACGATGTGAAACTTGTCCATGGCTCCCTTTCGTGACCCTCCATCGTCAGCCGGTCAGCGCCGCCGCGGCCGCCGCAGCCGCTGCAGCAGAAGGGTGCGCGGGATGCCGGCGTAGTCCTCGCGGACCCCGGTCACCTCCAGACCCGCGGCGGCGGCGTGCCGGCGCACCGGGTCGAGCTGTCCCCGGCCGATCTCGACCGCCAAGGATACCCCGGGACGGAGCCGCGAGCACTGGGCGAGGAGCCGCGCCAGGACGGAGTCCCCGGCGCCGGGCGGGAAGAGGGCCAGGTGAGGCTCGTAATCGCAGACCTCGGGGGATATCTCCGCGGCCTCGGAGCGGTCGACGTACGGGGGGTTGCTGACCACCAGGTCGAAGCGGGAGAGGTCGAGCCCGTCGGTCAGATCGAGCCCGGCGAGGTGGACCCGGTCCCGCACCCCGTGGCGGCGGGCGTTGCCGTCGGCCACCGCCAGCGCGCCGGGGGAGAGGTCGGTCGCCACCAGCCGCGCGCCGGGGATCTCGAGGGCCAGCGTCACGGCGAGGATGCCGGAGCCGGTGCCGACGTCGAGGATCCAGGGGGCCGGGGGCAGCGCCACCTCGATAGCCACCTCAATAATGTGCTCGGTCTCCGGGCGGGGGATCAGCACCCGGGGATCGACGTGGAACGCGCGCCCCCAGAACTCCCGCTCCCCCTTGAGGTAGGCGACCGGCTCGCCGGCGAGCCGCCGCGCCAGCAGGGCGCGGAAGCGCTCCGCCGCCTCGGGCGGCGCCGCGCTCTCCTCGCGCGCCAGCACCTGCGCCTCGGAGAGGCCGAGGACGTGCCCCAGCAGCAGCGCCGCCTCGCGCCGCGGCGCGCCGAACGGCGTCGCCGCGAGGAGCGGGCGGGCCTCGGCGAGGAGCTGGCGCAGGGTGGGCATCGGGGGGAGACTATCTCCTCTTCTCACCCCCTGTGGTACAACGGCGGGCGCCATGCGAATCCCGCGACGAATCCTCGGCTTCCTCCCTCTGACCCTGCTGCTCGCCGCGCCCGCCACCGCCGCGACGATCGCCACCGGCGGCTGCGCCGAGTACGAAGACCATCTCGCCGCCGCCGCCAAGCGGGTGAGCTTCCTCGGCCCCGAGGTCCCCGGGCCGCGCGTCTTCGCCGCCTTCCTGCTGGCGGCCTCGCGCGCCTACCGGGTGGTCGAGGACAGCCCCCCCACCGGCGGCCCCAACGAGCAGATGGACCGGCTGAAGCAGGGGGCTCCCGTGGCGCCGGAGTCCGCGCGCCTCGCCGCCTGCGTGCTGCGGCGCTACACCCTCGCCCGCTATGGCGACCGGATGGTCAGGGACCTCCAGGAGCTGGTCGGCTTCCAGACCTTCGCCGTGGAGGGGAAGGAGAACTGGGACCTCCCCGAGTTCGCGCGCCAGCGGGAGTGGCTCAGCCGGCGGGCGGGGGAGCTGGGGCTCGCCTTCAAGAGCTACGACGGACGGGTGGAGGAGCTGACCCTCCCCGGGCCGCAGCCGATCCTGGCGCTGCTGACCCACGGCGACATCCAGGGGGTGGAGGGGCAGGAGTGGAAGTCGCCGCCGTTCGCGGGGCGGATCGTGGAGGGGAGGATCGTCGGCCGCGGCACCGAGGACGACAAGGGGCCGCTGGTCGCCTCCCTCTACGCCCTGGCCGCGATTCATGATTCGGGGTGGCCGCTCGACTCGACCCTCCGCCTGCTGGTCGCCAACGGCGAGGAGACGAGCTGGGACGAGATCCCCTACTACCTGGCGCGCGCCCCGATGCCCGACCGCACGGTCGGCGTCGACGCCGCCTATCCCGTCACCCACGCCCAGAAGGGGTACGGCATCGTCACCTTCCGCGCTCAACCGGTCGCCGAGCCGAAGGGGGGAAGCTGGCGGGTGGTGCGGATGAGCGGCGGCAGCGGCATGTCGATCATCGCCGAGCGGGGGGAGGCCGTGCTCGAGAAGGTGGGGGGAGACCCGGCAAAGGCGCAGGCCGAGCTCACGGGGCTCGTCGCCGCCTGGAGCCGCTCCCACCCGCCGGCGCAGCTCACTGTCTCCCGCGGCGCCCGCGACGCCCGCGACGCGAATCTGCTCAAGCTCACCGCCGTCGGCCACGGCGGCCACTCGTCGCAGCCGGCGAGCGGCCACAACGCCCTCGGCGACCTCACCGCCTTCCTCGCCACCCTCGACCTGCGGATGGACCCCTGGGGGGCCCTCGCCTCCTTCGTGGGGATCGCCGTCGGCACCGAGACGAACGGCACCGCCCTCGGGCTCGCCCACCGCGACGCGGTGATGGGGGAGCTGACCGCCAACCTCTCCTTCCTGCGTAATGACAAGGGCACCCCCATCGCCGAGATCAACATCCGCTATCCGCGCGGGATCGCGAAACCGGAGATGGAGAAGCGGCTCGCCGACCGCACCGCCGCCTTCACCCGCCGCACGAACGCCGGGATCGCGGCGACGGTGAACCTGACCAGCGAGCCCCACCTCGCCCCCGCCGACACGCCGCTGGTCGCGAGCCTCCTCCAGGTCTGGAACGAGGTCACCGGCAAGCCCGGGAAGCCGATCGCCATCGGCGGCGGCACCCAGGCCCGGCTGTTCAAGGGGGGAGTCGACTTCGGCCCCGCGGAGGACATGGAGCACTACCGCGGCCACGGCACCGACGAGTACCTGACGCCGGACGAGCTCCACCGCATCGCGGAGCTCACCGTCGCCGCCGTCTGGAAGCTCGCCGGCCCCCAGCCGCCACCGGCGGCAGCGAAGCCCTGAAGTCGGTTTTTTGGGGGGGGAGGGGCCGGACGCTCCTCCGGCCTCTGGAGGTCAGTGCGTGCGGGACTGCTCTTCCATCCGCTGCGCCGAGAAGTGGGCGATCAGCGGCTCGACCAGCGGATCGATGTGCCCCTCCATCAGCGTCGGGAGCTGGTGGATCGAGAGGCCGATGCGGTGGTCGGTGACCCGGCTCTGGGGGAAGTTGTAGGTGCGGATCTTCTCCGAGCGGTCCCCCGAGCCGACCATGCGGCGGCGCTCCTCGGTGACCGCGGCGTCGGCCTTCTCGCGCTCCATGTCGAGCAGGCGCGCCTTGAGGACGCGCAGCGCCTTCGCCTTGTTCTTGATCTGGCTCCGCTCGTCCTGACAGGAGACCACGACGCCGCTCGGGATGTGGGTCAGCCGCACCGCCGAATAGGTGGTGTTCACCCCCTGGCCGCCGGGGCCGGAGGCGCAGAAGCGGTCGACCCGGATGTCCTTCTCGTCGACCTCGACGTCGATGTCCTCCGCCTCGGGGAGGACGGCGACGGTCACCGCCGAGGTGTGGATGCGCCCGGCGGACTCGGTGGCGGGGACGCGCTGCACGCGGTGGACCCCCCCCTCGTACTTCAGGCGGCTGTAGGCGCCGCGCCCCTCGACGATCGCCGAGACCTCCTTGATCCCCCCCGCCTCGGACTCCGAGAGGTCGATCACCTCCACCCGCCACCCGCGCTGCTCGGCGTAGCGGCTGTACATGCGGAAGAGCTCGGCGGCGAACAGCGTCGCCTCGTCGCCGCCGGTGCCGGCGCGGATCTCGAGCACCACGTTGCGCTCGTCGTTGGGGTCCTTGGGGGTGAGCTCGCGGCGCAGCTGCTCGTCGAGCTCGGCGAGGCGCGCCGCGAGCTGCTGGCGCTCCTCGTGGGCCATCTCGTAGAGGTCGTCGTCCTTGGCGAGGCCGGCGAGCATCTCCTCGTTCTCCTCCCGCTCGCGGGTGGCCTTGACGTACTCGCGGTAGAGCTTCACCGCCGGATCGATCTCCGACAGCGTCTTGTTCACCTCGCGGTAGACCTTGGGGTCGGAGAAGACGGCGGGGTCGGTGAGCCGCTGCGTCAGCTCCTGATGGGTGCGTTCGAGCTCGGCCAGTTTCTCGATCATGCGGCGCCTCGGATCCCTTCTTCGAGCAGGCCGTCCTCGCGCAACGCGCACTCGAGCGCGGCGATGGCGACCTCCAGCATGTCGTCGGTCGGTTCCTGGGTGGTGATGCGCTGGAGCGCGAGCCCCGGGGCCACCAGCAGGGAGAAGAGCGGCGCCGCCCGGTGCTTCGCCGTGAAGCGCAGCACCTCGTAGGAGAGCCCCGCGATCGCCGGCACCAGCAGCAGCCGGCCGCCGAACTTGAGCAGCAGCGGCGCCGTCTTCGGGATGAAGGCGAAGACCAGGATCGACACCAGCAGCACGAAGAGCAGGAAGCTGGTGCCGCAGCGCGGATGGAGGCGGCTCTGGGCGCGGGCGTTCTCGACGGTGAGCGGCAGCCGCCGCTCGTAGTTGAACACCACCTTGTGCTCGGCGCCGTGATACTGGAACACCCGGTGGATGTCCTTCATCCGCGAGATGGCGAAGATGTAGCCGAGGAAGAACAGGGCCCGCAGGGCGCCGTCGATCAGGTTGAAGGCGAGGTTCGAGAGCTGGCCGGCGAACAGCGTCCGCTCGGCGAGCTGGGTCAGCCAGAGCGGCAGGAGGAGGAAGACGCCGGCCCCCACCGCGAGGCCGATCGACATCGAGGCGGCCATCGCCCAGCCGGATTTTTCAGCCGGCGCCGGCGGCAGGGCGGCGGGCCCGGCGTCCTTCCCCGGCGCTTTTTCCGGATCGACCATCGCCTCGGCGGCCGAGAAGTTGAGCGCGCGGACGCCGAGGGCGAGCGACTGGAAGAGGACCGCCACGCCGCGCAGCACCGGCAGCTTGAGGAACGAATACCGCGCGGCGAGGCTCGCGACCTTGCCGCGCAGGAAGGCGAGCGAGCCGTCCGGCCGGCGGACGGCCACGCCCCAGGCGCCGGGGGAGCGCATCATCACTCCCTCGATCAGGGCCTGGCCGCCGACCAGCAGCTCAGCTTCGGGGCTCGGGGTGCCGCTCATGCCGTGGGGTTCTCCAGGAGCTCGGGATCGGCGAACGGGGAGAGACGGCGGCCCGGTGAGGGCGCCGCCGTTCCGATCGCCGCGGAAGACTGCTCGGAATGCTGTGGGGCGATCTACGCCCGGCGGCCGGAGCCGGACGCCGCGTACCGCTTCTGGAACCGCTCGACGCGTCCGGCCGTGTCGATCAGCTTCTGCTTGCCGGAGAAGAACGGATGGCAGGCGTTGCAGATCTCCAGCCGCACTTCGTCGCTGGTGGAGTGGGTCTCGAAGGTGTTGCCGCACGCGCAGGTGACGGTCACCATGTTCAGCGGGGGATGGATGTCTTTCTTCACGGTCGCGATCCTTGTCTTTCAGAGGTTTCGCCGGCAGGCTCGGATTCCAAGAACCCGGTATCCTAACCCGGTGGGCCCGTTCTGACAAGCTGGGGTCTGGGCCGCCCCTTGCAACACCGGCTCATCCGGCAGAATTCCGCGCTCCATTGCCGCCAATCGCCGCTAGAATCCATTCGTCATGCCTGAGCTCCCCGAAGTCGAGGTCCTGCGCCTGAGCCTCGAGCCCCACCTGGTCGGCGACACCATCGAGCGGGTGGAGGTGAGCAACCCCGCCCTGCGCGAGCCGGTCGACGTGGCCGGGCTGCGCAAGGCGGCGCGGGGGCTCGAAATTCTGGCCCTGCGCCGGCGCTCGAAGTACCTGCTGATCGACCTCGCGGGGGGGTGGACGCTGGTGGTCCATCTCGGGATGAGCGGCCGGCTGACCCTGGTGCCGGCGGGGACCCCCGCCGAGCCCCACGAGCACGTCGCCTTCCACCTGCGCTCCGGGCGGCGGCTGCGCTTCCGCGACCCGCGCCGCTTCGGGGTGGTCTTCGCGGTGAAGACCGCCGGGCTCGACGCCGACCCCCACTTCGCCCACCTCGGCGTCGAGCCGCTCGAGCCGGGATTCTCCGGCGCCACGCTGGCCGCCGCGGCGGCGGGGCGGCGGGGGCCGGTCAAACCCTTCCTGATGGACGCCGGCGTGGTGGTCGGCATCGGCAACATCTACGCCTCCGAGGCGCTCCACCGCGCCGGGGTGCACCCGGAGCGCTCGGTCGCGCGCATCTCCCGGGCGCGCTGGGAGCGCCTCGCCGACTCCGGGATGGCGGTCCTCCTACAGGCGATCGGCCAGGGGGGGACGACCTTGAACGACTTCGCGGACGGCGAGGGGAAGGGGGGCTACTTCCAGGTCTCGCTCGCCGTCTACGGCCGCGAAGGGGAGCCCTGCCGCACCTGCGGGCGCGCCGTCCGGCGCGTCGTCCAGGCCGGCCGCAGCAGCTTCTACTGCCCGGGGTGCCAGCGCTAGCGGCAGGCTTCGGTTCGCGCCTAGTGTTCGGCCCTAGGGGCGTTTTTCCTCCCCTGTCACTCGGAGGGAGGCCAGGAGGGGGTGCTGACCGCCCCCGAGTACAGGGGAGGAACAAAGCTCCCTGCGCGATCAGCTGCCGCCGGTCCACCGGTCTCCTTGCCTCGAGATGCAGAAGGAGGACAAAAATCGGAGGCTGGCGCTGGCAGATCCTGCCCGAGACGAGTCAGGGCGAGTACAATCCCCGGCCATGTCGATCCTCGAGGTCTCCCCTCAGCTCGAGCCGCTCCTCGCGGCGTCGAAGATCCGCCCCTGCATCCTCGGCGTCGCCGGCGGCACCGGCTCGGGGAAGACCACCGTCGCCCGCGCCATCCTCGACGCCGTGGGGGAGGCGCGCATCGCGCTCATCGAGCAGGACAGCTACTACCGCGACGTCGACTGGCGCAGCGAGAGCGAGCTGCTCGACCACAACTTCGATCACCCCTCGGCGATCGACAGCGAGCTGCTGGTCGCCCACCTCGCCGCCCTCAAGGCCGGGCTGCCGGTCGAGGTGCCGGTCTACGACTTCGTCCGCCACCGGCGCACGCCGCGCACCCGGCGGATCGAGCCGCAGCCGGTGATCCTCCTCGAGGGGATTCTGATCTTCGTCGAGCCCGCCCTGCGCGACCTGCTCGACTTCAAGATCTACGTCGACACCGACGCCGACCTGCGGCTGATCCGCCGCCTGGGGCGCGACATGGCCGAGCGCGGGCGCTCGGTGCAGGACGTGCTGCGCCAGTACCTCGGCACCGTCCGCCCCATGCATCTCGAGTTCGTCGAGCCGTCGAAGCGCTGGGCCGACATCATCATCCCCGAGGGGGGAGAGAACCGGGTGGCGCTCGAGATGGTGATCGCCCACGTCCAGCAGCTCCTGGGGCGCTGACGGGGATGGCGAAGAATCGAATGCCGTCCTACCGGCTGCGGGTGGTCGCCCGCTTCGAGGCGGCGCACCACCTGACCTCCTACCGCGGCGCGCCGGAGACCGTCCACGGCCATTCGTGGCGGGTCGAGGCGGTGCTCGAGACGTCCGGGCTCGACGAGCGAGGGGATGGCCTACGACTTCGTGGCGGTGCAGGGGGCGCTGCGCGAGCTCACCTCCCGGCTCGACCACCGCGAGATCAACGCCGTCCCCCCCTTCGACACCCTGAGCCCGACGACCGAGCGGATCGCCGCCTGGTTCTTCGAGGGCCTCCGCGACCGCCTGCCGGACGCGCCGCTCGCCGAGGTCACCCTCTGGGAAGGGCCCGACTGCTCGGCGACGTATCGGCCGTAGTGCCTCGAGCCCTGAGCACCCCGACCTTGACAGCGGGCGCGCTCCCCCGGTAGCGTCTCTCCGCTTCATCTAACTCTACTCAATCCTATGAAAACAAAACTCTCCCTCTCGTTCCTGGCGATCTGCGCGATCGCCGCGCTGGCGTTCACCGGCTGTGGCAAAGAAGACTCCGGTGGCCCGCATCGACGTCGCCCCTCCCGTGGTGACCCTGCCGTTCTCCCAGCTCCAGACCGTCCGCCTCACCTGGACGCCGACGGCGGCGATCGGCGAGGAGCGGCCGACCGTCTTCGTCCATCTGCTCGACAAGAGCGGCAAGGTGGACCGCACCTTCGACCATCCCCTCGCCGGCACCTGGCACGAGGGGACGCCGATCGTCGACGAGGTCAAGCTCTACCAGTCGGCGATGGCGCCGCCGCTCGCCCCCGGCAAGTACCAGGTGACGATGGGGCTCTACGGCAAGGACGGCAAGCGCTGGCCGCTCGACGGCCTCGGCGAGCCGGTCGGCCGCGACGAGTACAAGGGGTTCGAGGTGGAGGTGCCGAACGCCAACCCCAGCCCGCGCTTCGCCTTCTCCCCCACCTGGCTCGACCCCGAGCCGGGCGGCGACCGGCAGGTGCTGGCCCGGCGCTGGCTGCTCAACCGGGCGGCGATCCGCCTGGTCGACCAGCAGGCGGCGGGGACGGCCTGGATCGTCCTCCAGATCCCGCCCACCAACCTCACCGAGTACAAGATGATCCTCGACGAGGGGGCGAGCACCCCGAGCGTGCTGATCCGCGGCAACTGCGGCGACACCGAGACGAACGTCACCGGCTCCGGCCTGCACGAGGTGCGGGTGAACGTCGACGCCCCGAAGGGGGACGACTTCTGCCACTTCCTGCTCACCTCCAACTTCGCGCTCCAGCCGCTGGTGGCGCAGGGGAAGCCGCGCTCGGCCTCGCTCGAGAACATCGCCTGGATCCCGGGCGGCGGCACGACTCCGGCCGCGCCGGCGGCCGACACCTCGACGCCGACCTCGCAGCAGTGAGGCGGGAGGCCATGAAGCGCCGCGACAGCGCGATCCTGCTACCGGTCCAGGAGGCTTATCTCGACCGCCTCCTGCCGCCGAACGATCCGCTGCTGCGGGAGATGGAGGCGCGCGCCGCCGCGGAGAAGATCCCGATCTCCGACGCGGCGACGGGACGAGCTCCTCGCCATCCTCGCCCGCTCGATCGGCGCCCGCCGCATCCTCGAGCTCGGCACCGCCATCGGCTACGCCGCGATCCTCCTCGCCCGCGCCGTCCCGGAGGCCCGCATCGTGTCGATCGACAAGAGCCCCGAGCGCCTCGCCGACGCCCGCGGCTACCTCGAACGGGCCGGGGTCGCCGGACGCGTCGAGCTGATCGAGGGAGCGGCGCTCGACGTCCTCCACACGCTCGAAGGGCCGTTCGACCTCGTCTACATCGACGCCGTGAAGACCGAGTACCGGCGCTACCTCGACCTCACCCTCCCGAAGCTGCAGGGTGGGAGGGCTGATCGTCTGCGACAACCTCCTCTGGGGAGGCCAGATCGCCGCCCCCACCGAAGAGGACCCGGAAACGGACGCCCTGCGCGCCTTCAACGGCTACCTGATGATGCACCCCCAGCTCCAGGCCGTCGTCCTCCCCGTGGGCGACGGCGTGGGAGTCGCCACCAAGACCAAGCCGACGATCATGGAGATGGGCGGGCCGTACTAGGGCGAGCGCCTGCTACTTCTTAGCGACTTGAGTACTGCGGTCGCCGCAGGTGGCCAGCAGACATCCAGGTGGTGACGTTTCCTTGACCAGATCGGATGCACCCGAGCGGCAGCACCGCAGTGCCGGAGCCCCTTTCACCGCTTCGAGGTCGAGGCGGCTGCTCGTCTGCCTGCTGGTGTTGACCTCCTTGTTACGGTTGTGGCTTGGCTGGTTTTTCTTCGGGTTTTTGACGGGCGATGACGTCGAGATCCTGGAGACCGGCTTTCGAGCCATCGGACTCAGGTACGTGCCGTGGACGATCCGCAACACGTTGTTGTCGGACGTGCTCGCGGGGCCTCTTCTGGTCGCCGCGCACGGCGTCGGAGTGTCGAGGGCTTCGACGCTGATCTGGATTGCCTCATGGCCCTTTGCAGCCTGCGCCACGCTGAATATCTACCTGCTGTTTCGGCTGGTCACCCAGTGGACCTCCCATACGGCGATCGGCCTGGCCGCCGCGGCCATGTACGCGTTCCATTGGATTCCTCTCGGATTTGGCAGCATGGCCTACCCTCGTACGGTCTCCACGACCTGCGTGTTGCTGGCCGCATTGCTGGTCACGCGGACTCCTCGCGCGGGCTGGAGCGAGGTTTTGGCGGGAGGGGCGATCGCCTTGGCATGCGCCCCCAGGTATAGCGAGGTGCTATTCCTGCCGGCGGTGGTGCTTCTGGCGACCCACGGATCAACCGAATGGCGCGAGAAAACCGTGGCCTCGCTGCGCGTCGGGCTTGGTTTTGCGACCGGTTTCCTGCTGATCGCCGGTGTCTATGAGAAGGTTACCTGGGGACGGCCCTTTGCCGCGCTCATCGCCTTTGCGCGGTATACATTGGTCGACAGGCAGGCCTCCTCACTGGTTGCAGTCCAGCCCGCGTACTGGTATCTCTGGAGGCTTCCTTACTGGTGGTGTCCTGCAACACTACCCTTCTTGTGGATCGCGGTCCGGAGGCGCCAGCTCGGCTTCGCCTGGGTGTTCGTTGTGATTCCCATCGGGGTTCTGTCGTACGTCCACCACAAAGAGCTGCGCTACCTGCAAGGCTGCCTGCCCTTTCTATGCGCTATGAGCTCGGTTGGCGCACGGGACCTCTGGGAGAGGGGATGGCGGCGCACTACGGTCGTTCTGTTCGCGATCTCTCTGCTCTGGGGATTGGCTCGCCTGACATTCCTCGCGGACAAGACGATGCCCTCCGTCCTCGCGGCCCGGGCGATGGCCGGCGATCCCTCGATCCATACGGTGGCCGGCGTGCAGATTTGGGGTATGGGAGATCATCTCTATCTGGGGAACGAACGAGCCACGCGGGATATCCCGTTTCCGACCTCCGCTGAAGACCTGGATCGTTTGGCGCCTGGAGCGGACAGGGTTGCGGTCTATCAGGAGGATCTTCGGAAGCAGCCGGAGCTCGGAGCGGCGCTGACACGTCTCGGTTTTTGTCCCTGGCGGGAGTTTTCGTTCCCTGGCAGCAAGTCGATGAGCGTGTTCCAACCCTGTAGACGAGCTGGCTTGGGTCTTGGTGCACGGAGATTGGGTCAGAATTCTTCGACGCTCTGAAGCCCGATGGACAGGTTGTTCCAGGATCTCCGCCATGCCCTGCGCTCGCTGCTGCGCTCTCCGGGTTTCGCCGTTCCCGCGCTGATCACCCTGGCCCTGGGGATCGGGGCCAACACCGCGATGTTCTCGGCCGTCTACGGCCTGCTGCTCCTCCTGCTGCTGGCGATCGCTTGCGTCAACGTGGCGAACCTGCTGCTGGCGCGTTTCTTCGCCCGGGTCCACCGGGTGGCGATCCGTGCCGCTTTGGGTGGGGTGATTGCGACGCTCGCCCTGATCGCTCTGGCGGCCTGCGCGATCCCCGCCCTGCGGGCCGCCCGCACCGAGCCGATGAGCTCGATCGGGGGCTGATCCCCAGTGATCGTCACCCCATCCCCGCCAGAATCTCCTCCAGCCCGGCCGCCATCTCCCTCGCGGATCCCCGCCAGGATCTCCTCCAGCCCCGCGGCCATCTCCCGGGCGGTCTGCGGGCGGCGGTGGGGGGAGCGGTGGAGGGCGGTGCGGAAGAACTCTCCCAGGGTCTCGTCGTGCTGCGGGTCGACCTGCGAGAAGTCGGGGACGGCGACGGAGCGGATGCGCTCCATCACCTGCTGCTGGGTGCCGACGAAGACCTTGCGCCCGAGCAGGCACTCGTAGAGGACGATGGCGAGCCCCCAGAGGTCGAAGGTGACGTCCGCGGGGGCGCCGCGCAGCGCCTCCGGCGAGAGGTAGGAGAGGGTGCCGGCGAAGCGGTGGTCCTCGCCCCCCGGGGTGCCGCGGCCGGGGCGGGTGGCGTCCTCCTCCTCCTCGAGGTAGTGGGCGTCGTCCGCCTCCGCCTCCTCCTCCGCCGCCAGCTCGAACATCACGCGGGCGATGCCGAAGTCCATCAGCTTGGGGACCCGCGAGCGGGTGTAGCCGATGTTGCTCGGCTTGACGTCGCGGTGGAGGATCTCGGCGGCGTGGAGCTGCGCCAGGGCGTCGGCCATGGCGGCGCCGAGCTCCACGGTCTCCCGCGGCGACAGCTTCTCGCGCGTGACGCGCTGCGCGAGCGTCCCCCCCTCGAGCAGCTCCATCACCAGCATCGGCCGCCCCTGCCAGGTCTCCATGCAGTAGATCGGCGCGAGGTGGGGGTGGGAGACCGCCGCCGCCGTGCGCGCCTCGCGGCGCAGCCGCATGGCATCGTCGGCGGAGACCTGGCGCAGGGTCTTGATCGCCACCCGCCGGCCGAGCGCGAGGTCGGTGCCGGCGTAGACCACCCCCATGCCGCCGGCGCCGATCCGCCGCTCGAAGCGGAAGCGCCCCGGCAGGATGTAGGGGATGGAGGAGACCTCCAGCCGCCGGCTGCAGGTGCCGCAGAACACCGTGAAGGAAGAGTGGAGGGCGCCGCACTTGGGGCACTCCTTGGCCGGCTCGGCGACCGCCGCGGGCCCCGGCAGGGAGGGCGTCGGGAGCGACCCCGGCATCGCCACGGGACCCACCGGGATGTCGGGGGGCGTCGGGTCGTCGGGATCGCGGGGATCGTGGCTGCTCGGGACCTCGTGCCCCGGGGCGCGGGGCGGGGTCAGAGTGCTCTCCTGCTCGAGCTCGAGCACCCAGGCGGCGTTGCTCGCGATGGCGTGCAGCAGCTCGCGGTCGTCGCGCAGGAAGGGGAGGCCGCTCTTCTTCTCGCCGAGCGCCAGCAGCCCGACCAGCGAGCCGTCGCGCGCCAGGATCGGCACCAGCAGCCGGAAGCCGCTGTCGACCAGCGCCTGGCGGTCCCGCTCCGGGAGCTTGAGCACGGCGGGGCTCTGCGGGTCGACGTCGAGCGGCAGGCTCGAGATCGCCAGTGCCAGCGGCGAGGAAGGATCGAGGCGCAGCCCCCGGTGGCGCGGATCGACCAGCAGCCCGGAGCGCGCGTCGAGCGCCAGCAGGGCGATCCGCTCGAGGTGGAGCGCGAGGTCGATCTCGCGGGAGACCAGGTCGGCGAGGCTCGTCGAGTCGCGGATCGAGCGGATGCGCTCGACCAGCGAGGTGAGGATCTGGCGGGCGTCGTACTGCTCGCGGAAGAAGCGGCGGTCCACCGCGTCGTGGAGCCGCTTGCGGTAGCTGAGCGCCGCCGCCGCGATCAGGGCGGCGCCGGTGATCAGCGGCACCCGGTGCCCTTTGAAGAGATCGGTGACCGTGTCTTCATGGTGAGCGGCCACGTAGGCGGCGAGGGCGACGAGCGGCAGGGAGGCGAGCGCCGTCGCCAGGCCGCGCGCCAGGGTGTGCCGCAGCGCCCGGCGGGCGATCAGCCGCACGTCGAGCACGCGGCGGACCAGCACCGCGTAGGGGACGGCGACCGGCAGCAGGAGCGCCGGGGCGAGGACGGCGGTGACGATCGCCAACTGGAGCGTCGGGTGGGCGTCGCAGTAGTCGCGATAGGCGGGGACGAAGATGGTGAGCAGGAGCTCGGCGACGATCGGGGTGAAGATCAGCCCGAGGAGCTGGAGGAAGACCTGCCCCCGCCGCCGCTCCTCCCCCTCGGCCAGGCGGGCCTTCCAGGGGAGGAGGACGAAGGCGGCGGCGACCAGCACCGTGATCGTCCCGTAGTACCAGGGCTTCGCGGTGTACGGGGAGAGGAGCTGGAGCGCGCCGGCGGCTCTGGGGGCTCTGTCTTGGAGCAGGAAGGCGAGGACGCCGGCCGCGAAGAGGAGGAGGCCCACCGCGGCGCCGACCCGCACGCCGATCTTGAGCAGGCGGCGCGCCTCGGGCGTCGGGGCCGGGCTCGGGAAGTCGCGCACGAAGGCCCAGAGGAAGTAGGGGAGGAACGCGTCGAGCCCCAGCGCGCCGACGAGCCCGAGGAGGTAGGCGAGGCCGGAGCCGTTCGCCGCCAGGAGGCGCAGCGGCGCGTTGCACCAGGCGGTCGCCGCGGCGAGGAAGAAGCCGCCGAGGGAGAGCGCTCGGCGGTCGCCCCGGCCGCCGAGCAGGAGGAGGGCCCCGGTCGCCCCGAAGACCCCGAGGAAGACGGCGTTATAGAAATAGGGAAAGGCGGGGTTCCGTGCGGCAGCGCTCGCAGAGGTGAGGCTGAAGGCGATCAGCCCCAGCGCCAGCTTGGCCGCCGCCAGCGGCGGCACGATCCGCGCCGGCAGCGGGGCGAGCTTCACCATGGGCCCGGGCCGCTCCGTGCGCCGCGGCGGAGAGGGGTGGAGGCTCGGGTGGGCACAGCGGGGTTCCCGACGACGCCTGCACCTGGGCCGCCGCTGCGTAGACGTCGTGGGGGGAGATCGCCGTGGCCCCGGCGCTCGCCGCCTTGAGAGCGGCGAGGCGGCCGATCGCGCGCATGCGGTCGAGCACCTGGGGAGCCGCGGTCTTCCACGATCCGGCGACGATCTGCGGGGTGATCGCGGCGAAGTACCAGCGATGGAGCTCCAGGGCCGCTTCCTGCGAGACGCGGATCGCCCCGGTCCCCTGCCCGAACGCGACCCAGATCTGCGCCATGATCCCGTCCTGCGTGTACGCCATCCTCTGCCTCCTTCACGCAGGCCGCAAGCCTGCGATCGGGACCGCCGTCACACCGGTTGGAGGAGCGTCGAACGGGTTTCAAAAGAAAGACGACAGAGTAAACGTGCAATGGAGGCGATCATAGAATCCCCCTTCCCGCGCCGTCAATTTTCTCCTCGCGGGATGGCGCGGTCTGGCCGCCGTGCCCGCTCTGCCCGGGGTGGGCGCGCAGGGCGAGCAGCCGGGTGCGCAGCTCGCGGGCGCTCGCCGGCCGGCGGGCGATGGTGCGGTGCAGGGCCGAGCGGAAGAAGTCGCCGAGCAGCGGGTCGTGCCCGGGGCACGCCTGCGCGAAGTCGGGGACCCGGCCGCTGCGGATGCGGGTCATCAGCTGCTGGAGGTCGCCGCCGGTGAAGATCTTGCGGCCGAGCAGGCACTCGTAGAGGACGATGGCGAGGCTCCAGAGGTCGAAGGAGGTGTCGGCCGCCTTGCCGGTGAGCGCCTCGGGCGACAGGTAGGCGAGGGTGCCGACGAGCTGGCGCGACGCCGTCAGGCTGCTCGGCGTGTGGTCCCACACCGAGGTCGGCGACAGCAGCACCGAGTCGTCGTCGAGGCTCGCGGGCGGGGAGATCTCGTGGTCGCGGCGCAGGTCGAACATCACGCGGGCGATGCCGAAGTCCATCAGCTTGGGGGTGCCGTCGCGGGTGTAGCCGATGTTGCTCGGCTTGATGTCGCGGTGCAGGATGTCCGAGGCGTGGAGGTGCTCGAGCGCCTCGGCCATGGCGATGCCGAGCTCGATCGTCTCGGCCGCGTCGAGCCGCCCCTTCTCGATGCGCTGGGAGAGGGTCCCCCCTTCGAGCAGCTCCATCACCAGCATCGGGGTGCCGCGCCAGGTCTCCATGCCGTAGACCGGCGCCAGGTGGCGGTGCGACACCGCGGCGGCCGTGCGCGCCTCGCGGCGCAGGCGCATCGCATCCTCGGGCGACACCCGGCGCAGCGTCTTGACCGCCACCGGCCTCCCCAGCGCCAGGTCGCTCCCCTTGTAGACCACCCCCATCCCGCCGGTGCCGATCCGCCGCTCGAAGCGGAACTTCCCCGGCAGCACGAAGGGGACGTGCGACGGCTCGAGCCGCCGGCTGCACGCCGAGCAGAAGACGGTGAACGACGAGTGGAGCTTGCCGCAGTGCGGGCACTCCTTGGCGAGCTCGACCGCGGCGCCGGTGGCGGAGTCCGGAAAGGGGATCGGCATCTCGCCCGGCGTCCCCGGCGTCCCATGCGGCCAGCTGGGCTGCGAGGACCCCCCCAGCGAGCGGCCGAGCTCGATCTCGAGCACCCAGGCGGCGTTGCTCGCGATCGCCCGCAGCAGCTTGCGGTCCTCGCGGAAGAACGGCAGGCCGCTCTTCTTCTCGCCGAGGCCGATCAGCCCCAGCAGCATGCCGTCGCGGGCCAGGACCGGCACCAGCAGGCGGAAGCCGCTGTCCACCAGCCAGTGCTTCTCGTGCTCGTCGAACCGGGCGAGAGGGGAGCGGGGGTCCTCGAGGTCGAGGGTCAGCGGCTCGCTGGCGCTGGCGATCAGGGTGGCGAGCTGCGAGGAGCCGTCGAGCCGCCGGCCGCGCAGCTTGGGGTCCACCAGCATCCCCGACCGCGGCTCGAGGCTCATCAGCGACACGCTCTCCGGATGGAGGGCGAGGTCCACCTCCCGGCAGAGGAGGTTCGCCAGGTCGGCGACGCTGTGGGTCGCGCGGATCCGCTCGACGAGCAGGGTGAGGGTCTGCCGCGAGTCGTACTGCTCGCGGAAGAAGTGGCGGTCGATCGAGTCGAGGAGGGTGCGGCGGTAGCGCAGCGCTCCCACCCCCACCACGGCCGACGAGCCGAACAGCAGGAATTGGGGGCCGGCGAAGAGCTTGTCGATCTGCTGCTCCCGGTGCATGAACACGTAGTACACCATCGCGGCCACCGGCACCGAGGCGAGGGCGATCGCCGAGTAGCGGGCGAGGGCATACCCCATCGCCCGGCGGGCGATCAGGCGGATCTGCAGCACGTGGGCCACCGTCACCGAATAGGCGGTGGTGGCGAGCGCCAGCAGGATGCCGGGGAAGACGAAGAAGGTGGCCAGCGCCTTCTCCCTCCCCGGCACCGCGACGAAATCGTTGTAGGCCGGCACCACTCCGAGGATGACGACGAGGAACTGCGGCGTGAGCCCCACGATCAGGCCGGCCACGAACAGGCGGGCCCGCCGCCCCTCCTCTCCTTTGGCTCCCCAGGTGCGCCGGCCGAGCAGGATGAAGGAGGGGATCAGCACCAGGAGGAGCGGGCCGTAGAACTCGGTGCTCGGCTTGAGCACCTCCTGGCCTTGGACCCACCCGGCGACGAGGCGCGCGGTCTGCCAGGTGAAGCCGGCGACGCCGGCCGCCAGGCTCAGCCGGCGCCCGGCGTTGAGCAGCCGCTGCATCTGGAACGACGAGACGCTGTGGGGGAACTCCTGGCAGAACCGCCAGGCGAAATAGGGGAGGAAGGCGTCCGGCGGCAGGATCGCCAGGATGCGGACCGCCCAGGCCCAGTCCGGCGAGACCTCGTGGACCGCCTGGAGCAGCGGCCGGTTGGAGAAGACCGTGGCGAGGAGGACGAAGAAGGTGCCGAGATGGCGCGCCCGCTCGTCCTCCTTCCCGGAGGTGAGGAGGAACAGCCCGGTGAGGGCGAAGGCGAGCAGGAAGAGGCAGCGGACGACGGCAGGAAACGCGGTTTCGTCGCCGGGGGTGCCGGCTCCGTATCCCAGGGCGAAACCCACCGTCCCCCCCGCCAGCTTGAGAGCGGCCAATGCCAGCAGGAGGTGAAGCCAGAGACGTCTCTTCAAGGCATCGACCGCCCTTCGGATCACCTCATTCGACGATCGGGCACCACGGACAGTCGGAGCTCCCCTCGACGTCGGAGGCGCTCTGCTGGACCGCGGCGCTGGTCACCGTCGTGCCCGCCGCGGCGGCCTTCTGCCCGATCTCCCGGAACTTGGCGAGCAACCCCTTGGCCTCGGTATCCCAGGCGTCCTGCAGGCTCTTCCCCGCCGCCCGGGGGTCCTTCCGCGGGGTATCGATCCAGTCGTAGTAGTGCTCATGGAACCACTCGGCGGCGGCATCTTCGAGGTCCACCCCACCACACCCCCGCGAAAAAGCGTGCATGATCTGCAGCAACACCATGTCTTTCCTGGTCGTCGGCATAATCTCTCCCAATCTGAGCTGAGTGAACGTCCAGACCGCACGTACGACGCACTGCAGAGAGATAAACTTCAGCCCTTCAAAGTGTTACAGCGCCTCTAATTGTAGCATGGGGTGTGGAAGGGGAAATGCCGGGAGTGCCCGGCGCCGCGAATCCGAGGAAATCCCTCGGATCGGCGGCACCGGACGGAGGATGTCTCCCCTACTGGTACTTGACGCTGCAGCCGTACGGCTTGGTGGACGCGGGGTCGGGAGTGGCGCCCTTCTTCTCGGCGTTGAGCCCCTGGCCGACGAAGTTCAGGCGGTCCGCCTTCGCCTTGCGCCCCGGAGGATCGTCGTCGATCGCGCCGTTGTAGGCGACCTTGCCGTCCGCTCCCACGATGAACATGTGCGGCGTGGTCCGCGCCCCGTAGGCGTGCCCCACCTGGCCGGTCTCGTCGTAGAGGACCGGGTAGGTGATGCCGTACTTCTGGTCGTAGGCCTGGTGATCGGCCGGCTTCAGAAAGTCGCCGCTGCTCGGGCTGGTGCTGTTGATCCCCAGCCAGACGACCTCGCCGTGCTGCTTGACGAGATCGGTCATCGTCTTCTCGCGCGCGTGGCGGTTCGAGACGGGGCAGTTGGGGTTGATCCATTCGAGGACCACCACCTTTCCCTTGTAGTCGGCGAGCGAGTGGTTCTTGCCGTCCACCCCCTTGAGGGTGAAGGCGGGGGCGACGCTCCCCACGGCGGCGTCGGCGAGCGCGGGGAGGGTCGCCGTCCCCAGGGCGGCCAGGGCGGCGAGCCCGAGCAGGGTGGTCTTGAGGATCGTTCGGTTGCTGCGCATGTCAACCTCCTGAGGTCGGTTTGATGCTCTGCCCCGGCTCTGCGAGCAGGGGCGGAAGAGATGTCGCTTGCCGGGTCGTCGCGTCCGGGGGGACGCGGGGGGACAGCCGGTTGTGGTCGGCCAGCCAGAGCGCCGCGGCGGCCGCGAGGACGAGGAGGACGGTGAGCGCGTGCCGCACCGCCGGCCGCCGCCCCGGCCGCGCGCGCAGCCAGGCGAAGAGCCCGAGCGCGAGGAGCGCCAGCTCGACCGCGGCGAGACCCTCCGGGCTCACCTGCCGGGAGAGGACGAAGAGGAGCCAGAGCGAGCTCCCCAGGGCGAGGAAGCCGAGCGCCTCCCGCAGGCGCGCCGGCCAGACCCCGGGCGCGGCCGCCTCCGTTCCCGCCGCTCCCGGCACCCCCGGCACTCTTGGAAATAAGGCCAGCAGCAGGTAGGGGAGCGCGATGCCGAAGCCGGCCACGGCGAAGACGGCGCACACCGCCGCCGGCCCCCGCCCGAAGGCGGCGACGACCGGCCGCTCGAGGAGCGGGAGGGGCCAGGCGAGGGCGAGCGGCGCGGTGTAGAGCCCGGCGATCAGATGGCGGCCGGTCCCCGGTCGTGCGCCGCCGTCCGCGGGGTCCGCGGCGTCTGCCGCGGCACGGGGGAGCGGGAAGTCGAGGAGCCCCCAGAGGTCGAGCGCCAGCACGGCCGCCGCCACCACCACCAGGGCGCCGATCACCGGCTCGCGGAGCGGCGCCGGCCAGGTGGCCGTCCAGCCGGAGCGGCGGGC
>CAVWOZ010000038.1:0-70000 GCA_963756595.1 uncultured Acidobacteriota bacterium
CCGGGCCTCCAGCGCCGCCGCCCGCCGCCCCGCCGCCAGGTGCCAGGCCTCGAGGTCGGCGAGCACGGCCACCCGCTCCTGGAAGGGATGGAGAGCCGTCCCGGCGGAGGCGCCGAAGTCGCCGCGGAGCAGCGCCGGGAGGTCGAGGCTCTCGGCGTCGGCCGCGTTCTCCGCCGACGCGAGGCTCGGGTCCGCCAGCAGCTCGGCGAAGCGATAGGAGAGGGCGTCGCGCAGCGTGCCGCGGACCTCGGGGGGGTAGTCGTTGGGGGTCAGATAGAGCGCGAGCCGCGAGAGGGGAAGGTCGCCGACCTCCCCCCGCAGGCTCCAGGCGTCGCGCCCGGCGGCCAGGGCGTCGGCCGCGATCTCTGTCGCCGTCTGCTGCTCGAGCGGCACCGCGGCGGCGGCGGAGCCCACCCTTTCGCGCCGGGAGATCTCCCCAAAGGAGCTCTCGAGGTAGAGCACCAGCACCTCCGCCCGGTAGAGATCGATCACCACCCGGTGGAGCGCCCCCGCCGGGCGCGGCGGCTCGGCGAGGGAGCGGGCGGCTTCGACGAGCTCGCCGCGCTCCGCGTGGAGCCGTGCCGTCCGCACCAGGGCGAGCGTCGAGGTCTCCTCGTCGCCGGCCGTCCGCGCCGCGGCGACGAGACCCTCCAGCCGCGGCAGCGCCGCTGCCGGTTTCCCTTCCGCGAAGAGCTTGTCGATCTCGGCCCAGGAGGCGGCGAAGGCGGAGGAAGCGGCGGTGTCCCCCTTCGGGGACGCCCCGGCCCCCCGCGGGAAGGCCAGGGCGCAGCCCAGCAGGAGAACGCTCAAAACGCGGTACGACACCGGTTTCCCTCGCATTGCGGACCACCTCTTCCGGGCCTCGGGCCCTGACGCTGACGAATCTGGAGTCTCTGGGAGTGCAACTCCTCAGCCAGGAGGGAAACCCGGAAATGTTTCCCGCCCGTTCGTCATCGTTCTAGAGAAGAAAGCGAGGCTGACATGCTGGAGATCCTGGCGCTGGTCTTCCTGACCCGGAAGAACGGAATCATCGCGGAGAAGAAGGGGCACAACCCCACCGGCTACAAGTGGCTGACCGCCCTGCTCTGGTTCGGCGGCGAGATCGGCGGAGCGATCGCCGGGGCGGCGATGGCCGAGGGGGACGCGGGGCTGACGGGTCTCGTCTACCTGTTCGCCCTCGGGGGCGCCATGCTGGGCGCCAGCCTGTCGCGGCTGATCGTGAACCGGCTGCCGGGTCTGGAGCCGGTGCCGGTCGAGGTCTTCGACTGAGCGGTCTCTCCGAGGGCCGTGGCTTGTCCCTGCCGGCGGGGGCCGGCCTGAGTCGTAAACCTGGCTCCCTGCGAGATCAGTTGCCGGCGTCCGGACCAGCGAGCGGGTATAGGCTCCCACCCTATCGACTGCGCTCCAAGGGAGGAATTGCATGCTGAGACACGTCCGCACGTCCGTCCGCTGCCTGGCTCTCGCCACGGCTCTCGCCGCCTCGCTTCCGATCACCGCTGACGCCGCTCCCGCCACCGCCGGTCATGCCACCAAAGCCGCCGTCATCCACACCCTCCACCCGGGGGTCCTCCAAGTCTGTCTCTACGCCGGCTTCAAGCCGTTCGCGTGGAAGGAGGGGACGGTGTGGAAGGGGTGGGACGTCGACTACCTGGCCGCGTTCGCGAAGGCGAACGGCCTGGCGTTCCAGCCGGTCGAGGCGCCGGAGTTCGACGGCATCTGGCTGCGGCCGGGGAAGAACGAGTGCGACGTCGCGGGGACGGGGATCTCCGACACCGAGGCTCGCCGCAAGGCGACCGGGACGCTGGCTCAGTGGTCGGCGGCGTACTACAAGGTGGTGCGGGCCTTCCTGGTGCGCACCGCGGACCGCGACAAGCTCAAGGACGTCGGCGACCTGCGCGGCAAGACGGTGATCGTGACCCTCGGCTCGACCGCCGACTACGACCTCCGCAACCGCCTGCAGCAGGCCGGGATCACCGACGTGAAGATCGAGGGGACGAACGACGAGGGGGCGGCCGCCGCCAAGGTCCGCAAAGGGCCGCAGTTCGCCTACGGTGGCGGCTACGGCAGCGTGATGGACCTGGCGAAGGACGGGCTGACGGGGGTCTGGCCGCACTGTAACCTGGTCGAGGTCGGCAAGGGCCAGTTCAAGCTCTACGCCGAGCCGTTCGCGTTCGTGGCGCGGACCGCGAGCACGGGGGCGCTGGCGGCGCTCAACGCCTACATCCCGCAGCACAAGTACGCGGGGACGCCGAACCCGCCCGGCGTCATCTGCCCGCAGCCCCCCTGGGCGGGGAAGTAGGAACCCCCTCTTTCAGCTCGCCGATTTCCGCTTTTCGACCTGCGCCAGGATCTGCCGGAACTCCTCGTCCTGGCGCAGGGCGGCGAAGTCGTCTCCCTCCGTCAGCAGGGTCGGGTCGGCGAGCCCTTTGGATTCCGCCTTGCGCAGCGCCTCGAGCGCCTTCTTGTGCCCCGGCGCCCCCTTGAGGGCGTGGAAGCGGGCGATCTCGGTCCACACCCAGGGGTCGTCCGGCCGGATCTCGGCCCCGACGGTGAGGACGAAGACGGCGCGGTCGTACTCCTTGCGCTCGCGGTACCTCTGCGGCAGGTAGAAGCCGGTCTGGCCGAGGTAGGTGTTGAGGATGCGCCTGGCGGCGAGGCTCTCCTCGGCGTCGGCGGAGGCGGCGCGCGCCTTGAGCTCCGGGATCTTGAGCAGGGCGACGGTCTGCGCCACGGTCAGCGGGTCTTTGCCGGGATTCTGGGCAGGATCGCTGCGCGCCAGGATCACCGGTCCGTCGGCGAGGATCTGCTTGTCGCGGCGGTCCCTCTCCGCCCGGTCGCGCAGCTCCTTCTGGCAGGCCGGCGAGGCGGCGAGGGCGGCGGCTTCCCGTCCGGCCTCGGCGAGGTCGGCGGCGGGGCGCAGGCCGGCGTAGTCGGCGGCCATCGCCCGCCAGGTGTGGAGGGCGTCGGCGAGGTGGCCGGCCGCCGCCCGGGCCCGCGCCCGCTCGCGGTCGGCGTCCCACTGCGCCGCGACGACGGCGGGGTCCTTGGGGCGCTGGCCGTCCTTCATGGCGATCCTCTCCATCCAGGCGACGGCCTCGGCGGCGAGCTCGGGGGGCGGCCAGGAGTGGATGCCGGCGAAGTGCTCGATGCGATGGGGGACGGCCACCGCGTCGAGCGCCGCGTCGAGATCGTTCATCTCGTACCAGTTGAAGTCCCGGTCCCCCACGGTGCCGAAGTAGACGAACGGGTTGCCGCGCTTCGGCGGCGTGCCGAAGGGGAAGCCGGCGCCGGCGCCGATGATGCCGCGGATCGTCCCCGGAGCGGCGAGGGCGAGGATGCAGGAGAAGCGGACGGTCCCCGAGAAGCCCGCCGCGTAGACGCGCGACTCGTCGATCGCGAAGCGGTCGTGGGTGTCGGCCCACAGCGCCCGCATGGCCACGAAGTTGGGCTCCATCGGGCCGTCGCTCGCCGTGCTCCAGGAGCTGACCACGATCCAGCCGTAGGCCTCCGCGGCGTTCTGGAACAGCGCGGCCACCGACTTCCCCTGCGAGCTGGCGTCGAAGGCGTAGAGGATCGGCCACTTGCGCTCCGGGGTGTACCCCTTCGGCAGGTAGAGGGCGTAGGTCTGCTCAGGGTTCGCCGCGCAGGCCACCCGCTCGACGAGCTGGCCGCGCGGCAGGTCGGGGAGCTTGGGCGCCGGCGCGGCGGCCGGCAGGCCGCGAGCGCCGCGAGCGGCGAAGGCCAGCGCCAGGATCATCGCCAGGCCGGCGGCGCTCCGTCTCGTTTCCATGTCGTCTCCTCCCGGGCTCGCCGGTGATTCGCCGCCGTCGAGCTTCGCCTGCCGGAGCCTGCCTGGCAAGGGCCACTTTCCCGGCCGGCTCTCCCCGGCGCCATGCCAATCGCTCCGGAGCTTTCTTGCTATTCTTGCAGGGCACACCCTGAGCTCGAGGAGGGCCACCGTGAAGAGACCGTCCGCGCTCGTCTTCCTGTTGCTCGCGCCGCTCGCCGTTCCTCTCCCTTTGCAGGCCGCCGGCATCGCGGGCAGCGCGGGCATCCCGATTTCGGGGCGCGTCCTGACGCCGGACGGCCAGGGCGCGCCGGGGGTGCGGGTCGCTCTGGTCCCCGAGCTGCCGGGCTTCGAGGCGATCGCGCTCGAGCTCGCCGGCAAGGCCGGCCCGGAGCCGGTGGCGAGCGTCGCGACCGACGCGGCGGGGAGCTTCCGGCTCATCGCTCCGGAGACCGGGATGTGGACGGTCCGCCTCGCGGCCGCCGGCTTCCTGCCGCTCGAGACCGGGCTCCTGCCGTTGACGGAGCAGACCGAGATCCCCGACGCCCGGCTGGTCCCCGACGCCGGCCTGCGGGTGAAGGTGACGGATCCGCAGGGGCGGCCGGCCGCGGGGGCCTGGGTCCGGGTGGAGAGCAGCGGGGCCTCTGCGTCGCCGGGCACGCCGGGCCCGGCGTGGGTCTTCCTGCTGCGCCGCGTCGCCTTCACCGACGCGGCCGGCGGGGTGACGGTGCCGCGGGGGGCGGACGAGGCGCCGACGGTGTGGGCCGCCGCCCCGGGAACCCTGCCGGCCCGGCTGGAGAAGGTCCGCGGGGGCGCCGCGAGCCTCCGCCTGGCGGCCGGCGTGACGCGGCGGGTCGACGTCTACGATCCTCAGGGGAAGCCGCTGCCCGGGGTGCTGGTCACTCTCGAGGAGAGCGGCTGGGCGGCCGGCCGCACGGGGGAGTCGGGGCGCCTCGAGCTGCCGGTGCCGGCGGCGGGGCTCGACCTGCGCCTGGCGGCGGCGGACGGCCGGCGGCTCGACGCGCGGCTGCGCGGGGCGAAGGCGGAGGAGGGTGCTCCGGCCGCGGCCACACGGCTGACCCTGCCCGCCGCGGCACCGGTGAGCGGCCGGGTCGTCGCCGAAGCGAGCGGCCGGCCGGTGCCCGGGGCCCTGGTGTGGCGGGACCGCGACCTCGGCGCGGTGGTGCGCGCGGGCGCGGACGGCGGCTTCCGCTTCCCCCACGTCGCGGCGGAGACCCGCGTCTTCGCCGTGGCGCCCGGTACCTTCGCGGCGCAGGCGGAGGCGGCCGGCGGGAAGGTGCCGACCCTGACCCTGGTGCCGCGCCTGGTGGCGCGGGGGGTGGTGGTCGACGAGGCGGGGCAGCCGGTGGCCGGCGCCGCCCTCAAAGCCGTTCCGGCCCCCGCCTTCCGGTCGCGGCGCCCGCCGCCCGCCGCCCGCTTCAGCGGCGGCTTCGCGCGCAGCGCGCCCTCCGGCCGCTTCCAGGTCGCCGGGCTGGCCGCCGGCATGGCCTACGAGCTGCGCGTGCAGCACGAGGGGTTCGCCCCCGCCCGGCTGGAGCTGCCGGCGCGGTCCGCGGGAGCGGCGGCGGCGGACCTGCGGATCGTCCTCCATCCGGGGCACACCGCGTTCGGCATCGTCCTCGACGGCGACCGGCACGCGGTGAAAGGGGCCCGGGCCGTCCTCCAGGCCACGCCGCCCGCCGACCCCTTCGTCCGCGCGCGGCAGGGGCGCGACGCCGTCTCCTTCCCGGCGGTCACCGATGCCGCGGGGCGCTTCGAGATGCGGCACGTGCCGGCGGGAAGCTTCGATCTCGACGTCCGCGCCAAGGGATTCGCGCCGCTCAAGGTCCCCGCGCTCGCCGTGCCGGAGGGGCACGGCCCCTCCGACCTCGGGACGGTGGTGCTGGCGCCCGGTGCCGCCATCCATGGCGTGGTGGTCGATGCCCAGGGGGAGCCGGTGACGGACGCCGAGGTGGTGGCGCGGGGGGCGGACCGCGACGGGATCTCGATCGTGGCGGGCGGCGCGGGGGAAGCCCCCGGCGTCTTCACCACCGCGGACGGCTCGTTCGTCCTCGCGGACCTCGCGCCGGGGCGGACGTTCGACCTCGCCGTCACCCATCCGGGCTTCGGGCCGGCCGCGGCCCCGGGGGTGGCCGTCCCCACCCCGTCGCCGCTCCGCATCGTGCTGCGCGCGACCGCCCGCGTCTCCGGGCGGGTGACCGCCCCGGACGGCAAGCCGGTCGCCGGCGCCACCCTCACCCTCGACGAGGAGCGGCGCGGCTTCTTTGGGGTGCCTTCGGTGCAGCCGACCCACAAGGAGGGGACGGCGGACGACACGGGGGGGTTCTCCTTCGCCGACGTCTCCCCCGGCCCGTTCGTGCTGAGCGCCGAGGCGCCGCACCGCCAGCCGGCGGAGCTGCGGGGGCTCGAGGTGAAGGCCGGCCAGGAGCTCGCCGGCGTCGAGATCGTGCTCCCCGCCGGCGCCGCGGTGGAGGGGCGGGTGCTGTCGCCGGAAGGGCGCCCCCTCGCGGACGCCGAGGTCTCGCTGGCCGAGGCGGCGCGGGGGCGCTCGATCTCGTTCTCGACGCTCCAGGCCCGCGCCGACGCCGACGGTCACTACCGGATCGAGGGGATGTCCCTTGGGCCCCACACCTTGCAGGCCGAGGCGGAGGGGTACCGGCGCGCCGTGCGCGACGTGGAGGCGAAGGAGGAGACCCGCGGGATCGACTTCCAGCTCGACCGCGGCCTGGAGATCTCCGGCCGGGTGGTCGACGCCGCCGGCAACCCGGTCGAAGGGGCCGGCGTCGAAGCGTCGGGAGGCGGGCTCGACGCGCGCTCCCTGGACACCGCGGCGGACGGCGCCTTCCGCATCGGGGGGCTGGTGGACGGCCACTACACCGTCGCGGCCTCCCGGCGCGGGGGCGATTACGGGTCCGCGGAGACGGAGGTGCCGGTGGCCGGCGCGCCGGTCTCCGGAATCGAGCTGCGCCTCTCGGCCGCGGACGGGGCCGTGGCGGGCCGGCTGACCGGCCTCGACCTCAGCCAGCTCTCCCGGGTGCGCGTCTGGGTGGAGTCGGGGTTCCGCCTCGGCAGCGTCGACGCCGACGGGAACTATCGGATCGTCCATCTCCAGCCGGGGACTCAGACGGTGCGCGCGATCGTGCCGGACACTCCGCTGCACGCCGAGGGGGCGGTGACGATCGAGCCCGGGGCTTCCGAGGCCCGGCTCGACCTCCACTTCGGCGGCGGCCATTCGCTCTCCGGAGTCGTGCTGCGCAACGGCGAGCCGCTCGCCGGCGCCGCGCTGATCCTCGGCGGGAAGGGGGACGCGCAGAGGGGGGCGACCGACCACGAAGGGGGTTTCCGCTTCGAGGGGATCGACGACGGCAGCTACGTGCTTCTCGTCATCACGACGGCCGGCGCGCGGCATTCCGAGAAGGTCGAGATGGCGGGGGACCAGACGATCCGCGTCGAGCTGCGCACCGCGAGCCTCGACGGGCGGGTGGTCGACGCCGCCGACTCCTCGCCGGTCGCCGGAGCCGGGATCTTCCTCCAGGGTGCCGACGCGCGCCCCGCCTTCTTCCCGCTCGCCACCACCGACGCCCACGGCGTCTTCCACCTGCGCGAGATCGGCGAGGGGAGCTGGACGGTGAGCGCCACCCGGGAGGGGTACGCGGCCGGCGAGCGGAAGGTCGAGGTGGGCGCGGATGGGCCCCCCGGCGACGTCGAGATCCGCCTCGATCCCACGGAGGGGCTGACCGTCGAGGCCCAGCTCGCCTCGGGGCAGCCGCCGGACCGCCTCCAGGTGGCGGCGCTCGACGGCAACGGCAACGTGGTGGTGAGCGGCAGCTACCCCTGCGGCGAGAACGGCCGCACGCGGCTCGCCAACGTGCCGGCGGGGAGCTGGCTGCTGCTGATCGAATCCGATCGGTCGGCGCCGGTCAGCGTCCCCGCGGCCGTCCCGGGGCCGGCCGTCCACGTGGTCCTGCCGCCGGCCGGCCAGCTCCACATCCAGGTGCCGGACCTGGCGAAGGACTCCGCGGCGGTCAAGGCCGTCCTCACCGGCGCCGGCGGCGCCTACCGCGCGCTCGACTGGCGCGGCGGGGTGATCACGGAGTGGGATCTCGCGGCCGGCGAGCGCCTCCTCGACCGCGTCCCCGCCGGCGTCTGGCAGGTCACCGCCCGCGCCGCCGACGGCCGCACCTGGTCCGGCACCGCCGCGGTGACCCCGGGCGGGGCGGCGGAGGTGGTGCTGAAGTAGAGGGCTGCCCGGCGGCGGAGCTTCGCGCCGCCCTGGGACGGCCTGCGAAGATTTGATCGATCGAACGACCTTGGAAAGGAGAACGCGATGCGAAGACTGCTGATCCTGGCGGGCCTGCTGACGGTGGTGGGTCTGGCCACCTCCCTGGGGATGACCGCGCAAGCGGTCTCGTCGTGTACGACCACCTGCTCGGGAGCCACCTTGTTCTGTGCTCCTGTGAGCTCCTGCTCCAGCGTGCCCGGCACTTCGATCACCTGCGACGGCGTCACGACCTCCTGCAGCGCGGCCAGCTCCTGGTGTGCCTGCTCGAACACGTGCGAGACCAACTACAGCCGCTGCCTCAGCAACTGCAGCCCCACCGGCCCCCCGCGCTGCTCGCTCTGCGATTCGGTTCACACCAGTTGCATTTCGAGCTGCGGCACCCGGCCGATGCACATCTCTTCCTGTTGAGCCCGGCACTGCTCCTCGAGGTCCCGGCCCTGTCGCAGCGAACGCCGCCCCGGCCGCTGGGGCCGGGGCGGCGACGGCTCACCCTGGACCCAGGACGAACTGCTCCGAGATCAAGGGGCTGCTGACCTGCCACGGGTTTCGCCTGCGGAACAGGCTGGGAGGGTGAACCACCTCCGGATTTCCGAGGACGACCGCCACGCCCGAGCTCAGGCTGGCGCCGGACGGCTGCAGGACCTTGCCGGCGATCGCCGCGTTCGAGATGGTGACCTCGTGGTGGCCGACGAGCTCGGTTCTGCTCTCGGTGAGCCGCCAGCGCTGGAAATCGAGGGCGGCGGGATTCTTCGGCTGCTGCTGGACGGTGAGCGATGGATCGGCCGTGAGATACAGGTTTCCCGTATGGGTGCGGATGAAGACGAAGCCACCGCCGGCATCCTCGAAGCTGAACTGCTGGGCCTCCGTGTCGTTGGCGTCGAACTGCCAGAGGATCGCGCCGGGGGCCTCCGAGGCCCCTTGAACGTCGAGGCGCTTCTTCGATGCGATGTAGACCAGGTTGTACGGGATGAAGGGCAGAAACTGGCTGGTGTGCGGCGTGGTCCCGAGAACCGACGAGATGTCGTGGGCCTCGGCGTAGCGGGCGCCCAGGTAGGGCGGATTCGTGCTCAGGAAGCGCCGGGCGATCGTCTTCAGGATCGACGTGTGATCGAAGTGCAGGCTGCCCACTGCTGACGTGACGCGCGGCGCGAGCTTCGCCTTGTCCGGCATCTCGACGCCGGAGTCGAGCAACCCGTCGCCGCCGAACACGCTTCCCGGGCTCACCCAGGGGGACACGATGAAGGCCGGGACGCGGACGCCGTAGGTCGCCGGCAAGCCCGGCGCCACTCGGGTGGCGGTTGGAGGGGGCACGTGATCGTAGAAGCCTCCGTGCTCGTCGTAGGTGACGAGAAGGAGGGTCTTGCTCCACGCCCGGCTGCTGACCACGGCTTCGACGATCCGGCGGACGAGCTTCTGCCCTTCCTTGATGTCGGCGGGAGGGCCGTCGCAGTTGCCGTCCGGAGGGAGCTCGATGAAGTGCGGGTCGATGAAGGTGACGCTGGGGAGATTGCCGGTGCGGGCCAGGTTGACGAAGCCGAAGACGGGATCGTCGAAGCTCGCGATGTTGGCCGCGTCGAAGGTGTGCCCCTCGAAGAAGCGCAGGAAGCAGTAGCCGTGCTCGAAGTAGCGCCACGAGACGTTCTGCTCCGAGAGGTAATCGAAAATGGTCTTGGTGAACACCGGCCGGAGCGGGCTCGAGTTGCTGGTTTCCCAATAGCCGTCCGGGTCGATGTTCAGGCGGCCGGTGAGCTCATAGAAACGGTTGCAGAAGGTGGGGCCGGGATGGCTGGCGAACCAGCGATGGCCGACCGCGAAGTCGCGGGCCATGGCGTCGTAGACGGGGACGTTCGCGGCCGGCTGATGGCCCATGATGCGCGGGCCGACCGTGGGGCCGTGCTCGTCGGCATAGCTCTTGGCGAAGCCGTCCATCTTGCCGCCGTTGACGGCCTGGAGAACGGGGGCGTGGCTGTGTGGCGGGTCGGGCGCGAAGATGGTCTCGCCCGGTTGAAACGCGAGGGACGGGCAGCGCCGGCCGTCCAGCAGATTGAACTCGCCCCCCTTGAGGCCGTCGACGTCGGTCCTCCCCAATCCGCCCTGCTCGGGCGGCAGGCTGAGATAGCCGAGCATGTGATCGAACGACCGGTTCTCCATGGTGAGCACGACGATGTGGTCGATGCCGGCCAGCGTGCCGGGAGAGAAATCGAGCCCGGCGGGCCAACCCTCCGGTACGGCAGGAATGAATGTATTTTGGGGTCCGGTGTAGGAGATGACGAGATTGTCGCCATCGATCTTCGCGTCTTGGACCCGGCAACGGTCCGAGTTTTCGATGCTGCCGCCGAGGAGCCACGAATTCACGGTGGCGTTGATGTCGTCCCGCAGCGTGGTCTGCGTGAAGTGACGAGGCTTCGAGAGCTTGTCGAAGATCGTGCCGCGCATTTTTTTCTGAAAGATGCCGCCGGGGTCGCGGCCCTCGGTTGTGACGATGTTCACGTGGATGAAACGGTCCATCAGCTCGTTCTTGACGTCGTCGGACGTGGCATTGTTGATGTCGTCGACCCAGGCCATGACGTCGATCCTCGATTGCGCGCGGTCGAAGGCCAGGGTGAGGCGGAGGCTCAGGGTGAACTGCTCGAAGTCCATGCCGCCGACGCCGCCGAGCGTCTCGTGGTGGCCGGAGGTGTCGAAGTCGATCTCGAGGACCAGGGGGGTCGGGCTCGAAGCGTCCACGTGAACGGTCAAGGTCTTGCTCCGGATGTCGTTCAGAAAGAGATCGCGATCCCCTCCCACCCCTTGAGCTGTCCCAGATTTGAGGGGCTGCTGTTGTATTTGACTTTTTCTTTCGCATCCGGGGGGAGAATGCCTCCGGGAGGGGGCGGATCGGCGTCGATCGATTGCAGGTCGACGTAGCTTTCCGGCAGGGCGGATCCGATGACGCCCGTGTTGTGGAGGAGGATCCTGCGGATCGGCGGGTCTTGGCTGCCGAGCCCCTGGCGGTTGTTGATCAGCTCGTCGAGCTTTCTCTGCAAGAAGCTGAGCGGGATGGTTTTCGGCGCCGCCACGTGGTCGACCGGCGCGTGGGTGAGCTGGGCGCGGGCTGGCGCTACGGTGGGGAAGGGATCGCCCTGATAGACGCTGGTGTGCTTGTGGTTGTCCTGATCCAGGATGATGCCGTCGATGCGCGACTTGAAGGACTGGCCGTCGCTGAACTCGTAGGTGACCTCGTAATCGAAGATCCAGCGGTCATGGCCGTTGGGTACGATGTTGATGTTGACGACCGGGAGCACGATGTCGCGGAGAGCGATCGACGTCGACGCCAGGGGCAGGAAGGATGCCCCGAAGATGACCTGCTGGTCGGCGGGAGAGTCCGGGAATTCCCTGCCGTGCAGGAGGTCGAGGCCGATGGCCAAATCTTGGCTGGTGGTGGCGTCGATCCGGTTGACGATGTGAACGTTCAGCGTCGTGTCGGCATCCTTGTTGTCGTTGTGCGTGCCGAAGACGAGGCCGATGCGGGTCAGGACGGCGTCGGTTGTGGGTTTGACCAGCGGCGGCCGGGCGATGAACGGATTTTCGACGCAGATTCCTGAGTGGTTCCGGTTGTCCTGATCGAGAATGATGCCGGTGACGCCGTTGGTGTTGGAGGCGGCGGAGAAGGATCTGCCGTCGTCGAAGAGGAACGTGATGGTGTAGCTGAAGATCCAGCGGTCGCCGTCCGTCAGGATGTGGACATTGACCACGGGGAGGACGATCTCCTCGAGGGGGATCGGCCGGGCGCGCAGCGGGATGTCGAACGCCCTGGAGGACGGATCTTCGAGCTTGACCCCCTGCGCGAGGGACGAGGCATAGCCGAGGTAGGGGTTGATCTCGGAGTCTCCGGCGGCTTCGTACCGCTGATAGGCCAGATAGTTGGAGATGTAATCGGTCGCGGATTCCGGCGTGGAGGACGAATTGCTCCGGTTTTTCACGAACACGTGGAGGACCGTTTCTTCCTCTTTGTCGTCGTCGTGGGTGTTGAAAATGATGCTGATGCTCTTTAGGTTTGGCACGGTATTGCTCCTGAGAAGTGGCGTGGGCGGAGAGGGGCAAGGGATTGCGGCGATGTCCCGATCTCTGTGGGGAGTTGGCGTCCTGTGCGCTGCCCTGGGCCGGCCGATCCTGGCGGCCGTACGGGCAGCACACCAGGGGCTACATCCTTCTCTTTCGCCAAGGCCATCCGTAATCTGACAAGGTCCTCCGCCGCAGAAATTTTCCCGTCCCCGTCGCAACCCCGCCGCGGGCTTGCTGGCAATGACCACTTTTCGCTTTTGTTGCATGCCCATCACGGTGGAATAAGGCTTCCAAGCTCTTCGTTCGGAACCTCGTTGGGCCGACCGCCAACCCTCGACCGCAAGGAGAGATCCGATGATCCGCTTCCCCCTTCGTCGCACCGTCCTTCTCACCGTCGCCGCAGTTCTCCCCCTGCTGGGCCTCGCCGGCGCCGCCGTGGCGCAGACCGTCCCCGGCGTCTCGCTGCCGCCCAGCGGCGGCAACGAGCGCCAGACCGTCATCCAGACGATCGGCCTCGTCCGCGTCAGCGTCGACTACAGCAGCCCGCACGTCCACAGCCCGCTCGGCGAGGACCGCAAGGGGAAGATCTGGGGGGATCTCGTCCCCTACGGGATGGCGAGCCTCGGCTACGGCACCTGCGGCGACCAGTGCCCCTGGCGGGGGGGCGCCAACGAGAACACGGTGTTCACCACCTCGCACGACCTCAAGGTGGGCGGCAAGCCGCTGCCGGCCGGCTCCTACGGGCTCCACTTCATCCCCGGCAAGGACGAGTGGACGGTGATCTTCTCCCGCAACTCCACTTCCTGGGGGAGCTTCTTCTACGACGTCAAGGAGGATGCGCTGCGCATCCAGGCGAAGCCCGAGGCGGGCGAGTACCACGAGGTGCTGGCCTACGAGTTCCCCGAGCGGCGCGAGGACCACGCGACGCTCGCGCTGCGCTGGGAGAACCTGTCGCTGCCGATCCCGATCACGGTCGACAACGCCAATCAGCTCTACGTCGACGCCATGCGCCGCGAGCTGCGCGCCGCCGCCGGCTTCTCCTGGGAGAACTTCGTGGCCGCCGCCGACTTCTGCCGGCAGAACAAGATCAACCTGGAGGAGGCGCAAGGCTGGGCCCAGAAGGCGGCCGATCCCGCGCAGGCGGGGCAGGAGAACTTCACCACCCTCGTCCTCCTCTCGCAGCTCGAGACCCTGAACGGCCATCCCGCCGAGGGCACCAAGACGATGGACCGGGCGCTCAACCACCCCACCGCCCAGGCCACCGACCTCCACGTCTACGCCCGCCAGCTCCTCGCCGACAAGAAGCCCGAGGAGGCCCTCAAGGTCTTCCAGCTCAACGCCAGGCGCCACCCCGACGTCTGGCCGGTCCACGTCGGCCTCGCCCGCGGCTACGCCGCCATGAACCGCTACCCGGAGGCGCTGGCCGAGGCCCGGCTCGGCCTGGCGCAGGCCCCCAGCGACGCCACCCGCAACGCCACGAAAAACCTGATCAAACAGCTCGAAGCGGGGAAGAAGGTCGACTGAGGAACGGAGGAACGGCGGGCGCGCAGGAGCTCGCGGGGGAGCCCTGCGCGTCCACCGAGCTTTCCGGGCCGGGGAGAGGCGCGTGTCAAACGAGTGGTCGCCGTGGCGCCTCCGCTGGGATCACGAAGGAGATCTCCCGCGCCATCCACTCAGGGTTCGCCTGGCCCTGGCAGGCCGCCCACCAGGCTTGCGGCTCGTTGCCGAAGCGCACCATCCCGCTGTGGCTCGCCGGGTCGCTGCGGTCCACCTGCGGGTCGAGGTCGACGAAGCCGAGCTTGCTGCGCAGCAGCTCGACGTCGGCGGGCGCTCCGGTGAGGAACTGCCAGCCCGGGCCCACGCGGTGCATCGCCGCGTAGGCGCGGAGGGCCTCCGGCGTGTCCTCCTCCGGCTTGACGGTCAGCGA
This sequence comes from uncultured Acidobacteriota bacterium, assembly GCA_963756595.1. GTDB lineage: Bacteria > Acidobacteriota > Thermoanaerobaculia > Multivoradales > UBA5704 > DATARR01. Next base: position 14,062 of record CAVWOZ010000038.1, read on the forward strand.
GTAGAAGCGGACGTTCCGCTTCCCCTGCTCGATCAGGATCTTCTGCACCCGCGCCAGGTTCGCCGTGATCATCGGACAGACCCCCTGGCAGTTGGCGTACATCAGGTTGAGGACGACGATCCTGTCGCGCAGGAGGTCCTCGTAGAAGCGGACGCGCCGGCCTTCGTGATCCGTCAGGACGACGTCGGGAAAGTAACGCCGCCGCATCATCTCCCGTCCCGAGACGGGGGGCGCGAAGGGGCCGGTCGCGGGAGCAGCGGCGGGGACCTCGCAGCCGCCCGCCGGCAGCGCGCGCGCCAGGGGGAGCAGGGCCGAAAGGGCGAGCAATCCTCTTCTCGTCACGCTGGGCATGGCAGATCTCCTTTCAACTCGCGGATTCGGCCTCACGGCCGGCTGATGGTGTCCCCGGTGGCGGCGACGTCGAAGCGGATCATCATGGCGTGATCCTCGTGGATGATGTTGTGACAATGCATCGGATATTGCCCCACCCAGTCGCGGAAGCGGAGGAAGATCTTGACGTCGCCGCGCGAGGTGAGGCGGACGACGTCCTTGCGCGACTTGTTCACCCCCGTCGGCGCGCTCCCCCCACTCCCCCAACTGCCGCCGCTGTGCCACCCCGAGCCGCCGCCCCAGGTGCCGCCATACTGGCTGTCCGGATAGAGCCCAGCCGCTCCGGTGAGGATCTGGAACTCCTCCATGTGGACGTGGATCGGGTGCTCCCAGTTGTAGCCGCCGCTGAGCTGCCAGGTCTCGACGCTGTTCTTCTGCACCGTGAAGCGCGCGTGCAGGCCGTCGAAAAACTGATCGTTCACCGTCCACTCGCCGTTGCGCGACTGGTCGAAATTGAACGAGCGCTGCACCCGCGGCGTGGCCGTGGTGCCCGGCAGCGCATAGAAGGCCGGCGCGGTCGCCGGATTCACGCTGCCGTCGGCGACCTGCGGCAGATCGACGACGATCCGGAGCAGCAGGTTCCCCTGCCCCGCCGCCTTGACGTTGCCGGTGGGGCCGCGGCCGCTGGTCTGCTCCAGGCGGTTCTCGAGATAGAGGGTCTTCCCCGCGAGTGACGTGAAGTCGAGGATGACGTCCGCGCGCTCGGCGACGCCCAGCGCCACCGCCGGGACCTGGACGGGCGTGGGGAGCAGGTTGCCGTCGTTCGCGATCTGCCAGATCTGGTTGTTGGCGCTCAGGTTGTTGAGGTCGGTCAGGTAGAGCTGCTGGAAGCGCGAGGGGCCGCTGTTCAGCCAGCGGAAGCGGTAGCGCCGGGGATGGACGTGCAGCACCGGCTGGATCACGCCGTTGACCAGGAACTTGTCGCCCAGGATGCCGTCCAGATTGAAGGTGTCGAAGACCAGTTGGCCGCTGGTCGGATCGAAACACTTGTCCGCGAACATCATCGGGATGTCGTAGTCCGGGAAGCTCGGCAGGCGGAAGCCCGTGGTCTCGTTTCCCGTGTCGTATTGATTGAACAGCAGATAGAACCCCGCCAGCCCCTTGTAGACGTTCTGCGAGGTGAAGTCGACCCGGTGATCGTGATACCACAGCGTGCTCAGCGATTCGTTGACGTCGCCGTTGGGGAGATGGGTCGAGTTGAAGCCGGCGAGGGCGTTCGCGTAGTACTGATCGTAATATTGGCCGCTGGCAAAGAAGTCCTGCGGAAAGCCGTCGCTCTCGGACGGGTTGTGAGCGTTGTGCAGATGCGTGGTGACGGAGGGGAAACCGAACCCCGAGTTGTCCCCGGCCAGGGCGTTGACGTTGCGGATCAGGATCGGCGATCCATAGTGGGCGACGTAGGTAGGGCCCGGGCTGATGCCGTCGAACCCCCAGATCGGCTGCTGCGGCAGCTGGTTGGAGACGGTCGCGAGGCCCGCCCGCTGCGTCACCTGGTAGGCCGTCGGGGCGGGGAACGGGAAGCCGAGCGGCGGCGCCTGGTGGGCCCGGGTCCGTCCCTCATACGGAAGGCCGGTCGCCGGATTGATCGCGGTGTTGGGGTTGATCTGTGGCGCGGGAGTCAGCGCCGAGAGCGCGACCGGCTGCTTGACCGGCATGATCGGCAACGGCATCGTGAAGGGAGTCGTCGGCGGGCTGGCGCACTGGCCGCCGTTATAGCTGCCGCCCCCCCACGCCCAGGCGCTCAGGCCGTTCTTCGCCAGCAGGTAGCCGCTGCTCGACAGCAGCCCCATCTTGAGCAGGCTGCGCCGGTTCATCAACCCGGCCTTGATCAGCTCCTGACGGTTCCTGAAGGCGTTGTACATCTCCTTGAACCTCGCACGCGAAACCCTCTCCCCCAGACTGTTGAAGTCCATGCTCTCTCCTCCTCGAGTGGGCAAACACGATCTCCCGGCGGCGCCCTGCCGCGGCGCCTTCCGGAGCTGGTTCTGCGAGCTGTCGCTAAATTATAAGGTGCCGCGCGCCACCTGCAGGGGGACAAGCGGGCGCCGCCCCGTTCCTCGGCAGACCGGGGCGGCGCTTCCGGGCGAAGGTCAGGGAATGCAGAAGTTGAAGTGGTCCGAAGCGACCTTCGAGGAGGAGGAGGATTCGTAGACGATGACCCCCCACTCGTAGCAGTGGTGGGAGACGTGGTCATATCCCGGAGGCAGCTGCCCCTCGCTCCAGGTCACGGAATGGTCGGGCATTCCGGAGAGCGCGCAGTAGGGGCCGTTGTAGGGGAATTGACTGCTGTAGCCGAAGCTGGGCTGCCAGTACCATCCGGCCGTCGTGTCGTAGAAATACGTGTAGCAGGCCGAGCTCCAGCTCGAGCTGAAGCCGGCTCCGTAGGTGGGATCGCTCGCGGTGCCGTAGAAGCTCGTGGGCGCCGGCGGCCCGTTCGACGAGGTGATCGCGGCCGAGGGCCCGGAGACGTCCCAGATGTGCTCGTCCGTGTTGGTGGAAAGACTGTTCGACCAGACGATGTAGCCGAAGGCGGTCTCGTCCGCGGTCTGGCTGGAGTAGTAATAGGGCCCCGCGGAGCCATTGCCGGACGCGTCGAGGCACATCCAGTTCGAGGTGACGGTGTAGGAGCCGAAGTTCCGGGAAACGTGGAGGTCGCCGCAGAGGCTCGCGGGGCCGCCGGTGACCGAGTAGGTCATGGTCGGGTTCCCGTCCCAGTTGATCTCCGGGCTGAAGCTGCCGATGCCGCCGCCGGACTTGGTCGGCAGGATCCGCGGCCGCCGAGCTCTGGCACCGGTCGTTCCGGTCGCCCCCGCCGTCCCCAGCGCCTCGCCACGCAACGTCTGCATCTCGATCCGCGAGGTGCCGTCCACGGGGGCGAGGGTGGCGCGCCAGCGCACCGGCCGGGAGGCCGACACCACCAGCGAGGTCACCTCGTTGCCCAGGCTGTCGAGCTGGCGGATGCGCACCCGGGTGTGGGGCGCGAGGAGCGCCACGGCGACCTCGACCCGGGCCGCGGCGTCGTCCGCCTTGCCAGCGATGACCGTGGCCCGGCCGGTGCCGCCGTGGCGGACGCTGGCGCCGGCGGCGGGGGCGGCGAGCTCCCGGGCCCACTCGGGGGCCGGGCGCAGCAGGAGGTTGGCGGCGGCCCGCCCCGCCGGGTGGGGAGCGGTCGGATCGATCTCGAGCGATTTCGCGTCGAAATCATCCGGCGCCTGCACGACCAGCAGGGGCGCGTCGCTGCGCAGCAGGACGGGGCCGCCGCCTTTGGTGGGGAGGGCCGGAATCTCGGCCGCCCCAGCGGCCGGGATGGCCACCGCCGCCGCGCCCAGGGCCGCGGCGGCGGGCTGGCCGCTCAGGTTGTGGAGGATGATCTTGGCGGCCTGCGGCTCGACCGCCTCTTCCCAGCGCGGACGGTTGGGGGCCGCCCCCGCCGGGACGATCTGCAAGGCCAGAACGGCCGCCGACACCAGCACCAGCACACACTTCGTTCGCATAGGATCGGACTCCTTCCTAATCCCGACTGATCTGCCCCGCTCCCCTCTCGGAACGACCCGAAAGGGGACGCCGGGGACTGTTGTGGTCCGAACCCGGGTTGCGTCCCTCGCGTCGAGATACATACCATGAGGTTTGCCTGAATTCAAGATTGTTGAATTAACTTTGTGCAGAATGTTCTTCCGTACGCCCGGCTCCCGCGGCCGGGCGATCTCTCTACAATATTCGTCGCCGCCGATCGTCTACAGGGATGGATGGACGAGCTGCTGCGCCTCACCCCGATGAGCGACCAAGACCGCCGGATCTCCGAGATCGTCGCGGAAGAGCGCTCCCGGCTGCTCGGATTCATCCGCCGGCGGGTGCCCGACTCCGCGGACGTCGAGGACCTCGTGCAGGAGGTCTTCGCCGAGCTGGTCGAAGCCAACCGCCTGCTGATGCCGATCGAGCACGTGACCGGCTGGCTGTTCCGCGTCGCCCGCAACCGCATCACGGATCTCTTCCGCAAGAGGAAGCCGGAGGCGTTCAGCGACGCGGCCATCGAGGACGAGGAGGGCGAGCTGCTGCGGATCGAGGATCTGCTCCCCTCGCCCGACGCCGGGCCGGAAGCGCTCTACGCCCGCCACGTCCTCCTCGACGAGCTGGAGCTGGCGCTCGACGAGCTCCCCGGCGAGCAGCGGGAGGTCTTCGTCGCGCACGAGCTCGAGGGGCGCAGCTTCAAGGAGATCGCCGCCGCGAGCGGGGTCAACGTCAATACCTTGCTGTCGCGCAAGCGGTACGCCGTGCTGCACCTGCGCGACCGGCTGCAGACGATTCACGACGAGATCACGAAGAATTGAGGAATTCGAGATGAGAAAGCGACTGAAGTGGTTCCTTCCCGCGGCGATCGTCGGCATCGCCCTGTTCATCACGATCGGCGGCACGGTGGTCATGCTGCTGTGGAACTGGCTGCTGCCCACCCTGTTCTTCCTGCCGGCGATCACCTTCTGGCAGGCGATCGGAGTGCTGGCGCTCAGCCGCATCCTGTTCGGCGGCTTCCGCCTCGGCGGCGGCTCGCACCGCTCCTGGTCGCGCCGGCGGATGGAGGAACGCTGGGAGCGCATGACCCCCGAGGAGCGCGAGGCGCTCCGCCAGGGGCTGCGGAGCCGCTGCGGGCGCCGCTGGCCGGCCGAGCCGTCCGCGCCGGCCGATCCGACCTCCTAGGCCGGCACCTCGGAGGGCATCTGGGGGGAGGCGCGCTCGACGGTGCCGTCCTCGACTTCGACCCGATAGAGATAGCCGGGCTTGTTGTTCTGGCACAGGACCAGGAACTCGCACCAGGCGTCGAGGCTGTGCAGCGGCGGCCGGGCGCGCTGGATGTGGTAGCGGCAAGGACCCGGCACGGGGGCGATGGCTTCGCCGGCCGTATGGGCGCGCCACAGGCCGACGGGATCCCAGGAGCTGGTGTGGAGGCCGTCGAGAATCTGGAAGGGGAGGCGCAGGAGGGCGCGGTTGACCGCCACCGCCTCGCGCCAGAGCTCCGGGTCGAAGCCGGGGGCGGCGGCGCAGGTGGCGGCGCCGATCTGGGCCAGCTCGTCATAGAAGGCGTCGAGCCGCCAGCCCGCGACCAGCTCGATCAAGGTCAACTGATCGAGGGGCCAATAGATGCCCAGGTACTCGGGGGAGGGGAGCAGGTCGGAGGCGCCCTCCTGGAGGGCGCGGGCGTGGGCGGCGAAGCGCTCGCGGACCTCGGCGACGATCGGGCAGGCCGCCGGGTCGGCGTCGAGCAGCGCTTCGACCAGGGAGCGCACGTCGACCTGCCAGAGCCCGCCGGCGAGAGCCCAGGGGATCTGCATCAAGCGGTCGTAGTAGCAGAGCTCGAGGAGCCAGGCGAAGACGCGGGCGCGCCGCCAGTCGGCCGCCGGCAGGGCGGCGGTCTCGACGACCACGTCGAGGTACTCGGCGACCGGCTGACGCTCCACCTGGGCGAGGCCGGCGTGGGTTTCGATGATCCGTTGCGAGACCAGACGCATGCCGTGGGCCTGCTGATAGGCCGGGTCGCCCATCTCGGCGTTTGGCAGCACGGCGCAGTTGTAGAAGGAGACCCGGTCGTGCTGCCCGCTCGCGATCAGCTTGGACAGGCCGCCGACCCAGCTCTCGTAGGTCTCGCCGGGCAGGCCGAGGATCATGTCGGTGTAGGTGGGGATGCCGTCGCGGACGTAGCGGCGCTGGAGCTCCATGAACGAGGCGGTCGAGATGTTCGCGCGCTTGACGAGCTCGAGGGCGTGCCGGTCGAGGCTCTGGAGGCTGACCGTCACCGCCCCCTGGACCCCGCTCTCGGCGAGCGTCTTCTGCACCCGGTAGGAGCGCTCGGTGGCGTTCTTGGTCGCCTGGGTGGCGAAGGTGACCGGCCGGCCGGTCGCGCGGTGGACTTCGGCCACGTGCTCGGCGATGCCGACGTCGCGCGGCAGCATGCCGAAGTTGGCGTCGCAGCAGAAGACGTACTCGACGCCGTGGCGGGCCAGCCATTCGATCTCGGCCCGCACCCGGGCCTCGTCGAAGTTGCGCACCGTGCTCGCCACCGCCGAGCCCCAATCGCAGAAGGTGCACTGAAAGGGGCAGCCGCGGTTGGTCTCGAGGAGCCCCATCCAGACGGCTCCGGGCCGGTCGGCGAACATCTCGTCGAAGACGCCCGAGAGGTACGGCGAGGGGACCGTCTCCAGCTCCTGGATGCGCGGCGCCCGCGGCGTGGAGCGCAGCGCGCCGTCTTCGCCGAGCCAGGTGAGCGACGGCACCTCCTCCCAGCGCTGCCGCGCGGCGCCCGCCTCGAGCAGCCCGAGGAAGGGGACCTCCCCTTCGCCATGAATCACGGCGTCGACCTGAGGGTTCTGCCGCAGGAAGGCCTCGGCGCGATCCGGCACCTGGGGACCGCCGAGCACCACCAGCGTCTCCGGCCGCCGCCGCTTGATCTCGCGAGCGACCGCCAGGCTGTGCCGCACGTTCCACACGTAGACGCTGAGGGCGACGACGTCGGCCGCGGCGAGCCGCTCGGCGGTGCGCGCCGGCTCCTCGCGATCCACCAGGGGGGAGAGGAAACGGAAGCGCCCCGCCTCGGCCGCATGACGCTCGGCATAGGCTTGCAGCAGGCCGACGGCGTACGGAAGCGCGACCCAACTCGCCGGCGCCGAGTCGCGGCGCTCGGCGCTCTTGTAGCGGCGCGCCTCCGGAGACACGGCCAGGCGCTCCTCGTCGGGACGCTGGCGATTCATGTTGAGCGCGCTATAGATCTGCACGAAGCCGACCGTGATCCTCGTCGCCATCGGAGCACCCTCCAGTGCATGCTTGACAGGTGATCGTGCCACGAGTAGTGTAGTCTCCTTCGGGCCTAATTGAACACTTGAACGAGCAGATTTCGATGTCCTTCGAATGTCCTTTCAGAGATCGATTTCGGGGGTACGGTTTCGCCGCGACCGGTCCGCGTGGCGCAACACCGTACCGGCCGGACGCCGTCGAAACTCTTCGGACCGCGTGGGAGGATGAGCCATGCCAGTTGCCACCTATGCCAACACCCAGCCGCTCGACAAGAGCGATTTCTGGGTCCTCTACTCGAACCTGCTCTTGAGTTACTGGTCGGTCCCCGACGTCCGCCAGCGCCTCGACAGCGACCCCGTCGGCACCCTCGCCTTCTTCCAGCTGCCGACCATCCCCAACGCCAAGATCCAGATCATCCACGACGTCAAGGCCGGTGACACGAGCTTCCAGGCGCAGTACGACCTCTGGAACGAGGGGCGGGAAACCGGCTCCTACATGCTCTACGTCCCCCCGAGCTATCCCGCCGGGGGCATTCAGGGCTCCTCCGACATCAATCTGGTCGCCGCGGCCTCGGCCGATTGCTGCTGCTGCTCCTGCTGCCCATGCTGCTCCTGCTTCTGAGCGCGACCGGGATGCGGCCTGCGCGGGAGACCGCTGAAGTCGAATGCTGAGCCTCCGCAGGCCGCAGTGGAAGGCCTCTCTCTTCCCCCAGGTGGTGAGCGAGGGCGCCGTTCTGGTCGTCGACGAGAGCGAGCACTTCCTGCTCTCGGGGAGCGCCTTTCCCCACCTGGTTCCCCTGCTCGACGGCCGCCGCACGGCCGTCGAGCTGCTGAACGCGCTCGAAGGCAAGGTCCCGCCCTTCGAGATCATGATGGCGCTCTACCAGCTCGAGCGCCGGGGCTGCATCGTCGAGGCGGACGACGCCCCGGTCGCCACCGCGGCTTTCTGGCACGAGGTGGGCCTCGCCAGCGCGACCGGCGAGGATCGCCTCGCCGGGGCGCGAGTCGCCCTGCACGCCCTGGGCGAGGTGGTGACGGCGCCGCTCGGCGCGGCGCTGGCCGACCTGGGCGTCACCCTCGTCGATCCTGCGGCGGACGCCGATCCCGATCTCGACGTGGTGCTGGTCGACGACTACCTGCACCCGGATCTCCCGGCCCTGAACGCCCGCATGCTCGCCGCGGGTCGGCCCTGGCTGATCGTCAAGCCGCGCGGCAAGCTCCTCTGGCTCGGTCCCCACTTCCGACCCGGGGAGCCGGGCTGCTGGCGCTGCCTCGCGCAACGCCTGCGCCTCAACCGCCAGGTCGAGGGCTTCGTCGAGCGGCGCGCGACCGCGGGCGGCAACGGGCACCTGCCGCTCTCGCGGGCCGCCTTCTCGACGCACGCCAACGCGGCCTACGCCCTCGCCGCCGGAGAGATCGTCCGCGCCCTCACCACCGGGCGCTCGGCGCTCGACGGCGCGGTGGTGACCCTCCATACCCTGAAGCTCGAGAGCGAGCGCCACCAGCTGATCGCTCGTCCCCAGTGCCCGGCCTGCGGCGCCGGCGACTGGCCCGGCAAGGGCCGCCGCGAGGTGCACCTGAAATCCGGCACGCACCCCTTCCCGACCGACGGCGGCTTCCGCGTCGAGGCGCCCGACCTGACCTGGGAGCGGCTGCGCCACCACGTCAGCCCGATCACCGGCGTCGTCACCTCGCTCGTGCGCTTCGACGAGCAGGCGGGGAGCGGCCTCACCTACAGCTACTCGGCGGGGCACAACTTCGCCATGATGCAGGACGACCTCTACCACCTGATGATGAACCTGCGCAGCCGGAGCGGCGGCAAGGGCACGACCGACATGTCGGCCAAGGTGAGCGCGGTGTGCGAGGCGATCGAGCGCTACTCGGGGGTGTGGCGCGACGAGAGCGAGACCCGGCGGGGGAGCTTCGCGGCGCTCGGCGACGAGGCCCTCCATCCCAACGACATCCTGCTCTTCAGCGCCGACCAGTACGGCGAGCGGGAGGCGTGGAACCGCGCTCATCCCTCCCCCTTCCATCAGGTTCCCAGGCCCTTCGACGAGACCCTGGAGATCGACTGGACGCCGGTCTGGTCGCTCCTCCACAAGCGCTTCCGCTGGGTGCCGAGCGCCTACTGCTGGTTCGGCCATCCCGACCTCACCCGCGCCTTCTTCTGCAGCAGCGACGCCAACGGCAACGCCACCGGCAACACCCTCGAGGAGGCGATCCTCCAGGGTTTCCTCGAGCTCGTCGAGCGCGACGCCGTCGCCTGCTGGTGGTACAACCGGGTGCGCCGGCCGGCGGTCGACCTGGAGAGCTTCGGCGAGCCCTATGTCGCGGCGCTCCTCGCCCACTACCGGACGATCGGGCGCGAGATCTGGATGCTCGACCTGACCCACGACCTCGGCATCCCGGCCTTCGCCGGGGTGTCGCGCGCCCTCGACCGGCCGACCGAGGACATCGTGCTCGGCTTCGGCGCCCACCTCGATCCGCGCATCGCCCTGCTGCGGACGCTCACCGAGGTCAACCAGTTCCTCCCCTCCGTGACGGCGCGCAACGAGGACGGCTCGACCGACTACTGGTTCCGCGATCCCGAGGCCATCGAGTGGTGGCGCACCGCCACCGTCGAGAGCGAGCCCTACGTCCTGCCCGACCCCGACGCCCCGGTGCGCCGGGCGAGCGATTTTCCCCGCCACTCGACCGGCGACCTCGGCCGCGACGTCGAGCGTTGCGTCGAGCTCGCGGCGGCGCAGGGGCTGGAGACCCTGGTGCTCGATCAGACCCAGCCGGACATCGGGCAGCCGGTGGTCAAGGTGATCGTCCCGGGCCTGCGCCATTTCTGGAAGCGTTTCGGCCCCGGCCGGCTGTTCGACGTGCCGGTGCGCCTGGGCTGGCTCGACGCTCCCCGCGCCGAGGAGGCGCTCAACCCGACCGGCATCTTCTTCTGAAGGCGCCCGCGTGCCCGGCTGCGAGACTCTCCTCACCCTGCACGAGGATCTGGTCCTCGAAACCCCCCGGCGGGGCCAGCCGTCGCTCGTCGCACCCCACTGGCGCCTGCCCCTCGGCGACCTCCCCGAGGGCGCTCTGGCGGCCCTGCGCCGGCTCGCGGGCGGCGCGCCCGTCACCCGCGAGGAGCTCGCCGCCGAGGCGATGCGCCAGGGCGGACCGGCCGCCCTCGCCCCGCTCTTCCTGGTGCTCGAGCGTCTCGGCGCGGCCGGCGGGCTGTGCGAGCTTCTCCGCGCCGACGGCCGCGACCTGACGCGCCTCGTGCCGCTCGGCCGCAGCGACGGCGCCGCTCCGGCGGCGGCCGCCGCGCCGCTCGACGAGGAGGCCACCTACACCCTCTCGCGCTTCGCCCTCCAGCGCGTCGACGGCGGCGTGCCGGTGCTCGAGTCGCCGCTGGCCCACGCGCGCCTGCAACTGCTCGACCCGCTCGTCGCCACGCTCCTCCATGCCCTCGCCCTTCCCCGCACGCCGGCCGCCCTGGCGGCCGCGGTCCCCGGGTTGAGCGGCGACGCCCTGCGCGGCGCGCTCGGCCAGCTGCTCCGCCAGCGGCTGCTGGTGGCGACCGTCGACGGGCGCTCGCCGGAGGGGGAGCCGCCCCTGGCCTCCTGGGAGGTGCACGATCTCTATTTCCACAGCCGGAGCCGGCGCGGCCGGCACGACGGAGGGTACGGGGGGACCTACCGCCTGCGCGGCGCGCAGCCGCCGCCCGAGGCCGTCGCCCATCCGGCGCCGCCCGATTCGGTGCCCCTCGAAGCTCCCGACCTCGGCGCCCTGGCGGGGAACGGAGCCACCCTGTCGGCGGTGCTCGAGCGCCGCCGGTCGCTGCGCCGGCACGGCGCCGTGCCGCTCCACCGCCGCCAGCTCGGCGAGCTGCTCTACCGCTCGGCCCGCATCGTCGAGCAGGTGGCGACCGACGAGGGCGGGCTGACCCGCCGCCCCTATCCGTCCGGCGGCTCGCTCTACGCCCTCGAGATCTATCCGCTGATCGATCGCTGCACCCTCCTCGCCCCCGGGCTCTGGCGCTACCTCCCCGCGTCCCATGCCCTGGCGCCCGTGGCGCCCCTCGGCCGCGAAGCCGAGCGGCTGCTCGACGACGCCGGCCACTCCTGGGGGCAGCCGGAGCGTCCGCAGGTGCTGCTGATCGTCGCCGCGCGCTTCGCGCGCGTCGCCTGGAAGTACGAGTCGCTCGCCTATGCCCTGCTCCTCAAGGACCTCGGCGCCCTGCTGCAGACCCTCTATCTGGTGGCCACCGACCTCGATCTCGCGCCCTGTGCCTTGGGCGGCGGCGACAGCGATCTCTTCGCCCGGGTCGCCGGCCTCGACTACCTGGCGGAGGGCGCCATCGGGGAGATGGCGGTGGGCAGCCGGGACGCGGCGGGCGCCGGGGAGGTGCGGTGAGCCCCGAGCCCCGCGAGCCGCCGCTGCATCCCGGGCCGCTCGACCTGGCGGCCGTGCGGGCCGATCCCCTGGCCTTCCTGGTCGACGGCGTGGCGCGCCACGGCGACGTCTTCCGCTACCACCTGGGAGGTTACGAGGCCGTCGCCCTGACGCATCCGGACGCCTTGCGCCACGTGCTCGCCGCCAATCCGGACAACTACTCCAAGCTCGGGACACCGGACCTGATGCTGCTGCGGCCGATGCTGGGCGACGGCTTGATGACCGCCGACGGCGAGCCCTGGAAACGCCAGCGGCGCCTTCTCATGCCGGCCTTCTCGCGCCCCTGCCTCGAGCACTACGTCGCCGCCATGGCCGCGGAGACGGAAGCGCTGCTGTCGCGCTGGGAGGCCCGCTCCGGCGCGACCGTCGACCTCGTCCCGGAGCTCGGCGGCCTCGCCCTGCGCATCGTCGCCCGATGCCTGTTCGCCACCGATCTGGGCGACGACGTCCCCGCCTTCTCCGCCGCCTTCGCCGAGATGAGCGACTGCCTGGCGCATTTCGATCCCGCGGACCGCGGCGCCCTGCCGCGCTTCCAGCGGGCGATGGCGACCCTGGACGGCGTCGTCCGGCGATTGATCGCCGCCGGCCGCGAGCGCGGCGGCGGCACCGACCTGCTCGCCCTGCTGCTGGCCGTGCGGGATGAGGAGACCGGAGCGCCGCTCGACGACCGCCAGTTGCGGGACCAGATCGTCACCTTCCTCGTGGGCGGCGGCGAGACCACCGGTCAGGCGGTCGGCTGGACCCTCTATCTCCTCGACCGCCATCCGGAGGTCCTGGCCGAGGTGGTGGCGGAAGCCGCGGCCGTGCTCGGCACGGCTCCCCCCGGCCTCGCCGACGTCGGTCGCCTCGAGCGCACCTGGATGGCGATCCAGGAAGCGATGCGGCTCTACCCGCCGGTGTGGCTGATGTCGCGCCTCGCCCGCGCCGACGACGTGGTCGCCGGCTGGCGGGTGGCCGCCGGCAGCCTGGTGGTGATGAGCCCCTACATGGTCCACCGCCACCCGGCCTTCTGGTCCGAGCCCGAGCTCTTCCGGCCGGACCGCTTCCGCCCCGGCGCGATCGAAGAGCGCACCCGGCGCGCCTTTCTCGCCTTCAGCGACGGCCCGCGGCTCTGCATCGGCCGGGCGTTCGCCGCCCTGGAGACCCGGCTGACGGTGGCCGCCATCCTGCTCCGCTTCCGGCCGCGCCTGGCCCCCGGTCACCGCGTGGAGCCCGAGGGCACCGCGGTGACCCTGCGCCCGCGCCACGGCCTGGCCATGATCCTCGAACCGCGTTGAGCCCGCGGGGCCCGAGGCCGCCGCTCCGTTCGGTCTCCGGTTTGAGCCACGAATCCTTGCCGTTTCCCGCCACAGGGATCGCTCCCGGGCCACGGCGGCGAGAGGCCAGGCGGCCGAGCGGCCGACCCTCTCGCTTCACGGCTCGGTGTAGGGCTGCCCTTGCTGGAACCGAGCGAGGCGGCCGCGGAAGCTCGCCACGGCTTTTTCGCGGTAGGCCGCCGGATAGTCGCGATCCTTCTCCAGGAGGGCGAGCGCCTCGGTCTGCGTCTTGACCGCCGCCGCGAACTGGCCGTCCCGGGCCAGCGCCGCCGCGAGGGTATCGAGGTACTGGTAGTCGTCGGCCTGGGCGACGGCCTTTTGCGCGTAGCCCACCGCCGCCTTCCCGTCGCGGAACCGCGGGTCCTTGGCGGTCGCGTAGACCCAGGCCAGGTTGTTCTGGGCGTCGTCGAGCCCCTGGTCGGCGGCTGCCTTGAGGGCCGCCATTCCATGCTCATAGTCCCCCGCCTGAATCAGCTTCTCCCCCTTGGTGTAGTCCATGAGGTTGGCATCGAGCTCCGAGCCTTTGCGGACCCAGCTAGACTCCGCGTGATTGCCGCGCAGGAACCACAACCGATCGCCGCCGATCTCGCCGTGGACGGCGCTCGTCGGCTGTCCGGCCCCGTAGCGGATGCTGAGCTTGCCGTCCGCTTCCCGGGCCCAGGCGCACGCTTGCCGCGCGCCGCCTCGCGAGAGCTTGCAGGTGCCGTCGGCGGAGAACTCGGCGACGTCCTGGTCGGAGCCCGTGCCCTCGCCTCCCTTCCACGTCCCCACGATCGGGTCCTCCGGGATCGGGATCGCGCACGACGCCAGGATCCCGGCGAGGAGACCCAGCGCCACAAGGCGCCGCGTGCGATGACGGAATCCCTTCAGCATGCGCCGTCTCCTGCCGGGATCGCCTCGTCCAGGAGCCATCGGGTCCCACCGGCCGTGACCTCGAGAGCCGGAAGCCTCCGGATCGCGGCCCACGGCGAAGCCGAGTCGTCGTACTCGATGATCTGATACTTCCTGCCGCAGGTCTCCCAACCGTCGCAAGGCGCCTGGTTCGGAGGTTCGTCCCAGGCCAGGTCCGCCCGGCGGCGAAGCTCCGCGACGGCCTCCTCGAGCGAAGAGAACTGGCCGTCCTGCCACTCCGCGTGCCATTCGTCCTCGATGATGAACATGGAGGCCTATTGTAGGCGGGCGCCGGGTTCTCCCGTCTTTTTCCAGGTGCCACCCTCTTGGAGAGGCGGGGGCCGGACGAGCCACGGCGGCGAGAGGCCCAGCGAGAACGTGATCCCGGCTGCGGCTCTGGACGTTGGGCTCCGGAGGAGCCCCGGACTGTAGCCAGGGGCGCGAGCCCCTGGTCGCCGCGATGGATTCCATCCCCAACCAGAGCCCCAGAGGGGCGGCGGAACCGGCGGGACCTCCGGCGAGGGCGGTGATGCGGCCGATTCGAAAATCCCGCCGCCCCTCTGGGGCTTTCGGCAGGTTGGGGTGGTCCAGGTTCCAGGGGCTCGCGCCCCTGGCTACATTCCGGGGCTCCTCCGGAGCCCGAGGAGGGTGCCGGAAGCTCCTGACTGGCCGCCACGGCCCTGGGCTGCAGTCTGGCGAAGTGTCCTCCAAAGCGGAGGAGACTTCCAAGGTTCTTGGGGGAGTGAAGCCCGGACTCCACCGCACCCGCGGGATGGTGTCTTGTGCGCGTCGCCACAAGGCGTCCTGGAGGGTTCCCCACGGCGCGCCCCGAAGGGGCGAAAATTTGATTAGCCCGGTGCTTCAGCGCCGGGTCTGCTGGTCCCAACCCTCTTTATCGCCCCGAAGGGGCGGTGCTTGTACGCACAAAACTCCTCTCAAGCCCGCGGCGGGCGACCTTCGAGAAAGAGCTTGTGGACATGTCTCCCCATCGACGCCAGCCAGCCCGAGAGGGTCATTTCGCGCCGACGTCTGATCGTTGCCGCACGATGCCGAGCCTACGCCCATCTTTTAGGCTGGCACGTCGCGGCCGGAGAGAAGGGGCCGTCCTGCTCGATGTCGGCGACGCTCACCCGGAGCGACCAGGCGGTGGGGGAGGGCCAGACGAGCAGCTCGCGCGTCTGGCCGCCGCCGTTCTTCCACGGCTGCGGTGCGACGAGGTCGGCGTGGACGATTGAGGAAAGGGTTGCACGGTCCTCCCGATCGGGTGCTGCCTTCCACGCCCTCCTGGCCCAGCCGCGCTTACGAGGATCGCGGCTTACGCTTGTCAGTCGCCCCCGAGCTTCCGCGGAAAGTCGCGCCGAGCGGACCTTGCGGTGAGAGTCCCTGGATCACGTAGAGATACGTCTCCTGTGCGCTGAAGTCGAGCATGCTCACTAGGCCGCCGAGGTAGCTGCCGCTATAGAGAAAGCCATCGTAGTTGTAGACGATTGTGAACGTGATCTCCGCCTCGGAGCTCTGGCCCGACGCGACGATGATCTTTCCCGCCTGCGTGTTCGGCGGCACCGTCGATCCGGTGAAAGGAATTGGCTCTTTGTAGTAGCCCGGGAGAGTGAGAGCGCCCGCCACTGGCGCGGAAGAGGTGTCGAGCGTCAGCGTGCCGCTCTGCCACACCTGCAATTCGTTCGGGTTGGCGCTCGCATCGAACAGGCTGACGGAAAAGGTGTAATTGTTCGCCATAAATCTCTCCTATAATTGGGACTCGATGACGTTCAGCAGATAGCTCTCGCCATCGGGCGTGAGCGAGAAGAAGTACGCCGTGGTGAGGAAGTCCTCGTCGTCGCTGACATCGATGGGCCAGCCGGGATACTGATTGCCGTTCGCGTCCAGGACCCACATGAACTTCACATTGTAGTCGGTGGGCGTTTCGGACTTGGAGACGCCGCCCCCGACTTGCGTCCCGTCATCAAAGCGCGCCCACGCCATCACGATCGGCGACCCCGTGTTGATCTCGTTCGGGACTGGGCTCGCCCCCTGCATGATCTGCGTCCACGCCTCCATGCCGCCCGCCGGAAGAACCATGCTCGCAATGTGCCGAGCCGCCGGCGGTGCTGTCGTCCTGGCCGCTTCTTTGGTCTCGCCCGTGCCGCCCGCCTTGCTCAGCGAGACGGAGAGCGTGTAGCCGTAGGTGTTCTGGTCGGTCTGCTCCGGCCCGGAAATGGTGCACGTCAGTCCGGAATCTTTGGCGACGGCCACATAGGGATTCCAGGTTCCGGGAGTGGATCCTGAGTTGATCGTGCAACTGAGGGAGGGGTTTTCCGAGAGGTAGATGGTGAAGAAGACGTTTCCGTCGCTGTCCCACAGTCCCGTCGTCACGGGTCCCGCCGTGCCGGGCGTGAAGATCGTGATCAGTCCGCCGTAGCTCGCGCCACCGTCGCTGCTTTGGAACGATACGCCGATGCTGAGGCTGGTCTCGATCGTGAAGTTGCACGTGAGAGAAGAACTGGGTGACATCGCCGCCCCTCCGTTCGCAATAGTTGCGCGAGTAAATCGGTAAGGGTATGATGGCCACAATCGAGGCCCGCTGTCAAATCCGTCATGACCCTCGCCGCTTCCAATCAGCGGAATCGGCGCCCCCCCCTTCCCAGGTGCCGCTCGCGCCCCTGGCTATCGCCGCCTCCGGTCCGCCGCCGAGAAGCTTCGAGCGGGGCAACGCGACGCGCCCTTTCCCTTGGGCTGCTTTCCTCCGCCGCCGCCGTTCGTGGGCGGGTGAGCGGCTGATCGCCGGCCCGACCCAAGCGCGCCCAAAAAGTTGCCTCTCATAAGAGAGAGAGTCTATGGGAGACGTGTGTCCAGAGAGGCTCGGAAGCCTGAAAAGCAGGGAGGTCGGCGCCAGGAAATGGGCTTTGAGGGCGTCTCCTTGGATGCCAGCCACGGTGAGCTGAGCCTGAGAGGGTCATTTCGCGCCGACTTCGAGCCGTCGCCGCACGACACTGAGCCTACGCCTATCTTTTAGGCTGGCACCTCGTCCGGGCTTACACCTCGTCCCGGCGTCCTTCTCTATCGATGTTACCCTATAGGGGCAAGGTTGCGCCTGCTCTCCAGAACGCAGCCAAGGGACCTATTTGAATCTCTCTAGATACGCCCTACTGCTGGAAATGCTAGGCTCCGTAACTGGAAGCCAATATCAACCTGAGAGATGTTTCATAGACCATATGAGAGTTCCGTATGTTTGGCGCTCAAAGGAGTAGTTGATGGAAAATAAAATGTCCTCTTGGTTTGCAATTTCTGTTAGTCTGCTAGTCCTGATTCCCGTCAGCACAGGGGGCACGCTTGCAGCCCGGATTGGCTTCGAGCTTAAGGACAAGCCGGCCGACACTGCGCTGGCACCAACAATCGCGGTTCACGGCGCGACACAGGCCGAGCTCAACACTGGGTACACTTATTCTGCCTCGGCTAGTAGCTGCAACCCATCGCAGACTTGGAAGTGGACCGCCGCTGGCGGGCTGATTCAGGGCGACGCGACGGGCAACCATATCGTAGTCCGATGGCGCACCGCCGGCGGCTATGAGGTCACCGCCAGAAACGATGGCTGCCCGGGAGTGCTAGGTGTTACTCATGTTGTCGTCTCCAACGCCGACACCCGGCAAGAGCCGCTCCGGGCGCAGTTTACCATCTCGCCGACGATACCCAGGCTGGGAGAGCCTGTTACCTTCGACAGCAACTCCTCCACCGGAAATCCGGTCAACATCAAATGGGCCTTTGGTGACGGTACGAGCGCCACCGGCACCATTACGTCCCACTCCTACAGTCAGGCTGGAGCCTTCAACGTCACGCTGAGTGTGTCCAGGCCCGGGGAGGAGGACTCGACTACCCAGATGGTGCATATGACCATGTCGGCTCCACAAGCCAATACTTCGGTAGTTCAAGTTTTTTATGCAACTGATCGGGCGGTGAGTAGCCATAATCCGCTTGGCTATGGGCCGAGCAGGGCCGCATCACTGAGCTTTGGCCGCTTCGACGTCAGCGTCCCCAAGGATCACAGGCTGGCTCATATAGAACGTCCCTCGATTTTGCGGTTTGAGTTTCAGGAGGATCCCAACAAACATTTTGTTATTGTTGCCCGCAAGGCAGAGACTGAGGCAGAGTTCTATCGGGAAGCCGCCGGAGTCGTAAGTGCCTCACAAGCGAAAGAAGCCTTCGTCTTCGTTCATGGCTTCAATGTTCCGTTCGAGGATGCGGTGTATCGCACAGCGCAATTAGCCTACGATCTTGAATTTTCTGGCGCTGCTTTTCTTTATAGCTGGCCATCTAATGCCGAAGTGGTCGACTATATCGGAGACCTGAACAACAACGATTGGACAGTCCCTCATCTCAAGAGCTTTTTGGAGTCGGTGGCTAGCCGGACAGGAGCGCGGAGAGTTCATCTCATCGCCCACAGCATGGGAAATCGAGCTCTTTCGAATGCTCTGTCGCAAATCGCCAATGCTCCGGCAGGTCCAGTTCGACCGCATTTCTGCCAGTTGGTCCTGACTGCGCCTGATATTGACAAGGACACCTTCAAGAGCCTTGCGAGGGCAATCACCAAAACGGCGGACCACACTACACTATATGCATCAGCAAACGATAAGGCCTTAACTCTATCGAAGACGCTTAACAGGTACCCTCGTGCCGGCGATGCGACCGGTACCGTCACCATAGTCTCCGGAGTCGACACTATCGATGCCTCCGCTCTTGACACTGACTTCATTGGCCACTCGTATTATGGCGATCATAGATCTGTCGTGGCTGATATTTTCAGTCTGCTATCGGAGGCTAAGCCTCCTGGCCAACGGTTCGGGCTTAAGGCGATTAGGATCGCGTCTGGGACATATTGGAGGTTTCTGCCATAAACCAGTCTCTCGGCCAGGGCCGCTGGGTGTCTTGGTCGGTTTTACAGAGTGGCATCCGAACGCCGCTAGCGCTAGCGGAGCAGTACGAGATGGTGCGGGGGACCGGCGGGTCGAGCTCCAAGGTTTGGCGGGTGGCGTACTGGAAGCGGCCGAAGTCGGCGAGCAGTGTGTTCCTGGGTGCGGTCGAACCATCGCCCGTCGAGAGCGGGCTCAGGAGGAAACGGCTGTGGAGCGTCCGGTCGGTCACTTCGACCAAGGCGCCGGTTTCGGGGGATGAAGCGGCCGGCCGGACCTGAAGCCTGCCCAACAAATTCGCTCTCGCAGCAGAGAGACTCTGGGGGGAAGCGTGTCAAGAGAGGTCCGGTTGCCTGAAAATTAGGAAGATCGGGGTGGGGCAATAGGCTTCAAGGGCGTCCATTTCGAAACCAGGCTGGGTGGGCTGAGCCCGAGAGGCTCGTTTTCGCGCCGACTCTGGACCGTCGCCTCACAGCAATGAGCCTACGCTCATCGTTTTGGCTGGCACCTCGTCCGGTGTTGAGCCTACGCCTATCTTTTAGGCTGGCACCTCGTCCCAGTCGCTCGACTTTGAAGATCGCTTGACTGGCATCAGTCCGGGGCCATCTCGGGTCTTACCTTGTCACAATCGTACCGCTAGAGGTCCCACCTGTCTTGTCGGCAGCTATCTCGCTCGGTGCTTCTATCCTGCGGGCTCATTGTTCCCAAGGACGACGATTTAGGTACTCTTCTCGAATTTCGGGTATTAAATCTTGAGCCGTTAGAAACCACGAAGTAGGTCCCAGCAAGATTGAAGGCCATATCCATACGGCATCATCGGCGGACGTCAAAGCCTTTACACCACCATCTTGTGATAGAACAAAAATGACGCAATCAATCTTGCGGCACAATGCCATGGCCGAACGATGGCGGGTACCATATGCTTCGCTTCTTTTCTCGGCAGAGAGCTTGCCCCTCTCGTCGTGGCAAATCTTGACCGTGTATGGTGCTTTTGTTAAGTCTTTGATGACGGCTCCGAACCCTAAGACGCGAAAATGATCAGTAATCACCAAGGCGCCGTCTACTTGTGTCAGTCGAGAAATGAGACGGGATAAGTCGACTAGTTTTCGTTCGATTCCGGCCAATGCTTGCTTAATCGCATTCCAGGCTTCGAAGGCTGTATGATCTATCAATGCCGCATCTAGCTCTCTCGTTGCTTCAGTCTCGGCGAAGATCAATCGCAGGCCCTCGACGAGTTGTTCCCACATCGCAAGGTTGGCAATTTCATATTTAATCTCGACATGATCTGCGATTTGAGATGTATCTTCTTCGCGAAGGAAAATCACTGTTCCTCCGTGCCGGAGTTCCTCTGCGTACTGGAGCATTCTAACCAAGAAGCGTATGTATTCTCCTCCATATGAAATGATAAAATGGTCATCAGCGAACAGGTCTTGCCTGTCAGGAAAGGCCTCGGACAAGAGTTGCCGCAGAGCCTGCTGAAAAAAATCATTGATGGGACCAAACTTGAGAACATTCGAACCTGAGCCCACGATTCGTCCGCGTTCGGCGGCAATCAGAAGTAATTCGGAGAAGCGAATAGAGATTGTTCCTGGTGCTGAGACTGTTATCGTTAGATTCATTGGCAGCATGACTCCAGAGGAGCTTTCGGCTCTATTAAATATTGTCCAATCAGAGCCTACGTCCACGGTTCCCCAAATACGGAGTTCGTCGGTTAGTTGTTCGACTGCGATGAAATTGCTCGAGAGTGTAGTTGCAGGTGCGAGGCGTTGTATCTCGGGAACGGATAGACTTCTTGGGTTCTTTAGTCTGGCCACTCCAAAGTTCTTCTCGTCAGCGTCGAAGCTCTCTATGAGCATGACTCCGAATCTTAGGGGGCGGCCTTCTTCGGCTTCCATGCTGGCTAAAAACACAATTTCAAACAACTGTGCCAGCTTTTCGGTGTTCGGTGTGGGATAGTGTCTGAGCAAAGAATTTTCGCGCCAAGTCGCGCAAATCAATTTTGCTATTGGTTCGGGATTAAAAAGAGTCATGTTTTATTCCATCCTAGGTTCGTGAGACATTAAGATGTAAGAGCTGCTCAAGTTTGCTGGAATTTTGAGAGACTATCAAGTTTCTCCTAGGTTTGGATTAATTGCGAGGACGCGGTGACCGAGGCGAAGGCTCAGATAAGCGGGGCGGTCGCCCAATAGTCGTGCTCGCTTGCTCCACAAGGACATCGTAAGAGGCTAACTTTGGCAACGAGAGCGTCCTGTTGGGCAGATGGTCCTGTGCTATGGAGTTTTGAAAATATTTGCCGGAAGCCTAGGCATTCTCAGTCTGTCTGCAAAACGGCTCGAATCAACTTGGCGGCTGGGTTGGGGCTCAGGCCAAGGAAGGCATAAAGTAGTCGCTAGAGGTAAGTTTTAAATTGGCGCGGAGGTTGTCCGCGGCCTCCCAGAGGTCGGTTTCGAGCTTCTCGATCTCTTTGAAGGAGTCGTTGGTCATGTAAGTCAGGAACTCTCCAGCCTACGCACTCGACAAAGGCGGTTAAAGGTGTCTTGGCGATGCTAGCACTTCGGCCCGCCGAAGCTAACAATCCTCTGCCGAAGCTAACAACGTCCCGCCGAAGCTAACAACGTCCCGCCGAAGCTAACAACGTCCCGCCGAAGCTTCGGCAGTCTGCCGAAGCTAACAACGCCCCGCCGAAGCTTCGACAGCCCGCCGAAGCTAACAACGTCCCGCCGAAGCTTCGGCAGCCTGCCGAAGCTAACAACGCCCCGCCGAAGCTTCGACAGCCCGCCGAAGCTAACAATGCTCTGCCGAAGCTTCGGCAGCCTGCCGAAGCTAACAATCCTCTGCCGAAGCTAACAACGTTCCGTCGAAGCTTCGGCAGCCCATCGAAGCTGACAACGCGCCGTCGGAGCTTCGGCACAGCCGTCTCCGCCGCTGAAATCCCGCGGGCACAAAAAAAGGGGGAGCGTGCCGAAGCACGCTCCCCCGCGGGTGGGTTGGGGTGGTGGGTTAGGGACTACGGGTGGGGCGTCGCGGCGGGAGCCGGGGTGGTGGCCGCCGGGATCGACGGGATCGCCGGGGTGGTCGCCGGCGCGGTCGCCGGCTTCACCTCGACCACCACGGGGGGGACGACCTTGGCCTTGCGGCCGCGGAAGGGCTGCATGCCGAACTCGACGAGCTTCTCGGAGTCGAGGCCGTAGTGCTCCTTGAGGAGCTTCTGGAGGGCGGTGGTGAGGCGCTGGCCCTCGGTGATCTGCTTCTTGAGCTTCTTCGAGAGGTCCTGCTTGGTCGCCGCGACGGCCTTCTGTTGCTTCACGTTCGCCGCGGTCTCGGCGAGGAGCTGCTCGAGCTTAGTGCGCGTCAGCTCGAGGTGGGGGAGGTCCGCCGCGTTCGCCGCCAGGGCGGTGGTCAGGGCGGTGGTGCTGCCGAGCAATCCTGCATACGTCGTCTCACGGGCCATGGTCTTTCTCCTGTCTCGGGTTCGGAAAGAACCCGCATAAAGCGGAGCCGGTATTGGCTCCGGAACTACCCTCGATTCGCTGTGAGCCCTTGGCTGGTTCCCGTTCCGGCGTGTGAGCGGCTCAAGCGTCCTGCACAAACTAGGAGCATAGTTTTGGACAGGCTCGGGGGCTTGTCAAGGGGTCCGGCTTGAAATCAGGAAAAATCAGTGGCATAGTATCCGCATGAAGAGGGGAGGATGCCATGCCGTCAGACCGTGAGATTCGCGACCGGCGCCGGGAGGCGATCCGGGACATCCTGCTGCATGGAGAGCCGGTCAGCCAGCAGGGAGATCTGGTGCTGCGCCTGGAGGCCCGGGGGTTCGCGGCGACGCAGTCGAACGTCAGCCGGGACCTGCGGGACATCGGGGCGGTACGCCGGGACGGGGTGTACCAGATCCCCTCCTGGGCGGACGAGCCGGACGAGTCCGATTTCCTGGGGGTGGCGCGCTTCGTCCAGACGGTGAAGACCGCCGGCCCGTACATGATGCTGCTGGTGACGGAGCCGGGAGCGGGGCCGCTGGTGGCGCGGGCGATCGACCTCGACCTCTGGGAGGGGCTGGTGGGGACGCACGCCGCGCACGACTCGGTGCTGCTGCTGACCGAGCACGCCTTCTGGCAGCGGATCGTCTACGACCGCCTGAAATTCTATCTCTCCAAGGTGGGGACGGTGGTGATGGACGACGGCGACCTGGGCGGCGAGGAGACGGGGGAGGGGACCCCGAAGGCGTTCGCCAAAGGTCAGCCGGAGGCGCGGAAACCGGGGCGTCCGCGCAAGCAGAGCCCGGGGAAGTGAGCGCCCCGCGGGTGGCACGGGGATTGAAGCGCTGGCAGGACAGGGTACACTGAATCTCGGAGACTCCTATGCCCAAAGACTGGACGCCCGGCAACACGACGACCACCCCGCCCGCGCACAACCCGGCGGCCGCGGGCGTGCCCGATCCGCTCGTTCCTCTCGCCGAAGGGTTCGAAGGGTATGACGTCGCGGACGCCGCGGCGGCGGCCAAGGCGGAGAAGGATGCCGCGGAGGCGCTGGGTCAGGGGACGCGGCTGCCGAGCAGCGGCCTGCTGAGCTTCTACGACCGGCTGCGCGAGAAGATCCTCGAGCTGGTGGAGAAGCGGGCCGGGCGGCCTGGCGGCAAGCTGACCGAGGACGCGGTGCGGCTGCTGCTGCTGGTGCCGGACGTCTTCATCCTGCTGGTGCGCCTGGCGCTCGACAAGGACGTGCCGGGATCGGCGCGGGCGATGATCGGCGGCGCCATCGCCTACTTCATCCTGCCGTTCGACCTCCTCCCCGAGGCGGTGCTGGGGCCGGTCGGCTACCTGGACGACCTGGTGCTGGCGGTCGCCGTGCTCGCCCAGGCGTTCGGCGGCGACCTCGAGCCCTACGCCCGCAAGCACTGGAGCGGCTCGGAGGACCTGCGAGTGGTGATGCAGGACGTCACCAAGGCCTCGCGCGCCGTGCTCGGCCAGAGTCTCTACGACCGTCTGCGCCGGCTGCTGTCGAGCCGCGGGATCGAGCTCAAGGGAGAGGAGTAGCGGGGACAGCTTCGGCCGCCGGCTGGGCGTGCTCGGCGGTCCGCCGTGCCTTGAGCGCCTCGAACAGCTCCCGGACAGCGGGGATGCCGCCGTCCGGGAAGTTGTCGGGGTTGTCCCAGAATTCGCCGAGCGCGCCGGTCCCCCAG
The DNA here is from genome assembly GCA_963756595.1 of uncultured Acidobacteriota bacterium. GTDB lineage: Bacteria > Acidobacteriota > Thermoanaerobaculia > Multivoradales > UBA5704 > DATARR01. Next base: position 37,952 of record CAVWOZ010000038.1, read on the forward strand.
CGCTCGTAGACCGCCACCTTGAGCATGAGCTGGAGCTTGTCGCACGCCTTGACCAGGCGGGCCTCGAGCGTCTTTCCTTCCTGATACTCCTGATAGAGCGGCAGGCCGCGCTCGGCGAGCGGGGCGAGGACGTCCGCCATGGCGGCGGTCTCGGCCGCCTTCTTGGCGCCGGGGGGGAAGTAGCGGGCTGCGGTGCGCGGCAGGTCGCCCACCCGCAACTCGGCGAGGTCGTGGAGCAGGGCGATCTCCATCGCGCGCGACAGATCGAGCCCCTCGACCCGCGGGCCGAGCACCCAGACCAGGAAGACCACGTGCCAGACGTGCTCGGTGACGCTCTCGGGGTCGCTGACGCCGCGCAATACGAAACCGCTGCGCGGGATACGGTCGAGTGCCTGGGCCTCGAAAAGGAGGTCGAGGAGGGAATCGTTGGCTTTCATAGAGCAGGAGAGGCTACGCTAAAGGGAGGGGGCGCGTCGAGGGGGGAGAGGAAGGCGGGCGGTGTGGTTCAGGGCGGCCTTGAGGGCGGGGGCCGGCCGGACGTTGGTAACCGATCTCGCAGGGTGCTTTTTTCCTCCCCTGTACTCGGGGGAGGTCAGGAGGGGGTGCCCGCAGGCCGATTGTTTTCCTTGGTTGGAGCCCCCCCTCCCGGCCTCCCCCGAGTACAGGGGAGGAGAAAGGCTCCCCGATCAATAGGTTCACGACTCCGACCGCCCCGAACCCCTTATCCCCCAAGGAGCCCACCCATGACCCACCGCCCCCGAGCCCTTCTCCTCCTGACCGCTCTCCTCGCCGCTCTCTCCCTCCTCGACGCGGCACCCCCTTCCTCCCCGCCCGCCCTCCGGATCGCTCCCCGCGAGATCGAGTTCCAGGCCACGGTGTCGCGCCAGGCGTTCGGGCGGGAGCTGTTGGGGATGGGGATGCCGGGGTACCACCTGATCGTCTGGAAGGAGGGGAAGGCGGCGCCGGCGGCTCTGTTCCGGGCGGCGGTGACGGACGTGCAGGTGCTCGACGCTCTCGAGGGATTGGGGGCTCGCGGCGGGAACGCTCTCGGGATGGCGACGTGGGACGAGCGGGGGGACCGGTCGTCGAAGGCTCCGGAGCAGGTGATCCAGGGGCCGCCGGTCGAGATCCTGGTGCGGGTGCCGGGGCGGGCGGCGCTGGTGACGCTGCCGGAGATCCTGTCGGACGCCGGGGGGCGCGGCTTCGACATGCGCTTCGGCGGCCACCGGGCGAACATTCCGCACTGGATGTCGGGGTGCATCGTCTGCCTCTACTCCTGTCCGGGGAGCAAGGTGGGGAATGCAAGGTACACGGTGCGCGACTGGGAGGCGGACAAGACCCGGTTCCGGGTCCGGAAGGACGCGCCCCTGCCCGCCGACGGCGGGCAGGTAGGGATCGTCTTCCGCTTGCGGTAGGACGACGTTCGGGGGACTACTTCCCGAGGACCGGCAGCACGGAGGCGCCGCGCGAGGTGTAGTCCATCAGGAACATCCCGATCATCAGGACCAGCCAGAAGAAGCCCGCCATCGCGGTGACGGTGGTCATCTTCTTGGCGTGGCGCAGGTCCATGAAGAAGATCAGCACCAGCGAGGCCTTGGTGATGGCGATCCCCATGGCGATGACGTTGTTGACGATGTACCCGAGGTCGAACTCGGCCGCCAGGACCGTCAACCCGGTGCCGACGAGCAGGGCGAGGAAGACCTTCACGTAGAGGCTGACGGGGGCGATGTAGTGCTCGGACATCTGTCGTTTCTCCGCAATAGAAAGCGCGGGATCAGCCGTGGCTGTGAGCGCCCAGCAGGTAGAGCAGGGGGAAGAGGAAGATCCAGACGATGTCGACGAAGTGCCAGTAGAGGCCGGTCATCTCGAGCGGGTTGTAGTACTCGGAGTCGAACTTCCCGCGCTGCGAGTAGAACATCAGCACGGCGAGGATGCCGAGGCCGATGATCATGTGGGTGGCGTGGATGCCCGTCATGATGAAGTAGAGCGAGAAGAAGATCTCGGCGTGCTTCTGGTAGAGCGGGTCCTTCGCGAAGGCGGCGGCGGCCTCTTTCTCGTTGTTCTCGAGCTCGAAGTGGAACGGGGTGTTGAGGACGTCCCCCGGCACGTGGTGCTCGACGAACTTGTCGTGGTACTCGAACGCCTTGACCACCAGGAAGGTGGTGCCGAGCGCCATGGTGAGCACCAGGAAGAGGAGGATCCCCTTGCGCGCGTTGACCTGCGCGCAGCGGATGGCGAGCGCCATGGTCAGCGAGCTGCAGATCAGGACGCCGGTGTTGAGCGCCCCGAGCGGGACGTTGAGCGTCGAGCTCGCCGCGGCGAAGGCCTCGGGGTACATGTTCCGGTAGATCACGTAGGCGGTGAACAGGCCGCCGAAGAACATGATCTCGGTCACCAGGAAGAGCCACATGCCGAGAGTCGAGGACTCCTTCTGCTGCTCCATCGAGTCGAACTGATGGGCCGGGTGACGGCGACCGTGGGAAAGGTCGCCGTGTCCGCCGTGCCCTTGCCGATCCACCAGCGGGCTGCTAGCCAATGGTTGCCTCCTGAGTGATGCGGTTGTGGACCTCCTCACGGTTGTACTCGTACGGACCGTGAGTGACCACGGGGGTCGTGTAGAAGTTCTCGGTCGGCGGCGGCGAAGGGGTGTCCCACTCGAGGCCGACGGCGCCCCAGGGGTTGTCGCCGCTCTTCGCGCCGAACTTCATCGACCAGGCGAAGTAGCACAGCGGCAGCAGGTAGCCGACGCCGAGCACCGAAGCGCCGGCGGACGACAGCACGTTGAGCACCTGGAACTCCGGGGGGTACGACCAGTAACGGCGGGGCATCCCCATGTAGCCCAGGAGGAACTGCGGGAAGAAGGTCAGGTTGAAGCCGACGAAGACGAGCAGCGCCGAGAGCTTCGAGAGGAAGCCCGGGTAGAGCCGGCCGGTGATCTTGGGGAACCAGTAGTGGAGCCCCCCGAGGTAGGCCATGATCGTGCCGCCGACCATCACGTAGTGGAAGTGGGCGACGATGAAGTAGGTGTCGTGGACGTGGATGTCGATCCCCAGGGTCGCCACCATGACGCCGGTCAGGCCGCCGATGGTGAACAGGCCGATGAAGCCCAGGGCGTAGAGCATCGGCGTCTGGTAGGAGATCGACCCCTCGTAGAGGGTCGCCGTCCAGTTGAACACCTTGATCGCCGAGGGGACCGCGACCAGCATCGAGAGCACCGAGAAGACGGTGGCCGAGTAGGCGGACTCGCCGGCGACGAACATGTGGTGCCCCCAGACCAGGAAGCCGAGGACGGCGATGGCGATCGAGGAGAAGGCGACCACCTTGTAGCCGAAGACCGGCTTCCTCGCGAAGGCGGCGATCAGCTCGCTGATCACCCCCATCGCCGGCAGGATCATGATGTAGACCGCCGGGTGCGAGTAGAACCAGAACATGTGCTCGAAGAGGACGGGGTCGCCGCCCAGGCGCGGGTCGAAGATGCCGAGGTGGAGCACCCGTTCGGCGGCGACCAGCAGGATGGTGATGGCGATCACCGGCGTGCCGAGCATGATGATCAGCGACGTCGCGTAGGTCGACCAGATGAACAGCGGCAGCCGGAACCAGGAGAGCCCCGGGCAGCGCATCCGGTGGATGGTGACGATGAAGTTCAGCGCCGTGAAGATGGTCGAGAAGCCGGTGATGAAGATGCCGAGGGCGGTCGCCACCACGTAGGTGTTCGAGTAGTTGGTCGAGAACGGCGTGTAGAAGGTCCAGCCGGTGTCGACGCCGCCGTTGACGATCGCCCAGAGGGTGAACAGGCCGCCGATGTTGTAGACGTACCAGCTCGCCAGGTTGAGGCGCGGCATGGCGAGGTCCTTGGCGCCGATCATCAGCGGGACCAGGAAGTTGCCGAGCACGGCCGGGATCGCCGGGATCAGGAAGAAGAAGACCATGATGATGCCGTGCATGGTGAACACCCGGTTGTAGGTGTCCGGCCCCATCATGTCCCCCTCGGGGGTGAGCAGCTCGAGGCGGATCAGCCCCGCGAAGATGCCGCCCAGCCCGAAGAAGGCGGTCACCGAGATCAGGTAGAGGATGGCGATCCGCTTGTGGTCGAGCGTGAACAGCCACGACTTCCAGCCGTACTCCGCGTTGAGGTAGTTCGGCCGCGCGAAGGCGGTCTCGGGAGAGCCGGCCTGGGGCGAGTGAGGTTGTAGGGTCATTTCTTCCATGGCTTGTCTCACTTCTGCGGCGCCGCGCTCGGCGGCGTGGCGCTCTGCGGCGTAGGGGTGGCAGCGGCCGCGGCGGTATTTGCGGAAGGGGCTGCAGGGGCAGCGGTCGTCGCCCCGGCGGGGGTGGCGCCGAGCGAGCGGACGTAGGCGATCAGCTGCGTCAGCTGCTCCTCGGTGACCTGCCCCTGGAAGGTCGGCATCACCGGATCGTAGCCGGCGACGACCTTCGCCGTCGGGTTCAGGATCGACTCACGGACGTAGTTGTCGTCCGCCGTCACGGTGCGGCCGTCGGCGAGCTTGACCTGGCTGTTGTAGACCCCTTCGAGGTGGGGTCCGCGCTGGGTCATCCCCGGGCCGGCGCGGTGACAGGTGACGCAGGCGAGCGAGGTGAAGAGATCCTGCCCGGAGGCGACCAGCGACTTGCCGGGGGTGCCGCCGGCGAGCCAGGTCTCGTAGTCGCGCGGCTCCATGACGATGATGCTGCCGATCATCCGCGAGTGCTCGGTGCCGCAGTACTCGGCGCAGAACAGGTGGTAGACGCCGGGCTTGGTGGCCTTGAACCAGAGCGACGTGTAGCGCCCGGGGACGGCGTCCTGCTTCACCCGGAAGGCCGGGATGTAGAAGCTGTGCAGCACGTCCTCGGAGGCGATCTTCATCTTGATCGACTGGCCGACCGGCATGTGGAGGGTGTTGATCTCGCGCTGCCCTTCCGGGTGCTGGATCTTCCACATCCACTGCTTGCCGATCGCGGTGTACTCGATGGCGTCGGCCGGGGGCCGGTAGAGCTCGAAGAAGACCCGCGTGCCCCAGGCGAACATCACCAGCATGATGGCGAGCGGCACCACGGACCACAGGATCTCGAGCCAGAGGGCCTCCTTCTCGCGTTCGCCCACCTCCTCGGCATGGCGCCGGCGGTAGCGCGACATGAAGAAGACGATGAGGCCGGCGATCAGGATGGTGAAGAAAATGCTGATCAGCGCCCAGATGACATAGAGGGCGTCGACCTGCGTCGAGAGGGCTGAGGCCGAATCAGGGAAGAGCGGGAACGTCGGTTTCATATCAGGCGGCTCCCAAGGGCCGGGGCTCGGTGCTCTCCCGACGCCGCAGGAGAACGATGAAGAGGACGAGGCCGAGGACGGTGGCAAGGCCGGCCAGGCGCATGATGTTCAGGGTGACCCGGCTGTAGCGGCCCATCACCGGGTCGTAGTGGAAGCAGTAGAGCAGAACCTGGTCGACGAGGCCGCCGATCTTGCCGCCGGAGGCCTCCACCAGACCGAGCCGCAGGTCGCGCGGCGGATATTCGATGCCGAACAGGTAGCGCGAGACCTTGCCGCCCGGGGTGAGGATCACCACGCCGGCGGCATGGGCGAACTGGTTGAGCTTCGAGTCGTAGACGTACTGGAAGCCGACGGCGTTCGCCAGGCGCTCGATCGAGGGCTCGGGGCCGCTGAGGAAGTGCCAGCCGGCGTCGGTCGCCGGGCGGGCGTAGCGCTTGAGGATGTCGCGCCGCTTCATCTGCGCCCGCTCCGGGGTGTCGGCCGGGTCGATGCTCGCCACGATGACGTCGAAGTCCTTCCCCGGGTCGAGCGACAGCGGCTTCAGGCCGCTCTCCACCGCCTGCATCACCATGTCGCAGAGCATCGGGCAGTGGTAGTAGGCGAGCACCAGCACGGCGGGCTTTTTCCCCAGGTAGTCGGCGAGGCGCACGGGCTTGCCGTTCTCGTCCCGGAACGGCAGGTCGACCGGCACCTGCTCGCCGAGGCGCTGGTCGTAGCGGACCGACTTGAGCGGCCCCGGCATCGAGCTCGCGGGCACGATCGCCGAATTGCCCGAGTCGGCACGCAGGGCGCCGGCGGCCAGCAGCAGGGCCGTCAGGGTGACTCCGGGGATCGCGGTGCGGCGGCTCAAGCGTTCTCTACCTTCCTTCTTGCGTTCGTTCCTTCGGGGCCGGTCAGTGCGCCGGCGGTTTCGCGGCGGCCGGAGCCGCAGGCGGCACCGCCGTGGCGGGAGCGCCCGCCGGCGTCGTGGACTTCACGGGGGCGGCGAGCCTCGGGGCCGCCGTCGCAGCCGCCGGAGCGCCGGTCGCCGGGAAGGGGGCCACGCCGCGCTTCGCGATGGCATCGATGGCGACGTCGATCGGCACCCGCAGCGTCCCCCCCTCGTGGTCCACCCAGCCGGCCTTGGTCAGCGCCTGTTCCTCGTTGGCGCGCATGTCGACCATGTCGGCGGTCGGATCGACCTGCAGGCGCGGCGCCGGCGGCGGCTGCTGCGGGTTGGCGACCGCCATCGGCATCATGTGCACCTCGTGATGCTCGTCCCACACCTGGAAGCCACGCAGGAACCACCACATCAGGAGCTGCGAGACGAGCGTCACCACGACCAGCCAGAAACCGCACCAGAGGATCCCCTTGAGGTTGATCTCGCGATCGATCTCTTCCGCCGCGACGGCGTGCGCCCCCGCGGGAGTGGCGCTCGAGCTGTCGGCGCCGAGGTCAGTGGTGCTGGTGGACATGGGCGATCGCCTCCTGCAGATAGGGGTCGTGGAGCGGCAGCAGCGGCCGGGACTTCAGGGTCTGCGCGAAGCAGAAGAGCCAGACGCCGCCGATGAACAGGAACGCGGCCGGGTAGAGCCAGTAGAAGGCGGCGCTGTTGTGGGTGATGCCGGCGAGCGAGGCGCCGCGGCCGTGGAAGCCGTGGAACGCCGGCTCGACCTGCCAGAACAGCTCGACCCAGCGCATGGCGAGGAGGAGCAGGGCGACCGTCGCCACCATGCGGCCGTTGCGCTTGAGGTCGCGCGACAGCAGCAGGGCGAAGGGGACCGTGAAGTGGAAGGCGACGATGGCGAGCGCCACCCAGCCGAAGCCGCCGTTGATGCGCGGCAGGAAGAAGGCGATCTCCTCCGGCAGGTTGCCCGCCCAGGTGATCAGGAACTGCGACCAGGAGAAGTAGGTCCAGATCATCACGAAGGCGAAGAGGAACTTCCCCCAGTCGTGGAAGTGGCGCTTCTGGAGCACCTCCGACATCGGCTCGCTCCGCGACAGCAGCACCGCCATGACGATCAGGAAGGCGAAGCCGGCGAGCCCCTGGCTGGCGATCAGGTAGAAGCCGTAGATCGTCGAGAACCAGTGCGGCTGGAGCGACATCAGCCAGTCGACCGAGGCGAAGGTGAGGGTCAGGCAGTAGAAGATCAGCCCCGGGGCCGAGACGATGCGCATCCTGCCGGTGAGGAGGGGGTTCCCCCCCTGGTCCTGGCGGCGCGACAGGCTGCTGAGCAGGTAGGCGAGCCCGATCCAGAGGGCGAAGTAGAAGATCAGCCGGGCGAAGAAGAACGGCCCGTTCAGGTACGGCGCCTTGAGCTGCAGCGAGCGGTCGGCGCGGACCAGCTCGGGGTGGGCCCACTCGTAGAGGTACGGCAGGCCGAAGGCGAGCGGCAGGAAGAGCAGCAGGTTCACCGGCAGCACCCGCGAGGCGGCCTCGAGGACGCGGCGGATGACCACCGCCCAGTCGCCGCCGGTCAGGTGGCCGACCATCAGGATGGCCATCGAGCCGAGGGAGATCCCCAGCCAGTAGACCCAGCCGACCAGGTAGCCGCGGAAGAAGTAGTCGCGCGCCGTGGGGCCGAGGACGAAGGCGCCGAGCAGGCAGAGGACGGCGCCGAGGGCGCCGGCGACGAGGCCGGCGGTCCGCAGGCGGTCGACGGCGGGCGGAGCGGCGTACGCCGGGGAGCTGCGGCGGATGGAGTCGGTCGTCATGGTGCCTCGCTCGCGGGAGTGTGGCCGTTCGTCAGGTCGGACTGCACGCGCTGCTGGTCGGCCGGCGGGAGCTCGGCCAGCTTGGCGTCCTGGCTGTACTGGAGGACCCGGATGTAGGCCGCGATCGCCCAGCGGTCGGCGACCGGGACCTGCGGCGCGTAGGTCGGCATCACGCCGTACCCCTCGGTGATGACGTTGAAGAAGTAGCCGATCGGCGCCGTGCGCAGCCGCTCGATGTGGTACGAGGTCGGCGCCTTGTAGCCGCGCTGCACGATCATGCCGTTGCCGTTGCCCAGCCGCCCGTGGCAGGGGGAGCAGTAGATGTTGAAGCGTTCCTGGCCGCGGTGGAGCAGCGCCGGGGTCACCGGGAACGGCATCTCGGCGACCGGCTTGTTGTTGGCGTCGAGGCCGGTGAACATCACCCCTTCGCGCAGGTCGCCGCGCGCCACCGTGTGGGCGGGGATCGGCCGCGCCCCCTGGCCGTCGGCGAAGAACCTGCTCTCGCCGAGCGTCTTCACCTTGTGCTGGTTGTGCATGTTCTGCCGGCAGCCGGCGGCGGCCAGCAGGGCGAGGCTCGCGGCCCCGCAGCGGAGAGCCCAGTTCTTAGTGCGCAACGTCGGACACCTCGCTCGCGTGCAGGTTGGTGAGGAAGCGCCGGGTGGCGTCGGGATGGAACTTGGGGTCGCGCGACTCGATCACCAGGAAGTAGCGGTCGCGCGACGCCAGGGCGAAGCGCGGCACGTTGAACACCGGGTGGTAGGGCTGCGGCAGGCCGTTGAGCAGGATCATGCCGAGCACCGCCGCCAGCGAGGCGCCGAGGATGGTGCACTCGAAGGTCGGCACGATGAACGACGGCCAGCTGTGGAACGGCCGGCCGGCGATGTTCATCGGGTAGACGATGAGCTGCGACCAGTACTGGAGCATGTAGCCGCCGAAGCCGCCGAGGAGGCCGCCGGCGAGCACGATCTTCGGCACCGGCGAGCGCGGCAGCGCCAGCGCCTCGGAGACCGCCTCGATCGGGTACGGGGTATAGGCGTCCACTTTCGTGTAGCCGGCCGTCGTCACCTGATGGGCCGCCTCGATCAGGGCGTCGGGCGTGGCGAACTCCGCCATCAGGCCGTAGGTCGCCGGCCGGGGGTCGCGCAGCGAGCTCATCACACCACCTCCGTGATTTCATCGCCGGCCTCGCCGCCGGGCACGATCGTCCTCATCTCGAAGATCGAGATCGCCGGCAGGATCCGGATGAACAGGAAGAACAGGGTCGAGAACAGGCCGAGCGTGCCGATGAACGTCCCCCAGTCCCAGATCGTCCCCTTGTAGACCCCCCAGGAGCCGGGGAGGAAGTCGCGGGTGAGGCTGGTGACGACGATCACGAAACGCTCGAGCCACATGCCGACGCTGACCACCAGGGAGATCAGGAACAGCCAGAGCGGCGAGGTGCGCAGCTTCTTGAACCACAGCAGCTGCGGCGTCAGGCCGTTGCAGAAGATCAGCGCGTACCAGTAGTAGTGGTAGGGGCCGGTGACGCGGTTCCAGGCCATGAAGCGCTCGTAGGTGTTGCCGCTGTACCAGGCGAAGAAGAGCTCCATGATGTAGCCGTAGAAGACGATCATGCCGGTCGCCAGCATCACCTTCCCCATGTTCTCGAGGTGGCGGATGGTGACGAAGTCCTGGAGCTTGTAGCCGACGCGCAGCGGGATCGCCAGCAGCAGCACCATGGCGAAGCCGGCGTAGATGGCGCCGGCCACGAAGTAGGGGGGGAAGATCGTGGCGTGCCAGCCGGGGACGATGCCGATCGAGAAGTCGAAGGACACCACGGTGTGCACCGAGAGCACCAGCGGCGTCGACAGGCCGGCGAGCAGCAGGTAGGCCGTCTCGTAGTTGTGCCAGTGCCGCGCCGAGCCGCGCCAGCCGAGCGAGCCCATGCCGTAGAGGATGGCGGCGACCTTGTTCTTCGCCCGGTCGCGCATCGTCGCGAGGTCGGGGACCAGGCCGACGTACCAGAACACCGCCGAAACGGTCGCGTAGGTCGACACCGCGAAGACGTCCCAGATCAGCGGGCTGCGGAACTGCGGCCACAGGTTCATCGTGTTCGGGTAGGGGAGGAGCCAGTAGAAGAGCCAGGGGCGCCCGAGGTGGAGGACCGGGAAGAGGCCGGCGCAGGCCACCGCGAACAGGGTCATCGCCTCGGCGAAGCGGTTGATCGAGGTCCGCCACTCCTGCCGGAAGAGGAGGAGGATCGCCGAGATCAGCGTGCCGGCGTGGCCGATGCCGATCCACCAGACGAAGTTGATGATCGCGAAGCCCCAGCCGATCGGCCAGTTGACCCCCCAGACGCCGACCCCCTTGATGAACAGCCAGGTGACCGAGGTCAGCAGCACCATCAGCAGCCCGAAGGCGGCGGCGAAGCCGAGCAGCCACCACGCCGGGGTCTTCCCGAAGATGGGGCCGGTGATGCGGTCGGTGACCGTCCCCGGGGTATGTCCGGGCGCGACGATCGGCGCTTCCTCGATGCGGTCCTCGAGGCGGCTCTTCTCAAGCGTGGCCATGCTCAGCTCCTGCCGGTTCCAGCGCGGGGTTCGGATTGCGCAGCTTGGCGAGATAGGTCGTCCGCGGACGCGTGTTCAGGTCTTCGAGCAGCCCGTAGTCGAGCGGGTCGGCCTTCCACTTCGTCACTTCCGACTGCGGGTTGTTGATGTCGCCGAAGGCGATCGCCTGCGTCGGGCAGGCCTGCTGGCAGGCGGTCTGGATCCAGTTCGGCGGGATCTCCTGGCGGTCGACCTTGGCCTGGATCTTGGCCTGCTCGATGCGCTGCACGCAGTAGGTGCACTTCTCCATCACGCCGCGCATGCGCACGGTCACGTCCGGGTTGTTGACCAGCTCGAGCACCGGGGTGTCCTTGTCGCTGTAGCGCAGGAAGTTGAAGCGCCGCACCTTGTAGGGGCAGTTGTTCGAGCAGTAGCGGGTGCCGACGCAGCGGTTGTACACCATGTCGTTCAGCCCCTCGTCGCTGTGCGTGGTGGCCGCCACCGGGCAGACCAGCTCGCAGGGCGCGTTCTCGCACTGCATGCAGGGGAGGGGCTGGTTGTGGATCGTCGGGTTGTCGAAGTCCCCCGCGAAGTAGCGGTCGACGCGCAGCCAGTGCATCTCGCGGCGGGCCAGCACCTGCTCCTTGCCGACCGACGGGATGTTGTTCTCCGCCTGGCAGGCGATGATGCAGGCGCTGCAGCCGGTGCAGACGTTGAGGTCGATCGACATCCCCCAGGCGTGCCCCTTGTACGGATGGTCGGGGGGGTACATCGTCTCGTCCTTCGCCGGCGCCTCGCGGTCGTTCTTGATGAAGGCGGGGTTCGCCTGGAACTCGGCCAGGGTGCCGGTGCGCACCACGTGCCGCGCCGCCTCCTCCTGCGCCGCCTCCTCGTCCTCGTGGACGATGAAGCCGCGCATGGCGTGGTGGTTCTGGGTGCAGGCGACGACGTGCTGGCCGCCGAGGGCGCGGACGGTGAGCCCCGGGGCCGTCCACAGCGCCGTCGAGGTGCGCAGCGGGTAGGCGTCGAAGCCGAGCCCCTGCGCCTTGCCGGCGCGCTTGCGGCCGTAGCCGAGCGAGAGGATGGCGGTGTCCGGCGCGACGCCGGGGAGGATCCAGGTGGTCGCCGCGATCTTGCGCCCGCCGACGGCGAGCTCGATGGTGTCGTGGAAGGTCAGCTTCAGCCGCTCGGCGGTGCGGGGTCCGAGGATCAGGGCGTTCTCCCAGACCAGCTTGGTGACCGGCTTGGGGAGCTCCTGGAGCCAGACGTTGCTGGCGTAGCGGCCGTCGTGGATCGTCGGGTCGGGGCGCAGGAGGAGGGTGATCTCTCCGGCCTTGGCGGCGGCTGCCGCGGCCTGCACCTCGGCGGCGGCCTGCTGCACGGCGCCGCCGTTCAGCGCCGCCGCGGCGCGCGCCGACGCCGTCGCCGGGATCAGCCCGGCGTGGAGCGTCTCGCGCCAGGCCTTCTCGAAGGCGGCCGAGGCGCCCGGCGCCACGGTGGTGGCGGTCACCGGCGCCGCGGCGGTCGTCGAGGCGGTGGGCGCCGGTGAGATCGGCAGACGTCCCGCCTCGGTTGCCGGCTTCGCGGCGCCGAGGGAGCCTACGGCGGCTGCTGTTGCCGCGGTCCCTGCCGTTCCGGCGGTCGCCGCGTGCGGGCCGCCGGGCCCCCCGGGAATCCCGGGCGCGCCGTCGAAGAGGCCGCCCATGCCGAGCTGGGTCGTCATGCTGCCGCCGCCGGCGGTGTCCTTGGCGAGGTCCGCGAGGCCGGCGGTGAGGCCGGGGAGGCGGCTCGTCCAGTACTGGCGGACGATGTCGTAGCTGGTCGCGTCCGACGGATTGATCATCGCGGCGAGCAGCTCGACGGCCGGCTTGCCGCCGTAGAGCGGCTCGATCAGCGGCTGCTGGATCGACACCGTGCCGTCGAAGGCGCGGGCGTCGCCCCAGGCCTCGAGCTCGTGGGCCGCCGGGACGTGCCAATGGCAGTGGTCGGAGGTCTCGTCCTGGTAGAGGCCGTGGTGGACGCGCAGCGCCACCTTCTCCAGGGCGTCCTTGAACGGCAGGTCGGCCGGCGCGGTGTGGAGCGGGTTGACGCCGTCGAGCATCACCAGCATCTGCACCTGCCCCGCGGCCATGTCGCGCACCAGCTCGGCGAACGACTGCACGTGGTCGACCGGGTCGACCTCGACCGGCTCCTGGTAGAAGACGGTGGCGCCGGCGTTGCCGAGCGCCTGGTTGATGCCGTGCACCAGCACCTGCGCGGCCGGCGAGAGGTACTCGTCGGCGACCACCAGCGAGGCGCCGCGGTTGGCCTGCAGGTCCTTGGCGACCTCCTGTACCCACTTCTGGACGTTGGCGTCCGCCATCGGGGCCGCCGCGCCGGCACCCGCGGGGGCGCCGACCGCGCCGGCGAGGGCGAGGACGAAGGCCTCGACCTGGGCGGGGGGGAGCTGGAGGCGGTGGTCGGCGACGGTCGACATGCCGACCGGCACGCTCTCGACCGCGTAGACCCGGGTCATCGCGTCGTGGTGGGCGCGCACCCGCCGCCCCTCGGCGAAGTCGCGGGCGTAGCGCACGCCGGACGACCCCTCGCAGAGGACGTCGGCGCCGAGGGTGAGGACGACCTTCGCCTTGGTGAAGTCGTAGCGGGTGTCGAGCGGCCGGCCGAAGGCGCGCACGGCGGCGGCGCGCGTCTGGTGGGCCCCGGCGGGCTCCCAGCGGTGCCAGCGGGCCTGCGGGTGCGCCTTGAGGAGCTGCTGGATCTGGTCGGCGAGGGTCGGCGAGGTCACCGTGCCGGAGAGCAGGCGCAGCCCCTTGCCGTCGCCCAGCGAGCGCAGCGTCTCGCCGATCTGGCTGGCGAAGGCGCTCCAGGTGCCGGGGCGGCCGTTGTGCAGGATCGCCTGCGACCGCTCGGGGTCGTAGAGGGTGAGCACGGCGGCCTGGGCGTAGGCGTCGGTCGAGCCGAGGCTCGCCGGATGGTCCGGGTTCCCCTCGATCTTGGTCGGCCGCCCCTGGTGGCTCTCGGCGAGCACGCCGGTCGCGTAGCCGGCGTGGGTCAGCGCGGTCGCGAAGTAGAGGGGCTTGCCGGGGATCAGCTGCTCGGGCTGGCGGACGTAGGGGATGATGTGCTCGAGCGGCTGCTTGGTGCAGCCGGTGAGGCCGGCGAGGGCGAGCGAGGCGCTGGCGAGTTGGAGGAAGCCGCGCCGCGACATGCCGGCCGGCCACTCCGCCGCGAAGCGGGGGAACTCGCGGTGGACGAGCTCCTCGAACTCGGGGGTCTCGGCGAGCTCATCGAGGCTGCGCCAGAACTCCGGCCCCTTCTTGGCCTCCAACCGCTCGCGGATCTCTCCCAGGTCGAGCCGGGCCGGGGCCGCCGCGGGAGCCGCTTCGGCGCTGCATTTGCCGGCTTTCGCGCTCTTGGTGCCTATGGCGTACACGCTGTCCATCAGGTTCGCTCGCTCTCGTTGTTAATCCGCCGGCCGTTTGCCGCGGCGGCGGATGTACAGCTTCAGCAGCTTCGTCTCGGCATCGCCCCGGTAGCTGCAGCTACCGGTGGCAGGTCGAGCAGCTCGTCAAAGAATGCAGGTCGTACTCTTTCGCCAGCTTCGCCTGCAGCCGCGCGATGTCCGCGCCGGTCGGCTCCCACCCCTTCTCGAGCGAGGGCGGGTCCATGTACTTGACGAAGCTCGCGCGGTCCTTCGGATCCCAGTCCATGTTGAACACCTCTTCCCGCGGCCGCACGTTCTTGGTCGGGTTGCGGTGGCAGTCGAGGCACCACTGCATCTGCAGGGTGGCGTTCTGGAACATCAGCGGCATGTGGTTCACCTTGCCGTGGCAGGTGGCGCAGCCGATCCCCTTGGCGATATGGACGGAGTGGTTGAAATAGACGTAGTCCGGCAGGTCGTGGACGCGGGTCCACTGCACCGGCACGTTGTCGCGGTAGCTGGCGCGGATCGGCTCGAGGAGCTCGGCGTTGGTCCAGATCTGCCGGTGGCAGTTCATGCACGTCTCGGTCGGCGGGATGCCGGCGGTGGCCGAGCGCTCGACGGAGGTGTGGCAGTAGCGGCAGTCGATGCCGAGGCCGCGGGTGTGGTGCTCGTGGCTGAAGGGCACGGGCTGCTTCTTCACCACGTACTGGCCCGACACGTAGCCGGAAGCCATCAGGGTGTCGAACACCCAGCCGAAGAAGCCGAGGGCCACGACCAGCCCGACGATGCTCACCTTGGCGAGCGTGTTCGCACTGCGATGGAAGATCTGCATGGAGCCACCCTCCCTAGATTCCCCGGCGCCGACGATACTCGACCGCCGACCTCGGTTCAAGGGACTTTGTGAAAGTCGTCACAAGCCGCGGACTGTACTCCAACCTCCGGCGGAGGCGCAAGACGTCCGGCGGGCCGGCCGTCGTGCCTGGCCGCCGCGGGCCCGGAGTCGCTGACGTCGCAAAAAAGAACGCCTAGTTATATGGCAGAGGGGGGCGGTTCCACAAGCGGGGCGCCGCTCATGCACCCTTGTAGAAAAGCGCCTTTTTCTTTCCGCTGGAGAAACCGGGTTTGCAAAGCCGGCCCCGCCGATTTCCCGCCGCCGCCCCCGGGAGCCGGCCGCGCGCCAGGGACGCTCTTCGCAAACCCCCGCCCTTGGCGGGTTCGGTGGCCGGACGGCGCGCCAACGCCCCGTGCGGTGGCGCTTTTCGTCACCCCGTGCTGCCAAAATCCAGCGCCTGAAGGGATTTTCGCAGGTTGGCCCGCGATTTGCTTTTATGGCTTTCCGCTGCGACAAGGGTACGGCGCAGCCCGTAAGGAAAGGAGAGGCAGTCATGAAATCTACAACTCGGCATGCTTCGGTGATCATCCTCCTGGCCATCCTCCTGGCTCCCGGCCTGGTCGAGGCACGGACGCCGGTTCGTCACGATATCGAGTCGCAGCGGGCGCGGGTCGCCGCCACGGCGTCGAAGGGGAGCTCCCTCAGCTCGGTATGGAATTTGCTTTCGAATTGGATGAAGACGGGGATCGGTCTCGATCCCTCGGGATCGCCGGCTCCCACCGGTTCGACCGGCTCGGGCAGCTCCTCCTCGACGACGAGCGATACCGGGGTCCAGCTCGATCCGAGCGGTACGCCCTGAGGAGTGCTGCGAAGTGAGGAAGGCAAGGGCGGAGAGTAAGTAAAATAGAGTCTGTGCGGCGAAAGATTTCCAGGGTTCCGATGGAGCCCGATGCACTTGAGGTACATGGGTCATGGCACATGTCGCAAGCCTGCCGGCGCGGTCGAAGGTCGAGGCGCCAGAGCTCCTGGCCGAGCTCAAGCCCTACCGGTTCGAGGATCAGGTCCACCTGATCCGGATGCACCGGCGCTTCGTCAATCGCCCGCTCTGTGAGCTGCTCTGCCGGGAGAGCGCCCGGCTGACCACGATCGCCCCCGACCGCGCCATCGAAGCGGCGGAGCTGGCGGTGATCGTTTCCGATCTGGTCAAGGAAGACCGGAGCGAATCCAACGAAGGACGGGACGAGATCGCGCAGGTCCCGTGCGATCCCCGCCGGCTCTACCAGCTGCGGGGGTACGCGTGGGCCCATGACGGCAATGCCCGGCGCGTGATGGGCGACCTGCGCAACGCCGACGAGTCGTTCTCGATCGCCGAGGCGTGGTGGGAGGCGGGGGTGGCCGGGGTCGGCGACGTGCTCGGCTACGAGCCGGCGATCCTCGACCACAAGGCCTCGCTGCGCATCGCCCAGCGGCGCTTCGCGGAAGCGTTCGAGATGCTCGACCGCATCTTCACGATCCACACCACGCCGCCGCCGCTGACGCCGCCGACGACGCCGTGGGACGGCCCTGCGCGGCATCACGACCCGCACCTCGCCGGCCGCGCCCTGATCAAGAAGGCGCTGGGGCTTGCCGAGATGGGGGAGCCCGAGCAGTCGACCGAGCTGCTCCAGACGGCCGAGGGGATGATGGACACCGGGCGCGATCCGCGCCTCTTCCTCTGCCTGCGTCACAACCTGCTCTGCAACCTCACCAACCTCGAGGAGTTCGAGGAGGCGGCGGCGATGCTCCCCGCGGTCGAGGCGCTCTGCCGGGAGCTCGGCAACCCGCTCGACCTGGTCCGCCTGCGCTGGGCCGAGGGGCGGATCGCCGCCGGCCTCGGGCGCACTGAGGACGCCATCGGGCTCTTCCAGGCGATGCGGCAGGAGTTCGCCCGCCGCGGCCTGGCCTATGACGCGGCGCTGGTGACCCTCGACCTGACCGCGCTCCACGCCCGGGCGGGAGCCCTGGCCGAGGTCAAGAAGCTGTCGCTCGAGATGGCCAGCGTCTTCCAGGCGCAGGACGTGCCGCGCGAGGCGCTCGCCGCCCTGCTCTTCTTCCGCAAGGCCGCCGAGCGCGAGCGGGCCACCGTCAAGCTGACTCGCGAGATCGCCACCTTCCTCGAGAAGCTGCGCTGCGATCCCGCGTTGCGCTTCGAGCTCAGCCGGTAGGCAACTTCTTCAGGCCAGGACCGGCCCCAGGGCGGAGAGGAACCTCTCCATCTGGGGCCGGGTGCCGATCGTCACCCGCAGGAAGGTCGGCATCGCCGGGAACCGCCGGCCGACCTCGACGCCGCGCTCGCGGAGCGCGCCGATCACCCCGCCCACGTCCCGCCGCAGATCGACCATCAGGAAGTTGGCCGCCGAGGGGATCGGCTGGTAGCCCATCGCCACGAGGCGCGAGCGCACCAGCTCCTTGGTCTCCCGGTTGAGCCGCCGGCTGTCGTCGACGTGCGCCGAGTCGGCGAGGCTGCCGCGGGCCGCTGCCAGGGCCATGATGCTCAGGCTGTCGAAGGCCTGGTGCGGGCGCAGGAGCGCGATCGTCTCCGGCTGCGCCACCGCGTAGCCGCAGCGCAGGCCGGCCATGCCGTAGATCTTCGAGAAGGTGCGTGCCACGATCAGCCGCGGGTGGCTGCCCACCTGCGGCAGGACCGACTCCCAGTCGCCGCTCTCCACATAGTGCGCATAGGCCTCGTCCACCAGCACCGCCGTGCCGGCGCCCCCGGCGGAAACCTGGGAGAGGAAAGTCCGCACCCCGGCCGCCGGGGTGAGGCTCGCCGTGGGGTTGTTGGGGTTGCAGAGATAGACCAGCCCGGCGCCGGGGGGGAGCATCTTCCCGAGGTCGTGCCGGTAGTCGGCGGTGAGCGGCACCTTGACCACCTCGGCGCCCGCCACCTGGGCGTAGCGCGCCAGCGCCTCGAAGGTGGGGTCGGCGGTGACCGCCGCCTTCCCCGGCCCGGTGAAGGCGGCGGCGCAGAGCTTGAGGATCTCGCTCGAGCCGGCCCCCAGGAGGATGTGGTCGGGGGTGACGCCGTGGAGCTTCGCGAGATCGCCGGCCAGCGCGTCCGCCGCCTCGTCCGGGTAGCGCCAGGCGACGTCGAAGGCCCGCCGCATCGCCGCGAAGGCGGCGGGGGAGGGGCCGTACGGGTTCTCGTTCGAGCTGATCCGCACGACGGCGGAGGCCGCCTCCTGCGCCGTCGCCCCCTGCACCGCCTTGGCCACGAGCGGCAGCGCGTCCGCGGACGGCAGCAGGGGGCGCAGCACGGCGGACGCCGCGCCGAAGCCGAGCACCTGGGTGAATCCACGACGGGTCAGGGATGTCGCCATGCTCCCTCCTTGTCAAGTTGCAAGGATTATAGGGTCAAGGCTCCCCCAGCACCTCCACCGTGCCGTCCACCCGCCGCTCCACGGCCGGGGCGTAGGGGCCGAGGAGCTGGCGGCGCCACCAGTTCCCCGTCTTTCGTTTCTCGGCGGGGGTGGTGAACTCGTACTGCCAGAGGACGGTGCGCACCTGCGCCGGGGGCTTGCCGGCGAAGGGGTCGCGGCGGAAGAGGGCCAGCACGTCCGGGCTGCCGTCGAGCAGGCGGCTCTCGGCTTCCAGCACCCAGGGGTTCTCGCGCCAGGTGGCGAGCGAGGCGAACCAGAGGTTCCACTCGAAGCGCGGCTGGTAGGGGGCGTAGATTCCGGGGCGCTCGGCGGGGTCCTGCGGCTTGTAGCGGAAGGGGTAGGGGATCCAGTCCACGCCGTCGCGGCTCCCCTGGAACTCGATCTCGTAGCGCGCCGTGGTCATCACGGCGAACAGCCCGTAGGAGTTGGCGATGCGCAGCGGCGCGAGCCAGCGGGCCGGCGCGGCGAGCGGGCCGCGGGGGATGACGTAGGGGACGAGGGTGGCGACGAAAATCCAGCTGAGAATAACTGCGGCGCCGGCGGCGCGGATCAGCCGCCCAGGGCCTTGCGGCCCGGGCACGGCGGCGTTCGCCGCGGGAGTGGCGGCCGGCGTCTTGAGGCCGAGGCGCGCCAGGGCGGCGTCGTCGAGCAGCAGGAAGCCGAGCACCAGAACGAGATAGTTGAGGAAGGCGTAGTTGGCGGTGAGGATGATACCGATCTGGAACGGGGTGACGATCAGGAAGCAGGCGAGCCGGAAGCGGCGCGGCAGCCAGGCGAGCCAGACCACCGCCAGCTCGAGCGCCAGCGTCGCCGCCGCGGTGGCGGCGTGGAAGCCGTGCGGCAGGAGCTGCTGGGTGTACCAGCCGGGCCAGGAGGGGAGCGGGCCGTTCTCGTAGTAGTGGTCCATGGCGGTCAGGTGCCGCCATTGCAGGTCGCCGCTCAGCAGCTTGACGATCCCCGACTCGAAATAGATGCGGAACCACTCCCAGCGCAGCAGGAAGAGGCTCGCCCGCGACGGCGGACGCCCGGCGCTCAAGCCCGGGCGCAGGCCGCCGGGCGCGAAGAAGAGGGAGAGGAAGGCCGCCTCGAGGAGCATGCCGTCCGACTGGTAGGAGGCGAAGTCCTGCGCGGCGCCGATGAAGGAGAGGAAAGTGACGAGGCAGACGGCGGTCGCGAGGCGCGGCCAGAGGTTGACGATCAGCAGCACCGAGGCGATCAGCCCGCCGCAGACGAGCACCGTCAGCGCCTCGCTCCCGGCGCCGAGCCAGAGCAGCGTCGGCACCCGCCAGAAGCGGGAGAGGTCGGGGAGGACGCGGGCGACGTCCGCGAGGTACGGGGCCGCCGGCAGGATGCCGCGCGGGGCCGATCAGCCCCTGGATCTGGAACGCCAGCGAATAGAAGGCGGAGAAGAAGAGGACGCCGAGGGCGCGCAGGAAGAGCCAGCGCGCCCAGAGGAAACTGCGCTCGGGCTGGGAGCCGGCGGCGGGGCCGAAGAAGCGGTCGAGGAGGAGCCGGGCGTCGTTCACCGGTCGTCCACCAGGCTCAAAGGGCGATCGGGCGGGCGAACGCGATCTGAGTTTTGAGGCGGGCGAACCCCAGCCGCTCGTAGAAGCGGTGGGTCCGCTCGCGGATGACGTTGCTGCGCACCCGCAGGGTCCGGAAGCCGCTCCGCCCCGCCCACTCGGAGGCGGCCTCGACCAGCGCCGCGCCGGTGCCGCCGCCACGGTGGCGCTCGTCCACCACCAGGGCGAGGATCTGGGCGAAGGGGTCCGATTCGATCGAGTGGCTGCCCGCGACGTGGATCCAGCCGACGACCGCGCCCTCCGCCTCGGCGACCAGCACAGCGTTCTCCGGCCGCGGCGTCACGTCGGCGAGCCGCGCCGCGACCTGCTCGGGGGTGCTGGGATAGCCGAGCTGCGTCGCGAGGACGGCGAGGGCGGGGGCGTCGGCGGGGGCGGCGGGGCGGATCGGCATCCTGGCAGCTCCCGCTCCTACGCCGCCTCCTCCTTGGCGCCGGCGATCAGCTCGCGCAGGGTCTTCTTGGCGTCGCCGAGCACCATCATGGTGTTCGGCCGCACGAAGAGGTCGTTCTCGATCCCCGCGAAGCCGGTCGCCACGCTGCGCTTGAGGACGATGACGGCGCGCGCCTCGTCGACATTGAACACCGGCATGCCGTAGATCGGGCTCCCCGGATTGGACTTCGCCGCCGGGTTGACCACGTCGTTGGCGCCCACCACCAGCACCGCGTCGGTGCGCGAGAACTCGTCGTTGATGTCGTCGAGGTCGTAGAGCTGGTCGTAGGGGACGTTCGCCTCGGCGAGGAGCACGTTCATGTGCCCCGGCATGCGGCCGGCGACCGGGTGGATGGCGTACTTGACCGTGGCGCCGTTGGCCTCCAGCGCCAGGCCGAGCTCGCGGACGGCGTGCTGGGCCTGCGACACCGCCATGCCGTAGCCGGGGACCACGATCACCGACTGGGCGGCGGTCAGCACCCCCACCGCGTCCTCGACGGTCGCCAGGTTGTAGTTGGCGGCCGGCCCGGCGGCTCCGGGGGCGGCGGGCTCCACCTTGCCGAAGGCGCCGAACAGGACGTTGGCGAACGAGCGGTTCATCGCCTTGCTCATCTTCATCGAGAGCAGGAAGCCCGAGGTGCCGTCGAGGGCGCCGGCGATGATCAGCACCGGGTTGCCGAGGGCGAAGCCGGTCGAGGCGGAGGCCAGGCCGGCGTAGGAGTTGAGCAGCGAGATCACCACCGGCATGTCGGCGCCGCCGATCGGCAGCACGGCGAGCACCCCGACCACCAGGCCGAGCACTCCCATGGCATAGAAGAGGACGCTGCGGGTGGGGTCCATCACCAGCAGCACGAGGAGGACCAGGGCGGCGAAGAACATCGTGATGTTCGAGGCGTTCTGCCCCGGCCAGGTCACCGGCGCGCCGGTGATCAGCCCCTGCAGCTTGCCGAACGCCATCAGGCTGCCGGTGAAGGTGAGGAAGCCGAGGAAGACCTCGAGCCCGAGCGCCGTCATGGTGAAGCGGTCGATGCCGCCCATCGCCATGTGGTGGTGGTACTCCGAGACGCCGACCAGGGCCGCCGCCAGACCGCCGAAGCAGTGGGAGAGGGCGATCCGCTCCGGCATCTTGGTCATCGGGATCCAGATCGACATCGCAGCGCCGATGGCGGCGCCGACCATCAGGCCGATGGCGATCCAGAGGAAGGTCAGGATGTGGGTGAAGAGGAGCGTGCCGACCACCGCCACCAGCATGCCGAAGGCGCCGATCAGGTTGCCGCGCCGGGCGTGGGTGGGAGAGGACAGCCCCTGGAGCGCCAGGATGAAGCAGACCGAGGCGATCAGGTACGGCAGGAGGGAGGCGCTCATCCCTTGCCGCCTCCGTTCGTCTGCGGCGTCTGGGGTGTCCGCGCCGGGCCGGCCGGCGTCTTCTTCCTGAACATGCGCAGCATGCGGTCGGTGATCAGGAAGCCGCCCACCGTGTTGATGGTGGCGCAGATCACCGCCACGAAGCCGAGCGCCATGCTGAGCCTGCCGTAGCCGCCGCCGGCGGAGACCAGCGAGCCGACGAGCGAGATCCCCGAGATGGCGTTGGTCCCCGCCATCAGGGGGGTGTGGAGGAGCGGCGGCACCTTCTCGATGACGTAATGGCCGAGGAAGCCCGCCAGCACGAAGATGTAGAGGCCGAAGAGGAGCTCGTTCGACATGGCCCTCCCTTTCGCGGTCTTGAATCCGGGCAAATCCTAGCATGGCCCCGAGGCTCGCGGACGCGGACCATTGGCGCACGGGTTAGGGAGCGCTAAACTCCCCCTGTGCCATACGACAGCGAGGGCCTGCGGCACCAGTTGCAGGCCGACACCCGGGTAGAGAGCGGCGGGGGTGCGCCCGCCGGGGCCTTCCTGGTGCCCGGGCTGACCATCCTCTTCCACCCGCAGGCCGAGCGGATCGGCGAGCGGGTGGCGCTTCCCGGGCTCGCCTCGGGGCGGGAGGAGCAGCTGTCGCGCCTCGAGCCGGCGTTCTCGCACCCCGGCCGGGCGGCGCCGCGCCCGCTCGCCGACCCCCACCTGAGCCGCCGGCCGCTGCGCCTGCTCCCCGGGGCGGAGCCGGGGGCGGTCCGTCTGGTCTGCGCCGCCGGCGGCACCTCGGTCGTCGTCGACGGCGAGGCGGTGGCGGACGCGCGCGAGCTCACCGTCGAGCATCTCGAGCGCGGCGCCGTCCTCCTGCTCGCCAATCGCGTGGTGGTGCTGCTGTCGCTGCTCGACCCGGTCGGCGGCTCCGGCCTGCCGGCCTTCGGCCTGGTGGGGGAGAGCGCGCCGATGGTGCAGCTGCGCCGTGAGATCCAGCGGGTGGTGGGGCTCGGCGTCCCCGTCCTGCTGCGCGGCGAGACGGGGACCGGCAAGGAGCTGGTCGCCCGCGCGCTGCACGAGAGCAGCCCGCGCGCCGGGCGGCCGTTCCTCGCCGTCAACATGGGTGCGGTGCCGCCGACCCTCGCCGCGGCGGAGCTGTTCGGGGCCGCCCGCGGCGCCTTCACCGGCGCCGACCGCAAGCGCGAGGGGTACTTCGAGCGGGCGGACGGCGGCACCCTCTTCCTCGACGAGGTGGGGGAGACCCCGCAGGAGGTGCAGGTGCTCCTGCTGCGCGCCCTCGAGACCGGCGAGGTGCAGCCGGTGGGAGGAGAGCCTGTGGGTGTCGACGTCCGCCTGGTGGCGGCGACCGACGCCGACCTCGAATCGGCGGTGACGGCGGGGAGGTTCCGCGCCCCCCTCCTGCATCGCCTCTCCGGCTACGAGATCGGCATCCCCCCCTTGCGCCGGCGGCGCGACGACTTCGGCCGCCTCTTCCTCGCCTTCCTGCGCCGCGAGCTGGAGGAGATCGGCGAGAGCGAACGGCTGGCAATCCCCCCGGGGGGGCGCCCCTGGATGCCGGCGGCGCTGGTCGCCCGGCTGGCCGCCTTCGACTGGCCGGGGAACGTCCGCCAGCTCCGCAACGTCGTCCGCCAGCTGGTGATCGCCGGGCGTGACGGCGGCGACGAGGGGATGTGGCTGCAGGCCGAGCGCACCTTCCAGGAGGGGGCGCGCCCGGTCCCCTCCGCGAGCCCGGCGGACCCGTCCGACACCTCCGACGACACCGACGCGACCGGCGGCCTCGGCGGGCGCCGTCCCGGGGTCACGCCGCGCGCGCCTCGCAAGGCCTACCGGAGCCCGGAGGAGGTCGGCGAGGACGAGCTGATCGCGGCCCTGCGCGACAACCGCTGGCGGGTGCAGCGGGCGGCCGAGCAGCTCGGCATCTCCCGCACCTCGCTCTACGACCGCATCGAGCGCAGCCCGCGGGTCCGCAAGGCGGCGGACCTCAGCCGCGAAGAGATCGAGGCTTGCGTGGCGCGCTGCGGCGGCGACCTCGACGCGATGGTCGAGGCGTTCGAGGTCTCGAAGCGGGGCTTGCAGCGCCGGATGGCCCAACTCGGCCTGGCCTCAAGTGGGCCTTGAGGGACCTGATGGGTTTTGGCCCGGAGAAGATCGGTCCCTACCGGATCGAAGGCCGGTTGGGCGCCGGCGGCATGGGGGAGGTCTACCGCGCCTGGGACGAGCGTCTGGAGCGCTGGGTGGCGCTGAAGACCGTCCGCGCCGAGGCGGCCGGCAGCGCCGGCGCCCGCGAGCGCTTCCGCCGCGAGGCGCGCTCGGCGGCCGCCCTCTCGCACGCCGCGATCGTCCAGATCTACGACATCCTGGACTGGGAGGACGGCGACGCCATCGTCATGGAGCTCGTCGACGGCGAGTCGCTGGCGCGGCGCCTGGCGCGCGGGCGCCTCGGCGTCCGCGACACCGTCCGCCTGGGGCGCGAGATTGCCGAGGGGCTGGCGGCGGCCCATGCCAAGGGGCTGATCCACCGTGATCTGAAGCCCGAGAACGTGATGGTCAACCCGGCGGGCCACGCCAAGATCCTCGACTTCGGCCTCGCCCGCCGCCTCGACGGCGAGGGGCGGCTGACCCGCGACAGCGTGGTGGTCGGCACCTTCCGCT
Source organism: uncultured Acidobacteriota bacterium (assembly GCA_963756595.1). Lineage (GTDB taxonomy): Bacteria > Acidobacteriota > Thermoanaerobaculia > Multivoradales > UBA5704 > DATARR01. Next base: position 62,143 of record CAVWOZ010000038.1, read on the forward strand.
CGATGTCGCCGGAGCAGGCGCGGGGGCTGCCGCTCGACCCGCGCTCCGACCTCTTCTCGCTCGGCCTCCTGCTCTACGAGATGCTGACCGGCGCCTCGCCGTTCGAGAGACCCTCGACGCTCGAGACGCTGACCGGCATCTGCACCCTCCGCCAGCCGCCGCTGCGCGACTTCGACCCGCAAGTCCCCGAGCCGCTCTCGGCGCTCGTCGACCACCTCCTCGAGAAGGACCGGGACCGCCGGCCGCGCGGCGCGCTCGAGGTGGCGGAGGCGCTGGAGGGGATGGTCACCCCGACGCCGCACCCCACGTTCGTCAACGCCGCGACCTGGATCGACCTCCCCGGCGAAAGGCCGCCGACGGGGCCGGCCGTCGGGCCGCCCCCGGTCCTCCCGTCCGGGGTGGCCGCCCTCCCCGCGGCGCGCAGCGAGCAGCTCACCTCCCAGGCCTACCGGTCGCTCGGCCGCTTCAAGCCGTGGGCGCTGCTCGCCGGCCTCGCGGCGCTGGCGCTGCTCGCCGCGGGGATCCTCACCTTCCTCCGCCGGCCGGTCCACCCGCGGGGGCCGCTCTACGTGGCGGTGACCCGTCCGGTGGTGTCCGGAGGGCCCGGCGGCGGCGCCGCGGCGACGCCGGCCGACGACGAGCGGGCCACCCTCACCGCCGCCGGCCTGCGCGTCGCGCTGCTGCGCGGGCTGCTCGCCCTCGACGGCCTCTCGCCGCTGGCGCCGGAGCAGGTCGATCCCGTCCAGGGGACGCCGGTGGCGGTGGCGAAGGCGGTGGCGGCGGACGAGGTGCTCACCGCCCGCGTCGCCTGCGGGGCGAACAGCTGTCAGGCGTCGCTCAGCCGCATCCGTGGGCGCGACGGCATCCTCCTCTGGACCCAGAGCTTCGAGATCCCCATCGACCGCCCCTTCCTGATGGCGGAAGCCGTCCAGGGATATCTCCAGCAGGGATATCCCGAGCATGCCCTGCGCTCCGGGCTCTCCGGGCTCGAGGTGAGGGCGGAGGACTACCAGGACTATCTGCGCGTCCGCGGCGAGTTCGACCGCAAGGAGCGCGGGCTGTCGGTCGACGCGCTGCTCGACCGCGCGGCGGCCATCGAGCGGCGCTCCCCCCGTTTCCTCGAAGCCTACGTCCTGCAGGCCGAGATCCTGCGCCAGCGCTTCGGCGCCGGGCGCAACCCCGCGGACCTCGACCGCGCCTTCGCCATCCTCGACGAGGCCCGCCGCCTGGCCCCTGCCGATCCGCGCCCCCTGGTGGCGCGCTTCGAGGTGGCGCTCAAGGGGGAGCGGCTGGATGCGGCGGAGGAGGCGCTGGCCGACCTCGAGCGGTTGCAGCCGGGGGATTTCGAGATCCTCGTGCCGCGGGCGCGTCTGCTCGAGCGCCGGGGGAACAAGGAGGCTGCCCTCGCCCTGATGCGCGAGGCGGTCCGCCTCCGCCCCTCCTGGAACCATCTCTCCCGCCTGGCCGACATGGAGTACCGGCTGGGCGAGAGCGACGCGGCGCGGCGCCATCTCCAGGAGCTGTTGCGGGGATTCCCCGGCTATCACTCGGGCTGGTCGCTGCTCGCCCAGATCGAGCTGCTGAACGGCGACCCGGTGCGCGCGGCCGAGATCTACCGGCGGCTGGTGGAGCGCTCGCCCGAGGTCGCCGAGATCACCAACCTGGGGACCGCCTACCTGCTGCTGAAGCGCTATCCGGAGGCCGAGGCCCGCTTCCGCCAGGCGCTGGCCCTCGAGCCGAAGAACCCGTTCGTCACCCTCAACCTCGCCGACGTCCTCCTCCTGGCGGGGAACCGCGGCGAGGCCGAGGCCACCTACCGGCACCTCCTCGCCCTGGTCGAGAAGGACCCCGCCGCGGCGAGCTGGCAGGTCCTGTCGACCCGCGCGCAGGCCCTGGCGCATCTCGGCGACCGGCGGCAGGCCGTCGAAGCCGTCCAGCAGGTCCTCCTCCTCGCCCAGGGGAACTCCCAGGCCGCCTACGAGGCGGCGCTGGTCTACACCCTGGTCGACGACCGCTCCTCGGCCCTGGTCAACGCCGACCGGGCGCTCGCGCAGGGGGTCGAGAAGCGCTGGTTCACCCTCCCCTGGTTCGACCCCCTGCGCGGCTCGCCGGAATTCCAGGAGCTCCTCGATCGCCCGCGGGGGCCTAGTTCCCCGGCCCCGTCGGGTCGACGTTGATGATCGTCGGGTCGTGCGAGACGAACGTTTCGCCGAAGAACGCGTCGCCGTGCGAGCTGAAGAGGGCGGTGACGGTGCCGCCATCCGAGGTGGGGGCGGTATAGGTCACGTTGACCACGAAGCTGACCAGGATCTGTTTCGGGGAGTCGGCGGGGTTGACGTCGACGAAGGTGATCTGCTCGTCGGTCCACGCCAGGTTGGTGATGTAGTCCGGCTGCGGGATGGGCTCCGACTGGTCGCCGGGCAAGTACCAGGTGATGGGAGGGTCGGCGAAGACCACCGTACCGGGTCCGTTAAGGCTCAAGGTCAGGATGAAGTCGGCCTCCGGGCTCAGGACTTTCGCGTTGTTCGGAGCGGTCAGGCCGAAGAACCTGAAGACGGGTTGGCCGCCGGGAGTCGTGGGCGGTACGAAGACGACGCTGACATCGAACACCGTCTGAGGCGGGTCGTCGAGGGTGAGGGTGGAGGTCGAGCGGGTGGCCTCTAAGGTCATGGCGATCTCCTCTGGGTAACGGTTCGGTAAGGATTTCTTCGCGCCGGGTCGGGAGCGTCTTACGCGGGCGGCGGCCCGGTCGGATCGACGTTGATGATCGTCGGGTCCGGCGAGGTATACGGCTTGTGCGACGTATAGAGGCTCTCGCCGTCGTCCCCGAGAAGCAGCACGACGATGTTGACCGCGAAATCGATCAGGTCGTGCTTCCCCCCGGAAGCCCTGTTGGTATTGGTGAACGCGAGGGTGGTGGAATCGAAATTCAATTCCGGCGGGCCGATGTAGGAGGGGCGCACGCAGTGTGCCCCGGAGCCCGGAGTGAACCAGCTCACCGGACCGTCCTGTTCCGGGTGGATCGCGGCGAAGACCACCGGCCCCTCGAAACCGATCGGGCTCAAGGTGAGCACGAAGACCGCTTCGGGAGCCTCGACATACACGCTGTGGTTCGGTCCCAGGCCGTAGAACTTGAACGTCGGGTCTCCCGTGGGGTTGTAGGTCACCTCGACCTCGATCTCCACCCGCTCGAGGGCTGACGGGTCATCGTTCGTGGCGACTGCGTGCCGGGCTTCTGCGATCATGACGAAATCCCTCCTGGTTGCGCTCTCCGAAAATCTCTTCGAGCCGGTGGTCCCTGCGGATTTTCCTCGGTACGCCAGGAGATTCTGCATGCGATGTGCCACCGAGGGTCCTCCTGGAGAGCCCGCCGCCGGTCGGTGTCGATCGCTTGTGTCGGCGGGTCCGCGACATAGTTCGACACTGGTTCCGACATAGCTCCGACATAGCGGCGACATCGGTTCCGACACCGTCCGGCATCGTTCCGTCCCCCCACCGCCGGTGGGCACCGCTGCTATAGTTCCCCGCCATGCCCGAGCCCGCGAAGCCCTCCGCCTATGCCCGCGCCGGCGTCGACATCGACGCCCAGGAGGCGGGGCTCGCCCGCGTCAAAAAGCTGGCGAAGTCGACCTTCACCCCCGGCGTGCTCACCGAGATCGGCAGCTTCGGCGGCCTCTTCCGCCCCGAGCTCGCGGGGATGACCGAGCCGGTGCTCGTCGCCTCCGCCGACGGGGTGGGGACCAAGCTGGTGGTGGCCAAATTGATGGGGGACTACTCGTCGGTCGGCCGCGACCTGGTCAACCACTGCGTCAACGACATCCTGGTGCAGGGGGCCGAGCCGCTCTTCTTCATGGACTATCTGGGAGCCGGCGTCCTCGAGCCCGAGAAGATGGTGGAGCTGGTGGGCGGCGTCGCCGACGGCTGCCGCGAGAACGGCTGCGCCCTGCTGGGCGGCGAGACCGCCGAGATGCCGGGCTTCTACCAGCCGGGGGACTACGAGCTGGTCGGCTTCATCGTCGGGCTGGTCGACCGGCCGAAGGTGCTCGACGGCTCGCGGGTGCGCGCCGGCGACGTCCTCGTCGGCCTGCCGTCGTCGGGGCTGCACACCAACGGCTACTCGCTGGCGCGCAGGATCCTCTTCGAGCAGGCCGGCCTGAAGGTCGGCGACAAGGCCCCGTGGGGGCGGAAGGGGACGGTGGGGGAGGCCCTCCTCGAGCCCCACCTCTCCTATCTGAAGCCGATCCGCCCGCTCCTCGGCAACCGGGCTCTCCACGGCATGGCCCACATCACAGGGGGCGGCATCAGCGACAACCTGCCGCGCATCCTCCCCGGCGACACCCACGCCCTGATCCGGGTGGGGAGCTGGCCGCTGCCGGAGCTCTTCCACTTCCTCCAGGAGAAGGGGGAGGTGGAGAGCGAGGAGATGTTCCGCGTCTTCAACATGGGGATCGGCATGATCCTCGCGGTCGACCCCGCCGGCCTCGCCGAGGTCCTCGCCCTCCTGCGCTCGGTCGGTCAGAAGAGCTACGTGATCGGCACCCTGCAGCCGGGAGGCTCGGGGGTCGCCTACGACCTGGGCATCGACGCTCCCCCCGCCGTCCCCTGATATCCTGCCGGCGATGACCCGCATCGCCATCCTCCTCTCCGGCCGCGGCAGCAACTTCGTGGCGATTCAAGGTTCGATCGCCCGCGGCGAGATCCCGGCCGAGATCGTCTTGGTGGCGAGCAACGTGGCGGACGCCCCAGGCCTCGCCAGGGCTCGCGAGCTGGGGCTCCCCACGGCGGCGATCCCCCACCTTCCGCAACCCGGGGAGCCCGGCGGACGCCAGGCCCACGAGGAGAAGGTGATCGCGGCGATCCGGGAGGCCGGCGCCGAATGGGTCTGCCTCGCCGGCTACATGCGGCTGCTCTCCCCCGTCTTCGTGGCGAGCTTCCGGCAGCGCATCGTCAACATCCATCCCAGCCTGCTGCCGGCCTTCCCCGGGCTGGACGCTCAGGAAGCGGCGTTCGCCCACGGGGTCAAGGTTTCGGGGTGCACCGTCCACCTGGTCGACGAGGGGCTCGACAGCGGCCCCATCGTGGTGCAGCGCGCCGTCCCCGTGCTCGCCGAAGACAGCGCCGCCGACCTCGCGGCGCGCATCCTCGAGGCCGAGCATCAGGCCTACCCGGAAGCCCTGCGCAAGCTGTTTACCGAGCCCTGGCGGATCGACGGGCGGCGGCTGGTCTTCGAGAGCGACTGAGGCGCCCGGCGGCGTCAGCGGCGTCAGCGATGACGCAGGGTGATCGTGCCGGAGCTCACTTCCTGCCGGGTGGCGCAGTCGGTGACGTGGAACTGGCCGTCGATCGTCGACGGGGTCGCCGTGGAGATGACGTTCCACGGGCAGTTCGAGGCCGGGCTGGCGGTGAGCAGCGTCAGCACCACGAGGTTCGCGGTGTCGAGCCCGATGACCTGCCCGTTGCTGCTGGCGCCCGGGCAGTCGACCCACCACTGGCCGTTGTAGGCGAGGTCGAGATTCATCTCGAGGGTGCAGGTGCCGTCGAGATGGATCCCCGCATGGGTGCCGGTGATCGTGCCGATCCAGTTCCCCCGCCGCGCCGGCCCGCTCGGCGCCGTCGGGCTGTCCGACCCGCCGTTGCACCCCGCCGCCGCCAGCATCCCGAGCGCGCCGAGCGCCAAAACCCCCAGAGCCATCGCCTCCCGCATCGCGTCCTACCTCCTGTTCTCACCATGGGGAGCAGTGTAGCCGAGCCGGGGCTTTGACACCGCCGGGAAGCTGTGGCATAGTTCGACTCGCGGCGGGGGCAACCCGCTGCGGTTGAGAACGCGGTAGTTGCTACGGCCTTTGACAGAGAAGTGACCTACCCTCTCCGAAGCGGACGGTTCCCCCCGGGAATCTCTGCCAAGGTCGACCGGTTGGATCTCCCTGCGAACGACGAAGCGAGCGGGACGGCAAAAAAGGGTTGACACCCGGGCCGGCCTGCCCTACACTTCGCCTCCCCTTGGAAACGAGCGGGACGCGAAAGCGGCGAGAGCCGCGGTTTCTCCAGCGTCGGTTCTTTGAAAACTAGATAGAGGAAGAGTGAGTTTGAAGTCAGCGGCCTGCTTCTGGGCTCGCGTGGTCTTCGGTGTTGTCTTGTGGGTGCGTCCTTCGGGTCGTGCTTCGAGGTGATGCTGTTGGATGATGCGGAGCTGGGAGTAGATTCCGAAACAAAAGCCTGCCGGGTTGTAGCGACTTGGGCAGGCGAGGATCAAAACTGGAGAGTTTGATCCTGGCTCAGAATGAACGCTGGCGGCGTGCTTAACACATGCAAGTCGTGCGCGAAGGAGGCTTCGGTCTCTGGAGAGCGGCGAACGGGTGAGTAACACGTGGGTAATCTGCCTGGGAATGGGGGATAACCTGGGGAAACTCGGGCTAATACCGCATACGTTGGTTGGATTTTGGTCTGACCTAAGAAAGCTGGCCTCTGCTTGCAAGCTAGCGTTCCTGGAGGAGCCCGCGGCTGATTAGCTAGTTGGTGGGGTAAAGGCTCACCAAGGCGACGATCAGTAGCCGGCCTGAGAGGGTGATCGGCCACACTGGGACTGAGACACGGCCCAGACTCCTACGGGAGGCAGCAGTGGGGAATATTGGACAATGGGCGCAAGCCTGATCCAGCAACGCCGCGTGGAGGATGAAGGTCTTCGGATCGTAAACTCCTGTCAGATGGGACGAAGGCTTGGCGGCAAACAGTTGTCAAGTTTGACGGTACCATCAGAGGAAGCCCCGGCTAACTCCGTGCCAGCAGCCGCGGTAATACGGAGGGGGCGAGCGTTATTCGGAATTATTGGGCGTAAAGGGCGCGTAGGCGGCTCTATAAGTCAAAGGTGAAATCCCTCGGCTCAACTGAGGAACTGCCTTTGAAACTGTTGGGCTTGAGGCCGGGAGAGGGTAGTGGAATTCCCAGTGTAGCGGTGAAATGCGTAGATACTGGGAGGAACACCAGTGGCGAAGGCGGCTACCTGGACCGGTTCTGACGCTGAGGCGCGAAAGCGTGGGTAGCAAACAGGATTAGATACCCTGGTAGTCCACGCTGTAAACGATGGGTGCTCGGTGTCGCGGGTATCGACCCCTGCGGTGCCTTAGCTAACGCGTTAAGCACCCCGCCTGGGGAGTACGGTCGCAAGGCTGAAACTCAAAGGAATTGACGGGGGCCCGCACAAGCGGTGGAGCATGTGGTTTAATTCGATGCAACGCGAAGAACCTTACCTGGGCTTGAACTGTGGTGGACTTATCTGGAAACAGGTCTTCTCCTTCGGGAGCCGCCACAGAGGTGCTGCATGGCTGTCGTCAGCTCGTGTCGTGAGATGTTGGGTTAAGTCCCGCAACGAGCGCAACCCCTATCCTTAGTTGCCAGCGAGTCAAGTCGGGAACTCTAAGGAGACTGCCCCGGAAATCGGGGAGGAAGGTGGGGATGACGTCAAGTCCTCATGGCCTTTATGTCCAGGGCTACACACGTGCTACAATGGGCGGTACAAAGGGTTGCAAAGGCGCGAGCCGGAGCTAATCTCAAAAAACCGTCCTCAGTACGGATTGCAGTCTGCAACTCGACTGCATGAAGCTGGAATCGCTAGTAATCCCAGATCAGCACGCTGGGGTGAATACGTTCCCGGGCCTTGTACACACCGCCCGTCACATCACGAAAGTTGGTTGTACCGGAAGCCGGTGCTCTAACCCTTCGGGGGGGAAGCCGTCCATGGTATGCCCAGCGATTGGGGTGAAGTCGTAACAAGGTAGCTGTAGGAGAACCTGTGGCTGGATCACCTCCTTTCTAGGAGCGAGCGAGTCTGGAAGCCTGGGTCGCCTTAACGGGTGACCCG